>CAVPHJ010000001.1:0-475314 GCA_963704245.1 uncultured delta proteobacterium
AAATAGATCCAGCTTTTTAGTATTAGATCCTCAATACACTGCTTTGGAACCTGGCAGCGGCCATTTTAAATTACTATCCGAAGCCGGTCGAAAGTCCGATTGGGAATTACCATACGCAGAATTAAAGCTGCCGACTTTGGTCATCACGGGCTTGCAGGATCACGTTTTCTATGAAAAAGATGTGGTGGACGAGCTCTTCGCCAGCCTGCCCAACGGACGGCGGGTCGACATGACGCATGCTGGTCATCTGATTCCCGCCGAACGGCCCGAAGAGCTGGCAGAGCACCTAACTTCTTTTGCCAAGGAGATTTAGTCGTTGGGGACTGTGGAATAAATACGCGTGGGTGGCCTATCTCGCTGTTTTTCTCGGTGTATGCGGGCATGCCTCCAGTGAGTTCTTTTTCAGTGCTTTGCCGTGTACAGGGTCCGGAACTGTCCGTTTGGCGTTTTCTGCTGGGCGGCTTCGGGTTGGTCATCCTGGCACTCATTTTCCCGACATCGCGAAATTTGCTGGAGCCGTTTCGCGAATACGCCCTGCGATTGATCTGGTTGTCGGCAATGGGCATGTCGTTAGGGTATCTGCTGTTCCATTGGTCACTGGATTTTGCCACCGTTCCGCAGGTGGCCACGATCGTCACGACCATTCCGATTTTCGTTGGCCTGGCGAATCTGTGGTTGAACAAGCAGCCATTTAGCCGCGCCAAGATCATCAGCGGGATCTGTGCGATGATCGGCGTTGCATTCTTGATGACCGACGGCTATCTCGCCAAACTGGCCGGCGCCGGGGAGAGTTTTATCGGCGTTTTCATGGCTATGGGATGTGCGGCGGTCGTCGCCGTTTATACGGTGATGGTGCGGCCCGCGCATTATCGCGAAGTACGGTGCTCTTCGCATAACGGCCATCACGATGTTCATCGGTGCTGTCGGTTTGTGGCTCGTTGTCGGGTTATTCTGGCACATTTGGGTCAATCCGGCGACCCTGTTTGATCGGGCACCGGGTCAGGTCGCCGCGTTGCTGACGCTGGGGTTGTGGAACACTACCATCACCCAGTTTCTCTGGATTGGAGGACTGGCAGACGTGCCGGACATTACCCGCGGCAGTTATCTTTTCTTTCTCAAGCCGGTCATTGCAGCCTGCCTGGCGGTGATGATTTTGGGCCAGAATCTGACGACCTGGCAGGTTCTGGCGATTGTTGCTATCTGTACCTGCGTCGCCTTGGAAGCCGCCTGGGCAAGTTTTTGCCGTCCCCGTGCAGCGTGATATCGGCGGTATCGTTGTTGCATCACAGTTGGGAGCAACCAACTCAAGTTGGACGTGCGTAGGAGCACGCACTATTCGAAATCAGATAAGTCGTTGTCCTCATCGTCCGTTTGTGCGCCATTTGCCGTTTCAATGAGTTCCACCCGATCTTAAGGGTCAAACTTCAATGCGGGCAGGTTGACGGCGTCTTTTCCTATGGGCTTTGACCTCCAGCGTACCTCCATTTTCAAACAGATAGAAGCCAGGAGCGTATAGCAGGCCTGCTCTCCGGCCACCATCTCCATGGGCTTGGTCCTGCGTTTGAACTCCTTGTTGAGCGGCTCGATCACGTTGGTGGTCCGAAGACAGATCCACTCTTCCTGGGGGAACTGCAAATACGTCAAGCAGGGATCCAGGGAGTTCTCCAAGCTCTTGACCGCCGAGGGCAGCTCATCCTCCTAGGAGGCCTTGAATCCCTCGAAGAATCCAAGCGCCTTGTTCCTGGATGAAGCATAGAAGATGGAACAGACTTCGTCGGCGATGTCCTTTTTGAACTTCCTGGGCGCCTTGGCCAGGACGTTGCGGGCCACATGGACCTGGCAGCGCTGGACCTTGACGTTAGGGAATTCCTTCCGGAAGACCTTTTCCAAGCCCGGCAGCCCGTCCATGATTCCCAGCAGCACCCGGGCTGTGTCCAACCCCGAGCGCTTGAGGTCCTTGAAAAGCTCCCGCGAAGTAGAAGCGAATTCCTTATCCCCGGACTGCACTGCAAAAAAAACCGTGCGCCGTCCCTCTTCGCTCACCCCGATCCCCACCAGCGACCGGCAACTTCCCCCACCGACCGGTCGATCCGCATCGAGAAAAGCAAGAATCAGTTCGGGACAGATATGCTCCAGGCGCAAGGAGGGGATCTGGATGCGGTAGTGCCGTGCGGCGAAGGGCAGCAACAGCCTGAAGGTATCGCGGTAGGACTGCAGGGTATTTGGGCTGACCCCTTTGATCCGCGGGAGATACGAACCGAAGAACTGATGGATGCAGGGTACGGTTTCATACCTTTTTGATTTGCCAGAGGGCAAAGTCGACCAGCCTTTTTCGGCTGATGGCATCGGCCACGCGCAGATACACGGCGGTATACTTGTATTCGCTGTGGCCGAGGTAGTCGGCGAGCACGGGCAGAGCCTTCTGTGCGGATCCACCGCGCTGTTTGATCTTCAGTAGTGTATTGACTGCAAAGGTGTGGCGGCTATGCCGAGTTCGGCATAGGCGCCATGATTTTTTCGTGAGACGGTGATATCGTTCATTTTCTGAAACGTTCAACTGGGCAAATTTCTCTGGCCTACATCCTTTCGAGTGGTATTCATCAATGCGCATTGTGAAAAAAAGGTGTGCCGCAATTTCATTGACAAATTAGACCGCTCTTTCTATATTTCCGCCACAATAAACAATGACTCATCAATTCTTCTAAGCGTATTAAGGAGATCATCCGCAAACTTCGATTATGGGAGATGAAAGGCTAAAATGAACATCAAAGAAGTCCGTCAAGAAGCCAAAAAACGATTCAATGGCATTTGCCGCGTCTGCCGCGAGTGCAACGGCGTAGCCTGCGCCGGCGAATTTCCCGGCATCGGGGGCGTCGGCAGTGGCGCATCGTTCATGAACAACTACAAGGCCCTTGCCGCCTTGCGTATCAAGATGCGCGTGATCCACGCCGCCGGCGACCCGGAGACGTCGATGACCTGCTTGGGCCAAAAGCTCTCTATGCCGATCCTGGGGGCGGTAGTGGCCGGCGCCAAGATGAACCTTCGGGAGATCGTCAACGAAGAGGCATTGGCCGCGGCCTTTATCGCTGGCGCGCGGCAGACGGGGACGCTGGCCATGACGGGGGATGGTCCCGATCCCGTGCTCTATACCGCTGGTTTGCGCGTCATCCAGGACAACGGAGGACAAGGCATTCCCATCACAAAGCCGCGTGACCAGGACAGCATCGTTGCCAACTTCCGCCAAGCCGAGGCTGCCGGTTGTGTAGCCGTGGGGATAGACGTGGACGCCGCCGGCATCTTGCCCATGCGGGCGGCAGGCCAGCCGGTGGGGCCGAAGACGGTGGCGGAACTGAAGGCATTGGTACAAAGCACGCCGTTGCCACTCATTCTGAAGGGAATTATGTGCGTCGAAGACGCAATAGCTGCACGCGAGGCCGGGGCTGCGGCCATTGTCGTTTCCAATCACGGCGGGCGGGTGCTGGATCACACCCCCGGCACTGCTGAGGTCTTGCCGCATATCGCCCGGGCCGTGCGCAGCGACCTGGTGGTGCTGGTCGATGGGGGCGTGCGCAGCGGCGTGGATGTGCTCAAGATGCTGGCCCTGGGCGCTCACGCCGTCCTGGTGGGCAGGCCCCTGGCCGTCGGCGCCATTGGTGCGGGCGCTGATGGCGTGCAGCTGATCCTGGAACAGATGCGTAACGAGTTAAAGGTGGCCATGATCTATACCGGCTGCGCCAGCGTGGGCGAAATCGGAGAAAGCATGCTCTGGAGGTAAAGAAACGGCCAAAAGCGGCGCCGAGTGCCAAACTTGCTTGACCGTTCCCGCTTGGAAAGCGGGATCATATCTCTGACTACAGTATATCGGCAGGTTAGGCGATCTTGAAATCTTGAAGCAGCTTTATTATTGATGCCTTCCTGTAGTCAAGCGTACGGCAATTTTGGTCGGAATACATCCTTTCAGCCGGAAATAAATAACGGCCATCTTGCAGTACCTGACTCCTATAACCTGAATTTTGCGCGGCGCTGAGCCTATGAAGCAGACCCCTTTCTTAACGATGCTTGGTGAGGGGCATCAGCAGGGGGTGGCATGAGATCAGGGCTCCCTCCCGAGTCGGCTTCATCTTATCTTTGTACCCACCCACCAAATCTAGAAACTGGCAAGATGATGGAAGTTAAAGGAGTCCAAGACGGGCGACAATCGCAATGAAATCCGAAGCAGCAAGAACGCTCATCCTGCAACAGTTCAGACTTAGGCCCCGCGACCGAGAATCCGTACCAAAGTTCCCGTCGAAACACCGTCGTGTCAATGCGGTCGGAGAATTCCTCCCCGTTCATCAGCGGCATTGCCATCTGCCTCCGCTACGTCGACATGGTGGCACAGGTATTCTATCACCTCCCGGTCCAGCGGGAATTGCCCCGGCCACTTTCCAGCCTTTGATCGTCTCCGGGATAACTCCTCGCGCGGTACGACCACGTGCAGTCCAAAGGGAGTTGGCAGCGCGACGGCGTTGTCGTCAGCCACCTCATGGGAGCCGTCCAGCTTTAGGGCGGCGGTGCCCGAATTGATGATCAACTTCCGGTTTGCAAGTCGGTCCTCCCGGCGCGGTGAGCAGACACTTCGGCAGAAACCGCACACGGTGTAGTAGAACCAATCTGGATCGAGGACTGCCTGCCGATAGTTGATAAGGCTGTTATTGGCGTCCTGCATCTGCGGGTCGGCTCTTCTGCAGGCTGATGCACAGCCTATCAAGTTCCTCCTTGGTTTCGGGCAGTGGACGGCCGAGACGGTAGGGACTCCAGTTGGACCAGGTCCTCGAGGTAGCCAGGCCTTCATAACCGGTGCAACTGATCCAGCAACAGGTGTTCGGTCGCTTGCGGGATATGGTTTCAGTAATGCCAGCGACTGTAACTTGGTGGGACGCCTTGGGTTGAATCATCTCCACGGGGCAGACCAAGGTGCACATCTTACACCTGTCGCACGGATGCTCTTCATCCGGAATGGGTGTATCGGGCGACAAGGTGGCGGAAGTCAGAACGCTCCCTAGCTCGACCAGCGCTCCGTGTTCTCTGCTCAGCAAATTGCCACTCCACCCCAAGCGTCCGATCCCAGCCGCAAGGGCTCCATAGCGGTGAGAAAACTCTGGATGAAATGCGGTCATCTCTGTAACGTCGGCCGCACCTTGCTCAGGCCGGTAGTTGCTGTTGAGGTCTACGTTGACGGCCTCGTATCCTTCCGATCGCAGTTCTTCGGCAAGGGCATCCCCGATCTTGTAGAGCGTCTGGGCGATCGCTTTGCGGTTATCGCAGTGGGGTCGCCAGCTCTTTTTGCTGATGAAGTCCCGAGTGATATCCCTATCCAGGGAGAGCGCAAAACAGATAACTGAATTTGCCGATGGCAGAAGGCAGCACGGATCGGCGGAAGGCGGCCCGCAAGCAAGGCGTGTCCTGGTGGTTATACCAACCAAATCGGCACCTAGGCGCACGGCTATGGATTTCAGTCTCCTTTCCGCAGAATCCATGGGAACCTCTTGTTAATGTGACACTGCGTTCAGTGAGCCAAAAGATCAATAAAGCAAGTCAAAAGCCAACGCAGGATGAAAGCACTCTAATTTATTCATGAAACAAACTGTTTAGTTTTGTATGATATGTCATTCTCCTGAAGTTGAAACGGCTTGACCCCGAGAGGTGAAAGAGACGCCTTGCTGAGATTGAGTGCCAATCATTATTGTTTCAATGATAGGCGGGTTGACAAATTTATCAGATTGCCATTCAACCATAAAATTCGCTCCCGATCCTCCACTCTTATCTTTTTCCGGTATCACATAGCGTAGGGATTCTAATGGACTCAATATGATTGGCTTGTCTATGTATTGTCTTAATAGCTTGCCTTGTGTCTCGTAATAATCAACTAAGGTCATCTTGATTTGGTGCTTAGGATCAATATTTCGGATACTCAACGTTACCGTCAATAGAAATGGCTGCTCCCTATCTCCGCTGTAAATGTGGGAATAGGCAGGCACATAAACAAGCTGCCCTTTTGACAATTCAATTGTCTTATCAGCAGCATACAAAAAAAGAGGTGAAGCGAAACAGATGAAACAAATTAAGGCAAGAAGATATTTAAATGGAAACTTCTTTTTCATTGTAATTCTCCCACTAATTTGTTCGTGTCGACCAATTAAGATGGATGCGGAATGAATCTGCTAATTGTGCTGGCCGAGGGATCTACCCAAGATGGCTTCATTTCGAATATGATCAGTGCAACTAAACCGCATCTTGGGCGCCTGTAGGTATTCAATCCCCGTCTGTATGGGAACCTGTGGCTTCTGAAACATCGCTGTCGACAGCTTCATGGCACCTAAATGGCGTTGTGCAAGCCTTATAGGCTCGGCCATTTCCGCCAGGCGACGGACGTGGTGGAACCAGCTGGGACCAAGAACGGGCACCATTCGTGTCTCTCTCCGACCCGCTTACCATGCTTCCTTTGTATCGGTAATCAGCTGTGAAAACGAGCCTTGGTGCCAAGGGACTCCAGGGTCAAGCGCAGGATCTCCCCACCCGCTCATGCTCCGGCCGGATCTCTTCCCATACCTGTCGCCGTATCATGCATCCCTTCCCAAGATCGATTCCCTGGGGAGCTATGCTACCTGTTTCCCTTCTCGGTTCACTCACCATCTCAACGCTCCTTTCCTGGCGGGTGGGGATTTTTCGCTTCCTTTACCTGGGGATTCCTACATTCCCGCAGATAGCCGGAATTTGGAAAGCGGCCCACTTCCGTCATGGTTCCTCCTTTCCATGCCACTTGAGGGCTACACCTTCAGCTCATGCGATGGAACTTCAAAGCTTCGATTTCTCCTGCTTGACCAGTCTTATTTTCGGCTTCATCTTGAGTTGGGTTGAACTGAGTAGTGCCCGATTCTTCTCGGTCAGTCCCCAAGGCTCGAGAACGAGGTAAAAGGCCGGTAAGCCTGCATCGGCTGTCACGTCATAGGCCCGTTTCGCGCCGGCCGGTAAGGCCTCGCGGGTCCGTTTGACCGAGTGCTGCCAGGCAAAGGCGGGGGGCATTTGGAAGGTTAGCGTCACACTCGTCTCTAGTTGTTCGGTGAGGCCGACTTCATTCTTCTTCGTGATGAAATAGGTCTCGGCTCCGGCAGCCAGATTGCCTCTTTCGTCCAACACAGCCAAATTGAATTCAATCGGCGCTTCCATTTGCAGATACGAAGGCAATGCCAGACTCAGATCGAGGGCCACCTGCAAGTAGTCGGTTTCGTCAAACAGGGTCCAGGCGTCACAAGGAATGGTCTCACAGGGATCGAAAAAGAGTTTCCCCATGGGCTGGATGAAGGCTGGATGGGCTTCTGCCAGATGACCCCAATGGAAATGGGCGTTTCTCTCCGCGTCTGAAATGAGGCGCCCATTCGGACAGCCCCGCCCTCGGCAGAACTCGCCGGCAGCAGCTATGCACAGTTCGGAATCATTGCCCTCCTCCTCGGGGCAGGCATCGTCGGCATTGTCTACCCCATCGTCGTCTATGTCGTTATCGCAGGCATCCCCTTGGCCATCCTCATCCAGATCCGGCTGCTCACCCGATAGCAAAGCCGGGTTGAAAACAAACTCACAGTTGTCGCAGACGTCCCCGACGAGGTCCCCGTCCCCATCCGCCTGATCGTTGTTTGCCCCTTGCGGGCAATTGTCAGCTCTGTTCGCAATCCGGTCGCCGTCTATATCGTCATCGCAAACATCCCCTAGTCCGTCCCCGTCAATGTCGCTTTGGTTCCGGTTGCGGACATCGGGGCAATTGTCCAAACTGTCCACCGTACCATCTCCATCTTCATCATCGCAGGCGTCGCCTTCACCGTCGCCGTTCCTGTCCGGTTGGGAAGCCCCGGGCGAAGGCTCAGGGTTGGCTGCATTGGGGCAATTGTCATCGCGGTTGAGCACTCCATCGCCATCGATGTCGTCATCGCATGCATCGCCCACACCGTCGCCGTCCCTATCCCCTTGTCCTGGATTGGGGATCAGCGGGCAGTTGTCCGCCACATCGCTCACTCCGTCGCTGTCATCATCCGACTCAACGCTATCCAAGGCGCCGTCGCAATCGCTGTCCCCTGTTCCCAGCCCTACGGCCGCAAAGGCATTGCGCACCTGGCAACAATCGTTTTCGGTGATGCCGTGCTCGCCAATCATTTCATTACAGGCTTCACGGATCTTGCGAGAAAAATCTTCAAACTGATCGTTGTCCGCCAGTTTGTCGGTCACGAGGTTATAGTAAATCTGTCGGGATTTGCCTTCACCTATTCCATCAACCTCCATGCCACTGTGGATATCTCCAGCGGTCACCAGGTAAGCTGCCTTGCTGAGTATCGTACTGTAGCGGTGAACACCGCCACGATCGTTGGCATCGTTATCGGGCAGCCAGACGTAATCGTTGAAATGGTCATTGGTTGGGTTTTGCATATCCCTTATGGGACCACCAGGCGTATCTTCGCCCATCTGCCAGTCACCATCTATGCCGCTCCAGAACCCCACGAAATGGCCGAACATATCAGCAATATGTTCCTTAATGGCGCCGGGTTGATGTGCTCTTTCGTAGGTGACTTCGGACCAGTGAAAGGAGTGCCCCACTTCGTGTCCCATAACGTCGATATAAGCCCATTCATCTGAGAACTTGTGTACCTCATATGCACCACATTGCTCCGACAACGCATTCGGGTCAGGAAAGTCGACGTCCAGATACATGCGGTAAATGGAGTAGTGATCATCATAGGATCGTCTCCCGAACGATTCATAAAAGCGATGAATTTCCCATGTATAGTCAAAGGCTCTATCGCCCTCGGCGTCCGGGACAGCGCAGGTATAGGGCAAATCCCAATAGCACACGTTTCTGCGGTCGCAGGCACTTCTTGATTCGCACACGCCGTCTTCGTCCAGCCAGGCTTCGGCATCGTTCTTGTCGATACAGGAAGATAGAGCATTGCCGTCGGCAGTCCAAATACGCATCTGAGCATCATCATATCTGGAGTGGTCGAAAACCAACTCGCCGGTATTGGCATCGACCAGAGCATCGGCCAGCACGCCACCGTTTTCTATGTCGTTGAACGTTACCCGCCAGACCAGTTTTGGATTATGGTCTACAGTCGGGCATTTTGGGCAATCCGGCGCCATCAACGCCTCATCGTAAATCCACAACTTGGCGGGCACGATGGTACGCAGTTCCGATAATGAATCAAAATCGTGCTTTTTTCGAACCGCGTGCCGAGACAGCCGTTCCGACACCAGTGGTTCGAGCTCTTTCAAGGCAAGATCCGGCGTGTATCTGCCCGAGAGGCTGTGAAGGATGAAGAGCTTCGGAGTCTCCCCGATCACCATCTGAAACCAAGAAGCATGGACCGGAACATCGCGGTAATATTGCCTAAAAGTGAAGGTCCGCCGGGGGTTGCCAGCCCGCTTGATGAGACGCAGGCTTTTCCTGGGGGTCTCGATTCTCAGGAACAAGTGGGACAAGGACAGAAACGCCTGAGCAACATCGTCGGTCGTAGAATCAGGCGGGAATAGAGACTTCGGCAGAGCGAGGTTCAGATCCATCCATCGGACACACCCCTGACTGAGGCGTGATTCAAAACGATTCCCGGCATCGGACAGGATTTTGAGAGCGCGAATAAAGGCCGCTTGGTCGGCCTCAGCCGGATTCGCGGCAACCCCCATCAGCTTCACCTGGGCCTGGGCAATGTTGGAAATCAGGTTTTCCGCGTGCAGAGGGGCACCTGTGACATTCAATGCGGCGAACCAATACAGGTTCATTCCTTGGGTAAGGGCGGGGAGAGGTCCCTCCAGGATCTCAAAGGTCTCTGTCAAAACGGGAAAATTCGAGCTAAACGGGATGGGCCGCAAGGAGAGAGGGTTCCGGGCGTCACGGGTCAAGAAGAGAGGGCTTGCGGTTCCCTGTAGCCAGACGGCCACATATAGGTCAGCGCGCGGGCCCTTGCCGCTTGGTTTGGTCGACACCTTGATGCTCAGAAGATCTCCCGTGAAATAGGCTTTGGACAATCCCTCGAAGGCAACTTGAACGAACACCTCTGCTTTGAGATTCTCCCGAGCCGGATAGAGGGAGGTTGCGAAGGGGTTTCCAAATAGTGTCGCATGCTCAGGGCTTCCAGCTGGGATATCAACTCCCGACGTTGCCCCAAAGACGAGTGCGCTGTGTACTAAGAAAGAAATAACGAACAAGCAGACAGAGCCATGGGTGGAAGGATAGTTCTTCGCTGTCATGCTAGCCCCCTTTTGTGTTCTGTTGATTGTGCGAACTTCTTCCCTGTGCCCAAAAACTCTTTCAACTAAAGCCACGGTCTCTTATGACTGCCCTACAGTAAAACGTGTTTAGTGGAAAAGGAAGCCAAAGCCGCGTGGCACGCACGCTGGGCATGGTCCTCGTGAGCCGCAGGGGCGCCAAACAGCGCCATCACTCCGTCCCCTGCGAACTGGTTGATGGTTCCCTCATACCGGTGAATTTCGTCCATAAGGATCTTGCATCACCCGTCCATGATCCCCTGCACTTCCTCGGGGTCCAGATGCTCGCTGAGGGAGGTGAAGCCCGCTGCGTCGGCAAAAGACACAGTGACCAGCTTCCGCTCCCCTTCGATGGCAGCCTTGGAAGTAAGGATCTTGTCGCCCAGGAACTTGGGGGTGTAGGATTGCGGAGCCGTGTAATTCATTGAAAAAGACAGGGCCGCGGTCGCACCAAGGGCCTGACCGCATTCCATGCAGAACTTCGCGCCCTCGGAGTTCTCTGTCCGGCACTTGGGGCATTTCATCTCTCACCTCACTTCAGACCCGCCTTGCGCAGGGCTCGGGCCAGGCGGCTTCTGTCTTCCTCGCGCTTGTAAGGCAGTGTTTCAACAAAACGATCAACCGAGAATCCCGGCTCGATATCTATGATCTTTTTCGCTGTAGCCTCGGCCTCGTTGTTGCGACCCAACCCGACGCTGGCTGCCACCAAGCCGGCCAGTGCCAACAGAAAATCGGGGGTTTTTTCGAGCGTCCTGCCATAGGCCTGCAGTGCTTCTTCATGCCGCCCCAGCATCACATAGGCATCCCCCAGGCTCCAGTCGTACCAGGCTGGAGGGAGAGGGTTGAGACGGAGCGCTCTGTTGATGCAATTCACCGCTTCCCTCGGCTTCCCGGCTGCCGTCAGGATCATGGCCAGCCAGACATGATGATCCGCGCCGCTGGGATTGAGCGCGATGGCACACTCCCCCTCTTCCATGGCCTTTTCAAACTCCCTCTGAAACAGGTAGATGTTTCCGAGCAAGGCATGGGCATCGGCCTGTGACCCGTCCAGGGCCAACCCTTTCTGGGCCAACTCGAAGGCCAAGTGGATGGAGTCAGGGGGGGATCTGGTCCAACCGTTGTACACGTCGAGCAAATGCGTCCAGGCCAGCATCACATAGGCACCCGGATATCCTGGATCCAGCGCGATGCATTCCTCGAAGTATCTTCTCGCCTCTTCATTCCCTTCCCGGGAGAATCGGCGAAAAGAGGCCATCCCCCTCATGCCTGTCTCATAGGCCTCGATGTTCCCCGATCCCTGCTTGAGCCATTGGCAGGCCTGCTTTCCTTCTGTCAACTCCACCTGCATGGCCCGCATGACGTTCACCGTGATCTCATCCTGCAGGGCAAAGACATCGCTCAATTGCCGATCATATCGCTCTGCCCACAAGTGATGTCCGGATCCGGCATCGATAAGCTGCACCGCAATGCGAACCCGGTCGCCGGCTTTCCGGACGCTCCCCTCCAACACATATTGAACACCCAAATCCTGCCCCACCTGTTGGACCTTGACGGCCTTTCCTTTATAAGCGAAGGTCGAGTTGCGTGCGATCACCATCATTCCCGGAACCTTGGACAAACCCGTGATGATCTCCTCGGTGATCCCGTCGCTGAAATACTCCTGATCCTGATCCGCACTCATGTTTGTAAAAGGCAACACGGCAATCGAGGGTCTCTTTGACCATTCCGATGCCTTAGACTGCATTATGGTTGTAGAGGCAGGTCCCTGAACCAAATGGTACACACGCACGGGCCTTGCGATGTTCTTAACGGTCCTCTCCCCCAGGTAGTCGAAATTCAAGTCAAGTTTGCCTTCGATCTGGTCGAAAACAGTGCCGGAAATACAAATCCCGCCTACTTGGGAAAGATTCTCCAGTCGCGCGGCAATATTAACCCCGTCGCCATAGATTCGATCTCCGTCCACAATCACATCACCCAGATTGATACCGATCCGATACTCCATTTTGCGGTGTTGGGGAAGCTCTGCATTCCTGGTCTTGAGCTGGCTTTGAAACGATACGGCGCACTGCACTGCGTCAACGACGCTGGCAAATTCCGCCAGCATATTGTCTCCGGGGGAGTCTATGACACGTCCCCGATGCTGCTGAATCAGTTCACCCAGAATTTTCCGGTACCTGGTGATGGTTTTCACCGTCAGAGCCTCATCGTCACCCATGAGGCGGCTGTACCCTGCCACGTCAGCGCTCAAAATGGCGGTGAGCTTGCGAGAGTAGCTCTCCGGGCTCATGAGATCACCCCCCAAAACACAGAGGCCTCCGTGGACACAGGCGTGCCCCCGGAGGCCCTTTCACGACCCTCTGGAAACCGCTGTGCATGGTCTCCTCCAGAAGGTTCAAGGCATGGTTAGAGGATTTGGCTCTTGGTTGATAGGGATGAACGGCTTTTAGGTCGGATTATGGCCGATTCCAGCAAAATGTCAAGCCAGGGACACCGGTCTAGTCGGCAGTCTCCGGTGAGTTGGCTGGAGGAAAAACCGACCCTGAGATCCCATTTGCTTCTACCCGCAAGTAATTGAGCTCACCTTGCCTATGGCAGATGGGATATGGCCAACATGACCAGAAAAAGAGCAATCCGTTGAGGGTTTTTCCACAGAGGGCTGCACGGAGTTTCCTGGATTGCATATTCAGGCTGTTCCAACGTTTTCAGGTAGCCTCTTGCCCATGCTGATCCTCTCCTCCGCGGAGTATCCGTTTGCTTCGTAAAATGTCTGCACCTGATGGTTACCCTTCATGATTTGCAGATTTATCTTCGAACACCCCCGCGACGCTAGCCGTCCTTCCGCGAACGACAGAAGTCGCGATCCAATCGCTCGCTTCCGATGATCCGGATGCACCGCCAGGGAGTAGATCCACCCCCTGTGGCCATCGTACCCTGCCATGATAGTGCCGACAACAGCGCCGCCGGCCTTTGCCACGAAGAACAGCCCATCCGCTACCGCGAGTTTCTGGTCGATAACAAGTGAGGGAGCGTTGTGCGGGGCTTCGTACCCGAAAACAGACTCCCACAGTCGCACCACCTGAGCCCGATGTGCGCTGTTGTCGAAGGCAACGATTTCGATCGTCATGGTGTTGCCTACCATGCCCGAAGTGCTGACAACGTCCCGCTATGGGGAACATGGCCGCTCTGCCGGCCCTCCCTTTTCTGTAACTCAGCCGAAATCACCCATTTCTGGATGAGCACTGGTTATGGCATCTGAGCCAGTTTCTTGAAGTCGATTCCCTGAGCAAAGGCAATCAAATCCTGTCGGGCGACATCGGTTCCCTCGACCGTAATGAGAAAACGACCGCCAATCACTATGTTGATGTTTCCGTCCTTGTTAGTGTCACTGTATTTTACAATTGCCCTTTCCCCATTTATTCTTTCGAGTTTTCCGCCGTCTGCTGTCGCCATCATGGGATTGGAAAACATCATCATCATTCCCTGCATCATCGGGGAATCCGTGATGATCTTGACATTCACTCGGCTGTCTCCCTTGACATAGGAACGTTCTGCAGTAATCCCGCCGCCGAACATCGCGGATCCCATGGACTGGGATGTAGCATCTTCGGCATTCCATCCTGAAATCGGTTCCGGCAAGAATGCCTCAAGCTCTACGCCTTTTTTCTGTCGAATGAGTTGGGACGCGTAATCAAGACTCTGAACAGCATCGGTTAATTGTCCGTTGCCGTATTGTTTCAAGGCTTCATTAATGGTATCCGTCACATCGTCGGCCAGAACCGGGCTCGAAACCACGGACACGAACAAGAGAGTTGCGGCCACGATCATAGTGGACATGGATAAACGATGCATAATATGTCCTCCTTATACTGTGAAAACTTATCGTGACAGTCCTACCGCAGCCACAGACCCGGGTAGGACCCCATTTTGGAATGTGTCCGGACTTTATCATTGTTCTTATGTGGAATCAACTGACCTTTGGTTTCGCCTAATTGCAGCCTGAAGAGCGCGGCTCCGCTTCCAAGAAAGATCCCAGTACCGGCAACGCAGCGTTTGGATTTGGAGACCGCGCCATATTGTCCCCGGTTGCGTCCACCAAGCGGCCCCGATGCTGTTCTATGCGAGCCGTCATGGCTTCCCGATACGCCTTGAGGGTCTCGGCCGTACCGAGTTCATCTTCACCCATAAGGCGACTGTAGCCCAAGGCATCGCCCGACAGGATGGCCGTCAGTTTGCGCTTGGCACGCTCTGCCGGCATTGAATCAAATCCCCAACTTAAATAGGCCTCCGTGGACACAGACGTATCCTTGAAGGCCTTCAATACGGCCTTCTGGAAACCGGATTTCATGGTTCCCTCCAGAAGGCTCATTGTGTTGTTGCAGGTCTTGGCTGTCAGTGGACGGGGATGAATGGCGTTCAGGTCAGATTATGGCTGATCTCAGTGAGATGTCAAGCAGCCGCGGGGCATCACACCCCCCACCCCCCGGTGTAGCGGCATGCCTTGGCCCGGGACTTATGCCGAGTAAGAAAGAGCTGTCTTGCCCCACAAAGAGGGTCAGTGACGTAACGTCCTGCTAGGCGGCTGTTTCCCCGGCCGTAATGTCTTTCAATTCCCCTTCTTTCTTGACTTCAGGCTTCTGGTAATCGTTTCTTGCCGGTTTTTGTTCTTTGTCAGGCATGAGCGCACCTCTTAGCGGAAGAGTTTCGTGCAGCCGAGCGGATCGCTCGTCACAATGGCTGTTACGTCCTTCAAGTCCCCGTGCTTGGCGAGTGTGGGTTTCTGGTACGGTTCCCTCTGGGTCTCCTCGGTTCCTGTTTCTAGCCGTTTTCTCTGCCATGGCGCACCTCCTTTCACTGACTTTATCAAAACTAAACAGAAATTGAAGGGTGTGTCAAGGGTCAATCCCAGCGAGCTTTAGTCTCGACAAATTCTATTCCTGAGTCAAGAGAAAGGCACTTCGGAATACGATTTGGTAATTCTTTGTTCTCCAAACGGTAAAACCATTGGAACGAGCCCGCCCGTCGCCAACGCAGCCCGCATTAGCCTCTTGCTCCGTTTGGGGCTTGAACACACCGATGGCACGAGGCTTGCTCCCCTTTCGCCCTCGGCAGAGCCTTTTTCATCGGAACAGAGATGAAAGATCAGGGACTCAAGAAAACCGACAGGGACCCCTTCGGAAGACGTACCGGAAACGACCGCCGAAAGTCGTCCCCGCCCCTTTTCGGCCGGCATCTTTTCATGGGCCGCCGCAAAATGATCCGCCGCAAGGAGGATCAGTTCCATCCTTATCAACTAGACCGCCACGGCCTGGAAACGCTCGTCTTCTTTCTCCTGTTTCTTATTCTCAGCATGGTGGACGCTGCCTTGACGCTGCAGCTGGTCGGCCGAAACGCGGTGGAACTCAACCCTTTGATGGCCTATTTTCTGGGCAAGGGCCACATCGCCTTCATCGTGGCTAAGTATTCCATCACTTCCATCTCTGTTCTCCTGATCCTCTTTATCCGCGGGTCCTATTTGTTCCAGCCCAGGCTGCGCGCACTTCTCTTTTTTCTCCTGCTCCTGGCACCCTTCTCCCTGGTCGTGCCCTACCAGCTTCACCTTCTTATGGCCGTAGACTGAGGGAGGGTAGCTGTCTTCGTCCTGGCGTGCCTCGCTCCCGGGCTGACCGGCTAACGAACAAGCTATCCTGCCGGGTGAAGCATAGCGGAACCCCGCTCAGGTAGAGCCCCTTGTCAGGTGCTATTCGACCAACGAAGGCTTGATGTTCTGGTTCATGCCGATCGCCTCTCCGTGCGGCTTCGTAGCGGTCGTCGCCTGGCAGAAGGATTTCTCCCCGGAACTTTTCTCTCAACTCCTGAACCGCTGTTGCTTTGAATGCTGCCTTACTCCTCCTTCGAAGTTTTGCAATTAACGTTGCACGTAACCGCCTGCCCAAGACTTAACAGCCTAACGGCGTGCGCTTAGCAATCCGGTTTGACGCTATTGACAGGCACTAATCTGGCCTGTTTCACTATTCACACCCGGATGATCTGCTCTTTGAGTGAATAGAGAGCTCCAAGGACATCTTTCTTCTCCTCCTCACCCAGTTCGTTCCTTTCCATTGCTCCAAGAATGTCATCCACTACTGCCAGAAACTCCTGCTCAGAGATATTCATTCCCTTGTGGGCAGTGAGCATGTCTTTTCCCGTGTAGGGCTCAGGGCCACCGGATGCCGCACAAAAGAACTCGAATGACATCCGTTTCGCATGTTCAATATCCTTAGCATTTTCAAATCGGGTTTTGACAATGGGATTATTGAGGTGAGCGTCAACCGCGTCCTCGACAAGGCGTGCAATACCGTCCGCGCCGCCCAATCGTTCATAAAGCGTTTTAGCCATCGAGCATCGCCTCCTTTCATTTAGTCTGGTTGATTAAAACATGGAAGTTGCTTCATCCGCAAGTGAAAAGGGACCAACATGGAAGCGATTGATTCGCATAAAACCTGGAGTGATCGCCCTCGCAGGAGGGAGTTCCATTGGTCAACACCAGATGCCATATTGCGGTCATACTCGACGCCGGCGGATCGTTGGCGCCGGGAAAGAAAAGCTCACAGGAACATACAGGCGCCAATGATGTTCCCCTACGAAGATCCTATGGAAACCGGTGTTCATGGCTCCCTCCAGAAGGTTCAGAGTGCTGTTGGAGATTGGGCGCTTGGTTGACCGCAATGATTGAGGTTCAGGACAGATCATACAAGAATGTGACAGGGTGTTTTCTCCGGCGCGATGTTAGTTGTCCCGCCCCAGTTCACCGTTCTTCAGAACCGAGCGGGTTTTGCCAAAGGGAGTTTGACCCTCTCCTGTTCGCCATTCCGGTTGCCGACGAGGCAGGGGATCTGTTACCCTTCAACTTCAACTTGGCTTCACTTAAGCGGGGAAGGCATCTATCAGCCCTAAAGACCATTTGAGGAGGAAACCGGAAATGCCCAGAATTGGATGCACGAACGCGGAACTTGACGGCGTCCTGGCCGTGGCCAAAGCGATGGCGGTTGCTGCCCGGACCGCGCCCAAGGCCCGTGGGGATGATGCGATCGAAACCCTGATCATCCACGGCGATGAGTTGATGTCTCTTGCTGAGGCCATGGAGAAACATGGCGCAGGAGCCAAGCTTTCAGACGTGTTCAGACGCGATGCCGAATGCGTCCGGAAGTCCCACGCCGTAATGCTCGTCGGGCTCACGGACCTGAAACCGAAGAAGGTGGACAAGCCGCTGGATTGCGGGGCCTGTGGTCACGTGAACTGCGCGGGATTCTTGAAGGCCGAGAAAAAGGAAGGGAATGATTTCCCAGGTCCTGTGTGTGCGTTTCAAGCGATGGATCTTGGCATAGCCCTGGCCAGCGCCTGCGGCATTGCGGCGCGGTTCCACGTGGACAATCGGATGATGTACACGATCGGCGGGGCAGCCAGAAAACTTGGCTGGATGAAATCCCAGATCATCATCGGCATCCCGCTCTCGGCCACCGGAAAAAACATCTATTTTGACCGGGGCTGACCGGGAAGGACTTTTTCGGGTCAATGGGCGCCGGCGTCAAAGTAGACGGCTGCAAATCCGACCGGGGTGTTTGACTGAGGCAGTCCGTCTCTTGTGGCAGACAGAGCGTCCACAGGAAGTTCTCAATACATGCACGGGAAGCGACGGTAGGCGCCTTTGATCTGCGGCTGGGCCGATGGGAGGTCTCCCGTTGCCGCCGAGCATGCGCGACCAAGGGACCCTGTGTCTCAGGATGGCTCAGCAGACCGGGACTCTGCCCCAAGGGTGTATTTGCGGCAATAGCCGCCGCTGCGATTCTCGATCTCCACGCGAATGATTCCGTCTCTGCCGTAGACGTAGATCTCGACCACCTCCTGGTCCGCCAGTTCCGGCCGTTCTGTGATCGGGACACGTGACAGCCCCTTGCGATTGCTTAGCCCCGGGTCGTAGGGGAAATAGACATCTTTCAGGAGTCTGATGTCTCCGCGGGGCTCACCGCCGTATCCCAAGGCCCCGCATTCCAAGTAGCGCAGATGCCCGATATTGTGGACAGGCCGGTAGGCGCGTACGACCCGTGCCTCACCGGTCTGTGGATCCAGTTGAATTTGCCTTTGGAATATTTGGTCAAACACCTTATCCCGGCCGCCCGCGTTCTCGCGCCAAACCCCGAAGCTTCGGGAGACCGTCTCCGTCACGCCGACCTGCGCCGCCGGGTCCGCGGCAATGGCCAGTCCGATGGCGGTGGCGGCGTGGGGATAGGGCGAAACTACGACCTTGCGGCCGTAGATATGGCGCAGTTTCCGGGCTACCGGTGGGAACGCCACCGATCCCCCCACAAGGTAAAGGGCCGCGAAACTGCGGCTGTCATCCGGGCTTATGCCGGTATCTCTGAGCTGCTGAATCACGTCGCCCACGGCATCCAGCGTGCGATTCACAAGGTCATCACACGCTGCGTATATGTCCCTGGCTTCCAGGATGATGGTCCTCTTGGCGCCGAGCAGCGGTTCTAGGTCTATCATCGTTTTTTGGGTATTGGGTTTAAGCCCTTCCTTGCGCTCACGGCACTCCTCCAAGAGCCATTCCTTCTGGTTTCGATTCAGTTCTCCGGCCGAATCCGCTAACTCCTTCAACGCTTGCGCCAGAATCAGCTCATCGAAGTCGTCCCCGCCGAGACGCGCGATCCCCTCATGGGCAATGACCTCATAGTTCCTCTCGGCAAGCCCCACAGCTGCCGTGTCGAAAGTACCGCCGCCCAGGTCATAGACCACGACATACTGCTTCGGACTCCGAGGCCCCAGGTTTTGCAGGTAGCGGTGCGTGAACTCGACTGCCGCGGCGGTGGGCTCATTCATCAGGCCCAACACCTTGAACCCTGCCCTTCTAAATGCCTCCATGGTGATCCAGCGCTGATTGCTGTTTGCATTGGCAGGCACACCCACCATGGCCTCCAACGGTCGACGCGCATCAGCAACCAGATTGCTCTTTTGCAGAATCATCTTTTTCAGATGGAGAAGGAAGCGGGTCAGGACCTCCAGAACCGGGAGGCTCTCAACGGGGGCCAGATCGATCAGGTCGTCGGGCCGAAGTTGCCCTATTTGGCGTTTCATGGAGCGCAACAGGCCAAAGCCGGGATCCCGCTGAAGGGGCCGCGTGTCCCAGCCAAAGCACAATTGCTTATCCTTGATCCCGACCAGACTGGGGATGTACTCCTCAAAGGTGTCCCCGCTGGAGAAGCTGCAGACAGGATAATTGCCGCCCTCGGCGGTAGCCACAACGGTCCGGGTGGTTCCGAAATCAATCCCAAGTCGCATGGTGCTCTCCTTGCTTCTCCGATCGCTCCCACCCCGCCTCCTCCCGGCGAACCCGCCCGCGAGAGGTTTGCCGGTCTTTCCCGGTCTTCTGGTTAGGGGTGGATGGAGGTTCCCCGTGCCCGGTCGTGTGGCCCGTAACAGCTGAGATGGGAAGGGAGCTTTCAGGAAAAGAACAAGACTATTCCTTTTCTTCGATGATCTACAGGAAGACCGGGATTCTGTCAATAGACATGGGCATGCGTCAATCGTACTCGATTCCGCAAGATCGCGGGTGCAACCCCCTTGGAATCCGGGCCCGAAACCTTCCCGGACCCTGCCCTGCTCCTCTTTGAGCCAACTCCTTTGTGGCTCGGCCGGACACGATGCAAGCCTTTGCTCACCCTCTTGGCTGGAGAAACCAGGACTTCAGTCGAGCGGGCCAATATCGGGGGCTGCGGAGCCTTCTCCAGCAGAGCTTGGTCAGGGTCATCTGCGCATCATCCAGTCTCACCTCCCCGTACACCACCCTGTTGAAGGCTTCGACCAGTCCCCTTATCTCCCCAGCCAGAGACGGGAACTGCTTTCTCAGGCGTGAACCGTACTCGGCAGGGGTCTCGCTCAGAAGATGAGGCAGGCCGCTACGCCGCCCCCATTTCAGAAGGAGACGGAATAGCTGAACCGCATCGCGGTGACCTTTCAGCCCTTGCAGCGCCCTTTGGAGTCCCAAACCCAGGGCGTCGCACAGCTTTCGAGCCCACCATAACACAAGCTGCCAATTGATGGGTTGGCTCTCCTCTTGGTGCGTTCTCGAAAACAGCCACCGCAGCAGGTACCATGTCACAAGGGCGCAGAGGGTGAGTCCCGTCAACAGCCCCAACCCCAAAATCCCCGATCCCAAGAACTTCTGACAGCAAGCTGATTTCACCGGAAGAACTGAACCCTGTCCCCGGTAAACCGGGGGAGGAAAACGACGGCTCCTGCTCCATTCGAGCTCCCAGAAAGAGAAACACCAACACTCGTGCCAGGATGGGGCTCAACGGTCCGGCCGCCGACTTCAGCACCCCATAGCCCACCTCGGCAGCCGCACTCAGGTAAGGGCAGGAAGAGCAAGACCAGACCGGCCCCAAAGGCAAGGACCAGCACGCTGAAACCGGCGAGCACCCCCACTCCCCGGTAGCCCGCGAGGAATTCCCTCCGCACACTGCTGCTGTTTCTGACCAGGCCGATGGCCAAAAGGCTGAACAGATAAAAAAGGAAACAGCAGGAGTTCCGGTGCGGGATCATGCACCTCGACCCCTGCTTTCACCAGGAGCAGGAGTTTGACCAGGAAAAGACAAAAAAAGGCTGTCACACCGAGATCGAAACGGCCACACAGGGCAAGATAGGTGGTTGACCTTCTGGCCAGGGTCACTCCTGCCAGCCAGAACAGCCCGCAAAGAGCAGGATGACTACGAGTATCAACCACTCCAGCGGATCCCTCACTCGGCCAGAGAACTCCACCAGCCACCCTTGGCCGAAATAGGGATATGCCGGGTAGTTGAAGCTGTAGACCATCCTCGAGGCAGCGAGCAGGAACCCCAGGAGCTGGAGCCCCAACAGGGTGACCAACCGCAGACCCGTTCCCCTGATCACCAGGGTAAGCGCCACCGCCAGAAGAAACGTACCGATCGCGCTCGGGCAGGGGGAAAGGCCGATGCACCAGGGAGGTCATCAGAAACGTGGCCCATGCGTAGAGCCAGCTCAGCTCCATCCCGCCGTGTGCCAAAAGCACGAGAGCTCCTCGGCGCCGCCTCATGGTTCCCGAGCCACCTCGATGCGTATCTCATCCAGGCCGTACACCTTGCCCGCAAGCTTAGGCCCAACTCCCTCCCATGAGGTGGCGTGGGAGCCTATCACGAATATCACCGGTATCCTTCTCTGTGAGAAGTATCGGGCAGTAGACCCGAGTTCCCTCGTCTTGATCGTAGGAGAAGTGGACACAGCTTGCGCCGCAGGGCAGTTCCCGGGTTCGGTACAATGTGTCCGGGAGGTTCCCATTGGTCTTCATCTCAAGCCTGGCGAGGATTTCCAGGATGGAGGGGAGTTGTTGCGGGCCTCTCCCCATCGGCACGCTAGATGGGCCTCCCTTCACCACTCCGTTAGTCACGAGCCCCAATGCATAGCCTCTCTGATGGATTGAACCGCCAGGGACCCTACCACCTCAAGGGTGCGCTCAAAACTCTCGGACGCGTTGTCTCTCTCAAATTGGCTCACCTCAATGGCCAGCAACATTTTTTCCTGTTCCGAAGGCTCAAAGACCTTTTCCTGAAGCCGATTGTAGCGCGCACTCGCCTTCCAGTGGATGTGTCGGGCAGGCCGCCGGTGCTGGTAATCCCGGGTGCCGAGTATGTAGATGGGATCCTGAACCGGGCTCTTGGCCCCCGGCACACCGAAGAGATCCCGCCTCAGCAGCGAGAAGGGCTTCAGCGGCACGAGCCTGGGGTACACGATGACGGGAATATCACTCTCTGCGGTCTTCTCCCTGGGGAAGAAACCGAGAAGATCGCGCCACCTTCAGATGGGCTGGTCCCCACGCGATATACCCCTCTGCGCCGGGCAACGAGCTCCCAGTTGAAGCGCGCCTGCTGGATACCAGAGCAACCCACACTCGCTGGTGAAGGTCATCTCCCCAGAGGAGGGGACAAGCGCGCCCTCCACGGGCACACTCATCTGAAGCGACACGGGCAGAAACCGGCGTTTTCCACGCTCACATGCAGGATAAAGGATTCCCCAGGGAAGAGCTTGTGCTTATCCACCATCGAGGAGCACCGAATCCCTGAAAGGCTTAGCCTGCTCCACAGTCTTGCTGCCGATCGTGATCCCTAAAACGAGGAGAGCCAGCAAGGTGAGGTCCCGTTGGCCATGCAGCAGCGAGATAAAAAGGCAAACTCCCACCAGCACCTGCACCAGCGGGACGATAAAGACGGAGGGGAGTCGGTCTGGCCAGGGTTTCCATGCAGCCCTTCTACTCGGTGGGTGCAGGTACGGGTATTTGCTGCTAGGATCTCCTCAAGAAGGTGCTCCGGTGTTCCTCCACGCAAGCCGCTCCTCGTCGGTCAGGATCAATCGGTGGGCGAGGACGGGTACTGCCAGATGCTTGATATCGTCCGGCAACACGAAGTCTCTCCCCCGCAGTGCCGCCAGTGCCTGACCGGTACGCATCAAACCGAGAGAACCCCGTGGGCTTGCCCCGAAACGCAAGGCCTTGTTCTTGCGGGTGGCCCTTACGATATCCGCGATGTATTCCCGCACCGGAAGGGAGATGCGGATCTTCTTTCGTGCACCTTGCAGCTCGATGATCTGCTCGGGGCTCGCCACGGCCTTGAGGCTCTCTAAAGGGTCCTTCTCCTCGAAAGCGTTCCAGCATCGAGATCTCCTCCTCCTTCTCGGGATACCCCAGGCGGAGTTTGAGCAAGAAACCGGTCAAGCTGAGCCTCGGGCAGGGGGAAGGTTCCCTCCAGCTCAATGGGATTCTGGGTGGCCATTACGAAGAAGGGATGAGGCAGCGAGATAGGTCTGGCCATCCACGGTCACCTGTCGTTCCTCCATGCTCTCGAGCAGACTGGACTGGGTGCGCGGAATCGTACGGTTAATCTCATCGGCCAGCAGGACATTGGTGATCACCGGTCCCGACTGATAGGTGAAACGGCCGGCTTGTTGATCGTAGATGTTAAACCCGGTGATATCTGCGGGCAGCAGATCCGGGGTGAACTGCACCCTTTTGAATGTTCCGCCCATCGCCTTCGCCAGAGACTTGGCCATCAGGGTCTTCCCCACCCCGGGAACATCCTCGATGAGCGCATGGCCATCTGCAAGAAGGGCCACCAGCAGAAGTTCGATTGCCTGCCGTTTCCCCACGATCACGCGGGATATGTTCTCCATGATCTGCTGCGTCAGGGAAAAATCCAACTCGACAACTCCGAAATCCTGCACCAGGCCCCTGCATTGCCGACGCGCCTCACGGCTGACTCATACCATGCCCTCGAACCCCCGTAAAGCCTCGCTCGCAGTGTCCAGGAATTCGTTGTGGGTGAAGGAGGATGAAAGCCGGGCTGCGGCACATCTTCTCCCCGAAACCAAACCCGACCATTGACGGCGCTGCCCCAATCGGGTCAAATGGGGTCTTGCCCGGGGCTCCTCAGGATTGGAGGACGGCGCCGCCATGGCAGCCCTGGGCCGGCTGTGGATTTCACGGGTGCCCTAGGCTGGGCAGGACGGTGTAAACCGGGAGGATCGCCATGAGCATTCCAAAAAGAAAGCTTGGAAAAACCGGAACCGAAGTCACCATCCTGGGCCTCGGCGGGGAGGGTATCCTCAGAACCTACGGACACGAGAAGGAGGCCTATGGGCTGATCAATCGTGCCATTGACCTGGGGATCAGCTACTTCGAATCCGCGCGCGCCTACTCCGGCAGCGAGAGCTATTATGGTCTGGCACTCGGGCAGAGGAGAAAGGAACTCTTCCTCACGAGCAAGTCCCACGCAAGGGACAAGTTGGGGGCCTTGGCTCATCTGCATGAGACCCTTGCCAACATGAAGACCGACCACCTGGACCTGTGGCAGGTTCATGATGTGAGGACTGAGCAGGACATTGCCGAGATCTTCGGTCCCGGCGGGGCCATGGAAGCCTTTGCGGAAGCAAAGGAGAAAGGCTGGACGAGGTTTGTCGGGGTGACCGGCCACCACGATCCATTCGTCTTGAGGCGCTGTGTGGAAAAGTATGACTTCGACACGGTATTGCTGCCTGTGAATCCGGCAGAACCCGCTCACCGGAGCTTTATTGACACGGTGGTGCCCCGTGCCCGTGAGAAGGGAATGGGCATTATCGGAATGAAAGTATATTTCAGGGGAATGGCTGCAAGGGTTCCAGGCTCCGAGAGCGTGGCGCCCTACTTCCGCTTTGCTCTTTCCCAGACCATCAGCACGGCTGTCATCGGCTGTGATGATACCCGGCAGCTGGAAGAAAATGTGAGTTTGGCGAAGGATTTTCAACCCATGCCCAAAAAAGAGCAAACAGAGCTCATTGACCGTATCTCGCCCTATGCAAAACAGCTCATGTACTACAAACCCTGAAGGTTGCGGCAATCCTTCGCCAAACCCTTTACCCCGGCGCCCTTCCCTGCTATCCTTCCCTGGTCTCCTGCCTCTCCTGGGAGATTCTGCCGCGACCCTCTTTATGGCCGGGAATCCGGATGGTTCTCTGTTTCATCAAACCGGCGCGGTGCCGCGCCAGGGTGTCGCGAAAAGCTCAAAAGGAGGTTATGCCACATGGAGAAGATCAACCTGGGATCCACCATCCCCGCCTATCCCATGCCGGTTTCACTGGTGGGAACCCGCGTGGCCGGCAAGCCGAATTTCATGGCCGTCGCCTGGTTTACCATGGTCAGCTACAAGCCCCCAAGGGTCGCCGCCGCGCTCGGGAAAGGCCATCACACCAATTCCGGAATCAAGGAAAACAGGACTTTCAGCGTTTGCCTCCCCTCGCAAGACATGGTGGAGGTGACCGACTATTGCGGAATCGTATCGGGCAAGAAAACCGATAAGTCCGAGGTCTTTGATCTTTTCTATGGGAAGCTGAAAACAGCGCCGATGATCAAGGACTGCCCGCTGAGCGCGGAATGCGAACTTGTGGAAATCGTGGAGAGCGGCCTGAATGAAATCTTCATAGGCGAAATCATTGGAATCTATACGGAAGAGCGATTCCTGACCGACGGCAAACCGGATTTCAGGAAAATGAAGCCCCTGATCCTATCGCAACCGGACACCGCATACTGGAGCCTTGGGGAACCGGTGGCCAGGGCATGGAGCATTGGCAAGGGATACAAAACCAAACGCGACCTGCAGCAGTAGGAAGGGCTTGATCAAATCATTCGGCCTATGAACCGGAAGATCATAAAGCCCACTCCTTTCGGATCCGTGGGGCTCATCTGGACCGCAGCCGACGGCAATCCCAAAATCGTGCGTGTTCTGCTCCCAAGGCCAGGTTTTTCCGCTGAGGCTCAGGTGTCAGCGCTTTTCCCCGCTTCGCGGTCTGCCACCTGCGCCGCGATCGAGGCTACAGCGGCTGCAATCCAGGGGTTTCTCGAAGGGGAGCGGATTGAATTCGCCCTGGAACTTGCAGACCTGACTCTGTGTTCCGAGTTTCAAAGGCTTGTTCTGGGCGCAGAGCACGGGATTCCGCGCGGCAGGATCAGCACCTATCGCCTCATCGCCGCACATCTGGGGAAAAGGAACGGCGCAAGGGCTGTCGGAAATGCCCTGGCAACCAACCCGTTTCCCCTGATCGTGCCATGCCACCGCGCCGTTCGCTCGGACAGGCTGCTTGGCGGGTACCAGGGGGGCCCTGAAATGAAACGAGCCTTGCTCGAGCAGGAGGGAATCCCCTTTGACCGTACCGGAAGGGTTGCCTGTGCGCAGTTTCATTACGGCGGGGAAACGTCGCCTGAAACCATCCGGGAGACGGGACGACGGGGGCGGCGGGCGCCCTACCCAGGGCCCGCCGATGAACTCTGTGGAGCCTCGACACCTAGCCTGCTCGCCTGATACCCTGATGCGGCTTTTGGCTGCAGGCAGTGCGGCATTCCGGTGAGTCCAAATGACCGCTAACAACCATTGCCGGCCTGGACCGGAAGGATGATCTTCTCCCTGGGCTTCAGCTGCCGGAGCCATACGCAGCCAAACATGGTTGATAAAGCCCATAACCCAATCGAAAGCAGGGAGTCGGTCAGGGCCCTCCAGCGCGCGGCGCTGACCCTGGCCGTCACCAGCTCCTTCGTGACCCCGGTCATGGCCTCGGCGGTCAACTTGGCCCTGCCGTCCCTGGGTGAGCACTTCGCGCTCGATGCGGTGACCCTGTCCTGGGTCCAGACCTCCTTCTTGCTGGCTACCGCGGTGGGTCTCCTGCCCGCCGGGCGGCTGGCCGATATCCACGGACGCAGGAAGACCTTCTCGCTGGGCATGGCCGTCTTCGGCCTCGCCTGCCTGGTGGCGGTGGCGTCCCCCTCCATCACGGTCCTGATCGCTGCCCGGGTCCTTCAGGGGATCGGCAGCGCCATGGTTTTCGCCACCGGCATGGCGATCCTCTCTTCCGCCTTCCCCCCGGGGAGCGGGGCCGCGCCATGGGGCTCACCGTTGCGGCGGTGTACGTGGGCCTCTCCCTTGGTCCCTTCCTGGGCGGCCTGCTGACCCAGGCCTTCACTTGGCGCAGCGTCTTCGCCCTGGGGGTGCCGTTCAGCATCCTGGCCTTCTGGGTGTCCGTCCGGCGGATCAGGACCGAGTGGGCCGACGCCCGGGGGGAGAGGTTCGATCTTGCCGGCTCCATCATCTACGGCCTGGCGCTGATCGCCGTCATCCAGGGGCTCGCGCTGCTGCCAGGCTGGAAAGCCTTCGCCCTGATGGCCGCCGGCCTTGCCGGGCTCGTCCTCTTCATCTGGTGGGAGGGGCAATGCCGGGCGCCGGTCTTCCAGATCCACCTTTTCCGAACCAACCGAACCTTCGCATTTTCCAGCCTGGCCGCCTTGATCAACTACTGCGCCACCTACGCGGTGACGTTTCTGCTGAGCCTCTACCTGCAGCAGGTCCAGGGCCTGAGCCCGCGGGGGGCGGGTTTCGTCCTGATCGCCCAGCCGATCATGATGGCCCTTCTCTCCCCCCTGGCCGGCCGGCTCTCCGACCTCGTTCAGCCGCGGATCGTCGCCTCCTGCGGCATGGCGCTGACCGCCATCGGGCTTGGCTGCCTGGCCCTGCTGGAGGCCGAGACGAGCCAGGCCTACATCGTCGCCTGCCTGATCCTGAACGGAATCGGCTTCGGGGTCTTCTCCTCGCCGAACATGAACGCGATCATGTCCTCGGTCGAAAAACGGTACTACGGGATCGCCGCCGGCGCCGTGGCATCCATGCGGATCCTGGGGCAGATGACCTCCATGGGCATCGCCGCCTCGGTCATCGCCATCTACGTGGGCCACACCAGGATCGCGCCGGACAACCATCCGGCGCTGGTGGCCAGCCTCAAGGCGGCGTTCATCATCTTCGGGCTGCTCTGCGTTGCCGGCGTGTTTGCTTCCCTGAGCCGCGGCAGGCTGCCCGCGGGCGGGCCCGGCCGGCCCGGCGGCGGGAGCTGAGGCTATGGTTACAAAATCAGCCCGCCCTGCAACCCAGGGCCGCGTTGCGTACACCCTTAGGGGGCTCGAAATGCAGGGTTTACCTGATTGCCCTCTGCATGAACATAGAAGTAGGATGCCTTGATTAACA
This sequence comes from uncultured delta proteobacterium, assembly GCA_963704245.1. GTDB lineage: Bacteria > Desulfobacterota > DSM-4660 > Desulfatiglandales > Desulfatiglandaceae > CAVPHJ01. The sequence goes on from CAVPHJ010000001.1 coordinate 27,873, forward strand.
GATCGGATCCCGGGGCGGGTGCAGCTATGGTGCGCCCTGTGCTCCGGCATCCGGATTTTCGAACAACCTGTCCCCCTATTGGAAAGGAGATGTCCCCATGGTGAAATATATTTTCAAGGCCTTGACAATCCTGTTCGCCGCCCTGCTGCTGACCAGCTGCGGGTTCTTCCAGCCTGCCGTGCCGAAAACCGAGTCCCCGTTTCTGCCGGTCGATCTCAACGCCGGGCTCAACTCCGGCCGCTACCTGCAGAAGGCTGACAGCTTTCTGGTCCTGCTGGATTCATCCGGCACAATGCAGGAGGCCGTGGGCGAACGCTCGAAATTCGACCTGGCCAGGGAAACGGTGAGCCGCATGAATGCTACGATCCCGGACCTCAAGCTCACCGCCGGGCTCCGGACCTTCGGGGAGGCTTTCAGCAACGAAACTACCCTGACCTATGGCCTGGCCCCCTATTCCAAGGAGGGGCTCGAAAACTCCCTCCAGAACATCCGCCGGGGCGGCTTCACGCCCCTGGGACGGGCTCTGCAGGCCGCCCTGGGAGACCTTGAACCGGCTTCCGGCAACCTGGCCCTGATCGTGGTGAGCGACGGGGTAGAAACGGACAACACGGCCCTTGAGGCGGCCCAAAACCTCAAGAGCCGCTATGGTGACAGGATCTGCATTTACACCGTCCTGGCTGGTGACCACCCCTGGGGAAAGCATCTCATGGAAAAGGTCGCCGCGGCCGGCGGCTGCGGTTTCGCCACTAGCGCGGCGGGCCTATCCTCGGCCGACAGCATGGCCGGGTTTGTCCGATCGGTCTTCCTGGCTGAGAAGGCCGACAGTGACGGCGACGGCGTGGCCGATGCCGCGGACAGATGCCCCGACACCCCGCCGAACGTCAAGGTGGATGCCCGGGGATGCCCGCTGGATTCCGACGGCGACGGGGTTTACGACTACCTGGATCAGTGCCCCAACACGCCCAAGGGAACACCAGTTGACGACCGCGGATGCAGCCGCAAGGCCGCGCCCGTGGATTCCGACGGTGACGGGGTCTACGACGAGCTGGATCGATGTCCGGGAACCCCCAGGGGCGCGCGGGTCGACGAGCGCGGCTGCTGGATCATCGAGGGCGCTTTCTTCGATTTTGACAGATACGAGGTCAAACCCGACTATTTCCCGGCTCTCAATAACGTGGTGAGCGTGATGAAGCAGAATCCGCGCCTCAAAGTGCTGCTTCACGGCCACACCGACAATCTGGGCTCCGAAGCCTACAACAAACGCCTTTCGGTGAAGCGGGCCAGGGCGGTCATGGACTATCTGCTGAACCGGGGCATTGCGCCTGAGCGCATCCGTTACCTGGGCTACGGGTTTTCAAAGCCCATTGCCCCGAACGACACCGAGAAGGGCCGGGAGAAGAACCGGCGGGTTGAAATCGAGCCGCTGTAACCCCTCCAGCGCGGCCGCGACAAAACAGGGGCGGGTCATTCGACCCGCCCCTGAACGATCGCGCTGGCCGGAAGCCGGTTTCAAACCGCCTGCTACCCGGCTTTTTTCTTTTTTGATTTCAAGCTCTTTGGGTCTCTCATGGTCTTCAGGATTTCAATGCTGTCCCTGTACCCTTTGTTGTGTCTGGCCAACTGGATGGCCATGCCAGCCATGTAGGCCATGGCCTGGACGAAGTTCACATCCTTCAGGGTGAACTCCCAGGGCTCGGCCGTGTAGACCCGCAAGGCCCCGATCAGGTTGCCCCCCGCCACCATCGGCACCGAGAGGATGGAAGCGATCCCCTCTTTTTTTGCCTCAGCCGGGTACTGGAGCCTGGGGTCGTCGCCTACGTCATAGATCGCTATCGGGCCGTCCTGCAGCGATTGGGCAATCGACCGCAGAGCGCTGACCGGGCCTTTCCTGATGTACTGCTCGCTCAACCCGAACGAGGCCGCCACTTCCAGCTCATTGCTGCTGCGGTTGATTAGAAACACGGCGCAACCCTTGGCCTCCAGCGCCGCCGCGACGCTCTCCGCGGTCATCAGCACGACCTCTTCGGGGTCCTTGGAATGGGAAATGGCCTTCAGGACCCTGAGCATGGTGTCGTAGTTCAGCAAGTGCTTTTTCATGGTTCCTCCTTTCGGCCGGAAGTTGGCCCGAACAGGTTCTTCGGGCCGCCTCGGCACCGGGCGGGGCAGGTTCACGGATCTGTCACCGGGAATCGGGCCGGGACCTGAAAGGAGCCGGTTTCAGCTTCCATGCCACAAACAACGCTGCCCGGTGATGCAGTTAGGGGTGATCTTGCCGATACAATCGTCAAATGCGATTCGGTTCGACGCGAAGCACGACAGGCCCGTGTACCCCGAAAGCGCGCGCTGGGCTCGCTCAGGATATACGCTTGCACATTTTGCGGGATCGATCCGCCGGAAGCGCCGAGTCCGAGGCAAATGCAGGCGCTTGCCGGTTTCATCATCATCATACAACAGAACACCCTTGACGGTCAAACGCGGACCACAGCATCCACCGGGGTCCGGCCCGCTCGGGGTCGCTCAGGCCTGGGTGCTTGCAGGGGTTGCGGGGTGTGTGGTAGCTCTAGCCCGGCCGAGGCCCGTATACGGGGGGCAGAGCCCGATCAGCTGTTCCGCGGCCCCTTTCAGGGCTTGAAATCTGGATGAGGACTGCCTGTGCGTCCACCCGTTCCGGATAACATGCCCATCGCCCGCAAGGCAGCCTTCCGTCTCGCACAGACCCGTTTCGGCCGGCGCGCCCTGGCGCAAAAAGTCGACCTTGGCGCCTTTCGTGCCAGGCCGTCGCCGCGTTTCTATCTCGGCCTGTCGTTGATAGCCCTGAGTTTTCTGTTGAGCCTGCCGGCCATGGCGCTGTGCGGCTATCTCGCCCGAGCCTGGGGTGAGCCGCTGATCTTCCCGTTGGGGGTGGGCGCGGTCCTTGTTGCGGTGCACCTGCTCTTCGCGGCCGGTGTCTACCTCGCGGGAGCCAACTATGCGATGATCCTGCTGAGATGGCTCGCCCGTCGGTTCTTGAGAAGACACCTGTCTCAGGGCAAAGGGGAGTAATCCGGCGGCAGTGGAGCAAACCACGGCTTTGAGAACTCCGTTTTCACCAGGCAGCGACGGATTTCCCAGCAGTGTTCGACCGGGGTGATTGGAAGCGGAACTCGGAACCGCGCGCTAAAGAAAGGGGAGGAGACTGCCCGCCGCCAAGATCAGAGCTTCAAGAGCGCATCGATGCGCGCTTTGTCAAATCCCGGCACCAACTCACCGTCCACGACCAGGGCCGGGGTCGACCGACCACCCAGGCTGAACAGCTCCGCCCGGGCCTCTTCGTCGATCATGACGTCCTTTCTCACGAACTTCACACCTTTGCTGGTCAGATACTCCGCCAGGGCCGCACAGGGGCCTCAGAACGGCTGCGAGTACATTTCGATCCGCCGCGCTTTCATCTTCCATTCTCCCGGGCCGTGGGTCTGGTCTGTTCCGTCTGTTCGGTCTGTTCGGTGGGTTCCGTCTATCTGGTCTATCTCGTCTATTCGGTGGGTCTGGTCTATCTCGTCTGTTCCGTGGGGCTGGTCTGTTCCGTCTGTTCGGTGGGTTCCGTCTATCTGGTCTGTTCCGTCTGTTCCGTGGGGCTGGTCTATCTCGTCGGTTCCGTGGGCCTGGTCTGTTCCGTCTGTTCCGTGGGGCTGGTCTATCTCGTGGATTCCGTTCGGTCTCGCAGCCCCCAGCCCTGCTTACTCCTTACTCCTTACTCCCTACTCCCTACTCCTTACTGCCTCAAGTTCCCGCTACCCAGCCTCCCAGCTTCCCAGCGGCGCCGCAGGCGCTAGGATGCCTCGGCCTTCTGCTCCCGGGCTTTCCGCAGCAGCTCCTGCCGCCTGGCTTCCGCATCTTCGGAAATGAAGGGCTGCTCGTCGGTCATGAATTTCTCCATCCAGGCAGTGCTCTCGGACCACGCGTAGGGCAGATCGACGATGATCCCCGGCCTGTCGGCCTCTTCCAGCAGCTTCAGCCCCGCACGCAGGACTTCGCGCTGGTTTTCCGGGTCATGGGGTCGGCCCGCCGGGTTGCCCAGGGGATAGTTGAGAAAGATCTGCCGCGGGTTGCCGGCACTGGCGGCGATGTCCCGGGCATTGGTAGAAGGTGACCGTGGAGATGCCTCCTGCCTCCAGCACACGGGCGACCAGACTCACGGTCTGGTGACAGATGGGTCAGACAGGCGTCAGCAGGGCCACATCCACATGGTCCTCCCGGCACTGCCGGAGGATTTCCGGCCCGTCCACTTCCGTGGTCTTGCGGTGGCTGTAGTTGGGCAGGGTCCGGTAGTAGTTCCTGCTCAGGCTGCCGAACACCCCTTCCTTGAGAAACTCCTGCATTCGCGTGATGGGGAAAAAGGCATTGACGTCCTTCATGTCCGTCTGGTAGCGGTCGTGGTCCTCACTGGTGGACAGGATGCGATCGGCAGGCCAGTCGCTGGGCGCCGTGAACACCTCCAGCTCATTGGTGCCGAGCATCCTGGGTTCTTCCAGCGGACGGCCTTCCTCGTCCAGCAGCACGAAGGACGCGGTGGTCACCAGGGTCACCCGGCATTCGGAAAGCGGCTTTTTCAACGGGGTGAAGGGGATATCCTCGTTGTGCGCGTAGTTGTAGGTCTTGTCGTAGCCCAGACTGCGGTAGTATTCATGGGTCTTTTCGATGTAGCGGATATGGTCCATCACCGCCTCCCCGGTTTCATGACTGGCGGGATCCCCCTTCCGTGAGGGGTCAGGGAGAGCATACGGGAAATCACCTTGCGCCTCAAGGGAAAAGGCCAAAGAGAATGCGGAATGCGGAATGCGGAATGCGGAAAGGTTGTTGGATAGACGAACAAGCGGTGTAGGGCGAAAGGCCAAAGAGAATGCGGAATGCGGAATGCGGAATGCGGAAAGGTTGTTGGATAGACGAACAAGCGGTGTAGGGCGAAAGGCCAAAGAGAATGCGGAATGCGGAATGCGAAATGCGAAATGCGGGAAAGCTGCCGGCAGGGAGGCATTCAGCCTATTGAAAAAAGCCCCGCGAGCGATATAGAGTAGGGGTTGTTCCGTTGCTGCCTGGATGCCGAAAGGAGGCTTGAGTGAAACCTGGAAGTATGAAGAACACGATCACCGGACGGCCAAGAGCATGAACCCTCCATCGATGGGAAGGCACCTCAAGTGGGTGAAATACGCCCTGTTGGCGGCGGCGCTCGGTTTTCTCGTGTACTGGGTCCGGTTCACCCCGGTCTTGGTGAACGGTCACCGGGTGGGCAAAGGCGAAATCGTCGCCGAGGTGCTGGGCACGGGGACCCTCGAGGCACGCGTTCAAACGGTGATCAGTTCCAAGATCGCCGGCCGGATCGAGCGGATCATGGCGGATCAAGGGGAGCGGGTCACAAAAGCACAAGTGCTGCTTCGGCTTGATGACAGCGAGCTGAAACAGCAGGTGGAAATCGCCCGCTCCGCCCTGTCCGCCGCGAGGGTCTCGGTGGAACGAGTCCAGGCCGACCAGACCCGTAACCAGATCGTGCTGGATCAAATCAGACGGGATCACCAGCGCAACGAGAAACTGTACGCCAACCGCTCCATCTCGTCCAACGAGATGGAAAAAAGCGAAAAAGCCCTGTCCGTGGCAGAGGCTGACCTGACGAGTGCCAAGGCGGCGGTTGCCGAAGCGCAGAAGAACCTGGTCGTGGCCCAGAACAGCTTGGATTACCAGCTCGCCCGGCTGGACGACACCGTTATCAAGGCGCCTTTCGACGGCCTCGTTGTCCGGCGTGACCGGGAGCCCGGCGACGTAGTCGTGCCGGGGAGTTCCATATTCCTCCTGATCTCCACCGACGAGCTGTGGGTGCGGGCCTGGGTGGACGAGACCGAAATGAGCAAGGTGGTCCCCGGTCAGAAGGCCCGGGTGATCTTCCGCTCGGAACCGGAGCGGCCATACTCCGGCGAGGTGGTTCGCCTGGGCCGTGAAACAGACCGGGAAACCAGGGAGTTCCTGGTGGATGTCCGGGTCGAATCCCTGCCCAGGAACTGGTCGGTGGGACAGCGGGCCGAGACCTTTATCCGGTTCGCTGAGAAAGATGACGTGGTGGTTCTGCCGTCCGGGCTGATCTTGAGAGCAAAAGGAAAGACCGGCGTCTACATCCAACATGAAGGCAAAGCCCTCTGGCGCTTCGTGGAAATCGGTCTCCGGGGCGGGGAGCGGGTCGAGGTCCTGGAGGGGCTCGCAGCGGAGGAAACGGTCGTCACCCCGGTAGATTCAAAAAGGTTCTTCGAGGGGCGGAAAATCAAGGTGGCGCTGCAATGAATCTGGCCGTCCGCGATATCCGTCACAACCTCGGCCGTTTTGCCCTGACCGCTTTGGGGATCGGCATGCTCCTGATGGTGGTGATGGGGATGGCCGGCATCTACCGGGGCCTGATCCAGGACGCCACCCTGCTTATCGACAGAATCGGGGCGGACCTGTGGGTGGTGCAGAACCAGACCAGGGGACCCTTTGCCGAGATTTCGCGGGTCCCGAAGAACCTGGTTGACCGGGTGGCCGTGGTACCGGGGGTGACCCGGGCCCGTGAGTTCGTCTATCACACGATACAGCGGGAACACCGCGGGAAACCCTTCAGGATGGGGGTGGTCGGCCTGGGCTGGCCGACGGACAAGGGGGAATGGCTGCCATTGCTCTCGGGAAGGTCACTGACGCAGGCGCACTTCGAGATGATCGTGGACCAGAAGGTGGGTCTGCCTCTCGGTGAAACGGTGCAACTCGGTCAGGACCGCTACACGGTGGTCGGGATCACCCGCGGCATGCTTTCATCGGGCGGTGACGGGCTAGGGTTCTTTGCCGTGAGAGACGCCCAGGCCATCCAGTTCGACACCTCAGGAGAAGCGATCCGTCTGGAGCGGGCTTCCCGGCGCGCCAGGGCTTCCCGGGAAGACATCGGCTACTCACAGCCCGTGTTGCTCGACCGCGCTCTGGGGCCTTCGTCATCCGTCCCGGCCTTCGGCCCGGCCCTGCTGAGTGCCGTGCTGGCAGGCGTCTCTCCGGCAGTCGGTGTCGATGAGGCAAGGTCGGTCATGGCGGGCTGGGGGGATGTCTCCGTCCACACGGCCGAGGAGCAGCGTCAGCTGATGCTGCGCGGGAGCGTGGAGATGGCCCGAAAACAGATAGGCCTGTTCACGGCCCTGCTCACCGTGATCTCGGCCATCATCATGGCGCTGATCCTCTACACCCTCACGCTTGAGAAAATTCATGACATCGCACTGTTGAAGCTGATCGGGGCGTCGAACCGCGTCATTCTGGGGATGATCCTCCAGCAGGCGTTCCTGCTGGGGGCGGCAGGCTACGGCATAGCCTATCTGGTCGGGCAGAAGGTGTTCCCCCGATTTCCCCGCCGAGTCCTCCTGCTGAGCGAAGACCTGCTCCTGCTCGCAATGATCGTCCTGATCATCTCCCTCCTTTCCAGCCTGCTGGGTATCTGGAAGGCCATGCGGATCAACCCCAATGAGGTGCTGGCCGGCTAGCCACATGGCAACGCACGACATCTCCATCGAAACCGAAGCGCTCACCAAGATTTACGGCCGGGGCAACACGGAAGTGGTGGCCATGCGCGATGTGACATTCCAGGTCAGACGCGGCGAGGTGGTGGCGCTGCTCGGCCCCAGCGGATCCGGGAAGTCGACTCTGCTGACTGCGGTGGGCCTGATCAATCCGCCCACTTCCGGGAAGGTGCGGATTGACGGCTCGCTGGTCATGGACGGCCCGAACGCGCGGACCGACCTGACCCGCTTCCGGCGCAACCACATCGGCTACGTGTTTCAGAAGTCCAACCTCATCCCTTTCCTGTCCGCGGTTGACAACGTCCAGGTATCCCTGGAGCTGAACGGCTGGACTTCCCGGCGCGCCAGAAAGAGATCCCTGGAACTCCTCGAATACCTGGGCATGGCAGAGCGGGCGGAGAATTTTCCGAGCATGCTGTCCGGGGGGCAGCAGCAGCGGGTGGCCGTGGCGCGGGCGCTGGCCAACCAGCCGAGCGTCATCCTGGCGGATGAACCCACGGCGGCCCTCGACAGCCAGAGGGGACGACAGGTCATGGAGCTTTTCAGCAAGGTCGCCCACGAGCGCGCCGGTGCGGTGATCGTGGTCACCCACGACCACCGGGCCCTGGATGTGTTCGACACCATCTATGAAATGGAAGACGGCAGAATCCGGCTCCAATCCGGCAACCTGAATTGACCTGGTTCCCGGTGCCGCGATGGTACGCTGATCAGGAAAGGAGACCCCGATGGCAAGATCCCGGCCCCAGGCGCTGAGGGGTCGGAAGAGCTTCTGTGAATCCTGCGGCCGGTCGTGGGGGCGCCGCTTCACTCGACCCAGTTCAGGGTCCGTTCGACAGCCTTTTTCCAGCCCTGGAAGCCCTGCCGGCGGGCTTCCGCAGAAGCGGCCGGGTGCCAGACCCTGTCCGTGCCCCAGTTTTCCCTTAGCTCCTGCAGCCCGGACCAGAACCCCACCGCCAGACCGGCCGCGTAGGCCGCTCCCAGCGCGGTGGTTTCCGTCACTGCGGGCCGGATCACGGGCACGTTTAGGGTGTCGGCCTGGAACTGCATGAGCAGCTCGTTGCGGACCATGCCGCCGTCCACCTTGATCCCCGCCAGGCGGATTCCGGAATCCCGCTCCATCGCCTCGGCGATCTCCCGGGTCTGATAAGCGGTCGCCTCCAGCGCGGCCCGGGCCAGGTGCCCCTTGTTCACGTACTGGGTCATCCCCACGATCACCCCGCGGGCGTCCGACCGCCAGTGCGGGGCGAAGAGCCCGGAAAATGCCGGGACGAAGTAGATCCCGCCGTTGTCGTCGACCGTTCTGGCCAGCCCCTCGATTTCCGAGGCGGCGGAGATGAGCCCGAGGTTGTCGCGCAGCCACTGGACCAGGGCGCCGGCGACGGCCACCGAGCCCTCCAGGCAGTACACCGGCGCCTGCTCGTCAAATTGGTAGGCGAGCGTCGTGATCAGGCCGTGCTTCGAAGGCACCGGTGAGGTGCCCGTGTTGAGGAGCAGGAAACAGCCGGTGCCGTAGGTGTTTTTGGCTTCCCCGGGGGCAAAGCAGGCCTGGCCCACCAGGGCGGCCTGCTGGTCCCCGAGGGCGCCGCAGACCGGCACCCGGCCGCCGACCGGGCCGTCGGCCCGGGTATGCCCCCACAGGCGGCTGTCGCCGGAGGGGACGATGCGGGGAAGGATTCCGCGCGGGATGCGCAGGGTTTCCAGGATCCGGTCGTCCCAGTCCAGAGTTTCCAGATCCATGAGCATGGTGCGGCTGGCATTGGTCACATCCGTGACATGCGCCCCGCCGTCCGGGCCGCCCGTCAGCCACCAGATCACCCAGCTGTCCATGGTTCCGAACAGGGCCTCGCCGCGCCGTGCGCCGATCTCCGCCTCGGGTACCTCGTCCAGGATCCAGCGGATCTTGGGTCCGGAGAAATAGGTGGCCACCGGCAGGCCGGTGATCTCGCGAAACCGCTCCTGTCCCCCTTCCCGGCTCAGGGCTTCGCAGATCGGGCGGGTCCGGGTGCACTGCCAGACGATCGCGTTGCAGTAGGGCCGGCCTGTGCTGCGGTCCCACAGAACGGTGGTCTCGCGCTGGTTGGTGACGCCCACGGCGGCCAGCTCGGATCCCCGGATGCCGGCCTGGGCGAGCGCGGCGCGGATCACAGCACGGGTGTTGCCCCAGATCTCGAGCGGGTCGTGTTCCACCCAGCCGGCCCGGGGGAAAAGCTGGCGGTGCTCCTTCTGCGCCAGGCCGACGATCCGGCCGCGGCGGTCGAAGACGATGAAACGGGTGCTCGTGGTACCCTGATCGACGGCTCCGACGTAGCGGGTCATGCTTCAACCGCTCCCATCCTGCCGGCATCCGTCGCCGCAGGAAGAAACGCGTGCTCGCTGCGCCGGGGGCGGCCGGCCGTCAGAGGCGCGTTTCCAGCCAGGCCTCCAGATCGCCCAGCACCTCGTCCCTTTGCTGCTCCGGTTCATTGTAGATCTCGTGATAGAGGCCTTCATAGAAATGGAAAGTCCTGTCCGACAGCGTCAGCTTGTCAAAGAAACGCCGGGAGGCCTCGGCATCCACCAGATGGTCGTCTCCGGCCACCTGCATCAGGATCGGCACCTCCATCCGCGGGGCCTGGTCGTGCGTTCGCTTGATGGCACCCAGAAACTCGGTGAACCAGCGCGCGCTGACCCGGTCGTGCACCAGCGGGTCCTCGCGGTAGCGGCGGACCACCTCGGCGTCGTGGCTGATCCGGGAGGCGTCCAGTTCGTTCCCAAGGGCCAGCCCGGGCCGGAGACGGCTCATGAGTTTTCCCAGCACGCTTTTGACAAGCCCCACTTTGACCCGCACCCCCAGGGCGGGCGAGGAAACGACCACCCCGTCGATGGCCCCGGCAGAGTCCAGCGCAAAACGCAGGGCGATGAGCCCGCCCATGCTGTGGCCCAGAAGGAAGCACTTTCGCCCCTCCGGGAGGCCCTCGCGGCACAGGGCCAGGGCGGTGTGCAGGTCGCCGAGGTATTCCCCAAAAGACCCGACATGCCCCCGGCGCCCCTCGCTCCGGCCATGCCCGCGAAGATCCGGCGCCCAGAGGGTCAGGCCCTTGGGAACGAGCCGTTCTGCGAGGTTGCCGTAGCGGCCGGAATGCTCCCCCAGGCCGTGGGCGATCAGCACTCGGGCGCGTTCCGGTTCGGCCGGGTGTTTTCGGTAAAAGATCTTCAGACCGTCGGAACTCTGGAAGTCACCGGTTGTTTCCCCTAATCTCGGGCCTTTCTCAGCCATTCGGATCCCTCCCCTGATTCAACCCTGAAACCATCGCCCCGCCCCAGACCCCGCGCCGCCCCTTGCCCCGGTTACCCACTGGCCCGGACGGTCCAGGGCAAGCATATTCCCCGGGCCCGGTTCTTTCAAGCCCCTTGGGCGGCCATCGTCGCAGAGCGGACCGCCGGTCGCCCAAAAGAAAGGCCCCGTCCTTGCGCGGGCGGGGCCTTTCGGGTCAGGCGGCAGTTCCACAAAATCTTGGGAGCTACATTTCCTCCTCCAGGTCGATGCCGTCCCGTTCGTACTGGGCGTCCCGCAGCTCACGGGCCTGCTCGATCTCCTCCTCGCTCCAGGGCTCGACGATCAGGGAGTCGGCCACCAGCTCCCAGAGGTACTTGACCTCAATGCCCAGGTCATATTCCTTGTTCAGCGACTTCATGATCTGGTCGCGGCAGTTGTGGCAGGGCGCCACCACCATCTTGGCGCCGGTGTCCTGGATCTGTTTGGCCTTGACCCGGCCGTAGTAGATCCGTTCCTGCTCGTAGGGCATGGCCCAGGCGCCGCCGCCGGCGCCGCAGCAGAAGTTGTTCATCCGGTTGGGGTACATTTCCACATAGTTCTCGCAGCACTGCTGGGTGATCCAGCGGGGCTCTTCGAAATAGCCCTGACCGAAGGCCTTCTGGCCCTTGCGGCCGTAGTTGCACGGATCATGAACGGTGGTCAGTTCCTCGTGGATCGACTTGTCGAGCTTGATCCGGCCCGTCTCGATGTATTCCTTGAGCAGGTCGTGCACCGAAACCACCCTGTACTTCTCGAAAACTTCAGGATACCAGTTCTGCAGACCAAGCCTGGTCGCATAGTAGGCGTGCCCTCACTCGGGCAAGAGGAGCGTCTTGCACTCCAGACGCTCCAGGTGTTCCACGATCCGTCCCACCAGGGTCTTCATGGACTGGCGTCGTCCCCGGAGAACAGGCCCCAGTTCACGCCCTTCCCAGTTGGTGGAGGGGACGGTCCAGTCCTCCTTGGCAGCGTAGAAGATGCGCCACCAGAACTTCATGTCGTCCGGCTCGCCGAAGGGCTCTTTGGAGTTGATCGTCACCAGCATGTTGGCGCCCTTCTTGTCCACCGGCGCATAAAAACCGGGAAAGCCCTCGTCCTCGTCCATCTCCTGGACAGGTCCGCCAGCAGGAACAGGAAATCGTCCTTGGGAATCCCCAGGTTGTTGCCCCGCTCCAGGTCCATGACCACGCCCTTGTGGATGGGGCCCGGCACCTTGTCCCGCTCCCGCAGGCCCCGGGCCCGGCGCAGCATCTTGAGGATCTCGACGCCCTGGGGGCAGGCGTACTCACAGCGGCCGCACAGGGTGCAGATCCACGGAAAGCGGGAGTCGATCAGCTCCTGGTCCAGCCCCAGGGCGGCCATGCGCACGGCCTTGCGCGGGTCCAGGCCGTCCACCCCGGTCACCGGACAGCCGCCGGCGCAGGTCCCGCAGGTGAAGCAGACGTCGGCCCATTCCGGCGCGACCCGCAGCTTGCTCTGTTTGACGATTGATGGTTATTGGTTCCATTCATGGTACCTCCTGCGATATTTCAAATGACCCTTTGGGAAAGAGCGGTCCAGCTTTTCAGGTATATTTAACCTTTTGTCGGAAGGGAAGTCAACGGGGATTTGTGAAATATTTCTCACGCCGGCGGCGGCTCGAATGCCGTCAGCCATTGCCTCAGCCGGGGGACAATCGCGGCCAGCCACGTGACAATATCTTGTTGCCAATCCCGGGCTCATGGACTATAAGAATGCCTTGCTGAACGGCCCCGGCGCAGCGCAATGCCGGCCGGACGGCGCTTTCGAACGATCATCGAGAGGAGGTTGAGATCAATGGATTTCGGACTCAGCGAAGAGCTGCAGATGCTGCGCGAAATGGCCCGCGATTTCGCCGCCGAGAAGATCGCGCCCTTTGCGGACGAATGGGACGAAAAACATTATTTCCCCTACGAAGAAGTGCATCAAGCCCATGGGCGAGCTGGGTTTTTTCGGCACGGTCATCCCCGAGGAATACGGCGGCAACGATATGGGCTGGCTGGCGGCCATGATCCTGACCGAGGAGATCGCCCGGGCCTCCAGTTCCCTGCGGGTCCAGATCAACATGCAGGCCCTGGGCTGCGCCTATCACCATCTTCCGGTACGGAACCGAGGAGCTCAAGCAGAAATACATCCCCAAACTGGTCAGCGCCGAGTACGTGGGCGGCTTCGCCATCACCGAACCCAATGCCGGCTCCGACGTCATGGCCCTGAAATCGACGGCCGAGGACAAGGGCGACCACTGGCTCCTCAACGGTTCCAAGACCTGGATCTCCAATGCCCGCGTCGCCGATGTCCTGATCTATTACGCCTACACGCGACAGGGAGGCCCGGGCAGAGGTCTCTCGGCCTTCGTGATCGAACCCAAGAACTTCAACGGGATCACCACCACCGATCTGGACAAGATGGGGTCCCGCTCCTCCCCCACCGGGGAGATCTACCTGGAGGACACCAAGGTCCCCAAGGAGAACATCCTGGGGAAACCCGGCGACGGCGCCAAGATCGTCTTCGGTTCCCTGAACCAGACCCGGCTTTCGGCGGCCGCCGGCGGCGTCGGCCTGGCCCAGGCCTGTCTGGACGCCGCGACGTCCTACTGCCAGCGAGCGGGAGCAGTTCGGCCAGCCCATCGGCGAGTTCCAGATGAACCAGGACATGGTCGCCCAGATCGCCTCCGAGATCGAGGCGGCCCGCCTCATGGTCTACAAGGCGGCCTGGCAGAAGGACCAGGGCAAGCTGGGCAACACCCTGGAAGTGGCCCAGGCCAAGTACCTGGCCGGGGAGGTGGCCGTCAAGGCCTCGCATGTGGCCATGAAGATCCTGGGCGCCTACGGCTACTCCACCGAGTACCCGGTGGCCCGCTATTACCGGGATGCGCCCACCTACCAGATCGTCGAAGGCTCCACCAACATCTGCAAATGGATCATGGCGCTCGATCAGCTGGGAATCCGAAAGGCCAATCGCTAGATATCTACAAGAACCGCGTGGGAATCCCGGAGCCGCCCCCGTAGCGGCGGGTATCCCGGGAGGCCCGGCTCACAGCAAGGAGGCAGCAATGAAACCCTATTTCGAGAAAATGACCCCGCTGGGCAAACCCCTCACCGACAAGACAGAAGCAGGGCACCAGGAGAACGCTGGCCCAGATCCGCGAAGTGGAAAAGAGCGCTGGCCGAGGCCGTGGACGCGGTCAAGAAACGCGGGCATCCCGGCCGAGATGATCCAGAAGCGCGGCCAGATGACCGTCTGGGACCGCATCGAGTACCTCATCGACCCGGGGACCTGGTGCCCGCTGCACACCCTCTACAACCCCCTGTTCAACGAAGAAGGGACCACCGGGGTCATCGACGGTCTGGCCCGGATCAACGGCAAGTGGGCTGTGGTCATCGGCTTTGACAACAAGGTCATGGCCGGGGCCTGGATCGCCGGGCAGGCCGACAATCAGCTCCGGGTCACCGACCTGGCCAAGCGGCTCCACGTCCCGCTGGTCTGGCTGGTCAACTGCAGCGGCGTGAAGCTCACCGAACAGCAGGAGGTCTATGCCAACCGCCGGGGCAACGGGACCACCTTTTTCCGTCATGCCGAGCTGGAAAAACTGGGAATCCCGATCCTGGCCGGGATCTACGGGCACCAACCCGGCCGGCGGCGGGTATCAGGGTATCAGCCCGACCATTCTGCTGGCCCACAAGGACGCCAACATCGCCGTGGGCGGCGGCGGCATCGTCAGCGGCATGAGCCCCAAGGGCTTTTTCGACGAAGAAGGCGCGGAGCAGCTCATCGAGGCGACCCGCCATTTCAAGCAGGTGCCGCCCGGGCAGCGTCCCCATCCACCACGACGACACCGGGTTTTTCAAGGAGGTGTACGACACCGAAACAGAGGTCCTGGACGCCCTGAAGAGATACATGGACATGATGCCGGCCTACGACCCGCACTTCTTCCGGGTCGCCGAGCCGAAGGAGCCCGCATTCCCCGGACAGGACCTCGACTCATCTGGTCCCCTTCAACCAGAAGCGGAGCTACAACTTCGACGAGGTGCTGGCCCGCATCTTCGACAACAGCGAGCATCATGGAATTCCGGCCCGATTACGGTCCGGAGGTCTACACCGGCCTGGCCAAGATCGACGGATTCCTGCGTGGGGTTCATCGGGAACCGCCAGGGCTTTCTGGGGCCGAACTACCCGGAGTACGCCCCCTACCCCGGCATCGGCGGGAAGCTCTACCGCCAGGGGCTGATCAAGATGAACGAGTTCGTCACCCTCTGCGGCCGGGACCGGGTCCCCATCGTCTGGTTCCAGGACACCTCCGGCATCGACGTGGGCGACATCGCCGAAAAGGCCGAACTGCTGGGTCTGGGCCAGTCCCTGATCTATTCCATCGAGCAGACCGATGTGCCCATGATCTGCATCGTGCTGCGCAAGGGCACGGCCGCCGCCCACTACATCATGGGCGGGCCCACGGCCAACAACCACAACGCCTTCACCCTGGGCACGCCGACCACCGAGATCTACGTCATGCACGGCGAGACCGCCGTCCGCGGCCTCCTTCGCCCGACGGCTGGTCAAGGAGAAGGATGCCGGACGTCCCTTGCAGCCGGTCATCGACAAGATGAACGAGCTGGCCCAGCAGTACTACGACAAGTCCCGGCCGATCTACTGCGCCAAGCGGGGCTTTGTGGACGAGATCGTCTCCTTCCCGGAACTGCGGAAATACATCGTCGCCTTCGCCGGCTGCGCCTATCAGAACCCCATGTCCCTCTGCCCCCAGCACCACATGATGCTGCCCCGGATCATCCGCGGTTGAGCCTGGTTGAGGGACGTCGGCTTTTATTTATCGCGCGGAGGCGCCGAGACGCAGAGAAAAATGCGGAATTCGAAATGCGAAATGCGAAATGGAAGACGTTGACTCTAGTTTCTCTGCGCGAGGTAGCGCTGCCAGGAACCGGTAACGTCGGCACCCGGTATAAGGACGTCGGCTTTTATTCATCGCGCAGGGACGCCCAGGCGCTGAGGAAAAACCATTCCATTTCTTGTCGTTCTCTGCGCCCCTGCGCCTCTGCGCGAGGTATGCCTTTGCCGGCAACCGGTAACCATCAGCCCGTGTGACCTGCCAGCAGGCTGCGCAGCGGGGCGGGGATACGGGTCGGCCGGCCGCCGGAGTTCACACAGGCGTGAGCGGTGTGGCCGCTGACCAGCAGCTGCCCTGATTCGTCGAACACCTCATAGTCGAACCGCAGCCGAACCTGCCTCAGTTCCGCCACCCGGACCTTGATCCCCAGCAGCGCGTCGTACCCCACGTTGGCATGGTATTTCAGCGCCGCCTCGATGACCACCAGGCTGTAGCCCTCCGCTTCCAGCCGGGCATAGGAAAAGCCCAGCTGGCGCATGTACTCGGCCCGGGCCACCTCGAAAAAGGTCAGGTAGTTCCCGTAGTAGACCACACCCATGCGGTCCGTGTCCTTGTAGCGGACGCGGAGCTGGGCCTGAAATTCCGGATTCTGCGGCATGATCCTCACTCCTTGTCTGTTTTCCGATCGCCCCGGCCGGCACCGCCCGCCTCGTTTTCACTTGAAACCGCAGCCGGTTCCTGGTTTAGAATCGGAGCGCGGGCCCGCCATGGTCCGCTATCTCTCAGAAGCCGGGGCGATAGTCAAGCATGAATCGATCCGCAGGCGGGGTGGTTACAGGCCTGGTCAGGCGGCGCGGCCGCCGCGGGCGGGTGGACGTGTTCCTCGACGGGGAATATGGGTTTTCGCTTGCCGAACTACTGGCGGCCTCCTTGAGAAAAGGGGCCGTGCTGTCCGGACCGGAGATCGAAGCCCTGCTCGAGCAGGAGCGAATCCACGCAGCCTACGAGGACGGCCTGCGTTTCCTGGGCTACCGGCCGCGCAGCAGCGCGGAGATGGCCGCCTACCTGAGCCGCCGGGGCCACCCAAAGCCGCTGATCGAACAGACGCTCACGAGACTCCGGCGGGAGAAATATCTGGACGACGCGGGCTTCGCCCGTTTGTGGGTCAGCGATCGGATGCGGTTGCGGCCCCGCGGAACCCGGGGCCTGCGCCACGAACTCAGGCAAAAGGGGATTTCCGAGGGAGATATCGCCGCCGCGCTCGAGGACCTGGACGAACTCGGCGCCGCCTGGGAGGCGGTGCAGCGCAAACTGAGGGCCTGGAAAGGCCTGGCACCGCAGCAGCTGAAGCGCAGGGCCTATGGTTTTCTTCAGCGCCGCGGCTTTGATCAGGAGACTACGCTGGAGGTCTGCCGGCGGGTTTCGGCAGCCCTGAGACCGGGGTTGGAGTCCGAGGACGGGGGCTCGCAGGAATGAGCTGCGCGGGACCCTCGCTACGAAGGCCCCGCGCAGGTTTCAGGGTTCATGACTTGATTTCGATCTTCTTCTTGGCCGTTTCTTTCTTGTGGGGAAGAGTGACGGTCAGCACGCCGTTCTTGAAGTTGGCCTCGATCTTGCCCTCCTCCACTTCGTGATGCAACCGGAAGCTCCGGCTGAAGGAACCCTGCCGCGTTTCCTTGAGGTAGAAGGCTTTGCCCTCCTCTTCGCGGTGCGATTCCTTTCTTGCCGCTGAGGGTGAGCACGCCGTCGTGCACGGAGAGCGTGATGTCATCCTTCGCCAGCCCCGGCAGCTCGGCGTTTAGAAAGTACTTGCCGTCTTTCTCACTGAAGTCGATCGAAGGCGTCCATTCCTCGCCCCGATCCCGCTGCCACTCGGGCCACAGCCTGTCAAAGAACACATCCCCCCAGGGCTCGTGGCCAAAGGGCATCATCCAGTAAGGTTTCCTCGTCGTTCTCATCAGTTCTTTTGTCATGGTGACACCCCCTTCCCGCAGTTTGGCCCCCCGTTGTCCTGATCAGGGGCCATTCCGCTATATGTTACTGTTTTAATTGTAATTTAATCACAAATCGGCGAATGTCAAGCCTGTTCCAACCCCTCTTCGCCCTTCCCCGTTGACACGTCTTTCAGGTTGCCTCTATACTTTCGGCATCCTGCCTTTCCGCTCAGCCTGCACCCTGCAAGGCCGCGGATGCGGCTCCCGGGGGCCCGATGGAAACGCTTCTCCTGACCGCTGAAGACATCGCCGCGGTGCTGACACCGTCGGCCGCCATCGGCGCCGTTCGGACGGCCTTCCGGGCCTGCGGCCTGGGCCAGGTGCAAATGCCGCCCAAGAGCTATCTCAGCTTCCCCAAAGGGGACCTGCGCTCCATGCCGGCCTGCATCCGCGGCCAGGGCCTGGACATTGCCGGGATCAAGAGCGTGAACGTGCACCCCAGGAACGGGCGTCTGAACCTGCCCACCGTGATGGCCCTGGTAATTCTGACCGACCCGGGCAGCGGCTTTCCCCTGGCAGTGCTGGACGGCACCCTGCTGACCGCCCTGCGCACCGGGGCGGCCGGCGCCCTGGCCGTTGACCTGCTGGCCAGGGCGGATGCCCGGAGCGCGGGGTTTGTGGGCTACGGCCGCCAAGCCCGGAGCCAGTTGACCTGTCTGCTGGAGGTCAGGGCCGTAAAACAGGTCAAGGTCTGGCAGCGCTCGCGCAAGAGCAACGGCGCCGGGGAGTTCGCTGAATGGTGTTCCCGGACTTACGGGCTTGAGGCTTTCGTCTTCAAGAACATCGATGAGGTGACTACCGACGTCGATGTCCTGGTCACCACCACCCCCTCGCGGCAGCCCCTGGTGAAGGAAGTGTCCGCCGGAACGCATGTCAACGCCATCGGCGCGGACGCCGAGGGCAAGCAGGAAATCAATCCCCTCGTCTTGAAAAAGGCCAGACTGGTGGTCGACGACTGGATCCAGGCTTCACACAGCGGGGAAATCAACGTACCTCTCCGGAGGCGGCAGCTCCTCAGAAAGCACATCTATGGCGAGTTGGGAGAAATTGCGGCGGGCAAGAAAAAAGGCAGGCTGTCTTTCGAGGAAATCACGGTCTTCGACTCCACCGGCCTGGCCATCCAGGACGTTGCCTGCGCCCATTTCGCCTTCGAGGCCCTGAAGGACCGGGAAAGCGTGCCCCGTATCCGTTTCTTCTAGCACCGGGGAGGTCCGGTTCTGTCCAAGCGCCAGCACCAGTTCAAGGTCCGCGATCTGACCAGGATGCTCCGTTACGTGCTGGGGCACCGGCCGGACGAGTTCGGCCTGGTTCCCGATCCCGAGGGCTTCGTGCCTTTCAAAGCCCTGCTGCAGGCCCTGCACGAGGAGGACGGCTGGCGGCACGTGCGGGAATCGAATATCCGGGAGGTCATGCTGGAGGAAGGACGCAGCCTTTTCCGGTGCAAAGAGAAGTCGATCCGGGCTGAAGAAAGGCGCTGGGTCCTGGATTTCGGAAACCCCTCGGCTGCGGCGCCCAAGCTCCTGTTCACCGCCGTGAGACGCCGAGCCCACCCGGTGGTCATGGAAAAGGGACTACAGGCCCCGGGGGGACAGCCCGTGGTCCTGTCCGCGGGGCGGGAAATGGCCGAGCGCATCGGTTGCCGGCGGGATCCCAGGCCCATCGTGCTGGAGATCGGCGCGGCCGCCGCCGAGCGCGAAGGGGTCAGCTTCCACCCCTTTGGCGACCTCTATCTCTGCAGCCAAATCCCCCCGAAGTTCATCCTCGGCCCGCCGGTCTCCGAGCCGGAGGAGGAAGGCCGCAAGCCGGAAAGCGTCAAAGCCGATGCGGGGAGACTCCCCCCGCCCGGAGTACCGGCCGGCGGCTTTGTGCTGGATATTCATCGCGATCCGGACCTCTTTCGGAGAAAACAGGGCAAACAGCGCCGGGGCTGGAAGGAAGCGGCCCGGAAACTGAGAAAGGACAAACGGTCATGACGGAACCCGCGCCATCGAGGAACTCCTGCTCCGGCTCTCCCGGCTGATGGAGGACAGCCCTTCCATCCGGAAGATCGACCTCAACCCGGTGAAAGTGCAAGCCCGGGGCCGGGCGGCCGCGGCCCCGGACGCCCAGTTCATCGTGAGGCCGAGGGGTTGAGCCGGCCGGGCAATCGCTCCCCGGTTCAGAGCCTTTCGCCGAACAGGGCCGAACCTGATCTGCTTTTCAGCCGCACCCGAAGCAGCGCCCGCTGTTCGGACGGCCCGCAGGGAAAAATCACTCCCAGGTAGTTGTCGGTGGTCCCCCGGGCCAGCCCCTGTCCCTCGTCCTCCCAGCCCTCCCGGAGGACCTCGAAGCTTCGGCCCAGGCAGCTCTCGTGAAAGGCGGCTTTCTTGTCCAGGCCCAGACGCCGCAGGATAGCGGCCCTCCGCCGGATGGTCCCGGGATCGTTCTGCGGCCGCATCCCGGCCGCCGGCGTACCCGGCCTGGGGGAAAAGGGAAAGACGTGCAGGTACGACACCGGCAGACCCCGCAGAAGGGAGCGGGTGTTCTCAAAGGCGCGCTCGTCCTCCCCGGGAAAGCCGGCCATCACGTCCACGCCCACGGCAGCCTGCGGCACGCGCCGGCGGATCGCCTCCACCAGGCGGGAGAAGTCGCCGGCCGGGTAGTGCCGGTTCATGCGCGTCAGAATGCCGTCATCCCCGCTCTGCAGCGGAACGTGAAAGTGCCGGCAGAGCCAATCCTCGGAAGCCACCTGTTCGATCAAGCTTTCATCCACTTCGTTGGGTTCCAGGGAGCTCAGCCGCACCCGCAGCCCCAACTGCTCCTTTCCGATCAGGGTGAGCAGCCGCCCCAGCGACATCCCCTTTCCCAGATCCACGCCGTAGCGGCCGAGGTGGATGCCGGTCAGCACCACCTCGCAACAGCCTTCGGCGGCCAGCCCCTCAAGCGCCGGAAGCACCCGCAGCGGGGGCAGGCTGCGGTAGGGCCCGCGGGCCCGGGGAACCACGCAGTAGCTGCAAAGGGCCTCGCAGCCGTCCTGGATTTTCAGATAGGCCCGTGCCCGGCCGGCGAAACGCCTCACCGGCTCCTCCACGAAGGAGCAGCCCGGCTCAAAGGGCGCGGACAGAACCCGCTGACTGTCAGCAGCGCCGGCGCCCAGCAGCAGTTCCGCAAGGCGGGGCTTGTCGCGGTTGCCCACGACGAGCCGCACGCCCCGGATCCGGGCGAGCTCCTGCGGCGAAACCTGGGCATAGCAGCCCGCGGCCGCGACCAGGGCCCCCGGGTTTTCCCTGACCGCCTTCCGCAGCGCCTGCCTGCACTGGTGCGCCGCCCGCTGGGTCACCAGGCAGGTGTTCAGCACCACCACTCCGGCTTTTTCCCCTTCCGGGGCCCGCTCCAGGCCGGAGGCCTCAAGCGCCTCGGCCAGCGCCGCGGACTCGTACTGGTTGACCTTGCAGCCCAAGGTAACAATTTTGAACAAACGATCCATCTACTTGACCCGACACGCTTCCTTCTTTGGGCTTCACCATCCTCACGCAAGCACACGGGAATGCGGAATTTGGAAGGCGGAGGGCGGAATTCGATAAGAAGACCTCCGGTTTCCGGCGCCGCTAAGATGCGTAGAGTTCGGAATGACCCGCCGCGTCTGAACGCTGAAACCGAAGCCGGTTGCCTTAAGCAGAGTTTATCACAACAACCCCCGCACGGCCAGAAAACCGAGCCTGGCGACAGCCTTCCCGCTTCCGTCTGCCCCACGCCCTATGCCCTATGCCCTATGCTCTATGCCCTATGCTCTAAGCCATTTCGAATTCCGCATTCCGCATTTCGAATTAGCCCTGATACCCGATACCGCACACCCGAAACCCGTTATTGACACCCCCTGCCGCATTCTTTATCATCCGACCATCCGGTGACACGGCCGCGCCGCCCCGGGAACCCGGGCGGGCGGCTGTCCCGAGAAAGCCTGGAGGACGCCGATCCGCATGTGGACCAAATGGGCCCTGCTGACCGACCTCTACCAGCTCACCATGGTGGGGGGCTATGTGCAGCATGGCAAGCAGCACCAGTGGGCCAACTTCGACTATTTTTTTCGCCGCGTGCCGGACGATGGGGGGTACTGCGTGCTGGCCGGGCTGGCGGATCTGATCGAGTACATAGAGACTCTACGGTTCCAGCCGGAAGACCTGGACTACCTGGAAAGCCTCGGCATCTTCGCCCAGGGGTTTCTGGACTATCTGGAGAAGTTCCGCTTCTCGGGGGATCTCAGCGCAATGCCCGAGGGGACCGTGGTTTTCCCCCACGAGCCGTTGGTGCGGGTAACCGCGCCGCTGCCGGAAGCCCAGCTGATCGAGACCACCCTGCTCAACATCATGAACTTCCAGACCCTGATCGCCACCAAGGCCGCGCGGGTGCACCTGGCCGCCCAGGGTGACCCGGTCATCGACTTCGGCCTGCGACGGGCCCAGGGCCCCCACGGCGCCCTGATGGCCTCCCGGGCCGCCTACATCGGCGGAGTGGACGGAACTTCCAATGTGCTGGCCGGCCGCCTTTACGGGATTCCGGTCCGGGGAACCCACGCGCACTCCTGGGTGGAGAGCTTTGCCAGCGAACTGGAAGCGTTTCGGGCCTATGCCGAAGTGTACCCGGATGCCTGCATCCTGCTGGCCGACACCTACGACACGGTCCAGAGCGGCCTGCCCAACGCGATCAAGGTGGGCAGGGAACTGCAGCGCCGCGGACACCGGCTGGCCGGTGTCCGCCTGGACAGCGGGGACCTCGCCTACCTGAGCAAACAGGCCCGCGAGATGCTGAACGAGGCGGGCCTGGCCGACACCCGGGTCGTGGCTTCCAGCGATCTGGACGAGTGGATCATCGAGAGCCTCAAGCGGCAGGGAGCTCAGGTGGACACCTGGGGGGTCGGGACCCGCCTGGTAACCTCCTTTTCCTCGCCGGCCCTGGGCGGGGTCTACAAGCTCACCGCCCTCGACGAAAACGCCAAGCCCATGACGCCCAAGATCAAGCGCTCGGACAACCCCGAGAAGATCACCAACCCGGGCCTCAAGAAGGTCGTGCGGATGTACGACCCGCGGGGCCAGATCCGCGGCGACGTGCTGTTCCTGGAAGACGAGGCCGTCCCGGAGGGCCGAGCGGTGCGGGCCTATCACCCCATGTTCCATTACGTGTCAAAGGCCTACCCGAAACGTTTCCGCTCCAGGGAGCTGCTGGTGCCGGTGTTCGTGAAGGGGAAGCGGGTCCATGAAAGCCCCCCGCTTCAGGAAATCAGGAATCACACCCTCGGGAACCTGCAGGAACTGGACGCCGCCTACAAACGCTTCAGCAACCCGCACACCTACCATGTGAGCCTGAGTCCGAGGCTTTTTCGGATGAAGCAGCGCCTGCTGAAACAGGCCGCCAAAGGGGACAAGCAGCGGCGGGTAGCTAGGACAGCAGCACTTTGTTGAAACGCACCTCCATGGCGCGCGCCGGGCAGGCGGAAACGCACCATTCGCAGGCGCTGCATTTCTCCCGTTCGAAGGTGACCTCCATCTGCGGCCTCACGATGCTGAGGGCCCCGGTCGGGCAGACCGCCGTGCAGGCGCCGCACTGGAAGCATTTCACGTCGTCGCGCTTGATGTCCTGCCCGATGTTCTCCACCTGGACCCCGCTCTCCTTGAGATAGCGGACGCCCTCACGGAAGTTCTTCCGCTCTCCGCTCAGCTCCATCACCATGAAGCCTTCCTTGCGCGGGTAAATCGTCGCCCTGAGGATGTTGAAGGAGAGGTCGAACTTCTTGACAAGTCCCACCACGATAGGTTCGTTGACCGCCTGCCGGGAGAATCTCAGAGTCAGGATCTTGGAATACATGGCCGAACTCCCTTTCACCTCATTCTGTCTTGCACCGGACTGCGCGTTTATCATACCTCAACCGTATGAATCCCTTCAAGCGCGGAATTTCCTGATCATGCGTTCAAAGCCCGGCAGGGACTTTTCGATCGTCCGATCGGACACGCAGTAGGCGATGCGGAAGTGGCCCGGCCCCCCGAACCCGCTCCCCGGCACGGTGAGGATGTTTTCATCCCGCAGGGCGTTCACGAAAGCCATCTCGTCCTCGACGGGCGAGCGCGGAAACAGGTAGAAAGCCCCCTGGGGCTTGCTGATCTCGTATCCGAAACCGCTCAGCGCATCGCAGAGCCGGTCGCGCTTTTTCTGATACACGCCGACATCCACGCTCTCGTTCAGCAGCGCCGCCACTGCCCGCTGCATCAAGGCCGGTGCGTTCACAAACCCGAGGATCCGGTTGCTGAGAACCAGCCCGGCCGTCATGAGGGGCTTGTCGCTGATCTCGGGGTGTGCCGCCACGTAGCCGATGCGTTCACCGGGCAGGGAGAGGTCCTTGGAAAAGGAGGTCACCACAAAGCTCTCCCGGTAGAAGTCGAAGACGCTCGGCACCTCCAGACCGTCATAGACGATCTTGCGGTACGGCTCATCGGAGATGAGGTAGATGGGTTTGCCGTGCTTCCCGCTGAGCTGATTCAGGACTTCGCCCAGCTCCCGCAGCTCCTCGGCCCCGTATACCCGGCCGGTGGGGTTGTTCGGGGAGTTGATGAGCACGGCCCGGGTCTTTTCCGTGACGGCCCCGGCCACCGCCTGGGGGTCGAGGGAGAAATCCGCCCGGGTGGGCACGATGCGGGTCTCTCCCCGGTGATTGTCAGCGTAGGTGTTGTACTCCACGAAGTAGGGGCGCGGGATCACCACTTCCTCGCCCGGGTTGAGGATGGTCTTCAGCACCACGTTGAGCCCGCCGCCCGCCCCCACGGTCATGACGATCTCCTCCGGGCTCAGGGGAACCCGGCTCAACCCGCTCAGGTAGCGCGCCACCGCCTGCCGGGTCTCCGGAAAACCGGCGTTGGGCATGTACCCGTGGGCACCCGGGGCGCCTTCCCGGATCAGCTCCAGGACAACCTCGCGGAACCTGGCCGGAGGCTCCAGGTTGGGGTTGCCCAGGCTGAAATCATAGACGTTGTCGGCGCCGTACTTGGCCTTGCGCGCGTTGCCCTCCTCGAACATCCTTCGGATCCAGGACGATTTCTCGATGGATATTTTGATTTTTTCCGCGACCGACACGTTCTGTCCTCCTGCACACGGGTTCTTCCGGAGCTCAACCATAGCGCACCCGCGCGGCCTGTCAACAAAAAACGTGCCGGCAAATCATCTTGACACCGCAGAGGCCATCTCCTACATTCGCCTGAGACGATTCACCTCCGAGGGGACCACCGGACATGAGCAACGCTGGGAATTCCAAACGAACCATTGCCATACTGACGGGCGGCGGGGATGTGCCCGGCCTCAACCCCTGCATCAAGACCCTGGTCTACCGGGGGGCCGCCGAGGGGCTGAGGGTGCTGGGAATCCGCCGGGGCTGGGCCGGGCTGCTCGACTACAACCCCGCGGACCGCTCCTGCACGCCACACTGCGTGCAGGAACTGCAGCCGGCCGAAGTGCGCACCATCGACCGTTACGGCGGGACCTATCTGCACTCCTCCCGCACCAACCCGAGCGCCGTCAGGCGCAAACACGCCCCGGACTTCCTGAAAGGGAGCTTCCGGGACGAACAGGAAGTCCGGGATCTGACCCCTCAGGTACTCAGCAACCTGGAGTCGCTGGAGATCGACGCCATCATCCCGATCGGCGGCGACGACACCCTCAGCTTTGCCGAACGTCTCCACCGCGAAGGAGTCCGGGTGATCGCCATCCCGAAGACCATGGACAACGACGTGTTCGGCACCGACTACTGCATCGGGTTCTCCACGGCCATCACCAACAGCGTCACCTTCATCCATGCCCTCAGGACCTCCACCGGCTCGCACGAACGAATCGCCGTCATCGAGCTTTTCGGCCGCTACTGCGGAGAGACCTCCCTGATCGCAGCCTACCTGGCCGGGGTGGACCGGGCGATCATCTCCGAGGTGCCCTTCGACCCCCACAAGCTGGCGGACCTGATCATGGGGGACAAGCAGGCCAACCCCAAGAACTACGCGATGATCACCATCTCCGAGGGCGCCAAGATGACCGGCGGCGAGATGCTGCAGTCAGGGGAAGCCGACGCCTACGGGCACCGCCGGCTCGGGGGAATCGGCGAGGAAACCGGGGCCATCCTGAAGAAACTGACCGGCGAGGACGTGCTCAACCAGCGCCTCTCCTACCTCATGCGGAGCGGCGCGCCCGATTCTCTCGATCTCATGGTGGCGGTGAACTTCGCCCACATGGCGATCGACCTGTACCTGAAAGGCACCTTCGGGCGTCTGGTGGCCCTCAGCCGCGGGATCTACACGGATATCCCCCTGAGCACCATCTCCGCCGGCCAGAAACGGGTCGACGTGCGGGAGCTCTACGACGCGGAAGCATACCGGCCCAAGGTGATGCACGTGGGCGGCAAGCCCATGTTTCTGTACTGACTTTTCTGTTACTCCAGTCAGGTAGCATACCACTCCAAACACCTCCAAGCATCTCCAAACACCTTAAGTCGACTGGGGGACACAAATCCGAAGCACAAAATCCGAAATCCGAAACAAATCCCAATGACCGAAATGGGTTGTTCACGTAGTTCATCATGGCTCTGCTGATTGTTTTTGACATTGGGACATTTAGGTTTTGAAATTGTTTCTGATTTGGTTATTCGGATTTCGGATTTATCGAACTGAGATGTTCGCCTCTAGGCCAGGGATTATCCCCGATTCCGCGAAGGGAACATGAGGCTGAGGCAGATGGAAAGGCGCAAGACCCGCAGAATCCAGGTCGGGGGAGTCCCCATCGGGGGGGCGCACCCATCGCGGTCCAATCCATGACCAACACGGACACGCGCGATGTGGAGGCAACCCTCGAGCAGATCGGGCGGCTGGCCCGCGCCGGCTGCGAAATCGTGCGCCTGGCGGTCCCCGACGAGGCGGCCGGCCGGGCCTTCAGCGAAATCAAAGCCCGGGCGGGCGTGCCGCTCATCGCCGATATCCACTTCGATCACCGCCTGGCCCTGCAGGCGCTGGCAAGCGGCGCCGACGGGCTGCGCATCAATCCGGGCAACATCGGCGGCCGCAGAGCGGTGGCTGCGGTCGTCGAGGCGGCCCGGGAACGCGACGTCCCGATCCGGATCGGAGTAAACTCCGGGTCACTTCCCAAGGACCTGTTGGCCCGGTACGGGCGGCCTTCGCCGGAAGCCATGGTGGAAAGCGCCCTGCGCCATGTGGCGATCCTCGAAAGCCTGGGGTTCGGGCAGATCAAGATCTCATTGAAATCTTCCAGTGTTATGGATACGATTGGGTCCTACGAACTCCTGAGCCGCAAAGTCGACTATCCCCTGCACCTTGGCGTCACCGAGGCCGGCACGCTCATCGCGGGCACCGTCAAGAGCGCCATCGGCATCGGATCCCTGCTGCTGCAAGGAATCGGAGACACCTTCCGGGTCTCGCTGACCCGCGACCCGGTCGACGAGGTGCGGGTGGCTTTCGAGATCCTGAGGGCGCTGAACCTGCGTCAGCGGGGGCCTGAGATCATCTCCTGTCCAACCTGCGGGCGCTGCGAGATCGATCTTTTCGGGCTGGTGGAGAAGGTCGAAAGGGCCCTGATGGGCATCGAGGCCTCGCCGAAAGTCGCCATCATGGGGTGCGTGGTCAACGGCCCGGGTGAGGCGCGGGAAGCGGATGTGGGGGTGGCCGGCGGTCGCGGCCAAGGCATCCTCTTCAGAAACGGCCGGCTCGTCAGGAAGGTTCCCGAGGAGCAGTTGGCCGAAGCCATCATCGCCGAGGTGAAGGCGATGGTGCAACGGCCCGACAGCGGCGCCGGGCGGCCCGGCCGGCGCCGCAAACCACAATCAGACGGGAGATGAAGGAACGTCATGCGCTTTTCCAGCTATTTCATTCCGACCTACAAGGAAACCCCCGCGGACGCCGAGATCGTCAGCCATCAGCTGCTGCTCCGGGCCGGCATGATCCGCAAGCTGACCTCGGGCATCTACACCTACATGCCGCTGGGTCTGCGTTCCATCCGGAAAACCGAGCGCATCGTGCGGGAGGAGATGAACCGGGCGGGCGCCATCGAACTCCTCATGCCGGCGGTCCAGCCGGGCGAGCTGTGGCAGGAAAGCGGCCGCTGGGAATACTACGGCCGCGAGCTGCTGCGCTTCAAGGACCGCCACGACCGGGACTCCTGCCTGGGACCCACCCACGAAGAGGTGATCACCGACCTGGTGAGAAGGGAGATCCACTCCTACAAGCAGCTTCCGGTCAACTTCTACCAGATCCAGACCAAGTTCCGGGACGAGATCCGGCCCCGCTTCGGCCTCATGCGGGCCCGCGAGTTCATCATGAAGGACGCCTACAGCTTCGACGCCGACGAGGAAGGCGCCAACCGCAGCTACGAGGCCATGTATGCGGCCTACACCCGCATCTTCCAGCGCTGCGGGCTCAGGTTCCGGGCCGTGGAGGCAGACACGGGCGCCATCGGCGGCAGCTACTCCCACGAGTTCATGGTGCTGGCTGAAACCGGGGAAGACCAGCTGGTGAGCTGTCTGGCCTGCGACTATGCGGCCAACCTGGAGCGGGCCGAGGTGCTCCCCGCCGGCCGGAAGAGACCGTCCGGGAACCCCGGCCGCTCCCGCTTGAAGAGGTGGATACCCCCGACGTGCGGACAGTTCCGGAACTGACCGCATTCATGGGGATAGCGCCGCAGCAGCTGGTGAAAACCCTCATTTACGTGGCGGACGACCGGACCGTCGCGGCCCTGGTCCGGGGGGACCACGAACTCAACGAGGCCAAGTTCAGACGCCTGCTCGGGGCGCAAGTGGTGGAAATGGCCGACCCCGCAACGGTGGCCCGGTCGACCGGGGCGCCCATGGGTTTTGCCGGCCCGGTGGGCCTGCAGCTGGTGCTGGTAGCCGACACGGCGGTCAAGGGCATGGCCAACTTCGTGACCGGCGGCAACCGGCGCGACACCCACCTGCGCAACGTCAATCCGGGCCGGGACTTCGAGGTGCAGCAGTTCGGTGATCTGCGCGTGATCACTCCGGAGGACCCCTGCCCGAGGTGCGGCGGCCGCATCCACTTCGGCCGGGGAATCGAAGTGGGCCACGTGTTCAAGCTGGGGACCAAGTACAGCGAGGCGCTGCGGGCCATCTACCTTGACCGGAACGGGAAGGAAATCCCGATCCTGATGGGCTGTTACGGGATCGGGATCGGCCGGACGCTGGCCGCCGCCATCGAGCAGAACCACGACGCCCGGGGCGTCGTCTTTCCGGCTCCGCTCGCGCCCTTTGAGGTCATCGTGCTGCCGCTGCAGATGCACGAGCCCGGCGTGGTCGAGACGGCGGAACGCCTTTACGCCGAACTGCGGGAAAGGAACCTGGAGGTCCTGCTCGATGATCGGGACGAACGGGCCGGAGTGAAATTCAACGACGCCGATCTGCTGGGCATCCCGGTCAGGGTCACCGTCGGGCTGCGGGGTGTTCGGGAAGGGAGGGTGGAGGTCAAGCTGCGCACCGAGGAGTCCGCGACTGCCGTCGCGACAGCGCAAGCCTCGGCCCTGATCCGGGAGACGTGTGAAAGAGCTCTATGATTCGCTTGAATGACATCACCTCCGAGGTCCTCCGCTACCACCCCAAGGCCGACACCCAGCTTGTCGAAAAGGCCTACGTCTATTCCGCCAAGGTGCATCAGGGGCAGGTCCGCCTCTCCGGCGAACCCTACCTCTCCCACCCCCTCGAGGTGGCCTACATCCTCGCCCAGATGAGAATGGACGTGATCTGCATCGCGGCCGGTCTGCTCCACGACACCCTGGAGGACACCGAAGCCCAGGCGGCGGACATCACGCGCCTGTTCGGCCTCGAGTGCGCCAACGTGGTCGAGGGGGTCACCAAGATCAGCAAGATGCCTTTTACCAGCGCCAGGGAACGTCAGGCCGAAAACGTGCGCAAGATGATCCTGGCCATGTCCACCGACATCCGCGTCATCCTGGTGAAACTGGCGGACCGGCTCCACAACATGCGGACGCTGGGGTTCCAGCCCCTGGAAAAACAGCGCGCCATCGCCGAGGAAACCCTGGAGATCTACGCGCCCCTGGCCGGCCGGATGGGAATTCACTGGATGAAATCCGGCCTGGAGGACCTGTGCCTCTACTACCTGGAGCCCCAGTTCTACGAAAAAATTAAAACTGAAATCGCCGCCCGGCAGGATGAGCGCGAGAAGTTCATCCGCGACATCCGGGAACTGCTCCAGCAGAAGCTGGCCGAGTTCGACATTCAGGCCGAGGTCAAGGGCCGACACAAGCACTTCTACAGCATCTATGCGAAAATGAAGGAACAGAACCTCGCGGCCAGGCAGGTCTACGATGTGCTCGCCTTCCGGGTCATCGTGGACAGCCTGCGGGAGTGCTATGAATCCCTCGGACATATCCACTCCATGTGGAAACCGGTGCCCGGCCGCTTCAAGGACTACATCTCGGTTCCCAAGCCCAACATGTACCAGTCCCTGCACACCACGGTGATGGGCCCCTACGGCCAGCGGATGGAAGTTCAGATCCGCACCCTGGAAATGGACCGGGTCGCCGAGGAAGGCATCGCCGCCCACTGGAAATACAAAGAGGGGTCGGCCGCCAACCGGACCGACGACAAGCAGTTCGCCTGGCTGCGGCAGCTGCTGGAGTGGCAGCAGAGCCTCAAGGACCCCGCCGAGTTCCTGGAAACCGTGCGGCTGAATCTATTCCCGGACGATGTCTATGTGTTCACGCCCAAGGGCGAGGTCAAGGAGTTTCCCAAAGGGGCCTCACCCTTGGATTTCGCCTACAGCATCCATTCGGAGATCGGCGAAAAATGCATCGGGGCGCGGGTCAACGGCCGGATGGTCCCCCTGCGGCACCGCCTGCACACCGGCGATGTGGTGGAGATCATCACCTCTCCCAAGCAGCACCCCAGCAAGGACTGGCTCGATTTCGTCAAGACCCCCCGGGCCCGGACCAAGATCCGTCAATGGATCAAGGCCCAGGAGCGCGAGGAGAGCATCAACCTGGGACGGAGCATCCTCGAAAAAGCCCTGCGCCAGGAACACATCAACCTGACCAACCTCCTGAAGAACGAGCATCTGGACGCCTCAGCCGGCGATCTTTCCTTTCATTCGGTGGAAGACCTGCTGGCGCAGGTCGGCTACGGCAAGATATCGGCCAAACAGGTTGTCGGCAAACTTCGGCCTCGGCTCGGCATTCAGTCCGAGAAAGCCCCCGGCCTGGTGACCAAGGTCGTCGAGCGGCTGAGGCGCCGGAAGGGCGGAGCCGGTATCATGGTGAAGGGCGTCAGCGACATGCTGATCCGCTTCGCCCACTGCTGCCACCCGGTCCCCGGCGAGGAGGTCATCGGGTTCATCACCCGCGGCCGCGGCATCACCGTTCACCACGGAAAATGCCGGCATATCATGAACGCGGACAGCGAAAGGCTGGTGGAGGTCTCGTGGGAGCCCACCAAAGGCGAGGTTCACCTGGCCCGGATCAGGGTGACCAGCATGGACAAGAAAGGGATTCTGGCGGAGGTGAGCAATATCATCTCCCAGCGCGACGCGAACATCATCCAGGCCGAGGTGAAAACCACGCTGGATCGTAAAGGGATCTCTCTGTTTACCGTCGAGGTGTCGGACTACAGGCAACTGCAGGAAATCATCAGCGCCATCAAGGGGGTGCGAAACGTCCTGTTGGTGGAAAGGGCCTGATCGCGGCTGTCACGCCTGCACAGCGGCGGTCCGGCGCAACCAGGCCCGCCCCCTCATGGTTTCGTCACTTTTCCGGACTTGAGGCAGGAGGTGCAGACCCGGACGCGCTTCACCTGCCCGTTCCGGAAGCTGCGGACGCGTTGCAGGTTGGGGTACCAGCGGGTTTTGGTCTTGTTGTGGGCATGGCTGATGTTGTAGCCCACCCGGGGTCTTTTTCCGCAAATCTCGCAGACTCTGGCCATTTCTTCCTCTCCTCGGAACCCTGCCCGGCAAAGCTCCCGGGCCTTGCCGGCCGCGTTCTTTTCTGGTAAGCCACCTGAGCGCCGACCTCGCCGGAGCGAGGAAGATACCCAGAGAGGGCATTCGAAACAGATACTAATAGCTCTTTTCGTCTCGGACATCAAGCTTTTTTGCAGGGAGCCCCCATGATCCTCCCCCATGTTGCCCCCCAACCGACGGTCCCGCTCGACCCGGCCATGAACCGGGTGCCGGACAGACTCCAGCGCATCCACCTGATGGGTATCTGCGGTGTCGGGATGGCATCCCTGGCCGGGCTGCTCCAAGACCGGGGGTTTTCCCTGTCCGGTTCCGACCGCCAAGCCTACCCTCCCATGAGCGATCTACTGAATTCGCTCGGCATCCCGATCCGAAACCCCCACGATGCCCGGCACCTGTCGCCGGCCCCGGACCTGGTGATCGTGGGCAACGTGATCACCCGCGACAACCCCGAGGCCGTCGAGCTGGCACGCCTCAATCTTCCTTACCTGTCTTTCCCGCAGGCGATCCGGCACTTTTTCCTGGAAGACAGGCACCCCATCGTGATCTGCGGCACCCACGGCAAGACCACCACCTCTGCCCTGGTGGCCTGGTCGCTCCAGCAGGCCGGCCAAGAACCCTCCTTCATGATCGGTGGCATCCCGCTGAACTTCCAGACCAGTTTCAGACTGGCGCAGGGCGCCTGTTTTGTTCTCGAAGGGGATGAGTACGACACCGCCTTCTTCGACAAGGGCCCGAAGTTCCTGCACTACCGCCCGCGCTGGGCAGTGATCACCAGCATCGAATTCGACCACGCCGACATCTATCGCGATCTGGATCACGTGGTGCAGAGTTTCGAGCGCCTGCTCACCATCCTGCCCGGCGACGGCATGGTCTTCGCGAATGCCGACGACCCGGTCCTCGGCCGGCTTCTGCCGCAAGCCCCCTGCCGGGTCGTCACCTACGGGCTGACGGCACCGGCCGAGTGGCAGGCCGAGGACATCGTGACCGGGGCTGAGGGAACCCGCCTCAGCGTGCTGAAGAGCGGAAAGCCGCTCTCCCGGCTGCTGACGCCGCTTTACGGCCGCCACAACGTCGCCAACCTCTTGGCGGCCTTTGCCGTGGGTACCTCGCTTGGAATCCCCGCCCGGACCCTGGCCGCTGCCTGCGGCTCGTTCGCAGGGGTGCGCCGGCGGCAGGAACTCCTCGGTCGGGCGTCGGGCATCCTGGTTCTGGACGACTTCGCCCATCACCCTACGGCCGTTCGGGAAACCATCCGGGCCGTCAAGGTCCGCTACGCCCCCGCGCGCCTGGTCGCCGTTTTCGAGCCGCGTTCCAACTCGAGCCGCCGCCGGACTTTCCAGGACCTCTACGCCCGAGCCTTTGATGAGGCCGACCTGGTGTTCGTGCCCGAGCCCGCCATGACGGGCAATATCCCGGTCGCGGAACGTTTTTCCGCCCGGGAACTGGTCAAGGGCTTGAAGCTGCGAGGCTTTCGGGCCCACGACGCGCCGGACCCGAATCAGCTCCTCGCCAGCCTGCTGAGTGAAGCGCGCGAGGGCGACCTGGTGCTTTTCATGTCCAATGGTCCCTTCGATGATCTGCCGAAGAGGTTTCTCCAGGAGCTCAGAGAGCAGGAAAGTAAGGCACAAGAAAATTCGAAAGGCGAAATGTGAAATTCGAAATGGCAGAGAGCATAGGGCATAGGGCAACAAATCGAAATCGGGTTCGGGATCGGGTTCGGATCGGGTTCGGGATCGGAGCCGTAGTCGAAAGACCTGTTGGCGGCAGATAGGAGATCGATCCCGATAGCGATTTCGATTTCGACCCCGAGGCGACTGTCGTCAATCCCAACGCTCTCAACGCGATTGCGGTTGAGGATCTCGATTTCATGATCTATGCTGGAGTCGGAAGCCAATTCAGCACGCCTGCGGTGATCAGGAACCATGGAACGAATCGAACCGGAAACCTATGACAAATACATCAAGGGGCTGGTGGACATCAGCCGGGCCATCACCTCGGACCTGTACCTGGAGGACATCCTCAAGCTGATCGTCATGGTGACGGCCAAGGTGACCGGGGTGGAAATCTGCTCCCTGTGGCTCATCGACGAAGCCGAGCAGCCGGTGAAAATCCGTCTCAAGGCCACCCAGGCCATAGACCCCGAATACCTGAAGGACCGCTCTCTCAGTCTGGACGAAGGCGTGGTGGGTTATGTGGCTTCTCACAACCGCGAACTCATCGTGCCCGACGTGCTGACAAGAGCCGCGCTTCAAGGAAAAGGACATGGCCCGCAAGCTGGGGCTGGTTTCCATGGTGAGCGTCCCGCTGCAGGCCAAGGGCGGCAAGGTGGTCGGGGTGCTCAACTGCTTCACCGCCGAGCCCCATGACTTCAGCGAAACCCAGGTGAACCTGATCAAGGCCGTCGCCAACCAGGCCGCCATGGCCATCCTCAACACCGAGCTGATGGTCAAGACCGCCGTCATCCAGGAGGAACTGGAAACCCGCAAACTGCTGGAACGGGCCAAGGAAGTGCTCGTTCGGCGGCGCAACATGAGCGCCTCGCAAGCCCATCGCTGGATCCAGAAGCGCGCCATGGACTCGCGCAAGTCGGTCCGCCAGGTATCCGAAGCCGTCCTCATCTCCGACGAGCTCTAGTCGCCGGCCGGTCGCTCCTCGTTCTTGCCGACCGGCGGCCGGCTCCTTCCCCGCCCGCTGTGCCGGTTCAAGAAAACCTTTGACAAATCCCCCCAGGGGTACTAATAGAAACGTCCGGTTGTTCCTTTTTTTGAACGGTGCCCTTCGCACAAAGGCGTGCAGGGCGATCGGATGGCGGACAAGGGCGTCTGTCCTCCCGGCTGGCCGGGAGAGCGGGCGCCTTTTTGTTTAAATTTCAATGTCAGGAGGAAACAGAACATGAATTTGCAGCGACCCAACGCCAACGACGTTTCCCAGACCTTCAACCGCTCCAAGAACGTGGTCCCCTGCTCGGGGCTGTGCTCGCGCTGCATCGACGGCTGCCGCGGCAATTGTGAAATCTTCAAGGCCTCTTTCCGCGGCCGGGAAGTGATTTACCCTTCCCCCTACGGTAAGGTGACCGCCGGCGCCGACAAGGATTACCCGATCGACTACAGCCACTTGAACATCCATGGCTACGCCATGGGGACCCGCGGTCTGGGCCTCATTCACGGCACCCCGGACACGGCCATCTTCCCGGTTGTCAATACCGAGACCGCCTACGGCTGGGACAAGAAAGTCAAGATGAAGGTGCCGGTGTTCACCGGCGCACTGGGTTCGACCGATGTGGCGCGCAAGAATTGGGACGCCTTCGCCATCGGCGGCGCCCTGGCGGGCATTACCATCGTGTGCGGCGAAAACGTGTGCGGCATCGATCCAAAGCTGGAACTGAACAGCCACAACCTGATCAAGGAATCGCCGGAGATGGACCGGCGCATCGAAGTCTACCGGAGATATCACCAGGGCTACGGCGAAATCCTGGTCCAGATGAACGTGGAGGACACCCGGCTGGGAGTGGCCGAATACGTTCACCAGAAGCACGGGCTCGACACCATCGAGCTGAAGTGGGGCCAGGGAGCCAAGTCGATTGGCGGTGAAATCAAGGTCGACAGTCTGGAGAGGGCCCTGGAGCTGCAGCGCCGCGGCTACATCATCACCCCCGACCCCTCAAGAGAGGTCAACCAGAAGGCCTTCAAGTCCGGCGCGATCAAGGAGTTCGAAAGACACTCGCGGCTCGGCTTCATCGACCAGGAGACCTTCCTGGCCGAGGTGCAGCGGCTCAGGGAACTTGGATTTCACCGTATCACGCTCAAAACCGGGGCCTACGGGCTGCGGGAGCTGGCGATGGCCATCAAGTGGGGCACCCAGGCCAAGATCGATCTGCTCACCATCGACGGCGCGCCCGGCGGAACCGGCATGAGCCCCTGGCGGATGATGGAGGAGTGGGGCATGCCCGCCATATACCTGCACTCGGCCGCGGTGGAGTTCGGGGAATACCTGAAACAGAAGGGCGAAACCCACATCTGCGATTATGCTTTTGCGGGCGGATTCTCCACCGAGGATCACATCTTCAAGGCCCTCGCGCTGGGCAGCCAGCACGTGAAGGCGGTGTGCATGGGCCGCGCCATGATGATCCCCGGCTTTGTGGGCAAGAACATCGACAAATGGATGAAGAACAACGACTCTGCCCAAGACGGTCTCGCCCTTCGGCAAGACCCCCGAAGAGATCTTCGTGTGCTACGAGAGGGTCAGGGACCTGGTGGGAGCCGACGAGATGAAGAACATCCCGCTCGGCGCCCTGGGGATCTACAGCTTCTGCGACAAGCTGCGGGTGGGACTGCAGCAGCTGATGGCCGGCGCCCGCTGCTTCCGGGTGCATGCCATCACCAGGAAAGAGCTGATGTCTTTGACCAAGGAGTGCACCGAGGTGACGGGGATCCCTTATATCATGGATTCCTACCGCAAGGAGGCCATGGAGGTGCTGGACTCCTCCCGTTCCTTCTCCATCCTCTAGAAAGCTGCCCGCCGGGGCCCGGTACTCACAGGGGCTTTCGGCTTGGGAATTGCGGGAGGGTGGCGGGCTGCCGTAGACCGGCCCGCCACCCCCCAAGACTCCAACTCCCGGTTGCCGGGAGGCTATTCCCGGACGATCTTGCCCGCGAGCCGGCCGAATAAATCCTTGAGGCGGTCCATGGCGGATGGGCCCCTCACCAGCAGCGTCCCCTCCGCGGCGCGGTCGGACTCCATGCTCACGGCCCGCACCGGGTAGGAGCCTTCGGGGATCGGCGGCTGGTAAACGACGATGGTTGTGCGTCCCTTTTCGTCCTGGCCGGTCTTGGCCCGGAGCAGAACGCCGATCTTGAAGGTCAGGCCGGCCGCATCGTAGCCCGGTTTGGTGCCGGCCGTGAAATCGCCCTTTTCATCCACCTCGGCATCGAAGATCGGGACATTGACCTTCTTGTCGCCCTGAGGCACATTCCGCAGCTCGATGAAAACGGAATCCTTCGGTTTGAACCCCTTGCCCCGGATGCTGAACCCGGTCCCCATGACATTGGCCACACCCAGCCGGACCGTGTCCGGTTCCACCAGGATCTGCGGGCCCTTGACGGCCGCATCGAACTCCTTGGGGGCCGTGGCGCACCCCGCGCCCAGCAACAGGACCACCATGGCCACCAGCACTGCTCTTCCCGCCTTTCTCATAGCTCAACCCTCCTGATCGAGTTCGGCAATCCCCAAAGCGCTCCTCAACCTTCTCTTCTGTTCACTTGTCCCGCGTTCTGTCCCGGGTCCGGCCGCCGCCGTTCGGCGCCCTTGGCCGCCTCCGGCCCGGCCGATCCTGCCAGGCAAGAACCCACGCGGCGACATCGTGCCTGCCGTGCAAGTACCATGTCGCCGCGTGGTCGTCAAGAGCGGAGCGCATTCCGCCGGCACGTCCCGGGGCGCGGCCAGAAACCCGTTGACAGACCAATCAACCGGATGCTAGGGTCCGTTGCTTGAAAAGCCAACAGGAGGGGATTTTTATGCCACGCATCGTCAAATGCGGTCTGATTCAAACCAAGTGCGATCTCGACGGTGATCAGCCCCTGGCAAAGATCAAGGCCGCCATGATCGAGAAGCACCTTGGCCTTATCGCCCAGGCGGGGAAACAGGGTGTCAAGATGCTCTGTTTGCAGGAGCTGTTCTACGGCCCCTACTTCCCGGCCGAGCAGCAGACCCGCTGGTACGACCTCACCGAGCGAATCCCCGCAGGACCCACCATTGAGCTGATGCAGGAGCAGGCCCGCAAGCAGGGGATGGTGATGGTGGTGCCGATCTACGAAGAGGAAATGACCGGCGTGTATTACAATACCGCCGCCGTCATCGACGCTGACGGTACCTACCTGGGAAAATACCGCAAGAGCCACATTCCCCACACCCACCCCGGCTTCTGGGAAAAATTCTACTTCAAACCCGGCAACCTGGGCTACCCGGTCTTCGAAACCGCTTACGGCCTGGTGGGCGTCTACATCTGCTACGACCGCCATTTTCCCGAAGGGGCGCGCATCCTGGGGCTGAACGGGGCCGAGATCATCTTCAACCCCTCGGCCACGGTGGCCGGTCTCTCCCAGTACCTCTGGAAGCTGGAACAGCCCGCCCATGCAGTCGCCAACGGCTATTTCGTGGGCGCCATCAACCGCGTGGGCCGTGAAAAACCGTGGGATATCGGCGAGTTCTACGGTACGAGCTATTTCTGCGACCCGCGCGGCCAGATCCTGGCCGAGGGATCCCGCGACAAGGATGAACTGGTGGTGGCCGACCTGGATTTCGACCTGATCCGGGAGGTCCGCAACGTCTGGCAGTTCTTCCGCGACCGGCGGCCTGAAACCTACGAGGAAATGGTGGACCTGCTGCCCTGAAACTCAGCAGCAGCCCGTCCTCGGCAGGGGGCCGCCTGCGCGACCGGGGATTCCCTGAAGAGTCAGAAAGGAAGGAAATCCATGAGCGATGTGACAAAGGACGCCACC
Source organism: uncultured delta proteobacterium (assembly GCA_963704245.1). GTDB lineage: Bacteria > Desulfobacterota > DSM-4660 > Desulfatiglandales > Desulfatiglandaceae > CAVPHJ01. The sequence goes on from CAVPHJ010000001.1 coordinate 66,067, forward strand.
ATCTACGCCCGGCACACGTACGGCACCTGGAACCGCCAGAAGGCCTGGACCAAGCCGCTGGTCATCCAGGACGCCGAAGGAGTCTACATGGTCGACCGGCAGGGGAAGCGCTACCTGGACTTCTCCTCCCAGCTCATGTGCTCGAATCTGGGTCACAAGAACCAGGCCGTGATCGAGGCGATCGTCCGGCAGGCCAAGACCCTGCCCTATATCGCCCCGGGCTTTGCCACGGATGTGACCATGGAGGCGGTGGAAGCGCTGCGCACGGTCATGCCGCGCGGGCTGGAAAAACTCTTCCTCTGCACCAGCGGGACCGAGGCCAACGAAGCGGCCCTGAAGCTGGTGCGGCTGTCTCGTGCGCCGGCCTACAAAGTCATCTCGCGCTACCGCTCCTACCACGGCGCCACCGCGGCCGGCGCGTCCTTCACCGGCGATCCCCGCCGGTGGTACGCCGAGGCGGCCCGCTGCACGGTCCCGGGCGTGCTCTTTGCCCCGGACGCCTACTGCTACCGCTGTCCTTTCGATCTGGAGTACCCCGACTGCAAGGTCCAGTGCGCGCGTTATCTGGATTACATGATCAAGGAAGAGGGCCATGTGGCGGCCATCATCGTGGAGCCGGTGGTCGGAACCAACGGCCGGATCGTGCCCCCGCCCGAATACTTCCCCCTCCTGCGCCGCATCTGTGATGAAAACGGCGTGCTGCTCATCGCCGACGAAGTCATGTCCGGCTGGTTCCGCTGCGGCAAAGCCTTTGCCATGGAGCTGTGGAACGTGGTGCCCGACATTCTGACCACGGCCAAGGGGGCCACCGCAGCCTATGCCCCGCTCGCCATCACGGCCACCAGCGAGCCGGTGGCCCGCTTTTTCGAGGAGGGGCTTTTCTGCCACGGCCACACCTATGCCTATCACCCCCTATGCTGCGCCGCGATTCCGGCGGCGGTGGCCGAATTCAAGCGGCTCATGGAGAGCGGGCTCCCTCAGCGGGTCAGCTCGCATCTCAAGCAGCGGCTTTACGAACTGGCCGAGCGGCACGAGTGTATCGGTGATGTGCGCGGGGTCGGCCATTTCTGGGGGTTGGAAATCGTCAAGAACCGCAAGACCAAGGAACCCTTCGACGTCAAGGCCGACAAGTTCAGCGGCAAGGCCCTGATGACGGCCCGCATGGCCGGGGATGCCATGCAGCGCGGCGTGTTTCTCAACGCCTGGTACGGCGATCTGGTCATCGCTCCGCCGCTGACCATCACGGAACCGGAAATCGACGAGGGTATCGACGTGCTCGACAAGGTCCTGGAAATTGGTGACCGGGAGGTCGAGAGCACGGGAGTCCCCGCCTCCAGGAGCAGTGAATTCGGCAAATAGGCGGGCTGGATCCAATCCATGCGCTACGAAGAGCTTTGCACCGCTTTCGAGGAATTGAGGGGTGGGCTCACTCCCCAGGAAGCGGTGACCGAGGCTGCGCGCTGCATCCACTGCGAAGACGCGCCCTGCGCCCGCGGCTGCCCGGCCGGGGTGGACGTTTCCAAATTTATCCGTCAGATCGCCTCCCGCAACTTCCGGGGAGCCATCAAGGTCATCCGGGAGGACAACATCCTGGCCGGCGTCTGCGCCCGGATCTGCCCCCAGAGCCGGCTCTGCGAGGGCCGCTGCAGCTCATCGGAGCTGGCCGAGCCCATCCGCATCGGACGGCTGCAGCGTTTCGCCGCCGACGAGGAGATGCGCCAGGGGCCTCGGGCCCTGCGGTCTCTTCCGCCCAAGGGGATCCAGGTGGTGGTGGCGGGATCGGGTCCGGCGGGGCTGGCGGCCTCCGCCTTTCTCAGGCGTCTGGGATATGACGTGGACCTGTTCGAGGAAGAACCGCACCCTGGGGGCGTCCTGACCTATGGAATCCCCGCCTACCGGCTGCCCAAACACGCGGTTCTGGAGGAAGTAGAATACATCCGCAAGCTGGGCGTCGCCATCCATCTCGGCCGGCCGGTCGAGGAACCCCGGACGCTGCTGCAGTCCCACCGCGCGGTCTTCCTGGCCACCGGGTGCCGGAGGCCTCTTCTGCCCGGTGTCACTGGAGAGGATCTGCCAGGGGTGCTCCAGGCGCTCGACGTCCTGCGCGAGGTCAATCTGGCCCTGCTGGAGAAACGGGACTGCCGGCTGGACCTCGGCCAGCGGGTCGTCGTGGTCGGAGGGGGCAACGCCGCCATGGACGCAGCCGTGACCGCCCGCAAACTGGGCGCCGCCAGCGTGACCGTGCTGTATCGGCGCAGCGAGGAGGAAATGCCTGCCTGGGAGGAGGAGAGGGCCTTTGCACTCGCCCAGGGGGTGGAATTCCGCACCCTCGCCAGCCCGCTCGGTTTCGAGGACAGCAGCGGCCGGCTGGGTGCCGTCCAGTGCCAGGTGATGCAATTGGGCGACCCGGACGCTTCCGGCCGGCGGCGGCCCCTGCCCAGGGAAAGTGAGACGTTCACCCTGCCCTGCAGCGCCGCGATCCTGGCCCTCGGCCAGGCTCCGGGCCCGGTTCCCGCCGGGCTCCGTCAGAGCCCGGAGGGCTTCGTGGCGGTGGATCCGGAAACCCTGGCCACCTCCGTTGCCGGCCTTTTTGCCGGCGGCGACCTGATCCGCGGCAGCGACACGGCCGTGAGTGCCGTGGCCGACGGCCGGCGCGCGGCTTTCGCCATGGACGAGTGGATACAACAAGACGGCGTGCGGCGTCGGGCGTCAGGCATGAGGCTCAATTCGGAATTCGAAATGCGGAATGCGAAATGGCAGTGGGCAGAGCGCAGAGGGCATAGGGAAGAGAGGGGAAAAGCGAAACAGATCTGTCGGAATTGAAATCGAAATCGGGATCGGGATCGAACTCGAAAAACAGACTGACAGGAAAGAAAAAATCTCGATCCCGATAGCGACCCCGAGGAGGAAGCGGGCCAAGAAGGTCCGCGAAGGTGAAGTTCTCGAGGCGGGTGCCGGAGAAAGCAGATCCATCGCAAGTGGGAGGTTGTAATATGAAAATAGGTGGAGATATCGACCTGAGTGTGGATTTCTGCGGGATTCGGTTTCGGAATCCTTTCATCCTGTCCTCTGCCCCACCCACCACCACCGGCGAGATGATGGGGCGCGCCTTTGAGGCGGGCTGGGCGGGCGCCGTGACCAAGACGTTGGTGACGGACGCGGAGAGCATCGTGAATGTGACCCCGCGCCTGGCGAGCCTGAGCTTCCCCGGCCCGACCACCGAGCCCAGGAAGATCTATGCCTTCGAGAACATCGAACTGGTCACCGACCGCTCGCTCTCCGTGTGGCTGAAGGAGATCGAGGGGTTACGGAAGAAGCATCCCGGGCATGTGGTCATCGCCAGCATCATGGACGACGCCAGCCGTCCCGACGGCTGGCAGTCCATGGCGCGGAAGTGCGAAGCGGCCGGGGCGCATATGATCGAGCTCAACATGTCCTGCCCCCACGGCATGCCCGAGCGCGGCATGGGATCAGCGATCGGCATGGACCCGAACCTGGCCGCCAAGGTGACGCGCTGGACTGTGGAGGCGGTCAAGATCCCGGTCATGGCCAAGATGACGCCCAACGTGACGGACGTGGGGCACATCGCCCGGACCTGCGAGGAAGCCGGCATCCACGCCATCTCCGCCATCAACACGGTGGCCGCCATCATCGGCATCGATCTGGAAACCCTGGTGCCCAGGCCCAACGTGGCCGGCTACTCGGCCCACGGCGGCCTCTCGGGTCCGGCGGTCAAGCCCATCGCCCTGAAAGCCATCGCCAGCATCGCCCGGAGCGTCCAGGTGCCCATCTCGGGAATCGGCGGCATTGCGTCCTGGGAGGATGCGGCCGAGTTCCTCCTCATCGGAGCCAGCACCCTCCAGGTCTGCAGCGCGGTCATGGCCCGCGGTTACGGCCTCATCGAGGATCTGACCGACGGGCTGTCCAATTACATGGAGGACCAGGGGCTTCGACTCGATCCAGGACATGGTCGGGCTGGCGCTCGCAAAACTCGTCACCCAGACCGAGCTGAACCGCACGGTCCGGGTGGCCTCCTCCATCAACGAGGCGAGCTGCGTCAAGTGCGACCTGTGCTACGTGAGCTGCCGGGACGCCGGCTATCAGGCCATCAGCCTGAAAGAGGACCGCACGCCGGTGGTGGACCAGGAGAAATGCACCGGGTGCTCGCTCTGCCAGCATGTATGCCCGGTGTGGGACTGTGTGGTCATGACCCCCCGGGAAGAGACATAGGAGCAAATTCGGAATGCGGAAGGCGGAATTCGAAAAGGAGGGCGGTGACCGGCTGCCGGCTGCGGGGCAGATGGGTTTGCGGCGCAAGGGAAATACGGCGGAGTTCTGCCGATGAAAGGGGGATAAGATGGACTGCAAAGTGGTGAACGGCACACTCGTCACGGCCACCGAGACCTACCGGGCCGACGTGGGCATTCGGAACGGGAAGATCTTTCAGATCAGCCGGAAGATCAAGGAGCCGGCCCGGGAAACCCTGGATGCCAAAGGCCTCTACGTTTTCCCGGGCGGCATCGATATGCACACCCATCTGGACATGCCTTTCGGCGGGACGGTCTCGGCGGATGACTTCCGCACCGGCACAGTTGCGGCCGCTTTCGGCGGGACGACCACGGTGGTCGATTTCGCCATCCAGGGAGCCGGCGTGTCCCTGCGGGAGGCGTTGCAGACCTGGATGCAAAAGGCGGAAGGCAAGGCCGTCATCGACTACGGGTTCCACGTGGCCATCTGCCACCTGACCGACGAGGTCATGCTGGAGATCCCCGAGATGGTCTCCGCCGGGGTCCCGAGCTTCAAATGCTTCCTGGCCTACAAGGGCGCCCTGATGGTCGATGACGGGGCGCTGTACCGGGTGTTGAAGAAATCCCGGGAAGCAGGCGCCCTGGTCATGATCCACGCCGAAAATGGCGACGTCCTGGACGTGCTCATCAAAGACTTCCTGGCCCAGGGCAAGACCGAGCCCAAGTACCACGCCCTGAGCCGTCCCCCCGAGGCCGAGGGCGAGGCCACCGGCCGCGGCATCGCCATCGCCAAGATGGCCGATGCCCCCATCTACATCGTGCACCTTTCCTGCAACGAGGCGCTCGAAAAGGTCAAGGCGGCCCGGGACGAGGGCTACCCGGTTTTTGCGGAAACCTGCCCCCAGTATCTGCTGAAGTCTTACCAGAACTACCTGGAGCCGGGTTTCGAGGGTGCCAAGTACGTGATGTCCCCCCCGCTGCGCGACAAATCCAACTGGCTTCCCCTGTGGAAAGGGCTGGCTTCCGGCGCTCTGCAGGTGGTATCCACCGACCACTGCCCGTTCAACTTCAAGGGGCAGAAGGACATGGGCAAGGACAGTTTCGCCGCCATTCCCAACGGCGCTCCCGGGATCGAGCACCGGCTGATGCTGCTGTTCAACGAGGGGGTGCTCAAGAGACGACTGACCCTCAACCGTTTTGTGGAGCTGGTTTCCACCGCTCCGGCCAAGCTCTTCGGGCTCTTTCCGCAAAAAGGCGCCCTGGCCGTGGGCAGCGACGCGGATCTGGTCCTGTTCGACCCCAGGAAACCTTTTCAAATCCGCGCCAAGACCCAGCACCAGAACGTGGACTACACGCCCTACGAGGGTTTCAAGGGCCGCGGCCTGCCCAGGGTGGTGCTTTCCAACGGCCGGGTCATCGTGCGGGAGGGAAAGTTCACCGGGTCCGCCGGCGCCGGCCGGTTCCTGAAAAGAAAGCCTTTTCGCTTGACAGTCTGAGGGATCGCTGGTTACAGCCCGGTATAGTTTTTCACCCTCAACCATTTTTCCTGTCGATTTAGGTGCTGTCTTTTTCATAATCACACCAGGCGGAAAGGAGGGATGCCGGGGACCCAAATGAATCGTCGTTCTGTCAGCCACCCGTTTGTTGGAAGTTCATGCACCTGACTGCGGCCCTGCGGGGCCCCTGAAAGGAGGGACGGAGGCAATGAACACAAAGGAGAGCAAAAAGTCCGGCTGGATTGTCTACCCCATCGGCAGCAAGCCGAAGTGGCCCCTAGCGGTGCTCCTCGGCATCCAGCAGTACCTCACCATGTTCGGCGCGACGGTTCTGATTCCCTTCATCATCGGCGGCGCCATGAAACTGCCTCAGGAACAGCTCGCCCTGATGATCTCCACCATCTTTTTCACCTCCGGCATCTGCACCCTGATCCAGCAGTCCGCACTTGGAAACCGGCTCCCCATCATCCAGGGAGGGACCTTTTCCTTTCTGGGGCCCACTTTTGCCATCCTCGGCATGGTGGCTGCCAAACAGCTTTCCGGGCCCGAGCCCTTGTGGCAGATCCAGATCCAGGAGGTGGCCGGCGCCATCATGATCGCGTCGGTGTTCGAAATCGTCCTGGGCTATACCGGCATCATCGGCCAGGTCCAGAAGTACATCGGACCGATCACCATCGGACCCACCATCGCCCTGATCGGTCTTTCCCTTTTCGGCATCGGCGCCGGCCTCGGGATGGCCAGCAACTGGATCATCCGGCCTGACCATCCTCGCCCTGATCGTCTACTCCCAGGTTTTCAGCGCCAAATCACGGATGTTCATGCTCTTCCCGGTGCTGCTGTCCATCATCACCGGCTGGCTGCTGGCGTTGATCGGAACCGTGACCGGCATGATCTCCCCGGACAGTCCGGCCTATGTGGACCGAACTGATCGGCGCGGCTCCCTGGTTCAGCTTCATGCCCATGATGCCCTTCAAGTGGGGCTTCCCGGATCTCGGCAGCAGCCCTTGGTCCGGGGCGGTCGGCATGCTGGCCGGGTACCTGGCCTCCATGATTGAATCCATCGGCGACTACAACGCCTGCGCCCGGATCTCCGAGGCGCCAACCCCGACCCCGCGGATGGTTTCCCGCGGCCTGGGGGCCGAGGGCCTGGGCTGTCTGATCGCCGGGGTGCTGCAGACCTGCAACGGAACCACCTCCTACTCGGAGAATATCGGGGCCATCGGGCTGACCCGCGTGGCCAGCCGGCGGGTGGTCCGCGCCGGTGCGGCGGTCATGCTGATCATCCCGTGGTGGCCAAGTTCGGGGCCATCCTTGCCACTATTCCCAAGCCGGTGGTCGGGGCCATGTTCGTCGGGCTGTTCGGGATGATCGCCTCGGTGGGGCTTTCCAACCTGATCCTGTGCGACATGAGTTCGTCCCGCAATCTGTTCATCATCGGGTTCGCCTTCTTCATGGGGCTGAGCCTGCCCGAGTACTTCGACAAGTTCCCGCTGGGCGCCGAATGGCCGGTGAGCATCAAGTGGCTCGGCGACATCATCACCACCGTAGGGAAGACCGGAATGGCGGTGGGCGGCATCATCGGTCTCGTGCTGGACAACCTGGTCCCGGCACTGACGAGGAAAGAGGCCTCAAGGCCTGGGCGGAAGCCGGATAGGCCGCCCAGCCGCCTGACAATCAGTGAACCGTGCGGGGCGGGGTTCGCCGCGAACCCCGCCCAATTTTTTTGCAACCGGCCTCCGAGATTCACAAGACCGAGGATGCCGGAGATGCCGTCCCTCCTCTCCTACGTCCTTCGGTTGGCTTCGAGCGGCGGGGCGATCGTGGCGGCGAATGAGCGTGACCTCCTCGAACCAACCCTCGCCGCTCAGTTTGGCGATATGCTCAGGGGCTTGCGGATCAGGCTTCGGATGCTCGCCGCGACCGAGCAAAGGACCGCCTTTCGGTCACGTCCCGGATCAGCAGCAGGCGCTTGCCGGATGTCCGCCGGACATCAAGCCGGTAAAGGGGCACCTTTCTTCTCAGCCTGTATTCCGTGACCTCCAGCCCACTGATCATACCAAAGGACACCCTCCGTTCTCGCCACCGCTGCCAGCGACAGCGGCTCTTTTTGCCGTCGAAGCAGATTGGCGGGGCCGCCGAAATTCCTGGAAGCCCAGCACCAGGATCCGGCATCAGGACCTCAGAGAGAGGGCCACGAAATACGGCGGATGGCGGAGCCGGTGTGGCCAAGGAATCGTACTAGCACCACGAAAACCCCCCAGATCAAGGCCAGAACAAGCGCCCCGTCAAGGGCGGTCTTCCGCAGCGGCAGGGTAGCGCTGTGGCGCAGGGTGATGGTCTTGCCCTTCCGCAGCACCTCCATAGGGTCAACCTCCCGGCTCAGAGCCGACGTTCGCAGGCGCCGCCTGGCGGAAGTGTGACTCAGCCAGCTTGGTGAGCCGCTCAGAAGCTCTCCACCCGTTGACTGCACTCCGCCAGATACTCCTCGCTCGCTGGGTCATCGTCCAGCGCTCAGAAAGACGCCCATGCCCACCGACGGCCTGAGTTGGTGGCCATCAGGGACGTCGCCCCCTTCAGCCAGGAGAAGATCTCCTGCACCGGCCACAGGCTTCTCCCGGGCTGCCCCCTACAGCGGCGTACTTTTCGATGAACTCTCGGTCCGCGGGAAAATCTCTCTTGCCGCCCGTTCCTTGTAGGCGCGCTGGAAACGGGTGCTGGGTCGCGCTTCCCGGGTAGCCCAAGCCTGAAACTCCCTGAGGCTGTCGAGCAGGCCCGCAAGGTCGGTCACGAAGGGGAAAATTGGCGGCCGGAGTGATGCCTGATGGTTGATCTGCGCTCCGCAGCGGTGGCAGAAACGGTCACCGCTGTCGGCCGGCAAGTCGCAGAATGGGCATTTGGTGTCCAGGCTAGCCCTTCTTTTTCCAGAATAGGTAGAGCAAGCATACCACCACCCCGCTGAAAACCAAGGTCCAGGGCAGTTTGTCGCCGCCCTTGTAAACTTCCAGCAGGATCAGATACAGCAGGATTCCTGCTACGATCAACCATTTCGCATGCTTCTTCAAGAGGCCGTCTCCGGAACAGGGACTCAGGTTTTCCGCTGCCGGCAAAGGGAAGCCCCCGAAGGGGCTTCTCGCAGCCGGGCGCGGCCGCGCTACTCAACCGCAGCAGGCGCTCGCCCCGTTTCCTGGCGATTTTGCGGAACAGGCGCGGCAGGTCGGCCATGAGCCCCTCGGAGGACTCCGCCGCCCTGAGACAGAAAGCCTTCACGGTTTCTTCCAGGCCGAGCGCCTTGGCGCGGAGCGCCCCGGTGCCAGCGCCCGGCGCCACCGAAACGTCGAGTTCGTGGTCGTCGGTGTCCAGATCCCCGAAAGAGAAAGTGGATTGCAGGGTGTCCGTGATCACACCGAAGTAGGTCTGCTTGACCAGTTTTTCGAACCTGCGGTTTTCCCGAGCCCAGGCCTCGAATTCGTTCTTCAGCTCCGGCGAGGCCGTCGCCCACCCGGATGGCGGCGGCCTCCACGAACTTATCGAGGAACCCCTTGTAGGTGGGGGCGTCGTCTACGATGAGGAGATTGGCGCCCGAAAGGCAGCGCTGGCCGCTGTTCCCGTAGAAGGAGGAGACCAGGCTGACCATGGCCTGGTCGATCTCCGCGTCAGGCATGAGCACGATGAAGTTCTTGGCCCCGGCCTGGGCATGGAAAATTAGCATCCCATCCCGCGGGTGTCAACAAAAAGCCATAATCCGGTATGGGGAGGCAGGTATCTGGTGGGCGCAAGGAGCAGGGCGCAGGGGACAAGGCGAGATGCGGAATGCGGGAGGCGGATTGCAAATGGAGGGCATTTGTTGCGGGATGGGAGAAGAGGATTGGAAAGGATATCGGATGTGAGTCCCGTCTCCCTGGTGAGCTGCACCACCTACGAGACCGAGGAACTGGAGCGGGCGATCCGCCGGGCCGTGGGTCTGCTGGGCGGCATCCGGAGCTTCGTGAGTCCCCGCCAGCCGATCCTGGCCGTCAGTTTCGGCGTGAGCTACTTCGGGCGCACCTCCGAGCCCAAACCGCCCCGCCGGAGCAGCGGTTTCCTGCTGCTGCTCTCCGACCGGGTCTTCTACCGCAGCCGGATAGCCGGCCTGGAGCTGGAAATCCCCGGCCGGCGCATCACCCGCATCTACCACGGCACCGGCCACAAGGGGGTGGACCTCCACCAGTCCCTGATGAAACTCGACTTTGTCAACGAGATCGGAGAGCCCGACACCGCCGCTTTCCGGGTGCCTTACCCGCCCCAGTGGATGCAGGCCATCCAGAACCGGTTCAGAACCGGGAAGAGCGCTGACGGCTAGCCTCCGCAGACCCCGGCCGGAAGCGGAAATCACAACAGGAAATACCGCCCCAGGCCGACCAGGCCCGGCCAGCAGGATGATGGGGACGACCCCCGCCTTCGCCGCTGCAGCGCGACGAAGGCCGCCAACCCAATGGCCGCCGCAAAGCCATCGAATCCCACGCCGGCGGGAAACAGCACGTGGAGGCCGAACCAGACGGCCAGATTGAGCACCACGCCCACCACGGAAGCCGTGATGGTGGACAAAGCCGAGGAAAGCCTGCGGTTCCCCCTGAATTTCTCGATGTACGGACCTCCCAGGAAGATGAAAAAAAAGCAGGGCAGGAAGGTGAAATAGGTCGCCACCAGGGATCCGAGGACCGCACCGCCCAGGGAGTTCAGCGTACCCGGGTGGTTCCAGCCGGCCATGAAGCCCACGAACTGCACCACCATGATCAGCGGCCCGGGCGTGGTTTCCGCCAGTCCCAGGCCGTCCATCATCTGGGTGCCGCTGAGCCAGCCGTATTGCTCCACCCCGGCCTGAGCGATGTAGGCCAGTACCGCGTAAGCCCCGCCGAAGGTCACGAAGGCCGCTTTGGTGAAAAAGAGGCCCTCGAGTGAAAAACACCGCCAGGCTGGGAATCAGATAGAGAGCCGCCATCGGGGCCGCCCACAAGCCCAGGAACAGGGGCACCAGCAGCAGGTCGCGCCTGCGCGATGGATTGATGTGGCAGTACCGGGGATCGTCGCAGATCTGGACATAGCGGCTTTCCGCCTCCGCCCCTCCCTTTTCCCGGATCACATCGAACTTCCCCGGGAGCAACGCGCTCCCGAGCCAGCCCGATCAGGCCTGCCAGCAGCACGATCAGGGGGAAAGGGATACTTGAGGAAAAAGATGGCGACAAAGGAAAGGCCGGCCATGCCGAACATGACGCTGTTCTTCAGGGCCTTCTTCCCGATCCGGATCACCGCCGCGGCGACCACCGCCATCACGGCCGGCTTGAGGCCGCTGAAAATGGAGGCCACCCAGGAAACATCCCCGTGGGCCGCATAGATGTAGCTCAGGGCAAAGAGCAGGAACATGGACGGGATGATGAATAGGGCCCCGGCCGCGATTCCGCCGGCATGGCGGTGGAGCAGCCAGCCGATGTAGGTGGCCAGCTGCTGCGCCTCGGGCCCCGGCAGGAGCATGCAGTAGTTCAGGGCGTTAAGGAAGCGCTTCGTTGCTGACCCACCGCTTCCTCTCCACCAGCTCCTGCTGCATGATGGCGATCTGGCCGGCAGGCCCGCCGAAACTGATGAAGCCGAGCTTCAGCCAGAACCGCAGGGCCTGCCTGAACGTGGGGTGCGGGGTGGCGTTCATTTCCATGACAACCTCTCAAGAGACGGGTGGCCTGGTTCAGTCAGAATCCACATCGGGATCGGAATCGCGATCGGAATCGGAATCCAGATCTCGGTAGTTCAGTTTTTCGGTCGCCGAAGCCCGATTTCGATTTCCCGATTTGCTCCCTTGTTCTCTCATGCCCTTCCGTGCTCCTTGCATCCTTCAATCCTAGACCCTTGCTCCCTCCGATCGCCGAGGGCCGCCCAATAGACGAGCGCGGCGGCGGCCAGTACGATCGCCGCTCCCCAGAAGGCCGCCCGAAAACCCAGCCAGCCGGCCACGATTCCCGAAACCAGCGGGCCGCTGGAATGCCCGACGTCCATGACGGTCCCGAAGATCCCCATGGCCGAACCGCGCTGCCCGCTGCGGCTCAGGTCGCCCACCGCGGCCGAGCTGGCCGAGGTGACCACCGACAGGCTCAGACCGAAAAGCACGCTCGTGGCCAGCAGACCCCAGAAGCCTGTGCAGAGCGGCAACCCAGCCATGAAGAGCGCGCCTGACAAAGCTCCGCAGAGGATTTGCGGGGCCCGGCCGTGGCGGTCGGAGTAGCGGCCCATGACCGGCTTGGTCACGGCCAGGGTGATGACCTGGGCCGAGAGGAAGAGCCCCACCTCGAACGCCCCAAGGCCCAGGCTGAGCGCGTAGAGCGGCAGGAAGACCTCCAGGGTGCCGTAGGCATACAGCATGGCAGCCTCCACGCCGCCGGTCAGGAGCAAGGCGGGGCTGGAAGCCAGGGCTTTAAGCCCTGCCAGGGTCTCCTGCCAACCGGCTGAGGGCGAACCCCGGCCGCGGGGCTTCGGTAGCCGGACCGAGCCCAGCAGGGCAACGATCCCGGCGGCCGCGCAGAGCAGATACACCAGGGTGAAGCCCTGATCCGGCTCAGCCGCCCACAGCGCCAGGATCCCGCCTCCGGCCACCGGGGCCATGAAACGGCCCAGCAGGGTTGCGCTGGAAAACCAGCCGAGCTTCTCCCCTTTGCTCTCCTCGTGCAGTTCGGAGACATAGGCCATTGCCACCGGCACGAAAATGGCGGTTGCCACTCCATGGTACAGCCGGATGGCGGCCAGCTGCAGAATCCCGCCGGCGAAGAGATACAGGAAAGGTGCGCTGGCAAAGACAACCGCCGAACCGAGCAGCATGGCCCGGCGGCCGAAACGGTCCGAAAGAACCCCGGCCGGAATGCTGAACAGGATCCCGGCCAGCGGCGAAACCGCCGCCACCAGGCCCACCTCCGCCGGGGAGCCGCCCAGGTGGGCGGTGAACAAAGGCAGCACCGGGCTCTTGGACGCCGTTGTGCTGAAGATGGCGAAAAGCCCGGTGCCGCAGAGCAGAAAGAAGGGGCTCAGCCTCATTTCGGCGCCGTCAACCCCTGGATCTCCCGGTGGTATCCAAGATACCGCTGGAGCGTCTTGTCGTTCTTGCCGTATTTCACGTCCCCGGCCAGGATCTCCTCAAAGCGGGTCTCGGCCTCGGGCTCTTCCTTCACCACCTTGTCGCTGATGATGTCCACCAGCCGGTCGGCGTAGATGATGATCCGCTCCTCCAGCCTGCTCAAGGTGTAGTCTTTGACCGGCAGCCCGAGCTCGACGGCCTCGGCTTCGGTGAGACCGCCGCGGATGTGCTTTTCCATGATGTCCGTGACGGCCGGCGGGAGCCCCAGTTTCCGCCCCAGCTCGGCTCCGATCCGGCCGTGCTCGATGGCGTGGGTCTTTGCCTTGCCCAGGTCGTGAAACAGGGCGCCCCGGGCGATCAGTTCCAGGTCCAGCTGCCCGCCCGTTCGCCGGGCGATCTCCAGCGCCTTGCGGGCCACCGCCAGGCAGTGCCGGATGTCCTCTTCGGCGACCCCGGCGCTGCGAAGCAGCTCCAGGTCCTCGGCCTGCCCGGCGTAGAGCGGGCTTTGCTCGCCCTTCCCGACACCGAAGTAGGTCAGCGTTTCCTTGACGATCCGCTCCACCTCTTGACTGAGGGACTGAAGCCGCATCCCGAGGTCGGGGCCGGCCGACTGCACCCAGGCATCCGCAGCCTCTGCCGGCAGGGTTTCCCGGACCGTCCGCTCGTGGCCTTTCACGATCTCCCGGCCGGCTTTCTCGACGTCCTCCGCCAGGTGACCGAACTTGCCCAGCAGATCGTCGTGGAGGTGTGCCAGATACTCGGCCTGGCCCTCCTCTCCGTGGCTGTCGTTGAACATCCTCCCGTACTCGATCATCTTCATAACGCTGTGGCGCTGATTTTTCCACTGGGGGTCATCGATCCACTGGTGTACCCCGCCATAGTCCTTGCCGGTCTTTTCGATGCTTTTCTGAATGTGTTCTTTCGTAGGGGGCATGGCTACTCCTCCTTCTCCCTCTTTCGGTTCCTGGGTTTAGCTAGTCCCGGTTTCTCCTTCGGTTGCCTCGAAAAATACGTGTACAGATCCTCCAGTATGGCCGAGCCTCTTTCCAGGCGTTCCTCATCCTTTTCATGGGCCGCCGCAAGGCCGGAGAAAAGGCTGTGGATGCCGGCGGTTTCCGGCCGGCCGAACCTGTCTTCCTTCAGGTCGATGTCGTGGATGATCTCCGACACGGCCAGCATCGCCGGGTCGTCAAGCTGGAATTCCTCCAGCATGTTCTCGAAGCTGCATTTCCCTTGCCGATGAGTGAATTCGCCGTCAAACATGTCGAATCGCAATTCGTCCCGTTTCGGCCGGTACTTCGGGTCGGCGGTGAACTTGAAGCCGGCCTGGTTGTCGATGTGGCGCCGGATCACCCAGGCGCAGGCGATCCGGTCGATGAAGACACCCTTGCGGGTAACCCAGGTCTTGCCCCTGAGCTGCCCGACGGGTTTTCGTGCGCGTTCGGGTTCCGCCTCCGCGAAACTGGATGCCAACTGCGCCAGGGCCCCTTCGGCCGCGCCCCGCTCAGGGGCGGAAAAGAAATCCAGTGCCGTGACCTCCTCCAGCCTCTTTTTCAGCCGCGCATACTGCACCCGCTGCTTCGAAACCCCTTCGGCCGCATTTTTGGCCCCTTCGGACAGGCTGCGGGCATCCGCGATGATCCTGTCGTAGTCCGCCGCCCGCGCGGCGCGGAACATCCCGATCACGTCGTCGTCGGTGACCCCCTCCAGGAACGCCGCCTCCGACAGAGATGCCTCGCCGCCGCCTTCCAGAACCTCCTTCAGGATCCAGTTCAGGTCCTCATAGGCCTGCTCGGTGCGGGGCATCACGTACACCGACTGCTTGATGGCGACCGCGCCCACCTGCTGGAGCCGGCGCCAAATCTTGACCCGGAAGTAATCCGGCTTGGGCGGGAGCTGGTGAATCAGCAGCAGCCACTGCTTCGGCTTATCAAGAGTCATGGGCTGCTCCAAGAAAAAGATTCAACTGTTTCATCGATTATAATGCAACTGTATCTATTGTCAAGAGGCTGCTTTTTCGGACGGCCAATAAAACCTCCCGGGCACCCTCCCCGCCGATCTTCCCGGTGCGCAGCTTGACTTAGGTCAATGTGCTGCCGGGACGTCGGCGCAAGACTGCAATCTGGGATAGTAGGCCGCCCGTTTTCCGTCGCAGTGCTTATCCGGGCAACCACCGGGTCCATCCCTTTGAATTGCCTCGGAGGCCATCTCCCGTGCAATGCCCTGCCTGCCAGGTTGACAACCGGGAAGCCGCCAGGTTCTGCCGGCAGTGCGGCCAGAGGCTGGAGCGGCTGTGCCCGGCCTGCGCTCATCCCTGTGAGCCCGGGAGCCGTTTCTGCGATGAATCCGGACACCGCGTTCACCGCCCCGCCATGCAAGGGCTCCCGCGGAGCCCAGTGCCGAGGAGAAGATCGCCCGCATTCAGCGGTACCTTCCCAGCGGGCTGACCGAGCGGATCCTTTCCCAGAAGGACAAGATCGAGGGCGAGCGCCGGCAGGTGACGGTGATGTTCTGCGACTTGGCCGGCTTCACCGCGCTCTCCGAACGCCTCGGGCCGGAGGAGGCCTACAGCACCATGGACCAGGTCTACGAGATCCTGATCCACCAGGTGCACGACTTCGGCGGCACGGTGAATGAGATGACCGGGGATGGGATCATGGCGCTTTTCGGGGCCCCCATTGCCCTGGAGGACGCCCCCCAGCGGGCGATCCGGGCCGGGCACGCCATCCACCTGGAGCTCACCCGTTTCAACCAGCGGGTGCGCAAGGAAAAACCCGATTTCCCGCCGCTGCGCATGCGTATCGGGGTCAACAGTGGCCCGGTAGTGGTGGGCACCCTGGGCAACGACCTGAGGGTGGAGTTCAAGGCGGTGGGCGACACCGTGAACCTGGCCTCGCGCATGGAGCAGCTGGCCGAGCCGGGCACCACCTGCGTCAGCGAGGCCACCTTCAAGCTCACCGAGGGATTTTTCCGCTTCGAGGCCCTGGGCGCCAAGGAGGTCAAAGGAAAGGGCACTCCCCAAAAGACCTATCGCGTGGTCGCGCCCAGCAGCACACAAACTCGCTTTGATGTGAGCGCCGAGCGCGGCCTGACCCGCTTTGTGGGAAGGGCCAGGGAACTGGAGCTGCTCCTGGACGGCCTTGAGCGGGCAAAGACGGGTCGCGGACAGGCCGTGTCCGTCGTCGCGGAGGCCGGGGTGGGGAAGTCCAGGCTCCTCTACGAGTTCCAGAAAGCCATCGCCAACGAAGGACATCACCTTTCTCGAAGGCCGCTGTCTCTCCTACAGCCGCAACGTCGCGTATCACCCGATTATCGACATCCTGAAATCAAACTTCCGGATCCAGGAGGGCGACGGCGCTCCGGACATCCAGGAAAAAGTAGCCAAGGGCTTGAGAAGACTGACCGCAGACCAGGCTTCGACCCTCCCCTGCCTGCTCGAGCTTTTTTCGCTGAAACCGGAGCGGGTCGATCCGATCCCCATGAGTCCCGAGGCGCGCAGGGAGCGGATCATCGAAACCGTCACCCGGATCACCCTCAAGGGTTCAGAACTCCGTCCCCTGGTTCTGGTTTATGAGGACCTTCACTGGATTGACCAGAGCTCCGAGGATGTGTTGCGCCATGTGCTCGAAAGCATCCCGGCAGCAAGAATACTGATGATCTTCACTTTTCGTCCAGATTTCCTGCTCACCTGGGGAGGCCGCTCGTACCACAGCCAGACGATGCTGAACCGCCTCTCGAATCGTGAAACCCTTGCCATGGTCACCCACATCCTGGGCACGGAAACCATCGCCCCCGACCTCGAAGACCTGATCCTGGAGAAAACCGAGGGGATCCCTTTTTTCATCGAAGAGTTCATTCGCTCGCTGCAGGAGTTGAAGATCCTGCAGGCCACGGGAGGAGGATATCATCTCGCCAAGGACCTCAAACGTCTGAGCGTGCCGTCTACCATCCAGGAGGTTATCATGGCGCGGGTGGATGCCTTGCCCGAGAAGGCCAAGGAAGTGCTCCAGGCTGCCTCCGCCATTGAAAGGCAGTTCCCTTACGACCTCATCAAGGAAGTCGCCGATCTGCCGGAAAACGAACTGCTTACTCACCTTTCGGCCCTGAAAGACTCGGAGTTGGTTTACGAAAGAGGGATCCACCCGGCTTCCACCTTCATTTTCAAACATGCGCTGACTCGCGAGGTCGTCTACGATTCAATCCTGGCGAAAAAAAGGGGGGAACTCCATGCCGTTATCGGCCGGGCCATGGAGAAGCTGCGGGAAACCCACCTGGAAGAGCACTTCGGCAGCCTCGCCAGGCACTTTCTGGCAGGAAAAGATCACGAAAGGGGGGCCAAGTATTCCAGCCTGGCGGGCAGAAAGGCCCAGCAGAAAGGAGCCTATGGGGAAGCTGTTGCCTATTTGGAAGATGCAGCGCTCTCCCTGGAAAGGCTGCCTCGGTCAGACGAGACGGAGAAGCGGCTGATTGACGCGAGGGTCACCCTGGGGCTTTACTACAACCAGATGGTGGATCCAGTCTCCGCGAAAAAGGCCATCGGCCCCGTGTCCGAACTGACGATGAGACGCAATTACCGGAGAAGGATGGCCCAGATCCTTACCCTGGACGGAACCTACGCCTTTATGATCGAAGGGGACTACCCGCGAGCGTTCGCATCCATCCATCGGGCCCTGGAGGTCGCCGGTCAGATCGGGGACGCGGTATCTACGTGGGTGGGGAACCACTGGCTCGGTCATGCGTACGCAGAGAACTGTCAGTTTGACAAGGCGCTCCAGCATCTGGAAAGGGCGCTGGAGCTGAACGTCGAAAAGAAAATCCTTTGGGGCATCGCGGTCGTTAAAGCCTGTATAGGGAACACCGTGTACAACAACCAGGGAAGAGCGGACCTCGGCTACCGGATTTGCAAGGAGGGCCTCGAACTGGCTGAAGACAGCGGCGATGCCCTCTCCAAAGCGGAAGCCTACGTCTATTATGGCTGCTCATGCTTTCTAAAAGGATTCCTCCAGGAAGCAAAGGAGAAGCTTGAAGCGGGAATCGTGTTTTGGGAAAAGCTGAGATATCTCGGAATGAGTGGGTTCGGCTATTTTTGCCTGGCCGAGACCTGTTACCATCTGGGCCAATACGATGTTGCCCGAAAGAACTACCGGCAGGCGATCTCTCAGCTGGATTTCGTGGGAATCTGGCCCTCCTTGAGCGCTGCTTACCGCATAGCTTCAGCGAAAGCCGAAATCATGAGCGGGAGAAACGAAGTGGACCTGCAATCCTTCCGAGAGCACGTAAGCTCCAACCGGATGAAGATTTGTGAGGGCATGATGGCCCGATCGATCGGCGAACTCCTCTTGCAGAGGGACGCCGATTCCCGGCCAGAAGCCGAAGCCTGGATACGGAAGGCGATGGAAGCGGATGAGCGCAACGGGATGACATGGTGGCATCTGGCGGGCGACCATTTCCTCTATGCCCAGCTCTTCATAAAGACAGGGGACCGGCCAAGCGCTCGTACTCATCTGGGGGAAGCCATCAAACGCTATCAGTCCTGCGGCGCCGAGGGCTGGGCCCAGAGGTGCGACATGGAGATGGCTAGGCTCTCCTGAAGGCTCGTCAAATCCCCGATCGGAGGAGGGCACGCATGAGAAAGAAGAAGCGAACTCAAAACCTGATCCTGCCCCCTGCACTGGCGCTTACGGATGCCGACGTCTCCCAGGCCATGAAGAGGATCCACGGGTACCTGGACATTACTCCGGCTGATTTTCGTGAGCTCTATGCAATCGCATTCCGCCACGCCGTGGAGCGCATCACCCAATCCATTCGGGCGAAAGACATCATGACTTTCCCGGTGATTTCCTGCCGTGTCGACACCCCGCTCTTTGAGGTTGCCGAACGGATGGCCTCCCATGAAATCACCGGTCTGCCGGTCACGGAGGCCGACGGCAGCGTCTTGGGGGTCGTTTCAGAGAAGGATTTCTTCGCCCGTATGCGGCCTGAAAGTGGGGGTTTCATCGGCCTCGTGGCCCAATGCCTGCGCCAGACAAGCTGTCTTGCGCTTCCGATTCGCGGGAAAGTCGCAGGAGACATCATGGGCCGACCGGCCGTGACCGTCACGGAAGATGCGCCGCTGGCGGGAATCCTCGAATGGATGGAGCAGAAGAAGATCAACCGACTCCCGGTGTTGGATTATGAAGGTCATTTAACAGGCATCGTTACGCGGGGCGATATTCTCTCTTCCTTTAAGACCCTGAACAAGAGCTAGGACAGGCAGCCTCATGATCCGAGGATATCTTGAAAAGATGAAAGGAACAACCGTGAGCCCCCCCAGAGTCGGCCTGCTGGAGGTCGGCCTTTCTTGGATGGGGGCTTTCCTGGGAATCGGCCTGGTGGCTTTCATCCACTACGGTCTCCTGAAGGACACCGACGCCGTCATGCTCATCGGATCTTTCGGGGCTTCCGCAGTCCTGGTGTACGGGGCAGTAAAAAGCCCTTTGGCGCAGCCCAGGAATCTCATTGGCGGTCATATGGTTTCAGCAGTGGTGGGGGTCTTGGCCCAACTGGTTTTCGCGCCCTGGCCCTGGCTGGCGTCAGCCGTCGCCGTGGCAACCGCGATCGCCGTCATGCATCTGACAAAGACGCTGCACCCTCCGGGCGGGGCCACCGCGCTGATCGCCGTCATCGGAAGCGACCGGATCCACGCTCTGGGTTTTCTGTACGTGCTGGTCCCGGTGGGCCTCGGCGCCGCGATCATGCTGGCGGTGGCCCTGGTCTTCAACAACCTCCCCGGAACCCGTCGCTATCCCGAGTTCTGGGTATGATGGTTGGCCCGCTGCCTTGACTATCTTTCTGCAACAACCGGGAAGAGCGGGGCAAGGAGGGTCAACCAATTTCTCGGATCTTCTATTCTGGATGGAGGGACAAACACACTCAGGCAGTTCCATCAAGGCAGGTTGCAGTGTGGTAGCCTTCCACATCCACCGCCGCCATAGACTGACTATGTGAATTATCTTTTCTGGGAATCCCTGGGGTGATCGAGGATTCCGCAGGGCAAGAAACTCCGAAGAAAATCGCGGACTGGCGAAGTGCCCAGGTTGCGCCAAAGCTCCAAGCCGTGGTCATCCCGAATCCCGGTCAGGGTAGGTAAAGCACGACCAGCAGTTCAGTTTCCTCGTTACCCGGGTTGGAAAGCTGATGGTTGAGGCTCGAATCGAAGCGCAAGGACTCCTTCGCGGTCAATTTCAGAGACCGGCGGTCTAAGGTGAGCGTCACCTCCCCGGAAACCACGAACACGAACTCCTCCCCGTCGTGTCGGTAGCCGACGCCTTCATGCGCGGTTCCAGGCGGGATCCGCACCGAAAAAGCCATCAGATGCTTCTCGGCTTCAGGGGGCGTGAGGGTTTTGTAGGAATAGTGCGCCGTTCTTTTCGCGGCTTCCTTCAGCCGGTCGGCCGAGGAATCCCGGCTTTGCAGGAGCGCTCCCGGACCCAGTTTCAGAGCCTGACCGAGGCGGAGCAGCAGCGCGACCGGAGGTTCCGCCTGGCCTTTTTCGATCCATCCCAGGTACTCATCCGAGCAGCCGGCACGCTTGGCCAGTTCTTCAAGGCTATAGCCCCTCTGCTCGCGGGCCTGGGCAATCCGATCGCCTACCATGTGGTTCTGAGTCATGTTCATGTTCCATGTCTCCAAATCTGTTCAGCGTCGCCGCTTCCTGCGGCGAGTCCAATCATCGTCCAGCGCGTCCCCCTAGTTGGGCCTTGAATTCCCCCGTAGACCCAATCGCGTGTCTTGGAGCGGCAGCGACCTGGAGGCTTGGGTTGAGCCTCGCGGGAGCTGCAGCGACCCATTCACGGCTTTCGCATACTCCGCGCCGGGCACGAATATCCTCACATTCGCAGGTCCTTCCAAGCGGGAGGTCAATTCCTTTTCGAGTCCCTTCCACTCCAGGTTCTCATACCAGGCTTTCCAATCCTCGGCACTGGACCAGGCGGAAATTACCATTACTTCACGAGGATCGTTGACATTGACGATGGTTTCACCGCCTATGTACCCCCGGTTGCGGAGCGCCATCACTCTGATTTCATCGATCACCCGCAGATCTTCAGCGGTGACGGCCTCCTTAAATCTCCTTTCGATGATGATTTTAGTGCTCACGACACCCTCCTGTTTGAGTGGACGGTGATACCTGGTTCCTCAAAGCTACCTCTGCTGCTCACTGTTTTTTATGCCACATTGTGGTAGTTCCTGTCAAGGTTTTTCTGGGTTGCGGCCAGACCCTGAGAATGCTGAACCTCCGACATCGCCTGGCGGCACAACACGAAACCTGCGAAGCTGGCGCCCGAAGTTCACAATGCCATTCGCTTGTTCTCGATGCTCAATACCCCCCAGACACTGAAATCGGGGACCGTCACGGTCACCTGATCTCGCTCAGCCATAGCCGTCAGAACCCTGGGCGATTCGCCGGGGGTGAAGGAACTTCACCTCAACGTCATGAGAGGGAAAGCAGGCCGACAGTCTGACAGTCGCCTCAAACGCCGGAAGGGGGTTCGTGCTTCTTCTTTTCCCGCGGTCGGCAATATCCGGATCGGTATCCGAGTACCCGGTCACCAAAAAGGAAATACTCGGTCGGGTCGGTCTCATAAGGCGCCACATAGGAGGTAAAGAGCGGTGATTCGAATGCCGGAACCTAGGGCTCGTTCCACCACTGTGAAGGCCCATGGGATGTCCCAAGAGCGTAGACCCATAGAATCGCCAACAGCTTGCATATGATCTTGGACATATGATCTCCAGGCTGCGCCGTCCGCGTTAGGGTCTAAATTCGCAAGCAGTCCGCACGTTATGCCGGCCGGGAATCAAGTCGGCAGCAGGTCCCTGGTTGAAGGCAGAGCTGATTTCGCGCCTGTTCATCCCCTTTTTGCCATAGGTACCGCCACTTTGATAAAGGGCTCCAGCCTGTCCTCCCAGTTGGGCCGGTGAGAACCACATCGATGGTCCGTTCCCGTCACTTGTTTTTTCTTTACTCGTCACGCATCACTTGCCGCACCTTTTGGATCACCTCTTCTGTCACCGTCTCCACCTTGTGAACCGCTTTTGCATGGGCGGCCACCTGTTTCAGCACCTCTTCCTCGGTCGCACCCCGCACGACGCCCGCACAGTCAAAGCCTACGTCTCTGCATCGAACCACCTTTGCCATCTCTGCCCTCCTTCCTGGTTATGAATGACTGCCTCTTCATTCCCTGTTCTTTGCGACACCTGGCCGCGCCACCGTTGCGCATTGGAACCGGGTTCGAGCCCCTCTGCAGGGTGCATACCCGACCTCCCGCCGGCACCGACAGAACCCTCAGATTGGTCCCATGCGGGCCGACCCAGGCGTGTGACCACCGCGGGCAATGCCAGCGCATAGGCGCAAGAAAAGGCTGGGGGTGAGGAATACGCCTTTCCGGCCACGGGAACTTCCCCCAACGGAGACCCTGCGATCCGACCGGCTAAGAAGGTTGTCGTTGCTGGGGGATAGCCGACCGCCGGGTCGGAGAGACGCCCGCCGAATGGATGCCAAACGCAGGGATGTCGCCATTGGGGCGCAAAGCGGTAGAGCTGATGTGATCCCAGGCCTCGCCATCCGCCTTTGCGCTCGCCTCAAACAGTTCACGAAGCATTCGGGTGACCTCCTCTTCAGACACGTATCTCGTATGGGCCATGATTAGCCACCTCCTCCTTGCCTCACGTTGCCGGCAACTGCGATCATGCCGTGCCTGCCGCCCCCTGGTGGGGAGAGCCGGACAATCAAAAAACTGCGCACAGGATCTAATTTGCTCATACCACATTGTGGTATGTCAAGCTTTTTTTGTGCGGATCTGCGGTTGGCCCGCGGTCGCTGCGTTCGAAACTGGTTAGTTTGGAAGAAGGCGGGTATCCGAAGCGTGGTCCACAGGCCTGGGATCACGCGGGGCGCAAGCTTCGTGCGCGTGCGCCCAAGGCCGCGGTCCGTTGAAAACCATGAAGACCGAAGTCAGGAGATCGTATCTGAATGCGCCGGCGTACTCACAGTCTGGGGTTTGTAGATCGACTCGGGTGTTGCCTCACCGGATGCCGAGCCGCTTCAGGAGGCCGGGCTTGCGGGGTTCCGGCGCGGGAAGGCCGAGCTGTCGGCAGATGACCTCCTCCAGCTTCTCGTCGACCACGTCCGACCCCTCCACCACGATCTCGTCGCCGACCATGACCGCCGGGGCCACGGGCAGGTCCAGCTCGAAGTATTCGTCGGTCTGAAACTCGGCCCTGGGTTTGGATATGGCCTCGATTTCAACCTGGTACTTTCCGCCCAACCTGGGCATCATCTCTTTGAAATGCTTTCAGGGTTTCCCGTTCGGTTCGTTCATGAAAAATCGCACTTTCAGCATGTCTTTCTCCTCTCCTGGTTCGTGGCGGTGTTTTCCATCTGCCTTGCCCCATTTCCTTTATCTTCACCTCCCCCATCCGTCCCAGGAACTGATCCGGCGGCATGAAATCCACGAGCCGGAGATCGTGGCGTTCGTTGCCCCCTGGATCAATAAACACGACGGTCGGCACCCCCTTCACATCATATCTTCGAACAAGCGCCTCATTCGTCGAATCCCCCCCTCGCGTGAGATCCACCTTGATCATGACGAAATTCCGATTCGCCAGGTTGACGACCTGGGCGTCGTGAAACGTGATGTCTTCGAGCTCCCGGCAGGGGGCGCACCAATCTGCGTAAAAGTCAATGATTACGGGTATGTTTGATCCCCTGGCTTGGGAAAGGACCTCATCGGAATAGGTGCGCCATGACACCCCTGGCCCTAAGCATCCAACCGCCCATCAGGAAGACGGCCACCGCCAGGCTCGATCCGCCCCGGTCCTCAACGATTTGAAGCCCACTAGACCGCGGGCCTTTGCGCTATCCAGCAGAGATGAACCCCAGCGACTACAACCACGGCCGCCATCAGAACGACCTGGTAGCCCTTGGGCACCAGCGGACGGACGAAGTACGCCGCCATCCCGACCAGGACCCAGCCCATGAGTTTCCGCACCCAGACCATCCAATCCCCCGATCTTGGAAGCTTCTCGATCTGGCCCGAGAACATGGCGAGGAGGAAAAGAGGCAACCCCAGACCCACGCTCAGGGTGAAAAAAACGAGAAAACCCAGCCACGGGCTCCCCATCCCTGCCACCCAGGTGAGCAGCCCCAGGACAAAGGGGCCGATGCAGGGGGCGGCCACAACGCCGAGCGTGACCCCCATAAAGAGACTGCCGCATACCCCGCATAGGTCTTCGATGCGGCCTGGGTCAATCCGACGGGAAGCCTCAGTTCCCACAACCCAAAAAGACTCGTGGCAAAAAAAATCAGAACCGCCGGCAACGAGAACGAGCACGACAGGGTTCTGCAGTAGGCACCCATGAGCCCTCCAGTCAGCGCGGCCATGACCCCCAGGACGGAGTTGGTCAGAGCCAGTCCTCCGATATACAGGGCCCCGTGGCCCAGAAGCGCGCCCCCGCCCCTGCCCTGCGCGGCCCCCGAAATAGGAAACGGTGATGGGAATCATGGGATACACGCAGGGGGTGAGATTGAGCGCAACCCCTCCGAAAAAGATCCCGAGAAGCGTCCAGATCATGGCCCAGCCGTAAAGGGGCCCTGGGCTCGCGAGGGCTCGGCCACGCCGGCCAATCCCGCTGGCGAGACAGCGACCGGCAGCCCCGCCGCCTGCCATTCCGGGTATCCCTGAGGGTAGCGATACACGTTCTTCGTATCCAAGGTTTACGGCCACCCGGGCCGCTGAGTCGCTCCGGACTCACGCAAGCCCCGCTCAGTAAAACACGATCAGACGACCCCTGTCCGGCCCCAGAAAGGCTTCAAGCCCGCCTTTTTTCTCCATCGCGAATACCAGGTGGGTTCCATCGGGAAGTTCAGCGCGTCCTGAATGTGACCGGTTCGGTACTCCCATTCCTGTCGTGTGTCGACCAGCAGAGGGCTTTGGTTCCCGATCGTAATACTGCTTCAGATCATCGGTTGGATAAGGCGATAGCCGCCCTGTCTGGCTTCGGCAACCACGTCTTCCCAGGTTGCCGTTTTCGGCGTGACAGCACGGTTGGTCAGCCAGAGGACAGTTACTGTGACCACAGCCACAAGAAACGCGATAATGAGTTTTCTAGACCCGCTCATCACAAGACACCTACACTTTGTTTTCTTTTTTCAGTTTGGTAAGCAAGAACATGGCCCCGGACCGGGACAGCCCAAGTGCCTCAGCCAGCATCGAGGGTTCCAGGGAATGCCCGTTCCTGACAACGGCTATGACCTCTTCTTCCAATTCTTCCAGCCAGTTCTCGAAGAGGGCGAGGACCTCAGGTTCGACGACGGAGGACAACTGCTTGGAACGGGCTACCTTGTCAACCAGGCTCTGACACATCTGCGTTGGATCGACACCTTCGTCCATGCACTCGGCCAGTCAGAGGTGGACCATGCTGGACACCTTGTCCTCGCCGTCCGGCTCCTCCACCAGGTTCATCACAAACCGGATCCGCATGTCTTCGCCAACAAGCGGAAACAGCTTCCTGACCTGGCGCCCCATTTCCCTGACCGCTGCTTCGGGCGCCATCTGATCCAGAATCTTCTCCAAGCTGCTTGCCAGCCATTTTCAACCCTCCAGCGCTCAAAACGTGCGTCTCTTGGATATTAGGTCGAGGCCGCATCGCTTCGGCCTCGACGATGCCGATGATCCTCTCGTCTGCGGTCCGTGGTCGATGTAAGGCCGTTGCGCTCGGACTTGACCAGCAGGGCGCGCTTGGGTAGCTTCGGGTGATGGGAGCCCAGGGGCTGAGAAGACCGAGCTCTTCGGTGATCCTCGATACCAACTCCTTGCCTGGCGGCGGAGAATGCGCAGACGGTTTTCATCAGACAGCCCCCGCACTACGAAAGCGGATCGGATCCAGCCTCAGCTCCCTTTCTCCCTGCGTACCTCCAGTTCTTTGGCGGCCACGATGTTCTCCTGAAAGGTCTTGATCGACGACGACGACGTCTGCTCATGTCCTTATCTCCTGTTCCGGGGCTTATCTCTTTCACCTGACACCAACTGCGTGATCAACTGTTTCACCAAATACTGAATTGGTTTCGATTATCGAAAAAGACTCAGCCGAGCTGTTCAAGGTACTGGGCGTACGCGACGCACGTCCGGATCATCGACCTGCTGGAACAGCACGGGCCGCTCAGCGTGGACGAGATCTCGCGGTGCTGAGGATCACACCATCGGCAGTGTCGCAGCACCTCGAAGTCCTACGACACCCCAGCCTTCATGCGCGACAAACGCGAAGGGGTAGTCGATTGCTTACAAGGAGCTCGACCCGCACGCTGGAGCGTTACGACGAGCTGCTCTTCGGCATCTGCACCTCCGGCTGCAAGGATTCTGGCGCCTACGAGAGATGCGAAACCGGAGAGCCCGCCGGAACGGCTTGCCGTGTTTCCCGGATGCGAGCTCGAACTAAGGCGGAAGCTCCGGCGGCCCAGATCTGGGGTCCGGGAGGTGAAGGAGTTGATGGAAGATGAATGGAGGGGAGCAGAGACCTTGCGGCTGCCGGCTGCATGGCGGTGCCGAAGGCAGCTCCGAAGCCGCAGAACCCGGCTCCCGAAAAGGAAGAAAGCCGAAAGAGTGACTCTGCCCCAAAATACGGAGCGCCCTTTCGGGTGTGTGAACCCGAAGGGGCTTTCGTGTGTGCGCCACCGCGTGCGGTTGCGGCGCCGCGTTATCTCAGCCACTGGAGCCCGCTCCTCCCATTTCTTGGCGGGCTTCCGGTCCAGCCGCGGCATGTCAGCCATCGAGCCCTCGAGGACTCAGCCGCCTTTCAGATCGAAGTCCTGACGGTTTCTTCCAGGCCGAGCGCCTGCGCCGGATCACCGGGGCTCGGTGCCCTCTCCCCGTTCGACGTCCAGCTCGAAGTCGTCGGTGTCCAGTCCCCGAAGGAGAAATCGGATTCCAGCGTCTCGGTGATCACGCCGAAATAGGTCTGCTTGACCTGCTTCTCGAACTTGCGGTTTCCCGTGACCAGGCCTCAAAGTAGTCTTCAGCTCCGGACGGCCTCCGCCTGTATGTCGTCGAGTCCAGCGCTGTCGTTCTGCAGCCGGGAGATCAAGGTCATGACTGCCGCCATCGTGCTCAGCTTCATCAGAACCACCTCTGGATGACGACCTTGCTCTCGGTGAAGAAGCGGATCACGTCCTGGCCCTGGCCGTGCAGGTTGCCAAAGAAGGAATCCTTCATGCCGCCAAAGGGGAAGAAGGCCATGGGCGCCACGATGCCGATGTTGACGCCGATGTTGCCGCATTGACCTCGTACTGGAACTCGCGGGCCCACTTGCCGCTGCTGGTGAAGATCGAGGCCGCGTTGCCGAAGGGGTGCGTGGATCATGTCGATGGCCTCGTCCAGGTCCTTGGCCCTCATCAGGCTCGCCACCGGGCCGAAAATCTCCTCCCGGGCGATGGTCATGTCGGGTCACGTCTTCGAACACCTTCGGA
Organism: uncultured delta proteobacterium; assembly: GCA_963704245.1. Taxonomy (GTDB): domain Bacteria; phylum Desulfobacterota; class DSM-4660; order Desulfatiglandales; family Desulfatiglandaceae; genus CAVPHJ01. The sequence goes on from CAVPHJ010000001.1 coordinate 93,403, forward strand.
CCCAGGAAGCAGTTCCGGCAGGTCGCCCACCAGCTTGATCTTGCGGCCGTCCAGCCTGAGCTGGCGCCGTCCTTGACGCCCTGCTCGATCATCGCCATCACGCGCTGCTTGGTGGCCGCATCGCAGCGGGCCCATCTGCACCGACTCGTCCAGCCCGTAGCCCACCCGGATTCTGGCGCGCCGCCGCCACGAACTTGTCGAGGAGCCCTCGTAGGTCCGGTCATCGCCCACGATCACGAGGTTGGCGCCGGACAGGCAGCGCTGGCCGGCGTTGCCGAAGAAGGAGGTCATCCAGGCTGACCATGGTGTGGTCGATGTCGGCGTCGGGCATGACCACGAGAAAGTTCTTGGCGCCGCCCTGGGCAATGACGCGCTTGCCGTGACTGCCGCACTTGCGGTAGACCTCCCGGCCCACCGGCGTCGAGCCGACGAAGCAGACGCCCTGGATGTCGGGGTGCTCGAGCAGGGCGTCACGGCTTCGGTCTCGCCGTTGACCAGGTTCCACACGCCGCCGGGATGCCCGCCTCTCCGCCAGCTCGACCATCTTGATCTGGCTGATGGGGGTGCGGGGCGAGGGTTTGACCACGATGGTGTTGCCGGTGGCCATGGCAAAGGGCATGAACCACAGCGGCACCATGAAGGGAAAGTTGAAGGCGCGATGCAGCCGAACACGCCCAGCGGCTGCCGGATCAGGTACTCGTCGATGCCGGAGGCGATGTCCTCCAGGTTGTAGCCCATCATCAGGGACGGGATGCCGGCCGCCACTTCACCATCTCGATGCCCCGCCGCGTCTCGCCGCGCGACTCGTCGATGGTCTTGCCGTGCTCCATGGTCTGGCGATGCTCAGCTCCTCGAAGTTCTCCTCCATGGCCGCGCTCAGCCGGTGAAGGTAGCGGGCGCGCGCCACCGGCGGCGTGTTTCTCCATTCCGGGTAGACTTCCCGGGCCGCCTTGACGGCCGCGTCAACATCCGCCCGGTCGGACACCGGCGCCTCGCACAGAAGCTCCTGCCGCGCCGGGTTGATGATCCGGTTGTATTTCACCGCGGTGGCATCCACCCACTCCCCGTTGATGTAGTTCTGCAGTCTGGGTACGCCCATTCGTTCTCCTCCTTGAGCTCTGGTCCCGGATGCGGAACCCGGTTGTTCGGATCGATGCCCGTACGCGGGCAAGGAGCCATATGTGCTTCAAATCGTGGAAAATTACCATTCCACCTCACCGGTGTCAACAAAAAGCCGGTGTCAGGTGTCGGGCTTCAGGCGTCAGGCGGAAAACAGGGTCGAGGAATGAGGGGTGAGGACTGAGTTTCGAAGCCGGAAGCAAGGCAGGACACCGACATCGGCCCAGCCCGCGGGGGTTCTTCGAAGCTGACTGGGGAGGCCGCCCCCGGAGGTGGAACCTGCCGAAGCTCCGTCCTCCTTTCCATCCCCGTAGCACACTAACGCGGAAGATCGGCACCAAGGCTGCGGAGGACACCTGCATTCCTCACGGCCGGGAGACCGTGGCTTCCTGCGAAGGCGGGTGAACTCCCGAGGACGGATTGCAAATGGGGGGCATTTGTTGCAGGATGGGAGGAGAGGGTTGGAAGAGGATGTCGGACTTGAGCACCGTCGCCCTGATCCGCTGCACCACCTACGAAAGCCGTGAACTGGAGCCGGCGATCCGCCGGGCCGTCGACCTGGTGGGCGGTATCCGGCGCTTTGTGAGTCCCGGCCAGCGCGTGCTGCTGAAGCCTAATCTGCTCAGCGCCCGCGCACCGGAAAAAAGGATCACCACCGACCCGGCCGTGGTGCGGGCCGTGGCGCGGATGGTGCTGGAAGCCGGGGCCGTACCCTTCATCGCCGACAGCCCGGCGCTGAATGCCTTCAAGCGGGTGGCGGCCCGGACGGGCATGGCCGCCGTGGCTGAAGAGCTCGGCATTGAACTGCTGGAGCTCACCCACCCGGTGTCGGTCGCCACGGCCGGGACATCCCTTTTCAGGCAGCTAGAGATCGCGTCCCAGGCCGTGCAGGCCGACGTGATCATCAACCTGCCCAAGCTCAAGACACACTGTCACATGCTGCTCACCCTCGGGGTCAAGAACCTGTTCGGGACGGTGGTGGCTCAGCGTAAGGCCGAGTGGCACCACATGACCGGGGTGGACCGGGACGTCTTCGCCGCCCTGCACCTGGACATCTGCCAGACCTTGAAGCCGGCGCTCACCATCCTGGACGGCGTCTGGGGCATGGAAGGCCACGGCCCCAGCAACGGCCGGCCCAGGCAGCTCAACCTGCTGGCGGCTTCCGCCGATGCGTTGGCCCTCGACCTGGCGGTCTGCCGGGTTCTGGGCGTCCCCCTGCGGTCGTTTCCGCTCTACCGGGTGGCCCGGGCCCGGGACGGCCGGGCCGCGGATCCGGACCGCATCGATCTCCTGGGGGATCCGGCCGGGGTTTTCGCCGCGCCCCGCTTTCAGGTTCCGGAGCTGGATTCGGTGGGCATGCTGCCTGCTTCGTTCGACGGGTTCACCAAGCGCTTCCTGGTTTCCAAGCCGGTCCAGCGCCCGGAGGTCTGCACCGCCTGCGGCCAGTGCGGCGAGATCTGCCCGGCCGACGCCATCCAAATGTCGGGCCGCCGGATCCGTTTCGACTACGACCGCTGCATCCGCTGCTACTGCTGCCAGGAAGTCTGCCCCCAGGACGGAATCGGGTTCCGCAGGGGCCTCCTGGTCCGGGTCCTGAACCGCCTCAAACGGTAGAGCCGCCCGGTCCGCCGGCCGCAGGGCTGCAAAATTGCTGCAGGGAGAGATGAAGACCGATCCGCCCGCCTCACACGACGATGTCCTCGCGCTGTTCCACCCGCTGATCGGCCGCTGGTTCGAGGCGGACGATCGGTCCGCCCACCGACATCCAGCGCCGCGCCTGGCCGCCCATCGCCGCCGGCGAGCACGTGCTGGTCAGCTCGCCCACCGGAAGCGGAAAAACCCTGGCCGCCTTCCTGTGGGCTATCCAGACCCTGCTGACCCGCAAGGACCGCGGCAGGGCGGCCCAGCGTGCTTTACGTCTCACCGCTGAAGGCCCTGAACAACGACATCCAGCGCAATCTGCTCAACCCGCTCGGGGAACTGCACCGGGTCTTCAGCGCCGAAGGGATCCTGACCGCTCCCATCCGGGTGCTGACCCGCAGCGGCGACACGCCCGCCGCGGACCGCCGCCGGATGCTCATCGATCCCCCTGAAATCCTCATCACCACCCCCGAGAGCCTGAACCTGCTGCTGAGCTCGAAAAACGGACGCCGGATGCTCACCGGGGTGACCTTCGTCATTCTGGACGAGATCCATGCCGTGGTCAGCAGCAAGCGCGGGGTGCACCTCATCACCGCCGTGGAGCGGCTGGCGGCCCTCGCGGGCGAGTTCCAGCGCATCGCGCTGTCGGCCACGGTGCGGCCCGCTCGAGACCGTGGCTGCTTTCGTGGGCGGGTTCCGTCCCGGAGGGCGACCCACGGCGCCCGCGCTACATCCCCCGGCCGGTCAGGACCGTGCTCTCCCCGTCCGGGAAAAGCTACCAACTGCGGGTCCGCTTTCCCGGCCGGCCGGCGCAGGCGGCGCAGCAGCAGGACTTCTGGTTCCCCTATGTCGAGGAAATCGGGGGTATCATTGCGCGCAACCGCGCCACGCTCGTCTTCACCAACAGCCGCGGACTGTGCGAAAAACTCACCCACCGGATCAACCAGGGCGACGGCCGAACCGCTGGCCTATTCCCATCACGGTTCGCTGGCGCGCGAGATCCGGCTGGAGGTGGAACGAAGGCTCAAGAACGGCGACCTGCGCGCCATCGTCGCCACCCACACCCTGGAACTGGGGATCGACATCGGCGCGCTGGACGAGGTGGTGCTGCTCGAGTCCCCGGCCTCGGTCGCCTCCGCCGTCCAGCGCATCGGCCGGGGCGGCCACCGGGTGGGGGATGTGAGCCGGGCGGTCTTTTTCCCCACCCACCCGCCGGACCTGCTCTGCTCGGCGGTCCTGACCCGCGCTGTCCTGGAACATGACATCGAGCCGGCCCGGCCCGTCACACGGCCGCTGGACGTGCTGGCCCAGATCATCGTTTCCATGGCCGGCAGCGGACCCTTGCCCGCGGAGTATGTTCTGGCGCTGGTCCGGACAAGCTACCCCTACCGGGACCTGACCCGGCGGGAGTTCGACCTGGTGCTCGACATGCTGACCGGGCGCTACGCCGACAGCCGCATCCGGGAGTTGAAACCGAGGCTTCTCTTCGACCGGCTGAGCAATACCCTCAGCGCCCGGAAAGGGGCCCTGCAGACCCTCTACATTTCCGGCGGCACCATTCCCGACCGCGGCTATTTCCTGCTGCGCCATCACGAAACCGGCGCCAGGATCGGCGAGCTGGACGAGGAGTTCGTGTGGGAGGCCTCGATCGGGCAGGTCTTCACCCTGGGCACCCAGAACTGGAAGATCGAACGCATCACCCACAGCGACGTTCTGGTCCGGCCGGCCCCTTCCCAGGGCAATGCCCCGCCCTTCTGGAAAGGGGAGCGCAACCTGCGCGACTTTCACCTTTCGGCCTCCATCGGTCGGTTCCTGGAAAACGCCTCCGACCGGCTGGAAGACCCGGCCTTCAGGGCGCAGCTCCAAAGCGAGCATTGCCTCGACGAGCAGGCCGCGGACGGGTTGCTGGCTTTCCTGCGGGCTCAGCAGCAGGCCACCGGGTGCCCCCTGCCCCACCGGCACCACCTGCTGCTGGAGTTCCTGCAGTCGGCGCCCTACGGCTACCCGGGTCTTCAGGTGGTCCTGCACACGATCTGGGGCGGCAGGGTGAACCGCCCCTTTGCCCTGGCGCTCGACGCCGCCTGGGAGCAGCGTTTCGGCCAGCGGCTGGAAGTCTTCACCTCCGACGACTGTCTGGCCCTCCAGCTGCCCGCGGCGGCCGGCGCCGAAGAGATCCTGGCCCTCGTCACCAGCCGCAACGTGGAGCAGCTGCTCAGAAACCGCCTCGAGACCTCGGGCTTTTTCGGCGCCCGATTCCGGGAAAGTGCCGCCCGGGCGCTCCTGCTGCCGCGCCGCAGGCTGCAAGAGCGGATGCCCCTGTGGCTGAGCCGGCTGCGCTCAAAACAGCTCCTGGAATCCGTCAGGCGCTACGAGGACTTCCCCATCCTGCTGGAAACCTGGCGGACCTGTTTCCAGGACGAGTTCGACATGGAGGCCCTGCTGCGCCTCCTGAGCGAGCTGGAATCCGGCGTCATCAGCTGGAGCGAAACGCGCACCGGCCGGCCGAGCCCCATGGCCCAGGGGCTTTCCTGGCCGCTGGTGAATCACTACATGTACCAGGACGACTCCCCTCCGGATTCGCAGGTCTCACGCCTGCGGCCGGATCTGATCAGGGAGGTGGCCCTTTCCCCGGACCTCCGGCCCGCCCTGCCGGCCGGCCTCATCACGGCTTACGAGCTGAAGCGCCGGCGTCTCAGTCCGGGCTATCCCCCGGACACGCCCGAGGAACTGCTGCAATGGGTCAAGGAAAGGGTGCTGATGCCGGAGTCCGAATGGCAGGAACTGCTCGGCGCCGTCGGTAAGGACCGCCGGCTCGAACCAACGGAACTGGTGCGGCCGGTTGCCGCCAAACTCGTGCGCCTCCGGCCTTCGAGCGCCGCCGAACCCCTGATCGCGGCCCTCGAAAGCCTCCCGCGCATTCTCTCCGCCTTCTATCCCGGCGGCACGGCGGTCAGCGGGTTGAAAAGCGGAAAGCCGGCCGCCCTTCCCGACCCGGCTCCCCCTTCTTCCGATGGGGCGGCCGAGGAACTCACGGCCGAGCTTCTCGGCGAATGGCTGCAGTTCTACGGCCCGCGCAGCCGGCGGTTCGTGCAGCGGGCGCTCGGCCTGGCCGGGGAACGGCTGGAAGGCGCCCTGCAGGACCTGCTGGACTCCGAAACCCTCATCGCCGGGCACCTGGTGAAGGGCTCCGACCGGGTCCTGCTGTGCGACCGGGCCAACTTCGAAAGCCTGCTGAGACTGGCCCGCGCCGGCGCCCGGCCGGACTTCGAGCCGCTGGAGCCGGAGTGGCTGCCCCCCTTCCTGGCCCGCTTCCAGGGTGTCGGCCGGCCGGCCGAAGGGGCTCCCGGGCTGCTCCAGGCCCTGGTCCGGCTCACCGCCTACCCGGCTCCGGCAGCAGCCTGGGAAAGCGAGATCCTTCCCGCCCGCACCCGTTCCTACGACCCCGCCTGGCTGGACACGCTGATGCGCGAGGCCGGGCTGCGCTGGATGGGCTTTGAAAGGAAACGCCTGTGTTTTTGCTGTGAGCCGGATTTGGAACTGCTGGCAGAGGCCCCCGCCCAAGGCGACCCAGCTGCGGTTCCGTCCGCCGCGGGCCTTTTCCCGCACCCGGCGGGCCGTTATGATTTTTCCACCCTGCTCCGGCTTTCCGGCCTGGCGCCCAAGGAGCTGTCCGCCGCCCTCTGGAAGGCGGTCTGGTCCGGCGAGGTGACCAACGATTCCTTTGCCGCACTGCGCCGCGGCCTGGAAACCCGGTTCCGGATCCCCGACGGGCCGCCCCCTGCAGACGGCCGAAAGGCCGCCCGCGGCTCAAGGGCCGGCGGGCGGGCGGCCTTCTCCAGATGGAAGGGGTCGCTGCCTTACATCGGCAACTGGCACCTGGCAGCCCCGCCCGCCGGCGAAGATGACCCGCTCGCCGCCGAGGAACGCAACAAGGACCGCGCCAGGATCCTGCTGGACCGCTACGGCATCGTGTTCAGGGAGCTGATCGAGGTCGAGCTGCCGGCTTTCCGCTGGCGTTTTGTGTTCCGGGCCCTCCGCCTGATGGAGCTGGCCGGTGAGGTGCTGGCCGGCTATTTCTTCCACGGTCTGCCGGGCCCGCAGTTCATGAGCCGCGAGGCCTTCCGCTCCCTGCAGCAGCCGCCGCAGGGAGAGGCGGTGTTCTGGATATCGGCCGTCGATCCGGCTTCCCTTTGCGGGACGGGCCTCGAGGCGTTCCGGCACCGCCTCCCGCGCCGCCTGGCCGGCAATCACGTGCTTTACCGGGGCAGGGAGATCGTTTTCGTATCCCAGCGAAACGCCCGGGAACTTCTCTTCCACGTCCGGCCGGACGATCGGGACCTGCCTCTCTTCCTCGGCTTTTTCCATCATTTGCTGGAGCGGCCTTTCCAACCCCTGCGGCGGGTCGTCATCGAAACCATCAACGGCCAGGCAGCCCCCCGGAGCCCCTTTGCCGGAATTTTTGAGGGTTCTTTCGAGATCTCCCGGGACCCGCGGCGGATCGTGCTCTACCGCGCCCGCATCTGAGGCCCGCCGGCGACGGGCGTCCGAAACGGCTGCCGGGGGCTGGACTTGGGGTCCCGATCCGGGCTATCCTTCCCCCGCCGGCCGGGGAAGAGGTTCTTGCCCGGACTGAAGGCCGGCGCAAGGAGGCACCACCCGATGGGCAGCCGGATCTTCGTTTCCCGCAAGGAGGGCGAGCGTAAGGCAGAGGAGGAAAAGACGCGCCGGCTCATCGCCGAGACCCGCAAGGCGGCCGCCGAGCGGGAGCAGAGCTACCGGGAGCAGTCGCTCAAGATCCACCCCTGGGTCTGCGCACGCTGCGGCCGGGAATTCACTCTAAAGAATCTGAAGCTGCTGACGGTCCACCACAAGGACCACGACCACAACAACAACCCCAGGGACGGCAGCAACTGGGAGAACCTGTGCGTGTACTGTCACGAAAACGAGCATCGCCGGTATCTGGACCATCTCGATGGCGGATCCGCCACCGAAAACAGCGAGCCCCGGGAGGACCTCAAGCACAGCCCCTTCGCCAAGCTCAAGGCGTTGCTGGACGAGGACGCTTCCTGAGATCAGAGGGGATCGGGAGCTTTAGCGGCGGTGCGCCCCGCGGGAAGTGCGGGCGGACGGCTTGCTGCCGCGCCGGTCTGTGCCGCGGCGGCCGCCGGCCGTGCGGGAAGGACGTTTTGCGGTGGCCGCCGGCACCTCGAACAGGGGCTCCGGCAGCTTCAGCAGCGACTCGTCGGGATGCACGCACTTGAGCGGGTGTCCCAGGTATTTCTCGATGGGTGGGATGTAGAAAGAGTCTTCTTCGCAAGCAAAGCTCACCGAAATCCCGCTGGCGCCGGCCCGGCCGGTGCGTCCGATCCGGTGCACGTAGTCCTCAGGGTCCCGGGGCAGGATGAAGTTCACCACATGGCTGATGCCCTCCACGTGCAGGCCGCGGGCCGCCACGTCGGTGGCCACCAGGACGCGGATTTTTCCTTCGCGGAAATCCTCCAGGGTGCTGATGCGTTTCTTCTGCGGGACGTCGCCCGACAGCACGGCACAGTTGATCCCGTAGGGCCTCAGCTGGTCCGCCAGGCGGTTGGTCTGATCCCGGCGCTGGGTGAACACGAGGACCTTCTGCAGATCCTCCCGGATAATCAGATTCACGAGCAGGGCGAGTTTCTCCCGGCGGGTGACCAGGTAGACCCGTTGATCAACCGAGTCGGGCGCCACCTGCTCGGGTTCGATCTCCACGCGCACCGGGTCGCGGGTCCACTGCTGGGCCAGCCGTTCCACCTCGGGGGTCAGGGTGGCGCTGAAGAACATGGTCTGGCGCCGGTCCTTGGCCGGCGTGCTGAGCACGATGCGGCGCACATCGGGAATGAATCCCATGTCCAGCATGCGGTCGGCCTCGTCGATGATCAGGATTTCCACTTCGCTGAGCCGCACCAGGCCCTGCCCTTTGAAATCCAGCAACCGTCCCGGCGTGGCCGCGATGATGTCCACGACCCTTTCCGCCAGGGCCCTTTTCTGCTGCTCGTAGCCCAGGCCGCCGAAAACGGTCAGGGTGGAGATGTCGGTGTACTTGCCGAGCTCGCGGGCGTCCTTTTCGAGCTGCAGCGCCAGCTCCCGGGTGGGGGCCAGGATCAGCACCCGCGGCAGTCCAGGCCGCCGCTCGGCCGGCCGCGGGTTTCTGAGCAGGTGGGTGAAGATGTTGATCAGGAAGGCGGCGCTCTTGCCGGTTCCGGTCTGGGCCTTTCCGGTGGCATCGGATCCGGCCAGCACCCGGGGCAGGATCTCGGCCTGGACCGGGGTGCAGTATTGAAATCCCAGGTCGGCCACCGCGTGCATGATCTCCGCCGGCAGATCCAGGTCATGAAAGCGGGTCAGGCCTTCGGCGGCCGGCACTTCGAATTGGGATACGTCCCAGGCAGACGCCGGCGCTTCGCTTACCGGCGGCCGCTTCGCCTTGCGGGAGCGCCGCCTCTTCCGCGAGGGGCGGGGGCTATCAGGCCGATCCGCCGGAGCGGCGTCGCCTAACGGCTCCGGATCGGGTGTCGCTGCGGATGATCTGTTTTCAATCGGGGAGGGTCTTAGGCGGTCGTACGCTTCTTGAACTTCGATTTCAGGCAAGGAATCTCCTTTATTGCGTTGGGGGCGGACATGCAGCCGATATTCCAGCTTCGGCACTTCCGTTCGTTCATACAAATCAGGCCCGCCCACAAAGGCGAGCCTTCATGATGGAATTTAATTTAACTCACTTTTCTCCAGAAGTCAAGCCACTTTCGAGCCCGCCGGGCGCACTTGCAAAAAGTAATGCTCTGCAGTAGCCTTCGGCTGGTGGGTCTTCAGCTGGTCGGGCCGCCGCGCTGCGAGGACCGGCTGCTGGCTTCGGACGGCCTTTTCGAGCGTCAGCACGGTCTGAACCGGATGACCCCCACCGACCCGCGCAAAGCTCCGGTAGCTGAGGGCGGGTTTCTTAAGACAGCAAGCCCAATCAGAACATGAGCCGGGAAACCAAACTCTTCAAGGCGCCGCTCAAGGTGTGCTTCGGCGATATCGACTATGCCGGGATCGTGTACTATCCGCGATTTCTGCACTATTTCCATCTCGCACTGGAAGAGTTTTTCAGCGCCGAGTTGAAGACCGACTACCCCACCGTCCTGGGCAAGCACCGCGTCGGTTTCCCCACCGTGCACCTGGAAACCGATTTCAGGCTCCCGCTGAGCTACGGCGACCGCATCGAGGTGGAGGTCCGGGTGCTCCAGCTGGGGCGGACCTCCATCACCTGGGGCTACCGGGCCTTCCGGATCGAGGAAGGCGATCCGCTGGTGGTGGAGGCGCGCCAGGTGACCGTGTGTCTCGACATGGACTCCTTCGCCAAGGTGCCCATCCCGGACTGGCTCCGGCAGGAGTTGGAGGCGTACCGGCGCAGGACCTCATGAGATTGGGGGTATGGATTACGGGGTACGGGGTATGGCAATGCGGAAAGCGGAATGCTGGATGCGGGAGGCTAGCCGGCGGGATCCGCCCCTGCCGGCGGGGTCAGGGGAATGGCGAACTTCTTGAGCTTTCTTGTAGAGCAATGAGCGGTGGATGCCCAGGATTTCCGCCGCCCGTTTCTTGTTGTAGCCGGCGGAGTCGAGCGCCCGGCAGATGGTTTCCCGCTCCGCCTCGCCGTGGTCCTTTCTGAGCGAAGCCAGGTTCGCCGCCCGGGTCCCCTGGAGTCGTCGTGAAAGCCGGACCGGCAGGTCGCGGGGGCGGATCGTGTCCCCGTCCAGGTAGGAAACCGCCCTTTCCAGCACATTGTTCAGTTCCCGCACGTTTCCGGGCCACGCATAGTTCAGCAGTCTTTCTTCGGCCTGCGGATCGATGTTCAGCGGCGGCATGGCCGAGTCCTGGGTGATCTGCCGCAGCAGGTGCCTGGCCAGCAGGAGGATGTCTTCCCGCCGCTCCCGCAGGGGCGGGATGTGGAGGGTGATGACGTTCAGGCGGTAGTAGAGGTCCTGGCGGAAGCGGTTCTCGGCCAGCATCTGGTCCAGGTTTCGATTGGTAGCCGCCAGCAGCCGGAAATCGGCTGTCCGCAGCGCCGTGCCGCCGACCCGTTCGAACTCCTTTTCCTCCAGCACCCGGAGCAGTTTCGGCTGCATTTCAAGCGGCAGATCCCCGATTTCATCCAGCAGCACCGTGCCCTGGTGGGCCAGCTCGAACTTGCCCGGCTTGCCCTTGGATCGGGCGCCGGTGAAGGCCCCTTCCTCGTATCCGAACAGCTCCGACTCGATGAGCTCCTTGGGGATGGTCGAGCAGTTGATGCGCACGAAGGGCCGCAGGCGGCGCCCGCTGGCATGGTGAATGCCCTGGGCAAACATCTCCTTGCCGGTGCCCGACTCGCCGGTGATCAGCACCGGCAGGGTGGTCTTGGCGGCCTTGAGGGCCTGCTGCTTGAGGTTCATCAGGGGTTGGCTTTCGCCCACGATGCCCTCGATGGTGTAGCGGGTCGAGCGCAGCGACAGCAGCTCGTTCTCGTAGAGATCGACCTTGGATTCCAGGATGGAGAGCTTGGCGGCCAGCTTGCTCACCGTGCTCGCGCTGTCGAACAGGACCAATCCCAACACCGCGATGACCTCCCCCTTTTCGCGGATCGGGATCCGGTGCACCAGGTAGCCGGTATCCTTGAACTGATGGGGGTAGTTCACCTCCGCCTTGCCGGTCTTGGCCACCACGTGAAGACGGGTATTGGCGACCACCTCGGTGGCGTGCTTGCCGAGGTTCGCCTGCGGGTCGATGTTCAGGAACCGCCCGTAGGTCTCGTTGATGTAAATCAGGTATCCCTCCCGGTCCGCGACAATCACGCCGACCTGCATGTTGTCCACCAGGTTTTTGAAGAAATCCGGGGTCAGGGAAAACCGGGCTGCGGAAACGGAGGGTCCCCTGCTGCGCGCCGTCATGCTGATCTCCTCGTCTCATGGATGAGACATGTTTACCAACTGAGACACATTTCCTTTTCTACACCCTCCGGCCCGGGAGTTCAAGCCTAATCCGCTGGGATCAGATAACTTAATGATATTGCAAGAATAACTTTACGTTGCCAGCCGCCCGGGATTCCGGCCCTTCGTCTTTTCCCGCCTGGCACGAAAATCGCTATCTCTTTGAAGTCTTCCGCCCAGGCGCCGGTGAAGGGCGGAAAAATTCGGCCTCGCCCTTGCCGGCTGCCCGCATTCCCACAACCGATCGGAGGCGCATCCCATGAGCATCGGATCCGTTTTCTCCAGGCACGCGCGATATCGACCCGACCACCTGGCCGTGGTCTTTGAGAAGCAGCGGCTCACCTACCGGCAATTCAATCAGGGCATCAACCGGCTGGCCAATGCCCTGCTGGCCATGGGGATCCGTAAAGGCGACAAAGTGGCCACCCTGCTGCCCAACTGCCTGGAGCTGCTGGAGATCTACTGGGCGGTGGCCAAGATCGGAGCGGTGGTGGTGCCCCTGAGCGCGCTTCTGCGCGCCAAGGCCCTGGCGACCCTGCTGCGGGACTCCGATGCCGTGATGGTCATCAGCCAGTCGGCCTTTGCCGACACGCTGGAAGGCCTCAAGCCGGACCTGCCGGCCATCGAGAAAAACCGCTATCTCCTGATTGACCGCAAGGATTCGCCCGGGTTCCGGGACTATCATGCCCTGAAAGCCGCCAGCGTGGAGGAGGAGCCGGAGGGCATCGAGATCAGCGCAGCCGATCCCTTCAACATCATGTACAGCAGCGGCACCACCGGGCTGCCCAAGGGCATCGTGCACACCCACGGCATCCGGGCCGCCTACTGCACCTCGTTTGCAGCCGCTTACCGGATGACCCCCGAGACCGTCAACCTGCACGCCGGCGCCATTGTTTTCAACGGCGCCTTCGTGGACATGCTGCCGACCTTCTTTGTCGGCGGGACCTATATCCTGCTCAGCCAGTTCGATGCGGTGGACTACATCGAGCTGGTGGCCAAAGAGCGGGTCACCCATGTCATGCTGGTTCCCTCCCAGATCATCGGCCTGCTGAACGCTCCCAACTTTTCCCCGGAAAAGCTGCACTCCCTGGAGATGATCCTCTCGCTGGGCGCACCGCTTCACCGCGAGCACAAGGAAGCCCTGAGCCGAGTTCTGCCCGGCCGGTTCTACGAACTCTACGGGTTGACCGAGGGGTTCGTGACCGTCCTGGACCGCGCCGACTTCCCGGCCAAACCCGATTCGGTGGGCGTGCCCCTGCCCTTCTCCGAGATGAAAATCCTCGACGAGCAGGGGAAGGAGGTGCCGCCCGGCGAGGTGGGTGAAATCTGCGGCCGGGGCCCGATCCTGATGCCGGGCTACTACAAGCGGCCCGACCTCACCTCGCAGGCCATCGTGGACGGCTGGCTGCACTCGGGCGATCTCGGCTACGTGGACGAGGACGGATTCCTCTACCTGGTCGACCGCAAGAAGGACATGATCATTTCCGGCGGGGTAAACGTCTACCCGCGGGACATCGAGGAGGTGGTCGTGCAGCATCCCGCGGTCCGCGAGGCGGCCGTCTTCGGCGTTCCCCACGAGAAATGGGGGGAAACGCCGGTGGCCGCCGTCGTGCTGCGCGAGCCGGGCGCAGTCACCGCCGGGGAGCTGCGGGACTGGGTCAACGAACGGGTCGGGGCCAAGTTCCAGCGGGTGGCGGAGGTCGTGGTCAAGGACGACCTCCCGCGCAACGTGGCCGGCAAGACCCTGAAGCGCGAAATGCGCAAACCCTACTGGGAAGGGAAAGGGGAGATCTGAGGGCTCAAGGCTGGCTGAAGGCCCTTTCGGTAACCATAACCAGAGAAGGAGGCAGTGAAAATGAACAAGTCTAAGGTAACGTGGGTTATTTGTTGTTTCACAATGGTCGTCATGGGCTTGTCTCTATCAGCACCACCGGCCACGGCAGCGGATCCGATCAAAATCGCCAACATCACAGCCCTGAGCGGCCCGTTTGAGCAATTCGGCAATCAGAGTCGGGTAGGATTCGCGATGGGTATGGAGTATGCCACCAACGGCACCATGAAACTTCTGGACCGCCCCGTTGAGATCATCGTCAAGGATACGCAGATCAAGCCGGCCATCGGCAAACAGCTGCTTACCGAGGCGTACAAAGACGACAAGGTTGATCTGGCGGTTGGACCGACATCTTCTGCCGTAGCCATGGCCATGCTTCCCGTGCCCGAGGAGTTCAAGAAAATCCTGGTGGTCGAGCCGGCTGTCTCCGATACCATCACCGGGAAGGACAGCAACCGCTATGTGTTCAAGACCTCGCGCAATTCCTCCCATGACGCCATCGGCAACGCCCTGGTCCTGGCGCGACCGGGTGTGCAGATCGCAACCGTGGCGCAGGACTACACCTTCGGCCGGACCTTTGCGGAAATCTACAAGAGTGCGGTGGAGGCCAAGGGCGCCAAAGTCGTCATCGAGGAATTCCTGCCCATTGAAACGGTTGATTTCACCGCATCCGCCCAGCGCATCATCCAGGCCATGAAGGATCTGAAGGGCGAGAAATACCTGTTCCTCAACTGGGCCGGCAAAGGCAGCCCCCTGAACAAGTTCCATGACATGAAACTGGACGAGAAATACGGGATCAAGCTGACCACCGGCGGGAACATTATTCCGGCATTGAAAGGCTACAAGGATTTCCCAGGCATGGAAGGATCCGGGTATTACTATCACACCAACCCGAATAACCCGATGAATGACTGGCTGATTGCCGAACACAAGAAGCGCTTCGAAGGCATGCCGCCGGACTTCTTCACCTGCGGTGGCTTTGCCGCCGCCATCTTCGTCGCTGAGGCCATCAAGAAAGCCGGCTCGACAGACACCGAGAAACTGATCACCGCCATGGAAGGTCTCGAGTGGATGACGCCGAAAGGCAAGATGATCATGCGCAAGGAGGATCACCAGGCCCTGCAGTCCATGTTCCATTTCAAGCTCAAGGTGGATCCCGATGTCGCCTGGGCTGTTCCCGAGCTGGTGAAAGTGCAGACCATCGAGGAGTTGAACATCCCGCTCACCCGTTAGAACCCTTCTGCGTGGAGGAGCCCGCAGCAAGCGCTCCTTCACGCAGGCTTGGTTCATTGCGAAGAACCACCCGATCGGAACTCACATGGTTCCAGGCAGAAACGCCTTCATGGATCACAGACCGGCCATCGAAACTCGGAACTTGACCATTCGCTTCGGCGGCAACGTCGCCGTCAATCAGGTCAGCCTGATCTTCGAGAAACATCGCCTCAAGTCCATCATAGGCCCCAACGGTGCCGGCAAAACCACCCTGTTCAACCTCATCAGCGGCCAATACAAACCCACCTCCGGGCGGGTGTACTTCAACGGGGAGGATGTGACCGGCCTGGATCCGGCCAGCCGGACGAAGCTGGGCATCGGCAGGTCTTTTCAGCTGACCAATATCTTTCCGACCCTGACCGTGCTGGAGAACGTTCGCCTGGCGCTGCAGTCCAGGGTCGATGTCGGAATGGTTTTCTGGCGCCACTGGCGTTCGTACACGGAGCTGGAAGACCGGGCTTACGATCTTCTGGGCCAGGTGCTTCTAGAGCATCGCTGGAGGCATGCGGCCAGCACTCTGACTCACGGTGAGCAGCGCAAGCTGGAGCTCGCCATACTCCTGGGCCTGGACCCGGCAGTGCTGCTGCTGGACGAGCCCACGGCAGGGATGAGCGTCGAAGAGGTTCCCGCCATTTTGGAGATCATTCAGGATATCAAGGCGGCGCACAACCGGACGATCCTGCTGGTGGAGCACAAGTTCGACATGATCATGACCGTTTCCGACACCATTGCCGTGCTCAAGGAGGGGATGCTGATCTGTGACGACACCCCGGAGGCAGTCTCCAACAACGAAGAGGTACAGGCCGCCTATCTGGGTGGAGGCGTGAAACATGGTTGAGCCCATCCTGCGCCTCAAGGAGGTTCACACCTACATCGTTCAACACCACATTCTGCAGGGTGTGACCCTGGACGTTGCGGCCGGCCGGCCGACGGTCCTCCTGGGGCGTAATGGCGCCGGGAAATCGAGCACCTTGCGGGCCATCATGGGGCTGAACCCGGTCACGGCGGGTGAGATACACCTTGCCGGCCAGCCCATAGAGGACCGAAAGCCATACGAGATTGTGCGTCTTGGGGTAGGTTTTGTAGCGGAAGATCGAGCCGTGTTTTACAACTTGAGTGTGGAAGAGAATATGCGGCTCTCCATGCTTGAAGAGAACGAACAGGCATGGAAGCGCCTCGAGACGGTCCTCGATCTTTTTCCGGACCTCAGGAGGCTTTGGCGAATCAGTGCCGGGCTTCTTTCGGGCGGGCAAAAGCAAATGCTCGCCATTGCCCGCGCGTTTGTCAACCATCACCGTATCCTGCTGATTGATGAGCCCTCGAAGGGGCTGGCACCCATCGTGGTCGAGCAGGTAGGCGAATCGCTTCTCCGGATCAAGGATCAGACAACCATCATTTTGGTGGAACAGAATTTCCGTCTGGCCAGCCTCGTGGGCATCGATTACTTCATTCTGGACAACGGCCGCGTGGTGCATCAGGGTCTCATGGAGGATTTGGCCGAGGACAAGGCTTTGAAGCAGAAGTACCTGGGAATTGGCTGAACCGGGCAGAACTTTTGCGACGCCGGCAAGTTACATATTCAATCCTTTTGTTTGCAGGACAAGCAAGACATGGTTTCAGAAGCTGCATCGATGGAGTTGGAAACGAAATCAGGGCTTGATGCCAAGAACTGGGCGCTTCGAATCGCTTCGATCGCCATCTGGCTCCTGCCGCTGATCTGGATCGATCCAACCACTTACGTTGTCCTGACAATAGCGGGTTTGGCCTTCGGCATGCTTTTGTTCATGGTAGCTGCCGGCATGACCATCATTTTCGGCCTGATGGATGTCCTGAACATGGCCCATGGGGCTCTGTTCGCTCTGGGAGCCTACAGTGGGGGATACTGGACTCTTAACCTGCTCGAGAAATTCGGCTGGGTCGAATACGGTACGGCGGGCCAGAGCTTTGTCAGTTTACTGCTCGCTATTCTTGTCGGTGCGCTGGCAGGGGCTTTGCTGGGTATGGTTGTGGAACGGGTCATCATTCGCGGGGTATACGGTGACCACCTCAAGCAAATCATGATCACCATGGGCGTCTTGTATGTCATGACCGAAGTAACCAAGATCATTTGGGGAGCCAGTCCGGAAGTGGTGCGGGTCCCCATGATGTTCCAGGGAAGCTACGATGTTTTCGACGTGATCATCGGCAAGTTCCGGGTAGCGGCCATCATTGTCGGAGTAGCCATGTTTGCCGGCATCCAGCTGGTCCTCATGAAGACCAAACTTGGCCTTATCATCAGGGCGGGGGTGGAAAACCGAGAAGGGGTCCAGACGGCAGGTTACAACATCAATCGCATATTTACCTGGGTGTTTACGGTTGGGGCGGCCCTGGCAGGCGTGGGCGGTACCATGTGGTGCATCTTTCAAGAGCAGGTTTACCCCGAAATTGGCCTGCAGAATATTATATTTGCCATGATCGTCGTCATCATTGGCGGGCTGGGCTCGGTCACCGGAAGCTTTCTGGGTGCCATCATTGTGGGCCTTTCTTTCAACTATGTGGCTTTTCTTCTGCCAAAACTGGCCCTGGGCGTAAACATCCTCATCATGGCGATCATTCTGCTGATTCGCCCGTGGGGATTACTGGGCAAGAAATAGATCAAGAGTGCCTGATGACTAACCACATGACTCCAGTCCAACGGAATCGGTTGCGAGAGCGGCAGGCCCGATACAGGCGCCCGTCCTTTTGGATCCAGGCGGCTCTGGTGGCTGTTTTGTTTTTCGTACCCTTGGTGCCATCGTTCCGGGTGATGGATATGGCGGCCAAGATCATGATCTTCACCGTAGTTGTGGCTTCTTATGATCTCATTCTTGGCTATACGGGGCTGCTCTCGTTTGCCCACGCGATGTTCTTCGGCATCGGTGCCTACTCGGTGGCGCTGCTGTGCTATCATTCGGGCTCGCCTCAGTGGTACCACCTGCTTCTGGCTGCTGCCGCCGCCCTGACCTTGAGTGTGGTGCTGGCCCTGATGCTTGCATTCTTCTCCCTGCGAACCAAGGCCATCTTCTTTGCCATGCTGTCCCTCGCTTTGGCTGATTTCTTTCACATCCTAGGCATGACATGGAGTGATCTGACCCTCGGCGAGGACGGCATCACGTTCAGTCTTCCGGGAATCCTGGATGTAGCCTGGCCGGGGGTTCATCTCGCGGGTTTTCACTTGGCTCCGCGAGTTGTGACCTATTACCTTATCCTGGGTGTCGCCTTGGTTCTTTTCATGGGCCTGCTTCGCTTTGTCCGCTCGCCGGTGGGCCGTGTGCTCAAATCCATTCGCGACAACGAGCAGCGATCCACAGCATTGGGATACAAAACATTCCGTTATCAGATCTATTCCATTGTTTTTGGTTCCTCTATTGCGTCTCTAGGCGGAATACTGTTTGCCGTCTGGTTGCGATATGTAGATCCCGGAAGTGCGCTAGGCGTGTTCAGCATGGTGGATTATCTGCTGATGGTCATCATCGGAGGCCTGGGCACCTTATACGGCAGCATTGTTGGGGCAACCTTTTTTATGGCGACCCAGGCGTGGTTGCCTGACTTGCTGAGAGGCATTGCGGCCCTGTTTCCGGATTATGAGATCATCAACCGCATCGCCGAGCGCTGGATCGCCTTTCTTGGGCTCATGTTCATCGTGGCGATCATGGTTTTTCCCAAGGGTGTAGTGGGTACGGTGCGGGAAATGGTGGCCCGGCGCAACGCATCCGGAGCCGGGTAACTCTCGAGGGTATGGCACAAGAAAGAGGCATAGGGAGTACAAGCATGACTGATCCGATCATGAAAGCGGTCCACGGAGATGGTGTAAAGATCAACGTGGCCCTATGGGAGGGAGGCGGGAAACCTGTTCTTTGCGTTCATGGCATCACCGCCAACTGCCGCTCTTGGGATGTGCTGGCAGCGGCGCTGGCTCCCGAGCACCGCGTTTTGGCCATGGATCTGCGGGGGAGGGGCCAGTCGGACAGGCCGCCTGAAGGCTATTCAATAGAACACCATACCAGAGATATCCTTTGCCTGCTGGATGACCTGGGCATACAGCGTGCCGTGATCATGGGCCATTCCCTGGGCGCCTTCATCGGTCTGGTTCTTGGAGCTGAGCATCCTGATCGGGTGGACCGGTTAATCCTCGTGGATGGCGGAGGGGATCTGTCCAGAGAGCAGATGAACAACGTGTTTGACGGGATCAAACCGGCCCTGGACAGACTTGAAATGGTTTTCCCCTCCGCGGAAGCCTATTTGGACAAAATGCGCGAACCGCCCTACATCCATCCGTGGTCATCGGCCATAGAAAGATACTACCGGTATGAAATCGAACCCACAGAAGACGGGGTGCGCACGAATATTGATCCCCGACACATCCAGGAGGAACAAGCCAACATCAGGAAGCTGAACTGCGCACCGTTTTACTCCAGGATCAAATGCAAGGTATTGATCCTTCGCGCGCCGAAGGGGCTTTTGAGCTTGAATGATCTGCTCTTACCGGAAGACGTTATTGACAAAATGATCAGAAAAATTGGGGATGCCAAGCGATTCGACGTAGCGGACACCAATCACTACGGGGTTGTTTTTCAACCCCATGCGGCCAGGGATCGGGCAATTCGGGAGTTTTTAGAGGATTAGATGAACGTCGGACAGCTTCTGACAAAAGCGGCCAGGGCCTTTCCGGAACGGCCGGCCATTGCCCACGGCAGCCGGCATCTGAGCTATGCCCGGTTCAATGAACGCGTCAACCGGCTGGCCAACGCGCTCTGCGGCCTGGGACTTCAACCCGGGGACCACGTCGCCCTGCTGATGCACAACTACCCGGAGATGCTGGAGAGCCTGTTCGCCTGCTTCAAGGCCGGCTGCGGCGCGGTGCCCATCAACTTCCGCCTGCACCCCAGGGAGTACGCCTTCATTATCAACCACTCCGAAGCCAGGGCGGTGATCTGCTCGCCGGAATTCAACGCCCCGCTGGCCGACCTGCGCCGGGAGTTGGGGGGCGTCCGCCGCCTGATCGCCTTTTCCGATGCCGGGAAGGCTTTCCTGGACTACGAAACCCTGCTGGCGAAGGCTGCGGCCGACTTCCGCGACGCAGAGGTGGCGCCCGACGACGTGGCCTGGCTCTTCTACACCTCGGGCACGACCGGTCTGCCCAAGGGGGCCATGCTGACCCATCGCAACCTGCTGGCTATGACCATGAACTTCTACGCCGACATCTGCCCGGGTTTCGAGGCGCGGAGCGAAGCAGTTCTGCACGCGGCCCCGCTCTCCCATGGCAGCGGCTGCTACGCTCTTCCCAACGTGGGCAAGGCGGCGGCCAACGTCATTCTCGAGTCCAAGAGCTTCGAGCCCGAGCTGGTTTTCCGGACCATCGCGGAGCACCGCATCACCAATATGTTCGCGGCGCCGACCATGGTCAAGCTGATGACCGACAGCCCGGCCGCCGATCGCTTCGACCACAGCTCCCTCAAGGCGCTGATTTACGGCGGCGGGCCCATGCTGGTGGAGGATCTCAAGGAGGCGATCGGCAAGCTGGGGCCCTGCCTGGTCCAGCTCTTCGGCCAGGCGGAATCCCCAATGACGATCACGTATCTCCCTCAGCGGGATCATGTGTCGGACGGCACCCCGGAACAGTTGAAACGCCTGGCTTCCGCCGGCTTAGCCCGCACCGACGTGGAGGTGCGGGTTTTCGACCCCCACGACCGGGAACTGCCTCCCGGCGAGATGGGCGAGATCGTCACCCGCTCGGATCTGGTCATGAAAGGGTACTGGCGCAACCCCGAGGCCACCGCCAGGACCATCCTGAACGGCTGGCTGCACACCGGCGACATGGGCTTTCTGGACGAGAGCGGCTACCTCTTCATCATGGACCGCTCCAAGGACATGATCATCAGCGGCGGCGAGAACATCTACCCGCGGGAGATCGAGGAGGTCCTCATCCGGCACCCGGCGGTGCGGGAGGTGGCCGTGGTGGGGGTCCCGGACCCCAAGTGGGGGGAGGCGGTCAAGGCGGTGGTGGCGCTGGTGCCGGGCGGCTCGGCAACCGAGAGCGAGCTCATTGATTTCTGCCGGGATCACATCGCCAGCTACAAGAAACCCAAGAGCGTGGATTTTGTGGAGGCGCTGCCCAAGAACAACTACGGCAAGGTGCTGAAACGGGAGCTGCGCGCCAACTACTGGGAAGGCAAGCAGCGCAAGGTCTGAGGGAGCAGCGAGCATGGGTGATCGTCTGAAAGACAGGGTAGCCATCGTCACCGGGGCCGGTTCCGTGGGCCCCGGCTGGGGCAACGGCAAGGCCACCGCAGTCCTCTTTGCCCGCGAAGGGGCCAGGGTCTTCGGCGTGGACATCAAGGTCGAGGCGGCCGAGGAAACCAAAGCCATCATCGACCGCGAAGGCGGGGAATGCAGCGTTTACCGGGCCGACGTGTCGAAATCCGAGGACGTGCAGCAGATGGTGGCGCGCTGCATGGAGACCTATGGCCGGGTTGACGTGCTGCACAACAACGTGGGAATCGTCGAGGTCGGCGGCCCGGTGGAGATCAGTGAGGAGAACTGGGACCGCGTGCTGGCGGTGAACCTGAAAAGTATGTTTCTGACCTGCAAGTACTGCCTGCCCCACATGCTGGAACAGGGCCGCGGCGCCATCGTCAACGTGTCCTCCATCGGCTCGATCCGCTTCACGGGTTATCCCAGCGTCTCTTACAACGCCTCCAAGGGCGGGATCAACCAGCTGACCCAGAACATTGCCGTGCAGTACGCGGCCCGGGGAATCCGGGCCAACTGCGTGCTGCCGGGCCTCATGCACACGCCGATGATCATGGAACCCCTGAAATACGCTTACTCGGACGGCGACATCGAGGCGATGATCCGCATCCGCGATGCCCAGGTGCCCATGAAAAAAATGGGCGACGCGTGGGATGTGGCCTACGCATCTCTTTTTCTGGCCTCGGACGAGGCCAAGTACATCACCGGTGCGCAGCTGGTCGTAGACGGCGGCATCACCTGCAAATACGCCTGACCCGGACCAACGCCCGGGTTTCGGGCCGCGGTCCAGGCGGCCGGCGAAAGGCGCGCACAGCGCGGAAAGGAGGTGACCGGCACCCGTTTCATTGTGAGGATTACCTTTTGGCTGGAATTCCGAATCATCAGAACATCCGGAACGTAAAGGAGGGTCCAATGAAGGTATTCAAGAGAGCAGTCGTGTTCGCGGCCGCCGCCGCTTTATTGCTGGGCGGCATGGGGGGAAATGCACTGGCCGAGGAACAGAGAATCATCCTCAGTGTGCCCATCGCTTTCAGCACCGCCCTGCCCACGCTGGGCGATTCCGTGCCTTTCTTCAAGGAGTGGGTGGAAAAGGCGAGCGAGGGCACCATCATGGTCAAGATCTTCGAGCCCGGCAAGCTCGTGCCGGCCTTCGAGATCCACGACGCGGTTTCCACCAACAAGGTCAATGCCGGCTACACCGCCTCGGGCTACGCGGTGGGCAAGATGAAGGCCGCCGATTTCTTCACCTCCCTCCCCTTCGGCCCTGACCTGCCGGCCTACCTGGGCTGGTACTACCATGGAAACGGCCTGAAGCTGTACCAGGAAATGTATGACCGCGCCGGGTACAACATTAAGCCCTTCCCCTTCACCTTTCTGGCCCCGGAGACCGCCGGCTGGTTCAGAAAGCCCATCAACACGGCCGACGACCTGAAGGGTGTCCGCATCCGCTTCTTCGGCCTGGGCGGCAAGGTGCTCAGCAAGCTGGGCTGTTCGGTCAGCACCATCCCGGGCGGCGAGATCTTCCCGTCCCTGGAGAAGGGGGCCCTGGACGCCACCGAGTTCTCCGTGCCGGCCATCGACACCAAGCTCGGCTTCTACAAGGTCGCCAAGTACAACTATTTCCCGAGCTGGCATCAGCCGGCCACCCACCTGGAGCTCATCCTCAACAAGGATGTCTGGAACAGCATGAGCCCGCGCCAGCAGGCCGTGATGGAGCTGGCCACCCGTGCGGTGAACCTGTATTCGCTCGCCAAGTCCACCGCCGAACAGGGCGTGGTGGTCACCGAAAACGCGCTGAAGCACGGCACCATCAACGCCACCTGGACGCCTGAACTGCTTGCGCTTTTCAAGAAAACGTGGGAAGAAGTGGTGGAAGAAGAGGCGGCCGGGGATGAGTTCTTCAAGAAGGTCTGGGACGATCTCAAGAACTACATGAAGGAGACCTCGGCCTACGAGTGCGTGGCTTACCTGCCGCGCCCCGGCTGCCCGAAGTGAGCTAGGAGTATTCCGTGAACAGCACCGCCCATGAGAAGAAGAACGGCGTGTCCGGTGCCCTGGATCGTTTGATCCTGGGCACCGGACGGGTGCTGGCCTGGGCGAACGGCCTGCTGATCCTCGTTATCGTGCTCCAGGTCACCCTGCGCTACGGTTTCGGGCGCGGCCTGGTGATGCTCGAGGAGCTGGAGTGGCACCTGTATTCCCTGGCCTTCATGTTCGGGCTGGCCTACGCCCTGGTGACCAACGCCCACGTGCGGGTGGACATGCTGCCCAGCCGGTTTTCCCCGCGGACACGGGAGTGGATCGAGGCCTTCGGTACCCTCCTGGTCCTGATGCCTTTTATCGTGGCCGTGATCTACTACGGGATCGAGTTTTTCTGGGACTCCTGGATCCACCACGAGCGCTCGTCCGCACCCATGGGGATGCCGTACCGCTGGGCGATCAAGGCGGTTATTCCACTCAGCTTCTTCCTGTTGGGCCTGGCCGCCTTCTCGCGGCTGATCAAGGCCATCCAGTTCATCCGAGGCAAGTAGAATGGAGATCACCGACTACCTGGTCATCGCGATGTTCGCGACCTTCATCGCCCTGCTGCTGTCAGGGTACCCGGTGGCCTTCTGCCTGGCCGGGACATCCATCATCTTCACCGTGGTGGGCATGCTTTCCGACCAGTATCTGGGCACGATCACCGGGCTGAGCTTCAATTACTTCGGCATGACCATCACCCGCATCTACAACACCATGGCCAACTGGGTCCTGGTTTCACTGCCCATGTTCATCTACATGGGACTCATGCTGGACCGCTCCGGAATCGCCGAGCGGCTCATGATGTCGGCCCAGGATCTGTTCGGCAAGGTGCGGGGCGGGCTGGCAATCACCGTGACCCTGATCGGCGTGCTGCTGGCGGCCTCCACCGGGATCATCGGCGCCTCGGTGGTGCTGCTGGGGCTCCTTTCCGTGCCGGCCATGCTCAATCAGGGCTACTCCAAGACCCTGGCCGTCGGCACCGTGGCCGGGGCCGGCACGCTGGGCATCCTTATCCCGCCCAGCATCATGCTGGTGGTGATGGCTGACCAGTTGGGGCTATCGGTGGGCGATCTCTTCCTGGGTGCCGTGTTTCCCGGCCTGATCCTGGCAGGTCTTTACATCGTCTACCTCTTGGTTTTCTGTTACATCCGCCCCCGCTCGGCTCCCCTGCCCAAGGACCGCCGGCCGGTATCCTGGCGGACTCTCTTCAACGTGGTCAAGCACGTGATCCCGCCGGCCTTGCTCATCCTGGCCGTGCTGGGGACGATCTTCAAGGGCATCGCCACCGTGACCGAGGCGAGCGGGGTGGGAGCGCTGCTGGCCACCTTCATGGCCATGGCCTACCGCAAACTGAACCTGAAGGTGCTCAAGGAGGTGCTCTACGCCACCTTCAACACCAACGCCTACATCTTCGGCATTCTCATCGGCGCCACCTGCTTCGCCCTGGTGCTGAGGGGGCTGGGCGGCGACGAGTTCATCGAGCGGACCCTCACCGGGCTGCCTTTCGGCCCCTACGGGATCGTGCTTTTCATCCTGTTCTGCGTGTTCCTGCTGGGCTTCTTTCTGGACTGGGTGGAGATCACCCTGATCATCCTCCCCCTGGTGGCACCGGTGGTTGCCAAGCTGGATTTCGCCATCCAGGGCTACGGGGTGATCAGCAATCCGAAGCTGGTCTGGTTCCTGCTCATGATCGCAGTCACCCTGCAGACCTCATTCCTGACCCCGCCGGTGGGCTTCGCGCTCTTCTACCTCAAGGGCGTGGTGCCGGACGAGGTCACTCTCGGGGACATCTACCGGGGCGTGATCCCCTTCATCATCCTTCAGCTGCTGAGCCTGACGTTTATCGGCCTCTGGCCCGAGCTGGTCACCTGGCTGCCGGCGGTGGCCTACCGCTGACCCCGGAGCTGAAGCAGCCGGAAGGCGCGGACGGACGGAACCACAAACGATGGAATTCATCAAGGAGGCCAGATGACGGAACAGGACTATCTTAAAGGCAAGAGGATCCTCATCGTCGACGACGAAATCGACGTGCTCGAAACCCTGGAAGAACTCCTGCAGGAGTCCTGCGAGACGGTGCGGGCCGCTTCCTTCCAGGAAGCCAAGCAAAAACTGGAAGCCGAGAGCTTCGATCTGGCGGTCCTGGACATCATGGGGGTGGACGGATTCAAGCTGCTGGAGATCGCCAAGCAGCGCAAGGTGACCGCCGTCATGCTGACTGCCCACGCCCTGAGCCCGGAGACAACGATCCAGGCCTTCAAAAAAGGGGCGGCCTACTACATCCCCAAGGACAAGCTGGCGGACATCCAGAGCTATCTGAACGGGGTGCTGGAGGCCAAGCAGAAGGGGAAGAGCTTCTGGTCCCGCTGGATCGGGCACATGGACGAGTACTACGAGAAGAAGTTCGGTCCGGACTGGAAGCGGGACGACAAGGATTTCTGGCGCAAGTTCCCCTACTACACCTGACCGGGCAGCGCCGGAGCCTGTCACCAGCCACGCATCCGGCGACCCGGCCGGGCGAGCTGTCCCTTGACGGCCGGGCGCGCGGTCCTTTATTCTGACCCCGGGTAATGGCAGCGCCGATCTTCGAACAGACCTACCAGGACTATCTGCAACGGGTCGCGGGAATAGACCTGAGCGCCCGCCAGGAGGCGCTCGGGATCCGCTTTCTGGAGGGCACCGCCCGCATTGCGCTTTTCGGCCGGCCGTACCAGGTTTCCGGCCGCGGCATCCGCGGTCCGGCCGGGGAACGGCCGAGCCTCGACATCTGCGTGATCCTCTGCCAGTACCTGCTGCGCGCGCCCGCTGCACGTTCCCCAAGCAGGGCAGTGGGTCCATTTCAGGGACTTCCGGGACGCCGGACCGCTGACGGTCTATTTCGCCCAGGACGTGGAGCGGCCCATCACCGGCGTTTTCGGCGGCCGGCTGTCCGTGCTGGAAGGAGCCGCCCGGGCGGCGGGCGGCTACCCTCCCGCGGAGGCGCTGCCCTACCACCTGGCGGTGCGGTTCGACGCGCTGCCGCGCGTTCCGCTCCTGCTGCTCTTCAACGACGCCGACGAGGAGTTCCCGGCCGATTGCCGGGTGCTCTTCGAACAGCGGGCGGAGCATTTTCTGGATGCGGAGAGCCTGGCCATGCTGGCCCGGCTGCTGGCCCGCGAGCTCAAGACCGCGATCCGCTCCGCCGCCGCCCAGGTCTAGCAGGCGTCCGGGGAGGCGCTACCTTTTCCCGTCGCCCGTGTTCTTGGGAACTCGATCAGCGAGGGGTCGTAGTCCGGCACTTTTTCGTACCCCAGCAGGTTGAGCAGGGTCGCCGCCACGTTGGACAGGCCGCGCCTTTCAAGCGCGGCCATCCGGTACTCGCCGCCGTAGCCCGGGTCGCAGATGGCGAAGGGCACCGGATTGAGCGTGTGGGCCGTCTTTACCTGGCGTCTTCCCTGCTTGTCGATGCTGAACATCTCGTCCAGGTTGCCGTGGTCGGCGGTCACCACCCCGATGCCTGCCAGCTCGCGGACGGTTTCCAGAAGCCGGCCGACGCACTGATCGACGGTTTCCACCGCCACGATGGCGGCCTCCATATTGCCGGTGTGGCCCACCATGTCGCCGTTGGCAAGATTGAGCCGGCCGAAGCGGTAGCGGCCGGTGCGCAGCAGTTCCACTACCTTGTCTGTCACTTCGACCGCCTTCATCCGCGGGGCGCGGTCGAACTCGATCCGGTCCGAGGGGATCTCCACATAGGTCTCGAGGTTCGGGTCGATGTAACCCGAACGGTTGCCGTTCCAGAAATAGGTGACATGCCCGAACTTCTGGGTTTCGGCCACGCTGAAACTGGGGACCCCCTGGGCGCACAGGTACTCGCTCAGGGTGTTCTCGATGGCCGGGGGCGAGACCAAATAGTTCGGCGGGATGTGGGTATCGCCGTCGTACTCCATGATTCCGGCATAGAGCACCTCCGGCAGGCGGCCGCGGTCGAACTCCCGGAAATCCCGCTCGCTGAAGGCCCGCGAGATCTCGATGGCGCGGTCTCCCCGGAAATTGAAGCACACCATTGCATCGCCGTCCAGCACCGGCCCCACCGGCCGGCCCTCGGCGTTCACCACCACAAAAGCGTCCAGGTACTGATCGGTGATGGCCGGGTTCTCGGCATAGAAGGTGCGCACCGCCTCGGAAGCTGAACCGAAGGGTCGGCCGCGACCGAGGACGTGGGCTTCCCAGCCGCGCCTGACGATCTCCCAGTCGGCGTTGTAGCGATCCATGGTGACTTTCATGCGGCCGCCGCCCGAGGCGATCCGGTAGTCAAAGCCGTCCCGCCGGGAGATCTCGCTGAGTTTGCGCTCGGTGGGCAGCAGGTAGTCCAGCGCCGAGCGCTCGCCCACATCGCGTCCGTCCAGCAGGGCGTGCACGCGCACCCGCGGCAGGCCGGCTGCAACGCACTGATCGATGAGCCGGTAGAGATGCCCGATGTGAGAATGCACGTTGCCGTCGGAAAGCAGGCCCAGGAAGTGCACCGCGCCTCCCTCGCGGCCGCGGGCTTCGATCCGCCGCCAGATCGGTGTCCGGAAGATCGCCCCCGACTCGATCGCGCGGTTGACCAGGCGCGCACCCTGGTCGAAGACCCGGCCGGCCCCCAGCGCGTTGTGCCCCACCTCGCTGTTGCCCATGTCCTCGTCACTGGGTAACCCCACGGCCATGCCGTGGGCCTGCAGGGCGCAGAAAAGATCCGAGCGGAAAAGACGGTCCAGGTGGGGAGTGTGGGCCAGGTGGACGGCGTTGCGCTCGTCCGGGGGCCCCAGGCCGACCCCATCCATGATGACCAGCAGCAACGGGCCCGGCCTTCCGGGAAAGGCCGACAGCTTTTCAAGCCTGAGTGTCATGACTGTTTCCCCTTGCATAACATAGCATGGCAGCCGGCGACCTGAAAAGCCGTTATTGCCTCCGGGCCATGAGGTTTCGATGATCCTTTTTTGTTTGACTTCAAGAAAAAGAAAGGCTAGTGTCGGAAACATATGCCAATCAACTTGGTGGAGACGCCCGCAGGTCTGGCGTAGTTGGGTGGGCGTCCTGTCACGTGAGATGATGTTCCGGGGCATCCCGTGATTCAGCATACCCGGCGTATAGCGAGCGCAAGGAACGATTTCGGTGTTGGACACGGATAGCCTACAGTCTCTTTCACCACCCCGAATCCTTCCCTCCGACAATCTCCCCGGTGATCTCCGGTTGTCATTTCCCCTAGCTCGGCGGACTGCCCATCGTTGACGATCACGGACCGCAAGCAATCAGTACTTTGTGCCACAGGACCCGTTAACCCCGCGTTCTGGCCAAGCTATGGCCGAAGCGCAGTCCCAACCACACATCAACCAGGAGGAGGGAGGCATGAACATCTACGTCGGCAATTTGTCCTATGAACTCAGCGAAACGGAGTTGCGGCAGGCCTTTGAGGCCTACGGGGAGGTCCAGTCCGTCAATATCATCACGGACGGTTTCACCGGCCGATCCAAGGGGTTCGGCTTCGTGGAAATGTCCGATGACAACGCGGCCCAATCTGCCATAGACGGCCTGAACGGCAAGGATTTCAAAGGCCGGGCCCTCAACGTCAACAAAGCCCGGCCCAGAACCGGCGATCGGGGCGGCGATCGGGGCGGCGGACCGGGGCGGAGACCGAGGCGGAGACCGAGGCGGAAGATCGGGTGGAGGACGGCGTTTCTAACCCACTGCCACCGAGCTTGCTCGGTGGCAGTCCATTCCTTCCAATCCCTCGTAAGAGCCCCCCCTTTCGGAGACAGGGTCCCCGCCAGACTTGCCGGCGCCGGCCTGCCGTGCGACCCAAGGCGGCGCCCCTCGGCCGGACCGCCGAATACCGCAGAACCCTTCGCGCGGAGGACCCTTCATGGCCAGGAACATCCTGATCATCGGCGCGGTGGCCCTGGGCCCCAAGGCGGCCTGCCGTTTCAAGCGGCTCGAACCCGACTCCCGGGTCGTGATGATCGACCAGAGCGACCTGATCTCCTACGGCGGGTGCGGCATCCCCTACTATGTCTCCGGGGATGTCAGCGACCCGGATCAGCTCCAGTCCACCAGCTTCAACATGCTGCGGGACGAGCGGTTCTTCCGTGACACCAAGGACATCCGCGTGCTGACCGGGACGCGGGCCCTTTCCATCGACCGGCAGCGAAACTGGTGCGGGTGGAACATCGGGCCACCGGAAGGCGAGACGCAACTCGCCTATGATCGCCTCGTCCTGGCCACGGGCGCCCGGCCGCGCCGGCTCTCGGTTCCCGGCGAGGAGCTCAGCGGCGTCTTTTCTGCGTCCGGGCTCCGCCAGGCAATCGCTCTCAAGCAGCAGTTGACCGGCGGCGGGGTCGGCAAGGCGGTCATCGTGGGCGCCGGCCCGATCGGCCTGGAGATGGCCGAAGCCCTGGCGGACCTGTGGGGGATCGAAACCACCGTGCTCGAGATCCGCGATCAGATCCTGCCTTCCCTGCTGGGCCGCAATCTGGCCCGGATGGCTCAGCGCCACATGGAGGAGCACGGGGTTTCCTTCGGGCTGCAGGAACGGGTGCTGCGGATCGAGGGGAAATCGCAGGTCGAACGGGTCGTTACCGACCGCCGCACCCTGGAGGCGGATCTGGTGGTGGTGGCAGCCGGCGTCACTCCCAGCTCGGAGCTGGCGGCGCAGGCCGGGCTGGATCTTGCCCCCTCGGGGGCCGTCATCGTCAACGAGCGTCTTCAGACTTCAGATCCGGACATCTACGCCGGCGGGGATCTGGTGGAAATCCCCAACCTGCTCACCGGCAGACCCGGGTACTGGCCGCTGGGCTCCATGGCCAACCGCCAGGGGCGGGTCATCGGAACGAATCTGGCCGGCGGGCGGGCGGTCTTCGAAGGCGCGGTGGGAAGCTTCATCATCAAGCTCTTCGAGACCACCGTGTCGGGCTCCGGCCTGAACCGCGAGACCGCCGCCCGGCTGGGCATCGACGCAACCGCCGCCTTTGTGGCCCAGTTCGACCGGGCCCACTTCTATCCGGAAAAGGACCTCATGTATCTGGAGCTGGCGCTGGACCGGGCCAAGGGCACCGTGATCGGGATCCAGGGTCTGAGCGGCAACGGCGACGCCCTGATGGCCCGCATCAGCCCGGTGGCAGCGCTTCTGCCCCATTGCCCCACGCCGGCTGACATCGGCAACTTGGAACTGCCCTACTCACCCCCCTTCGCGGCCGCCATGGACATCCTCAACGCCCTCGGCAACACGGCCGAAAACATCCTGGCAAGCCGCAACCGGGTGATCGACCCGGATGAGTTCGCGCGCTGGTGGGAAGACCGGGAGCAGGGTCAGATCCTTTTTCTGGACTGCCGCGAAAGGGGGAATGCCGGCCCGCTGGTGGAGAAGTACCCCGACATCTGGCGCAACATCCCGCAGGGCGAGCTGCGCGGGCGAATCGCGGAAGTTCCCCGCGACAAGCGGCTGGTGCTGATCTGCAACACCGGCGTGCGCTCCTACGAGGCCCAGGTGACCCTGGACCGCGCCGGCCTGCACGACTGCCACAATCTCCAGGGCGGCATGGCGGCCCTGAAGCGCCTGGGCCTTGACCTGTAGGGTATAGGGGACGTTGGTACCAAAGAGCATTGCTTCCAATGCTTCCGCTTGGAAATCCCAGCCGCAGGAGGCTGCCGGCTTGCAGGACGGCGAGCGAGAAATGCTCTTTGGTACCAACGTCCCCTATTTTCTCAGCAGGCGGACGAGGAACAGGTTGCCCAGCAGGATCGTGGCCAGGCCCGTGATTACCCGGTCGGCAACGGCCACGGCCACGCCGTTGCCGAAGGAGCCCTGGACGGCCTTGGAAGCGGTGGCGATGAAAAGCTCCCGGATCCCCAGCAGGCCCGGAAACAGGAAATGGTACTTGGAAACGCTCGTCACGATCCCGAGCAGCAGACCCTCCAGATAGCTCACCGATAGCCCCAGGGAAAGAAACGTCACGTACATGCCGAGACCCATGAGCGCCAGCTGAAGATAGGAGTTCAGGATCAGGCTGGTCATGAGCCTGCGGTCACGGCGCAAATCGTAGAGTCCGGTCAGGACCGACTCCGCCCATTTGCCGAGCCGCGATTGTCCCTTGAGAAACTTCAGCGGCAGCAGCCGGAAACCGAGCACCACCAGCAAGATCAGCAGAAAGCCGCCCAGGGCGTAGTGGTTCAACCGCCCGTCGCGGATGCCCATCCAGGCCGTGAGCAGAAGACCGGCGGTGGAAAAGCAGAACAGGTGCAGCATGAGGCTGGTGCCCGAGAGGGAGATGAACTTGGTGATGGGGAGCGCATAGCGCCGCTTGAGGAAAAGGGCTGTGGTGCCGGTCCCGGCGTTGACCGGCAGGTAGTTCAGGTAGGCGGTGAGGTAGGGGAGCCCGATCCAGTCCCAGAGCCGCACCCGGGCCCCGAAGAATCGCACCAGCAAGAAGACCCGGTAGCCGTTCACCAACTGCACGAGCCCGAACAGGAAGAACAGGATGGCCGCGTAGGCCGGGCTGATCTGTGCCAGCAACGCCAGATGCGGCCAGTAGCTCCATACGATCCAGGCGCAGACGGCCAGGCAGAGGAACAGCAGGGCCAGGGATAGCCTGTTGAGCCTGTAGTCGGTCTGCAATGCGCACCTCATCCGCAGCCGCCCGCGCCGTTTGCCCGCCACCGCCGGCTACTTGCGTCCCATGTAGGCGTTGAACACCCTCTGCCAGAGTTCGAATTCCAGCGCACCGCGAAAAAATCGGTGCTTCCAGCGCAGCCGCGCAAGCGGGTAGAGGGCCTGGTGCAGTACGCTGGAAAAAAGGGCCTTGAGCAGGCCGCCGTGCCTTTTCCTGTTTTCCCGGAAACCCCAGTCCGACAGGCTCTTGCGGACGAAAAAAAAGCGTGCCAGGCTGGAGATGGCCTGGAGTCTTTTCTTCCTACGCCGATCCAGCCAGGTGATGGGTCCGGAGTCATAGAGCTCGAAGCGCGCCCAATCCTCCAAGCCGGCCGGGGGCCGGTAGCCCCAGTTGCGGACCGCCTCGTCAAAAAGCGCTGTGCCCGGAAAGGGTGAATACACGAACAGGCCATTGATCCGCGCACCGTCGGGGTCGATGTTCAGAATCCGGTCGTAGATCTCCAGGGTCTTGTCCATTTCTTGATCCGACTCGCCCGGGAACCCGACCATGAAGGAGGTGAAGGACCTGAGCCCGGCATCCCGGCACTTTCGAATGCCTGCTAGAATCTGTTCGCGGGTGATGTCCTTGCGGATCAGCTGCAGGGTCACGTCCGAACCGGACTCGCCGCCGAATTCAATTTCGGTGAATCCGGTCCGCTTGAGGAGCCTCAGAAACTCCGGCCGGTAGCGGTCAAAGTAGTCGAAACGGCAGAGGGCAAAAAACTTCCGCCGGATACCGCGGCTGAGCACCAGCTCGCAGAACTCGGCCACCCGCTCGTGGCTGCAGAAAAAATTGGAATCCAGGAAGAAAATCCGTTCCGGGTTGTAACGGCCGATGATGTTCTCGATCTCCTCGACCACCACCGCAGCGGGCTTGGGTCGCCAGGTGCGCGGGTACAACGCCACCTCGGCGCAAAAGGCGCAGCGGTGGGGGCATCCGCGGCTGGATTGATAGGCGAAATCCACCGAAGTTGCCAGATAGCGGTGCATGGGCAGCAGTTCGTAGGGGAGATGGGTGACCGCATCGAAAGGCTTCAGCTGGCGCTCTGCGGTGAATACCATCTCGCCCGAGCCGGGCCTCCTGAAGGCAATGCCGCGGATTGAGCCCAGTTCGCGCAATCCCTGGAAGTGCTCGGCCAGTTCCACGACCGCTTCCTCGCCCTCCCCTTTGACGGCGATATCCACCAGCGGGTGGGCCGCGGTCTGCTCGGGGAGAATCGATGGGTGGGCCCCCCCAAAGACCACCGGGACGCCGGCAGCCCGCGCCATCCGGGCACAGGCCAGCGCGGGCGGGATCTGCATTGAGCCGCTCATGTGGGATACCCCCAGGTACAGGGCCCCTTCCAAATCGGCCGGGGTGAGATTCTGAACCCGGAGGTCCACCAGCCTGGGTTGAAATCCGCCCTGCCGAAGCGCGCGGGCGAGAAAAAGGAGCGTGAGCGGGATGTGCAGGTAGCCGCCCTTCTGGCCGCTGTAGACCAGCGTGACCCTGTTACTTGGTGCAGACGGCGACATAGCCCACCCCCAGCCGCGGAATGTCCAACCGGTCCGCAACGAGCAGCAGCGGGTACAGTTTGTGGATGGACGGCCGCCACGCCCCGTGTTCAGCCGGCTCGCGGCTGAAACGCTCGAGCAGCCGGGGCGCCAGGAAAAGCCGGTTCAAAATCTGATACCCGAAAACCACTGGGAATCCGTAGCTCCTGATCCGGATCCGGCTGAATCCGGCTTCATGCAGCAGTTCGCTCAAACGCCCGAAGGAATACCTCCGATAGTGGCCCGAGAGGCGGTCCCCTTTACCGTAGAGAAACGGTTTGGCCGGCACGCTCACGAGCAGAACGCCCCCCTTCCGGAGCAGGCCGTGAAACCTGCGGATCGCGGCGGCATCATCCCTCAGGTGCTCCAGGACCTCGATGCTGATGAGGTTGTCGAACTCCCACGGCGCGGAAAACTCCTCCACCGCGCAGACCCTGGTCTCGATGCGCCGGCTGCGACCTGCCGCCCGCCGCAGCCGCTCCACGGCCAGGGACGAGGGGTCAAAGGCCAGCACCCGGTGCCCGCAGCGGGCCAGAAAAAGGGCATATTCGCCGGTGCCGCAGCCCGCGTCCAGCGTGTGACCCGGCTGAAGTTTTCCGAGCTCCCGGTAAAGACGCCCGTCGCGGGCCGCCTTGGTGGGCGCGCCGGCCCGGTGGGCCCGCTCCCAGATGACGTGGAGCCTGTCGTATGCGCCTTCCAATCTCAGCGATCCAGGAAGCGGCTGAGCACCATGAGGGCGAACAGCTTGCTGGAGTTGTCGCGCTTTCCCCTGAAATGGTCGCTCAGGAGTGCCCGGATTTCCCCCGGCCGCGCCCCCGCCGGCATCCTGCTTGCGGCCCAGCCCTCACCCATCCGCTTCAGCCACCCGGCGAGGGGGAGCACGAAACCGTGTTTTTTCCGATGGACGATTTCAGGGGGCAGGTATTTCATCGCCACCTCCCGCAGCAGGTGTTTCAAGCGGCCTCTGCGCATCTTCAGGTTCATCGGGATCCGATCGGACAGCTCCAGCAGTTCAGGGTCCAGAAAGGGGGCGCGCACTTCCAGGGAGTTGCGCATACTCATGCGATCCAGCTTGCAGAGGATATCGTCCGGAAGGTAGAGCATCCGGTCGGCCTGCATCAGCCCGGCCAGATCCGGCTGCCGCACCCCTTCGAGCGCCGCCTCCAGGACCGGCCGTCCGTCCGGCAGTTCCGGAAACAGCCGGCGGATTTCCTGGTGGGCGAACACCGTATTCAGCATGAGCCCGCGGGTGCCGTCCCGGGCTGACTCGGCCCGTTCCAGGAAGATCCGGGCGCTCTTGATCGGGCTGTCCGCATAGTAGACATCGGGTTCCGGGACGGCGGCCAGCATCCTGGCGATCAGACCCTGCCTGAAAAACCTGGGCAAGGACAGGCAGTACCTCGCTGGGCCCTGTGCCAGATAGCGCCGGTACCCACCGAAGAGCTCGTCAGCGCCGTCACCGGACAGGGCCACCTTGACCTCCCCACGGGTTTCCCGGGCCAGGTGATAGGTGGGGATAGCGCTGGAATCGGCGAGGGGCTCCCCGAACCCATCCATGAGGGAGAGCGCAGCCTCGAAATCATCTAACTTCAGCCGGTAATGAGAATGCTCGGTCCCGAGGTGACGGGCCACCAGGCGGGCATAGCCGGATTCGTCAAAGGAGCCCTCCTCAAAGGAGATGGAAAAGGTCCTCGGCCTTCCCCCTTCGCGGGCCATCAGTGCGACGATCAGGCTGGAATCCAGCCCCCCGGACAGAAAAGCGCCCAGGGGCACGTCAGCCATGAGCATTTTCCTGACCGAGTTCCCGAGCGCGGATTCCAATTCCCGGCACAGCTCGGGTTGCCTCAGCCCCTTTTCCGGCTGCGGCGGCCGGGGCCGGTAGTAGGACCAACGCCTGAACTCTCCCCGCCGAAAAGAAAGGCAGGCGCCCGGTTCCAGCTTGTTGACTTCCCGGTAGAACGAATGGGGGGCCGGGATGTAGCCGAGTCGCAGGTAGAGGTACGCAGCGGCCGGGTCCGGTCCGGAAGTGTGGCCGAATGCCTGCCGGAGGGAATCGATTTCGGAGGAGAAAGAAAGCCCGTCCGCCTTCCGGGCATAGTACAGAGGCTTTTCGCCGCAGCGGTCCCGGGCCAGGAAAAGGCTTTCCCGCACCCGATCGTACAAGGCAAAGGCGAACATTCCCTGAAATTTTTCCACGCACGTCGGCCCCCATTGCTCGAACCCGTGGACGATCACCTCGGAATCCGACCGCGTGGCGAAACGATGTCCGCGGGTGATCAGCTCGGAGCGCAGGGCACGGTAGTTGTAGATCTCGCCGTTGCAGACCAGAACCAGGGTGCGGTCCTCGTTGTACATGGGTTGGGCGCCGCCCTGGAGGTCGATGATCGCCAGCCGCCGGTGAACCAATCCTGCCGGGCCCTCCACAAGCAACCCTTCCCCGTCGGGCCCGCGGTGGGAAAGCAGCCGCGCGGCGGTCTCGAGCTCGGCCCGGCCGGTTCCGTTGCGAAAATCGAGCTTGCCGGCTATCCCGCACATCCCAGTACCTGAGCGTAAAGTCCCCTGTATCTCCTGGCCGAAGTCTCCCAGTCCAGCCGAAGCGCATCGATTCTCTCGCTGGCGCAGCGGCCCATGGATTGTCTGCGCTCGGGCCGAGTGACCAGAAATTCGACGGCCTGGGATAGGGCTACCGGGTCCTCTTGGTCCACCAGAATGCCGGATTCGGGAGTCACCACTTCCTCCACCCCCGGCAGACGGGTGGCCACCACCGGCAAGCCCGCCGCCATGGCCTCCAGCAGTGCGTTGGGCCGGCCTTCCGCGCGGCTCGGAAGCACGAACACATCGCAGGCCTGGTAGAGCATAAGAACTGCGCCGGGAGCAAGCCTTCCGACGCACCGCACATTTGGCAGGTGCTGGAGGCCAAAGTCCGCTGGCCGTCCCGGGCCTATCACCAGGAAGAGGATCCGTTTGTTTCTGGCGAGCACCAAGCGCGCCGCCTGGGCCAGCACGTCCACCCCTTTCACCCGGCGCAGGGCGCCTACGAAAAGCACGACGGTCTGACCTTCCTCGATCCCCCAGGCCGCACGGCGCGCAATCCTTCCGGGCGCTTTCACCACCGGCGCTCTGAGCACCCCGTTGGGAATGTAACTGACCTCTACTCCCGGCACGGCGGTGAGCTGCTGCGCCCATTTCTGATTCACGGTCGTGAAGGCGTCCGCCCAAACCGTCGCCAGGCCGAGCAGCTGGCGAAACCCCGGCAGCATGTCGCTGCCCCGCAAGGTCACCACGAGCCGTTTTCCGAGAATCCATTTGGCCGGCAGGGCCGCCAAGCCCGACACCAGCCAGTGGGCGTGGATCAGGTCGCAGGTGCGTGCCAGACGCAACAGGCGCAGGCTCATGGCACATAGAAAGAAAGGCAGCAGGAGGGCCAGCGCCGGGGAACGTCGCAGGTTCTCCAGAATTCCGCCGGCGCCGTAAGCCAGCCGCATCAGAAAAGGCGGCGCATAGGAAAAGCGAACCACGCGGATTGACCCCGCGCGATCCTCCCGGCGGGCACGGCGATCGCCAGGAGCCAGCACCAGCGAGGCCACCCCCAAGGCGGCAAGCGCATGCGTCAGGCGCTCGACAAAAATGCCGCTTTGATCGGAGCTATCGCGCGGATAGCTGGTTGTCACCATGAGCACTTTCATGGGCTGGTTTGCACGTCGGAGCGGCGGGGCCCTAAAGTCGCTGGATCCATCGTTGACCCCGTGTCTGGGAAACCCCATGGCCCTCCGCGCCAGTAAAAAACCCGTCGCACAGCGACGCAATCACGCTGCCTGAAAACGTACGCAGGCCCCATCTCCCTGCGCCTGACGCACAGCCCGCGGCAGGGGCAACTAGCGGAGGTGCCTGTTGTATTCCATGTCGAACCACATGCCGAAAAACAGGGTCTGCAGCCCGGCCACCGCCGAGAACACCAGGGCCATGGCGTTGATGTCGGGGATGTCGCCGCTGGCGGCCCAGACCCAGAAGAGGCGCATTGCCAGTGGCACAGTGGCGCCGAGGAGCAGGAACGCCAGGAGGTAGAAGAAGACGAGCGGGTGGAAGTCCTTGATCACGTACTTGAAGAAAAGGCGCTGCCAGAAGCCCTTGAACAGAATCCAGCTGATCCTGGGGATCACCCGCAGGAGGCGGATGCCCGATTTCTCGCCGATGTTGTAGACCGGCCGCACGTGCACGTCCCGCACCCGGAAATCGTACTGGTTGAGCCGGATGAGAAGATCGTTGGGCATGCCGTAGCGCCGGTAGATCCGCTCCAGATCGAGCCGCTGGAGGGCGAGCCGCGAAATGGCGGTGTAGCCGCACTGGGAATCGGCGATGTGCCAGTAGCCCGAGGCGACCTTGGTCAGCAGCGAGAGGAAGGCGTTGCCCAGGTAGCGGTAGTGGGGGATCATGTGCCAGGCATCGCCGTAGAACAGGCGGTTGCCCTTGGCGTAGTCGGCGCTGCCGTCGGCGACCGGCTCCACGATCTGCTGGAAGTCGTCCGGGTGCATCTGGGCATCCCCGGCCATGACCACCGTGACGTCCACGTCGAGTTCCCGGGCCCGCCGGTAGCCGCTGGTGATGGCCCCGCCCACGCCCTGGTTCCGGGGATGGACGATCACCTCAATGCGCGTGTCCTTGCCGCTTTGCTTTCTGGCCAGTTCGGGCGTTCGATCGCGGCTGGCGTCATCCACTACGATGATGCGGTCCGCCAGGGCCGGGATGGAGGTCAGGGTGCGGAGAATGAGGTCTTCCTCGTTGTAGGCCGGCACCACAACGGCGACGGATCTTTCAAGATACATGGGTAGGCTCCGCATCCGCGCAGACAGGTTCCAATCGGTAGAGGGCATACCCCGCCGAGGCGTATTCCCGGCGCGTGCACTCGCGCATGAACCTGACCACAATTCCGCGCTCGCGTTCAGGCAGGTTTCTTTGGAGCCACTTTCCCAGGACTCCCTCGTTCACCAGCAGGTGCGTGATTCCCATTTTCCCCAGGCGCTGTTTCAGCTCCTGCCCGTCCAAACTCCCGACCGCCAGGTCCTGCAGCGTGTTTCCTTCTCCGGTCTCGGCAAGGAGATAATCCCGGTCAGAATAATACCCTCTGCCGCCCATGAAGGTGAACAGGATTCTCACATCAGGAGACAAATTCCGATTTATGTGCCTCAGCACTGTGGTTTCCGGCCAGTGACGCTCCAGAAAAGCTTCGCGGGTTTCCCTCCCCGTCAGGATCCCCCATGGGGCAACCCGCCCGTAGAGGCCTTTCAGGTAGAATCCGTTCAGGGACAGGCCTCCGGCCGCGAACAGCAGCAATGCCCCGATCGCGGCTTTACGTGCCTGCGGCGTATTCAGGCGCTGCAGGCGCTGCGATCAGGGAGGCCAATCCGAAGACCGCCAGCACGACCAAGGGTGGAACGGCCGGCATCAGATGAGCGCACCCGAATGTCGCTGCTCAGCATGGTGAAGACCAGGACCAGGCTCGCAAAGGCCAGGAAGGATCTTTTGCTCGCGCTCTAGAGGGAATCCCCCGAAGCGGCTGAACAGCAATCCACTTAGGGGCAGCAACAGGAGCAGGGGATTGAGGCGCCCGTCGAAAAGGGCGGGATTGCCGTCCTGGCCCTCGAAGAAAATGCGCAGCGGGAGGAGCAGGATCTGCCACCAGTTCTCATGGTACAGGCCGGTTCTCAGCGTGAAGAGATCCAGGCCCCCGACCACGGCGCTGCGATCGGGATGGAGCCGCCCCTCCAAGAGAGGGTGAGGGGATTGCCGGTCCAGAGGATGTTGCGGATCATCCAAGGGGAGAAAATCAGCAGTGCGGTCACGGGCGAAAAGGAAGACGTCCCGCACGGCGCGCCGGGCGCTCGAAATACCGCCCGGCCCTCTGCCGGCTGAAAGAGCAAACGCCAGAAAGGCACAGGACGACCCACACCACCAGGCCGTTGTACTTGGTGCCCATGGCCAGACCACAGAACAGCCCGGCCGGCAGCAGATCGCGGGGTCTGAACCCCTGCCCCGACCAGCGAACCAGGCAGAGCAAGGCGGCCGTGCTGAAGAAGGACAACCCGAGGTCGACGTAGGCGGTGGTGCTGAGTTTGATGACGATCGGCGTTGAAAGGAAAAACAGTGCGGCCGCCAGGGCATATCCGCCCCCCAAGCGTCTCCGGACGTAGGCGTACAGCAGGGCTGCGGTCAGCAGACCGAAAGCGCCGTGAATGAAGGCGGGAAGCACATCATTCCCTCTGGAAAGCGGGATCAGGTAGAGGAGATCCAGGTTCATGGGATAGTAGGAAAACACCATGTCCGGCCGTTCTACCATGGCGCCGTGGCGCAGATAGAGCTTTGGCAGCGCCAGGTGATGAACCAGGGCGTCGCGGGCGATGGGCGGCACGGAGGCCAGCGGGACCATCGCCGCCAGCAGGGCAAGGAGCAGAACGAGCAGGGCACCTTTCAGGATCGGCGGGAAGGTTTCGCCAGCCGCAGTCGTCCTTGGCCCGCATCCGCAGTGCTCATGGCTGAGTCCTCCGAGCAGTGCACGCTTCCTGTCTGTGCGGCGGCCACGGCACGGGAGGAATGCATTCAGCGGCGTGAGTACGCGGGCTTTCCGAATGGGGGGCGATTTCCGCCATTGCTTCGGGGGTCAGCGCTGGAGGCCCGGCGCAAGGCTGCGGGACTTCGACCACTCAAGAAGGACCTTGGTACCAACTTCCCCAATGAAAAGAGCAGACCCTCCAGGGGGCCTGCTCCCCTGTCTGCGACTTCATGCCGGTATTACTTTGGCGCGAGGTGATCACCGCCCCTCGGTCCGGTGACTGAATAGATAGGTGTCCGCCACTGGCGTGGTTGGCGGTCATCGTGTAGTCGGTGGCGTCTGCCGCCGTGATCAACGGTCACATTGCTGGAGGCAATATAGCCCATAGGTCTCCGGTTCAATCAGCCCAGGACCATTGTATACGTTTGTTTGTCCGCGAAATACGCCTCCTGGGCGGTCATGGCATTTCGCAGGTCGCTTTGGGCGGTCGCGTTGAAGCCCCGCTGTGCGGTAGGCGCTGAACTGCGGGATGGCGATGGCCGCCAGGATGCCGATGATGGCGATCACGATCATCAGCTCGATCAGTGTAAACCCTCGATTGTCTTTTCTGGCCAGTTTGCTCAGCATGTTCTCCCTCCTCCGTTTCTTGGTTGATCCGTCTCTACACCCTTTCCTCCGGGGACGCTGCGCCTTGGGCCGCGTTGCCGCTCGTCCCCGGGAGATTTCTTCGTCTTCGTGCTTTCGAGTCTTCAAGGATCGTGCCACCGGCGGCGGGAGGCTGAAATTCCGGTTTTAGTGACAGGATATCAAGAGGATAGCTGTTGCGATGGTCCGAGCCCGTCCGCGGTCCGAATCCCGCCGCAGGCCGAAAAAGCGCGGTCCGCTGACAATTTCCGTCAGGGGCTGCCGGGTTTTGTCCGAAGTGTTCGATCCGGCGTCCTCTGACCGGCCTGTGCGGTCAGGCGTGATCGGCCGGCCGGAGTCCGGCGGGCGGTCTCAGGAATCGTCTTCCGGCTCGCCGCCGTCGCTCTGGGCCCCCAGCTTGTCCAGCCGGTAGCGCAGGGAGCGCAGGCTGATGCCCAGCAGCTCGGCCGCCTTCGGTTTGGAGCCGCGGGCCATCTCGAGCGCCTTGAGCACATAGTCCCTTTCCAGCGCCTCCAGCACCTTGTCCAGCTCGACCCCCTCGGGCGTCAGGTCCAGCCGGCGGCGGTTGTACCGGTCGGCGGCGCGGCGGAAATTGGACAGGGTCAGGCTCTCGGGCAGCACGATGTTGGAGGTCTCCAGGGTCACGCTGCGCTCGACGATGTTCTCCAGCTCGCGGACGTTGCCGGGAAAGGGGTACTGTTTGAGAATATCCATGGCATAGGCCGAGATCTTGCGGATGTCCTTGCCGAGATCGAGGCAGTATTTTTCCAGGAAATGCTGAGCCAGCAGCGGCAGATCGCCCTCCCGTTCCCTCAGCGGCGGGATGCCGAGCGTGATGACGTTCAGCCGGAAGTACAGATCTTCCCGGAAGCTGTTGTCGATCACCGCCTTTTCAAGATCCTTGTTGGTGGCGGCGATGAAGCGCACATCCACGCTCTTTTCCTCGGTCCCGCCCACAGCCGTGAAGGTGCGCTCCTGGATGACGCGCAGCAGCTTCACCTGGATGGCGGGTGAAAGCTCGCCCACCTCGTCCAGGAAAACCGTACCGCCGTCGGCGGCGCTGAACAGGCCCTCCCGGTCGGTCGCAGCGCCGGTGAAGGCCCCCTTGCGGTACCCGAACAGCTCGCTCTCGATGAGGTTTTCCGGAATGCCGGCGCAGTTGATGGTCACGAACCGCCGGTCTCGGCGCGGGCTCTCCTGGTGGATCGCCTTGGCCACCAGCTCCTTGCCGGTGCCGCTTTCCCCCAGGATCAAGATGTTGCTGCGGGTACCGGCCACCCGCCGGATGAGGTCGTAGATCCGCCGCATCTGGGGGCTTTCCCCCACCAGGCAGCCGAAGTGCCGGCTTTTCTCGCGCCGGGTTTCGGCGCCGGCCGGCGCCGCCTTGCGGGATTCCAGCGCCTCCTGCACGATGCTCTGCAAGTCTTTGATCTGGAAGGGTTTAGGGATGAAGTCGTAGGCGCCCTCCTTCATGGCCTCGACGGCCGTATCCGCCGTGGCAAAGGCCGAAATGAGCACCACCACCGTCTCCGGGTGAAGGGCCTTGGCTTTTCTCAGCACCCCGATGCCGTCCAGGTCCTCCATCCGGATGTCGGTGACCACCAGGTCGAAGGGGGTTTTTTCCAGCATCTCGCAGGCCTGGCGGCCGCTGCCGGCCAGGGTGACCCGATAGCCCTGCTGGGAGAGCATGATCTCCAGCAGCTCGCGCATGCCCTTCTCGTCATCCACCACCAGGATGCTGCTAGTACGCTCCCTCGGAACTTCTTTCATCGATTTTGACCATCTATTCCGTTGTTGACCTGAGGGGCTCAAGTTCGACAGAAATCCGAAGCACCAAATCCGAAATCCGAAACAATATCAAAATCCGAATGCTCAAAATCTCAAACAAGAGCGGCGGGACCCGGATCTTGCATTTTGGTCATTTGGATTTCGGTCATTCGGGTTTGTTTCGAGTTTCGATATTTGGATTTCGGATTTCCGCGTCTCCAAGAATGGGGGATTCATCGGCCAATGGCTTCGGATTCCATCTCGCCGGTTCCTGGACAAAAACGTACGAGACGCGGTGCTAGGCTCTTTGCCAGACAATTCTTCCTCCCACCAGGGTCAGGGCAGGGCAGCCTTTGAGGGTCCGGCCGATGAAGGGCGAGTTCTTGCTCCTGGAGAGGATGTTCTCCGGCCGCAGCACGTACTCCCGGTCCGGGTCGATCACGGCCAGGTCCGCCTTTTCCCCCTCCCGCAGGCCTCCCCCGGGAACCCCCAGGATCGCGGCCGGGTTGCTGGAGAGTTTGCGAATCGCATCCGGCAGCCGCAGGGTCTTCTCCCGGACCAGCTCCAGGGTCAGCGGCAG
The DNA here is from genome assembly GCA_963704245.1 of uncultured delta proteobacterium. GTDB lineage: Bacteria > Desulfobacterota > DSM-4660 > Desulfatiglandales > Desulfatiglandaceae > CAVPHJ01. The sequence goes on from CAVPHJ010000001.1 coordinate 136,267, forward strand.
TGCGGTTTCCAGGCCGATCAGCCCGAAGGCGGCCTGATCGAACTCCAGCTCTTTTTCCAGCGGGCTGTGAGGGGCATGGTCGGTGGCGATCACATCGATGACCCCCTCGGCCAGCCCCTGTTTCAGTGCGGCCACGTCCCCGGGCGTCCTCAGCGGAGGTTTCACCTTGGCGCTGGTGTCGTACCCCTCCACCGCGGTGTGATCCAGGGCGAAGTAGTGGGGGGCGGTTTCGGCCGTCACCGGCAGCCCCTCCTCCTTGGCCCGCCGGATGAGCTCCACGGCGCCGGCGGTGCTCACGTGGGCGATGTGCACCGGGCAGCCGGTCAGCCGGACCAGGGCGATTTCCCGGTACACCATGATCTCCTCGCTGGCCGCCGGGATCCCGGGCAGGCCGATCCGGGTGGAGACCTCACCTTCGTGCATGACCCCGCCGCGGCTCAGGTGCAGATCCTCGCAGTGGGAAATGACCGCCAGCCCGCAGTGCCGCGCATACTCCAGCGCCCGCCGCATGAGCTCGCTGTCCATGACCGGTTGCCCGTCGTCGGACAGGGCCTTCGCGCCTGCCTCGCGCAGGTCGCCGAACTCGGTGAGGAGTTCCCCTTTCTGGCCCACGCTGATCGCGGCCACGGGGTAGACGCGGGCGAAGCCGGCCCTTTCGGCCTGCTCCAGGATGAATTCGGTGACCGACCGGTTGTCATTGGGCGGACGCGTGTTCGGCATGCAGGCCACGGCGCAGAAACCGCCGGCGGCGGCCGCCCGGGTCCCTGTGGCGATGGTCTCCTTGTATTCCTCGCCCGGTTCGCGCAGATGGGTGTGCATGTCGATGAGCCCCGGGACCACGACCCGGCCGGCAGCCTCGATGATCCGGAGGTCAGTGTCCCGCGGCGCCTCGAAGACCCCGGGGGGAAGAATCCGGGCGATCCGGTCCCCGTCGATGACGAGGTCAGCCTTCTCCACCGTCCCTTTCAGCGGGTCGACCAGCTCACCGCCCCTAATCCATGCTTTCACCCTTGGATCCTCCAATCAGGAGATACAGGACGGCCATGCGCACCGCCACGCCGTTGCTGACCTGGTCCAGGATGACGGAAGAGGGGCCGTCGGCCAGCTCGGAGGTCATCTCCACCCCGCGGTTGATGGGTCCCGGGTGCATCACGATCACGTCCTTGCTGGCGCGCTGGATCATCTCGCTCGTCATGCCGAAAAAGCGCGCGTATTCGCGTACGCCCGGGAAGAGCAGCCGGCTCTGCCGCTCCAGCTGGACCCGGAGCAGCATAACCACGTCTTTTCCCTCGACCGCCCGGACGGGATCGTGCTCTACCCGGACCCCCAGCCGCTCCACACCCATCGGCATCATGGTCGGCGGGCCGGCGACGGTCACTTCGGCACCCAGCTTGGTCATTCCGAGGATGTTGGACCGGGCCACCCGGCTGTGGGCGATGTCCCCGACGATCGCGATCTTGAGCCCCTGGACCCGGCCTTTTTTTTCCCGGATCGTGAACAGGTCCAGCAGGGCCTGGGTGGGGTGCTCGTTGATCCCGTCGCCGGCATTGACGATCCCCGCCTTGACCCTGCCCGCCAGCAGGTGCGGCGCCCCGCTCGAGGAATGGCGCAACACGATCACGTCCGGCTGCATGGCCTGGAGGTTGCGGGCCGTGTCGATCAGGGTCTCGCCCTTGGACATGCTGCTGGTCGAGGCCGACAGGCTGTAGGTGTCGGCACTCAGCCGCTTGGCTGCGATCTCGAAGGAGGTGCGCGTCCGAGTGCTGGGCTCGTAGAAGAAGTTCACCACGCTCTTGCCCCGCAGGGTGGGAACCTTCTTGATATCCCGGCTGGATATCTCTTTGAGGGATTCGGCGGTGTCCAGGATCAGCTCGATATCGGGCACCGAAAGCTGGCCCATGCCCAGCAGGTCCTTGTGCTCGAACTTGGTCACGTCGAACTCCTCAGAAAAAAAAACCCCCTTGCCGAATGAGGACAAGGAGGCTTGGAATGTGGCGCCCGAAAGGCATCATGATCTTTGACCCGCAACCCCGGAGGCTGCCATCAGGCTTGCCCGCCTCGGGAGGGCCTGCCCGCCTCGGGAGGAGCTGGCTCGCCGATTTTCAAAGATCGTCCAGGGAATCCCGCCGACTCCGCGGATCGACCGCTCCTTTACATACCCCCAATCCCGCCAAAATGCAACCACCCTCCCGGGACGGGGTAGCGGTGCGCCGGATGCCGGCTCTCGAGCGGCTAGCTCTCGCTCTTGCCACCCTCCCCGGCAGCGGCCACGGGCTGCTTGCGGCTGGCCGACCGGGTCTTGGCGGGTTTCTTCTTGCCTTTGGCGGCGGCCTTCTTCTCGGTGGCGGACGGTTTCTTGGAGGCTGCCTTTCCCTCCTGACCGGGCAGCAGCTGAAGCACCGACACGGGCGCCCCGTCCCCCTTTCGGATACCCCGCTTCACGATCCTCAGATAGCCTCCCTGTCGGTCCAGGAAGCGCTCTTTCAGCTCATCAAACAGCCGGTGAACGACCGCTTTTTCCTGTATGTAGCCGAGGGCCTGGCGCCTGGCATGCACATCGCCCCGCTTAGCCAGGGTGATCATTTTCTCTACGATCGGGCGCACCGCCTTGGCCTTCGCATCGGTGGTCTCAATCTGTTCATTCTTGAAAACAGCAGTGACCATGTTTCTGAGCATCGCCCGGCGGTGACTCGAATTACGACTCAGCTGGGACCCTGCTTTCCTGTGCCTCATGACTCCGCGACCTCACTGTTCTCTTCATCGGCCTCTGCTTCGTCTTCAACGGGCGGGGTGAACCGGTCGACCTTCATCCCCAGCGAAAGCCCCATTTCCTCAAGTATGGCCTTGATCTCGTTCAGGGACTTGCGGCCGAAATTCTTGGTCTTGAGCATTTCGGTCTCGCTCTTCTGCACCAGCTCGCCGATGAAGCGGATACTGGCGTTCTTCAGGCAATTGGCCGAGCGCACGGACAGCTCAAGCTCGCTGACCGGACGGAAAAGATTCTCGTTCAGGGGCTCCGGCTCGTCCCAGCCGTCCCCGGCGGGCTCCGGTTCCTCTTCGAAGTTGATGAAGGGGTTCATCTGTTCCTTGAGGATCTTGGCCGCATAGGCCAGGGCGTCGTCCGGGGACACGCTGCCGTCGGTCCAGATCTCCAGGGTCAGCTTGTCGTAATCGGTCACCTGCCCGACCCGGGCGTTGGTGACCACGTAGTTGACCTTCCGGATGGGGGCGAAAATTGCGTCCACCGGAATCGTCCCGATGGCTTGATCCTTGGTTTTCAGGCGTTCTGCGGGGACATAGCCTTTCCCGGTCCGCACCACCATCTCCAGATTGATTTCCGCCTCTTTGTTGAGGGTGGCGATGTGCTGTTCCGGATTCAGGATCTCGGCGAGCCCCTGCGTGTCGATATCCCCGGCCTTCACCTCGCCCTCACCCTTGCGCGAAAGGCCGATCACCGCCTCCTCACCCTCCAAGATCCGCAGCCGGACCTCCTTGAGGTTCAGTACGATGTCGGTCACATCCTCCTGCACGCCCGGCACGGTCGAAAACTCGTGCAGAACCCCATCGAGCTTGACGCTGACGATCGAGGCCCCCTGTAAAGAAGACAGCAGGATTCTGCGCAGGGAATTCCCGATGGTGACCCCGAACCCCCTTTCCAGCGGCTCGCACGCGAACTTGCCGTAGTGCTTGGTTGCGCTGGACTGATCCATTTCGATTTTTCTTGGCCGAATCAACTCCCGCCAATTTCTGCTTCTTAGATCCACCAAGGATGACCCCCGTTTTATTGGAGTTGGAAGAATACAGGACCGGCCCCCGCGCTACAGCGGCCGGCCCGGCCCCGGCTCATGCCTCAGCCCCTATTTGGAGTACAATTCGATAATGAGCTGTTCCTGTATCGGCATCGTGAGATCCTCACGATTCGGCAGAGCTTTGAACGTTCCCCGGAAATTATCCTTGTCGATGTCAATCCACCCCGGGATGCCCCGTCGCATCACGGTTTCCATGGCTTCGACGATAGGCGGCACCTTGCGGCTCTTCTCCCTCACCTGCACCACGTCCTGCGGCCTGACCAGGCAGGAGGGGATGTTGACCCGCTTGCCGTTCACCAGGAAATGGTTGTGCCTGACCAGCTGCCGGGCCTGGTTCCGCGAATTGGCGAAGCCCATTCGGTAGACCACGTTGTCCAGCCTGGATTCCAGATGGTTGAGAAGGTTGGTGCCGGTGATGCCCTTCTGTCTTTCCGCCCGGTAATAGTATCCCCGGAACTGATTCTCCAGCAGGCCGTAGATCCGCCTGACCTTCTGTTTCTCCCGCAACTGTACCCGGTAGTCCGAGGGCTTGCCCGTGCGCCGCTGGCCGTGCTGGCCCGGGGGATAGGGCCTTCTCTCGAAGGCGCACTTGTCGCCGTAGCACCGGTCACCCTTCAGAAACAGCTTCAGGTTTTCCCGCCGGCATAACCTGCACATTGAACCTGTGTACCTGGCCAATCTGTCTCCTCCTCCATCCCTTCAGGTTGTGTAAACTCCACCTGGTCCAAGCCCAGATCAAACCCGGCGTCTCTTGGGAGGCCGGCATCCGTTGTGCGGTATGGGCGTCACATCCCGGATCATGCTCACCGTGAATCCGTCGGTCTGCAGCGCCCGCAGGGCAGCCTCCCGGCCGACTCCAGGGCCCTTCACCCGCACCTCGGCTGTGCGCAGCCCCTGTTCCATGGCCTGCCGAAGGGCGTCGCGGGCCGCCATCTGGGCGGCAAAGGGCGTGCTCTTGCGCGAGCCCTTGAAACCGGCCCGGCCCGCGCTGGACTGGCCGATCACCCTGCCTTCCGGATCGGTCACGGTGATAATCGTGTTGTTGAAGGTCGACTGGATGTGAACGATCCCGTTCGGGACATTCTTCTTGTCCTTCTTCGCCTTACCTTTTTTTCTCGCGGTCTTGGCCATTCTAGCTCCTCGGGTGCTGGCTATTTCTTCTTCTTGCTCATGACGGACCGCCGCGGGCCCTTCCGGGTCCGGGCGTTGGTGCTCGTCCGCTGGCCGTTCACGGGCAGGCCCCGCCGGTGGCGCAAGCCCCGGTAGGAGCCCAGGTCCATCAAGCGCTTGATGTTCATGGAGACATCGCGCCGGAGATCGCCCTCGACCTTGTGCCTCTCGTCGATGATGTTCCGGATCCTGGTGATCTGCTCGGCGTTGAGGTCATCCGCCTTGCTGTTCCGGTCGATCTTCGCCTCATCGAGGATTTTCTGCGAGGAACTGCGCCCTATCCCGAAAATGTAGGTCAGGGCGATCTCAATCCTTTTTCCCCTCGGTAGATCAACGCCTGCGATTCGTGCCAATCTCTCGCTCCTTTGTTCCAGAAATCCGGTTGATGCCCCGTCTCCCGCGCCGGCTCTTCACCCTGTCAAGCGCCCGCTGCGATGTCCCGGCGGTCATTCGCCGCTCGCGCGGCCTAACCCTGCCGCTGCTTGTGGCGGGGGTTTTCACAGATGACGCGCAAGACCCGTTTGCGGCGGATGATCTTGCACTTCATGCATATCTTTTTCACTGAAGCTCTGACTTTCATGGCTTGCCGGCCTCCAAAAGCCTATCTCTGACCGCGGTAAATGATCCGCCCGCGGGTCAAATCGTAGGGGGTCAATTCCACCGTTACCTGATCCCCGGGCAGGATCTTGATGAAATGCATCCTCATCCGGCCTGAAATGTGGGCCAGGACCCGATGACGGTTCTTGAGTTCAACCCGGAACATCGCGTTGGGCAGCGTCTCGATGACCACTCCTTCGACCTGGATGCCTTCTTCCTTCGCCATGGTGTCTTTCCGGGCGCAGGTGCACCCCGGCTGAATTCCGTACCCCCCGCCATCCGGGTTTCCGCTGTTAGCGCGCCTTGCCGAATCCCTTCTTCATGAAGCCCTCGTAGTGCCGGGTCAGCATGTGGGACTCGATCTGGTTCGTGGTATCCATGGCCACCCCGACCACGATCAGGAGCGCCGTGCCGCCGAAATAGAAGGGCACGTTCATCTGGTAGATCAGGATCTGGGGCAGCACGCAGACGGCTGAAACATAGACGGCGCCCGAGAAGGTGATTCTCGTCAGCACGCGGTCGATGTAGTCGGCCGTGTTCTTGCCGGGGCGGATCCCCGGGATGAAACCTCCGTAGCGTTTCATGTTGTCGGCCACATCCACCGGGTTGAACTGCACCGCGGTGTAGAAGTAGCAGAAGAAGAAGATGAAAACCACATAGATCAGGTTGTGCACCAGGTGGTCCGGGGACAAAGCGTTCACCACGGACTGCAGCCACGGCATCGATTCCACGTTCAGGAAACTGGCGATGGTGGCCGGAAACATGATGATCGAGGAAGCGAAAATCGGCGGAATCACGCCCGCGGTGTTGACCTTGAGGGGCAGATGGGTGCTCTGCCCGCCGTACATCCGCCGTCCCACCACCCGCTTCGCATACTGCACCGGGATGCGGCGCTGCCCGCGCTCCACGAAAACGATCACGCCGATCACGGCGATCATGAGAGCCACCACCAGGGCCATGAAGAAGGCTGTCAGCTCGCCGGTCCCTATCAGGCGGAAGGTGTTCCCCACGGCCAGCGGAAAGCGCGCCACGATGCCCGAGAAAATGATGAGCGAGATGCCGTTTCCGATGCCCCGCTCGGTGATCTTCTCCCCCAGCCACATCAGGAACGCGGTTCCGGCCGTCAGGGTGATCACGGTGAGGAACCGGAAACCCCAGCCTCCCGCCAGCACCACCATGGCGCCGCCGGGGCTGGCCATGCGCTCCAGGCCGACGGCGATGCCGAAGCCCTGAATGATGCTCAGGACGACGGTCCCGTAACGGGTGTACTGGGTGATCTTCTTGCGGCCCTGCTCCCCTTCCTTCTTCAGCTTTTCCAGGTGGGGAACCACCACGGTCAGGAGCTGCAGGATGATCGAGGCGCTGATATAGGGCATGATCCCCAGGGCCATCACCGACATCTGGCTCAGGGCCCCTCCGGAGAACATGTCGAAGAGCCCGAAGACCGTGCCCTGGTGGGCGCCGAAAAAGGCCGCCAGGGCAGTACCGTCGATCCCGGGCGTCGGGATGTGGCAGCCGACCCGGTAGACCGCGAGCATCAGCAGGGTGAAAAGGATCCGCCGCTTGAGCTCCGGTATTCTGGGAATGTTCTGGAATCCGCCGATCAACGCTCCGTTCCTCCCTTAGACGACCTCGACCCGCCCGCCGGCCGCCTCGATCTTCCCCCGGGCCGCCGTACTCACCCGCTGGACCTTTACGATCAGGGGCCGGGAGATCTCGCCGCTGCCCAGCAGTTTGATGCCGTCCCAGGTCTTTTTCACGACTCCGGCTTCCTTGAGCGCCTGGGCATCCACCGTGGCGTTGGCAGCGAACGGTTCCAGATCCCGCACGTTGATCACCTGATATTCCTTCCGGAACGGGTTCTTGAATCCGCGCTTGGGCAACCGCCGGTGGAGGGGCATCTGGCCCCCCTCGAAGCCGGGCCGCGTACCGCCGCCCGAACGGGCCCGCTGTCCCTTGTCGCCCCGGCAGGCGGTCTTGCCGTGTCCGGAGCCCGGCCCTCGGCCCACTCGCTTTTTTTTCTTCTTTTGACCCTCGGCCGGCGAAAGCTCGTGAATCTTCATCATATCACCCCATGGACCTTCACTGGATCTCCACCAGGAAGGTGACCTTTTGGATCATGCCCCGGATGGCGGCGGTGTTCTTCAGTTCCACCGTCTTGTGCAGCCGGGTCAAGCCCAGCCCCTGGAGGGTCTGCCTGATCTTCGGGTTCCGGCCCAACCCACTCTTCACCAGTTTCACTTTGATCGTCTCAGCCATGCTATCCCCTCTCCCGGCAAAGGCCCTCAGCCCTGCAGTTCCTCGGCGGCCTTGCCCCGCAGACGGGCGAAATCCTCAGCGGTTCTGAGGGACAGCAGCCCCCTCATGGTGGCCCGCACCAGGTTGTGCGGGTTGTGGGAGCCGAGGCACTTGGTCAGGATGTTCTGGATGCCCGCCGCCTCCAGGACGGCCCGCACCGCACCTCCGGCGATCAGTCCGGTTCCGGCGGCCGCCGGCTTGAGCAGGACGCGGCCCGCTCCCCATCGGCCGGTCACCGCATGGGGGATGGTGGTGTCCAGGAGGGAAACGCGTTTCATCTCCCGTTTGGCTTTCTCGATGCCCTTCTTGATGGCCTCCGGCACCTCGTTGGCCTTTCCCAGGGCCGACCCGACCTTGCCCTTGCCGTCACCGACCACCACGATGGCGCTGAAGCTGAACCGCCGTCCGCCTTTCACCACCTTGGCCACCCGATTGATATAGACCACTTTCTCGACGTATTGAGCGTCATCCGCTTTCCTGAACAATGGACTCTCTCCCCTCACCCTGACGTGATTGAACCTGGGATCTCAACGTTCTCCTGCCAACCCGCACCCCCCTCCGGCTGGCGGCCTCAAAACTCCAGCCCGCCTTCGCGGGCCCCCTCGGACAGGGCCTGGACCCGGCCGTGGTAGAGATAGCCGTTGCGGTCGAACACCACCCTGCGGATGCCGGCCGCCAGCGCCCGTTCGGCGACGCTGCGCCCGACCCGCGAGGCGCCGGCGCGGTTCCCGCCCCGGCCGGCCTTCTGCTCCGCAAAATCCTTGCCCATCGACGAGGCCGATACCACGGTTCTCCCGGTCTGGTCGTCGATGATCTGGGCGTAAATGTGTCTGGCACTCCGAAACACACACAGGCGCGGCCGCTCGGTGGTGCCCCGCACCTTCACCCGGACCCGTTTCCTGCGCCTTGCCCTGGCTTCTTTCCTGTTCACCCGAATCATGACCCTCACCCCGATGCGCTACTTGGCGCCGGCCTTGCCCGCTTTGCGGCGGATCGTCTCGTTGGCGTACTTGATGCCTTTGCCCTTGTAGGGTTCGGGCTCCCTGAAACCGCGGATGATGGCCGCCGTCTGTCCCAGCAGTTCCCGGTCGATCCCGCTCAGCGTGATTTTGGTCCGGTCGATCTGGGCGTCGATGCCCTCCGGCAACTCGAAGTTTACCGGGTGGGAGTAGCCCAGGTTCAGGACGGCCGTACGGCCCTTGAGTTCGGCCCGGTAGCCCACCCCGACGATCTCGAACACCCGCTGGAACCCCTGGGTCACCCCGGTCACCATGTTGGCGATCAGGACCCGGTAGAGCCCGTGCAGCGAGCGCGCTTCCCTGGAGGACTCGCCGACCGCGACGGTCAGCGTCTTGCCGCCTTCCAAGAGCACCTGCACCTTGGGATGAAGGCGGCGCTTCAGTTCGCCCTTGGGCCCGCTCACCGTCAGCAGGTCGCCCTCGAGCTTCACCTTCGCGTTCGCCGGTATGGGTATCGGCTTCTTCCCCACGCGTGACATCTACACCCTCCCTCTCGGCCGCACCTCAGTCTCCTGCCCCCTGAACCCGCGGCCTACCAGACCGAGCAGAGCAGTTCACCGCCCAGCTGCATCTTCCTGGCCTGGACGTCCGTGATCAATCCCTTGGAGGTCGAGACCACACTGATTCCGAAGCCGTTCATTATCTTCGGGATCTCGTCGTAACCGGCATAGATCCGGCAGCTGGGCTTGCTCACCCGCTGGATCCCGGTGATCACCGAGACGCCCCCCTCGGCATACTTCAGGAAGATCCGGATCAACCGGTGCCGGCCGTCGGAAATGATCTTGAAGTTCTTCACGTAGCCTTCGGTCTTGAGCACCTTCGCGATGTTGAGCTTCAGCTTGGAGCTGGGGATATCCACGTGCTCGTGAGACGCCTTAAGGCCATTTCTGATCCTCGTCAACATGTCCGCAATCGGATCAGTCATTGTCATTGCAACGCTCCTTTGATCCTCCAGAGGGAGTCGGTACCGTCTACCAGCTGGATTTGATCACCCCCGGGATTTCGCCCCGGGAAGCCATGTTCCGGAAACAGATCCTGCAGAGGCCGAACTTGCGCAAGAAAGCCCGGCTGCGCCCGCAGATCGGACAGCGCGTGTATCCTCTGCTGGAGAACTTCGGCCTCCTCTGGGCCTTCACAATCATTGCCTGTCTCGCCAAGTTAACCCCCTTCAAACTGCCTGCGTTTCAGATTGCCGAAACCGCTCATCCGCTCCCGTCCCGCCGCCCGCTTTGCGGGCCGCCCACCCTGCAGGGGGGCCGGCGGCGGTGGAAACCGCCCCGACCCTAGTTGCGGAAGGGCATCCCCATCTGCTTCAGCAGAAAGAAGCCTTCGGCATCGCTCCTCGCGCTGGTCACGATCGTGACGTTCAAGCCCTTGACCTTGTCGATCTTGTCGTAGTCGATCTCCGGGAAAATGATGTGTTCCTTGATGCCGATGCTGCAGTTGCCACGGCCGTCGAACACCTTGTCGGAGAGCCCCCGGAAATCCCTGACCCGGGGCAGGGCCACATTGAAGAGCTTGTCCAGAAAATCGTACATTCTGGCGCGCCGCAGCGTGACCCGGCAGCCGATGGGCATGCCCTGCCGGAGCTTGAAGCCGGCAATCGATTTCTTCGCCTTGGTGATCACGGCCTTCTGCCCGGCGATCAGGGTGAGCTCCTCCACTGCCGAATCAAGGACCTTGATGTTCTGGATCGCTTCCCCCAATCCCGAGTTCAGCACCACCTTTTCGAGGCGCGGCACGGCCATGCTGCTCCGGTACCCGAACTCCTTCATCAGGGCGGGCACCACCTCCTGCTGGTATCTTTCCTTCAATCGAGACAACTCGACCTCCTGGTTCTACACCCCGGCCCGGACAAACCGGCAACCTCTCATCAAATCCTGCTCAGCCCGATCGTCTTGGCTTTGTTCAAAGTTCCTGCTGTCCTGCAACCGCCCTTTTTTCGAATTCCGCATTTCGCATTTCGAATTTGCCGGACGACCGCCGATCCTCCCGCGCGTGTCGGCGGTTTATTGGTCCATCGGTTCGCCGCACTTGCGGCAGGTGCGCAACTTGGCACCGTCTTCCAGCCGCCGGTAGCCGATCCGGGTGGGTTCCGTGCAGCGGTTGCAGACCATCATCACGTTGGAGATGTTTACCGGTGCCTCTTTCTCCACGATGCCTCCGGTGGCGGCCTTGGCGCTCGGGCGGGTGTGCCGTTTGACCATGTTGACCTTTTCCACGATCACGCATCGTTTCTCGGCATCCACCTTGAGGACCGTGCCGATCTTGCCCTTCTCCTTGCCGGCGATGACGATGACCTTGTCGCTTTTTCTTATCCTGGGCCGTTTCTTTACCACTGTCGCTGCTCCTGCGCTTTGCGCCCCGGAGATCAGAGCACTTCCGGGGCCAGGGAGACGATTTTCATGAAATTCCGGGCCCGCAGCTCCCGGGCTACCGGGCCGAAGATCCGCGTGCCGACCGGCTCCCGCTGCTGGGTGATCAGCACCGCGGAGTTGTCGTCAAACTTGATGTAGGACCCGTCCGCCCGGCGCACTTCCTTGGCCGTGCGAACCACCACCGCCCGGACCACGTCGCCTTTTTTCACCTTGGCGTGCGGAATCGCCTCCTTCACCGAGGCGATAATAATATCCCCGAGACTGGCATATCGCCTCTTCGAACCCCCCAGCACCCGGATGCAGAGAATGGACTTGGCTCCTGAGTTGTCCGCAACCGTGAGTCGCGTTTCCGTTTGTATCATCGTTTCATCTCCGACGCATGGCCGCCGCGGTTATTCCTCGGCCTCGCCTTTCTGGATCACCTCGAGCACCTGCCAGCGCTTGAGCCTGCTGATCGGCCGGCTTTCGATGATCCGCACCCGGTCCCCGATCTGGCATCTGTTTTGCGGGTCGTGGGCCATGTACTTGTCCCGCCGCCGCAGAATCTTGCGGTAGTTCTTGTGCCTGGTCAGCCGCTCCACTTCGACTACGGCGGACTTGTCTCCCTTGTTGCTGACCACAGTGCCGACCAGTTTCCGCTTCAGACCTCGCTCTGTCATGACCACCCCGTGCTAGTTCGCGACTCTTGCGAGCGCCATCTCGCGCAGGACCGTCTGGATCCGCGCGATGTCTTTTTTCGTCTTGGGTATCACGGCCGTGTTACCCAGTTGTCCGGTCGCCTTCTGAAACCGCAGGTTGAACAACTCCCGACTCAGCTCCCTGGCCTTTTCGCGGAGCTCATCCTCCGTCAACTCCTTCAAATCCTTTGCTTTCATCGGTTCAAGTTCTCCTGGCCACAAATCGGGTGGCAAACGGCAGCTTATGGCCGGCCAGGCGGAAAGCTTCAACCGCCACGTCCTCGCCCACGCCTTCCAGTTCGTAGAGGATTCGTCCGGGCCTGACCACGGCAACCCAGCCCTCGGGAGCGCCCTTGCCCTTACCCATGCGCGTCTCGGCGGGTTTCTTGGTGATCGGCTTGTCCGGGAAAACCCGGATCCAGATCTTTCCGCCGCGTTTCACATGGCGCGTCACCGCGACCCGGGCGGATTCGATCTGCTGGGCGGACATGTAGCCGCATTCGAGCGCCTGCAGGCCGAAGTCGCCGAACTCCAGGGAGTTTCCGCGGGTTGCCTGGCCCCTCATCCTGCCTTTCTGCTGCTTGCGATATTTTACTTTCTTTGGACTCAGCATGGATCCCTACCCTTGATCGACTTTCGCCGGCAAGATTTCCCCGTTGAAGATGATCACTTTCACCCCGATGACCCCGTAGGTGGTGAAAGCCTCGGCAAACCCGTAGTCGATATCGGCCCGCAGGGTGTGCAGGGGCACCCGGCCTTCACGGTACCACTCCCGGCGCGCCATCTCGGCCCCCCCGAGCCTCCCGGCGCAGGCGATCTTGATGCCCTGGGCGCCGAAGCGCAGGGCCGAACTCACCGCTTTTTTCATGGCCCGCCGGAAGGCGATCCGGCGCACCAGCTGCAGCGCAACGTTTTCGGCCACCAGCTGGGCATTGACCTCCGGCTTGCGGACCTCCTGCACGTCCAGGATGACATCGCGCTTGATCTGCTTGGCCAAATCCCTTTTCACGGCCTCGATCTCGGAACCCTTCTTCCCGATGACGATGCCCGGCCGGGCGGTGTGGATGCGGACCCGGACCTTGTTGGCCGCCCGCTCGATCTCGATCGAGGAGACCCCGGCCTGGTACAGCCTCTTCTTCAGGAACTTCCTGATGCGGTGGTCTTCCAGGATGAGCTCGCTGTAGTTCTTGCCGGCAAACCACCTGGAGTCCCAGTTCCTGTACGAGCCGAGTCTGAAACCGATCGGATTAACCTTCTGTCCCAATCTGCACCTCCAGTCCGGTCAAACCTTGAATCCCCGCGGTGTTCGGAAACACGTGCCTATCGTTCGTCCACAATCACCGTCAGGTGACTGGTCCTCTTCAGAATGCGGGTCGCCCGCCCGAGGGCTCGCGGCCGCCAGCGCTTGAGCGACGGTCCCTGGTCGGCGTAGACCCGTTTGATATAGAGCGCGTCCACATCCACGCCGCCGCCCTGCTCCGCATTGGCCACCGCCGAGTCGATGAGCTTCTTCAGGATGCGCGCTCCCTTCTGGGGAGCGAAAGACAGCCGGGTCAGGGCCTCGCCCACCTTCCGGCCCCGTACCTCATCCATCAGGAGACGGACCTTCTGCGGGGAAACCCTCACGTATCTTGCCTTTGCTCTTGCTTCCATGTCCTTACGCCGTCTTTCGTAGTATCCGGGTTACTTTTTCTTGCCCTTGAGCTTGGATTTCCTGTCACCCGCATGCCCGAAGAAGGTCCGCGTCGGGGAGAACTCTCCAAGCTTGTGGCCCACCATATCCTCGGTGACGAAGACCGGCAGGAATTTTTTCCCGTTGTGAACCGCGAAGGTGAGACCGATGAACTCCGGCAGGATGGTGGACCGCCGTGACCAGGTCTTGATGATCTTCCGGCTCTGGGTCTCCGCGGCCGTGTGAGCTTTCCTCAGCAGGTGCTCGTCCACAAATGGTCCCTTTTTGAGCGATCTTGGCAAGGTCTTCCTCCCTCTGCGTTCTTCCTGGCTCCCTTGCGCCCCGGTTCCGCGCCACGGGCCGGGGCTCCAGGGATCAGCCCTTCTTGCGTCTCCGCACAATCATCTTGTCGCTGGGTTTCCGAACCCGGGTCTTGAAGCCCTTGGTCGGCACCCCCCAGGGCGTCACCGGGTGCCGGCCGCCCGAGGACTTGCCTTCACCGCCGCCGTGGGGATGGTCCACCGGGTTCATGGCCACGCCCCTGACCCGCGGCCGTTTGCCCAGCCAGCGGTTGCGGCCGGCTTTGCCGATGGACTGGTTCTCGTGATCCAGGTTGCCCACCTGGCCGATCGTCGCCCGGCAGTCCTGCAGTACCAGCCGGACCTCCCCGGAGGGCAGCTTGATCTGCGCGTATTTGCCTTCCTTGGCCATCAGCTGGGCATAGCCGCCCGCGCTTCTGGCCAGCTGTCCGCCCCGTCCGAGCTGCATCTCGATGTTGTGAACGTGGGTCCCCAGCGGGATCCGGCGCAGCGGCATCGCGTTGCCGGTGCGGATCTCGGCCTGCAGGCCCGACATCAAGGTGTCTCCCACCTGGACCTTGTTGGGAGCCAGGATATAGCGCTTTTCGCCGTCCTGGTAGTGCAGCAGGGCGATGTTGGCCGAACGGTTCGGATCGTATTCGATGGAGGCCACTCGAGCCGGGATACCATCCTTGTTGCGCCTGAAATCGATCCGGCGGTACTTGCGCTTGTGCCCGCCGCCGCGGTGCCGGGCCGTCATCCGCCCGGCCGCGTTGCGGCCGCCCGAGCTTTTCAGCGCCTCGCTGAGGCTCCGCTCGGGTTTGCGCTCGGTGATCTCTTCGAACGTCGAAGAGGTCTGAAATCTTCTTCCCGCTGATGTCGGTTTGTACGTCTTGATACCCATCTCGGTTCCCTTTCCCGGTCGGGGCAGAAGCCCTGTGCTACATGCCCTCGAAGAACTCGATGGTCTCCCCGGGTGCGAGCCGCACGACCGCCTTTTTCCAGTCCGGCCGCCGGCCCACGTTCCTGCCTACCCGACGCTGTTTGCCGCGCACAGTCACGGTCTTCACGTCCAGGACCTTCTTCTTGAAGATCTGCTCCACCGCCTGCCGGATCTCGATCTTGTTGGCTCGGCGGTCCACCTTGAAGGTCACCTGGTTGAAGGACTCCTTGCGCAGATTCGCCTTCTCGGTAATGTGCGGCTCCTTGATGACGCGGTAGATGTCCACTACGAAACCAGTGCCTCCTGTATGCTTGCGATGGCCGACTGCTCCAGGAAAAGATGATCGTAGCGGAGCAGATCGTACACGTTGAGGCCTTCGTGGCGCATGACCTTGACCCAAGGCACATTCCGGGAGGACAGCGCCAGGTTCCGGCACTCCGCCCCGGTCACGACCAGCAGCTTACGCACGTCGAAGTGCTTCATGGCGCCCACGAACTGCTTGGTCTTGACCTCCGGCAGCTCCAGCGCGTCGATCACGATCAGCTGGCTGGTCTGCAGCTTGTCCGTCAGGGCCATTCGCAGGGCCGCCTTGCGGACTTTCCGCGAGACCTTCCGGGTGTACTTGCGGGGCTGGGGGCCGAAAGCCACCCCACCGCCCCTGCGGGTGGGCGAGGCGGCATTTCCCGCCCGCGCCCGGCCGGTCTTCTTCTGCCGGTAGAGCTTTCTCCCCGAGGCCTGCACCTCAGAGCGGCTCTTGACGGACGCGGTGCCGGCCCGCCGCTTGGCCTGCTGGGCGACGACCACCTCGTGCAGCAGGTGGGTCTTCATCGGCACTTGGAAGACCGCGTCGCTGAGCTCGACCTGGCCGACTTTCTCTTTCTGCAGATTGTACACATCCACCACTGTCATCGCGTGCCCCTGCCTCAAATCCTGTGGATCTCGACCAGGCCGTTCGGACTGCCCGGGACGGCCCCCCTGATCAGCACCAGGTCCATTTCGGGCCGCACGTCAACCACCTTCAGGTTCTTGACGGTGACGCGTGCGTTGCCCATCCGTCCGGGCATCTTCTTGCCCTTGACCACCCGGCCCGGGCTGGTGTTGCAGCCGATGGAGCCCGGCACCCGGTGCGAACGGCACCCGTGAGTGTTCTTGCCGCCCGAGAAACCCCAACGCTTGAGGACGCCGGCAAACCCGCGCCCCCGGCTCAGCCCGCTGACCTGGACCCGGTCCCCCACCCGGAAGAAATCCGAACGGATCTCCTGGCCCAGCTCGAAGGTTTCCGGGTCGGACACCGGCACCTCGCGCAGGTGCCGGAAAATCCCGGTCCCGGCGCGCTTGAAGTGCCCGCGCCGGGGCTTGTTGGTCCGGTTTTCCGACTGGGGCTCGAAGCCGATCTGGATGGCGTTGTAGCCTTCCTTGGCCAGCGTTTTCTTCTGCACCACCACGCACGGACCCACCTGCAGGATGGTGACGGGCACGCTCCTGCCTTCGTCGAGGAAGTACCGCGTCATGCCCAGTTTCTTGCCCAGTATTCTGTCGACCATGGCCTTTCGCTCCATTTCGGCCGGGTGACCCCGCCAAACCCCTGCTAGAGTTTGATCTCCACGTCCACCCCGGCGGCCAGATCCAGCTTCATGAGGGCGTCCACCGTCTGCTGGGTCGGCTCCAGGATGTCCAGCAGGCGCTTGTGGGTCCGGATCTCGAACTGCTCCCGGGACTTCTTGTCCACGTGGGGAGACCGCAGGACGCAGAATTTGTTGATCTTGGTGGGAAGCGGGATGGGTCCGGCCACCCGGGCCCCCGTTTCCATCGCCGTCCGAACGATCTCCCTGGCCGACTTGTCCAGGAGTTTGCTGTCGTAGGCCTTCAGTCGGATCCGGATCTTCTGGTTGGTAATCATACCCCTACCCTCTATTCGATGACTTCGCTGATGACGCCGGCGCCGACCGTCCGACCGCCTTCGCGAATGGCAAAGCGCAGTTCCTTCTCCATGGCGATCGGCATGATCAGACTCACCTCCATGGCCACGTTGTCCCCCGGCATCACCATCTCCACCCCCTCGGGCAGCTTCACCACCCCGGTCACGTCCGTGGTCCGGAAATAAAACTGCGGCCGGTAACCGTTGAAAAACGGCGTGTGCCGCCCACCCTCTTCCTTGGTCAGCACGTACACCTCAGCCTTGAACTTGGTGTGCGGCGTAATCGAAGCCGGCTTCGCCACCACCTGCCCGCGCTCCACATCGTCGCGCTTCGTCCCGCGCAGCAACACCCCAATGTTGTCCCCCGCCTGACCCTGGTCCAGAATCTTGCGGAACATCTCCACCCCGGTGCACACCGTCTTGGTCGTCGGACGAATCCCCACAATCTCCACCTCATCCCCCACCTTCACGATGCCACGCTCCACCCGGCCCGTCACCACCGTCCCACGACCCGAAATGCTGAAGACATCCTCAATCGGCATCAAAAACGGCTTGTCCGTGTCCCGCACCGGCTGGGGAATAAAAGCGTCAATCGCATCCATCAACTCAAATATCGGCTTCACCTCAGCGGAGTCCGGATCATCACTCTCCAGCGCCTTCAACGCACTGCCCCGCACAATCGGAGTGTCGTCCCCCGGAAACTCATACTTCGTCAACAGCTCCCGCAACTCCAGCTCCACCAGCTCAATCAACTCCTCATCATCCACCATGTCACACTTGTTCAAAAACACCACCATGCTCGGAACACCCACCTGCCGCGCCAGCAAAATGTGCTCCCGCGTCTGCGGCATCGGACCATCATCGGCCCCCACCACCAAAATCGCACCGTCCATCTGCGCCGCACCCGTGATCATGTTCTTGATATAGTCCGCATGACCCGGACAGTCCACGTGCGCATAGTGCCGGTTCGCCGTCTCATACTCCACATGCGCCGTCGCAATCGTGATCCCGCGCGCCTTCTCCTCCGGCGCCTTGTCAATCTGATCAAACGGCACGTACGAAGCCCACCCCTTCTTCTCCAGATGCTTCGTGATCGCCGCCGTCAACGTCGTCTTGCCATGATCAATATGCCCAATCGTCCCCACATTCACATGCGGCTTCGTCCGCTCAAACTTCTTCTTCGCCATCTCCTAAACCCTCCTTGGCATTCCCCCGCCGCCCTGCCCGCGGCGACGGCGGACATCCCTTTGCCGGGCGACCGGTCTCTGTGGCGACAAGCTCCCGAACCGGTTTCCGCTTCTGCTGCCGGCGCCCCGGCCTACCAGCGATAGTGGGCGAAAGCCTTGTTGGCTTCCGCCATCCGGTGGGTATCTTCTTTTTTCTTCACCGCAGCCCCGCGCCCGCTCGCCGCATCCAGGAACTCGCCGGCCAGCTTGCCCGCCATGGTCTTTTCCCCGCGCTGCTCGGCGAAGCTGATGATCCAGCGGATGCTCAGGGCCTGCCGCCGGACCGGCCGCACCTCGGTCGGAACCTGGTAGGTGGAACCGCCGACCCGTCGGGAGCGCACTTCCACCGCCGGCCTGACATTGTCCACGGCCCGCAGAAACACCGGCAGGGGCTCTTCCTTGCTGCGCTCTTTGATGATGTCGAAGGCCCCGTACAGGATTCTCTCCGCGATACTCCGCTTGCCTTTCTTCATCAGGCTGTTGATGAATTTGGCGGTCAGCAGGTTGTTGTACCGAGAGTCCGGTTTGATCTCTCTCTTGGTGATGACTCCCTTTCTCGACATCGGCAGTCTCCCGCAACGTTAGCAGTATTCGCTCAACCCCGACCCGGGCTTTACAGCCCCTTGGGTCGCTTGGCACCGTACTTGGATCGACCCTGGCGCCGGTCGTCGACGCCGGTGGTATCCATGGTGCCCCGGATGATGTGGTAACGAACCCCGGGCAGGTCCTTCACGCGGCCTCCGCGGATCAGCACCACGGAGTGCTCCTGCAGGTTGTGGCCTACACCCGGTATATAGGAGGTCACTTCTATGCCGTTGGTCAGCCGGACGCGGGCCACCTTGCGCAATGCCGAGTTGGGCTTCTTGGGGGTGGACGTGTAGACCCTCACACACACTCCCCGTTTCTGCGGCGCCCCCTGCAGAGCCGGCGTCTTCACTTTCTTCTTCGGCTTGCTGCGACCCTTTCGAACCAGCTGACTGATCGTCGGCATATAACCTCCTCATTTTCCCGGCGCCGGCAGCCCTCGCTGGCCGCCGCATTTTCCCCGCCGAGCACCTTTCACAAAATTTTCTTTTTTATTCTCTCAGCGCCCTTTTGTCAAGGACTTTCTCTTCGCGACGCGGCCTATTCCTCCACCCCCATCGGAATATCACGGTAGGTCTTCAGCCCGGTCCCGGCCGGGATCAGGCGCCCCATGATCACGTTTTCCTTGAGCCCCTTGAGCCCGTCGATCTTGCCGGCCACCGCGGCATCCGACAGCACCTTGGTGGTCTCCTGGAAGGAGGCGGCCGAGATGAAGCTTTCGGTGGTCAGCGACGCCTTGGTGATCCCCAGCAGCAAAGGTTCGGCCGTGGCCGGTTTTCCGCCCTCGGTCAGGATACGCCGGTTTTCCTCGTCGAAGCGCCACCGCTCCACGTGCTCGCCCAGCAGGAACTGGGAGTCGCCCACGTCGGTCACGCTGACCTGGCGCAGCATCTGCCGCACGATCACCTCGATGTGCTTGTCGTTGATCTTCACGCCCTGGAGCCGGTAGACCTCCTGGACTTCGTCCACCAGGTATTTGGCCAGGTCCTTCACGCCCCGGATCCTCAGGATGTCGTGGGGGTTGACGGCGCCGTCCATGAGCGGCTCGCCGGCCCGGACGTAGTCCCCGTCCAGCACGCTGACGTGCTTGCCCTGGGCGATGAAGTAGTCCACCGGCTCTCCCACCTCCGGGGTGATGGTCATTTTCCGCTTGCCCTTGGTGTATTTGCCGAAGGAAACCATTCCGTCGATTTCGCTGATGATGGCGGTTTCCTTGGGCTTGCGGACTTCGAAGAGCTCCGCCACGCGGGGCAGACCGCCGGTGATGTCCTTGGTCTTGGTGGTTTCGCGGGGGATCTTGGCCAGGACCGTGCCGGCTCCGGCCTGGTCGCCTTCGTTGACCATGATGATGGCGCCCACCGGCAGGTGGTAGCGGGCCTTGGCCCGGCTGCTGCCCGGCAGGCTGGCGGTCTTGCCGGCCTTGTCCTTGATGGAGATCCGCGGCCGGATCTCGGGGTCGCGGGGCTCCACGATCACCCGGCTGATCTTGCCGGTCACCTTGTCGCGCTTTTCCTGCAGGGTGTCGCCCTCCAGGATGTCGCCGAATTTCACCGTACCGGCCACCTCGGTCAGGATCGGGATGGTGAAGGGGTCCCACTCGGCCAGGTTTTGGCCGGCCTGGATTTCCTGGCCGTCCGCCACCTTCAGGGTCGCGCCGTAGATGATGGGGTAGCGTTCGATCTCCCGGTCCCCCTTGCCCAGGATGGAGATCTCGCCGTTGCGGTTCATGACCACCAGGTCGCCCTTGTCGGTGGCCACGGTTTTCAGGTTCAGGAACTTGACGGTGCCGGCATTGCGGCTCTCGATGGTTGTCTGCTCCACCCGCCGGCTGGCCGTGCCACCGATGTGGAAGGTCCGCATGGTCAGCTGGGTGCCCGGCTCGCCGATGGACTGGGCGGCGATGATCCCGATCGGCTTCGCCGATGTTGACTTCATGGCCGTGGGCCAGATCGCGGCCGTAGCACTTCTTGCACACCCCCCACCTGGCCTCGCAGGTCAGCACCGAGCGGATCTTGACGCGTTCGAGGCCGGCGTTCTCGATCCGTTCCACCTTCTCCTCGTCGATCATCTCGTTGGCTTGCACCAGCATTTCACCGGTCAGCGGGTCTACGATGTCCTCCAGCGCCACCCGGCCCAGGACCCGTTCGCCGACCCGCTGCAGGATCTCGCCGCCTTCCACCAGCGCATCCACCCAGATGCCGTCCATGGTGCCGCAGTCATCTTCCAGGATGATGCAGTCCTGGGCCACATCCACCAGCCGCCGGGTCAGGTAGCCTGAATTGGCGGTCTTCAGGGCCGTGTCGGCCAGACCCTTGCGGGCGCCGTGGGTGGAGATGAAGTACTGCAGCACGGTCAACCCTTCGCGGAAGTTGGACGTGATCGGCGTTTCGATGATCTCGCCCGAGGGTTTGGCCATCAGTCCCCGCATGCCGGCCAGCTGCCGCATCTGATCCTTGCTGCCCCGGGCGCCGGAATCCGACATCATGAAGATGGGGTTGAAGCTCTCCACCGCCCGTTTCTCCTTCTGGGGGCCTGCCACCTGCTCCGAGGCCATTTCCTTCATCATCTCGGAGGCCACGTCCTCGGTGGCGCCGGGCCCAGATATCCACCACCTTGTTGTACTTCTCACCGTCGGTGATCAGGCCGCTGGTGTACTGGGATTCGAATCCTGCGCACCTCCTCTTCGGCCTTCTGGATGATGGTCCTCCTTGCGGGCCGGTATCACCATGTCCTTCATGGCGATGGAGATGCCCGACAGCGGTCGCGTACTTGTAGCCCACGTCCTTCAGCCGGTCGGCCAGAATGACGGTCGACTTGATCCCGGCCCGGCGGTAGGACTCGTTGATCAGGGTGCGCAGCTCCTTCTTGGTCATCACGTGGTTGAGCAGGTCGAAAGGCAGGGTCTCCGGCAGGATCTCGTAGAGCAGGACCCGGCCGGTGGTGGTCTTCTGGATCTTTCCCTCGAGCCGCACCTGGATGGCCGCGTGCAGATCCAGCTGATTGGCGTCATAGGCGATGAGCACCTCTTCGGGGCTGGAGAAAATCCGGCCTTCGCCCTTGGCAAAAGGCTTTTCGCGAGTCAGGTAGTAGAGACCCAGCACGATATCCTGGCTGGGCACGATAATGGGCTCGCCGTGGGCCGGGGACAGGATGTTGTTGGTCGACATCATCAGGACCCGCGCCTCGATCTGGGCCTCGATGGACAGGGGCACGTGCACGGCCATCTGATCGCCGTCGAAGTCGGCGTTGAAGGCCGTGCACACCAGCGGGTGCAGCTGGATGGCCTTGCCCTCGATCAGGATGGGCTCAAAGGCCTGGATGCCCAGGCGGTGCAGTGTCGGGGCCCGGTTCAGCAGGACGCAGTATTCCCGCACCACCTCGTCCAGCGCATCCCAGACTTCCGGCGTCTCGCGCTCGACCAGCTTCTTGGCGCTCTTGATGGTGGTGACCAGGCCTTTTTCGTCCAGCTTGTTGTAAATAAAGGGTTTGAAGAGCTCGAGGGCCATCTTCTTGGGCAGGCCGCACTGGTGCAGCCGCAGGTCGGGGCCCACCACGATCACCGAGCGGCCGGAGTAGTCCACCCGTTTGCCCAGCAGGTTCTGCCGGAAGCGCCCCTGTTTGCCCTTCAGCATGTCGCTGAGGCTCTTGAACGGCCGCTTGTTGGCACCGGTGACCACCTTGCCGCGCCGCCCGTTGTCGAAAAGAACGTCCACCGCTTCCTGGAGCATGCGCTTCTCGTTGCGTACGATGATGTCGGGCGCTTCCAGCTCCAGCAGCCGCTTGAGGCGGTTGTTGCGGTTGATCACCC
The DNA here is from genome assembly GCA_963704245.1 of uncultured delta proteobacterium. Taxonomy (GTDB): domain Bacteria; phylum Desulfobacterota; class DSM-4660; order Desulfatiglandales; family Desulfatiglandaceae; genus CAVPHJ01. The sequence goes on from CAVPHJ010000001.1 coordinate 158,666, forward strand.
GGCGGTAGAGGTCGTTGAGGTCCGAGGTGGCGAAGCGGCCGCCATCCAGCGGCACCAGCGGCCGCAGGTCCGGCGGCAGAACCGGGATGACGTTCAGGATCGTCCACTCGGGTCGGTTCTTGGAGTCCCGGAAAGCATCGATGATCTTCAGCCGCTTGCTCAGCTTTCTCCGCTTGGCCTCCGATTTGGTGGTCAGCATCTCCACCCGCAGCGTTTCGGAGAGCGGGTCCAGATCTCGAGGTTACCCAGCATCTTCTGGATCGCCTCGGCGCCGATGCCGGCCTCGAACCGGTCGCCGAAATCCTCACGCGCCTGCAGCAGCTGCTCGTCGCTCAGCAGCGCGCCCTGCACCAGCGGCGTGTCCTTGGGGTCGATGACGATGTAGCTCTCGAAGTAGAGCACCCGTTCGAGGTCCTTGAGAGTCAGATCCAGCAGGTTCCCGACCTTGGAGGGCAGGCACTTGAGGAACCAGATGTGGGCCACCGGGGCGGCCAGGTCGATGTGCCCCATGCGCTCGCGGCGCACCTTGGACTGGATGACCTCCACCCCGCACTTCTCACACACGATGCCCCGGTGCTTCATGCGTTTGTACTTGCCGCAGTTGCACTCGTAGTCCTTGATGGGTCCGAATATCTTGGAGCAGAAGAGCCCGTCCCGTTCCGGCTTGAAGGTCCGGTAGTTGATGGTCTCCGGTTTCTTTACTTCACCGTGCGACCATTCCCTGATCTTCTCCAGGGAGGCCAGGGAAATCCTCACAGCGTTGAAGCTGGAGGGATCCTTGGGTTTCGAAAAAAAGCTGTAGATCTCTTCCAATGCTCTTCTCCTTTTGTCGCCGAACGCGGTTGCCCGAGGGCGCCGGGACCGGGCTTCTCAGGGCCGGTTTCAGCTGTCCTCGAAGAGCTGCAGGTCCAGCGCCAGACTCTGGAGCTCCTTGATCAGGACCTTGAAGGACTCGGGCAGCCCGGCTTCGAGCACGTTGTTGCCCTTCACGATCCGCTCGTACATCCGGGTCCGGCCGACCACATCGTCGGATTTCACGGTCAGGAATTCCTGGAGCGAATAGGCGGCCCCGTAGGCTTCCATGGCCCAGACCTCCATTTCGCCGAGCCGCTGTCCTCCGAACTGGGCCTTGCCTCCCAGAGGCTGCTGGGTGACCAGCGAATACGGCCCGATGGAACGGGCGTGCAGCTTGTCGTCCACCAGGTGGTGGAGCTTCATCATATACATGATGCCGACCGTGACTTCCCGGTCGAAGGGCTCGCCCGTCCGCCCGTCGTAGAGCCTGGCCTGGCCCGTGACCGGCAGACCCGCCTCCTCGAGGCATTTCTTGATCTCATCCTCCTCGGCGCCGTCGAACACCGGGGACGCCATGGGAACGCCGTCCCGCAGCAGCCTGGCGCGGGCCAACAGCTCCTCCTCCTGCTTGACGTCGCCGAAGAACTCCTCATACTGCTCTTTGGGAAAGATGCGCTTGAGCTTCTTCACCAGGTTCTCCGGCTTGGGCATCTTGTCCAGCAGGTCTCCCACCTGCCGGCCCAGTTCACGGGATGCCCAGCCCAGATGGGTTTCGAGCACCTGGCCGACATTCATCCGCGACGGCACGCCCAGAGGGTTGAGGATGATGTCCACCGGGGTGCCGTCCGCGAAATAGGGCATGTCCTCCAGCGGCAGGATGCGGGAGAGCACCCCCTTGTTGCCGTGGCGGCCCGCCATCTTGTCGCCCACGGAGAGCTTGCGCTTCACCGCCACGTAGACCTTGACCATCTTGATCACGCCGGGGGCGAGCTCGTCGCCGATGCTCAACCGCTCGATCTTCTCCCGGAACTGCTTGGTGATCCGCTCGACCTTGGCCCGGTATTTCTCGACCACCGCCTCGACCTGCTCAATCACGTCCATGCTGGTCCGCAGATCGATGCCCGACCAGGCGTCCACCCGGATCCGGTCGATGTCGTCGTTCTTGACGAATTTGTCGGCCTCCAGCAGGACCTTGCCGGCGACGCGGTCACGCAGCGCGGTCTTCAGCTTCTTCTTCAGCAGCAGGCTCCTGAGCTTTTCCCGGGCGCCCCGGCCGATGACGTCGATTTCATCTTCCAGGTCCTTTTTGAGGCGGCGCGTTTCGATCTCTTCGATCTCCAGGCTCCGCTGGTCCTTGTCCACGCCCCGGCGGGAAAAAACCTTGGCGTCGATCACGATGCCCTGCACCCCGGGGGGTACCCGCAGCGAGGTGTCCTTTACATCGCCGGCCTTGTCCCCGAAAATGGCCCGCAGCAGTTTCTCCTCCGGCGAGAGCTGGGTTTCGCCCTTGGGCGTGATCTTGCCCACCAGGATGTCGCCCGGGCTTGACCTCGGCGCCGATCTTGATGATGCCGCTCTCGTCCAGATTCTGCAGGGCCTCTTCGCCCACATTGGGGATGTCCCGGGTGATTTCTTCCTTGCCCAGCTTGGTATCCCGAGAAACGACCTCGAATTCCTCCACGTGGATGGAGGTGTAGATGTCGTCCTTGACGACCCGCTCGCTGATGAGGATCGAATCCTCAAAGTTGTAGCCTCCCCAGGACATGAAGGCCACCATCACGTTCTGTCCGAGCGCCAGCTCCCCCAGCTCCGTGGAGGGACCGTCGGCGATGATCTGCCCCTTCTTGACAGAGTCGCCGATCTGGACGATCGGTTTCTGGTTGTAACAGCTGTTCTGGTTGGACTTCTTGTACTTGATCAGCTTGTAGATCTCGACCTCCGGATCGCCGTTCTCGGACCCGCTTTCGGAACGGATGACGATCCGCGAGCCGTCCACGTCCTCGACCACTCCGTCGACCCGGCTGACCACCGAAATCCCCGAGTCCCGGGCGATCACCCGTTCGATGCCCGTGCCCACCAGGGGCGCGCCGCAGCGCAGCAGCGGCACCGCCTGACGCTGCATGTTGGAACCCATCAGGGCGCGGTTGGCGTCATCGTGCTCCAGGAACGGGATGAGGGAGGCGGAAACGCTCACCAGCTGATTGGGCGAGACGTCCATGTACTTGACCTGCTCCACCGGGATCTTGGCCGCCTCGCCTTCGATCCGCACGGCGGCCTCGGTCCGGACGAACCGGCCCTCGGGGTCCAGCGGGGCGTTGGCCTGGGCGATCGGGTCGCTCTGCTCCTCCAGGGCCGAGAGATACTCGATCTCGGCGCTGGCCTTCTTGTCGCTCACCAGCCGGTAGGGGGTTTCGATGAACCCGATACTCGTTCACCCGGGCATAGGTGCTCAGGGAAACGATCAGCCCGATGTTGGGTCCTTCCGGGGTCTCGATGGGGCAGATCCGCCCGTAGTGGGTCGGGTGCACGTCGCGCACCTCGAATCCGGCCCGCTCGCGGGTCAGCCCGCCGGGGCCCAGGGCGCTCAGGCGCCGCTTGTGGGTCACCTCGGAAAGGGGGTTGGTCTGATCCATGAACTGGGAGAGCTGGCTGGTGCCGAAGAACTCCTTGACCACCGCCGAGACCGGCTTGGAATTGATCAGGTCGTGGGGCATCAGGGTCTCCACTTCCTGCAGGCTCATCCGCTCCTTGATCGCCCTTTCCATCCGCACCAGCCCGATGCGGTACTGGTTCTGGAGCAGTTCGCCGACCGCCCTGACCCGCCGGTTGCCGAGGTTGTCGATGTCGTCCACCATGGCTTCGGCGGTTTTCATCTTGATCAGTTCCCCGACCGTGGCGATGATGTCTTCCGTCCGCAGGGTCCGCAGGTCCAGGGGCGCGTCCAGGCCGAGGCGGTGGTTCAGCTTGAGCCGTCCGACCTTGGAAAGGTCATAGGTATTCAGATTGAAAAAGAGGTTGTTGAAGAAGTTGGTGGCCACCTCCGGTGTCGGCGGACTGCTGGGGCGCATCTTGCGGTAGATGTCGAGAATGGCTTCTTCCTGGCTGCCGATCTTGTCCAGCAGCATGGTCTCCCGGATGCTGGGGCTCACCCCCAGGGCGTCCAGCACCAGGCACTTGAGCTCGGTGATCCCCCTTTGCTGGAGCGACTCCAGGGTTTCGCTGGAGATGCTCTGGTTCAGCTGCAGCAGCACCTCGCCGGTTTCGGGGTCCACCACGTCGGCAGCGGCCACCCGGCCCACCACGTCCTGGTGGCCGATGGGAATCCGCTGGATGCCGGCGGTCTGCAGCACCCGGTGCAGGCGCTTGGTGTACTTCTCGTCTTTCTTGGCCAGCACCTCCCCGGTGGCCGGGTCGGTGACGTCCCGCGGCAGCTTCCGCTGATAGAGGTTCTCCAGGACCGCCTCGCGCCAGGCGCCCTCACCCTCCAGAACGACGGTTTCGGTGGTGTAGAAGGTGTTCAGGATCTCCCGGGCGCCGTATCCCAGCGCCTTCAGCATGATGGTCACCGGGAACTTCCGTCTCCGGTCGATGCGGATGTAGAGGAGGTCCTTGGGATCGAACTCGAAATCCAGCCAGGAGCCCCGCAGCGGGATGATCCGGGCCGAGTAGAGGAGTTTGCCGCTCGAGTGGGTCTTGCCCTTGTCGTGGTCGTAGAACACGCCCGGCGAGCGGTGCAGCTGACTCACCACCACCCGCTCGGTGCCGTTGACGATGAACGTCCCCCGGTCGGTCATCATGGGGATGGTCCCGAAATAGATCTCCTGCTCCTTGATGTCCCGGATGGCCTTGGTCTGGCGGGTCTGATCGGTGTCGAACACCACCAGCCGGACCGTCAGCTTCATCGGCGCCTCATAGGTCATGCCCTTGTTGAGGCAGTCCTCCTCGTCGTACTTCGCTTCCTCAAAGGTGTAGCGGACGAATTCCAGGGACGCGGTACCGGCGAAATCGTGAATCGGAAAGACGCTCTTGAATGCCTCCTGGAGCCCGGTTTCGTCCCGCGCGTCGGGCGCCACCTCCTTCTGAAGAAGACGCTCGTAGGAATACCGCTGCATCTCGATGAGATTCGGAATCTCGACCACGTGCCGAATCTTGCCGAAATTCCTTCTCGCTCTTGCCCTGACACCACCTGCTGCTGGCATGGTATCTCCTTTGATAAATCGGCTGGGTATTGAGGCTCACAGCCCGCCATGCGGCCGCTGGCCGGGCGGGCTGTGAGCATCGAGCACGCAACTACTTGATCTCGACGGTGGCCCCGACTTCCTCGATCTGCGCCTTGATGTTCTCCGCCTCCTCCTTGGGAATCGCTTCCTTGATCGGGCTGGGAACACCGTCCACCACCGCCTTGGCTTCTTTGAGTCCGAGGCCGGTGATGGCGCGGACAACCTTGATGACCTGGATCTTCTGGTCACCCACGGTCTTGAGGATCACGTCGAATTCGGTCTGCTCGACCGCTTCCTCCGCCGCCGCCGCCGGAGCGGCCGCCGCGAAAGCCATCGGGGCGGCCGCGCTGACCCCGAATTTCTCTTCCAGCTCCTTGACCAGCTCGGAAAGCTCCAGAACGGTCATGCCGGCAATATAGTCAATGACCTCTTGCTTGGTGATTTTCTCCGCCATGTCTGATTCAACCTCCGTTTTCCCTATGTTCAAGCCTGGGCTTGCTTCTGCTCAATGATCGCGTTCAGGGCGTAAAGCAGCTGGGCGATGGTGCCGTTCAGCACCCGCACCAGCGAAGCCGGTACCCCCTGCATGGCCGCCAGCACCTGGGCCAGCAGCACCTCCCGGCCGGGGAGTTCCGACAGCTTCTTGATGTCATCGGGGCCCACCGCCCGGCCCGAGATCTGGCCCCCCTTGATACCGAACTTCTTGAAGTCCTTGGCAAAGGCCACCAGGGCCTTGGCCGGGGCAACCACATCGCCATAGGCCAGGGCGACGGCCGAAGGCCCCCGCATCTGCTCGCCCAGGACCTGGGTTTCGGTCCCCTCGCTGGCCAGCTTCAGGAGCCTGTTCTTTACGACCTGGAATTCGACCTGGGCCTTGCGCAGCTCCCGGCGGAGCGTGTTCAACGCTTCCACATCCAGGCCCTGGTAGTCCACGACGAAAGTCCCCTCGGCCTTCATGAGCCGCTCGCGCAGCTCCCCTACAAACGCTTGTTTTTCCTTACGATCCATTATTCACCTGTTCACCTCCTCTCTCTTTGACATCCGGTTGCGTCAAAGCCAGAGGTGCGAAGCATTTCCGCTCCGGGGGCTTTCCGCCCCGTTTCTCCGGCCTGCCGGCCGCCCATCTTCCCGGGAGCGTGCTCCCGGAATTGCGGCAGCCGGCAAGGGTCTCGGTAGGCTGGTTTAAGCCGACCTCGCCGCGGGCAGCCCCGCGCGAGGTCCCGGCACCTACGGTCTTTGACTAAGTCAGCCGGTTAGAATTGACGTTTCTCAGCCCGCTAGAAGATCCTTGACATAGACCGGGTCCACCTTGATCCCCGGGCCCATGGTGGTGGAAACCGCGATGCTCCGCATGTAGGTGCCCTTGCTGGCCGGCGGTTTCAGCCGCTGGATGGTCTCCATGAAGCTCGCTATGTTCTCCAGCAGCTTCGGGGCGCCGAAGGAGACCTTACCCATGGTGGCATGGACGATCCCGGCCTTTTCCACCTTGAAATCGATCTTGCCCGCCTTGATGTCCCTGACGGCTCTGGCCACATCAAAGGTCACCGTGCCCAGTTTGGCGTTCGGCATCATGCCCCGCGGTCCGAGAATCCGACCCAGTTTGCCCACCGCTCCCATCATGTCCGGGGTTGCGATGGCCTTGTCGAAGTCCAGCCAGCCCTGCTGGATTTTCTCCGCCAGGTCATCGGCTCCCACGTGGTCGGCGCCGGCTTCCAGGGCCTCTTTCTCCTTTTCGCCCTTGGCGAAGACGGCCACCCGCACGGTCTTGCCGATGCCGTTGGGCAATACCACCGTCCCCCTGACCATCTGATCCGCATGCCGCGGGTCCACCCCCAGCCTCACGGCCAGATCCACCCCTTCGTCGAACTTGGCGAAGGCACATTCCAGCGCCAGGCTGACGGCCTCCTCGAAGCTGTGCTTGTTGGACCGATCGACCTTTTCCGCGCTCTGGCGGTATTTCTTTCCTATCCTAGCCATGGTCTTCCCTCTGTCGCCTCTAGGCTTCCTTGACCGTGATTCCCATGCTCCTGGCCGTGCCGGCGATGATCCGGACAGCGTTGTCCAGGTCATAGGCATTCAGGTCCTCGAACTTCTGCTTCGCGATCTCCTCCACCTGCTTGCGGGTCACCTCGCCCACCATGTCGCGGTTCGGCACGCCCGACCCCTTGGCGATCTTGGCCGCCTGCTTGAGCAGGACCGCGGCCGGGGGCGTCTTGGTCACGAACGAGAAGGACCGATCGGCGTAGATGGTGATGATCACCGGGATCACCGTGCCCAGCTGATCCTGCGTCCTGGCGTTGAAGGCCTTGCAGAATTCGGCGATGTTGACGCCGTGCTGGCCGAGAGCCGGGCCGATGGGCGGGGAGGGGTTGGCCTGCCCGCCTTTCACCTGGAGCTTGACTGCCGCGATGACTTTCTTGGCCATTACAAACCTCTTTCGTTCCGATCTAGATCTTGTTCACCTGAATAAAGTCCAACTCCACCGGGGTGGGTCGCCCGAAGATGGTGATCAGCACCCGCAGCTTTTCCTTTTCCTCCCTGACCTCCTCGACGATCCCCTGGAAATTGTTGAACGGCCCGTCGATCACCCGCACCTCGTCCCCATCCTCGAAGCGGTACTTGGGCTTGGGGCGGCTGACGCCTTCCTCCATCTGCCGGATGATCCGCTCGGCTTCCCCGTCGGGGATCGGCGAGGGCCGGATTTCGCCCCCCACGAAACCGGTCACCTTGGCGGTGCTGCGCACCGTGTGCCAGGTGGCCTCGTTGAGCTGCATCTGGACCAGGATGTACCCCGGGTAGAACTTCCGTGAACTGGTCTTTTTCTGACCTTGTTTGAGTTCGACCACCTGCTCGATGGGAACCAGGATTCTCCCGAAGCTGTCCTCCTGTCCGAAGACCTTGATCCGCTCTTCCAGGCTCTTCTTGACCTTGTTCTCGAACCCCGAATAGGTATGCACGATATACCATTTCAGGTCGACGGCTTTTTCCTTTTCGTCCATTGACTCACCCCCGTCAGCCGGGCCGCCTGCTGCCGTTCCCAGGAAACTGCGGAGCCGCCCGCTGGCGTCCCCCCGGCACGCCGTGCCGGACGGGTCCAGGATGCGTCTGCGCCACGAAAACCTTCCGCTGCCGGGCGGCCCGGGTTCCAGAGCCCCCGGCGGCGTGCGACGTCTTATCTCAGCCGACGATATTACGTATGATTTTGATCAGGCCAAAATCAACCAATCCGAGGAAAAAGGACACAAACAGGGTCAGCACGATGACGACGGCTGTTGAAGCCAGGAGCTCCTTGCGGGTCGGCCACTTGACCTTCTTGAGCTCCACTTTCGCTTCCTTGAAAAACTGGCTGCCCCGGATGAAAAGGGAGAAGACGGAGCTTCGCTCTTCCGGCTTTTTGACCGCCTGTTTCTTCACCGGACTGTCCACCGCCCGCTGCCGGACGGTCCGGGATCTGGGCGCCCTGATTTCCGCCTTCGAATCCCCGGCCGCTGCTGCGGCAGTCTCGGCCCCTGCGGGGGGGGTCTGCTCTGAAGTCTTCTTCCTCACTGCTCTTTGCTTCTTCTTTGCCATCTTCAGAATCTTTGCGACGTATCGTCCCGTTTCCAGGGTGGCATGCCTGCCCGGCAGCCGGAAATCCGTCCGGTCCGGGGACCTCGATCACAAAACTGGCAGGCCAGGAGGGATTCGAACCCCCAACACCCGGATTTGGAGTCCGGTGCTCTAGCCGTTAGAGCTACTGGCCTGCAGGCTGTAGAAGGTTCACTTCGTTTCCTTGTGCAGGGTATGCGACCGGCACGTGGGACAGTATTTCTTGAACGCCAGCTTGTCGGGCGTCTTCCGCTTGTTCTTGTCCGTCGTGTAGTTACGGTGCTTGCACTGCTCACAGGCCAGCGTGATGATATCGCGCATGGGGCCGCCTCCCCCTCTATTCGATGACTTCGCTGATGACGCCGGCGCCGACCGTCCGACCGCCTTCGCGAATGGCAAAGCGCAGTTCCTTCTCCATGGCGATCGGCATGATCAGACTCACCTCCATGGCCACATTGTCCCCCGGCATCACCATCTCCACCCCCTCGGGCAGCGTCACCACCCCGGTCACGTCCGTCGTCCGGAAATAAAACTGCGGCCGGTAACCGTTGAAAAACGGCGTGTGCCGCCCACCCTCTTCCTTGGTCAGCACGTACACCTCAGCCTTGAACTTCGTGTGCGGCGTAATCGAACCCGGCTTCGCCACCACCTGCCCGCGCTCCACATCGTCGCGCTTCGTCCCGCGCAGCAACACCCCAATGTTGTCCCCCGCCTGACCCTGGTCCAGAATCTTGCGGAACATCTCCACCCCCGTGCACACCGTCTTGGTCGTCGGACGAATCCCCACAATCTCCACCTCATCCCCCACCTTCACGATGCCACGCTCCACCCGACCCGTCACCACCGTCCCACGACCCGAAATGCTGAACACATCCTCAATCGGCATCAAAAACGGCTTGTCCGTGTCCCGCACCGGCTCCGGAATAAAAGCGTCAATCGCATCCATCAACTCAAATATCGGCTTCACCTCAGCGGAGTCCGGATCATCACTCTCCAGCGCCTTCAACGCACTGCCCCGCACAATCGGAATGTCGTCCCCCGGAAACTCATACTTCGTCAACAGCTCCCGCAACTCCAGCTCCACCAGCTCAATCAACTCCTCATCATCCACCATGTCACACTTGTTCAAAAACACCACCATGCTCGGAACACCCACCTGCCGCGCCAGCAAAATGTGCTCCCGCGTCTGCGGCATCGGACCATCATCGGCCCCCACCACCAAAATCGCACCGTCCATCTGCGCCGCACCCGTGATCATGTTCTTGATATAGTCCGCATGACCCGGACAGTCCACGTGCGCATAGTGCCGGTTCGCCGTCTCATACTCCACATGCGCCGTCGCAATCGTGATCCCGCGCGCCTTCTCCTCCGGCGCCTTGTCAATCTGATCAAACGGCACGTACGAAGCGCCATCCCCTTCTTCTCCAGATGCTTCGTGATCGCCGCCGTCAACGTCGTCTTGCCATGATCAATATGCCCAATCGTCCCCACATTCACATGCGGCTTCGTCCGCTCAAACTTCTTCTTCGCCATCTCCTAAACCCTCCTTCACAATGGCTGCGGGATCTCAACCCCTCGGCTGGACCTGCCAGATCTGAAAACCGCCTTACACCGCGCCGTTTCGGAACCGGGATAAAATGGAGCCCACGACCGGGATCGAACCGGTGAACCTCATCCTTACCAAGGAAGTGCTCTACCTACTGAGCTACGTGGGCTCACACCCCCCTGTTGCCCGCAGAATCCGCAAATCCCGGGTCTCCGGGGTATCTGGAGCGGGAAACGGGATTCGAACCCGCGACCCTCAGCTTGGAAGGCTGACGCTCTAGCCAACTGAGCTATTCCCGCTGCTTGTCTGACTTCGAGTTTCGCCCGGCGAGGCCTCTCTCACGGGTGCTCCCGGCCTTGGCGCCGGGTTGGATGGTGGAGAGGGGAGGATTCGAACCTCCGAAGGCTGAGCCGGCAGATTTACAGTCTGCTCCCTTTGACCGCTCGGGAACCTCTCCATCTTCTTGCCCCGGGCCCTTCGGCTGCATCCGGGACCCCGACCGCCTGCTTCTTCCGCCAAACCGCCTGGAGCCAGCGAAGGGAATTGAACCCCCGACCCACTGATTACAAGTCAGTTGCTCTACCGTCTGAGCTACGCTGGCAGGGATCTCTGGAAAACCGCAAAACTGTATGATAATCCAATTCCAACCGGATTACAATCACAAAATCGATCCCCGCCCAAACCCTGTGCCCCTGAGACCGGACCATCCCGGCTCGGCGCCCGCAAGTCCCCTCAGCCCGTTTCCAGTAAACGGTAAAAAATAAACGCTCCAAGAGGAAAAGGCAAGTCTTTTTTTCGCGCACCCGCCTCCGGACGCTGCTGCCCCCCGGCGCCCCGGCAGGCGCCATAAAACACTTGAACCTTGAACGACGTTGTGCTATCAACCGGGCAAGTGCGTTTTGCGGCAAGCATTTCTGAGAATCCCCAGATCACAAGGAGGTGGCAGCATGGCAGCATTGGCAGGAGGATTGGCGGCCCTGGTTTTGGGTATCATCGGGATTGTCCTGTGGTGGGGACACTTTCTGGACCTCTTGATGGGCGGAGTGCCCATCATGCTCATCCTGGGTGGCGCCTTGGCTGCGTATCTGGGCTTTGAGGAGATCAAGGACAAGCGAGCTGCCGACAGCTTTGAAGAGACCCCTTCAGCGAACCTGAAGGAGGAAGTGGAGACGCTCAAGCAGGAAATCAAGGAACTAAAGGACGACAAAAAGAAGCCCGAAGCGAAAAAGGAAGAAAAGCCGGAGAAGTCCAAGTAGCGGATCCGGCTGAAAGGGTCTCCCGGCAGTGGCGAACTGTCCGGAGACCCTTTGTTTTGGCCGCCGACGAAGGTTCGGGGGGCTTCGCTCCGTCACCCCTCAGCGCGGTGGGAGTTCAAGGGCGCTGAAGAAGTATCCGATCTCGAAGCGCGCCGTGTCCGCGGAGTCGGAGCCGTGAACCACGTTGCGCTCGATGTCGGTGGCGAAGCGGCGCCGGATGGTCCCCTCCGCGGCCTGCTGGAAGTTGGTGGCCCCCATCAGGGTGCGGTAGCGGCTGATGGCGTCATCGCCTTCGAGCACCATAACCGCACAGGGCCCGGATGACATAAACTCCGTGAGGCTGTTGTAGAAAGGCCTTTCGGCGTGGACCCGGTAGAACCCCCGGGCCTGGTCCCTGGACATGGAAATCATTTTCAGGGCCACGATCTGCAGGCCCTCTCCCTCGATCTGAGCGAGGACCTCCCCCAGCAGGCCCCTGGACACGCCGTCCGGTTTGACGATTCCGAGCGTTCTCTGAACCATGGATCTGTCTCCTTTCGGGGAGCGTGAAATGGGCGGCCGGGACGCCGTCCGACCCGCTGGCCTCCGGGGCTCGGAAATACAGGGTCGACGACCGATCTGTCAAGCACAAAGAGTCGGAAAGGATGGAGCCATGAACGAAAAACCGCAACCCGCAGCCTCCCCGCCTTCGCAGGCGATGGACCCGGAGCACTCGTTCCGTTTCCATTGCTCGCCGGGCGTTCCCTGTTTCACCCAGTGCTGCCGGGATGTCACCGTGGCGCTGACGCCCTATGACGTGTTGCGCCTGAAAAATCGTCTCGCCGTCGACTCCGGGGAGTTTCTTGACCGCCACGCCCTCATCCTGCCCAAGCAGGACCGACTCATCCCCCTGGTGCTGCTGCAGATGGACGAGGAGCATGGCCGGCGATGCCCTTTTGTCTCCGAGCAGGGCTGCACGGTCTACGAGGACCGGCCCTGGCCCTGCCGCATGTATCCGTTGGACATGAACGAAGACGGCACCCTGCGCCTCATTGCCCGGCCGGAGCGCTGCCTCGGGCTCAACGAGGCCACGGAATGGCGCATCGGCGACTGGCTGGTCGACCAAGGGGTCGTACCCTACGACGAGATGAACCGCCTCTTCACCGAGATTACCGCCCCGCTGGCCGCCCAGGAACCGGAGATCGAAAACCCTCAGATCGCCAAGATGGTCTTCATGGCCCTCTACCACCTGGACCGCTTCCGGGATTTCATCTTCCAGAGCACGTTTCTCGATCGCCTGGAGGTGGATCCGGTGCGGATCGAGAAGATCAAGAGAAGTGATGATGAACTGTTGAAATTTGCATTTGACTGGATAAAATTTGGAATTTTCGGACAGATACTCTTTCGGGTGAGACCCGAAGCCCGGGGCCCTGAAGAGCCGTCATGAGCCCCGGCGAGCCGCGCGAAACCAGCTTTCGGCCGCTCGCGGGCGAGCGGTTCCGCTTCCGCTGCCATCCGGGCATCGAGTGCTTCACCCGCTGCTGCGCCGCGCTGAGCCTGGTGCTCACCCCCTACGACGTCCTGCGGCTGAAGAAGCGCCTGGGGCTGACTTCGGACGTCTTCCTGGAACGCTTCACCGACGCCCATCTGGACGACGGCTGCCGGTTTCCCATGCTGCGGCTCCGGATGGAATCCAAGGCCGGCCGGCCGTGCCCCTTCGTGACTCCTGAGGGCTGCACCGTCTACCAGGACCGGCCTGGCGCCTGCCGCATCTACCCCCTGGGCAGCGCGGCCATGAAGATGGAAACCGAGCGGGAGGCGCGCCGGAAGTTCTTTCTCGTGGACGAGCCCCATTGTCTGGGTTTTCGCGAGGGCCGGGCGTGGACCCCCGAGGACTGGATGGCCGGCGAAGGGCTGGCGCCTTACAACGAAATGAACGATGCCTGGCTCGAAATCATCAGCGGCCGCCGGGACCTGGGACCCGCCGACCTGGTCCCCCGCAAGCTGCAGATGTTCTCCATGGCTTCCTACAACCTGGACCGCTTTCGGGGATTCCTGTTTCAGAGCCGCTTCTTCGACCTTTTCGAGGTGACCGCGGAAGAGCGCCGGCAGATGGAGGGCGATGACGAGTTCCTGCTGCAATTCGCCTTCCGCTGGCTGAAATTCAGCCTGTTCGGGGAACCGACACTTCGCCTGAAGACCGACTCCTGACCGCGCATCTGCGAACCCCTCCGGAGGCTGGCTATCCTTGTCCTCTTCGCTCGCACCCGGAAAATCAGAAACACCAAATCCGAAATCCGAAACAATTTCAAACAACCAATGACGAAAATTCAAAACGGCAGCCATCCTGCACCCGGCCACTATGGTGTGGGCTTTTGTTGTATTTGAGAATTCTGATTTCGAGATGTTTCGGGTTTGGTGCTTCGGATTTTGGACATTGAGTCTTGCGGCCTTACTCGTCGTCCCGCGCTTCCCGGCGGCCGATGTAGCCGGGGAGGCTCCGGATCAGCGCGTCGATCTCCCCGCTCCGCTCACCGAGAAAGCGGAAGATCCGCTCGGACTTGGATTTCAGGATCAGCCGGCTCTTTTCGCTGATCTCCCGCGCCCGCAGGAGCATCCCGTTCTGATACAGGTACAGGATGACCGTGTCATCGGCATCCAGCTCCACCGCAAAGACCCGGCGCAGGTGGTCCAGCCAGTAGCCGAACTCCTGGGTGTGCTCCAGGTGGTCCACCGGGACCTCGGTTTCGAAACTCAGGGGCTGGAGCGTGCCGGGCATGAGGTTCGAACCGCCCAGGTAGTCCAGCACGTGGGCCAGCTCGTGCACCAGGGTGGAGTCGTCGATTTCCGGTGAAATGGCCAGGTAGACATGGTCCGGGTCCGTCTTCACCGTCTTGTAGAGGTTGATGAAGACTCCGCCCGGCCTGCCCGCCGCGCCCTGCGGCGGCGCTCCACCGGCGATGTCCAACGCCAGATAGCTCCGCAGGTCCACGAAACGGATGCCCTTGTCGCTGCCGGTGAGCTTCCGGATGTCCAGCGCCTCGGCCATCTCCCGGCTGCGCCCGTAGTCCACCGGCACCAGGCCGGTGACGGCGGCGCTCATTTCGGCCGTGATCTCCGCCGGGCCGTCGGGCGTCAGTTCCGCCTCCCGCCCCAGATGGCACTTCTTGAATTTCCGGCCGCTGCCGCAGGGGCACGGATCGTTCCGCCCGGGTTTCAGCATGTCCCTGCCCGCCGCTATTCCTCGATGATGCTGTCCCGGTGCGCGCCCGCCGACCACACCGGCAACGGCCCGCCGGCGCCGGTTTGCGGGTCCTGCCGGTGGCGGTAGGAAGCCTTCACGTTCTGGGACTCCAACATCCAGTCCCACCCCCGCACGTAGTAGGGGCACTGGTCGTTGAAGCACACCCATTGCCAGGGCGTGCTCCAGGTGGACAACGGAGGGGTCTTCCATTTCAGCATTTCCCCCTGGCAGTGGGGGCAACGCGGCTCTCATTGGCTGTCATCTTGTATCTCCTCTCGAGTTCTCAACGGCGCCACGACTGATTCAAGGACCGCCATTATTGAACCGCAGAATGTCGAACATTCGAATGTCGAATGTCGAAGTGGCGACCGGCCATCAGCCGCAAGCAACTTCGACATTCGGCGTTCCGCATTCGTCATTCGCCCTTCCCTTTGTCTCTCCCCAATCCCCTAAAAGCTAAGAACCAAACCCGATCGGTCAATCCCACGGGTTTGGTTCTCGGAAAACGCGGGCCTCGGCCTTCCCGGGCTCAGGCGGCCGTCTGCATCTCCCGGTACTTCTCCTTCACCTTGGTGAGGTAGAGGACCACCGGCCGGTAGGCCAGGTGGGCCCACTTGGCAAAGGGCACCTCCAGCACCAGCATGGGGATGGCGACCATCAAATGCACCACGTACAGGATGTAGGTGGTCAGGGGCCAGTCCAGCAGCCGGGTGAAGTGGATGAAGATGCCGGTCAGGGTCGTGAGCTGGAGCAGGATCAGGAACATCCAGTCGGTCCCGTGGGAGTTCTTGTAGGGCGCTTTCTTTTTCCGCAGCCGGCCGATCATGGCATAGGTGGTGCCGTACAGGATGGCGAAGGTGGCGTAGTAGCCCAGCAGCCGCACCGGGTGGAAGAACGGGTACTCGATGTCCCGCTGGAACGCCAGCTGATCCCAGGAAAGGCCGATGACGTGGATTCCGCCGGCCAGAAAAACAGCCACCAGCAGGAAGGCCGTGCTGTAGCCGGTCATGATCAGGAGGTGAACGATCCACTGCATCTTGTCCGTGCACTTGCCAAAGCTCTTCTGGGTGGCGGCATGCAGGACGAGTTCCTTGGCCTCGCGCAGGTAGATCTCGAGCGGGATCTTCTTCAGCAGGTCTCCCATGACGAATTTCACGCAGCGCCAGGTGTTGCTGAGGAGCAGGAAGGTGAGGATGGCGGCCATGATCAGGTCGGCGATCTCGACGGCCGGCGCCGGCCAGACCGAGTTGAGATAGGCATGCTCCATGTTCGGGCTGTCGGCCCGGAAAAGCCACAGGGCCAGGCCGACGAGAATCCCCACCACGGTCACCGCGATGATCTCAAAAGATTCGGAGGTGTAGAAACGCCTGGCGAAGCCGGTCCAGTCGTACTTGGAGGTCAGCCAGCGCCGCATCACCATCATGGTCTCGCCCGGGTCGGCCCCGCGAGGGCAGCGGTCCGAGCAGTCGCCGCAGTAGTAGCAGAGCCAGGGTTCCGGACTCTGCAGGATCCGCTCTTCCAGACCCATCTGGGCGTACTTCACCAGCTTTCTGGGAAAGGGCGTCTCCGAGGTAGAGAGGGGACAGGTCGCTGTGCAGTTACCGCAGTGAAAGCACTTGCCGGCATCTTTGAGTCCAAACGCCTTGAGTTCCTTCATCAGATTCGGATTCACCTTGACGCTCATATTCCGTCCCTCCTCAGAGCCTCCGCGGTTGTCGGCTCACGGCTGCCCGTGCCGGCCGCCATGATGGTCGCGCCCTTCTACCAGCCCTTGAACGGGTTGGGTCCCACCTTGTCGATCGTTTTGGCAAAATCGTCCAGGATGGCGGGCAGCTTGGGGTAGTCGATGATGGAAACGTTCTCGAAGCGCACCCGTTCGGATTCCAGGGCCAGCCGGTCCAGCGTCTCCGACACTTTGCTCAGGCGGATGTCGGCCAGTTCGCTGCCCTTGATGAAATGGCACTGGTAGTCGTCTCCGTGCTGGCATCCCAGCAGGAGCACACCGTCGATCCCCCGCGACAGGGTATCGGCGATCCACACCAGGTTCATGGAGCCCAGGCAGCGCAGCGGGATGACGCGCACCCAGGCATTGTGGGTCATGCGGTTGATCCCGGCCATGTCCAGGGCCGGATAGGCGTCGTTCTCGCAGGCCAGCACCAGGATACGGGGTTTTTCCTCGTCCTCCTCAGGCACCTCGATGGTCTTGATCATGTCGCCGATCATGGCCACCGAGTAGTTCTTGAAGGAGATGATCCGCTCCGGGCAGGCCCCCATGCACACGCCGCAGCGCCGGCAGCGGGTGGGTTGGGGCAGGGGGTTGGCCTTCTCGTCCTCGTTGATCGCGCCGAAGGGGCATTCCACCGTGCAGCGTTTGCACTGGGTGCAGCGCTGCATGGCGAATTCCGGGAAGCTGAGGTCGCCGGCCCGCGGATGGACGGCCGCCCCATGGGAGGTCAGCTCAATGGCCTGGATCGCTTTCAGGGCCGCGCCGGTCGCATCGTCCTGGCAGGCGCTGCGCCCCATGGGCCGTTTCACGCAGCCTGCCGCGTAAATCCCGGTGCGGCGGCTCTCGTAGGGGAAGCAGATGAAGTGGGAGTCCGGGAAATCGTAGCGCAAGGCCGGTATTTCCGGCCCCTGGCGGTAGCCGAGGTTCAGGATCTCGGAACGGCGGATGACGTCCAGCGGCACGCCCAGATCCTCCTCCTCCTTTTCCTCCTTCTGCTCTTTGCTGACATCGCGGCCGGAGGCACTCGCCGGCACCATGCCGGTGGCCAGCACCACCAGGTCCAGGTCGGCCAGCTCCACCGTCTCGCCCAGCAGCTCGTCCTCGGCCTCCACGCTCAGGCCGTTGCCGTTGGCCTTCACCTGCGGGTCCTGGCAGCGGATGAAGGTGACGCCCGCTTCCTGGGCTGCCCGGTAGAGGTCCTCGGCCTGACCCGGCGTCCGCATTTCCTTGTACACCACGTAGACATTGGCATCCGGGTTCTGGGCCTTGATCTGCAGCGACTGCTTCAGCGAGGCCAGGCAGCACACCGTGGAGCAGTAGGGCAGGTGCTTAGGGTCCCGCTGCCCGGCGCACTGCAGGAAGGCCACGCTGGCCACGTCCTTGCCGTCGCTGGGTCGGGTGATCCTGGCTTTGCCGAAGTTCTCCTCGAACAGGGCGTTGGTGATCACGTTGGGGGAGGACCCGAAACCCAGTTTGGCGTCCAGCTTCCGGGGATCGTAGGGCTTCCAGCCGGCAGCCATCACAATCGCTCCCACGGCGTGCTCGGCCGTCGTGCCGTTCTGCCGGATCTTGGCCTTGAACACCCCCGGTCCGCCGTCGGTCTTTTCCACCGTCGCCTGGGTGTACACCTTGATCCGGTCGTTCTGGGTCACCGCCTGGATCAGTTCATCCAGGTTGTTGTCCCGGATCGCTTTGTACGGGAACGTGGCGATCTTGCCGACCTTTCTCTGGAAACCGCCCAGCTCGGCCTCCTTTTCCACCAGCACCACCGCGCGGCCGGCGCGGGCGGCTTCCAGGGCCGCTGTCAGGCCGGCGATGCCGCCGCCCACCACCAGGACATCCCGCGAGATCTCCTGCTCCGGCTTGTACGGCTCGGGCAGCTGTATGGCCTTGGCCTTGGCCAGGCCCATGCGCAGGTAGTCCTCGGCCATCATCTGGGTGTCCTCGTCCTTGGGCTTCTGGCACCAGGCGACTTGCTCGCGCAGGTTGACGCGGTCCACGACGCAGCCCTCGTAGCTGAAGAGGTCGTGCAGCACCCGCGGCGAGCAGGCCGCCACCACGACCGTGTTGACTCCCTCGGCCGCGATGTCGTTCTTGATGAGCTCGGCCCCTTCCGGGCCGCAGAGGTTCGGATGGGTCTTGCAAACGGGCACCTTGGCCTCGGTGGCGACTTTGGCCAGCTGTTCCGTGTCCAGGGCATCGCCGATGCCGCACCCGCTGCAGATGTATACGCCGGTTTTCTTATCCATTGAGTCTACCTCCTCGCGATGGACTGGATGGCCCGCAGGGCCGCGGCTGTCCCGTCCTGGACCGATTCGGCCACGCCGATCGGTGTCCGGATTGTCCCGGCGGCGTAGACCCCCGGTGTGGCGGCCTGCCCGGCCACGAAGCCGTATTCATCGTAGGGCGCATCGATCGGGAGCGGGTTGTCCGCCGTGTTGGGTTGCATGCCGGTCGCCAGCACCACCAGGTCGACCGCGATCTCGTTCAGGCTCTCCTTGGTGGTGTCCTCCACCTTCAGGACCAGCTGCCCGCCGCCTTCGGCCGGGGTGATCTGGGCCACCTTGCCCTTGAAGAACTGGATGTTCTCGTCCTCCTTCACCTTGGTGTAGAAATCCTCCAGCCGGTCCGTGGCCCGGATGTCGATGTAGAAGATATAGACCTTGGCCTCCGGGTACTGCTCGCGCACGTAGGTGGCCTGCTTCATGGAAGCCAGGCAGCAGATCCCCGAGCAGTACGGCAGGTGGTTCTCATCCCGGGAACCGGCGCATTGAACAAAGGCCACCGAGCCGGGCGCCTTGCCGTCCGAGGGGCGCAGGATTTTTCCCTGGGTCGGACCGGTCCAGGAGGTCAGCCGCTCCATCATGACGTTGGTGATCACGTCCGGGCAGCTCTCGAAAGCGTAGGTCTCCAGCTTGGCCGCGTCGTAGGGCTTCCAGCCGGTGGCCCAGACGATGGAACCCACCTTGAGGTCCAGGCTCTTGGGCTGCATCTCCAGGTCGATGGCGTCGTAGGGGCAGGACTCCTTCACCTTGCCGGCCTCGGCGCTCCCTGCCAGGGCCGGATCCAGGACATAGCGCATGGGGTAGGCCAGCACGTGGGGCAGGTAGGCGGCCTTCATCTTGTCCATGCCGTAGTTGAAGGGGTTGTCGATCTCCAGGGTGCAGGCCTCGGCGCACTTGCCGCAGGCCGTGCACTTCTCGTTCACGTAGCGCGGGTTCAGCCGCACGCGCACCTCGAAGTCGCCCTCCCGGCCGCTGATCTTCTCCACCTCCGCCAGGGTGAAGAACCGCACCTTCGGGTTCTGCCTGACCCGGCGGAAGTTGATTTCCAGGCCGCAGTACGGCGGGCACAACTTGGGGAAGTAGTTGTGGAGCTGGGCGACCCTGCCTCCCAGGTAGGGGCTCTTCTCGACCAGGTAGACGTCGTACCCAGCTTCGGCCGCTTCGATGGCCGCACTCAGCCCGCTCATGCCGCCACCGACCACCAGGATGCTCTGAGTTTCCGTGTTTGCCATGCTTTCCCTCCTCGACTGCTGGAGTGCCCCGGAACTCCCGCGAACCTCAACGGGGCTGCCGCCCCTGGGTCTTTCCAGCGCTTGGCGTGATGTTTTTCCTAAACTTAAAACACTTGCCGCCAAAGCGGCACAAACATCCCTTTTCCGGTTGGGCCTGTATACCGGAAGCAGGCGGGGATTGCAAAGCAAAAAAACGCCCGCCCCGGCCCCCGCCCGCCGGCCGCCCAGCGGCTACATGGAGGAGTATTTCGGTCCCCCGCCCCCCTCGGGCGGCACCCAGGTGATGATCTCGTAGGGGTCCTTGATATCGCAGGTCTTGCAGTGGACGCAGTTGGAGAAATTGAGCTTCATGCTCGGCTTGCCCGTCTGCTCGTCCACCTCGATCTCGTAGACGTTGGCGGGGCAGAAGCGCTGGCAGGGATTGCCGTATTCTTCCCGGCAACGGGTGTAGCAGATATTGAGATCCGCGATCTTGAGGTGCGGCGGCTGATGCTCCTCGTGGGTCGTGCCGGAGTAGTAGACGTCGGTTTCCTTGTCAAAGGTGCGCTGGCCGTCGAACTTGATGTCCCCCTTCTGTTCCTCGCTGGGGGTAGCGGTTCCGTAGCAGTCCTGGATCGTTTTCAGGTGGCTGAAGTCGGGCGCCGATTCCAGGCGGCCCTTCACGCCCCGCCCGCCGAGCGCGTAGTGGATCCCGGCCCGGACAAGCCCGCCCCACATCCCCTTCTGAAACACCTGGTGGAAGTTGCGGGCCCGATACAGCTCCCGGCCCGCCGGGCTGGCAAGCAGCGCCTCAGGGTAGCCCTCGAGCGCCCGGGCCGAGAAGTCACCCTTCTTGAGAGCCTCCAGAATGGCCTCGGCGGCCAGCATGCCGGATTTCATGGCCGCGTGGATCCCCTTGATCTTCTGGCTGATGAACAGGCTGGCGGCGTCCCCCACCAGCAGCCCGCCGTCGAAGACCAGCTGCGGGATCGAGAACCAGCCCCCGACCGGTGCGGTCTTGGCGCCGTACTGCACCAGCTTGCCGTCCTGCAGCAGCTCGGCCGGCAGGGGGTGCAGCTTGAATTTCTGGAACTCCCGGTGGGGGTCCAGGAAGGGGTCCTCGTAGTCCAGGCCGGTGAGCAGGCCCACCGTGACGTGGTTGTTGCGCATGCCGTAGATGAACCCGCCCCCGTAGGTGTTGCTCTTGTGGGGATAGCCCATGGTGTGGATGACGTCTCCGGGGTTCATGCGCCCGGCCGGGAATCTCCCAGACCTCCTTGACGCCCACCACGTAGTTCTGGGGGTTCCGGCCCGCATCCAGCTTGAAGCGCTCGATCAGGGTCTTGGTCAGGTTGCCGCGCGAGCCGTCGCCGAAGACGGTCACCTTGGCGTGCAGGTCGATGCCGGGCTCGTAGTTGGATTTCTTGTCGCCCTTGGCGTCGATGCCCTTGTCCCCGGTCCTCACGCCCTTGACCCGCTCACCCTCGTAGAGCACCTCGGTGGCGGCAAAACCCGGGAAGATGTCCACCCCGTGCTCTTCCACCAGCCCCCCCAGCCACTCGTTCAGGCGGGCCAGGGAAACCACGTAGTTGCCGTGGTTGTCGAGCGGCGGCGGCGTAAAGGGGGCCTTGATCCGCCCGCCCCGGGTCAGCAGGCAGACCTCTTCCTTCCGGACCTCCCCTTCCAGGGGGGCGCCTTTTTCCAGAAAATCGGGCACCAGCTCCCGCAGCGCCGCGGGGTCCATCACCGCCCCGGAAATGCCGTGGGCGCCCACGTAGGCCGCTTTCTCGAGCACCGCGATGCTGAGTTCCTCCAGCTTGCGGCCCTCACCGCCCTGCTCGACCTGCCGGTTGTGCTCGCGGACCTGTTTGGCGAGGTGCAGCGCCCCGCTCAGGCCGGCGATCCCGCCGCCCACGAAAAGGACGTCCACCTCCATGATGTCTCTGGCTTCTTCCACCGCGCAGCCCTCCTAAGGGTAAAAGGGATTCCGGAAATCGACGCTCCTATTAGCATACAACCCTGAGCGCTGCAAGCATTTTTGTGAAATAAGTCACAAAGCGCCGCACCCCCGAGCCGCAGCCCGGATGCGTGCCCCCGGGGGCACCAAAAAAAGCCCCGGCCGTGGAAAAGGGCCGGGGCTTCGGGATCAGCGCGGTAGAGCGCTTAGACACCTGGGATGTTCCAGATGTCTCGTTTCACCATGTACCACTCGCCCGTGGCGGGATCCCAGCTGCAGTTGGCAAAGCAGTGCCAGTTCTTCTCATCCATCTTCGGGGTGTCGGCCCGGAAGTAGTAGCCCGGCCACCGGGTCTCTTCCCGGAACAGGATGGTCCGGATGTGGGCTTCGGCCTGCCACATCCTCTGCATGGTTCTCCCAGCAGCGCTTCAGCTCGTGACAGGTCGCGCGGCACCCAGTTTCTCGGAGTCTTCCTTCAGCATACGCCATCAGCTCGAGGCCCCTTTCCAGGAGCGACTTGCTGGTCTTGAAGCTGCGGACACCAGCCGCCGGCATACTCGTCCATCATCTTCTGCAGCCGGTGCATGAACTGGCGCGGCATGATGTAGTTGGGGTTGACCTCCGGATCGGTGGACTTGGCCTTGTTGTGCCTCGCATAGAGATCCAGCGGCTTCAGGATCTTCTTCTTCAGCGCCTCCACCTTGGCCGCATCCACCTTGGGCTCCTGGCCCTTTTCCACGATGTACTTGATGGCCGCCTTGCCGGCGATCCGGCCTTCGGCGTGGGAACCGGAGGAGAACTTGTGGCTGGAGGCGCCGGAGGCGTCGCCGGCCGCAAAGAGCCCTTCCACGGTGGTCATGTTGGCGTAGCCCCACTTGTAGGGGGTATCCAGATCCTCGGGACCGCTCACCCAGGCACCGGAGGCGCCGGAGTGGGAGCCGATGAAGTAGGGCTCGCAGGCCGCGATCTCGGAGTGCTTCTCCTCGGGCTTGACATTCAGGGCCGCCCAGAGGATGGCCTGGGAAATGGTCATGTCGAGGAAGTCTTCCCATGCCTCGGACTCCAGTTCCTTCATCTTCTTCTTGAAGGCCTTGGGATCATCCTTGTACTGCGTTGGCGATCTTCTGAATGGCCTCGTCGGTCTCCATGTAGAGCGGGCCCTAAGCCGGCATCCACATCCAGCATGCCCAGGTAGTTCCTCAGGTTGGCCGGAATCGGTTTGGCCAGGCCATAGGGGGCCCAGTTGTTGAGCTCGTCCTTCCGGACCGACCATGTACTCGCCGCCGCTCGGCGCTGATGGCCCGGGACTTGAACAGCAGGAACCAGGCGCCGACCGGACCGTAGGCATCCTTGAACCGGACCGGGATGAACCGGACTTCCTGGCAGGTCATCTCGGCGCCGGCCTTGATGGTGAAGTAGGCGCTGGAGCCGGTGTTGAAGGGCGGATACCAGGAACGGCCAAAACCCTCACCCACGGACCGGGGACGGAACACGTGCACCGCGCCGCCCATGGCGCAGATCGACGGCCTTGGCCTTGAACACATAGAACTTCTCTTCGCGGGTGCTGAAACCGACGGCGCCCGCGCACCTTGTTGCCGTCCATGAGCGGCTCCACGATGAAGACGCGCTCGAAGATCTCGCCGCCCGCATCGGCGATGGCGTTCTTGGCTGCTTCGGCGATGATGATCTTGTAGGACTCACCGTTGATCATGAGCTGCCAGCGGCCTTCGTGCACATACTTGCCCTCTTCGTCCGTCCAGATGTTGAGGCCCCATTTCTCGAACAGATGCACCGTGGAGTCCACGTGACGGGCGATGTTGTAAACCAGGTCTTCCCGGGAGATGCCCATCAGGTCCTGGCGGACGTAGTGGACATAGTCCTCCACGGTGTTCTCGCCGTCCCTGACGCCCACATACTGGTTGATGGCCGAAAGACCCATGGCCACGGCGCCGCTGCGGTCCAGGGCGGCCTTGTCCACCAGGGTGACCTTCAAGCCCTTTCTTCTTGGCCCAGTAAGCTGCCTCCGTCGCAGCACCACAGGCAGAAAATCCCCCACCGACGAATCAGGAGGTCGGTGTTCACTTCTACAGTTTCGAAATTTGCCATATCTCATCACCTCCTTGAACTCTATCTTGGGTGGGAACGGCGTCCAGTCCCAGGGATGCCGGCTCGGTGGCCAAGAGCCTGGCTGTTCAGATCGTCGTGGGTCGCATATCCCGCCATCGGGATCGGCAGTGCCTTCCGCCGTGGTCCGGATGGGGAACTTGAACCGCTTGATGGCTACCGTCACGGAACTTGACCGTCCACATGATGTCCTGGGAACCCCGCAGGGGAACAACGCTGGCGCCCATGGGAATGAAGTCGGCATAACCGCGGACATCCATGGCCTGCTGGGGGCAGATCTTCACGCAGCACTGCATTCCCAGCACATGGCAGGGATCGCGGTTGTAGGCCTTCATCTTTTCCTTGTCCAGGACCATCAGGTCGTTGGGGCAGATGTACATGCAGGCGGTCTTGTCCTGCCCTTTGCAACCATCGCATTTTTCAGTAATTACATAACTTGGCATTACTATACCTCCTCATGATGACTGCTAGAGTTTAGCCTTCAATGAGCCTTTACAAACGATACGCTTACGCTTGTTTTACACCCCCTTTCCTCGGATATCATGCCGTTGGTGACCCGGGTACAGTTCCTATTGTCAAAATCCGCCGCCTGGGCTACTTCTTCTTCACTTCGCCGGTGGCCGCGCCGTGCAGCTTGATCTCCACCTTTTCTTCCAGGTTCTCGTAGTAGTCCTGCAGGATCTCCACGACCTCGGGCCGGGAGAACTCCGCCGGCAGCTCGCCGCCCTCGGAAAGGCGTCTTGCGCACCATGGTGCCCGAGAGGAGCAGCCGGTCCTCCTTGCCGTGGGGGCAGGTCTTCATGGAGGCCATGCCGCCGCACTTGTAGCAGTAGAAGGTCCAGTCGATGTTCAGGTTCTTGCACTTCAGCGCCGCCTTCGGGGATCTCGTCGAAGATCTTCTGGGCGTCGAAGGGACCGTAGTAGTCGCCCACGCCGGCATGGTCGCGGCCGATGATCATGTGGCTGCAGCCGTAGTTCTGGCGGAAGACGGCGTGCAGCAGCGCCTCCCGGGGACCGGCATAGCGCATCTCCATGGGATAACCGCCCTGGACCACGGTGCCCTTCACGAAGTAGTTGTCCACCAGCGCCTCGATGGCCTTCACCCGCACGTCGGCCGGGATGTCGCCTGCCTTCAGCTTGCCCACCAGCTGGTGGATGTAGACCCCGTCCATGACCTCCACCGCGATCTTGGCCAGGAACTCGTGGGAGCGGTGCATGGGGTTGCGCAGCTGCAGGGCGGCCACCGTTTCCAGCCCATGTCCTCGAAGATCTTCCGGGATTCGGCCGGGCGCTGATAGAGGCCGCTTGAACTGCTCGGGATAGTAGCTCTCGCTGATCACCTTGACCGGGCCGGCCAGGTTGTACTTGCCCTGGGCCATGACCTTTTCCACGCCCGGGTGCTCCTTGTCGGTGGTGCGTGAAAACGGCCTTGCACTCGTGGTCCTTGTCGATCGTGTACTTCTCGGTGACCTTCATGGTGGCGATGATGGTGCCGGTCTCCTCGTCGACCAGCGCCAGTTCGTCGCCCGCCTTGACCGCCTCGTCGTCGGTGGACAGGGTGATCGGAATGGGCCAGAAGGTGCCGTCGGCCATCATGATACTTGTCGCAGACGCCCTTCCAGTCGGCCTTGCCCATGAAACCGGTCAGCGGGGTGAAGGCCCCGATCCCCATCATGATCAGGTCCGAGGTCTCCCGGGTGGTGATGGTGATTTGTCTTGAGCTTCTTGGCCCGCTCGGTTTCGGCTTTCAGCGCGCTGCCCTCGAGCAGCAGGGGAATCAGTTTTTCCTGTTTACCGTGGGGTGCGATCAGATCCGACATGTAAGGTCCTCCTCTTTGTCTTTTTTGTTGGGTCCGCAGTCCGTTGCGTTCGCGGGAAATGACCCCTTGTGCTTTTTTTTACAAGAGACCCTTTATAGCTGATTTCTGCCCGGTGTCAAGAAAAAACGTAAGCTGCCACGATGTGGCACAGGAAAGCTGGTCTCGATTATAACTATTTGCTTTTTCGATACTTTTTGGCTGGGTTCAAGGCTGAAGTTAAGTCCCGAGGGCCGAGTATCGAGGACTGAGTCTTGAATTCGAAATTCGAAATGCGGAAGGCGGAAAAAGAGCGTGTGTCTGGTGTCGGGGAAAAATGCAGTGCGGGAATGCAAGGGAAAGGCGAAAATCGGAACTCGGCCCTCGGGACTCAGTCCTCGGCACTCGGCCCTCGATACTCGTCACCACGACCGGTCGACAATATACTGATTGAGCTCCAGCAGGCTCGCCTTGGCCGGGCAGTCCGGGAAAACGGCCAGGGCTTCGGCGGCTCGGCCGGCGTGCTCGCGGGCCTCGGCGCGCACCTTTTCGATGGCCCCGTTCCGGTGGACCAGATCCAGCAGCTCGCGCAGATCCTCCGCCCCCGGCTCCCGGTGCTGGAACAGCCGCTTGAGCCGCTCGCGGCTTGCCGGCTCCAGCCGCGCCAGGGTGTGGATGAGCGGCAGGGTGATCTTCCCCTCCTTGAGGTCCTGGGCCACGGGCTTGCCCATGGCGGCCTGGCTGGCGGTGTAGTCCAGCAGGTCGTCCATGAGCTGAAACGCGATGCCGGCCTGCAGGCCGAATCCGGCCAGCGCTTCTTCCCGGGGCTCCGCGGCGCCGCTCAGCACGGCGCCGGCCGCGCAGGCGGCCGAGATCAGCACCCCGGTCTTGGCGGTCGCGATGGCCAGGTACTCGGCCCGGCTGATCTCCCAGTCGAAGGTGTGGATCAGCTCCAGCACCTGGCCCTCGGTCATCTGGGTGGTGGTGTCGGAGATCAGGCGCAGGAAGCGGTAGTTTTTGGTCTGGATCGCGCTGGCAAAGGCCCGGGCGTAGAGGAAATCCCCTTCCAGCACGGCGGCGTGGTTGCCCCACAGCCGGTTGGCGCTCTACTTGCGGCGCCGGACCTCGGCGTTGTCCAGCACGTCGTCGTGGAGCAGGGATGCGGTGTGGATGTACTCGAAAATGCCGGCCAGCCGGTAGATATCCTCCCCCGCATACCCGCACAGCCGGGCGCTCAGGACGAAGAGCAGCGGCCGCAGCCGCTTGCCCTGGCCGAGCAGGCTGTGGCTGCCCATGTCGACCAGCAGGGGCACCCGGGAGACCAGCGTCTGTTCCAGCTCCCGGTTGATGTGCTCGAAATGCGGACCGTAACGGTCCAGGATGGCGGTGTCCGCGTCCATGCTCCCCTTCTCCGGCGGCTCCCCGGCAGGCCCCGTGATGGTCCCATGAAACAGGAAAAGGGCTTTCTTGTCAAAGAATTTGGCACTCGCCCGGCTCGCTGTGCTGTCTCGGAAGTTCTGTCATCGATCTTCGGCCATATGTCTTGTTCTCTGCGGGAATAATCTGCGACCAAAATCCGAAGCACGAAATCCCAAATCCGAAACAATATCAAAATCCAAATGCTCAAAATCCCAAACAGGAGAAGCGGGACTCCGGTTTCGTGTTTGGATCATTTGGATTTAGGACATTCGGATTTGTTTCGAGTTTCGATATTGGGATTTCGGATTTCCGCGTCTCCTAGACGCGGGTCCAGCAGCCGGCCCACCAGGTCGTAGGGGTGCGCCTCCTGGATCAGCACCGGCAGGATCTCGCCCACGGTTCCCAGGCCCTCGTTGATGAGCACCTGCCCGTCCACCTCGGGGGCCATGGTCGCGGTCCTGCCTTTCAGGAGCAGGTCGGTCTCCTCGCTCGGCCCCTCGATCAGGACCGGCAGCACGCGCCCCTTCAGGCGGCCGTTGAGCCGCCAGCGAGATCCCGGCCTGGAGCCTCATCAGGGTGTCGCGCCGCGCCTCGGCCTCCTGCGGGTCCACCCGCGGCCTCAGCCGGGCGGCGGCCGCGCCTTGTTCCGGGCTGAAGACAAAAACCCCCAGGTGCTCGAATTCCGCCTGCCGGACAAAGTCGCAGAGTTCCCGGAACATGCTTTCGGTCTCGCCCGGAAACCCCACCATGAGGGTCGTGCGCAGGCTGATACGCCGCCCGAGCGCCCGGATGCGCGCCAGCAGCTCGCGCACGGCCCGCTCGCCCCCCGCGCGGCCCATGGCCTTGAGCAGGCGGTCGTTGATGTGCTGGATGGGCAGGTCGAGGTAGGGGCAGAGCCGCTCGTGGGCTCTCCAGGAGTGCCAGCAGCCGGTCGGACACCCGCTCCGGGTGGCAGTAGAGGACCCGCAGCCAGCCGAGACCCGGAATCGCCAGCAGCTGCTCGAGCAGCGTTTCCAGGGAGGCCGGCGGGTGCAGGTCGGCGCCGTAGGCGGTGGTGTCCTGGGCCACCAGGTTCAGCTCCTTCACCCCGCGCCGGGCCAGGCTCCCGGCTTCGGCGAGCAGGGATTCGGGCGGGCGGCTGCGGAAGGCCCCCCGCAGGCGGGGGATGATGCAGAAGGAGCAGCGGTGCGAGCAGCCCTCGGCGATCTTGAGGTAGGCGCTGTAAAAGGGGGTGCTCTGGATCCTGGGCGCCTGATGGTCCGCCAGGTAGGTCGGCCGGCTGATGTGGAGCGGGGCCGGGGGGCCCTCCTTGCTCCGGCCGCCGGCCAGATCAACGATCCGCGGCAGCTCCCCGGTGCCGAGCCACCCGTCCACCTCGGGCATCTCGGCCCGCAGTTTGCGCCCGTAGCGCTGGACGAGACACCCGGCGACCAGCACCTTCTCGAGCCGGCCCTTCTTCTTGAGCTCGGTCATCTCGAGAATGGTCTCCAGCGCCTCTTCCACCGCCGGCTGGACAAAACCGCAGGTGTTGACCACCGCGATCTGGGCCGATTCGATGTCTGGAACCGGGAGCAGGCCGCGCTCGGCCAGCAGGCCGAGCATGTGCTCACTGTCCACCAGGTTCTTGGCGCACCCGAGGCTGATCAGGCAAACCCGTTTTTCACCGGCCATGTCCGCCCGGGCCGCCTCAGCGGGACTGCTCCGCCTGCAGCAGCAGGGCCGGCAGGTCCAGGCGGTTGAGGGCCTCGCTGAAGGCTTCCCCCATCACCGAGTGAGCCGCCTGGCGCCCGGCCAGCCCCACCCGCTCCACCTGGGCGGCGATGTTGCGCGAGGCGGCCGTGCGGCCCGCGAGCAGCAGCCGCGCCTCGTAGCCCACCCGGGCGCGCCAGATGTATTCCGCATAGTCCAGCGAAAACTCCCGCAGCACCACCTCGAGGGTCGGCCCGGCGGCGCCCGGGTCCTCGCTAACCGCATCCAGCCCCAGGCTCTTGAGCTGCCTCTCGATGCCCTGGCGGAACAGGTCCGGCACCTGGAACACCCCGATCAGGAAGCCCCGCTCCTGGTCCCGGGCCAGGCTGAAAGAGATGTTGCCGGAAAAATTGCCGAACCGCGCCTGCCCTGCCGGGGTCAGGATGGCGCGCTCGGGGCGCTCGTCCTTGACTGCAAACCCCAGCCGCTGCCCCTTCAGCTGGTCGGATGCGGGCGGCAGCTGGTAATGCACCTTGAGCTCCGGCACCGTGGCACAGCCGGACACCCAGAGGCCGAGCGCCAGCCACAGCAGCCGGCGACAGCGGAACCCTACTTGTTCTTTTCACCGATTTTCCTCCTTCTCCGAACGCCTGCCCGTCGCTCACTGCCCGGCAGCTCCGCCGGTCCCGCGCCGCAGGCGCTCCTTCCATTCGTTTGGCAGGAATTCCTCGTCCGGCGGGAAGAAGAACTCCTTGAGCCGCTCGGGCGGGGTGAGGGGCTCCTTCTTGAAGCTCTCCTCCACCGAGCGGGTCTTCTCGATCGGCGCGGCATCCGCCGGCCGCCGGCCCGCCTCGACCAGGGTCGGGGTGAGCAGCACGACCAGTTCGGATTTCTCGTACCCGGTCGCGGTGCGGCCCAGCAGCAGCCCCAGCCCGGGGATGCCCCCCAGGCAGGGGATCATCTCGCTGGCGCGGGTCCGCACGTCCTGGATCAGGCCGCCGATGAAGACCGTCTCGCCGTTGCGCGCCAGGAGCCAGGTGGACACCGCGGTCCGCTTCACCACCGGGATCCCCTCCTCGATCGCGGCCGAGTTGATGCTGGGCGTGACGTTGAGCAAAATGTTGCCCCCATCGTCCAGGTAGGGGGTGATGGACAGGATCGTGCCGGTGTCGATGAACTGGATGCTCTCGGTGGCGATGCCGTCGCTCACGCTGGTGACCTTGTAGCCCTGCTGGCCGCCCACCTGGACCGTGGCCGGCTTGCCGTGGATCGCCAGGATTTTGGGCGTCGAGAGGGTGTTGACCCGGGTCTTGCTCTGCAGCGCGTCCAGGGCCGCGCTGAACTGCTCGTCGGTGCCCGTGCCGGTGATCAGGTTGCCGAAAACCCCTTTCTCGGCCGCCGGCACCGGCGAGACCGCCTCCGCGCCGGCCATGACGGCGCGGCTGAACCCGCCCGTGCCCAGTCCGATGTTGCTCTGGAGCACGTTGCCGAGCACCTTGTTCCAGTTCACCCCCAGGGACATGTCGTCGGTCAGCCGGACGTCCAGGATCTTGGCCTCGATCAGCACCTGACGCGGCATGACGTCCCAGTGGCTGAGCAGCATTTCGATCTTGGCGATGTTTTCCGGCGTGTCCTCCACGATGATGGTGTTGGAAGCGTCGTGGATCTTGATCAGGCGCTTGCCCGGGATCGCGTCCAGCACCTCCTGGATCTTCTCGATCTCGGCGTACTTGAGCTTGAAGACCCTGAGCTGCAGGCGGTCGCTCTGGGGGTCCATCTCGTCCTTGGACTTGTAGACGTAGTAGAGCCCGTCCTGTTTGAGATAGTTGAACTTGCCGGCCAGGCAGACGGCCCGGATCGTCTCCTCCAGCGTCACCTCGTAGAGGTGCACCGAGACGCTGCCGGTCACGTCCTGGGCCACCGCAATGTTGGCCTCCTCGTTCATGGCCAGGGCCGAGAGCAGCTCCCGGATGTCGGCGTTGACGAAGTTGAGGCTGATGGAGCCCTTCTTTCGGGGCGGCGCTGGTTCGGCCGCCGGCGGAGCGGCCGCCGGGGCCGGCACGAGCGCCGGGGCTGCCGGGGGGACTCGGTCCTGGGCGTCGCGCTCGGCGGGGCTTCCGCAACGCCCGCTGCCTTGGGCGGCTCCAGGCCGGCGGGGGCCGCCGCGGCCGGTTCCCCCACGAACAGGTCGAGGACCAGCCGGTCCGGATTGCGGTACACGAAGTGGCTGAGGTCCCGGAAGTTCTGCGGAAGCCCGACCCGCACTTCCAGGTCCGGGCCGGCCGCCTCCAGCCGCACCCAGGAGCCGAGCGAGCGGTAGCTCCGCTGCGGGCCGAGCCGGGTGGCGGTGCGGGGGAGCCGGAGCAGGACCTCGCGCTCGCCGGTCTGTGGCGCTTCGAAGGCAAACGGGCCGGCGAAATCCAAAACAAAGCGCACGTAGCCCGGGTGCCGGCCGCCGCGGATCGCCTCCAGGGTGGCGCCGGCACCCGGGGTGTCCCCGCCCGCCCGGGCCGCTCCGGCTGCCAGCGGCACGGACAGGATCAGCCACAGGAAGAGGAATTTCTTCACGCTCGCCGCCTTCTATTTCTTCTCAGCTTTCGAAACCTCCAGCGTGACCTCGTGCTCGCCCGCCCGCAACACTACCTCATTGCTCTGGATGCTGACAACCCGGTAGTCGCCGACGCTGTCGCCGAGCCGCACGAAGGCGCCGTTGATGACCGCCATCGCCTTGCCGCCGCCCACCAGGGTCCCCTTCAGCACCAGGCCCGGGGGCAGCGCCGGCAGGGCCCGGCCGGCCGCTGCGCCCTGCCCCCCCGCTGCGGCTTCCGCGTCCCGGGGCTCCGCGGGCGCGGGCCAGGAGGCGGGCGCGAAGATGTCGCGCGCGATCTCGGGCCGGGCGGCCGGCGGCGGCTCGGCCGCCGGCGGCTCCCTGGGCGGCAGGGTCACCGGCGGCACCGCCAGCTGCGGGGCGTCGGCCCCGGTTGCCGGCCGGGGCTCACCGCCGGGCGGCCGGGCCGAATGAAAGAAGCGGAAGTAGGCCAGCACCGCCGCCACCGCCAGCAGGCCGATCACCAGGTAGAGCTTGATTTTTTCGTTCCGCTCGGCCACGCCTGCCCCTGTCGGGTTCACCGGCGGCTCATTTGCCGGTCCGCGCAAAGAGGCTGGCGGTCAGGTCGACCCGGCAATTCTGGTCCAGGTCCGGCCGGCTCACCACCAGCTTGTCCATGACCATGACGCGGTTCATGGTCTCCAGGTTCCCGAGGAGCTTGTAGACGCTGTCAAAGCTCCCATGGAACATCATCCGCAGCGGGATCCGGGCGTACAGCCGCTCGTCCTCTACCGGCAGGGGCTGGACGCTGATCAGGGACACCCCCCGCTCCTTGAGAAACCGGTCGAAAAGCGCCAGGAACTCTCCCACCTGGGCCTTTTCGGGCACCCGTTCGTTGAGCAGCGCCAGCTCCCGCCGGGAGGCCTCCAGGGCCGCGTTCAGCTTCTGCAGGTTGCTCTGGGCCTGGTCCAGGTCCTTCAGCCGGCGGTTGAAAATCTGGTTTTCCCGGCCCACCCGCTCCCGCTGCTCGGCCACCCGGGTGAAGGCCAGGTAAGCGGATCCCAGCAGCAGCAGGGATATTGCCGCCAGGCAGAGCATGTCCAGCCGGCGCCCGGAATCCACCCCTCAGCTCCCCCGCAGCAGGCAGTCGATCTGGAACTGGATCGCCTTGGTCTTCCCGCCGGGCTCCCCCTGCCGGCGCAGCAGCTCCACCTCGCTGGCGAACTTCAGTTCCACCCCGCCGAAACTGCCCTGGGTGGCCAGCCGGCTCATGAAGTCGGCCAGCCGGTCGTTGCCGAAGGCGAACCCGGCCAGGGATATCCGGGTTTCCTCCCCCTTCTTGCCGCCTTCCTCGATGCTGATCTGGGTGAACCAGGTGGCCTCGTTCAGGATTTCGGCCAGCCGCGACAGGACTCCGGTGTAGGGCTGGTTGCGCGAGATGGTTTTCAGGATGCTCTGCTGCTGGTGCAGGGTCTGCAGGTCCAGGTCGATCCGCCGGATCTCTTCGATCTGCAGCTTGAGGTTCGACTCCATGCCCTCCAGCGAGAAGAGCGCCCTGTCCCGGGCCAGGATGACCCGGGTCTGGTAGAGGTAGGTGCCGGCGATCAGAGCCAGGCCGGCGGCCAGGCAGCCGCCCCAGAAGCGCAGCCGCCGGCGTCGCCGCCGCTGCGCCAGGATGTCCGCCGGGATCAGGTTGATTTCGCGCAAGCTCACGCCACCCCCCGCAGGGCCAGCCCGAGGGCCAGCGCGTAGGCCGCACCGGCCGGGTCGGGGGCTTCCGGCGCTGCGCCCTCGGGCTTGAACGCCCCCACCGGGTCCATCAGCTCGGTCTTCAGGTTGAGCCGGCTGCCCACGTACCGGTCCAGGTGGGCCACCGAGCCGGCCTGGCCGTAGAGGCAGATCCCCTCGAAACTCGCATCGGTCCGCTCGGAGCGCACGTAGCCGATGATCTTGTGCAGTTCGTGGATCAGCTCCTCGACGTACGGGCTGATGATCTGGTAGAGCGCCCGCCGGATGTTGGCGCTTTCCTCCGCTCCGCTTTCCCGGGCAGCCGGGCCGCTGCTGCGCTCCTCGTGCATCAGGCCGTGCTGGCGGAGCAGCGCCCGGGCCCGGCCCTTCTCGCTGATCGTTTCGAAGTTGGCCGTGACCCGGGCGGCCAGCGGGTCCAGCCCCCAGGGCACGTGGTGGTGCGCCAGGATACCGTCCCGGCCGGCGACGGCCAGCAGGCTCTGCTGGTCGCCCACGTGACACAGGACGATCGGGCCCTCGCCCAGCTCCCGCACCCGGCCATGCAGCCGGATCAGGGAAGCGACGTCGAAGTCCACCGCCTCCAGCGCCAGCCCGGCCTTCTTGAAGACCGCGATGTGGCGCAGCACGTCCTGGCGGCGCACGGCGATGATGGTGGCCTTGAGGCTGCCCGCTGCCGGCCCTTCGATCAAGCGATGGGTAGTCCAGCACCGCCTCGGCCGCCGGAAACGGCAAATACCCGGCCGCCTCGCGCAGGATGGCCTCCTCCAGGTCGGCGTTCTTGGCCAGCTGGAAGCGGATGGGGAAGCTGAAAACCAGCCGGGAAGGCAGGTGGGCCGCCGCCCGCCGGCCCTCGAAGCGCCCCTCCCGGCACAGCGCCTTGAGGGTGGCCGAGAGCCGCTCGTCGGCATCGGCGCCCGGCTCGGCCGGCTCGCCGAGCGGCCGCTGCGCCAGGGAAAGGATCGCCGGAGCCCCGCGTCCGGACCGGACCTGGGCCGCGTGGACGTTCTGCACGCCGATGTGAATGCCGATCAAGGTCTTGCGTCCCACGTTGCGTCCTTTCGCGGAGTCCGGGGCAAACCGGGCCTGCGACCGGATGCGGCCTGCGACCCGCTTCCCCGGCCGCAGGCCGGCCCATTTAACACCGCCCCCCGGCAGCCTGTCAACCGGACCGGATGGCCGGCCGTTCATGCTTCCGGGCGCCTCAGTAAAGCGCCCGCTCCGGCCGCAGGCTCAGGATCCGCACCCGGTTGTTGTCCTTGTCGGCCAGATAGATCTGCCGGCCGCCGCGCACCGCGGCCATGGCCACGCCCGGAGGGCTTGTTGAGCTGGGCCTGGATTGCCGGCCGGTCGCCGCCGTTGAACCCGCCCGCGCCCGTGCCGGCCAGAGTGCGGATGACTGCCGTCCTGGCCGCTCACCACCCGGATCCTGTGGTTTTCCTGGTCGGCGATGATAGAGATTGTCCGCCGCGTCCACGAACACGCCGTTCGGTTTGTTCAGCCTGGCGCTCACGGCCGGGCCGCCGTCGCCCGTGTCGAGCCCGACTGCCCGCCGATCCCGGCCACGGTGCTGATGATGCCCGAGGTGTCCACCTTGCGGATGCAGTGGTTGTCCGTGTCGGCGATGTAGAGGATGCCGCCCGGGTCCACGAAAAGCGCCTGCGGGCTTGTTGAGCTGGGCGCTCACGGCCGAGCCCGCCGTCGCCGCTATAGCCGCCGCTCCCGTTTCCCGGCGACAGTGTAGATCTTCTGGCTGCTCTTGAAGCGGAACTCCCGGATCGCGGTGGTTTTCCGTGTCCGCGATGTAGACTGTAGTTGCGCTCGTGCGGCGGAAGAACGACCACCCCGGGCTTGTTGAGCCGGGCGGTGACGGCGAGCCGTCGTCGCCGTTGTAGCCGGCCGTGCCGGTGCCGGCCACGGTGCAGATGATGCCGGCCGCATCCACCCGCCGCACCCGGTGGTTGTCCGTGTCGCGCGATGTAGAGGTGGCCGCTGTGCGTCCCCGGTCACCCCGCTCGGCTTGTCGAGCTGGGCGCTGACGGCCGGGATGCCGTCGCCGTTGTAGCCGCCGCTGCCGGTGCCGGCGACCGTCGTCGACCAGGCCCGAGGGGTCCAGCCGGCGGACGCGGTGGTTGTCCGTGTCGGCGATGAAGAGGCTCCCGCCGGCATCCACGGAACACGTCCTTGGGCTTGTTGAGCCCCGGGTCGCCGGTGCCGGTCAGGGTTCGATGTTGCCGGCCTCGAAAAAGCCGCGCAGGCAGGAGTTGGCCCGGTCGGCCACCGCGCACCGCCCGGCGCTCGAGGAGAACCAGGCTGCTCGGGCAGTCGCACCGGGCCGTCACCGCCGGGCCGCCGTCGCCCGTGTAGCCGGCCCAGCCGGTGCCGGCCGACCGTCGCTGATCACTGCCGGTCGCGCTGGACACCGGCGGATGCGTGGTTGCACTCCGTGTCGGCCATCCACGTAGTTGCCGGCGCTGTCCGCCGAACACGCCGCCAGTCCGGGTTGATGAAGCGCTGTCAGGTGGCCGGAATCCGCCGTCGCCGTGAACCCAGCAGCACGGGAACCTCCTCGCGGTGCAGCCCGCCACCCGGGTCGATGTTGCCGGTGGCGCGCCGGCACCCGCCGGACGCGGTGGTTGTCCGTGTCCGCGATGTAGCACGTCTCCGTGAGGCGGCCGATCCAGACGCCCGCGGGGTTTGTCGCAGCCGGGCGCTCGTCGGCCGGGCCGCCGTCGCCGCTGTAACCGCACTCCTTGTGACCGTCCGCCTTGGTGAAGCCGGCCACCTTGTCGATGGTGCCGGCTGCCGGCGTCCACCTTGCGGATCCAGCAGTTGTCCGTGTCCGCGATGTAGAGATTGCGGGCGGCGTCCACGAAGAGCCCGTGGGGCTTGCGCAGCTTGGCGCCAGCGGCCGGGCCGCCGTCGCCCTGTCACCCGCCGGACCCGCATTGCCCGGCGATAGGTCGCTGATGTTGCCGGCCAGGTCCACCTTGCGGATCACAGTCGTTGTCCGTGTCGGCGATGTAGATCACGCCCAGGCTGTCCACCCAGACCCCCCGCGGGCGTCCTGAGCTGGGCCTGGATCGCCGGGCCGCCGTCGCCCGAAAAACCGCTGGTGCCGTTGCCGGCCACCCGGCTCGCCGCGCCGGTGACGGAGTTCACCTTGATGATCGCGTGGTTGCCGCTGTCGGCGAAGTAGAGGTTGTTCCACGCGTCGCGGCACACCTGGTAGGGCTGCAGCACGGCGAAGAGGTCGTCCAGGTAGTAGCGCACCGAGGCCCGCACCGGGGCGGCCGCGCCGGGCGCGGTGACCGATACCGTGACCGCGTCGGTGTGGCCCGCCACGGTCGAGTTCAGCACCCGGCGGTTGTAGGTCACGCCGTTGTAGGCGAAGCTCTCCCCGCCGGCCGCGGTCCGCCAGGCCGGGCTCTGGGTCAGCTGCCAGACGGCGTCCTCCACGGCCGCCAGCTGGCCGGCCTCGGTCTGCACGCTCAGGGTGCTGTTCGCCGCCATCCGCGACTGCATGCCGGCCCGGCGGTTCAGCGCCAGCGCCGTCACCGCGATCAGCACCAGCGTGAAGAACATCACGATCAGCACGAAACCGGCCTCGCCCGTTGTCTTCCTCGCCCTCAAACCCAACTCACCTCCTGCCTGGGTCATAACACCCGCAGGAAATCCGAAATCCGAAGCACCAAATTCGAAACAATATCGAATGATCCAAATTCAAATGACCAAAACATGTCGCCAGCAGAACCTTGCGTGCAAAGTGCAGCCGGTGCTCATTGGGACTTGGCCAGGATGGCGCCGAAGATACTGACCAGTTCACCGGCCTCTTTCACCAGCGTCTCCCTTTCGGACTCGAGGGATTTATCTCCGTGAGTGTCAATCAACCTCATCCAGTACTGCGTCTCCTTCGCTTCCTTGCGGCAAATCTTGATCCGCAGGCGGAAGTCCTTCTTGCTCAAGGCTTCGTTGGCCTCAATGTAGTTGGCGCCCACAGATCCCGATGACCGGATGACCTGTTTTCCGTCTTCGAGATTACCCACGCTCGGCTTGAGCGCCTTGACCAGCGCCCGTGTCCGCTTCGCAAAGGCAAGGGTCCTATCTTCCAGGTCGTAGTTCTTCTTGTTTTGGATTTCGGTCATTCGGTCATTTGTATTTGTTTCGGATTTCGGATTTTGAATTTCGGATTTAGGTCCGTCTCCAGTCCTTTCACGGTGTAATGCTCTCTGCACGTTTTACTCGATGAGCCTGGCCCGGCCCCGGGTCTTGACGCTCACCCGGTTGCGGCCGTTGTCGAGCGTCAGCTCGAGCTCCACCACCGGCCCGCCCAGGCTGAGCCGGCTGACCCGGAAGGCGGCCACGTCCTGGCACAGCACGAAGGCCGGCGCCAGGTCGGCCTTGGCGGCGGTCGCGTAGTCGGGCCGGGTCTCCTTGAGCGCGGTCCCGTCCAGCTGGAAGCTGATGTACTCCCGCGGGTCCGGGGCCGTGGGGATGTCGCCGTCCTCGTTCACCAGGCCGTCGGCGTCGTTGTCGGCATCCGGCCGGCCGTCGCCGTCGGGGATGTAGGCGCGGGTGGTGTTGTGGTAGGTGTCGAGCACCCGCTCGCTCACCTGCAGAATCCCCTGGTTCACGTCGTCGGGCTTCACGATCCGGTCGGTCTCACGCACGAAGAGCAGCAAGCGCTCGGTCGCGAAGCGGGCGCGGGCCAGCAGCTCCTGCCGGTCCTCCAGCCCCTCGTAGGTGGACACCGCCCGGCCCAGGGTCTGGTAGAGGCCGCCGATGATGATCCCCAGGATGGCCATGCTGATGAGGAGCTCCACCAGGGTGAAACCGGATATGTTGCTGGCCTGCCGGCGGCAACCCGTTACGCTTTCCGGGAATCCTTTGATGGCTAAGGGCAATTGGGCACGCCCCCTGCGCACTCAAGAGGTTGCTGGTGAAAGCTCCAAATCCGAATGTCTCAAAATTCAAAACAGGAGCGCCCTGAGCCTGGTTTTCCGTTTGTATTATTTTGATTTCGGTCATTTGAATTTGTTTCGGATTTTGGATTTGGTGCTTCGGATTTCCCCGCCTCGAGGGTGTGACGAGTCTCGGTTACCGGGCGGGGCGGAATCCATTTCCTTTTGCCTGCGACCCGGGTTCCCCGGGAGGCGGGGTCAGCGCTCCGCCTTCAGCGTTTTCAGCTGCACGTAATCGACCGTCACCGTGATCTCCAGCCGCCCGCCGGCCCCGCCGCTCGTGTCCGTGACGGCCACCAGCGGTGTGTAGGCCCGGCCCTGGAAGGTGAAATCCTCCTTGGCGGCCTCGGCCGGCGCCGGGCCGGCCGGCCAGCCGAAAAGCGCGGCCAGGTTCACCGGGTTTCCCTGGTTGGCGTTCAGCGCCGGGAAGCCGAGCGCGGCCACCCGGTTCAGGGTGGCCCGGGCCTGGTGGGTGAACACCGAGCGCTCCTCCTCCTGGCCGGTGGTGAAGAGCGCCGGGCCGAAGGCGCTCATCATGGGCACCACCGCCACGGCCAGCAGGGCCACGGCCAGCAGGATCTCGAAAAGGGTGAACCCGGCCACCTGGACGCGAACCCGCGTGCCTCTCCGATTGAACGTCCGGGTCATTTGTCTGTTCCTCGGGGCGCAACCGGCTACATGCAAATTCAAAGCACCAAATCCGAAACTCGAAACAAATCCAAATGACAAAAACCACCATGACCAAAACAGCTGATGGTCCGCCGGTCCGGCGGCCCCGATCAGTACTCCGCCACGGTGATCTTGCCGGTGTTGCCCTCGACGCCGATTGCCCGGTAGCGGCTGCCGCTGGCGAGCACGAAGGCGTTCTGCTGCCCGCCGCCGCTGGCGATGAAAGCGTCCGAGGCGTGGCCGTCGGGGTAGAACCGCACCTGCCCCTGTGCCCCGCCGCCCGGCACCGCCTTGATGCGGACACCCTCAAAGCCGGGAAGGTCGTCGAAGTCCTTCAAAAACCACTTCTTGTCGAAGGGGTTCAGGACCACGCCGTAGGCGTCCGCCGGCGGGTCCTCGGCGTGGTGGGGGCCTGCGTCCAGCTCGTAGCGCACGTCGTAGACCCGGAACCAGTTGCCGGCGATGTCGGCCTGGACGGCAAAAGGCCGCTGGTACCGGACGGCCAGGCTCCCGGCGTACTGGAGTCCGGCCACCACCTCACCGGCGGCCTCTTTCAGCCTGCTGTCGCCTTCCATGGAGGAGAGCTGGGGGATCGCGACCATCCCCAGCACTGCCAGGATGACGATCACGATCAGCAGGTCGAGGAGGGTAAACCCGCGCTTCACATGTCTCCGCCCCCTTCAAAGGCCCGGCCCTCATTCCGGTCTCTTCGGTCTGTCTGGTTGTTCTGGTTCATCTCGTGTGTTTTCCGCCCTTTGTCAGTCCCAAGCGCCTCTTGTTCGCGTTCCGCATTTCCCCCGCCTGACGCCTGAAGCCTGACACCCGACGCCGCTCTTTAGTTGTCGTCATGTCCGCCGGCACTCGGTTTCCGCCTTCCGCGTTTGGGGTTTCCCTTGCGCCCTGCGCCTTGCGCCTTGTACCCGCCTGACACCTGAAGCCTGACACCCGACGCCCGCCGTTAATAGTCATCATGCCCGGTGGTGTCGTTGGCCACGAAGACCCCGGTCCGCGAGTAGAACTTCCAGGCGGTGCCGTCCCCGGGCACGGCGGTCCGGACCGTGATGTCGGTCTGGGCGGTGTTGACGTTCACCGTGCTGGACTCGGTGAACGGGTTCTGGGGCAGGGTGGCGCTCTTCAGATACGGCCCGTACCTGGCGGTGGTGTTCTTGCTGTTGCTGATCGTGCCGCTGATGGTCGTGTAGCGGGTGAGCTGCTGCACGAAGGCGGTGGCCGCGTCGGCTGCGCCGCCCAGGTTGGTGCCCGGATAGACGGCATTGTGCTGGGCATAGTAGGTCTCGACCGCGCTCCTGACCGTGCCCAGGTTGGTCTGGAGCGCCCGGACCTTGGCATCCTCGGTGGACACCGAAACCTGCGGGATGATGATCATGGCCAGGATGCCCAGGACGATGATCACGATCAGCATCTCGATCAGGGTGAATCCGTCCCCGGATCGGGGCTGCCTCCGCGTTCTTCTGACTTCCTCCTGCATGGCTTCCCTCCTCCTTTTCACTAAGATCTTGACGCGGCTGTTTCAGAAGGCGCGGCCTGCATGGCGGCCTTCGGCCTTTCGAAAATCAGTTCGAAGAACGAGGCGTTGGCATGGGCCGAGGCATTGGGCGCGAAGATCTGCAACAGGCGCCAGCCCTCGTCGGCGTGGTGCTCGATCATGGCGTGGTAGTCCCCCTTGGGCTTCATTTGCAGGAAGCCCGGCTTCAGGTCCAGTTTCACGAACTTGTACTCGTACATGGCTCACACCTCCCCGCCGATTTTACGCCGAAACAACACAAATCCGAATACCAAAATCAGAAATCCCTGCCGGCTCGCCGAGTCGGAGACCCGAGGCCGCACTCAGTTCACGGCTCTCGTGGCTCTTTTTCGCATTTCACATTTCGAATTCCGAATTTGTTCCTCTGCACTCGAGACTCAGCTTTCGGATCCTTTCTTGCCGGCTCATGGCGTTCAACTTCTGTGACGCGGCGTTAGTGGACCGTGTGGGCGATCTTGAAGAGCGGCAGGATGACCGAGGACACGATCAGGCCCACCACCGCACCCAGGAAAATGAGGGCCACCGGCTCGATCAGGGAGGCCAGGCTCTTCAGCTCGCGGTCCACCTCGGTGTCGTAGAAAGCGGCCAGCCGCAGCATGACCCCGGACAGGTTGCCGGCCTCCTCCCCGGCCGCCACCATCTGCTTGACCGACTCCAGCAGGTGGGGCTGGCTGGCGAAGGGCTGGGCGAACCGCCCGCCCTGCTCCACGTGCTCGTGGATCCGGTCCACGAACTCCCGGTAGTAGCTGTTGCGGATGGTCTCGCGGGTGACCTGGAGGGATTCCAGGATCGGCACCCGGCTTTCCATCAGGTGGCCCATGGTGCGCAGCAGGTCGCAGGTGCTGATCTTGTTGGTCAGCCGGCCGAACCCCGGCGCGTTCATGAGCACCCCGTCCAGCAGCCGGCGGCCGTAAGGCGTCGCCAGCCCGGCCCGCAAGCCCAGCACGAGTGCCAGCAAACCCAGCAGGTAGGCCCACCAGTAGCCCCGCAGGGATTCGCTCAGCAGGATCATCAGCCGGGTCGTCCAGGGCAGGATGTGCTCCTTGCCCTCGAAAAGCCCCAGGAAGCGGGGCAGCACCCAGGTCAGGATGAAGATCACCACCACCAGCCCCAGGGCGCTCAGCACCGCCGGGTAGGTGAGGGTGGCCCGGATCTGGCTGCGCAGGCTCTGCCGCCTTTCCTGCATTTCCACCACCCGGTCCAGGATGCCCTTGAGGAAACCGCCGGTCTCGCCGGCCTTGACCATGCTGACGTAGACCCCCTCAAACACCCGCGGGTGGCGGCGCATGGCCTCGGAGAGCTGGCGGCCCTCCCGGATGTCCGCCAGCAGGGCCTGGAGCACCTCCCGGAAGGCGGGGTTTGCGGTCTGGGAGGCGATGGCCTGCATGGCGCCGGTGAGCGAGGTGCCGACCTCCAGCATGAGCGAGAGCTGGGAGTTGAAAAAGATCATTTCGGCGGGCTTGACCGGCCGGCGGAAGCCGGCCAGATAGCCGGCCACGGCACTTGCGAGCCCCGCGGTCCACGGGCCGGCGGCGGCCCTGCGCGGGGCAGCGGCTTTCTGGTTGAGGCTGATCGCCATCTCTACCCGTCTCTGAACGGCCCCTGCCGGCGGTTCCCTTTCTACCGGCATGCTAGAAACCGTTACCACCATATATAAAGGCCGTCAAGGGAAAAACAACAATATGTGGTATTCCGGGGCGGTATCAGATCTCGGCGGCGATCACCCGGCTGATCTCCTCGATGGTGGTCACCCCCTCGAGCACCTTGCGGTGCCCGGCCTGCTTGAGACTCACGTGGCCGTTGCCCCGCAGCTGGGTCCGCAGGGCGTCGATGCCGGAATTGTTCAGGATCAGGTTCTGCAGCCCCTCGTCCATCTCCAGCATCTCGTAGATACTGGTCCGGCCCTTGTACCCGGAATCATAGCACGCCGAGCAGCCCCGTCCGCGCACCAGCCGCAGCGGCTTGTCCGGGCTCTTTCCCAGGGTCTCGATCACGGCCTTGGGGGCGAGGTAGTCGGTGCGGCACTCGGGGCAGACGGTGCGGATCAGGCGCTGCGCCAGGGTCACCACCAGGGAGGAGGAGATCAGGTAGGGTTCGACCCGCATTTCCAGCAGCCGGGTCACGGCGCTCGGGGCGTCGTTGGTGTGCAGCGTCGACAGCACCAGGTGGCCGGTCAGCGAGGCCTGGATGGCGATCTCGGCCGTTTCCCGGTCGCGGATCTCGCCCACCAGGATGATGTCCGGGTCCTGGCGCAAAGCGTGCTTCAGGAACCTGGCGAAGTCCAACCCGATGGACTCCTTGACCTGGTTCTGGTTGATGCCGTCCAGGTGGTACTCGACCGGGTCTTCGATGGTGACGATGTTGTTCTCCGGGGTGTTCAGCATGCTGATGGCCGAGTACAGGGTGGTGGTCTTGCCGCTGCCGGTGGGGCCGCAGACCAGGATCAGGCCGTTGGGTTTGCGCAGGATGAGCTTGAATTGCTCCAGCATCCCGGCCTCGAAGCCGAGCTTGTTGATGTCCAGGATGGACTTGGACTTGTCCAGGATCCGGAGCACCACTTTTTCGCCGTGGATGCTCGGCATGGAGGAGAACCGCAGGTCCACACTGCGGCCGTCCACGTTCACCTGGATGCGCCCGTCCTGGGGCAGCCGCCTTTCCGCGATGTCGAGGTTGGCCATCACTTTGAGGCGCGAGACCACCGCCGGGTGCATCTCAATCTTGGGCGCCATCAGGTCGTAGAGCAGGCCGTCGATCCTGGCCCGCACCTGGAACCGGCTGGCGTGGGGCTCGATGTGGATGTCGCTGGCGCCGTCCCGGATGGCCCGCAGCAGGATCATGTTGGCCAGGTTGATCACCGGGCTGCCCTCGGCCATCTGGGCGATCTCGTTGACCTCCTTCTCGCGCCGCCCCTCGACCAGCTCGATGGCGTCCTCGTCGATGCTGGCCATGACCTCTTCGATGCTCACGTCCTTGCGGTAGGATTCGTTGATGGCCTCCACGATGTCGTCGGCCCGGCAGAGCACCGGCTGCACCTGCAGCTTGGTGATCTTGGCGACCTCGTCGAAGACGAAGATGGCGTTGGGGTCCGAGGTGGCCAGGGTGAGGACGTTGTTCACCCGGAACATGGGGATGACCTGGTAGAGCAGCGCCTTTTCCTTGGGCAGGACGTGCACGACCCGGGGGTCCACCAGCCCCTTGCGCAGCCACACGTGGGGGATGCCGAGCTGCTCGCCCAGGATGCGGGTGAGCTCTTCCTCGCTCAGCACGCCCCCATCCTTGAGGATCTGGCCCAGGGGCGCGCTGGTCTCCTTCTGGACGCGCAGGAATTCGGTGAGCTGCTCGGGCGTGATCTTGCCGCTGCGTACCAGGATCTCGCCCAGTCTTTTCCTTCGAGTTACAAAACCGTTTCTCATGTCTGACTTCTCACCAGTTCATGCATGTCTTCGTACACAGAAAGCACGTTGATCAGCCGGGTGGCGACCAGGATGTCGCGGCAGACGGCGCCCGTGCCCACGATGCGCAGATTCCCCCCGCGGGCGGCCAGCCGTTCCTGCAGGCGCGCGAAAAGCTCGAGCGCCTCGCTGTCCAGATAGGGCACAGCCTTCAGGTCCAGCACGAACTGCCCCTTCCTCTGCTCCATGAGCGCCTGGACCTTGCCCTCCAGCTCTTTGCAGTTCTGAAAGGTCAGCGATTCCTTGGGCGCCAGAACCGTGTAAAAGCCCACATTCATGGTTTCGATCCGCATGCCAGCACCTCGTGCCTCAGAGGGAACCCATACCTGTACCTGGCGGGCGGAAACCCCGACCGCGGTTTCCGCCCGCCAGGTACCAGAGATCGGTGCAAACCTCATACCAGACTGGGATCTTGTTGCAGGACCTTCCTGAAAACCCGGACGAGGCGGGGATCGAGCTGGCTGCCGGCCACCTGCTCCAGCACGGCCAGGGCTTGGGCCGGGGTCTTCGCCTTGCGGTAGGCCCGGTCCGAGGTGATCGCATCGAAGGTGTCGGCGACCGCGATGATCCGGCTGGGCAGCGGGATCCGCTCCCCCTTGAGCCCCTCGGGGTAGCCCTTGCCGTCCCAGCGCTCGTGGTGGTGCAGGATGCCGGGCAGGGAACCGGAGAGCTGCGCGAGGGGCTCCAGGATCGTGTCGCCTTTCAGCGGGTGATCCTTGACCTCCCGGTACTCGTCTTCGTCCAGCGGACCCGGCTTGTTCAGGATGCTCTCCGGAATGCCGATCTTGCCGATGTCGTGCAGGACGGCGGCCCATTGCAGGACCTTTTTCTCCTCAGCGGTCAGGCCGAGCTCCTCCCCCAGCCGCATGCTGAACCGGCTCACCCGCTCCGAGTGGCCGCGGGTGTAGATGTCCTTGGCCTCGATGGCATAGACCAGGGACTTGACCATGCTGATGACGAAACTCTCCAGTTCCCGGTAGAGATCCGTATTGGCGATGACCATGGCGACCTGCTCGGCCATGGATACCATCAGCTTCAGCTCGCCGCGCCGGAAGATCTCCTGCATGTTGAAGGCCACCAGCCCCAGCCAGCCGTAGAACTTCTCGTTGTGCTCGATCTCCACGGCCAGGAAGCGGTAGCGCTCCGGGTGCAGTGCCCGAAAGGCGGGGGTTT
This sequence comes from uncultured delta proteobacterium, assembly GCA_963704245.1. Taxonomy (GTDB): domain Bacteria; phylum Desulfobacterota; class DSM-4660; order Desulfatiglandales; family Desulfatiglandaceae; genus CAVPHJ01. The sequence continues at coordinate 203,596 of CAVPHJ010000001.1, forward strand.
CTTCGGAGTCGTTGACGATGAAGTAGTTCTCCGCCAGCGCGGCCTCGCCCCGGGGTACGGGCTCCAGGAGCCGGCGCACGAATTCGGCGGGTTCAGGGACCCGCTCCGGTCAGACCCTGCCCCAGGACCAGGACGTCGTATTCGGGCCGCTCCGGCAGAACGGCAAAGGCCAGGTCGGCCCGCATGTTCTCGAGCAGTTCCTCGTTCAGGCTGCGCAGCATGGAGGAGGAAAACCGCAGCGCCTTGATCTGGGTGCCGATGGTGGAGTAGAGGTGCAGATCCTCGAAGCTCTGGGTGAGTTCCTCCGCGATCTCCTCCACTTCGCGCCTGGAGGACCAGCGGTCCTCCACCAGGCGGGCCAGGCCGCTCAGAAAGGACTCCATGGAGCTTTCGCGGGCGGCCGCCGGACCCTCCTCCGGGTCCTGCGGCGCGCCGGCGATCAGGGTCGCGAGCACCTGGTCCCCGTCCCCCAGCGGCACTCCGTAGAGGGCCAGGCGGCCCTCGGCCGAGCCGGTCAGAAATCCGCGGTGTTCCATGACCCGGACCGAAAATTGCTCCAGGGACCCGGGTGCCGGCGGCTCGAGGCCGTCCCCGGCAACCGACAGCAGCGGGCCTTGCGGCCCCTGGATTGCCAGGCAGAGCCGGCTGAGCCGGGCCAGGCCGGAGAGGAAACCCTTAAGCTCGAGAACGTCTTTCATCGCCGGGTCCCGAAGTAGGTGTCGATGCTCTCCAGCAGCTTGGAGGGGCTGAAGGGCTTTTCCATGAATTCGGTGTCCCTGAGCCCGTTGACCCAGCGCCTTTCGTCCGGCGAAATGCGGCAGGTGGTGACCACCGTCAGGAACGGCCGCTCGGCTTTCAGCGGGTCGCTCCGCTCGCAGAGCTGCTTGCCGTCGAGCCGCGGCATGTTGATGTCGGTGACCACCGCATCCGGCCGCTCGCTCTCGATCAGCCGCAGGCCTTCCTCGCCGTTGCTGGCGGTGATCACCTCGTAGCCCCCCTTGCGGAGCTTGAGCTCGACCACCCGCCTGATATGCACCTCGTCGTCGACCACCAGAATTTTCTTACTGCTTGCCAAGGTGGTACTCCTCCCTGGGAATCGAGATGCTGAAACGCGCTCCCTCCCCCAGCTTGCTCTGAACCTCGATCTTCCCGTCGTGCAGGTGGACGATCTCCGCCGTCATGGGCAGGCCCAGTCCGGTGCCGGCCTGCTCGGTGACCGCGGGGTTGCTGGAGCGGTAGAATTTTTCGAAAATACGGGGCAGGTCTTCCTCGGAGATCCCGTAGCCGGTATCGGCAATCTCGAAGATGAGCATGCGGTCTTCGTCCCGGATGGTGAAGCTGATGTTCCCTTTTTCCGGGGTGTACTTGAGGGCGTTGCCCAGGACGTTGATGACGGCGGCCTTGAGCAGTTCCTTGTCGGCATAGAGGGACGGCGGGTTGTCCGGCAGGTGCTTCTCGATGGAGATCTGCTTCTCGCGGGCCGTGGCCTCGATGGCCGCCAGGCAGTCGTCGGCGAACACGTCGGTCCTCACCAGCCCCTTTTCCAGCGTCAGGCTGCCCATCTCCATCTTGGAGAGGTTGAGCAGATTCTTGACCAGGCCGGTGAGCCGGTTGGTCTCGTTGTTGATGGTGTTGCAGAACTCCTTCTGCATCTCCAGGTCGTCCACCTCACCGTCCATCAGCATCTCGCTGTAGGAGCGGATGTTGGTCAGCGGGGTCAGCAGCTCGTGGGCGATCTGGGCGATGAAATCCTCCCTGGCCTTTTCGGCCAGCTTTTCGCTGGTCACGTTCTTGAGCAGCACCAGCTTGCCGATGGGAGATCCTTGGCGGTCCTTCAGGTAGCTGGCGGAAACCTGGAACACCTCGCCGGGGGCCAGTTCGGGGAAGCTCGTCTCGGTGTGGCTGAGCGTGGTCGTCCGTCCCAGGGTCTCCTGCTGGGACAGGAACGCGGCGATGTCGTCGTTGTCCAGGATTTCGCCGAAGGGGCGGTCCAGCAGCTTTTCCAGCGGCTGCTTGAGCAGCTTGCTCATGAACTCGTTCAGGTGGGTCACGTTTTCCTGGATGTCGGTGATCACGATGCCCAGCTGGATGGAGTCCAGGATGGAAAACACCTGGTTGCGCTCGAAGCCGATGGCCCCGAGCCGGGAGGCCAGATCCACGTTGTCGCCTTCGATCTGGCCGAGGCGCTCCTTGATGGCGCCGAGGGACTGCTCCAGGTTCTCCACGATCACGCTGAGGGGACCGCCCTTCAGGAATCCCGCGGGCGCATGGGCGGGCTCCGGGTAGGTCTTTTCGATGTCGCGGTGAAGGTTCTGGACCGGGCGCAGCGCCAGGGTGACGCCGTAATAGCCGAAGATCAGGACCGCCAGCATGAAAAAGGCGATGGTGGCCAGCAGGCTGACCCGCTGCGGCGAAAACAGGGAGGTCGGCGAGGTGCGCAGCCCGAGCCGCACCGTGCCCGTTCGCAGCCCGTTGCCGAAGACCGGTTTGGAGAACTCCTGGATCCGGCTTCCCGAGGCGGGGTCCTCAAAACTCTGGCGGGTCAGCCCGTTACTCTGGACGGATCTCTGTTGAACCTCGGCGGGGATGGCGGCGGCGATCTCCGCGGAGGCCAGGGCGGCCACCGGCTGCCCCTCAGCGTCGTGGGCGAAGAAGTAGGCGAATCCGGTGTTCGAGGTGTACTCGGACAGGGTCCGGAGCATGAAGGCGCTCCGCTCGCCGCTGAAATCCCCGATCGGGTACATGGCGATGAGGCTGATCAGGGACTCCCCGGCCCGGCCCACCTCCCCCATCCGGGCCTTTTCCTCCTGGCCGGCGAGCAGCCGGACGACGAGGGCGATCGCCACCAGGATGACGACGGTAACCCCAATGGCGATCTGTGGGTTCCTTTTCATGGCCGATTCCCTCTGCAATCTCTGTGCCGGACGCAGTTCTCAGCGCCGCACCGGATGCGCTCCGCCGCAGCAAGCCGCCCCGCTCTGGGGAGAGCGTCACCGGTTTCGCCGCTTCATTAGCTTTTGCCAACGCCTGCTGTCAAGGGCAGACGGTTGAAATCTCGGACTGTTCACTCTTTCCGCGGGCCGGATCCGGCCACCCGCGGCCGGCACTCCCCCAACGCCCGTCCTGGATCGGTGTATCCCAAGTGACCGCCCGAAACCAGCCGAAGATGCATGCGGGCCTCCGCGCAGCGCCCCTCTGCGGCCAGGGCCGCGGCCAGCCGGCGGTGAGCCTCCGCGAAACCGGCATCCAGCTGCAGGGCTCTCCGGTAGTACGCTTCCGCTTCCCCGCCTCTTCCCAGGCTCTCCAGGGCCAGTCCCAGGTTCTGGTGCGCGCCGGCATCGCGCGGCCGGAGCCGCAGCACCTTGGCGAAATGATCCAGCGCCTCTTCGGGTTTCCCCAGCCGGGTGAGCAGCACGCCCAGGTTGTTGTGGGCATCGATGTGGCCCGGACTGGTGCGCAGGGCCTCGCGGAAATGGAGCTCCGCCTCGTTCAGCCGGCCCTGCCTTTCCAGCATCAGCCCCAGGTTGTTGTGGGCCGCGGCATAGCCGGGCTTCAGCTCCAGCGCCCGGCGGTACTGCCCCTCGGCCTCCGCCGGCCGGCCCGCCTGCTCCAGGGCGGCGCCCAGGTTGCTGTGGGCCCGGTGGTTGTGGGGGCTTTTGCGGATCACGTCCTGCCACAGCGTGAGGCGGTCCTGCCAGGCCCGGTTGCGGGCATGGGTCGCACCCCCCAGCGCCAGCACCAGCAGCACCCCCAGCACCGCCGCCCAGGCCGCCCGCCCGCCCGTCAGCCGGAATGCCCCCTCACCCGCCAGCCACGCCACCCCCGCCAGCGGCAAATACAGCCGGTGCTCGAACACCAGCTCCAGCCCCACCACCGAGGACTCCAGCACCAGCTGCAGAAAAAACCACAGCACGCAAAACGACCACACCGGCCGCCTCCGCCCGGCCCACAGCCCGGAAGCCACCAGCGCCCCGATCAGCACCAGGCTCAGAAAAGTCGCCGGCGGGTCCCACAGCGAACGGGACACCGAAAACTCGTGCAGCAGGTTCAGCCTCCCCGGATGCGGGTACAACACCAGCCCCAGATACCACACCACCACCCGGAACTGCGTCAGCACCCGCTCCCCCATGCTGAACTCCCGCCCCTCGTAGCCCTCCAGAATCCGCCCCAGCGGGTCCGCCCCCAGGTACCACCACCCCACCAGCAGCACCCCAAAAACCACCAGCAACACGTACCCCAGCCGCCCCCTCAGCCAGCCTAAACCCCGCCCCAGGCACCACTCGTACAACACCACCACCGCCGGCAAGCTCAGCGCAATCTCCTTCGACCCCAGCGCCAGCCCCCAGCTCACCACCCCCGCAGCCCAGTACCCCCAGCGACGCCTTCCGCCCCCCTCCTCCCGGCCCCGCAGGTACAGCCACAGCGCCAGCAGATAAAACATCGTCGCCAGCGACGTCATCCGCTGCACCACATAGGTCACCGCCTCGGTCTGCACCGGGTGCGCCACAAACACCAGGGCCGCCAACACCCACCGGCCCTCAACCCCCCGCCCCCCGCCGAACAGCTTCCGCCCCAGCGCGTACACCAGCACCCCGTTCAGCACGTGAATCAGCACGTTCACCAGGTGATACCCGAACACCCCGTAGCCGCCAGCCAGATAGTTCAGCGCAAAACTCACGTTCGCCACCGGACGGTTCCCCGCCGGACTCCGAAACGCCGCCGCCCACAGACCCCCTATATCCAACCCCCCCAGACGGATAAACCCGTTCGCCTCAATGTTCTCCCAGTCATCAAAAATAAACGGCACCCTGAATACATTGGAATACATCAGAAAAACGACGCCCGCGATCAGGGCGGCGATCGTCCAGGGGGAGAGCGCGGGAGGCGATGGCGGCCGGTCAGTCACGGGTCCCCGCCGAGGCGGCCGGATCTTCCAGCAGGCGCAGGGTGAGGGCCAGGTTCCGCCGCAAGTCCGGGTCTTCCGGCCGCAGCCGCAGGGCTTCCCGGAACTGCCCCAGGGCTTCCTCCAGGCGGCCGGCGCGGGCCAGGGCAACGGCCAGGTTGTTGCGGGCTTCCGGGTAGTCGGGCTTCAGCTCCAGTGCTTTTTCGTAGTGCCCGATGGCCTCCTGCGGCTTTCCGAGCCGCTCCATGACCACGCCCAGGTTGTTGTGGGCGCCCGCGTCGCCGGGCCTGAGCCTCAGCAGCTCCAGGTAGTGCCCCAGCGCCCGGCTGAATTCGCCCTGCCCGGTGAGCAGCACGCCCAGGTTGTTGTGGGCGTCGGCATAGTCCGGGTCCTCTGTCAGGGCGGCCTGATAGTGCCGGGCCGCCTCCCCCGCGCGACCCTGCTTCTCGAGGGCCGCGCCGAGGTTGTTGTGGGCTTCGGCGTAATCCGGCTTGAAGCGCAGCGCCAACCGGTAGCGGCGGACCGCTTCTTCCGTGAAGCCCCGCTCGGCCTGCAGCGCACCCAGGTTGTTGTGGGCCTCGGCGTGTTCCGGGTTGTGCCGCAGCGCCGCTTCGAAATGCCGCAGCGCCGCCTCCGGCTCCCCGCGGCTTTTCAGCAGCGCGCCCAGGTTGTTGTGGGCCACAAAGGAGTCGGGCTTGATTTCCAGCGCCCGGGCGTAGGCTGCGAGCGCCTCCTCGGGCCGGCCCTGCCTTTCCAGCACCACCGCCAGGTTGTTGTGGGCCCGGGCATAGCCGGGCTTCAGCTCCAGCGCCCGGCGGTACTGCCCCTCGGCCTCCGCCAGCCGGCCCTGGCGGCTCAGCTCATGGCCCAGGTTGTACCAGCCCCGGTGGTTGGTGGGGCTCTTGCGGATCACGTCCTGCCACAGCGTGAGGCGGTCCTGCCAGGCCCGGTTGCGGGCATGGGTCGCACCCCCCAGCGCCAGCACCAGCAGCACCCCCAGCACCGCCGCCCAGGCCGCCCGCCCGCCCGTCAGCCGGAATGCCCCCTCACCCGCCAGCCACGCCACCCCCGCCAGCGGCAAATACAGCCGGTGCTCGAACACCAGCTCCAGCCCCACCACCGAGGACTCCAGCACCAGCTGCAGAAAAAACCACAGCACGCAAAACGACCACACCGGCCGCCTCCGCCCGGCCCACAGCCCGGAAGCCACCAGCGCCCCGATCAGCACCAGGCTCAGAAAAGTCGCCGGCGGGTCCCACAGCGAACGGGACACCGAAAACTCGTGCAGCAGGTTCAGCCTCCCCGGATGCGGGTACAACACCAGCCCCAGATACCACACCACCACCCGGAACTGCGTCAGCACCCGCTCCCCCATGCTGAACTCCCGCCCCTCGTAGCCCTCCAGAATCCGCCCCAGCGGGTCCGCCCCCAGGTACCACCACCCCACCAGCAGCACCCCAAAAACCACCAGCAACACGTACCCCAGCCGCCCCCTCAGCCAGCCTAAACCCCGCCCCAGGCACCACTCGTACAACACCACCACCGCCGGCAAGCTCAGCGCAATCTCCTTCGACCCCAGCGCCAGCCCCCAGCTCACCACCCCCGCAGCCCAGTACCCCCAGCGACGCCTTCCGCCCCCCTCCTCCCGGCCCCGCAGGTACAGCCACAGCGCCAGCAGATAAAACATCGTCGCCAGCGACGTCATCCGCTGCACCACGTAGGTCACCGCCTCGGTCTGCACCGGGTGCGCCACAAACACCAGGGCCGCCAACACCCACCGGCCCTCAACCCCCCGCCCCCCGCCGAACAGCTTCCGCCCCAGCGCGTACACCAGCACCCCGTTCAGCACGTGAATCAGCACGTTCACCAGGTGATACCCGAACACCCCGTAGCCGCCAGCCAGATAGTTCAGCGCAAAACTCACGTTCGCCACCGGACGGTTCCCCGCCGGACTCCGAAACGCCGCCGCCCACAGACCCCCTATATCCAACCCCCCCAGACGGATAAACCCGTTCGCCTCAATGTTCTCCCAGTCATCAAAAATAAACGGCACCCTGAATACATTGGAATACATCAGAAAAACGACGCCCGCGATCAGGGCCAGCAGGACCGGGGGCGAAAGGGATGTCGGCTGGCGGGTTTCCATGGTTTTCAGATGTGCATGCAGAACAGTTTCAGGCCGCCGGTCTCCGCTTCGCTCAGGATCTCCTCATCCCGGCGCCGGCCGAGCTCCTCCAGCGTCCCCACCCGCTCCTGGATTGCGTTGATGGCAGCGTACGGACCCTGCTTGAAAACACTTCTACGGGCAGCATCTCACCAGGAAACATTGTATCGGAAACCACACTGAAGCTTCGCCCTTCCTACCTCCCGCGCTAGCTCTATGGCGCCATGCAAGAGCAAAATCGAGTTTTTCGCTGCAACAACTGTTGAAATCGGGCTGAAGTCCCACAGTAAGACGCCGAAAGCGTACTTGATGTTAGGCTGTCTGGGCTTAAGGAGAATGGAATCGTAGAACTCGGATGTCCCTTTCTCCAATCTACTGCGCAGGAACTCCGCTCTCGCCTTGGCGTCAAAATCCCTGCGCAGGAACCCAATCGCCAAATACAGTTCATTAGCCCTTTGACGGCACACATTGATAGAATCGAGTATACTCTCTTTTGAATCAGTGAAGGCTCGCTCATTGCCGCGCAGCATTTCCAGAAGGCTTCGGGTCCGCATTATCTCATATCTGGATCGCGTTCCTGTAGGCGAAACAACCGATCCTTTCCTAAACCAATCTTCGGCTTCTTTAAGAATCGCATATACCGTATCCTTGCTGACGCTTCTTGTTTCTTCTGCCAACCCACCAGCATCCGGCGAGCGCAAGAGGCGAAGTATTCTGATGGCGTGGGCTACCTTCGTATACCCATATTCGCAATAGAAATCCTCATGCCGTGCCATCCCCTCTTCTTCAATGATCTGCGCCTGTCTTTCCGCATGGTCGAAATGCATTTTCGAAACCGAGTAGGGGTGCCCCTCGTTCACTGCAAGATTTCGGTGGAGGGTAATATCGAAGGTCCTTGCCGTCACATTGGTGGGATCAGCACTGAGGAGTATTTTTACAATTTCAACTGCCTCAAGTATTTGTTGTCTAAAATATAGTGTTTTAGCTATTTCTAACCCTAAGAGTAAGTCCGAAGGGGATCTCAGGAAACTTTGTAGCGCACTTGACCTGGTTGCGGTCAACTTCGTTTCTTGGACATGTTCCGGCGCCCATAGCAGAAGTCTTAGTGCTTCTTCTGACTTGGGATCGGGCTTCAGGAAATCATCATCAGCGACTTCAGGCACGAAATCCCAATGCATAGTATTCCATAGCTCAGTGACCCACCGGACGTTGGCCAGTTCGCCGGTGATCAGTCTTGTCGTTATCGGTTTCCGGCAGAAGACGGCGCGGATGTCGTTCATCAGCACGCACTGCCGGGCCGATTCGGTCATCCGGATGACAGGATCCCCCGTGATCTTCGCGTTGAGGATGGCCTGCAGATATTCGTCCAGCATGTCGAATTCGCCGGCCGCAATGCCGATGGTCATGATTCGGCGCTGAGAGCTGACCGCCGCGAGCGACCATCGGACCGCCATCTGGTGCGCGATGGCAAGCGCGTCCCTGACACGGCGACTGAGGGCTTTGGAGCTGGCCGGGCCGGACCCGGAATCGTTTTCGACGGGCAGATCCAGATAAAAGGAGGTCGTGTGATAGGCGCGCATCCTGGCGACCCGCCGCAGGCCCAGATCCCGAACGCAGCTCCGCACTTCGTCCTTCAGCCATTTGACCGTCTTCTCTTCGATCACGTGCCCCCGGCTGTGCAGCAGAAAGCCGATCCGGCCCCCCTCCCGGACAGCGGCCGCCTGGTCAATCCCGCAGAGCCGGCGGAGGGTCTCGTAGTTCATCGCCTTTCCCAGTTCCGGCCTTTTGTACCCGAACCAGAAGCTCAACAGCCGCAGGGCATTTCTCTTCGACGGGGTGTTGGCCGGTCCCCGGGCCAGGCGGCTGAACATGGCGTTGCTCACTTTTCCGGAGGGCATCATGGCCTGGAGGCCGAATTCGGCCACCAGCCGGTTGATCCAGCCGGTGAGCCCCCTCACGGACAGGCGGATTTTCTCCCTGTCTTCCAGCAACGCGCTCAGGCTCATCCCCGCCGGCGGGGTGCACTCGCGGGGAGCTCTGGCGTGCTGGCGGATAAAGACCTTCAGGGCCTTTTCGTCCCCGCTTTTTGAAATGAGGTCGTGTTCCCGCGCGAGCCGCACAAACGGGGCGGGATCTCCCCGGTCCTCCGAAACAAAGCTCGCGTAGGAATCGGGGTTCGGGAAGACGGCCATCAGGGCCGCTTCGATCCGCGGCCCGCGTTCCTCAGAGTTCTTCCGAAGACCCTCGTTGGCACCCATGTTTTCCTCCTGCCCAGCCATGTAGCAGACGGTTGTTTCACCCTAAAACGATTGTTTCCTGAAACAAGCACTTGATTATTGACGATTTCGCCAGAACCAACCATATTTTTTGCTGCCATTTCATGTCAAGGAATTCTCCATGGGTGGCGCCGCAGCAGGCTCACCCCTGCTCCGGGAAACGGGTTTCGGGGTGCACCACAGATGGGTGACACACAGGGCGCAACGATTTCAGCGGTGGCAGCCGCAAACCAGGCAGGGGGATTTCCGGAACCCTGCCGCAGGAAAGGAGGACACCATGGTCATACTGAGCGGATGGAAGGAGATCGCGCTGGCATGTGGAATCAAGACACGCAAGACCATCAAGAAAAAGGCCAGGAAGTACCACATGCCCATCGTCTACCTGGACAGAAGGCCTACCATCACCCGCAAGGCGCTGGAGGCCTGGTGGGAGGGATTGCGGAATACCCCTTCCTTCTGATTTTGTGCTTTGTCACCCGATACTACTCATCGGCTGCCACCCCTGAACAACCTTTTTGCCCTCTTTTCGACCAGTTGACCGGTGGATTGCTACCCTTTACCCTTCGGCCCGGGCCTGCCGAGTGACGGCAGGATCTCTGCGCGGGCCGGGCAGAACCCACTGGACCGGGACCGTCCGAACTGGATGAAAGGAGGGCGTGAACATGCTTTCGAAAAAGTTGACAGCAGTGGCTTTGGTGTTTCTGGTGATGGCGTTCCTGTTCGCCGCCGAGGCGGTCTCGGCCGGGAAAGTCAACATTAACCTGGCAACCGCGGAGGAACTGAGCCAGCTCAAGGGAATCGGGCCGGCGGTCGCCCAGCGGATCATCGAGTACCGCCAGGCCCATGGGTCCTTCAAGAAGATCGACGAGCTGATCGGGGTCAAGGGTATCGGCCCCAAGACCTTCGAGGCCATTCGGGACCAGCTCGCGGTGGAGTAACCGGCGTTTTTCCAAACCATCTCTCCGGTCCCAGGTCCATCTGCCCGGCCCTCCCCCCCGCACGCAGGTCCCCGAGCCGGGATCATCATCGGTTCCCGGCCTCTTGGGACTTGCAAGTCCCCCGCCCGCAGGGGAAAAACCATTGACAGCGGGCATCGGATTGGTTAGTATTTTAGCGTCTTGCTCAAATATGATAAGGAAATCCCTAATGGCAGAATCCAGACAAAAGAAAGGGCGGGGTGCCGGACCCGGGTGGTCCACCGCAGCCGGGTCGAGCGCGCACGGCAGGAGGAAATCCCGCCGAAAACCCTCCAGCGTCTGGCATTGACCTACAAGCTCCTGGGGGATCCGACCCGCTTGAGGCTGGTGGTGGCGCTGAAAAACGGGGAAATGTGCGTCTGCGACCTGGCCACCTATCTCGGCTTGACGGATTCGGCCGTCTCCCACCATCTCCGGCGCCTGAAGGATCTGGCCCTGCTCAAGCACCGACGCGCGGGCCAGGTCCTTTACTACTCCCTCAACGACCATCACGTGGTGGAGCTCGTGGACCTCGGGCTGGAGCATGCCAATGAATAGGCAGCCGTCATGTCGAACCTGATTGCAGCGGTGTTCATTTCAGCCTGGGATCTGCTGCTGGATTCCTCCGCCTACGTGCTTTTCGGGCTGCTGGTCAGCGGGCTGCTCAAGATGTTCCTCAACCCCGCCGGCGTGGCCCGGCATCTGGGACGCGGCCGCTTTCTGCCGGTGATCAAGGCGGCCTTGATCGGCGTGCCCCTTCCGCTTTGCTCCTGCGGGGTGCTGCCGGCCGCCGTCGCGCTGAAAAAACAGGGTGCCAACAACGGCGCCACCACCGCCTTTCTCATTGCGACGCCCGAGAGCGGGGTGGATTCCATCGCCATCACCTACGCTCTGCTGGACCCCATCATGACGATCGCCCGGCCGGTGACGGCTCTGGTCTCGGCCATTCTGGCCGGCGTGACTGAAAACCTCTTTTCCCAGTCCCAGGTCTCGGGAAACCAGGCCCCCGATCTCGCCTGCCCGGTGGATGCCTGCTGCGACGGCCTGGACTGCCCGCCGGAAGCCCATCAGCGGCACCACCCGCTGGGGACACGCATGCGCGCCGCCTTCCGCTACGCCCTTCGCGATGTCTGGGGAGATATGGCCGCCTGGTTCCTGCTCGGCCTTCTCCTGGCCGGCCTCATCACCGCGCTGGTGCCGGAGGCGGTGCTGCTGCGCTACCTCGGCGGCGGCGTCGGTTCCATGCTCATCATGCTCGTGCTCGGGATTCCCCTCTACATCTGCGCCACGGCCTCCACTCCGATTGCGGCGGCCCTGATCCTCAAAGGCGTGAGCCCGGGTGCGGCCCTCGTCTTTCTCATCGCCGGGCCGGCGACCAACGTGACGTCCCTGACGGTGCTGGCGGGAGTTCTCGGGCCCCGCGCCACGGCCGTGTATCTGGCGGCCATCTCCGTATCGGCGGTGGCCTTCGGTATGGCCGTCGACGCACTGTATGCCGCCTTGGGGCTTTCCCCCCAGGCGGCCATGGGCCAGGCGGCTGAATGGGTGCCCGGCTGGGCCGCTTGGGCCGCTGCCATCGGCCTGCTGGGACTGTCGCTAAGACCGCTGCGGTTCAGGTTGGCGGCCGCCTTCAGAAGATGCCGGCCGGCACCCGAATCAGCGCCGCAGGCCCCCCCGGCCGGCGACCGCGTCGAATCCCCGGGCTGCGCCACCCCCACCTGAAGCTGCGCCGGGGGGCGGGGCGTCCCCTGAGAGGAAAGGAAGGAGCACCGATGGTGAAACGGACAGGCGGTTTCCTGGACCGCTCGCGGGAAACGCGCCCTTGGGAAGAGCGGCAGGCGGAGCTCGGCCGCCGTCTGGCGGAAACCGTACGGCGGGCCCACGCGCGCTCGCGGGCCTACCGAGAACGGTTCGATGCCGCGGGGGTCGACCCCTCCCGGGTCCGCGGGGTCGAGGACCTGCCGAAACTCCCCATCCTCCGGCTCGCAGAACTGGTCGAACGCCAGAAACGGGATACCCCCTACGGAGGTTTCGAAACCGTGGGGCCGGAGGGCTTTCGCCGGATCTATGCCAACCCGGGGCTCATCTGGCAGCCGGGGGAGTGGGAGTACCGGGACACCAGCTGGGCCGAAGGCCTCTGCGGCGCCGGCTTCGCCCGGCATGACCGCATCCTGAACACCTTCAACTACCACCTGTGGCCTTTCGCCCACATGCTGGACGACTCCGCCCGCATGATCGGGGCCACCGTAATCCCGACCGGCGTCGGCAACACCTTCATGCAGGTCAAGATCCTGCAGGCCCTCCAGGTAAGCGGCTATATGGGCACCCCCAGTTTTCTCATGACGCTGCTGCAGCGCGCCGAGTCCGCGGGCCTGGACCCCAAACAAGACCTGACCCTGGAGCGCGCCTTCGTGGCGGCCGAGATGCTGCCCGAGTCACTGCGCCGGCGTCTGGAGGAACGTTCCGGAATCCGGGTCCGGCAGGCCTACGGCACGGTCCTGCTGGGCTGCGCGGGCTATGAATGCGAGCTGGCGCGGGGCCTGCACGTGCCGGACAACGTGCTGGTCGAGGTGGTGGACCCCCAGGCCAACCGGCCCCTGCCTGCCGGCGCGACCGGCGAGGTGGTGGTGACCAGTTTCAGCGAGACCTACCCCATGATCCGGATGGCCACCGGCGATCTCTCGGCATTCAGCGCCGAGCCCTGCCCCTGCGGCCGGACCGGTCCCCTGTTGACGAAAATCATGGGGCGGATCGACCAGGCTTCCAAGGTCCGGGGCACCTTCATTCACCCCTGGCAGACGGACGAGGTCATCTCCCGCCATCCGGAGGTTTTCCGCTACCAGGTGGTCATCACCCGCCGGGACCACAGCGACGTGATGACCTTCAGGATCGAGCTCAGAGAGGGGGCCCGCCGGCCCGAGATCCTGCGGGCCCGCATCGCCAGGGACATCAAGGACCTGCTGACCATCAAAGGCGAGGTGGAAGTCCTGCCGCCGGGCACGCTGCCCGATCTGCACCGCAAGATCGAAGACCGCAGAAGCTGGGACTGATCCTGCAAACCGGGGACCGGGGATGGAAAAGATCAAGATCGGCGGAATCATGCAGAGTGACGGCCGGGCGCTGGTCAAGATCATGTCGGTGCCGGATCACGCCGCAGTGGCCGGGACCATCCTGCGGGCCCTCGGGGAGAGCGGCATCAACATCGAACTGCTGGCTCAGAGCTTCGACCTGGACGAATGCAGCAATTTCGCGGTGATCATCGACCAGAAGGACCTGGACCTGGCGCTGGGGGTCATCGAAGAGATCAAACCCGCCATCGATGCCAAGGCCGTCTCCTACACTCCGGATGTGGCGGTGGTGACCGTGTTCGGACCCCACCTGCGTGAGAAGCCGGTCATTCACGGCCTGATGTTCACTTCCATCGGCGGTGTAGGGGTCGCCCCGCTGGCCATCAGCACCTCTCTGAGCAGTGTTTCCTGCGTGGTGGAGGGGCAGCATCTGGAAACCGCCGTTCAGGCCCTGGCCACCATGTTCGAAGCGCCCTTTCAGGTCAAGCAGAGGCCCAAAGACTATTGATTCCCGCGCCGGGGAAAGGCAACCAACGCCGGAACCGCCGCCTTGCCGGGGCGCTGGCGATCGGCGTAACGCCGCTCAAGGGCGAGCCAAAGGAAAGCCGCTGTCTTGAACAGACCCGCGAAAAAGAACAGCCGCTGGCGCTGAGCCAGCGGCTGGATGAATCCGAACCAACGGTACCGGCATTGCCGGCCCGCATTTTCGGGCTGCGGGCTAATCCCCGATGTTGATCGCCCTTGAAGCGTCGTCGATGCAGCCACTCAGTTCTTCTTTTGAAACCTTCTTGGGATTCTTGAGATCTTCCACCTTGCACACGAACTCGTTGCCGGCCCGGTCCTTCACCCAAACAAATCCTTGCTCTGCCATGTTTTTCTCCTCCTTTTCGCTGAGGTTTGACGGCTGGGCAGCCGTTTGAATATTTGATCGGCGCTTATCTCGCCGTTTCCGCCTGCTTCGCTTTTCCTTATCTTTGTATAGGACTACTATAGTATCGGACAGCTGCTCTGTCAATGCAGCGTTACCCGCATTTCCGGCGAGCGAAAACCCCAGCTCGCCGCGCCGCGGAATGCAAGGACCCCGGTCAACCAGGCCCTTGCGGCGGCCACGCAAAAGACGGTAAGGTGAAAAACATTGATTTTTCCCGCAGGAGGAGACGGGCTTTGAAAGACCACAAACTGCTGATGGTCACGGTCACCGGCCGTGACCGCCCCGGCATCCTGGCCGTGTTTTCAAGCGTCCTTGCCCAGCACCGGGCCGAGGCCCTGGACATCGAGCAGGCCTCGCTGCAGGACCTGCTGGGGCTCTACATCCTCATCGACCCGGTGGAAGCCGAAGGCTCCACCGACACCCTGATCAAGGACCTGCTCTTTGAAGCCAGCCGGCTGGATCTCTCACTTCACTTCCGGCTGTTGCCGGCGGAGCAGGTGCGGCTGCTGAGCCAGCGCAACCTCCACGTGCTCACCCATTTCGGAGATACCCGGGCGCTGGCGGAACTGGCCTCCCTCCTGAAGGAGGAGGAGGTGAACGTCGAGCTGATCTCCACCCTGAGCCACCACGGCAGCCGCTCCATGGAGATGATCCTGAACGTCGACTCCGCCCCCAGCCTGAGCCGGCTCAAACGGCGGCTCATGCTCAAGAGCCGCGAACTGGGCTTCGACCTGGCCCTGCAGAAGATGGAAGCCTACCGCAAGAACAAGCGCTTGATCTTCTTCGACATGGACAGCACCCTGATCGACATGGAGATCATCGATGAAATGGCCCGCCGCGCCGGGGTCTTCCGCGAGGTGGCCCGGATCACCGACAAGGCCATGCGGGGCGATTTCGACTTCACCGAGAGTCTGGTTCAGCGGGTCGCCCTGCTCAAGGGCCTCCCGGAAGAGCAGCTGATGGAAATCCGGGACAGCATGCGCCTCTCCGAGGGGGTCCAGGAGCTGCTCACCACGCTCAAATGGCTGGGGTACAGGATCGGTGTGGTCACCGGCGGGTTTGATTTCTTTGCCGAGTCCCTCAAACAGAAGCTGGGCCTGGACTATGCCTACGCCAATCGGCTGGAGATCAGGCAGGGAAAGTTGACCGGCCGCGTCCCGGGCGAGGTGATCGACGCCGCCGAAAAGGCGCGCATCGTGAACCGGACCGCCTGTGAGCTCGGCGTGCCGCTGGACCAGACCGTGGTCGTGGGTGACGGCGCCAACGACGCCCTGATGCTGGGACAGGCCGGCCTGAGCATCGCCTACAACGCAAAAAGCCGCCTGGCCCAGGTCGCCAACGCCTCCCTGGGCCGAAGCCGGCTCACCAACATCCTCCATCTTCTGGGAATCACCGAGGAGGACATCGCCGAGGCGCGCTCCTGCCTTCCGCCGCAGTCGTAAGGGGCTGAAGCGACAACCGCGCAGTACGCCGCGTCAACGTGGGGTGAGGAAAACCCCGCTGCTGGCGGGACAGCCGGGTATTTTGCGGCAGCCGCCTCAGAAACGGTTGTCCCCGTCCAGCATCCCCCCCAGCCTGCCCAGCAAGGATCCCTCTTCCCGGCGCCCCCCCCGCTGGGGAGCCGCCTGGAGCATCCTGCCGGCCAGCCGCGAAAAAGGCAGCGACTGCAGCCAGATCCGGCCCGGCCCGCGCAGCCGGGCGAAGAAGAAACCTTCCCCGCCGAACAGCAGGGTCTTGATCCCGCCGGCCTGCTGGATGTCGAAGTCCACCGTCGACTCAATGGCCACGATGCAGCCGGTGTCCACGTGCAGCACCTCGCCGGCCTGGAGCTCCCGATTCAGGACGGTCCCGCCGGCATGCAGGAACACCAGGCCGTCGCCTTCCAGCTTCTGCATGATGAACCCCTCGCCCCCGAAAAGACCGGTGAGGATCTTACGCTGGAAGAAGATGCCGATCGAAACCCCCTTGGCGGCGCAGAGGAAACTGTCCTTCTGGCAGATCAGGGTCCCGCCCACGCCGGTGAGATGAATCGGGATGATGTTGCCCGGATAGGGGGCCCCGAACGCCGCCCGGCCCTTGCCCGCGCCCGTGTGGGTGAACACGGTCATGAACAGGCTCTCCCCGGTCAGCAGCCGTTTGCCGGCGCCGATCAGCTTGTCCATGAGGCCCCCTCCGCCGCCCGCGGTGGAACCGTCGCCGAAGATGGTCTCCATCTCGATGGAGGTGTCCTTGTACATCATGGCGCCGGCCTCGGCGATGGCGCTTTCCCCGGGGTCCAGCTCCACTTCCACGAACTGCATCTCGGAGCCGAACATCTTGAAGTCGATCTCATCGGCGCCCCGCCGGCCGGGGGGCGGCGGGGCCTGGGCCGGGACGCGGCCGGGGTCCAGCTCGTCGATCCCGGTGATGGGGAGCCATTCCGCGAACCCCTCCCGCCAGGCAAACCCCTCCGGGTTTTTGCGCGCCTGGGCGACCGCCTGGGCATGGTCCAGCGGCCCCTGCTGTTTCCCTTCGTAGCTCAGGTACCATTGTGGCATTTTTCTTTCCTCCCGCGACGGACAGATGGGCTCCCCTGCGGGCCGCGACCCGGTTCAGAAGGGGAGTTTCAGGCTGTAGGCGTTGGCGCCCCGGCGCACCAGCAGCATGATGACGCGATGGTGATGCTGCAACGCGATGGCCTGCCTGAAATCGTCCAGGTTTTCAATCGGGACCCGGTTGACCCCCAGGATCAGGTCGCCGGCCTGCAGCCCGATGCGGCCGGCCTCGGACTCCGGCCTGACCTTCTCGATCGCCACCCCGCCTTGGACGCCGAGGCGGCGGCGCAGGTCCGCGTCCAGCGGGCCGACCTGGATCCCCAGGCGACGCTCCACGGTCTCGAGGGCCATGTCCGGGGAGAAGACGCCCGCCTCGACGGCGACCTCCCGGGTCTCCCCCTTGCGGGAGATCAGCAGTCGGATCGTCTCGCCGACCAGGTACTCGCCCAGCAGCTCGTCGAAGTCCGCCGGCGAAGCCACCGGTGATGGCCCCAAGTGAGTGATGACATCGCCCCGCTGCAGCCCGGCGCCGGCAGCCGGGCTTTTCGGGATCACGTCCCGTACCAGCACCCCCTCCCGGTCCTCGGGGAACGAGAAGTGTCCCCGCAGGGCCGGGGAGAGCTCCTGCACCTCCAGCCCCAGCCAGGGGAAGCGCACCTCGCCGGATTGAACCAGTTCGTGCACGATCCGCTTTACCTTGTCGATGGGGATAGCGAACCCGATCCCCTGCGCTTTCTGATAGATGGCGCTGTTGATGCCGATCACCTGACCGTCGATGTTGAGCAGCGGCCCGCCGCTGTTTCCCGGATTGATGGAGGCATCGGTCTGGATGAAGGCCCGATAAACCCGGTCACCCGATCGCACGGAGCGGTCGATAGCGCTCACCACTCCGGTGGTGACCGTGTGGGAGAGCCCGAAGGGATTACCGATGGCGATCACGGTTTCGCCGATCAGCAGGTCGTCCGAGCGTCCCATGGGGATTTCCGGCAGTCTTTCCCGGGCCTCGACCTTGAGCAGCGCCAGATCCGACCGCGGGTCGGTTCCCAGCACCCGGGCCTCGTACTCCTGCTTGCCGGCGGTGATCACCTTGATCTCCGCCGCCCGGGACACCACGTGGTAATTGGTCACGATGTAGCCCCGGCCGCCGTCCAGGATGACCCCCGACCCGAGGCTGGTGCGCGTGTATTCCCGGGAAAAGAAGTCCGGGAAAAAGTCCCGGAAGAACTCCTCCCCCGCAAAGGGAAACCCCAGCGTCGCCCGTTCCTTGATCAGCGTGCTGATGTTCACCACGGCGGGGCTCACGTTCCTGACGGCCTCCACCACGGCGTTGCGCCTCAGCGAGCCGTGGGCCTGGCCGGCTAAGGCGGGCAGCAGGCATCCCCCCAACAACGCCAGGAGAAGGCCGGCGGTCATGGATATGCGGTAACCCTTGGTCCTTCTCATCGATCCTCCCGGGAAACGATTGAACGGACTTCCGCGCGCCCGGCTTCTGCCCGCCGGACTGGGCGCGGGACAGCCGGGACCGTCTACGCGGCCGGAGATCGGCCGATACTTCAGGCCGGAATCGCAGGCCAGGACGGCCGCCGTCTGACTCGGCGCCAACCTGCCCCCGGCTTCCGCGGCGGCCATGATCTGGCGGGCGATACGGTCCTTTTTCGAGAATTCCGGATTGAGATGTTCCAACCTGGCCAGGATCCGGCCCACCGTGCCGCGCGTCAGCCGCGCCAGCTCGATCGGAGGCGTGTTGCCGATGGCCTCGAGGGCGGATCCGTAAGCTGTGGGGATCTGGTCGCGCACGAAGGATGCTCATCCCCGGCCGGCGCGGCGCATCACGGTCCGGCTGAAGCGTTCCGGAAAGGTTTGGCTTGGCCGCAGCACCCGGCGGGAAAAAGAAAACAAAGGCCTAATCGAGGGAGATGACCACCCGTTCCTCGCCCGTCTCCATCTCGATGAGCGTCCCTTTCAGGCCCTTTTCCTTGGTCAGCTCACGGCAGCGGGAAAGGTCGATCCCCTCCTTGTCGAGCAAGAACCGGATTTTCTTCGGCAGTAGATCAAGTCCCACGTGAAGCACGGTGATCGGTATGGAGATGATTTTTTCCGCCTTTTCCTGCCCCGGCTTGGAAAGCAATATTCTCAAGCTCTGCATCCTGTCCTCCTCTTTCTCAAAACCGCCTGTACCGGTTCCGTCCTCTGGCCCCGGCAGACGCACGGCTGCCCGCCGGATCCAATCACCATGGCAGATTTCCGTTCCCTTGGCAACGGCTATATGCTCATGCGGGACGTTTCGCACCCCTGATTTCCGGGGGCAGCCGGGTCACGACGCGGCGACGAGCCCCACCGAAAACGCGATCTGAAACTGCCCGGCATAGTACAGGGGCAGCCCGATCAGCCGGTTGAGGAAGCCCGGCCGAAGGAAGCGGTCCCGGGCGACGAAGATATCCGAGAGGTAGAAGCAGAGCGCGCCGGAAAGAACCAGGACCCGCAACCCGCCCGCCAGGCCGGCATCGCCGGCGACGCTGAAGGCACCGGTCAGCATGGCCGTGATCGCGCCGATGTATACCAGCACCGCTCTGTCCATGCTCCCCAGGTGCGGCCGGAGCCACCGGTAGACCGCCGCCGCGGCCACAGTCCCGGCGACCGCGCCCGCCCAGGTCCAGGCATTGGTCTGTGCGAGCACAAAAAAGGCCGCGATATAGAAGAGGTGTCCCAGCAGAAAAGCCACCAGGCCCCGGAAGAACGCAGCGGCCGAGTCAAGGGCCAGAAAAACGTCACCGGCCAGGCATAACGTCAGGCCGGCCAGGACAAGATAGGCATACCCGGGCCGCGGATGCGGCCGGATCAGGGCGGCGACCACGAAAAGACAGGACAGGAGGGCCTTGGGGATCAACACCCTGCTGCGCTCTTTCCGGTGTTCGAAAAGCAGCAGGCAGGCCAGCAGCAGGCCTGCCGGCACAAACACGAGGCTCTCGGGCATTGCGGGTTCCTCCCGAGTCGCTGGCCGCGCTTCAGAGCGCGCTGGTGAAAGCGGCGACCTGGCGGTCATCACCGCCGGGCACCCGGTGTGGGCGGCGGGAACCACAATATGCTACAGGTCCGAGACTGTAGGCGCACCGCCTAAGGTCGGAATGCGAAACGGCTTCCGGCGGAGGCGTCGCCAAGCGTCGCGAACTTGCGTCTCTGGTGACCGGCGTCCAGGTCATTTCGATTCCGCATTCCGAATTCCGAATTGACCTTCGCTCTCGTCATCGGCAACTGTCTCGTTACGCCCCTCCCGCGTACCGCAGGAAGAGGGTCACCAGGCCGAGGTAGATGAGAAGGCTCAGGATGTCATTGGAGGTCGTCACAAAGGGGCCGGTGGCCAGGGCGGGGTCGATATTCAATCTCTTCAGCGCCAGCGGCACTGCCGAGCCGATGACACCCGAGCTCATGATGATCAGCATCAGCGCCACCGCCACGATCCCTCCCAGCCGGTAGTCCGAAAGCCAGAAGCCCACAATACCGCCCAGCAGGATGCCGCAGATCAGACCGTTGACCAGCGCCACCCGCATCTCCATCCACAGGCGCCTGCCCGCGTTCATGACGCTGATATCCCCCGTGGCCAGCCCCCGCACCACGACGGTGGCGGCCTGGGTGCCCGTGTTCCCCCCCATGGCCATAATGACCGGGAAGAAAAACGCCAGGGCGATGATGCGCTGCAAGGAGGACTCGAACTGGACAATCACCACGGCCGCCAGGATGCCTCCCAGCAGACCGGCGATCAACCACGGCAAGCGGGCGCGCGAGACCCGCAGGGTGGACTCCTCGGCGATCTCCTGGTGCATCACGCCCGCCATCAGCGAGATGTCTTCGTCCACTTCCTCTTCCATGACGTCCAGGATGTCGTCGTGGGTGATGCGGCCCACCAGGCGGTGATGGTCGTCCACCACCGGAATGTTCACCAGGTCGTATTTCGTGACCAAATGGACGACCTCTTCCTGGTCCGCATCCACATGGGTGGCGATCACCTCCGGGTTCATGATGGCGCTGATTTTCCGCTCGGGCGGTTCCACCACCAGGTCCTTCATGGAGATGACGCCCACCAGCCGCTCGTATTCGTCCACGACCCAGATGTGGTAAAGGCTCTCCACCTCCTCGCGCTGCTCGCGGATCGTGTCGATGGCATCCTGCACCGTGGCATCGGCTTTCACGGTCACGAATTCCAGCGCCATGATCCCGCCGGCCGAGTCCTCGGAGTAAGGGAGCAGTTTCTCCAGCTCCTCGGAGGTCTCATCGCCCAGGGATTCGAGGATCTTGCGGGCCCGCTCGGCCGGCAGATCCCCCACCAGGTCGGCGGCATCGTCGGAGTCCAGCTCCTGCACGATCTCGGTCAGGACCTCGTTGTCCAGACCTTCGAGGATCTGCTCCTGCACCGGGGCCTCGATCTCGACCAGGACCTCCCCGGCGCCAGTCGGCTCCAGCAGGCTGAACAGAAAGATCCGCTCGTCGCCGTCCAGGTGCTCGATGAGGTCGGCCAGATCGGCGGCCCGCATCTCGCCCAGCCGTTTCCGGAGCGCGGCATCGCTGCCGGCCCGGATGAGGCTTCTTGACCTCTTCGATGAGCCATGAATCGAGAGTCCGGGTTCTGAATGCCACGTTTACCAACCTGTCTGTCTAGCGCAGATTCTTCAGTTCTTTCAGCAGGAGCTTCTCCGGGTCCAGCGGCTCCCGCGCATGCTTCGGCAGGTCTTCGAGCGGGATCTCCGCCCGGGCCGCGGTCCGGTGCCCCCCGGCCGTGCCGCCCCACTTGCCGAACAGCCGTTGGGCGGTCCGGCCGGCATCGCCTCTCAGGCGCGCATTGCGCAGAATCACGATCAGTTTCCGCTCGCAGATCCCCGCCGCAATGCTCCAGTTGACCTCCGCCAGGTGCATGAAGAAATCGGCGATCATCACCAGCACATCCGGGTTCTGCACCTCGCCCATGTAGATGAACCCGATGTCGTGGCGGAGCCTGAATCGTTCCATGGCGAGCCGATAGCTCGCCAGGGTCGCCTGGGTCATCCCCGAGGATTCGATCTTTTTGACGATATTGACGTTCGCCCGGCGGTAGAGGTAGCGGAAGGCGTTCACGTCGTTGGGCATGGATTTGCGCACGAAATCATCCGTGTCGGTCTTGATCCCGTACAGCAGGGCGGTGGCCAGCCTCACCGACGGCCTGACCTTGGCCGCCCGCAGGTATTCGGTCATGATGCTCGAGGCGGCGCCCCACTGCTCCCGGATGTCCAGGAAGACGGCGCGGGATGCGGGGTGCACCGGATGATGATCGATGACGATGTCGAAAACAATCCCGCTGAACTCCTCGTGGTGGGGCGGCTGGGCGTCAACCGTAGCCCAGCGGGTGATCTTCGCGGAATCCATTTCCGAAATGTGCCGCATGTCCACCTGCAGCAGCCGCACAAAGGCCCGGTTGTCCGCCCGCTGAATCACGTTGGTGTGAAAGATGGCCACCCTGCGCGCCCGGCGCCAGAACAGGCGCTTGAGAGCCATGGCGCTGGCCATGGCGTCCGGGTCGGCATCGATCAGGATCGCCAGGACGTCGTCGGGCTTCACGGTCTCCAGCAGCCGTCTGTACCTCTCGACCCTCGAGACCGATTTGGCAAACGGCTGATCCATGACCTGAGGCATGCGGGTTCTCTCCCGGGCTGAAAGCCTTGGCGGCGCAAGCGCCCCGCTGTCAGCCTATCAGAACAATGGGCGGGAATCAACGCGCCGCCGGGGCGCTTCCATCCGGCCAGGGCCAGATGCGCGCCAGCGCCTCGAGGCTGGGCCGCAGATCCGCTTCCCGGTGCGGCTCGAGGGTGACCAGTAGGGGCTCCTGCTTCAGGCTGCCCACCCTTTTGAGCAGGGTCCGGAAATCGATCACTCCCTTGCCCAGGGCCAGGTGCTCGTCCCCGGCGCCGCAGTTGTCGTGGAGATGGAGCTGTTGGAGGCGGGGGCCCAGAGCGTCCAACCATTCCCCGAGCGAGGTCGAACTGAAGGCGGCCTGATGGCCGGAGTCCAGGCAGAAGCCCACCTCCAGGTCCTCCAGTTGCGCGAGCAGGGTTGCCATTTCCTGCGGGCCCTTTTCGTAGACGTTCTCGAGCATCAGGCGCGCCCCCTGCTCGCGCACCGCCGCCGCCAGCCAGCGCCAGGTTTCGAGGCTTTTCGCCAGCCAGGTTTCCTTCAAGGGGCCGTAGCGCTTCTCGTCGTAGCCGGCGTGACAGACCACGTGCCGCGGCCGGAAAACGGGGAGCAGTTCGAGGAATTGCCCGAACCGGTACCGGGTGAGCTCCCTGACCCGTGAATCGGGCGAGCCGGGAGACAGATCCATGAAGGGGCCGTGCAGGGTGACGGCGAGACCGCTCTGCTGCAGGCGATTCGCGGTCTCCTGATGAAGGGAAGCCGGAAAGCGGTCCAGGACGGCCGCGTCGAACCCGATTTCCGGGTTGAGCCGCTGGTCGATGAAGCGCTCCAGGTACCCCTCGGCCAACATGGCGCAGGGGATGTTGACGTGCACGTTCCGGCGCATGGATTTCAGCATCGTTTCACCTGGCCGCCAACGCCGCGAAGCGACTCGCATTGACGGATCTTTCGGATTGCGATATGGGTGATGGCTGTCTGCAGCGCTTCGGGGAAGGACAGGTCAGCCGGCATGCGAAAGGCCATCATCGCCCCTCTCTGCTCCGCCCTGGTCGTCCCGGGGCTGGGGCAGATCATCAACCAGCAGCCGAGGAAGGGAGGCGCCATCCTGGCGGCCGTCTTCCTGCTCCTGGCAGCTGCCGTCATCCGCCTGCTGGGGGCTGCGCAGGCCGCGTTCGACTCCTCGCCGGCCACCGGCGGCCCAAGCCTCAAACCCTTCGTCACCGAGCTCCTGGTCCGGGATGCCTGGATCCTGTGGCTGCTGCTGGCCGCCTTCGCCCTTCTCTGGCTCTACTCGGTGGCGGATGCGTTCCGCTGGGGTCTGCGCCTCGACCGGCAGGAAAGGGACCGCTCCGGTGAGATCCTACCTGATCGATGAAATCCTGCCGGGTGACCTGGTTAGGCTTCGTGACCGGCTGAAAGCCGAGGCCCGGCCCTCGCAGCTGGACCAGATCTTCTGGGTGCCTTTGCCGGAGCCGCTTCTCGAGAAGACCCAGGCGGAACATCTCGAATGCCGGCCCCACGTGTTTGCGGTGGAGTTCGGCAGGGATTGGATCAAGCTGGAGTTCTTCGTGCGCAGCGCCAAGACCCTGCGCTGCACGTGCCCGGCGCCGGCCAGCGTCGCCCAACGGGAGTTCATCCTCGGCTACGCCGATCGGTTGCTCGAAACGCTGCGGATCAGGACCTGAGCCCTGAGCCGCGTGCCGGGCGGCTCAGCTGGGTGTGCCGAAGAGCCGGTCCCTGATCTTGTCCTTGATCTTCAGGCTGGCCGCCTCATCGCCCAGAACGCCCACCCGGATAACGACTTCCGTCTGGCTGGTCGATTTGTAGGCCAGAGACAGGGTCACCGGCTTGTCCTCTCCGGCCGAGGCGCGGATCTTGCCGGAAGTCAGCCCGTGCTCGGCGTTCTTGATCCCGAAGCCCAGGTCGCCCATGGCGGCCAGCGACGCGTCCCAGGTCTCCACGAACGGCGCTTCAAAAGCCACCACCAGGGTTCCCTCGTAGAACTTGATGCCGGCGACCCCCGCCGCCGTCCCGGCACCGAACAGGATCAGAGGACCGCACCCCCAGAGGGCCAGCACCGCCCACAGCAAGGCCATGTTTCTCAATCTTCGCATTTCCAACCCTCCAAGCATGGTTTTCGCCGGTCCGTAGCGCCCTGAGCGGCCGCTGAAGCGCGACGTGTCCCTTTCTTTATCCGCTTCCGGGTTGAGCTGTCAATAGGGGAGCCGGGGCCGGAAGCGGTTCCGGCCGGCTGTCGGGAGCACGGCCCCGCCCCGCCCGGCTGCGCGGCAAATGGGTTTGACTTGCCTCCGGCCTTTTGGTAGCCTGATATTTTTTACAAAATCGGTTTTCAGATCCGGACGGGAGCTTTCTCGGTTCCCGGGGGTTCGGGAGCACCGCGGGAGGCTGGCTGTATGGACTACAAGCACACGCTCAATCTGCCCAGGACCGACTTTCCCATGAGGGCCGACCTGGTGAAAAAGGAGCCGGAGACGCTGAAGAAGTGGGAGGCCATGGACCTCTACGGCGTCATCCGCCAGTCCTCCCGGGGGCGCAAGCGCTACAACCTCCACGACGGTCCGCCCTATGCCAACGGTCACATCCACCTGGGGACCGCCTTCAACAAGATCCTGAAGGACATCATCGTCAAATCCAGGCAGATGGCCGGCTTCGACGCTCCCTACGTGCCGGGCTGGGATTGCCATGGACTGCCCATCGAGCACAAGGTGGATCAGGAAATCGCTTCCCGCAAGGCGGAAATGTCGCTCCCCGAGATCCGGGGCGCCTGCCGGAAGTATGCCGAGAAATACATCGACATCCAGCGCAACGAGTTCAAGCGCCTGGGGGTGTTCGGCGAGTGGTCGCGGCCTTACCTGACCATGAACTACGGCTACGAAGCCACCATCGTGCGGGAATTCGGCCAGTTCGCCCTGAACGGCAGCCTGGTGCGCAGCAAGAAGCCCATTTACTGGTGCATCTCCTGCAAGACGGCTCTGGCTGAAGCGGAGGTGGAATACGACGATCATGTCTCGCCGTCCATCTTTGTGCGCTTTCCCATGATCTCCGACTTGGGCGACCTGTCTCCGGAGCTGAAGGGCCGGGAGGTCTTCGTGGTGATCTGGACCACCACTCCCTGGACCCTGCCGGCCAACCTGGCCATCGCCCTGCACCCGGACCTGGAATACGTGGCCGCCCGGAACCGGCGAGGGTCAGGTGCTGATCCTGGCCAAGGGCCTGCTCGAGGCCTGCATGGACACCTTCGGCATCCGGGACTTTCGCGTGATCGCCGAGCTGCGGGCCACCGAGCTTGAGGGGCGGGAGGCCAGGCACCCGCTCTATGACCGGCCCTCGCGCCTGGTCCTGGCGCCCTACGTGACCCTGGAGGCCGGGACCGGCTGCGTGCACACGGCGCCCGGGCACGGGCGCGAGGACTACGAAACCGGCCTGCAGTACGGCCTGGAGGTCTATTCCCCGGTGGACGACGCCGGGCGTTTCACCGCCGAGGTGCAGCACTTCGCCGGTCTGCACCGTGTTCGAAGCCAACCCGGTCGTCAACCGAGAAGCTGAAAGAGGCCGGCGCCCTGCTCCGGGAACAGGAGATCACCCACGACTACCCCCACTGCTGGCGCTGCAAGCAGCCGGTCATTTTCCGCTCCACCGAACAGTGGTTCATCTCCATGGAAAAGACCGGGCTCAGGGCGAATGCCCTGCGAGCCATCCAGGAGGTCACCTGGATTCCCGCCTGGGGGCAGGAGCGGATCTCACAACATGATCGCCAACCGGCCGGACTGGTGCATCTCGCGCCAGCGGGCCTGGGGGGTGCCCATCACAGTCTTTTTCTGCCGCGACTGCGGCGAGCTCATCTATTCCCAGGAAATCATGGACCACGTCTGCAGCCTGGTGGAACGCTCCGGGGCCGACGTCTGGTTCATCGAGCCGGAGGAAAAACTGCTGCCGCCCGGCACGCGCTGTTCCCAATGCGGCGGCGCGCGGTTCCGCAAGGAAACCGATATCCTGGATGTCTGGTTTGACTCGGGCGTCAGTTACGCCGCGGTCATGGAAAAAAGGGACTACCTGGACAGCCCGGCGGATCTCTACCTGGAGGGCAGCGACCAGCACCGCGGATGGTTCCACAGCTCCCTGCTCTGTTCGGTGGGAACCCGCGGCCGGGCGCCCTACCTGGGAGTCCTGACCCACGGCTTTGTGGTGGACGGAGCGGGCAAAGCCATGCACAAGTCCGCCGGCAACGTCATCGCCCCCGAGGATCTGATCCGCAGGTACGGCGCGGAAATCATCCGGCTGTGGGTCGCGGCCGAAGATTACCGCGACAACATCCGCCTGTCCGAGGAAATCCTGCAGCGGCTGACCGAGGCCTACCGCCGCATCCGCAACACCTGCCGTTTCATCCTCGGAAACCTCTCCGATTTCGATCCGGCCGCAGACCGGGTGGGGTACGCCCGGCTGCCGGAGCTCGACCGCTGGGCGCTTCACCGCCTTCAGGAACTGAACCGCAAAGTGCTCAAGGCCTACGAGGATTTCGAGTTCCATCTGGTCTACCACAGCCTGCACAACTTCTGCGTGCTCGATCTGTCCTCCTTCTATCTGGACATCATCAAGGACCGGCTCTACACCTCCCCGCCGGCTTCCGAGGCGCGCCGCTCGGCGCAGACCGCCATGTGGGAAATCCTGGAGGTGCTGGTCAGACTCATGGCCCCGGTTCTCTCCTTCACGGCCGACGAGGTCTGGGGGTACATGCGGGGCCAGGACCGGCCCCCCAGCGTGCATGCCGACCTGTTCGCGGCGCCGAACCCGGCTTATCGCGACCCGGACCTGGCAGCGCGCTGGGAGACGATCATGATGATCCGCCGGGAAGCCACCAAGACCCTGGAACAGGCCCGCCGGGACAAGGTCATCGGCCACTCCCTGGACGCCAGCCTGACCCTCGGCCTGGCCCCGGAACTTCTCGCCCAGCTGGAACCCTACCGCGAGCAGCTGAGCTCGATTCTGATCGTGTCGGCCGTCGAGCTGCTGCCCCTGGAGCAGCTCGAGGCAAGCACGCAGAGCGAGAGCCTGCCCGCGCTCAGGCTCAGGGTCGCCCGCTCGACTCACCCCAAGTGCGAACGCTGCTGGGTCCATGACCCGCTGGTCGGGCACGCCCAGGACCACCCCGGGATCTGCGGCCGCTGCAGCCAGGCCTTGGCGGAAATCGCGAGGGCTCGAGCTTGAGCCCCAAGTCCCATTGGATAACCTGGCCGGCGCTGGCGGTCCTGCTCCTGGATCAGGGCACCAAAGCCCTGGTGCTGCGGAAGTTGCCGCTGCACGAATCCGTTCCGGTCGTCTCGGGTTTCTTCAACCTGGTCCACGTCAGAAATCGCGGGATGGCCTTCGGCCTTCTGAACCGGCCGGACAATGACCTCGGCTCTCTCCTGCTGGTGGGCGCCACCCTGGTGGCGTTGGCCATCCTGCTTTTCTGGTTCCGTCGCCTGCGGCCGGACGAAACCATGACCATCGTGCCCCTGTCTCTGGTTCTGGGCGGAGCGGTGGGGAATCTGGTGGACCGCCTCTACCACCGGGAAGTCATCGACTTCCTGGACTTTCACCTGGGCCGCCACCACTGGCCGGCTTTCAATGTGGCCGATGCGGCGATCACCGTGGGGACGGTCCTGCTGGCGGCCGGTTTTCTTTTCTCGCGACCGCCTGCCGCCCCTCGATCCCGCTGAATCCGGACCGCGGCATCCCTTCCGCCCTTTTCGAAGAAAAAGCTTGAAATACCATATCTATTGGTGTATGAGAGCCTCTATCACAATATGTAGCATTTCCGTCGACTTTGTGAAACGTGACTTGAGCCGGAATCAGCCTGTCTCAACAGGGCTTGGCCTTCTCCCCGGGAACCGGGAGGTGTCGTCATGATCGAAAGACGCTGCGGCTATGACCGACGTTCGGTCAACGACCGGCGCAATCGCTACGATCCGGTCTACCTCATGCCGGGCGGCAGCGACCGGCGCAGCTGGAAAGGCCGCCGAAGCCGGCCGGCGTTCGAACGCCGCGACGGGTGGATTCGCGTGACCGAGTGGTCCAGTATCTCCCGGGCGAGACTTGAGCGCCGCTGCCCCGTTGCGCTGCAGCCGAAGCCCGATGATCCGGGCCAAGGCCGGGAGACCTGAACGCCCGGCAGATGGTCTTCCGCCCCCTTTTCAGGCGCCTCCCCGGCCCGAACGGTTCTCGCCCGCCAGACCCCGGACGGTTGCCAGCCGCCCTGCGGATCTGCTAGTCTGCCTCCGAGGAGAACCCATGACTGACAGCAAGCGCTCCGTGTGTCCACATGACTGCCCGGACGCCTGCGGCCTCCTGGTCACCGTTCAGGGTGACCGGGTGACCGCGGTGAGAGGTGACCCGTCCCACCCCTTCACCCGCGGCGTGATTTGCTCCAAGGTGGCTTTCTACCCCCAGCGCGTTCATTCTCCCGGTCGCCTGCGGAGTCCGCTTCTCAGGGACGGACCCAAAGGTTCCGGCCGCTTCCGGCCGATCTCCTGGGAGGAAGCCCTGGAGCGCATCACCGCCGGGCTCCAGCGGGCGATCGCCGCCCACGGCCCGCAGGCCGTCCTGCCCTACTCCTACGCCGGCACCATGGGTCTGGTGCAGCGCTCCGCCGGCCACGCCTTTTTTCACCGCCTGGGGGCCAGCAGGCTCAAGCGGACGATCTGCAGCGCCACGGCCCAGGCCGGGGTGGCGGCCAGCCTGGGAGCCATGCCCTCCACCGACATCGAAGCGGCGGTGGATTCCGATTTCATCCTCATCTGGGGCAGCAACACCCTCTCGACCAACCTGCACGCCTGGCGCTTCTTTTCCGAGGCCCGCCGCCGGGGAGCGCGGATCGCGGTCGTTGACCCCTACCGCAACCGCACCGCCCGGCGTGCGGATCGCCACCTGCGGCTGCGCCCCGGAACGGACGCCGCCCTGGCCCTGGGCCTGATGCAGGTCCTCATCGATGAGGGCCTGCTGGACCAGGACTTCATCGCGACCCGCACCCTGGGCTACGACCGGCTCCGGCAACGGGTGCTGGAATACACGCCCTCCCGGGTGGCCGAAATCACCGGGGTCCCGGCCGAGGAAATCCGCTGGCTGGCCGAAGCCTACGGCCGGGCTGAAAGCCCCTTCATGCGGCTGGGCTACGGCGTTTCGCGGCAGCTCCGGGGGGCGATGGCGATGCGCACCATCGCCCTTCTGCCCGCCCTGGTGGGGGCGTTTCGAAAAAAGGGCGGCGGCCTCTTTTTTTCGACCGCGGTGCACTCCCTCTTCAACCTGCGGGCCTGGGAACGTCCCGACCTGGCACCGCCCGATACCCGCTGGGTCAACATGGTCCAGCTTGGTGACGCTCTCACCGAACTGAGCGACCCGCCGCTCAGGGCCCTTTACGTCTACCTGTCCAACCCGGCCGCGGTGGCCCCGGAGTCGCGCAAGGTCCTGGCCGGCCTGGCCCGGGAGGACCTCTTCACCGTGGTGCACGAGCAGTTTCTCACCGACACGGCGCGTTACGCCGACGTGGTCCTGCCGGGCACCACCTCCATGGAACATACGGATCTCTACTGCTCCTACGGCCACTATTACGTCCAGCTGGCACGGCCCCTCATCCGGCCGCAGGCCGAAAGCCGCAGCCCCCTGACGGTGTTTCAGGAGCTCGCCCGCCGCTTCGGGTTTCAGGAGCCCTGCTTCGCCCTGGCTGAGGAGGACGTGATCCGCGCTATCCTGCCGGAATGCTCGGGGCTCTTCGCGGACATCGGCTTCGAGGACCTTTCGGCCGGGGCGCCGCTGCGGGTGAAGGTGCCCGCCAACCCTTTCAGCCGGGGCTTCGCCACGCCTTCCGGCAAGGTGGAATTCTTTTCCCGGACGTTTCAGGAGCAGGGCCTCGACCCCCTGCCGGACGGAACGCCCAGCGTGGACGAGGAGGGCCGCGGCCGCTACCCACTGCAGCTGATCACGCCCACCCGCCATCAGTTCCTGAACTCCACCTTCAACGAGGTGGACCCGCTCAGAAAGCGGGCCGGGACGGCCACGATTCTCATTCACCCCCTCGATGCCCGCGCCCGTGGGATCCGCGAGGACGCTTTGACCCGGGTTTACAACGATCGGGGGGAGTGCCTGCTGCACGCCCGATTGACCAAGGACACCTCGCCCGGGGTGACCGTGGTCGAAGGGATCTACTGGCCACGGGGGACCCCCGGCGGCCTGGGGGTAAACCAGCTCACCAGCCAGCGCCTGGCGGATCTCGGGGAGTCTTCCGCTTTCCACTGCAACCTGGTTGAGGTGCAGCCGGCCGACCCGCCCTGAGCGGTCCCGGTCAAGGCCGCTGCCCGTCTCAGCCGTCATGGCCGGATCCCCCGGCCGGGGAGGATTGAAGATGCTGAACCTGGAACGCAAGACCCGCCTCCCGCAGCCCGAGGTGGCCAAGCGCCTCAAGGACTTTTTCGGAGAAGGGGGGCTGGGGCTGACCCTCAGGGAGGAGTCGGCCACCTGTTACACCTTCGAGGGTGCCGGAGGGTACGTGACCGCCACCCTGTGCGAGGCCGAGGGAGAAACCACGGTCGAACTGATCACCATGGAGTGGGAAGTCCCGGTCAAGGAGTTCGCCGCGAAACTGCCCTGATTACTCCGCAAAGGCCGGTCTGGAAGACAAAGCACCCGGGTCTGCCCCCGGCTGCCGTCGAGG
Source organism: uncultured delta proteobacterium (assembly GCA_963704245.1). GTDB lineage: Bacteria > Desulfobacterota > DSM-4660 > Desulfatiglandales > Desulfatiglandaceae > CAVPHJ01. The sequence goes on from CAVPHJ010000001.1 coordinate 234,793, forward strand.
GGGGCCGCGGAATGTCGGTCATCGGAGGGATAAAACCATGCCACCTGAATCGGTCCGGGCGGGCGACCTGCTCTGGCGCCCCACCCAAGAACTCCAACAGAAGGCCAACATCACCCGCTACCTGCGATGGCTCGCGGATCAGAAAGACTTGCAGTTCCAGGACTACGACGCCCTCTGGCAGTGGTCGGTGACCCGGCTGGAGGACTTCTGGGCTTCGTTGTGGGAGTTCTTCGAGGTGCGGGCCTCCCAACCCTACACCCGGGTCCTGGAGGGCCGGATGCCCGCGGCCCGCTGGTTCACGGATTCGGAGCTCAACTACGCGGAGCATGTGTTTCGGCAACGGACCTCGAAGCACCCGGCCCTGCTGTTTCAATCCGAGACCCGGCCCCTGACGGAGGTGAGCTGGGACGAACTGTATCGCCAGGTCGCTTCGGTGGCCGCGGCCCTGCGCGGCCTGGGCGTCCGCCGCGGGGATCGGGTCGTCGCCTTCCTGCCCAACATCCCGGAAACCGTGGTCGCCTTCCTGGCCACCGCCAGCCTCGGGGCCATCTGGTCCAGCTGCAGCCCGGATTTCGGCACCCGCAGCGTGCTCGACCGGTTCCGGCAGATCGAGCCCAAAGTGCTCTTCGCGGCAGACGGGTACTCTTACGGCGGCAAGGCCTTTGACCGCATTTCGGCCGTGGCTGAGCTGCAGCAGGGCCTGGGCAAACTGGAGCGCACGATCCTGGTCCCCTACCTGCACCCGGGAACGGACCGCAAGCGCTTCGGCGGCCTGCGGGACGTTTCCCTGTGGCCCGACCTGCTGGGCAAGGAGGCCGAGCTGACCTTTGAGCAGGTACCCTTCAGCCACCCCATGTGGGTCGTCTACTCCTCGGGCACCACCGGCCTGCCCAAGGGTCTGGTGCACAGTCAGGGCGGGATCCTGCTGGAGTTCTTGAAGTTCCTGGGGCTGCACATGGATCTGCACCCCGGCGACCGCTTTTTCTGGTTCAGCACCACCGGCTGGGTCATGTGGAACATCGTTCAGGGCGGGCTGCTGACCGGCGCCACCTCCGTCCTCTATGACGGCAGCCCCGGGTATCCCGACATGGATGTGCTCTGGAAGCTGGCCGCAGAGGCCCGGCTGCGGGTTTTCGGCACCAGCGCCGCGTTTCTGCACGCCTGCCTGCAAGCCGGCCTCAAACCCGGGGAGAAGCACGACCTGGGCAGTCTGGCGGCGGTGGGCTCCACCGGCTCGCCCCTCTCGCCGGAGGGCTTCCAGTGGGCCTACCGGCACGTCAAGGCGGACCTCTGGCTGGCCTCGGTCAGCGGCGGCACGGACCCCTGCACCGGTTTCCTGGCCGCCTGCCCGCTCCTGCCGGTGCACGCCGGCGAACTGCAGTGCCGGGGGCTGGGGGTCAAGGCCGAGGCCTTCGACGACGACGGCCGGCCGCTGCTGGACCAGGTGGGCGAGCTCGTCATCACCGAACCGATGCCCTCCATGCCGCTCTACCTCTGGAACGACCCCCAAAACGAACGCTACCGCGAAAGCTACTTCGAGCTCTACCCTGGCATCTGGCGGCACGGCGACTGGATCCGGATCACCCGCCGGGGAAGCGCCGTCATCCTCGGCCGCTCGGACTCCACCCTCAAACGCCAGGGCGTGCGCATGGGCAGCAGCGAGATCTACAGCGTGGTCGAGGACCTGCCGGAGATCGTCGACAGCCTGATCGTGGGGTTTGAGGCCGAAGGCGGCTACCACATGCCGCTTTTCGTGGTGCTCGCAGAGGGCCTGGAACTGGATGCAGCGCTCAAGGAAAAGATCCGCCGCCGGATCCGCCAAAGCCTTTCGCCGCGCCACATCCCGGATGACATCTATGCCGTTGCCGAGGTCCCCCGGACCCTGAACGCCAAGAAGCTGGAGGTCCCGGTCAAAAAGATCCTGATGGGCTTTCCGGTGAAAAAGGCGGTGAACGTGGATTCCATGAGCAACCCCGGAGCCCTCCCCCGTTTCCTGGAGCTGCGCCAGGAAATCCTGGGAAAACAAAGCGCTTGACTCCGCGCCTGAACCGGGCTTAGGCTTCTTGGGTTGGCGGCGAGCCGGCCCTTTCTGGAGCCTCTGTTGGACACATCAAGAGTGTGAAAAGGCGGAGAGCGAAAGGGTTCGTTTATTCCCAGTTACCCCTGTCTTTACCGAGACAGGCATATTCCTTCAAAGGAGGTTGATCATGAAGAGGCGCGAATTTCTGAAAAAGGCAGGCGTGGGCGTTGCCGCGGCGGTGGCGGCCGGCACGGTGCGGGCCCCGGCGGTGATCGCCGACAAGACCTACAACTGGAAGATGGTGACCACCTGGCCGCCCAAGCTGCCCGTACTGCAGACCGGCGCGGAACGCTTTGCCCAACGGGTCGAGGAAATCTCCGGCGGCCGGCTCAAGATCCAGGTGTTCGCCGGCGGCGAGCTCGTCCCGCCCTTGGGCTGCTTTGACGCGGTTTCCGCCGGCACGGTCGAGGTGGCCAGCTCGGCGGCCTACTACTGGGCCGGCAAGACACCGGCCTCCCAGTGGTTCTGCGCCGTGCCCTTCGGCATGAACGCCCAGGGCATGACCGCCTGGCTGGCCTATGGCGACGGGCTGAAGCTGTGGGAGGAGGCCTACGCGCCCTTCAACCTGATTCCGCGCTTCGGAGGCTCGACCGGCGTTCAGATGGGCGGCTGGTTCAACCGCAAGATCAACACCCTGGACGATTTCAAGGGCCTCAAGTTTCGCATCCCGGGCCTGGGCGGCAAGGTGGTGGCCAAGGCCGGCGGCACGGTGGTGCTCACCCCGGGCGGCGAGATCTTCACCAACCTGGAGCGCGGCGTGATCGACGCCACCGAGTGGGTCGGCCCGCTCCACGACCTGCGCATGGGCTTCTACCAGGCTGCCAAGTACTACTACTATCCGGGCTGGCACGAGCCGGGCTCGATCCTGGAGGTCATGTTCAACAAGAAGGCCTACGAATCCCTGCCCAAGGACCTGCAGCATATCCTGGATGCGGCCTGCATGGAGAGCCACGCCTGGATGCTGGCCCAGTTCGACGGCCAGAACGGGGCCGCCCTGGAAGAGCTGATCACCAAGCACAAGGTGCAGCTTGTAAAGTACCCGGACGAGGTGCTGGACGGCCTGAGCAAGCTGGCCGCAGAGGTGGTGGAGGAAGAGGCGGCCAAGGATCCCATGGCCACCAAGGTCAACGAGAGCTTCAAGAAGTTCCAGAAGGTGTTCGGCCCCTGGGCGTCGATCTCCGAAAAGGAGTACTACAGCAGCATCGCCAAAAAGTACGCCATCGGCACCTAACCGTCCGCGCTGCAACCTGGCGCGCAAACCCTGTCGCGGCCGGCCGGATCTTCTTCCGGCCGGCCTTTGTTTTTCCAGGCACGAAAATCAGGAAACGAGCGGGGATCACCGAAAGGGATGCTCGCGTCCCCTTCCTCTATTCCGCCTTCCGCATTTCGAATTCCGAATTCTCTTTAGTTCCCAAACACCACCTGCGGCAGCCAGGTCGCCAGCTGCGGGAAGAACACCACAATGAGCAGGCCGATCAGCTGGAAGGCCACGAAGGGCACGATCCCGCGGTAGATGTTGCCGGTGGTGATCTCCGGCGGGGTCACGGCCTTGAGGTAGAACAGGGAGAACCCGAAGGGCGGGGTCATGAAGGAGGTCTGCAGGTTCACCGCTAGCAGGATACAGAACCACACCGGGTCGAAACCGAACTCGATCATGATGGGCGCCAGCACGGGCACGTGGATGAAGGTGATCTCGATGAAGTCCAGGAAAAAGCCGATGACGAAGATCAGGCACATCACGATGAACAGCACGCCGTTGTGGCTGTAGGTCTGGGCCAGCGAACCCAGAAACCCGCGCACCAGGGTATCCCCGCCCAGGCCGCGGAAAACCAGGCCGAAAGCCTGGGCGCCGCACAGGATGATGAAAACCATGCAGGTCAGCCGCAGCGTGGTGCGCATCACATCGCGCAGGACCTGCCGGCTGAACTTGCGGTTGGCCACGGTCAGGAACGTCGCCCCCACGGCGCCCACCGCCGCCGCTTCGGTGGGCGAGGCGATCCCCGCAAAAATCGAGCCCAGCACGGCCACGATGAGGAAAAGCGGCGGAAACAGCGCCCGGCCCACCCGGCGCAGCATCTCGCGGCCGGAGATGGCCGCCAGCTCCTCCTTGGAAATCCGCGGCGCCCATTTGGGCCGGATGTAGGAGGCCAGCAGGATGTAGATGATGTACAGGACCACCAGGATCAGGCCGGGCAGCACGGCGCCGATGAAGAGATCGCCCACCGAGACCCCGACGATGTCGCCGATCAGAACCAGCACGATGCTGGGCGGGATGATCTGGCCCAGCGTCCCGGAGGCGGAAACCGTGCCGGTGGCCAGTTCCTTGTTGTAGCCCCGGCGCAGCATGGTGGGCACGGCCAGGAGCCCCATGGTGACCACGGTGGCGCCCACGATGCCGGTGGAAGCCCCCAGCAGCGCCCCCACCACCACCACCGAAATGGCCAGCCCGCCGCGGATCCGGCCGAAGAGAAGCCCCATGGTGTCCAGCAGTTCCTCGGCCAACCCGGAGCGCTCCAGCATGACCCCCATGAACACGAAAAGAGGCACCGCCATGAGGGTGAAGTTTTGCATCACCCCCCAGATGCGCAGCGGGTAGAGATCGAAAAACGACCAGCCGAAACCGATCAGGCCGAAGGTGAGCGCGGTGCCGAGCAGGGTGAAGGTCACTGGAAACCCGACCATCAAGAGAACGGTCAGGGCCAGAAACATCCAGGCCGGCAGATATTCCATCAGGGCTCCTGCTTCTCCGGGGCCTCGTGCCCCAGAAGCTGCATCAGGCTGTGGATGCCCATGGAGATGCCCTGCAGCAGCAGCAGGCTGAACCCCACCGGCAGCACGGCCTTGATCAGGAACCGCAACGGGATACCGCCGGGATCCGGGGAGCCCTCCAGCATGCTCCAGGAGTTGTAGACGAATTTGTAGGAAGTCACGATCACCATGAGGCAGCCGGGAATGAGGAAAAATACCACACCCAGCAGGTTGACCCAGGCCTGGCCGCGCGGCGAGAGGCGCTGGTAGATGATGTCGACCCGCACGTGAGCGTCGTGGAGCAGGGTGTAGCCGGCTCCCATGAGGAAAATGAAGGCAAAGAGGTGCCATTCGAGTTCCTGGGTGAAGACAAAGCTGGTCTTGAACGCGTAGCGCATGACCACGTCCACGAAGACCACCGCCACCATGCCGGTCGTCACCCAGGCCACGACGCGGCCGATGTGCTCGTTGACCGTGTCGATCAGCCGCGTAAACCCGATGAGGATCTTCATGCCGATTCCCCGACTCCGCTCTCGCCTGCGCCGGTTCTGGCATTACACGCCGAACGTCTGCCGCGCCCGCCCGCTTGAGGCGTCCGCCGGAGTATAGAAAAAAGCCCGAAGCCCGGTCAAGCCCATAAACGCCCCGGGCCTGTGCCGGCAGCCGCGGCGCGGGTTCCGAACCGCCAGGCATACAAGGCGATGCCGGTGGCCACGGCCGCGTTCAGGGACTCCACCCCCGGCGCCATGGGGATCGCGACCGGGTTCTCCCGGGCCAGATGTTCCGGCAGCCCGGGGCCCTCGATCCCGGGGATCAAAGCAAAGGCCGCCGGCCAGGCACAGTCCCGGAGATCCCGGCCGGCAGCGGCCAGGGTCACCACCGGCGCGCCGGCGATCTTCAGCTCTGCGATGGAAGGTCCCTCCAGGAGCGGCACCCGCAGCAGGTCGCTGCCGGCAGCCCGGATCGCCCTGGGCAGGAAGGGGTGGGCAGCCTCCTGCAGCAGGATTACCCTGCTGACCCCGAAAGCCGCCGCCGAACGGATCACGGCCCCCACATTGGCGGGGTCCTGAAACGGGATGAACAGGGAGCAGCCCGGGGGCCAGCTGGAGTCGTTCCACTCCGGGAGCGGGTCGACCCGGAGCAGGACGAGCGGCCGGCCGGTTCCGTGCAGGTCGATACGTTGGAACAGGGTCGGGCTCAGGTGGTAGATCAGGAATTCCGGTTTCGCCCAGCAGGGCGGAAACCGACTCGAGGTCCGGTGATATCACCCCTTCACATCGGGCGGGAAACTGGGAAAGGACTTCGGCGACCTGTTTGGGCCCCGAAAGGAGCGCCCTCCCGTGGCGCCGGATTTCGCGACCCGTCGTCAGCTTGCTGAGGAGCCTGAAAAACGGGTTCCTCTCGCTCGCGATCTTCTTGACTCGCATGCCCGTTCGTGAAATATCCGGCCGGCGGGAATTCCCTGGTCCGTGCCGATCCCGGCGGATCAGTACTTTGATCTTGCCCGGCCGGTTTTCTCCTTGGCCCGCTCCTTCAGCCTCTTTTCCCTCCGCCGGCGCCGGCGCTCGATCTCGCGCTTTCTCTCGATCTTCTTGTGTCTTCCCATGTAAAAGCCTCCTTTGAAAATCCCCGGGACGCTCGGCAGGTCGCGCCGCCCGCTCCCGCCTTCCTCAATCGTCAGGAACCGCTCAGCCCTTTGAGACCCGCCCTCACCTCCTGGATGGGTATGGGTATGCCCTCCTCGCCGTAGAAGAACCGGAAGAGCTCCGCATACTTCTTGCGGAGGCCGGGGTCCGCCAGCGCCTCTTCCTCGGACAGCTTTCCCCTGGGGTCGTAGAACTCCTTCAGGCGCAGAAACATCTGCGTCCCGAAGGCGCGGCCATCCGACCCCGCTTGCTTCCGCTCGGCGATAATGCGCAGCAGGGCTGCCAGCGGCTTGAAGTACAGGCCGATGGACTTGTAGTTGTAGTAGAAACTTTCGCGCGCGGGGCGGTGGTCCCGCGGGGCGAATTGCTCGATGACGGCCGCCAGCCGGTCGATCTCATCCTGCGGTTCGACCTTCTTCTTTCTTCTGAAACCCGAAAGCAAGTCCAGCTTCATGGCGCCCTTGGCCCCTGTCGTCAGCTCCGCATCATGGGCCAGAGGAGCCGGGCCTGTCAACCGCTTTTGCGGCCCGCCGGAGCCGCCCGCCCCGGCCAACTAAGGTGTTGACCCCGCGGGGCGGTTTCCGTATATTCGCAGCATCGTTCCCTTTCTTGACCGGCGCGAGGACTGCCATGACCGACATCACCCCTGACGAGAGGATAGGCCTGCGCGACTCCGACATCCCCAGCTCCCAGGGCCTGGACCTCTGGTTCCTGGAAAACCCCGAGGTGGGCCACGGCCTCTGCACGCGGGTCAAGGTCACCGAGGTGCTCTGCCGCTACCGCACCCGGTTTCAGGATCTGGCGATCTTTGAAACCGAGAGGCTCGGCCGCATGCTGGTGCTGGACAACGTGATCATGCTGACCGAGTTCGACGAAGCCGCCTACCACGAAATGATCGTTCACGTGCCGCTCCTGGTCCATCCCCGGCCCAGGCGGGTGCTGGTCATCGGCGGCGGGGACGGCGGCACGCTGCGGGAGGTCGTGAAACACCCGGGCATCGAGGAGATCCACGTCTGCGAACTGGACGACGAAGTGGTCAAGGCCTGCCGTAAGTTCCTCCCGTCCCTGGCCGGCTCCTTCGACGATCCGCGGGTAGGCCTCTTCTTCGAAGACGGGGCGCGCTTCGTGCTGGAGCGGCCGGATCACTACGACCTGATCATCGTGGATTCCACCGACCCGGTGGGCCCCGGGCAGGTTCTGTTTCAGCGGCCTTTCTATGAGGGCATGCGCCGGGCCCTGAGGAAGGACGGCATGGTCGTCACCCAGTGCGAGTCCTTTTACCTTCACCGCACCGTGATCCGGGGGGTCGCCGGCTTTGCCCGCGAGATCTTCCCGAAGCTGAACTACTACTACACCCTGGTCCCCACCTACCCGAGCGGCGTGATCGGTTTCATGTTCGGTTCGCTCCGGCATGATCCCCTGACGGACTACGCCGCCGACCGGGCCGACCGGCTCGAGGGCCTCCGTTACTACACGCCGGAGATCCACCGCGCCGCCTTCGTCTTGCCCGGGTTTGCCCGGCGCCTGTTCGAGCAGGGCTGAACCGCCGAGCCGGCACAGTCTCTCTCTTCCCGCACTCGCGGACCGCTTGCATCTTGGTCGCCGTTCCCGCTACCGATCGGATGGCGCAGCAGAACCGCTGTCGGCGGCTCACCCGGTCCAGCACCTGCGCCAGGAAAAACGCCAGGCCGGCGACCAGGATGATCGTCGCACCCGAGGTGAGATTGAAGCGGTAGGACAGCAGCAGCCCCAGGAAGGTGAAAAGCATGCCCAGCAGCGAGGATAGCGCCATCATCCTTCCCAGCGAACCGGTGTACTTCTCGGCGATGTAGGGGGGAATGGTCAGCAGGGCGATGAAAAGGATCAGGCCCACCACCCGGATGATCATGACGATGGAAAGCGCCGTCATGCAGAGCAGGGCGAAGTACATCAGCCTGACCGGGATCCCCACGACCAAGGCGAACTCCTCGTCGTAGGACATGGCCAGGAACTCCTTGTAGAAAGCCGTCACCGCCGCCAGAATCATGAGGTCCAGGGGAATCATCAACCAGAGGTCCGAAACGGGCACGGTGAGGATGCTGCCGAACAGGTAGCTCATCAGGTCCACGTTGTACCCCGGGGTCCGATCCAGCAGGATGATGCCGAAGGCCATCCCGAGCGCCCACAGCACGCCGATGATGGTGTCCGCCCGGTGCTTGCTCTTCAGGCTCACGGCCCCCATGATCAGGGCGATCGCCAGGGAGAACAGGGTGGCACCCAGGATCGGCGAGAAGCCCAGAAAAAACGCCAGCCCGACTCCCCCGTAGGCGGCATGCGCGATCCCTCCCGAGATGAACACGATGCGGTTGACCACCACCAGGGTCCCGATGATGCCGCAGGCGATGCTCGCCAGGACACCGGCCAGCAGGGCGTTGCGCATGAATTCGTAGTGCAGCGCATCCCACATGCTAACGGTCCTCATGGGACGGGTAGACCCGGTGGGGGACGCCATGGGCGATCAGGTCCACCGGGCACGAGTACCCGGTGTCCAGCATTTCCGCCGTGATCTGTCCTTCGCCGTGAAAAACCAGCGTGCGGTTGACGCAGGCCACCGATCTCACGTATCTCGAAACCGCACCGACATCGTGGGTGATGACCACGATCGTCACATTCTTGTTGAGCTCCTTGAGCAGCTCGTACAGATCGATCTCGAAACCGTGGTCGATGCTCGAGGTCGGCTCGTCCAGGAAAAAAAGCTCCGGCTCCGTCGCCAGCGCCCGCGCGATGAAGACCCGCTGTCGCTGGCCGCCCGAGAGCTTGCCGACCGGGGTTTCGCGCTGCTCCCACATACCCACCTGCTTGAGGATCTCTTGGACCTTGGCGTGGTCCTGGCGGGAGTAGCGCCTGCCCATCCGGGCCCGGGACAGCCTCCCCATCATGGACGCCTCGTAAACGGAGATCGGGAAGCTGATGTTGAAGTCGGTCGTCTGCGGGACGTAGCCCACCCGGTGGCGGGCATCCTCCGGCGCCTGGCCCAGAACCCGGATGGTCCCCCGGGCGGGCTTCAGGATACCCAGCATGAGTTTGAGGAGCGTAGTCTTGCCGCCCCCGTTGGAACCCAGCAGGGCCATGAAATCGCCCTGTTCCAGACGCAGGCTCACGTCCTCCAGCACCGGGGCCTTGTCATAATGGAACCAGACGTGATCGACTTCGATGGCCGGCGGTTTTCTTTGGTCTATTTGGTTCATCTGGTCTACTTGGTTGATCTGGTTCGTCTGGTTTACTTCAGCAGGAAAGGCGTTACGCGCGGGAAACGAATAGTCAACACACAGCCCTCAGCCCACTGCTCCCGACTCTCTGCTTTCCGCCTACTGCTTTCTGCCTACTCCTTACTCCCTACTCCCTACTGTCTACGGCTTTGTTTCGCATTTCGCATTCCGCATTTCGAATTCGCTTGCCCCGTTCCCCGAAATCCCTAAGCCCGGCCCTGTCCCTCACGCCTTGCGCCTCTCTATATACGCACAGGCGTTGGTCGCTGACTTCCTGCTCCCGCCCGTTGGGCGGTGGAAGTCCAGCAGCCGGGTCTTCTCCTCGTGGATCTCCAACCCGTACTTGCCAAATCGCTTCGGCAGCACCGCCTCGATCCTTTCCGCATCCCGCTTGGAGGTGCAAAGCACCACGTAATCATCCGCATAGCGGATCAGCGCCGCCTCGCTTTCCAGGCGCGGCCGTACCTCCTGCTCAAACCACCTGTCCAGCACTTCATGCAGGTAGAGGTTACTCAGAAGCGGTGAGATCACTCCCCCCTGAGGCGTACCCTCTTGCGGGTAGTGAATCATCCCGTCCTCCATCACCCCTGCCTTCAGCCATTTTCCAATCGTCCGCCGGATCACCCCATCGCGTACCCGCTGCTCGACAAACTCCCGCATGTGCTCGTGCTTCACCGTGTCAAAGTAGCTCTTAATGTCCACTTCCAACACCCAGCACCCACCCATATCCATGGCCGCTTTCCACAGCGCCTCCAGTGCCTCATGCACCGATCGGCCCGGTCGAAACCCATAGGAAACCTCCAGAAAGTCCACCTCATACAGGGGCTGAAGCACCATGACCACCGCTCGCTGCAGAATCTTATCCTCCAGGGCCGGTATCCCAATCGGCCGCATCTTACCATCACCTTTGGGAATGTACACCCGCTTCACCGGTGGCGCGTAGTAACGTCCTGATTTGAACCGCTCCAGCAGCGAGCGAAGGTTCTCTTCCAGATCCTTCTCGTACTCCTCGGCCGTTACCTCGTCCACCCCCGCGGCCCCTGTCTTGCGGACCCCCTTGTACGCCTCCGCAGCCATTCCAGGTCAATGTGGTAGGCAAGGGACGTAAAGCCCACCTCCGGCATGAGCTCGGCAAGCTCCGCTATCCGTTGCTGTTTCGTTCGCACGTTCCCGGATTCCAATGTACCCTCCGTGTCTCCCAACAACAGCTCCATATCCCGACACAGCCCTTCCCTCTTCCGGCTCTCCTCGGATCAGATTCGCCGGCTTCCCCGGTACTATGGCCGTGCTAAGACTCCCTCCTGCCTTCCCGCCGCACTTCGTTTCCTTCGCTTGGCAGTACCACCAGCCTCACTCTTCGTTCGTATCTCCTGCACGGCTCCCGTGAGGATGGATCCAGCAGGCCAGGATGTTTAGGTCTCTCACCATGGTCACCCCAAACCAGTTCGTCTGGTGGAGCAGTACGGGTCTCCCAGGTTCCTGGGGAGTCCTCTCGTGCCTCTGCCCTGCTCACAGACCCCGGCCGCGCCCGCTTTGCCATGCCATTTACGCAAAACCGGTGTTGCCCCCGCTACAAGGAAGACGAAGGCCGCAGCATCTAACAAGTTTTCGAGGCTCCATCACACGGCTTCAGCACTCGCTGTCTACGCTTCCAGCTTCGGATTTCCCTACACTGGCAAGACTCGCTTCCGGTGGGTGGCAAACCCTTACCGGATGGGATTCGAACCCATTGGACTCCAAAAGCGAATTTCAGGTATGGTGGTTATCCCATACTATCCCAACGCTCCAGGCTTGGCCTGGCGCCACCTTGCGCCTTGTACCTTGTGCCTATGCTTGCGCCTATGCTTTTTCCTCCCCCTCGATGGTCGCTAAAAAAGCCAGGTTCTGGCGGAGCTTCTCCAGCTGCAGCCCGGCCGCTTCGACCTTCGCCCTGACTTCGGCCACGATCTCCGCCGGCGCTTTTTCGCGGAAACTTGGGTTCCGGAGTTTTTTCTCAGCCGCCTCCAAATCCTTTTCCGCCTTGAGGATCTTCTTACGGAGACGTTCCTTCTCTTCACCGAAATCCAGCAGTCCCCGCAGGAGCACGTGAACCTGGGTGCTGCCGATTACCGCGGTGGCCGAAGCCGCCGGCTTCGGCAGGTGTTGTCCGATCGTCACCTCGCCCGCCTTGGCCAGGCTCAGGAGGTGCGCCTTGGCATCCGTCAGCAGATCGCAGCCGGGCGTCCTCGCCCGCATCGATCACCAGGTTGACCTTGCTCGAGGGCGGAACGTTCATCTCGCCCCGGATGTTCCGGACGCCCGTGATCACCCCTGTCAGGACACCCATGTCACGCAACGCGTCTTCATCGGAGGGGAATTCGCCGGGCTGGGGAAACCCGGCCCGCATGATGCTCCCCTCGGTCCCGGGAAGCTTCTGCCAGATCTCTTCGGTCACAAAAGGCATGAAGGGGTGCAGCAGCTTCAGCGCCGCCTGCAGGGCTTCCTGCATGGTTCCGCGGGTCGCCGCCTGCAGGGCTTTGTCCCGGCCGTAGACGCCCTCCTTGGCCAGTTCCAGGTACCAGTCACACAGCTCGTGCCACACGAACTGGTAGCAGGCGTTGGCCGCGTCGTTGAAGCGATACTCATCCAGCGCCCGGCTCACCTCGGCGCTCACCTGGCCCAGCCGGGTCAGAATCCAGCGGCCGGCCAGGCTGTGATCCGGCTTTGCCGGCGGAGCGGCCTCGTCCAGGTTCATCAGCACGAGTCGGGCCGCATTCCAGATCTTGTTGACAAAATGGCGGTAGCCTTCGATCCGCTCCTCGGACAGTTTGATGTCCCGCCCCTGGGCGGCCAGCGCCGCCAGGGTGAAACGGAACGCGTCGGTTCCGAACCGGTCCATGACCTCCAGCGGATCGATCACGTTGCCCTTGGACTTGCTCATCTTCTGGCCTTCCGCGTCCCGCACCAGGGCGTGGATGTACACGTCCCGGAAAGGCACGTCGCCCATGACATGAAGCCCCATCATCATCATCCGCGCCACCCAGAAGAAAAGGATGTCGAAGCCGGTGACCAGCACCGAGGTGGGGTAGAAGGTTTTCAACTCCTCCGTCCGGTCCGGCCACCCCAGCGTGGTGAAAGGCCACAGGGCCGAGCTGAACCAGGTGTCGAGCACGTCGGTTTCCTGCACCAGCTCCGCGCTGCCGCAGGCCTTGCAGCGGCCCGGCTCAGCGAGCGAAACCGTGACCTCGCCGCAGCCGCGGCAGTACCAGGCCGGGATCCGGTGCCCCCACCAGATCTGCCTCGACACGCACCAGTCCCGGATGTTGTTCATCCACTCAAAGTAGACCGCCTCCCAGTTGGCGGGATAAATCCGGGTGGCGCCCTTTTGCACCGCCTCGGCGGCCTTTGCAGCCAGCGGCCCGGCCTTCACGAACCACTGTTTGGACAGCAGCGGCTCGATCATGGTCTTGCATCGGTAGCAGTGCCCCACGGCGTGGCGGTAGGGTTCCACTCTTTCCAGCAGACTCTGTATCCCTGAGGTCCTCCAGGATCCTCTCCCGGCACTCGAAGCGGTCCAGGCCCGCGGTAGGGGCCTGCCAGCTCGTTCATCCGGCCGTTTTCGTCGATGACCTTGACCCTTTCCAGCCCGTGGGTGTTGCCGATCTCGAAGTCGTTGGGGTCATGCGCCGGTGTGATCTTCAGGGCGCCGGTACCGAATTCGACGTCCACATAGGGGTCGGAAATCACCGGAATGGGGCGTTTGAGCACCGGCAGCAGCACGTTCCGGCCCAGGAAATCCCGGTAGCGGGGGTCTTCCGGGTTGATGGCCACCGCGGTGTCGCCGAGCAGGGTCTCGGGTCGGGTGGTGGCCACCACCAGGTAACCGCTGCCGCCCTCAAGGAGATAGCGGATGTAGTAGAGGTGGCTGTCGCGGTCCTCGTGCTCCACTTCCAGATCGGCCAGGGCGGTGTGACACCTCGGGCACCAGTTGATGATGTAGTCGCCCCGGTAGATGAGGCCTTCCTCGTAAAGCCGGACAAAAACCTCGCGCACGGCCTGCGAAAGACCCTCGTCCATGGTGAAGCGCTCGCGGCTCCAGTCGCAGGAGCAGCCCAGGCGCCTGAGCTGGTTGATGATGACGCCGCCGTACTTGCGCCGCCATTCCCACACCCGTTCTACGAACCTGTCCCGGCCCACGCTGTGGCGATCCAGGCCCTCGGCGGCCAAAGCCTTTTCCACCACGTTCTGGGTGGCGATACCCGCGTGATCGGTGCCCGGTTGCCAGAGAACGTTCAGGCCCTTCATGCGCTGGTACCGGCAGAGAATATCCTGCAGGGTGTTGTTGAGTGCGTGCCCCATGTGGAGCGATCCGGTGACGTTGGGGGGAGGGATGACGATGCAGTAGGGCGGGGCGCTGGATCCGGGCGAAGCCTTGAACAAACCTCCTTCCTCCCAGTAGGGGTACCAGCGTTTTTCCACCGCCACGGGTTCGTAGCTCTTGTCGATCATCTCCTTGGCCATGCTGTGACTCACTCCCTGAATCGAATTCGTTTACCGTCGACCGGTCACCAGTTCTGGTACGGCCCTGGACACGTACCCGGGAACACCCAATCTGCCGGAACCGTTCTTATACCAGCTGCCATTCCCCCATTCAACCGCCGGGCCGGAATTCGGGATTTTTCTCTCAGCCGGGAAGCCGCAGGGAAAAAAAGGGGCTGCTCAGTCGGCAACCCCTTGCCTGCAGATCGATTGTGGCTTGCGGTATTTGTCCTGCAGCCTACCGCCCTTCGCCTTCCAGGCTCTCCCGCAATGCCTCAATGGCCTGCCCGATCACCTTTTCGGTGGCCTCCGCCACGGTACGCCTCACCACCCTCTCAACCACCTCTTCCACGACCCTTGTGATCATCGCTTCGAGCTGGGCTTCCGAGAGCGACACTCCCCTTTGCGGGGTTTCCTGCCACTCCCCCTTCTCCTCTGATCGCTCCAGATCTCCGCCCAGCAGGTCCAGCATGTTGTCGTAGGTTCCGCCGGCCGGGACGGGTTTCCGCGGCGCCTCCTGCGCCTCGTCGACGATGGCGCTTTCGTCGAGCTCGAGGATTTTTTCGGGCTCCAGGGTCAGGTTTCCTTCACCCTCTTCCACTACGTCCCTGAGCTCGATGACATCCTCTCCCCGGCTGTCCGCGACCTCGTCAAGAATGAACTCGAACTCCAGGGGTTTCTCTTGGTTCCGCCGCGCGTCCTGTTCGTTTTTCATCCGCTGATCCTTGCTGCTGCCGTCCGAGGTTGAAGTCTAGAAATGAATATCACGCAGCTCTTACGAAGTCAATGAATTTCCTATTATTTAAAATGGTTAAGCACACAAGGCAATTCAAGCATCAAGAGTCTTGCCCGCCAAGAACCGGGAAGCCATGACCTCACGCCATGGCTTCCGGCGGAGTGCCCGCGGGTACCGTTGTGTCACCGAGCCTGATTCCGATTTCGCGGCTGCTTGTGAATCAGCCCCTGGACCCATCACCTGTACCGCAGATGGACTCCCATGGTCGAAGCTAAGGGGAATTGCTGCTTCTGTCAAGCCGTATGTCTGAGATCGGCTTGACCCGCATGCCGCCCTCTGGTATAAGGAATACTGAAGGGCGATTAGCTCAGGTGGATAGAGCGTTGGTCTCCGGAACCAAAGGTCGGGCGTTCGAGTCGCCCATCGCCCACCAGTAAATTCAACGGGTTATGCTAGCTTGGCATAACCCGTTTTAGTTCAAACGGTAGTTGTACCCCACACTATTCCCCGTAAAGATGCTGGTATTCACCCCCGACTCCCTCACCATTCCACGGTCATACCCCGCCAGCACCGCCCGCGCCTTCGACCGGACACCCTCCTGAAGCCCTTCCGGCTCCCGGACCTGAGCGCCGGCCTCCCTTCCCATGACCCTGGCGCGGAGTTCCGCCGGGACGGGCAACTCGGCTTCGAAGAGGAGGGGGCTGCGGATCAGTCTCCATCGGTTTTGTCGCTGACCCTGACGGTTTCACCCGGAGGCGGAGAGTCGCCGTACATCCGGCAGAAATCGTGCCGATAAGGCCCCAGTTTGAAGTAACCGATCAACCCGATAGGTTTCCAGCCGTTCTTCACTGCATGACGCAGGCCAGGCTGGTTTTCCGGTAGGATGTCGGCCACCATGCGGCGGATTCCGTCTGCCAGGAGTTTCGGCACGTAGTGCCTGGGCATAGCCGTGGAGAGGTCTTGGCCTCGATACTCAGGACGGGTAAAGGAGTCGTACAGATAGACCTCGTCGGAGGCCAGCCGGATCCGGCATCCAAGGTACTTGATCCTAGCTTTTCCGGTGGCTATCCAGAGAGCCCTGATGATTCGGTTCTCATGCCATGCCGCGTAGCACTGGTGCCCTTCCTTCAACCGCCTGCGAATATCCGACAGATCTGAGGCGGGTTGAAATGCGGCGTAGGCACCGATCTCTTCCTCTTCCAGCCGCCTGACGGTGACCGGCAGCCGGGAGGGTTCCTTCGACACGGGTTCAGCCAACAGCCTCTCAAGAAGCAGGATCCGCCTATACACCGTTTCGCCAAGAATCTTGATCCACAAGCTCCACAGGCCTTCCTCTTGGAAGACCTCCCAGCCCCGTTGAACGGCCTGAGGGATTGTCCATGCGTGGTATGCCTGTTTTGACGCGTGTGGAGATAAGGCTGAGACACCACTCTCTCTTCTTCTCACTGCTTTCTCCCCGCTTTCCCCGCAACTGGTGTCTTCGCATCTGACAAGGCAGGGGGGCCTGGCGGGCAGTAGGCTTAAGCAAGCCCCCCTTCACCGGACGAAGCCCGGAAGTGGGCATTTGGGTGAAGGACGCTTGAACCGGAGGTGCCGGGAGATATCTCCCTGGTACGCGACAATTTCACGCAGGTGGGGGCGGTGAAAAATGGCGCGTTGCGAGCATTTCTCTTCCAGCGAAAGCCGCGGGGCCTGCCGGTCAACTCCTCGATCCGGTAGCTGTAGGTTTGCGCCGCAGAGGCCCTCCTTCAAGCGCAAACTCGGCTGAGTTCGATCGACCGTTATCTTCCGAAAACCCGGCGTGCGGACTCGAAGGCCACATAGAGAGCAAGGTGGCAAAAGCCGTCGGCGCCGATCATGTCGGAGACGAATGACGGGAGATTCCCTACGGCACAGCGGGTGTCTGGGGCCTCCTTTAGAGTGCGGTGTCGGCGGCGCAGGTAGCGGAGCTCTTCCCACCCAGTCCGAAAGCCGGGCCGGCCCACCCGGATTCGATAGGCCAGCCGGGCGCCCCTCTTGATTGGCCCCCGGCGCAGCGCCTCAATAGCCGCCGTCGGCACCGGGAGGCCGAAGCGCTCTACGAGGTAGCCCAGCATCTCTGTCAGCGGCAACGTAAGCGCGAGGTTCTGTGCCTGCCCTACAAGCCTCTCCCAGTCGAGCGCCGAGCCGGTCGAGCGCAGCACGGCTTCGGCGTCCGCCACCCAACGGACCGGCGGCACTGGATTCCAGCGTGCTGCATGGGCGCAGGCATGAAGCAACTGGTCCGCTGGACCTAGAGCCCGCGTCGCAGCGCCGCCCAACTCGAGCGGAATCCCGTCCTGCCAGAAGACCTCGTCCACCTCCGCCGTGTACTCCTCCTGCAGCACTCGCCAGTGGAGATCCACTCGGGTATTCTGTGGGCTGACAAAGCCGTGCGCATGGCGAACGTCGAAATAGGCCCCGGTGAACGCCTCCCGCCGACGACGTTTCGGCGTCCAGCCGAACTTCGCGAAATAGGTGGGGGCCTCAAATCCCTTAAGCGGTGTGACCTCCGCGATCCAGCCAGAGGCGAACAGCAGGTCGACCGCCTGCGCGGCCTGGGCGCGGCGGACTGCGATATCCAGGTCATCCATGGGGCGCAGGCCCACGTTGCGGTAGTGCAACAGGGTGAGCGCGGCGCCCTTGAGCACCATCGTCTCGATACCTGCAGCGTGCAGTGCCTTGAGCAGCTCGCCGGCTTGGTGGAAATGCATCTGATTCTGGTACCAGGCACGGCGGTAGACGCCCTTGAGGGTCGCCATTTCCGGGTGCTCGGCACCACGTTCCACCAGGCTCTGCCAAAGCAGCGGCAAGAGCCGGTGAGAGCCAGCGTCAAGGTTGTTGACGTCCGCCGTTGCTTGCCAGTGCTCCCAAGCAGCGGTGCGTTTCTCCTCGGGGCCAAGAATCGCCTTGAGCAGGAGCTCCTGGACAGGGGTCGGCATCCATGCAGGCCGTGCCGCCCTGCGCCTCATGGGACGCTCCACCCGGCGCCGCGGCGGCGATCAAGGGCCTCCTTGAGAACCCGCAGGCGATCGCTGTGGCGCCGCTCGCTGGTGATCCCCATATTTGCGCCGTGGATCCTGCGCCGCAGGACGACATCCGGCAGGATCTTGACCTTCACTCCCGCTTCTTCAGCGCGCATCACCCAGTCCATATCGGCACCGGTCCTCCATCGCGTATCCAGCAGACCGATGCGCTCGTAAAGTTCCCGCCGCACCAACATGGCGCTCACAACCACACCGGGCAGCGGTACCTCCGGACAGGCGATCCGTGCCCGTAGCGCCTCATCCATGGTCGGATCCAGGAATTGCTCGACTTGGCCCGAGACCATCTCCACCGCTGGATTCGCAAGCGCCGCCTCGGTGCGGAGGCGGACGGAGTCCGGGGGCAGAAGGTCGTCGTGGTCAAGATGTGCGACGAACGCGCCGCGTGCCTGGGCAATCCCCGTGTTGCGCGCCGCCCCCGTTCCGCTGTTCGCCTGGCAGTACCGTTGAATCCTGCCAGCGTAGCGTTCGAGAACCGTGACCGTAGCGTCCGTCGAGCCGTCGTCGACAACGAGGATCTCAAGAGGCTGCCAGGACTGCGCGAGGGCACTCTCGATCGCCTCGCCGACGAAGCGTTCGCCATTGTAGACTGGAATGATCAGGCTGACGAGGGGAATCTCAATGGTCATTATCGCCCTTTTCATGCCCGTCATCTTCCAAGAAGCTCGCGAGCGGCGGCAGGGAAGCCCGGGCGCTGCGGTCGCGCCGGCGCCCCAGCGATTCCCTGAGCAGCCACAGGGTTTCTCGCTGACCGAGTTCCCTCTGCCGGGTGATATTCCTCTGGTGAATGCGCTGGTAAAGCACGACGTGACGATGGATCAGCAGGCCCACGCCGAGCTCCCTGGCCCGCATAAACCAGTCCCAGTCGTCGCTGATTCGCATTTGCGTGTTGAAGGGGCCGACCTTATCAAAGACTTCGGCACGGAAAAGACCGCAGCCGAGCTGCAGCGCCATCATCGGCTCCATGTGCTCACGAAACCGGTCATTTCCCCCTTCCCCGTTCGCCAGCATGTAATACTGGCGGAAGCCCAGCACGATCTCGCCGGCGGATGACTTTTCGAGGCGCGGCAGCTGCAGCCCCAGCTTCTTGGGAGCATAGAGGTCGTCCGCATCGAGAAAGCCGATGACGGCGCCCCGCGCCAGCTTCACACCCGTGTTCCTTGCCGCCGCGGCCCCGGCGTTCTCCTGTCGGTGGTAGCACACCGGCGCGCCGTAGGCGGAAACCACGGCAGCGGTGCCATCCGTCGAGCCGTCGTCCACCACGAGGACCTCGAGCGACCGATAATTCTGGGCCAACACGCTCTCGATCGCCTCGCCGACGAAGCGCTCGCCGTTGTAGACTGGAACCACGATGCTCACGAGGGTCGCGTTCTCGGTCATCCAAGCTCCTCGAGCAGGGTACCGATGACCTCGGGCACGCGCGTGATGTCGGGCCCAAGCGTCAACGTATAGCAGGCCGTTCGCCGCACCGCCCGGGCCAGCCGCATCAGCGTATCGGCGCCCGACCCCGGAAACTGGAAGATTGTGCTCGGCGCCAGCGCCTCGAGGGCGCGGGTGGCTGTGGCCGGCTCGAGCCTCGTAGGCCCCGCGCCGCCGAGCCGAAGCGAGACCACGGCGCGCAGCCGGAACTCTCTAACGAGAGCCTCGCCGAAGGTCCCGCCCAGAAACAGCAGCGCTTCGCCCTCGACGCTTTCGGGTGCCGCTGCGATCATCGTCTCCAGGTTAGGAAACCAGGAAACGATTTGCCGCGCGATCTTGGCGGAGGCGTACATGCTGAAGACACGCGGCTGGTTTCCGACCGAGATCAGACAACAGTCGTCGGCGGCGTAGCCCAAGGCAGAGCCGAGACAGGCCAAGGCGGTAGTCGACTTTCCCGAACCAGCAGGGCCCACGAGGAGCACGCCGCCCGCCGGAGTTCCGACTGCCGAGGCGTGGGCGACCTGCAGGCCACGCCGGGCCGCCCACCACGACAGTATCAGGCGCAGGGGTGACGAGCGCTCCCTGGCAGGCAGGGCCTCGAGAGAGGCTGCCCGCAGAAAACCGGCGCCAGCTCCGTGGTCGATGGCCGACAGCAGCCCCGAGGCCGACTCAAGGGCCGCCTGGGTCTCTTCCAGTCGGTAGTAGTAGGTTGCTTGACCGCTGTCGTCACAGCTGGCCGCGGGCACCAGCAGTGGCGTCACCACACCGGTCGAGGCGTCATCCCAAACGTGCACCGTCAGGGAGGGACGTGCTTCCGGCCCAACGGCGAGGTGTGAAAGTGACGGCGTCAGAAGAGGCCCCAGCGCCATGCCTGCAAAGCGAATTCGCACTGTCGCGCCCGCCAGACGAAAGTGGAAGTTCATCCCTTCCCCGGCGGCTGCACGTGCCGCCTCGAAAACTCCCCGTAGCGAGCCCAGTGGGCCTCTGTAGGCGCGCTCCGAGTTCTCGGCTGAATATCGCACCTCGGAATTAGACAAGGATTGGGCTCCGGCTATTCTGATGCGTCGTCACGCCGCGGGCCGGAACTCTCCTGCTTCGTTTCCGGCCAGCCGGTCGCCTCGACCTCGTGGATCGGATCGATCAGGAGCAGCTCCTGCATGTCCTCGTATCGGTGCAGCATCGGCTGGACGAAGGCTCTCCGTGGGGCCCCCGCTGCCAGCACGATGGCCTCGTCAGCCAGCGCTTGCCCCCCTGCGGTGCCGCCCTGGTCTGGAACGATCAGATTCCCCTCTACCAGACGCTCGAGAAACTGTGCGACCGAGTCTCGAATCGTCGTCGGATCACCATCCCATGCACGCACCATTTCCTCGCCGATCTCCTCCGCCGAGATTCCCCGCACGACGCCACTCCAGATAGATGCCGCCGATCCTTCAAGGCTATAGTAATAGCCGCTCAGGAGATGAACAATAATCACCTCGCCTTCGATGCTCTCTTGAATAACATGTGGAGTGTTAATCCGGTAACGCATACTCTCTCCTGACCGATGGGTCGATGAGCGTTAAGGTTTGTCTTTCCGGGGAACCGGTCGAACGAATATGGCAAAACATGAAGCCACCGCCCTGGGCCAAAGAAAGGTTGACCTGCACTTGCTGTGGCCGATGTGCTTTTGACTATCTTAAGGAGGAGGCGCCGTCAACCCTATTGATCACGGCGATGCGGCCTCCCGTCCTGCGCCGACCGGCCTTCGTGGGCCGGCCATAGCAGAGGTGGGGCGGCCGGCGAGAGCTCCGGGGGATCGGCCAGTCCGAGCTCCGGATCCGGGAAAGCCCGCGAACTGGGCTTCTTGCGCTGCGTCCTCTCCCGCAGAGCAGTATCAGGCCCGGCTGGCGCGCGAGGAATTGCGGGGCCAGCTCCCGCCGGGCCCCCGGCCCGCAGGAGATCCGTCGCTCCCGCAGGCGCTTGAGCAGCAGGCGGCTCAAGCGCTCCTTTTCCGCGCCCGAAACCACGCTCACCTCCCAGGGCTGCAGGTTGATGGCCGAAGGCGCGCGGCCGCCCAGGCCCAGCATGCGCTCGAGCTTGTCCCTCTCCACCGGCCGGTCCTGAAAGGCACGGATGCTGCGACGTTCCTGAATCCCCTGGATCAGTTCCAAGCGGGTTCTTTTCCCCCTTCTCTTCTTCTCCAGCAATCCGTCTGTGGGCCCCGCCTGTCCGCCTCACGGCCACTGGGCGGGCACACGCAGGACCCGGTATCCGGCCTCCCCGAGAAACGATTCGATCTCCTCGGCCGGCGGAGACATCGTCAGGAAGACCGGCGGCGGACCGGCCTCCGGGAGCAAAATCCCCGGCAGGCTCAGCGCCACTTTACGCTGCCCGCCCTTTTCCGCATCGCTCAGCGCCGGAAAGTCATGCAGCCCTTCCTGAAACGGCACGTCCAGAAACCGGAGGACTTCCCTCACCAGCAGGGCGGGCTCTCGCCCCATCTCCAGGCTGAGCGCCCGGAAGCGGTGACGTTGCAGAAAGGTTAGGACGGCCGGGGACAGGCGCGTGAGGCTGATGATGGCATCCTGCCCACCCAGACTCAGAAAAAAATCAGCGGACACGGTGAAGGTGAACTTCGCCGGCTGGCTGCGATAGACCGGGATGTCGATCTTTCTGTAGAAGCCCAGGTTGCTGCTCGCGAGCAGCGTTTCCACCGCCGCGCGGGGGTCCCGGCCGACCCAGGGCGCCTCGGGGGCTTGTAGGCCCGCCTCCTCATCAACGCTCGCTGCCGGGGGGTGCTCGACGACCCGGATGCCGTTTCGCAGCAGGTATCGCCCGATGCCCCGGTCAAGCCCGTGGGCCGGCGTCTCGCCCAGATAGAGCACCACCAGGCCTTTGTTTGCTCCAGGCCCCGCAGCCGGCCGCTGCAGCACCCAGCCGGCGGTTATCTTTGCCACCACCCCGTCCCTCAGTTGGACGCCTTCCTCCAGGCCCGGGACCTCCTCGTACCCGGAGGCCGAGAAGACCTCCCCCAGCGCCGATCTCAGGTCCTCCGTCGGCTGGATTCTCACCACCCGGTAGTTGGCCCAGTTCTGCCGGATCAGGCGGGCTGTTTCCGGCGCAAGACGGCCTCCCAGGTCCAGCACCAGACGCAGACCGCTCGCCAGCTTGAGCATGGGGAAGAGCTCGGCCCGGAGTTGGATCTGCCCTCCCGAGTGAAGCGGGATGAAATGCTCTCCCCGGTCGACCCACTCCTCGCCCATGGCGCTCAGGACCGCCCCCAGGGCCCGGACCAAAGCCGTCTTGTCTGAATCGCCCCCCGGATCCTCCCGCCGCGCGGCGGCGGGTACCGGTTTTGCGGCGGATTCCGTGGGCACAAACGGGTAGAGGGGAAAGCGCAGGGAATGCCCGGGAAAAACACGGTTCGGGTCGCCCAGCTCGGGGTTCAGGTGCTTGAGCCGCGGCAGGTATTCCCGGAAGAGAACCCGTTCCGGCACCTGAAAGCGCTGGCGCGCAACTCCGGCCAGGGTGTCGCCGGGACGCATCGTCCAGGTTTCGAAGCGCTCGGCCGGCCCGGGTTTCTCCCCGGCCTCTGCAACCGGGGCCGCGGGCGGCGCTTCGCGCGACTCGGCGGGCCGGGCGTCTCCCGGCGGCGGGACTTCGACCCCCGCCACCGGGTTGAGGGGAATCAGCAGCTCCTGGCCGGGGCGGATGAGCGCCGGATCGTCCAGAGAAGGGTTCAGCTGCCTGAGCAGGGCGTAGGCCTCGTCGCGCCGAAAATGCCTGAAGCTCCCTTTTTTCGTGAGGATCCGCCAGGCAGTATCCCCGCTGGCCACCGTGTACCGCAAGGTGACGATGCGGGTGCCGCTTGCCGGTTTACTGACCGCTTCCCCTGCGGCCTGCCTGACGAGCACGACGCGGGGGGTCTCATCCCCCGGCGGCAAGGCCGTCCGGCAGTAAGCCGCCGGCGGCAGGAGCAGCAACCAGCACCACGCCTGAAGCGCCGAGGACAAGGGCAAGGCGGCGGCTCAAGCGTATCTCCAGCGTGATTTCAGATACTTACACAGATGCCTTTCCACTGTGGAGCATCATAGAAAGTTGGCTCAAAGCTTGTCAATACCATTTCAATGACGGATTTTTCTCACAATATGTTGTTGTTCATTTCATCCGCTCCACAGCATCTGGTATTTCCCCTTTACAAAGGCCGCGGGCTATGGTACATGGCACCCGGGTTCGTTGAACCGGCCCGAGTCCAATTCCCCAAGCGATCCGAGGGCTGCGAGGGCGGCGATGAAGATCAAGCGAGTCTCCATTCTCGGGTTCAAGTCGATCATGGATCGGCTTGACATCTCTTTTCCGCTGGGCATCAGCGGTGTGGTGGGCCCAAACGGCTGCGGCAAGAGCAACATCGTGGATGCCATCCGCTGGTGCCTCGGGGAGCAGAGTCCCAAGGAGCTGCGGGGCCGGCGGATGGAGGACGTGATCTTCAACGGCGCGGGAGAGCTGAAACCTCTCGGCATGGCCGAGGTGACCATCACGTTCGAGAACGGGGATGGAACGTTCCCGCCGGCCTTCGCCAGCGACAGCGAGCTTTCAGTCACGCGGCGACTGTACCGCTCAGGCGAGAGCGAGTACCGGATCAACAATGTCCCCTGCCGGCTCAAGGATATCCAGGAGATCTTCATGGACACCGGCCTGGGCAACCGGGCCTACTCGGTCATCGGCCAGGGAAGGATCAGCACCATCATCGAGCAGAAACCCGAGGAAACCCGGGTCATGCTGGAAGAGGCCGCCGGGATCACGAAATACCGCCGGAAGGTGGTGGCCTCGGAGAAGAAGATCGAGCTGACCCAGACCAATCTGCAGCGGGTCGAGGACGTCTTGGGCGAGGTGGAACGTCAGATGCGCTCGCTGCGTCGGCAGGCCGCCAGAGCGCGGCGCTTCAAAGCCATCGGGGAGGAAATCCGAGCTCTGGAGCTCCGGCTTTACTGCAATTCCTTTCACCGCCTGAAGGAGGAATCCGGCAGCAAGCAGAGGTTCACCGACGATCTGGTCGGGCAGGAGGTGTCCGCCTCCACGGCTCTGGGGCAGACCTACGCCCGCATCGCGGAACTCAATCTGGAGCAGGACGGCAAGGATGAGATCTTGTCCGAACTGCGGCGCCGTCACCTTGCTCTGCGGGAACGTTTTCACAAGCAGGAGGCCAGCGTCGAATCCCTGGCCGCCGAGATCCGGATGCAGGAACAGCTCGAGCTCAGGCTGGCGGCCGAAAGGGAGGAAATCGGTCTGCGGCTCAACGAGTTGGCCGATGAAAAGGCGCGTTTGCAGAAGGACGCCGCCGAGCTGCAGGAACGCGACACCCGGATGCAGAGCGAAGTGGCCGCCCGGGAGAAACGCCTGCGCGCCCGCCGCGAGATGCTGCAGGAGATCCGCCAAGGCTTCGAGAAGGCCAGGGCGGTCATGAACGACGGCCTGAACCGCGAAATGGGGCTGTCCCACGAGTCCAGCTACCTGAACAAAATGATCCAACAGCTCACCGACGGCCGCTCCCGCCTGGAAACCGAGCTCCAGGAATGCCGGGCCCGGATGGAACAGGTCCTCAAGGCCTCCGAGCGCAAGAGCCAGGGCCGGGAGATGGCGGCCGAGAAACTGGCGGAACTGGAGGCGGCCGTCGAGCAGCACAAGCTCGAAAGCGAGGAACTCGGCCGGATCCGGAAACGGGCCGAGGCCGAGCTAAAAGCCAAGGACTCGGAGCTCAACGCCTGCCAGACCCGGCTTTCCAGCCTTCAGTCGCTCACCGAGAACTACGAGGGCTACCAGGTCGGGGTGCGTACGATCATGAAGGCCGCCGACCTGCCGCTCATGCAGGAGGGCCGAATTCTGGGGCTGGTGGCCGACGCCCTCCAGGTGGAACCGGGCTACGAGCAGGCGGTGGAGACGGCCCTCGCCGACCGCCTCCAGCACGTGATCGTCAGGACCCAGCAGGACGGCCGGATAGCCGTGGATTACCTGAAGGAAAAAGCCAGGGGCAAGAGCGGTTTCGTGCCGCTGGCCGACCTGCGTGGCCGCCCGGCCTCCGCGGCGCATCCCTCGGAAGAGCCCCGGGTGCGCTCTTTGCTGGACTTTGTGCAGGCGGCGGGGGAGTTCCGCCCCCTAATCGAGGCTCTCCTGGGCGACGCGTACCTGGTCCCGGATCTGGCCGCGGCCATAACCGCCTGGCAGCGGAACGGCGCGGACCGCTCCTTCGTGACCCTGGAAGGCGACATGGTGGACCGGCGGGGCGTCGTTTCCGGGGGCCGGCTGACCCATGGCAGCCGCGGCCTGCTCGCCCGCAAACGGGAAATCCAGGAACTCGCCCAGCAGGCGGCCCTTCTCGCACGCCAGGTCGCGGACCTCAACGCCCAGCTGGAATCCGTCCAGCACGATCTGGAACGCAAGCAGGAGTCCCTCGAAAATCTGATCGAGCACCGCTGGTCCGGCCAGGAGGAAATCAACGAGTTCGACAAGGCGATTTTTCGCCTGGGCCAGGAGCTGGACCAGGTGGAGCGGCTGGAGAGTCGGATCGCGTCCGAGATGAAGGCCAAGGGGCACGAAGAGGGCAAGCAGAAGGAGACCCTCGTGCGCATCCAGGGCGAACTGCACCACTGTCGCGAGAGTCGGGTGCAGGAGGAGGCCCTTTTCCGGCACAAGGAACTGGAACTCAGCGAGACGGAGGCCGAGTTCGAGCGGATGCGCGAGGATCTGGCCCAGGTTCAGTCGGATCAGCGCCTGCTGCAGGAGGAGCAGCGCAGCCTGGCGCGCGAACTCGAGAGGCTGGAAGAATATGCCGAAGGCTCAAGGAACCGGTTGCGTAAGATCGAAGAGGAAATCGCCCTGGGCCGCCGGAAGCGCGAGGAATGCCTCACGAACCGTGAGGCCCTGCAGGAAGAGCTGAAAGAACACTACGATACGCTCAAGCTGGCCGAGGAAGACGTGCAGCGGGTGGACCAGGAGCGCGCAACCGTGCTCAGCCGCACCAAGGACGCCGAAGCGCAGGCCGAAAAGGAGCGCACCGACCTCGCAGCCCTCAAGGATCGGATCAACCGGACGCGGATGGAGCACTCCGAAGTCCAGTTCAGGATGAATCACCTCTCCCAGACAGTCCAGGAGAAATACGGCCTGCTGCTGGCCGACATCTACACCCAGCACGTGGAGGCGGATTTTTCCCAGGCCTCGGTGGAAACCGAGATCGAGCGCCGCAAGACCCTGCGGCAGAGGCTGGGAGAGGTGAACCTCACGGCCATCAGGGAGCACGAGGCCCTAAAAGAGCGCTATGAATTCATTGCCAAACAGCGCACCGACCTCATCCAGAGCATCGAATCCCTGAAAAGCGCCATCCGCAGAATCAACCGGACTTCCCTCGAGCGGTTTCAATTGACCTTCACGGCGGTGGACCAGAAGCTCCGGGAGATCTTCCCGATCCTGTTCAACGGCGGCAAGGCCGGTCTCAGGATGACCGACGAATCCCAGCCGCTGGAGTGTGGAGTGCTGGTGGAAGTCCAGCCGCCGGGCAAGAAGCTGAGCCACATGGGGCTGCTGTCGGGCGGCGAGAAGGCGCTGGTGGCCATGGCGCTGCTGTTCGCCATCTACATGATCAAGCCCAGCCCCTTCTGTCTGCTGGATGAGGTGGACGCACCTCTGGACGAGGCCAACATCGACCGCTTCAACGAGCTGCTGCAGGAAATCCGCAAGAGCACCCAGGTTATCATGGTGACCCACAACAAGCGGACCATGGAGATCACGGACCGTCTGTACGGGATCACCATGGAAAAAGCGGGGATCAGCAAGCTGGTTTCCGTCAACCTCGAGCGGCTCAGGGAACAGATCGGCTCCAGCCCCTCCTTGCTGCAACCCTCTTTCAACTGATTCGATTCCCGGGCTTGACGGCGGGCCTCGGCGGGGTTACTAATGCGGTACCGCCAACCCGGTCTTCCACTTCGGCCGTCATTCCGGGGCGGTTCCGTCTCGGGGCGTTCGGCGCACCGTTAACCGCGTCAGGGAAAACCCATGATGAAGTTCTTCAGACGAGGGGAAAAGACCCAACCCACGCAGGAAATCCTGGCGGAAGAAGGGCCGCCGCCCGAACCTACCGAGGAAGTCGCGGAGGCCGGCGTCTTCCGGCGGCTGCGCCTCGGGCTGGCCAAGACGCGCTCCAAGCTGACGGACCGGCTGGACCGCCTGTTCCTGGGCAAACGGGAAATCACGGAAGATCTGCTCGAAGAACTCGAGGAAATCCTCTTCACTTGCGATATCGGGGTGGCCACCACCCGGGAACTGATCGAGGAAGTCCAGCGCCGCGTGTCCCGCAAAGAACTGACCGACCCCCAGAAACTGCGGACCGCCCTGCGGCAGCGTATTCTGGGCTTCCTGACGGTCCCTGCCCCGGAGCTTTGCCGGCCGGCAGCCGACGAACCGCTGGTCATCATGGTCATCGGCGTCAACGGCGTAGGAAAGACCACCACCATCGGAAAAGCCGCCCACCAGTTCAAGCGCGACGGCAAGGAAGTCCTGCTGGTGGCCGCCGACACCTTCCGGGCTGCCGCCGTAGAACAGCTTTGCGTCTGGGGCGAACGGGTCGGTGCGGAGGTGGTCAGGCAGCAGACCGGCGCCGACCCCTCGGCTGTGGTCTTCGACGGCCTGGCGGCCGCCCAGGCACGCGGGGCGGACGTGGTGCTGATCGACACCGCCGGCCGCCTGCACACCAAAGTCAACCTGATGGAAGAACTGCAGAAGGTCAAACGGGTCGCCGGCCGCCGCCTGCCCGGGGCGCCCCACGAAGTCTGGTTGGTACTGGATGCCACCACCGGCCAGAACGCCCTGTCCCAGGCTGCGATGTTTCACGAGGCCATCGGCTTGACCGGCATCGTGTTGACCAAGCTGGACGGCACGGCCAAGGGCGGCATCGTGGTGGGGATCGCCCACCAGCTCCGGGTGCCCATCCGCTACATCGGAATCGGCGAGAAGACCGACGACCTGCGCCCCTTTGATGCGGAGGCCTTCGTCCAGGCCATCCTGGATTGAGGCCTCACGAGGCTCGGATCCCCCTCCTCGTTTCCGATTTCAGTATCCGGTTTTCTAACGAATAGGCCGGACGTCCGGCCGCCTGCTGCTACAGGGCGCGCGTCCACTCGGGCCTCAACCCGACCTCGCCCCCGAGAGCCCGGTCAATCAGGTCGAGGGCCTCCTGCTTGCCCCGCGGCAGCCGCGCCTTGACCGGCAGGTAGTTGGAGGCGTGGTTGGAGAAAAACAGACCACGGGTCAGGTTCGTGCCGGCGATCATCTCACGTAATTCCCTGAGCAGTCCGCGCTCGTCGGGCAATTGGAAATCGCCGTTCACCCACTCCTGGTGAAGGGGTGTGCCGGGAATCAGCATCACGGTCAGGGCCCCCACGAAGTCGGGGTCCATGGCGCTCAGGAGCTCCCCGGTGGCACGGGCGTGCTGCATGGATCCCTCCCGACCGCCGATCCCCAGCAGCACCGTCACAGAGAGCTTGATCCCGGCTTCCTTGACCTTGCGGCCCATCAGGACCAGGTTCCCGGCGCTCGCGCCTTTGCAGATTTTTCCGAGCAGCGCCTCATCCCCGGTTTCTACCCCCAGGTACAGAATGGTCAGCCCGTTTTCCCGCAGCGCAGCCAGATCTTCCGCGGACTTCAGCCGGATGCTCTTGGCATTGGCGTAGGCCCCGACGCGCTTGACCCATGGCAGGTGCTCCCGAATCCGGTCCAGGATCCACATCAGCCGCTTCTGGGGGATGACCAGGGCGTCGCCGTCCATGAGGAATACCCGGTCCTGACGGCGCATGTACCTGGCGGCGAAGAGGATGTCGCTGAGGATGATCTCGTCGCGCTTGATGGTGAAGCGCTTGTCCTTGTAGGTGCCGCAGAACGTGCACTTGTTGTGGGAACACCCGAGCGTGACCTGCAGCAGGATGCTGAATGCCTCGCTGGGGGGGCGAATGCAGGTCCCCTCGTAGTGCATGCCCTCATTTTCCACACCGCATTCCATAGCCAACTACCTCAGGGCCGCGTCTTGCCGCTCCCGGTTCCCGCGGCACTTCATCGATGCTCGTTATGGCGCAGCTTTTCCCTCTCGCTTCGATCCTGCTCTGGAGCTTCGCCGCGATCCCGCGCAGGCGGAATCTTACGGGTATCATAGCAGTAAGGGCGGGCCGAGACAAGCGCCTCGGGCCCGCGGCACCCTTGACCTGCTCGGGCGGACAGCCTATGATCACCCTGTTCGCTCTGCCACAAACAGCCCGATGCGGCTCTGCCGCACCCGCCAGCGGAGGTGCAAGCGGATGGAGCAGCCCTTCCTGCCGGTGTCCCAACTCAGGGACCTCCTTCTCCGAAACTGGATGACCCACGACGCCCTGTGGTACGCCGAGGTGGCGGCCGGGTTCGGCATGGCGGTTGCCAGCCCCATGAACCTCCGGGTCTGCCGCAAGCTGGGACAACTGGAGTTCGCCCGCCTGATGAAAGCCGCCGGAGCCTCCCCGCCCCGGAGCTTCAAAGACTACCGGACACTGTTCGAACTGGCCAGGGAAGTGTTCGTGCCGGATTTCATGGTTTTCGGGCTGGAGTACCCCGGCGGGGATCGCCAGGTTTTTCACATGCGGCACTGTTTCGCCCACGACGGCATGCAGAAGACCGGCTGCCTGCCGGAATACGAGTGCGGCATCTTCGAGAGGATGGAAGGCTGGTTCGATGCCATGGGCTTGAGATACGAACGGAACCCGGACCTGAAACGCTGTCCCAAGCTCAAAGGAAACGATTGCCGGGTGGAGCTGAGATTCGACTTCGGACACCCTGGAGACTGAGAGAGCGCCATGGAAAAGATCATTGCGGAGTGGGACGGCGAAAGCGTCATTCTGCATTTCGACCGGCCCAGCGGTTGCTGGATCATCATCGCGATTCACAGTACCCGGCTGGGGGCCGGGACCGGCGGCACGCGCATGAAACCCTACCCGGACTTTGAGAGCGCGCTTCGCGATGCCCTCAGGCTGGCGCAGGGCATGACCTACAAGTTCGCCGTAGCCGGCCTGCCCCGTGGCGGTGCCAAGGCCGTCATCGCGCTGCCCCCGGGCTTCGACCCCCGGGAGCGGCCCGGCCTGCTCAGGCGCTACGGCACGCTCCTGCAACAGCTCGGCGGCCTGTACCAGACCGGACCGGACGTAGGCACCGCATCCGCGGACATGGACGTCATCGCCGAAACCGGATCGCCACACGTGTTCTGCCGCTCACCGGCCTGCGGCGGGGCGGGCGATTCGGCGCCGGGAACGGCCCTGGGCGTGTTCAGCGGGCTCGAGGCCGTCTGCCGGCACATCTACGGCTCCCTCACCCTGTCCGGGCGCACGGTCCTGGTTCAGGGCGTCGGCAGCGTGGGGAAACTCCTGATCGAGCGTCTGCTGCGGGCCGGGGCCCAGGTCCTTTTCAGCGAAGTGGACCCGGACCGGACACGCCATTTCAGAGACGAGTTGAAACTGCCCTTTGTTCCGCCCGAAGATGCATGCCGGACGGAATGCGACATCTTCTCGCCCTGCGCGCTGGGCGGGATCCTGAACCGCGAGACCATCCCGCTCCTGCGCTGCCGCGCGATCGCCGGGGCCGCCAACAACCAGCTGGCCGAAGCGGAGGACGGCCGGCGCCTCAGGGAGCGGAATATCCTCTACGCGCCGGACTTCGTGATCAGCATGGGCGGAGCCGTCTCCATCCTCGGTCTCGAGCTTCTGGGCTGGTCGGCCGCGGAGGCGGAGGCCAGGGTGAAAGCCATCGGGGACACTCTCCGGCACATCTTCGAGAGGGCCGCTGCCGAAGGGATCACCACCGAAACCGCTGCCCGTCACATCGCCGAAGACCGCCTCCGCCGAGGGCTGCCCGTCTGAGGCTGGCCTTCGTGCGCCGCAGCCCGGCACGGTCATCGGATCCCGCCGCGCTGTCTGTTCCCTGGAGACTCATTGTGGGGAAATCAGCTAAAGAGCATGGAGCCGGCGCCTTGAACGCCAGGCGCGGAGTCCTGCTGGCAGTCGACGGAGTCGTCAACCTCTTGCTGGGACTGGTTCTGCTGTTGTATCCTTTTGGGTTCGACCGGCTTCTCGGCCTCCCCCGTCCCCACGGCTATTTCTATACCGCCCTTCTTGGAGCCGTGCTGGTCGGCATCGGGCTCGCGCTCCTCATGGAATGGCGCGGCGCAGCTGTGCGCGGAAAGGGTCTCGGATTGGCAGGTGCGATCGCCATCAATCTCTGCGGGGGAACAGCCCTGCTGGTTTGGCTGGTGGCTGTTCCGCTTGACATCCCCTCGCGCGGACACACCGTTCTCTGGCTGGCAGCCCTTGCCGTCCTCGGTATCGGGATCGCGGAGCTGCTCGCCAAGCCTTGGCGCGCCGATGGGCGCAGGAAACAGGAACTCTAGTTTTCTTCCCCAGCAGAGGATTCAGGTGAATCTCTGGCCCGGCCACCAATTGAGAAGCGGCATTTTCCCGCTCCGGATTCCCCTCCTTCCGGATGAACAAAGAGGGTGGAAGCCCTATCATCTCTTTAGAGGCTGGACCGTTGGCGTGTCATTCCTGTCCTGTCACGCATCGGTGCTGCTCTCGAGACGCTGCCCCCATCCGCCGCATTCCCACAAGGAAGAGGAACTGCTGCTGCTCCTCTCGGGCAAGGTGGATCTCATCCTGCCCGATCTCAGTAAAAGGAGCGGGGAGCTCCGAACCCCTCTAGGTCCTGGTCAATTGGTCTATTATCCATCCTATTTCGCCCACACGCTCGAAACAACGAGCCAAGGCCCGGCGAATTATCTGATGTTGAAATGGCAGAGCCGCCCGACGGGTGCCGGGCCCCCGCTCGATTTCGGCCGCTTTGACACCGGCTTTACCGCGGATGCCCCGCCAAGAAAAGGGTTTCACCACAGCCTGATTTTTGAGGGACCTACGGCCTACTTACAAAAACTCCAATGCCACGCCTCCACCCTGACACCCGGTGCGGGTTACGACCCCCACCGGGATCCCTACGATGTGGCCATTGTCGTTTTGGCCGGCGAGGTCGAAACGCTCGGTCGGCGCGCCGGGCCAAGCAGCGTGATCTTTTATCCTTCCGGTGACCCTCACGGCATGCGGAACCCTGGCGGGGAGGTAGCGAAATACCTTGTCTTCGAATTCCACAGCCGCTCTCAGCCCTCTCTCCTTTCCGAACTCACGAATCCCCAGCGCTGGAAAAAGGAAATGAAACATCTCCTGAATCGGCTGGGTAAGATATTGCGAGAGGGACGACTGTGATGCATTGGATTCAAACCGGTGCGCAGGAAGACAGATGGCGCATTTTCTTTAATTGACAGGCCTTCTGCGCGGCTTGACCAACGGGCAGGTCGCCAAGGTGGGGCCTTTTTACGTCACCGCGGATATCACGCGGCTGTGCAACCTGCACTGCCCCGGCTGTCGTTATCATTCCCCGGAAGCTCCGATGATGGCTCGGTGTGTGTGTGCGTGTGATGTGGCTGGAAGATTCCCAATGGGGAACCTGCAGAGGCATTCCCTGATGCCGATATGGATCGCCAGGCCTTACAGGCTCAAACCTGCCGGATTCAGAACGGATTGGGAGAGCACGCAGCCGTGCTGCTCGTGCACATCCGCATACGAGGGCGGCAATTGTATTGACGAGATTATCAGCGACATCTTCTTCCTCGATGTTGAGCAGCGTTCATGAGAACACCCGGGCTTTGTGTGCGTTGAGACCGGAGGTCACCCGGGTCCTGAGGCAGTTCCCCGCCCGAATTCGTAGAAGCCCATGCCAAGGCTCAGCAAAATGAAAAGCTGACATGACCGGATAAGGGAATAACGCTGCTTCCGGACGGTCTGCAGGAAGACGGTGAGCCTTTCTGCGTTACTCAACGGCCTGGCCGATCCCAGGCCCCGGTTGCGTTCAGTGCTTTTTCCGTAGATCTGCTTCTTCCTGAAATAATCCCATACGCCGACGATTTCCAAATGCCGGACGCAGGCATCCACCGAATACCGCACGCTGGGACACCCGCACTCCTCCACCGCTTTCCGCACAAAAATCGTGTCCGCGCCGCGCTCAATTTCAACAAAGTTTCCCAATCTCCCGAACAACGATTTGCGAACGGCCATGTTGTTGGTATAGCCGTAGTAAATCTCCTTGATATCGCTTGAAAAAACGTATTCGGCCTTCTGGGATTCGTACTCGGCCAACAGGGAAAGCCCTTCCGATCCGGACGAAAATTCCTGCCTACCCAAGACGATATCAGACCCCGGACGGCACGCGACGCCCACCAGGCTCGATAACCAGTCAGGGTTCGGCCGGCAGTCGGGGTCCGTGAAAGCGATGAGGCGGCCATCGGCTGCCAGGATGCCCCGGTTGCGCGCGCAGTAAGAGCCCTGTCTCTTTTCATGGAGCAACCGGATGCGGGGGAATCGCCTCACCATATCGACCGTTCCGTCGGTCGAGTTGTTGTCGATCATGATGATCTCGTAGCGTTCCCCCGGATAGTCTTGGCCGATCAGGGCACCTGCGCTCTCCCGGATGAATTCCTCTGCATTGAAAAGCGGGACAACGACTGAAACATCCATCTGGATACTCCTGCAGGAGAGTCAGCCCTTTCCGGCCCTTTCCTCGCTCGCTGCCGCTTCGGCCGCCCTTCGCAAAATCTTTGGCACCTCGTGGCGGAAGTGTCAAGCGTGCGCCCGTCCGGCTTCCTTAGGACCGAGCCCTTCTGCTGCCGGCGAAAACTCCTTCCGCCGCCCCGGCCGGCCACACGGCCCGCGGGATCGGGTCCGGGCAAGCTGCCTGGGACCGACCGCTGTTGACTTTTCCCCCTCCTGCCGCTAATCTCGAAGCAACGTCCGTCGTGTCCGGACGATCGTTCAAAGGAGCCTGAACCATGGCTGAGGGAGATCTTCTGGCGGGGAAAAGGGTCCTCGTCGTGGATGACGAGATCGATATTCTGGATTCCGTGGCTGAACTTCTCTCCATGTGCAGGGTCTCCAAGGCCGCGACCTACCAGGAGGCGCGTACGCTGCTGGAGACCGCCAAATTCGACCTGGCGGTGCTGGACATCATGGGGGTCGACGGCTATCTGCTGCTCGAAATCGCCAGGCAGCACAACATCCCGGCCGCCATGCTGACGGCCCACGCCCTCACTCCTGAAGACCTGGCAAAGTCCATCCGGGAGGGTGCTGATTGCTACATCCCGAAGGACGAGATCACGAATATCGCGGCATTTCTCAGAGACGTCCTGAGAGCCCGCGCGGAAGGCAAGAACCCCTGGAAGTCCTGGCAGGACCGGCTGCCGTCATCCTATTTCGAGCGCCGCTGGGGGGCTGCCTGGCAGAATGCGGACAAGGCTTTCTGGGACGATTTCCGGTCCAGCCTGCGATCAAGAGCCGGGGTGACGAAAAAGGGCTGAAACCCGCCAAATGGGAAAGGGGCCCGGCGGCATGAAAGTGGCTGTTCTGTTCGGGGGCAACAGCGAGGAACGCGATGTTTCGCTGGCCAGCGGAACCCAGGTCGTCCGTGCTCTCCGGGAGGCCGGCCACGAGATTCTGGCGGTCGATACGGCAGCCGGCCCCCTTTCGCCTGAGCAGGTGGAGCGGTTCCTTTCGGCCGGCGTCCCCCCGCAGCCGCCCAGCCGCCGGGCGCTGGGTCGTCTGGGGTTCAACCTGGAGCTGTTCGCCAGTTTTCCGGAACTGCGGGACGTGGACGTCATCTTCCTGGCACTGCACGGCGGGGTCGGCGAGGACGGAACCCTGCAGGCATGGCTCGACCTGGCCGGGGTAGCCTACACCGGAAGCCGGCACCGGGCCAGCGCCAACGCCATGGACAAGGATATTTCCAAGCGCCTTTTCCGGCAGGCCGGCATTCCCACCGCCGACTGGCTCGTGGCACCCGCTTCCGCCGCGCAGGTCGAACGGAGCCTGGGCTATCCGGTCGTGGTCAAGCCCAACAAGCAGGGTTCCACCATCGGGCTGGCGGTCGTAAACGATGCCGCCGGGCTGGGTCCGGCGCTTCGCGAGGCTTTCCGCTTCGATGATGAGGTGATCATCGAACACTTCGTTCCTGGCCGCGAGTTGACCGTGGGGATTCTGGGCGACCGGGCACTGGCGGTCGGAGAAATCCGGCCTCGCCACGGAGGCATCTTTGACTACGCGAGCAAGTACCAGCAGGGCGGTGCCGAAGAGGTCTTCCCGGCCCGCCTCCAGGACTCCGAAACCCGCCGCATCCGGGCGCTGGCGCTCAAGGCCCACCGGACGTTGAAGCTCGAAGGCTACAGCCGGGTCGATTTCCGGATGGATACCGGGGGCGGGTTCTGGTGCCTCGAGGCGAACACCCTCCCCGGCATGACCGCCACCAGTCTCCTGCCCCAGTCCGCCCGGGCGGCAGGGATCTCCTTCCCCGAACTCTGCGATCAGATCTGCCGCCTGGCCTTGAAGCGCCGCCGGCGAAGAGGAGGAAAGCATGGCGGAGCCTGAAGACCGGAGAAAACATCCTCGATTTCCTTCCCTCAACCTCGTCTCATACAGCTGCCTGGACGAAAACGGCCGCACGATCCGCGAGGGCATGGGCAAGACCCTGGACGTGAGCGAATCCGGCATTTCGCTGGAAACTCATGAATCGCTGGAAGACGCCCGGCTGGTCAGCGTGGCAATCGGGCTCAGAGATGATCTTGCCGATCTGAGAGGGGAGGTCGTCTACTTCTATTCCGCCCCGGAAGGCCAGTATCGCTGCGGGATTCGATTCGGCCAAGTCGACGAGGCCCCGCTCCGCATCCTCCGCAGCTTTGTCGCTGCGTTCCGCCGTGACCGTTGAGGTCCGGTTTCGGAGGCCACGGAGCCGGGCCGCGTGGGTCCCGGTTGGAGTTCTACCCGGCTGCCGGGGTCTTGGTTTCCTTTTTCTGCTTCTTCTTCTGCTGCCGCTTGCTCACCTGGGCCGTGTCCTCGGCTTCCGCACCCTTTTTCCGCTTCTCTTTCTTGGGCGCCGCCAGTTTCTCGGCTTTCTGGGCGGCCATTTCCACGAGTTTCTCCTCGCGCCTGGAGATCGCCCTGAGTCTCGCCTGGGCTGATCTGACCTCGGCCCTGAGTTTCCTCACGGTGGAATCCCTGGAGATCGTCTCTTTAGCTACTCCCTGCTCTGTCAGGGCCTTCAGCCGGTCGTCAAGCTTGCTCTTCCAGAGGCTATGCTGAACTTCCCGCGCCGCTCTGTTTCCGGATCCCATATTTCTCTCCTCCTGAATTCCCGGCTGTCCGCCGGGGGGTAGTTGCCTATTCCGACTTTTTGCAATATTTTAGGCCCGGTTGTCAAGCAAACCCAGATCCCGACAGATCCGGAAGACCCTTCGACCATGCCGGCTTATATTTCCCTCGATCCCCTGCTGCCCTGGTTTCAGGTCGCGCGACCGGTTCCGTGGGCCGTGGAGTTCGGCCGTTCGGCCGACCTGGAGCTCGAGATCGGCTCGGGCCTGGGCGACTTTCTGGTTCAGCGGGCCGGGGCCCATCCCCACAAGAATTTCGTGGGCCTTGATCTGCGGTGGGTCCCGGTGCGGCGGGCCTTGCGGAAGATCGCCCTGGCCGGTCTGGGCAATGTCCGGGTCCTGAAGGCGAACGCCTGGACGGCGCTCGAACGGCTCTTCGAGGAGGCCAGTCTCTCGGCCGTCTACGCCCTCTTCCCGTGCCCCTGGCCCAAGAAAACCCATGTCCGGCACCGCCTCTTCTCGGAGGCCTTCTTCCGGCTGCTCAACAGCCGTCTGAAACCGGCGGGCGAAGTGCTCATTGTCACCGATCACCGCCCTTACGCCGAGTGGATGGAGGCGCAGTGCCTGGGCACCGGTTTCCGGGTCCGCACCGCTGCCATGCCGCCCCGGTTCAGGACCAAATACGAAAAAAAGTGGCAGGCTCTCGGTCAGGACTCCTTCTACGAACTGCGTCTCGTCAAGATCACCCACTTCCCCGTCGCCGCACAGGAGGACGCTGCGTTGAAAACCCATCGGGTGTCGCATTTCAACCCGGAGCGCTTTTTCCCGGCCGGCTGCCGCGGAGAAATCACCGTGGAGTTCAAGGAAGTCCTCTACGATCCACGGGCGCTCAAGGGGATGGCGCGGACCCTGGTGTCCGAAAACCGGCTCCTGCAGCACCTCTGGATCGAGATCGTCTGGAAGGAGGGCAGCTGGCAGGTTCACCCGTCCCGGGGAAGCAGCTTCCTGCCGACCGCCGGCATCCAGCTGGCCCTGGACGCGGTCCGGGACGCCGTGCAGCGTTCAGCGCTGCCCGCGACCGGCCACCCGGCCCGGCCCTGACCACGTCCCGTTCAGGCCTTTCGGCAATCCGCGGGACCTGCTTCGCCGTCGGCTGGCGGATCGTTTGCCGATCGTCCTGTTGTCCTTGACCCGCCCGTCGCTTTTCCCTATAATGCGATCCCGGTTTCCCGACCCCGCCCCAGCCGCGGGGCAGCAGATGCGCAAGGAGTCGGCTTCATGGATAGCTTCAGAAAAATCGGCATCGCCATCGTCATGATCGTCCCGGCCTTCGTGATCGGCGGCATGGTATGGGCAGTCGTTCAGTCCTGGATCGCCGTCTTCCTCCTGGAGATCCTCCTGGCGGGACTGTACGCCGCCATCGTAAGCGGTAAGCTCTCCCGAGGACTCCAGAAGGCCTGAGCCGCAGCCGCCCCGCCGGCAGGCAATCGTGGGTGCCCCTCGGCGCCTCCCCGGCCCTCCGCCCCGAAACAGGCGAAAGGGGATGGGGACTTCCGCCCCCAACCCCCTTCCCTGATCTTTATCCAGCCCTTACGCCCTCGCCAGGTCGTCTTCCGAGGACCTGGCTCTAGGGCGGCAGCCTCTTAAGCGATCCCCAGCCTGTGCTTCAGCGAGCTCAGGGTGTTCTTCATCAACATGGTGATGGTCATCGGACCCACCCCGCCGGGCACCGGCGTGATCCACCCCGCGATCTCCTTGGCGGCGTCGAAGTCCACATCCCCCCGCAGGATGGCCACCTTTTTGCCCGTTTTCTCGCTGACCTTTTCACCCACCCGGTTCACTCCCACGTCGATCACACAGGCGCCCGGCTTGATCCACTCGGGCTTCACCAGACCGGGAACGCCGGCCGCCACGATCAGAATGTCGGCCCTCTTGCAGTGGGCGGCCAGATCCCGGGTGGCAGTGTGCACCACCGTCACGGTGGCATTGGCGCCCTTGCCCTTCTGAAGCATCATGTTGGCAATCGGTTTGCCCACGATGTTGGAGCGCCCGACCACCACCACCTCGGCCCCGTTGGTCTGAACGCCGGAGCGGACGATCATTTCCTGAATGCCGGCCGGGGTACAGGGCAGGAACTTGACCTCTGCCCCCCCGATCATCAGCCGGCCCACGTTAACCGGGTGAAAACCGTCGACGTCCTTGTCCGGGTCGATAGCGTTGAGAACCTTTTTCTCGTCGATGTGCTTGGGGAGCGGCAGCTGGACCAGAATGCCGTGAATCGAGTCATCCTTGTTGTACTTGTCGATGAGGGCCAGCAGAGCCGTCTCGGAGAGATCATCCGGCTGGTTGTCCTGAACCTCTTTGAAGCCCAGCTCCTCGGCGGTCTTGATCTTGAGCGTCACGTAGGAGACCGAGGCCGGGTTCTTGCCCACCAGAATGGTCACCAGCCCGGGCACCTGGCCGTGCTGGGCCTTGATCTGCTGGACCTGCTCCTTGATTTCCGTGAGAATTCCCTCTTTGATTTCCGTCCCCAGGATCAGTTTTGCCGTCATTTCCGATCTCCTTTCCTGCAAGGTTTTCAAAAGCGCTCAGCGCTCTCGATTGAATCCCCTTACCCTCTTCCCGCGGCATGAATATCACAAGGGTCCCCCGATATCAACGACTTTGTCCATAAGCGCCCTCCCCGGTTTCCTGCTCCCAAACCCGCGCGGCGCGCGGCCCAGGGTATCTTTTGGGAGCTGAGTCCCCCCTGCTTGACTTGACCCCGGCGTTGACTTAGGGTGCGGTTCATGGAAGATCAGCTCCCGGCGCCGCGGGAGGCGCTCCGGCAGGCCGAGCGGGAGGCTGAGATCAACCTCGAACGCACGCCGCAAACCGGCCTCATGGATTTGCTGTTTCAGGGAAAGGCGGGCGAAACCCTGCCCCGCCGGCTCGAGAACCGGGCGTGAAGAGCTCCGGCGTCATCACCCTGCTGAGCGACTTCGGTCTGCAGGACCCCTATGTGGGCGTCATGAAGGGGGTCATCCTGCAGATCAACCCGCAGGCGCGCCTCGTCGACCTGACCCACCGGATCGAAGCCGGGGACATTGCGCAAGGCGCAGCCTGCCTGGCCGAGAGCCACCGCTATTTCCCGGCGGGCAGCATCCACCTGGCGGTGGTGGACCCCGGGGTGGGTACCGAGCGACGCCCGCTGGCCGTGCTCGCCGCCGGCCATGCCTTCGTGGGGCCCGACAACGGCCTCTTCTCGCCAATCATCGATCAGGACCCTTCGACCCGCGTCGTTCATCTCTCCGAGCGTCGCTTCTTCCGGCCGCAGGTGAGCCCTACCTTTCACGGCCGTGACATCTTCGCCCCGGTCGCCGCCCACCTCTCCCTGGGAGTCGACCCCTCCGAGCTGGGGCCCTGGGTCACGGATGCCGTTACCCTGACGCTTCCCGAGGCGCGGTCGGCGGACGGCATCCTGGTGGGCCGGGTAAGCCGAGTGGACCGTTTCGGGAACCTGATCAGCAACATCCGGGAAAGCGCTCTCAGCCGCCACCTGGCTGGTGCCGAGGCGGAAATCCGCGCCGCCGGCCTCCGGATCAGGGGACTCCACCGGACCTACGGCGAGGTGGCGCCCGGGGAAGTGCTGGCCCTGGTGGGAAGTTCCGGGACCCTGGAGATCGCCGTTCGCGAGGGCAGCGCGGCGAAACGGCTCGAATCGCAGGCCGGCCGGCTCACCGGCCTGCCGGTGGAGGTCCGCCGCCGTCGGCCGGAAGACTAACCGCCTGGGCGGCTAGTCTTCCGGCCGACGGCTGTGCAGCGTCTCCAGGTACTCCGCCCACTCCAGCGGCAGCAGGTACTTTTTCTTGCTGTTGCAGGACTTGCAGGCCGGAACGATGTTGCCTTTGGCGCTCCTTCCGCCACGGCTGTAGGGGACGATGTGGTCCATGGTGAGTGCGTCCCGCCCCACGCTGGCACCGCAGTAATAACAGACGCCGGCCTGGATCCTGCGCAGCCACCACTGGGTCTTGCGCAGCCGGCGGGCCCGCTCCCGCTCACGGCGGGTGAACTCCTCGTTCACTTCAGGCTGGTGAAAGACCATGGTGCCCCCTGCGATGTCGCCCGGTTCCGTTTGTCAGAGCCTGATTATATCCGCCGGCTCGGGAGTGAGCAAGCCTCCCGCAGGCTCGGCGGCGGCGGGAACTACCCGGTTGACGGAAAGGGAAAAAAGAGGTACACATGACCTACGGTGTCCCTTGATCTCAAGTGCCTGATGGAAGAAGCTCTTCGGGAGGCCAGGCGGGCCCTGGAGCAGGGTGAGGTTCCCGTGGGCGCCGTGATTGCGGAGCCGGACGGTCGGGTTCTCGCCAGGGCCCACAACGAGCCCATCTCACGCTGTGATCCCACTGCCCATGCGGAGATCCTGGCCATCCGCAGAGCCTGCTCTTTGATCCGGAACTACCGATTGAACGACACTGTGCTGGTGACGACCATCGAGCCCTGCATCATGTGCGTGGGCGCGGCCGTGCACGCTCGGGTCGGACTGCTGGCCTTCGGCGCCCATGACGCCAAGGCAGGCGCGGCGGTATCTCTCTATCGCCTCCCGGCGGATGAGCGGCTCAACCACCGGATCGAGATCGTCTCCGGGATCCTGGAAGACGAGTGCCGATCCATGCTGCAGGAGTTCTTTCGGGAGCGCCGCAAGAGAACGGATGAGTGAACGGGGGAGAGGTACCGAAGTGGTCGTAACGGGGTCGACTCGAAATCGACTTGTCCCGTGAATAGCGGGGCACGTGGGTTCGAATCCCACCCTCTCCGCCATCTGCATTCCCTGACGCTCGAACCGGTTGACCGAAGCCCGTGAGTGCCCGCCGCCTAGCACGACCTTTTCTGCGGAGAGATGTCCGAGCTGGCCGAAGGAGCGCGACTGGAAATCGCGTGTACTGCCAAAAGCGGTACCGAGGGTTCGAATCCCTCTCTCTCCGCCATATTCCCTGTCCACGGCGCCGGCGATGAAGTGCTTTGCAGCCGGAACGTCGCCCTTGACCGGGTTGCCAAGAGACCATGAGCTATGAAGTTCTAGCCAGAAAGTGGCGTCCTCAGACCTTCGAGGACGTCATCGGCCAGGAACACGTCACCCAGACCCTGATGAACGCCATCCGGAGCGCAGCGGCTGGCGCACGCCTATCTTTTCAGCCGGCCCGAGGGGCGTCGGCAAGACCTCCGTTGCCCGAATCCTTGCCAAGGCCATCAACTGTCAGGCCACGGAGGCCCGGGGTCCCCTGCAACCGATGCCGCTCCTGCCCGAGATCACCGACGGCTCGCTCGGTGGATGTCCAGGAAATCGACGGGGCTTCCAACCGGGGAATCGACGAGATACGGGAACTGCGGGAAAACATCAAATACATGCCCTCATCGAGCCGTTACCGGATCTACATCATCGATGAGGTGCACATGCTCACCCTGCCCGCCTTCAACGCCCTCCTCAAGACCCTGGAGGAGCCGCCCGCACACGTGAAGTTCATCTTTGCCACCACCGAAACCCACAAGGTCCCGGTCACGATTCTCTCCCGGTGCCAGCGCTTCGACTTCAAACGGATTCCGGCGGCCCTGATCGTCTCCCATCTGGAGCGGATCGCCGCCGCCGAAGGCATCGAGATCGGCCGCTCCGGGCTCGCCCAGATCGCCCGGGAGGCCGAAGGCAGCATGCGGGACGCCGAAAGCCTCCTGGACCAGGTCGTCTCGTTTGCCGGCCTCCGGGTCACCGACGGGCAGGTGACCGATGTGCTGGGGATCGTTGACCGGGCCGTCATCTCCGAGACCTGCCGGGCCGTGATCGAGGGCTCTGCCGGGACCTGTATCGAGATCGTGGCGCGGATCTTCGACTACGGCCTGGATCTGAAGGTGTTCTACCGGGTCCTGATGGAGCAGTTCCGGAACCTGCTGGTTTCCCTGATCCTTCCCGAAGACCGGCTGCTGGACCTGGCTGAGGAGGAGCGCAAAGAGACGCGGCAGCTGGCCGAGCGTGCCGGCCTCGACAAGCTGCAGGTCATGCTGGGCTTCATGATCGCCCGTGAGGAAGACCTGCGCTTCGCATCCCACCCGCGCACGGTTCTCGAGGCCCTGCTCATTCGGATGTGCCGGCTGGGGGACGTGCTCTCATTCGAGACCCTCCTCGAGCGGATCGAATCCCTGGAGGAGCGGCTCGCAGGGACGGCGCGGGCCCAGGGCACGCCGCCGCCCGGGGCCTCTCACGCATCGCCGCCCGAGCCGCTGTCCGGCGACTCCTCCCCCGAGGCGGAAGCGGCCGGCGGAGAGCGGGATTGGAACGGCTTTCTGCAGCACCTGTCGACCCGCAACAGCCGGATGCACAACGTGCTCAAGGCCTGGCAGTTCGGTGACCTGACCGACCGGACGCTCCATCTGCTGAAAGGCGGGCCGCAGTTCTCGGCCTCCTACTTCGCCGACCGGGATCACCTGGAACAGCTCTCCGGCCATTGCCGGGACTATTTCGGGCGGGATCTCAGGATTCAGATCCGCGAGGCGGCCCCGGCTGTCGTGAGCGAATCAGCGCCCCCGGCCTCCACCCCGGAGGTGTCCAAGCCGGTGCAGGATCTGTTGCACATGTTTCGCGGCCGGATCGACGACTCCGACTCCTGACCGCGACGGGCGCCGGCGGGCTGTGCCGCATCTCCGGGCCCTGCGTTAGGCGGTTGATGCAGGTTTCTTTTCTTCGAATTTCGCATTTCGAATTCCGAATTTCTTTTCTGAGGAGGTTACAATCGTGAAAGGCATCCCCAATATGGGCCAGCTGATGAAACAGGCGCAGCAGTTTCAGAGCCAGATGGCCAAGATCCAAGAGGAGCTGGCAGAGAAAACGGTGGAGGCTTCCTCCGGCGGAGGCATGGTCACCGTGGCGGTCAACGGCCGGCAGGAGATCGTTTCCATCCGTATCGAGCCTGAGGTCATCGACCCGGAAGACCGGGAGATGCTTCAGGACCTGGTCATGGCA
Organism: uncultured delta proteobacterium; assembly: GCA_963704245.1. Taxonomy (GTDB): domain Bacteria; phylum Desulfobacterota; class DSM-4660; order Desulfatiglandales; family Desulfatiglandaceae; genus CAVPHJ01. The sequence goes on from CAVPHJ010000001.1 coordinate 278,459, forward strand.
GCCGTCAACGACGCGCTGGCCAGGGCCAAGGAAATGATGAACCAGGAGATGGGCAAGTTGACCAAGGGACTCAACATCCCCGGCTTGCCAGGCCTCCTCTAGCCCTCGCCATGAGCATCTACCCGCCTTCTCTCGAGCGGCTCATCGAGCAGTTCAGCCGACTGCCCGGCATCGGCCAGAAGTCCGCGACCCGGATGGCGCTGCACGTGCTGAGAAGCGAACGCGAGCTGGCCGAGAGCCTGGCCCGGAGCCTGGTGGAGGTCAAGGAAAAGATCCGTTTCTGCTCCACCTGCTGCAACGTCACCGACGAGGACCCCTGCCCCATCTGCCGCGACCCGAGCCGGGGCAACGCCATCCTCTGCGTGGTGGAAAGCGCCGGTGATCAGCTGGCGCTGGAGTCGGCCGGCTGTTTCCGCGGCCGCTACCACGTGCTGCAGGGAGTTCTCTCCCCCCTGGACGGCGTGGGGCCCGAAGATCTGAAGATCAAGGAGATGATGGCACGGCTGGAGCGCGAGGGGATCCGGGAAGTCGTCCTGGCCACCAACCCCACCACCGAAGGGGAGGCCACGGCGGCTTTCCTGGCGCAGCTGCTCCACGGCAAGGACGATTCCCTGCGGATCACCCGGATCGCTCTCGGGGTTCCCATGGGCGGCGATGTGAAATACATGGACCGGATGACGCTCGACCACGCGCTCCGGAGCCGGGTGCTGCTGCCCTCTTCGGAATGATACCGGGTCGGCCGGCTTCGTTCGGCGGGATTCACGCGGCAGGCAGACGCGGGTCAGAGGATCTGATCCAGGCTGCGATAGTCCTTGGTGCTGTAGTGCTTCTCCACATCCACCAGGTTCAGCCGTTCCAGCGCCTTCTTCAGGGGCACCGAGGTGATCTCGCCCAGTTTCAGGCTCACCATGCGGCCGAAGTCCTCGTTGACGATCATGTCGACGGCCCCGATTCCGAAGCGCCGCCCCATCCGGCGGTCGTAGGCAGTGGGGGCACCCCCCCGCTGCAGGTGCCTCAAGGCCACGTAACGCACCTCGGTGTCGGTTTTCTTCTGGATTTCCTCGGCCAGGAAGCCCCCGATTCCTCCCAGGTAGTAGTGGCCGAAGCCGTCACGCCCCCGCTTCTCGTGTACCTCTTCCATACCCCGCGGTTTGGCCCCCTCCGAAACGAGGACGATGCTGTAGCGTTTGCCTTCCCGCTTGCGCTTTTGCAGCAGCTCGCTCACGCGCTCGACCAGAAAATCATGCTCCGGGATCAGGATGACCGCGGCCCCGCAAGCCTCCCCGCCCTCCAGCGCCAGCCAGCCGGCCTTGCGGCCCATGGTCTCCACCACGAAAATCCGGCTGTGGCTGCCGGCCGTGATCCGCAGCCGGTCGATGTCCGTGGTGATGCTGTTCAGGGCCGAGTCGTAGCCCAGGGTGTATTCGGTTTCCGACAGGTCGCGGTCGATGGTCTTGGGCACCCCCACGACCCGCAGGCCCATGCGGTAGAGCTTGTAGGCCACCCCCAGATTGTCGAACCCGCCGATGACCACCAGCGCGTCCAGACCGAGTTTCCGCACGTGTTCCATGACCGCCGCGGACTTGTCCTCCTGCATCTCAAAGGGGTTGACACGGGTCGTTCCGAGGCGGGTCCCGCCGTAGCGATCCCAGGTGCGGACCTCGTCCGCGTCCAGCGGCATGGTCCAGCTCCGGAGGCTGTCCTTCTTGTCCGGGTTTACTTCGACCAGGCCTTTCCAGCCGTCTCGGATTCCCAGCAGGCTGAACATCATCCCCCGCCGGGGAACGAGGTCCTTGTCCAGCGCCGAATTGACCAGCCAGTGAATGGTGCTGTTGATCCCGGCGCAGTCGCCGCCAGCCGACAGGACACCGACTTTCACTTTCATGGAGGGCCTCCCGGGTGAGAAGAGGAAAGCTGGGTTCGGTGCCCCGACTATAGTGTACCCTCCCGCGGGCTGTCAAGAAGCCCGGCGGCGGGTTTTTCGACTTGTCAAGTGCGTTGGCATTCTGGTATCTGAGCCGAGTCGGTCGCGTGAGGAAGGGGTTTTCGGTCGCATGAACAGTTTTCAGACCCTCCTGCTGGGAGTCGTCCAGGGGCTCACCGAGTTCCTTCCAGTGAGCAGTTCCGGACACCTGGTCGTGTTTCAGCACCTGCTGGGCTTCGGCGAACCCGAGCTCCTGCTGGACACGACCCTTCATCTCGGTACGCTCGTGGCGGTGTTCATCTACTTCAGGGCCGACATCGCCCGGATGCTGCGGGAGGTCTGGCCTCCCCGCGCCGCGGCTCTGCGCGCCTCACTCCTGGGCTGGGTGCTGGCCGGATCCGTCCCCACCGCTTTCATCGGCCTGGCCTTCCGCGAGCCGCTGGAAAAAGCCTTCGCTTCCACTGAAGCGGTAGGCGGCCTGCTCATGGTCACCGGGCTGATCGTGGCGGCCACCCGTCTCATCCCCCAGGGCCACGGCTCCCGCGACCGGGTGGGTCTCCTGACGGCCCTGGCCATCGGCACGGCCCAGGGCGTGGCCATTCTTCCCGGCATCTCGCGATCCGGGACCACGATCGCGTGCGGGCTGCTTCTCGGCCTCCAGCGGGAGCTGGCCGGCCGTTTCTCTTTCCTGCTGGCGATCCCGGCCATGGCCGGGGCGATGGTGCTGCAGCTGGACACCGCCGAGCTGTCCCGGGTGGGGCCCGGTCCCCTGATCGTCGGGTTCACCAGCGCCGCCCTGACCGGATTGCTGGCCCTGCGGTGGCTGATGCGCCTGCTCCGCCGGGGTGCGCTCTTCTACTTCGCCCCCTACTGCTGGCTGCTCGGCCTTACCGTGCTCCTCTGGTGAGCCATCGCCGGCGCAGCCCGCCAAATGCCGCATTCTCGAAACTAATAGGGGACGTACATCATTTGATTACTTTTCCGGCTCGATGGTGTATTGTCGCTCTCGTACCAAAGCTGCCCCTCTCCTAACGGCATTGCTGACCGCTGGTTGGCCGAGGAGCAGGTAGCGGGCAAGCTCGGTCTGGGTAATGCCCAGCTCCGTGAAAGCCCAATAACATAATAGACTCCTGGCCTTAACTCTTTGATGAGCCTTTCCCGGCGCCATGACCTCCTCCGAAGGCATGCCCAGGAGTTCCGCAACCCGCTCTACCAGATGATCCAGGTTGTATCCGGTGGCAGCCAGCCGATACTTCCTTTCGAGCTTCTCTTGGGCATTGGTTAGTACGCGGGCTACGAAATCCCCTTTTCCCAGAATTCGCTCATCCCCTTTCTGGTAAGTTCCTGCCTGGCGCAGTGCCTTGACACACCGGTCCACCCCCCTTGGCTGCGCAAAAGCCCGCCGCCGATCAGGTCAGGTCGCTTCCCCTGTTCAATGCCTTTCTCCACGAACTGCCGGTAGCCGTGCCTGGCCGTGGCACGATTCCGGGCAAACAAAGCAAGCACATGGTCCGTATCCTGCCACCCCTTTCTCGCTTGCCCCAAGACCACACTGTGCCCGCCATAAGGATATCTGCAGAGCTCCTCGTAGTCTTCAACCAGTCTCGCCCTCAGGGGGTTTAGGTGGATGTAACGGACCAACTCCAGCAGGTAGGGATCCTCTTCACACAGGATGGATTTGTAGCGGTTTTGGAAAAGATGGCCGCGGCGATGATGGCGGAGGTTAAAGGCGACAGCGTACCCCGTCAGCAGCCGGCGCATCACCGAGGACAAATGGGTGCAGCCGGTCTTGAGCAAAAGGTGAAAGTGGTTGGGAATCAGAGCCCAGGCGTAGCACGATGTCTTGGTTTCGCCCAGAATAGCACCCAGCCGATCGAGGAAATTGTTCCGGTCGTAATCGCTCAGAAAGATCCGCGCGCGACCAATCCCCCGCCCGATCACATGATGCACAGCGTCTGGGGCATCTATCCGCGTTTTCCGTGGCATATCGGAACGCTACCAAATCCACCCCGAATCAGAAAGTAATAAAGGAATGTACGTCCCCTTACACAGCCCTTACCGGAAAGGATGCCGAGGCGCATGTCGCCGAAGTCAAGGGTGTCCCAACCTCCAGAGGTTAGTAGGCGGCGAACTCGCCCAACCCCAGGAGATTGAACATCACGGTGAATTTGGTGTCGTCATCCTCCCGCTCGGCCCCGACCCTGACCCCCCAGCACTGGCTTCGGTAGTCCAGCCAGTACCTGCTGGAGATGTCCACGGAGACTTCGAGATCCCTTTCCAAAGCCCCGCCCACCGAGAACCCCCCCGCCAGATTCACGTCCGCCTTCAGGTTCAGGCTCTTCTGGCCCTCCTGCGAGTAACGGTAGTCCACCTGAAAGGCGTCCAGCCGGCCGCCGGTGCGCGGCACCTGCAACAGGCCGCTGAGGGCGGCGGCGGAGAACTCCCCTGCGTAGTGGTCCCAGCCCGCATCGGCCCGCAGGTACAGGTTGGAGCCGGGAGTCACCACCAGGGTCGCGGCAAGGGGCCGGAAGGGTTCCTTTTCCGCCTCGTCGTCCCGCCGGGCTTCGGTCAGGTCGTAGGCCTGACGAAGCTTGAAATTCACCCACTGGCGGTAGCTCGCCGGGCCTTCCCCGCCGTCCATCCGGGCGTCCAGGAAGTTGTCCAGGCCGAACTCGATCTGGTTCAGGTCGCCTTGCGCATCCAGGGGCTCGAACCAGTCCGCCCGGTCATCTTTGTTGCGGTCGTCGCGGTAGCGATAGCTCAGCTGTGGCCAAAGGCGGTGCCTGAGCCGGCTGGCGCCGCCCCAGCGGGTGTCGAAGGCCCGCTCCAGCCGGGTGGAAAGCCGAAGGCCCATCTCATAGGCGTTCCTGAGGCGGTCCCGCTCTGCGGCGGACTCCTCGTCCAGCCAGGCTGCGGTTGCCGAGTACCCGGCCCACGGTTCGAGCTCCACATGACGGCCGAGCCACAGCGGCAGCCGGTACTCGGGGCTGACGGAGAAGCGGTGGCCCTTTCGGCCCTCCTCCCGCCAGATGTAGTCGTAGTCCGAGTAGGCACTCAGGTAGCCGGGCAGATTCCCGATCTTCTGCGGCAGCCAGCTGAGACTCACTCCCCCCAGCGGCTGGGGCGTGCCGTCCGCGGCGGGGTCTTGCGGAAGCTGATGGTAGTTGCTCGAAAGCTGCAGGCTGAGCTGATCGAAATCGCGATGAATTCTCAGCGCCGAGCGCCGGGTGGGTGACCGTTTCTCCTCCACCGGACGCCGGGACTCCCCGGCCAGGTCCGGCCGCGCCACCAGGCCGAAGAGGCGGGACTCGAATTCCCTCAGGTAGTCCTGATCGCTCACATAATCGGCGTCCAGCCGTGCTTCGAGCCCCAGCGGGAGCTCCTGATCGGCCCGCCCGCGAAACCAGTAGCGATGGCGGTTGGCGCGTTCATCCGGACCGAGTTCGATCTCGTCGGGATCCGTGAGATCCTTTTCCCCCTTGCGGTCGGAGAGGGTGTCGAAGAGAAACGCGCCGCTGGAGTGCTCGCCGGTCAGGTAGCGGAACTCCAGGCCCTGCATGTAGCCCCGCTCTTCCAGGTAACGCTGGTAGAAGGTGGCGTCGGTCCGGTCCGAAATGGCCCAGAAAAACGGCACCTCGGTGTCCAGCCCGTTGCGCTGGGAATGACCCGATCCGCGGGGGGAGGAGTCCGGTCTGGCGCTTGGTCTTGGCCGGGAAGACCAGGTAGGGGAAGTAGAGCATCGGCCACCCGCGCACGCGGAAGGCCGCGTCCCTCACGGTCCCGTACCCCTCCACGGTGACTTGCACCCTGGACCCGGTGATCGACCAGTCCGGTTTCTCGCCGTCGCAGGTGGTGAGGTGGGCCCCCTCGATGAGGTAGGTGTCCTCATCCGTCTTCTCCATCAGCCGGCCGCGCAGATGGTAGTTGTTCTCCCTCAGGAAAAGGTGACCGTTTTCGATCCGGCCGGTCTCATCCTTGAGGTCAAAGACGCCCGCTTCCCCCGAAAACACATCCCCGCCGGATTCCAGACGCACGCCGCCGGACACCTCGGCCCGGCCGGTGGTGGTGCTGTAGGAAGCCTTGCCGGACTGCAGGACCTGGTCATCCTTGCGGATGACGACCTCCCCTTCGGCCTCAACGATTCCCTGTTCCTCCTTGTAGGTCAGCCGGTCCGCGGTGACCTGCCAGGGGGTGTCCGGGCTCCCGAGGCCGGGCAGCCGGGGCTCCTCTGCCCGGGATGGCCAGGGGTTCCAGATGACCATGCCTGCCGCCACGACGAGCATGGTCAGCACGCCCCTTCTGCACCTGTCTCTAGCCGCCATCGGGCCGATACCTCTTGGGGTCGAAGTAGGTGAGCGCCTCGCCGACCGTGAACAGGGAGCCGCAGACCAGGATCAGGTCATCGGCTCCGGCCACGGACCGGGCTTTGTCGAGGGCGGCGGTCAGTTTGGGGATGATTTCCCCTTGCCTGCCTGCCGGCGCGGCCGCCTGCAGGACCTCCGGCGCGGCCGCCCGATAATACTCCGGCCGGGTGTAGATCACATGGTCGGCCAGGGGCAGGATGCCCGCCAGCAGGGGGCCGATTTCCTTGTCCTCCATCACCCCGATCACCAGGATCAGCCTGCGGTAGCTGAAGGCCTTGCGGACCGCGAGCGCCAGGGCGCGGGTGGCCGGCGGGTTGTGGGCGCCGTCCAGCACAATGGTGGGTGCACGGGCCACGACCTGGAGGCGTCCCGGCCAGACCGCCTGTTTGAGACCCGTGCGGATATCGCGCTCCGACACGGCGATTCCATGGCCCTCGAGTTCCTCGAGCGCGGCCAGCGCAAGGCTCGCGTTCCGGCTCTGGTGCTCACCCAGGAGCCCAAGCTGCAGGCCGGACAGCCGTCGCCGGCTTCCCCGGAAGTGGAGCCCCGAGGCGGTCGTGCGGTAGCGCACATCCGCCCCCACCCGTTTCATGGGCGCGTTTCGCGCCTCGCAGACGGCGCGCAGCAGTCCGATGACCTCCGGCTGGGTGACGGCCGTGATCAGGCTCACGCCCGGCTTGATGATGCCGGCCTTTTCGCCGGCAATGTCCAGCAGTCGCTTTCCCAGGTACTGGCGGTGCTCCAGACCGATGTTGGTGATCACCGAAACCAGCGGCGTGATCACGTTGGTGGCGTCCAGCCGGCCGCCCATGCCCACTTCCATGATCGAGAGGTCGGTTTCCTCCTCGGCGAAGTAGCGGAGGGCCATGGCCGTGGTGAACTCGAAATAGGTCGGGGGCTCCTCCGGGATCACGGCTTTGCGCAGCGATTCCACCAAGGCGCTCACCCGCTCCCGGGGGATCTCCGCGTCGTTGATCTTGAAACGTTCCGTGAAGCGGACCAGGTGCGGCGAGGTGTATAGGCCGACCCGGAAACCGGCCGCTCTCAGGATGGCGGCCAGGAAGACCGCCACCGAGCCCTTTCCGTTGGTGCCGGCGATGTGGACGTACCTCTGGTCGAGATGCGGACTGCCCGAGGCCGCCAGGAGGTTCTCGGTCTTGGACAGGCCGAATTTGATCCCGAAACGCTGCAGACCGTAGAGGTACTCAAGGGCCCTTTGATAGGGGGTCCTGCGCTTGTTCATGGTCGCGGCTGCCCTTTCCCGCTCATGCACGCCGACTTGCTTTTCCCGGAGCGCAGACCGCCCCGGCTGGGTTGCTCGGCCTGCTCCCTCAAGGGCGCACTATACGCCGAACCCCCGGACGCTTGTCAATTCCGAAAAACCGCCCCGGCCTTTACCCGCGCCCGTGGCCGACCGTGCGCTCTTGCCGCCGGAAAAGGCCCGGACTGCAGAAGCCCGGACCGCCGAAGCAGTTGACGAATCACCCTCCCAGTGGGTACCATGGCTGCAGCGGGAGGTACGCCCCATGACAGCCCTTTGGAAAACCCTGCGGCTTTCGGCCGCGGCGGCAGCTTTGCTGAGCGCCTGCGCTCACCTGCCCGCCTATGAACCGCTGACCCCCCGCCTGGCCCAGGATCTCTTCGCCGGGGCGCAAGACATGGGCAAGGTCCAGGTCTACTACGCCGCCAAACGCGAAAGCGCCTCCGGCGGCACCCTCACCCGCACCACGGTTTTCCGGCACTCGGAAGAGCAGCTCGACCGCTCCGTCCGCCTGGACCGCCGGCCGGTCCTGGAAAAGGAGGTCACGGTGGTTCACGACGACCTTCTGCTGCATCACCACACCCCCGGCGCCATCGTGGCGGCCGAAAGAACCGCCCCGGGAGGCTACCTCATGCGGGTCGACTTCGGCGGCAACGTGATGCTGGATTTCGAGAGCCGGGCGCCCTCGGAGCGCTTCTACCTGAAAACTTCGCGCATCGAGCTGGGAGGGAAAGCCTACCTCCGGGAGAAAGACGCCTACGGTTACCTGGTCCTCGATGCCGAGCGCCGGACCACGACCACCTTTCAGAAGACGGCCCGCGACATTCAGGGCAAGCTCATCGAGTAGACGGCAGGAAAGGCTCCGCGCTGGCAAGCGGTTCATCCCGCTGAGCGCGCCCCGTTTCCTTGCGCCGGGTCTCAGCAAGCGGCCTTGTCCCGCAAGCCTTGACTTGTCCGGATCTATCTGAGACCGTGTCCTCATGGGTATTGTGCAGATCTACGAAATCCAGACTCCGGAAGAGGGCGCCCGATGCCTGGAGCTGGGAGTAGATCATTTGGGCACGGTCCTGCTCTCCGCCGAAGCCTGGCGGCAGCCTCTGCTCCGTGAGGTGACCGGGCTTACGGCCCGCGGGCCGGCCAGGAGTTCTCTGATCCCCCTGTTCCGGGAGCTCGACACCCTCTGCCGGGCGCTGGACTACTACCGCCCCCACTTTGTGCATTTCTGCGACAACCTGACCGACGACCGGGGACAGGCCATGGACCTGGGCCCCTTCGTCGAACTGCAACACCGGATCAGGCAGCGGTTTCCCGGGCTGGGTGTCATGCGCTCGATCCCCGTGCCGCCGGCCGGCCACGACCGGCCCTTTCCCTCTCTGAGCCTGGCCCGTGGGCTGGAGCCGGTCAGCGACCTTTTCCTGACCGACACCTGGCTGGGCCGGGAGCCGGTGGCCGGCTTTATCGGCATCACCGGCCGCACCGCTGACTGGGACCTCTGCCGGGAACTGGTCCGCTGCTGCCGCCTCCCCGTCATTTTGGCCGGCGGTCTCTCGCCGGACAACGTCCACGCGGCGCTTCGGCATGTGTCCCCGGCCGGCGCCGACAGCTGCACGTGCACCAATCTAACGGATGAACTCGGCCGCACCACCCGCTTCCGGAAGGACTTCGGGAAAGTGGCGCGGTTTGTGAGTGAGGTACGGCGGGCCGAGCAGGAGCTGCGGCCGGCCGCGGCCGGCCGGGATTGACGGCCCCCTTCGCCATGTCATCGACTGCACCCTCCAGCGAGCCCTTTGAATTCCGCCGGCTCCACCCGCTCCTCTACCTGGGCACGGCCAGTGACCGTTACGCCGGTTGGCTCGGCCAGATCTACTCCCCACAACGGTACGCGGACCTGGTCAAACGCCGGAGCAAAACCCTGGGAAAGCAGACCTTTGTCGAGGAGGTCCTGCCGGTGAACTCGGTCGAGGAATACTTCGAGCATTTCCGGGTCCTCGAGCTGGACTTCACCTTCTACCGGCCCCTGTTGGACGAAAACGGCGAGCCCACCCCAAGCCTTCGGGCGCTTGAGGCCTATGGCCGCCATCTGCGGGCCGACGACGGCGTCCTGCTCAAGGTGCCGCAGGCCGTCTTTGCAAAGAAACTGCTGCAGGCGGGGCGTTTCAGAGAAAACCCCGTGTACCTGGACCCCGAACTCTTCACCCGGCGTTTCCTTCAGCCGGCGCTGGAGATTCTGGGCTCCGGCCTGCAGGGCATGATTTTCGAACAGGAATACCACCGCAAGCAGGACCGCCTCGCGCCGCGGGCCCTCGCCGATGAGCTGAGGAGCTTTTTTTCGGCCATCCCCCGGGATGCGCGCTATCACGTGGAGCTGCGCACCTCGGCCTATCTGAGCGCGCCGGTTCTCCGGGTGTTCGAGGAGTTCGGAATCGGCCAGGTCCTTTCCCACTGGACCTGGCTGCCTCCCTTGAAACGCCAGTTCCTGCTCGGCGGAAAGCGCTTCCTGAACGCCGGCGGCGCCTTTGTCATCCGACTCATGACGCCCAGGGGCCTGCGCTACGAGGAGGCCTACGCCAGGGCACACCCCTTTTCGGCTCTGGTGGAGGGGATGCTCAACCCCCAGATGATCCGGGAGACCGTGGATTTGGTCCGGCAGGGAATCCTGGCCGGCGTGCGCGCCAACGTCATCGTCAACAACCGCGCCGGCGGCAACGCGCCGCTCATCGCGCGGGAGATCGCCGCGTATTTCCTCGAGGAGGTGCCGAGATGAACGAGACCGAGCTGCTGCAGCGCGTGAGCCTTTTCTCCGGGCTGAAGGAGAAGTATCTCCGGAGTCTGCTGGAATCGTGCATCAAGCGCAGATTTCTCCGCGGCGAAGCCCTGGTCCGGCAGGAAGAGCCGGGGCGGGGGCTCTATGTCCTTCTCTCCGGCCGGGTGAAGGTCGTCAAGGAGATCGCCGACGGTGAGGAGCTGCAGGTAGCGGCTTTGGGGCCGGGGGATTTCTTCGGCGAAATGGCGGTGCTTGACGGGGCCCCCCGGTCAGCCAGCGTGATTGCCTCCGAGGACACGGAGGTGCTCGTTCTCACCCTCTGGGAGTTCAAGGCCAAGATGAAAACCCACCCCGAGATCGCCCTGTCGGTCCTCCCGGTAGTGGTCAAGCGCTTCCGGGAAACCAACGAGCAGCTGCTGACCCTGGCTCGCCTGTGAGCGGGTATGGTTGCGCCCTCCCGGTCACCCCCCCGGCCTGTTCCCGGGAAACCCGCTCTGTGCCGAGGCCGTCACCGGCAGCGGCAAAACCGCTCAACCTCGCTCTTGAGCCAGTCCGGCCAGAACTCCTCCGAGATGGGATAGCTGGCATCCAGCGCCTGGAGTGAGCCTTTGCCGGTAACCTCGCGGATATTTTCCCGGGGGTTGTACCTCACCTCATCCACCCCGATCAGATCGGCGACCGCCCGGTTGATCTCCTCCATTGACCTGCCGTAGGGGTCCCGGCCCGCGAAGGCCCGCTGGGCGGCCAGCTCGCTGAGACACTCCGGCCCCCGGTGCCACTCCTTGAAGGAGGGAAAGAACATGGGTCCGTAGGACACCCAGAACTCCAGATACCTGGCCCCGGCGTTGTACACCACCCAGACCGACCCCCCCTCGCTGACGCTGCCCCTGACAATGCTGTCGTCTCCCATGGCCACCTGTTGGCCGTGGAGCAGGGCATCGATTCCCCCGAACTTGAGCCCTACCTCGGTGGTGCGGGTGCGCCTCTCCCCCTCCTGGAAGGTCCTGATGGCCTGGGGCAGCTTGATGAGGCCGGGAAACAGCGGCTTGTTCAATCCTTCGGCTATCCCGACTGTCACTCCCCAGCCCGATTCTGGATTCGGGATGACCACGTCGGCCCTGGACGACGGGTAGTGCCGGACCAGCCCCAGACCCAACTCCCGGCGCAGCTGGAAGATTTCCTTGCCGCGGAACAGCGACCCCACGCTGCCGAAGTACACCCCCTGGAAAATGTCCGGCAGCATATCCTCGGTGCGCAGCCGGCGGGTCTCGCAGCCCTGGGAAGAGCAGAGGCTCATCTCGGCACCGTCGTACTCCCGCTCGGACACGCCGTTGAGCCTGCGGTGGCTGCAGGATTCCGAGCTGGCCACAAAGGTGCCATCCACGGTTGCGAAGCAGAAGGGTTCGAAGGCCTTGTCGTCGTTGAGGGTTAAGAGGTGGGTTTCCCGGCCGTCGTGCACCAGGGCGGTGAAAGCGAAGGTGGCCCGGCCGTGCAGCCGATCCACCAGCCTGCGGCCGGCTTCGAAGCCGATCCCTTCCTCGCTGATGTATTTGTGGAGCAGCGCGCCGATCACCTCGGTCTTGTTCTCGGTCTGGAACGCGTAGTCGGGTTCCAGCTCGGCCTTCAGATCGTCCTCTTTGATCAGGTAGCCGTCCATGGTCAGCACGACTTTGAACCGCGAGGCTTTCTTGGGGTACACGGCGAGGGGCTCGGCGTTGATCTTCTCGGCGATCTTCCGCTTGGTGTAACCGATGTTTCCTATGGCGGCCATCGGTTCCAGGTCCTGAAAAACCCGGATGATGTCGTGGTCGATCACATCGGCGATCCGGCCCAGCCCCTTGTACACATAGATGTCCTTGCGGTTCCCGATCGCCAGGCCGGTGCTGGCCTTCCCGCGGTGCTGGCACGCGCCGGTGGCCAGAAAGGTCTTGTTTACCAGTTCCCGGTCATCCAGCCCGTAAACCCCTACGATTCCGTCCATGCCCCAAGACCTCGGCTGTTTCGTCTGGCTCCCTTTGGCCGACCCCTTGCGGTCGACCTGCGGACGGGGAGGAGTCTAGGCAAACCGTCCCGCCAGGTCAAGGTGAAACTGCCCGTCGCTCACGGAAGGCTTCCACGTGACGCCGCTCTTCGGCGATGATCCTTTCGAGCCCTGCGCGAAGGGACGGCTCCCCGACCAGGGCGCCCAGCAGCTCGTAGAACAGGATGGTGTCATTTTCGAACTCGATGGCTTTTTCCAGCAGGGCTTCAGGGTGCCGCAGCCGGGGGACATCCGTTTCCTGGAGTGAAAAGGCCTGCTCGCCCAGCATGGCGCCCAGAATCTGTCTGCCCAGCGCGGCCACGCGCTCGTCCTCCACGCTTCCTCCGATCTCTTCCCGAAGTCGTTCAAACCACGCGGCGTGCTCGGCTTCCTGCTCGGCAAGCCATTTCAGGAGCGGGGCGAATTCCCCCTCCGGCGCCTGTCCAAGGGCCTGCTCGTAGATCCGCTGCCCGTTTCTTTCGATCTGAACCGCCAGGTCCAGGATTTCCCGAATCGTGAACATCGCTCGCCCCCTTTTTACAACACTATGGCCAAAAGAGCAGCGGAAGTCTATAGTAGCAGGGGTTTTCATGCCCGGACCTGCTGACAACACGGGAGAACGACGGGTGAACCAGACCGAAAAACAGCTCAACCCGGCCCACGTCGCCGGCATCGCCAGGATCGTGAACTCATGCCCCTACTTCAACCTCCTCTCGCTGGAGCTCGAAGAGCTGGGCTGGGGGCTTTCCCGGCTGGTGGCGCGCCTCGCTGAGAAGCACCTGCAGCCGTACGGCATCGTTCACGGCGGGGTTTTCGCCTCCCTCATGGACGCGGCGGCCTTCTGGGCCGCCTACACCCAGCTCGACGACCAGCGGGCCCTGACCACGGTGGAAATCAAGCTCAACTACCTGGCGCCGGCCGTCAGCGGCGTCCTGCTGGCTCGAGGGCGCTGTCTGAAGTCCGGGCGGACCCTGTCGCTCGCCGAGGCCTCCATAGAAGACGGCCGGGGACGGCTGCTGGCCCACGGCACCTCCACCCTGATGGTGCTGGACTCCCTGGAAATCCAAGGGCAGGCCCAGCTGCCGCCCAAGTACCTGTGAGTCTCCGGGAAGCGGGATGCCTCCTATGACCTCGCGCATGCGCTCTGCCCAGGAGATCCAGGCCGGGCTCGCGGCCGCCGGATACCTGTGCAGCCGCCAGATGGCCCAGGCCCTCTTCATCGCCGCCCACCTGGAAAAGCCCATCCTGGTGGAAGGACCCGCGGGGGTGGGCAAGACCGAGCTGGCCAAAGCCACCGCCGCCTGCCTCGGCCTTCCCCTGATCCGCCTGCAGTGCTACGAGGGGCTCGACGAGTCCAAGGCTCTCTATGAGTGGAAATACGGCAAGCAGCTGCTGTACACCCAGATCCTGCGCAGTCAGCTGGCCGAGGTTCTGGGGGGAGCCGAAGGCCTGGCCGCCTGCCTGGACAGGCTGCGCCAGCACGACGACCTCTTCTTTTCCATCGATTTCCTGGAATCCAGGCCCCTGCTCCAGGCGCTGCAACAGGAGGAGGGGGCAGTCCTGCTGATCGACGAGATAGACAAGTCCGACCCGGAGTTCGAGGCCTTTCTGCTGGAGGTCCTGTCCGACTTCCAGGTCTCCATTCCCGAAATCGGCACCATCCGGGCCCAGATCAAACCCTTCGTGTTCCTCACCAGCAACAACAGCCGCGAAATGAGCGAGCCGCTCAAGCGCCGCTGCCTCCACCTCTTCATCCCTCTTCCGGACCGCAAGCTGGAGATGGAGATCATCCGCGTACGGGTGCCGGGCCTCCCCGAGGAGCTCAGGCGGCAGCTGGTCGCCTTTATCCAGGAGTTGCGGCTGCTGGATCTCAAGAAGCTCCCCTCGGTGAGCGAGTCGATCGACTGGGCCAAGACCCTGGTGCTGCTCCACGCCACCCGGCTCGAACCGACCCTGATCCGCGAAACGCTGAATGTGATCGTCAAATTCGAGGAGGACCTGCAGACCGTCCGCGAGCGCTTGCCCGAGCTGGGCGACAAGGCCACCCGGTCGGGCTGAACCCGGCCCCATGGAACAGATCATCCAGGATTTTGTGGTTGCCCTGCGAAGCTCGGGCGTCCGCATATCGCCGGCCGAGACCCAGGACGCCCTGCTGGCCGTGGGCGCGGCCGGATATGCCGACCGGCAGGCGCTCAAGGACACCCTGGCCGTCACCCTCGCCAAGACGCAGGACGAAAAAGAGATCTTCGACCGCTGCTTCGAGATCTTTTTCGCCCCGGACCCGTTTTCCGCCTCCGGCCCGGACCTCCGGCAAATCCCGCCGGGCGAAGCGGGGGAGTCTTTCTCGCCGCTCACCATGATGCTCCTGACCGGCGACCGGGCAGGGCTCTCCATGGCCTTGCGGCGGGCCGGTGAAGAGGTCGACCTCCCCGGCATCTGGTTTTTCACCCAGAAGAGCGTCTACACCCAGCGCATGCTGCTGGAAATGGGCGGCCGGGGCCTCGAGCAGGACATCCTGCAGCTGTCACAACCCGAGGCCGAAGGGGACACGGAAAAGCGGGAGGCGCTCGAGCGGGCCAGGGACCGTCTGCTGGAAGACATCCGGGAGTTCGTCGAGCGACAATACGACCTCCATGCCTTCGCCGCGACCGAGAAAATCCTGGAGCGCCATCTGCGCCGGGCGCGGCTGTCCAGCCTCGATCAGCAAGATCTGCAACGACTGCAGGTTACCGTCCGGCGCGCGGTCCGGCGTCTGAACGACCGTTATTCCCGGCGCCGCAGGGCCGCCCGCCGGGGCCGGCTGGACGTAAAGGGCAGCCTGCGCCGCAATCTGGCCTACCAGGGCCTCCTCTTCGAACCCTGCTGGAAATCCAGGCGCGTGGACCGCCCCGATATTCTGGTCCTGTGCGATGTCAGCCGCTCGGTGGCCAACGTGTCCCGCTTCATGCTGCTGCTGCTTTCGAGCCTCAACGAAGAGGTGGCCCGCATCCGGTCCTTTGTCTTCTGCTCGAACCTCGTTGAGGTGACCCCGGTGTTCCGTGAGCATCCGGTTCCGGAAGCCCTCGAGCGGCTGCAGAGCGGCCAGGGATTCGGCCTGCAAATGGGGCGCACCGACTACGGCCAGGCGTTCGCCGATTTCAAGCGCGGGTGGCTCAACCGGGTGACCCCGCGGAGCACGGTGCTCATCCTGGGGGATGCGCGCAGCAATTCCTACCCCCCGGGAACCGACATCCTGCGCCTGATCGCCGAGCGCGCCCGGCGCGTGATCTGGCTCAACCCCGAGCCGCCCTCCTTCTGGGGAACCGGGGATTCGGAGATGCCGCGCTACCGGCCCCACTGCTTCCTGGCCAGGGAGTGCAGTACCCTGAACCACCTGGAGAGGGTGGTGGACTTCCTGCTGCGCGTGCCTGGCTGAAACGACCTCATCCGCACCATTGGCCGAAGACCCGGCTCAAAAACCACTTGACTTCAGCCCGGCAACGTCTATTATGGAGGCACTCGGCGGGGGAAGTCCTTGTCGGGCAGTGTGGTTCCGTTCAAAGGTCAGGCTTCATTTGTCCGCAGTGACAACCTTGGGATGAGTACCATGAGATCTTGCAAGAAAGGAGGTTGTCGCTATGCCAAGTGGAACCGTGAAGTGGTTCAACGACCAGAAGGGTTATGGCTTTATCGCCCAGGAAGACGGTACCGATGTGTTCGTCCATCATTCGGGCATCAAGGCTGTCGGCTTCAAGTCTCTCAATGAAGGCGACCGGGTGCAGTTTGACATAGAACAGGGCAAGAAAGGCCCTGCCGCGGTGAATGTGACCGTCGTCTAGGTCCTGTTCCAGACAATCCGAGGCACTCCATCGCTGCGCGGTGGAGTGCCTTTTTTTCTCAGGCTCGCGTCCGGCGCCCGCCGGCCTCAATCCATGCCGCCGCCGATCGCCCGCCGTTCGTAGCTCGCCCCGTAGTAATGGGGGGGATCGGGCAGGTCGTAGACGAACAGCCCCTGCTTCTCAATCCCCCTGGTGGGCAGGCCGTGCCAGCCGGTGAAAAGGTAGCCGTACAACTCCCCGTCCGGCCCCACGATCCGGCTGAGTGCGGGAAAATAGCCAGGCCCGCTCTGGATCCTGAGCCATCCCACCACCTCCGCAGCCGTGTCACGGCCCGTGATCTCGCTCCAGCGGGGGCTCGGTATGAGGTGCCGATCGTCCCCGACCGGGTCAAAAAGGATCCCCGAAGGGTTGTTCACCGCATACCCCGCATAGAAGACGCGGAACTGCTCCGACTGCTCCACCAGCTGATCCACCGTCACCGGATCGCCGGCACCGCCTACCGGAAGCAGGCTCCCATAGGGCGCGCAGCCCAGCATCAACTTGGTCAGCGCCAGGCTGGCGATCATGATAACCATTCGTTTTCTAAAGATTTTCATCAGGGAACTCCTCCCCTCTCCTTTGGAGTTGCCGTATGGTTTCAATATAACCATCCGGATACGACATCTCAAACCGCCCGCTGGCCCGGAAAAAGACCTTGACAACCAGGCGCCGAGATCTCTACTTGTGTAGGCGGCTTCTGCAGACCCGTTCTGCAGACAACATCCGCAGAAAGGCGCTGCGGGCGATATCCGCGGGGCACGCGCTGAACGCTGTTCACGATCTGGTGCGGTAAGGAGAAGCATGAAACGGAAAGAGGCAATCGAAAAAGCGGAAGGCCGACTGGGCGTCCTCATCCCCGGGATGGGGGGTGCAGTCAGCACCACTTTTCTGGCTGGGGTGGAGACCGTGCGAAGGGGGCTCGGCCTCCCGATCGGCTCCCTCACCCAGATGGGCACCATCCGGCTGGGCAAGCGGTTCGAGTACCGGATTCCCTGCATCCAGGATTTTGTGCCGCTTTCCCGCCTGAAGGACCTGGTGTTCGGCGGCTGGGACATCTTCCCCCAGAACTGTTACGAGGCGGCCGTTCAGGCGGAGGTTCTGAAACCCGAGGACCTGAAGGCGGTGCAGCCTTTCCTGGAGCAGTTTCGGCCCTGGCCGGCCGTCTTCAAGCGGGAGTTCGTGAAGAACCTGGACGGCCCCAATGTGAAATCCGAGGGTTCACACCTGGAACTGATCGAAGCCCTGAGACAGGATATCGAGGATTTCAAACGGAAGAACTCGCTCACCCGCTGCGTCATGGTCTGGTGCGCCAGCACGGAGGCCTTTCTGGCGCCCGGAGAAATTCACCAGTCGTTGAGGCGCTTCGAGAAGGGGCTGAAGGCCGACGACCCGACCATCGCGCCCAGCATGCTTTACGCCTACGCGGCGCTTACCTCCGGAATCCCATTCATCAACGGCGCCCCCAACCTGACGGTGGACATCCCGGCCCTGGTGGAACTGGCCGGCCAAAACCACCTCCCCATCGCCGGCAAAGACTTCAAGACCGGGCAGACCTTGATGAAAACCATCCTGGCCCCCGGCTTCAAGGCCCGCATGCTGGGCCTGCAGGGCTGGTATTCCACCAACATCCTGGGCAACCGGGACGGCAAGGTGCTGGATGACGAGGCCTCTTTCAAGACCAAGGAAAAAAGCAAGCTCGGCGTGCTGCAGACCATCCTGCAGCCGGAAGTCTACCCCCAGCTCTACGGCGACATCTATCACAAGGTCGCCATCAGCTACTACCCGCCCCGGGGCGACGCAAAGGAGGGGTGGGACTGCATCGACATCTTCGGCTGGCTCGGCTACCCCATGCAGATCAAGGTCAATTTCCTCTGCCGTGACAGCATTCTGGCGGCCCCGATCGTGCTCGACCTGGTGCTGTTCGCCGATCTGGCAGCCAGGGCCGGGATGCGGGGTATCCAGGAATGGCTCTCCTTCTACTTCAAGAGCCCGCAGTGCGCGCCGGAACTGTACCCGGAGCACGATCTCTTCATCCAGCTGATGAAGCTGAAGAATACCCTTCGCTATCTCATGGGTGAGGAGCAGATCACGCACCTGGGGCTCGACTACTACCACGATTTGTGAAACTCGGCGCCGGCGGAGAACTCGCGTATTCTGAAGGAACTCCTGCCGCAGGCCGAGCTCACCCTCTTCCCCGGCTGCCGGCATTGTTTCTTCATCGAAGCCGCGGTAGAAAGGTCTTCGACCTCCGTGAAGAGGCCTTCAACGAAAAAACTGTTTCTTTCCTGACTTGCCTTTGACGTCCCCGCGGTTGTTTGATCAGTCCGGGACGGTACGGGCGTGGTTTTTTGACTTTTCACAAGTTCCGCACCCATGTCCTCAGCCCCGACACTTTCTGTCGGCGCACCGGGCGGGCAGCCCGCTCAATGCGTGTCCGGCGCCTCAAATAAGCGAATAAGTCAAGGACGTCCCCGGGGTGTTTCCAGTCCATCCGCGATACGGTCCAGGCCGCGGGTGAGAATCGCATGCGAGGTGCCCAGGTTGATCCGGATGTGGCCCTCCCCTGGGGGACCATACTCGGAGCCGCTTTGCACGATCACCTTGCTTTTGTGCATGAGAAGCTCGGCCGTCTCCTGGCTGCTCCGCCCCAAGGACGAGATGTCGGGAAAAAGGAACGGGGTCGCCTCAGGCACCTGGCAGCGGACCCCGGGGATGCGCGAGATCCGTGCGACGCCGTAGTCTCTCATCCGGCGCAGGTGGTTCATGAGGCCCTGAAGGTAGGGGCCGCCATCCGTCAAGGCGGCCTTCAGGGCGGCCTGAGCCAGAGTGTCGGCGTGGACGATCATGCCATGCAGGCGTCGCTTGAGTTCCCGCATGTGCCTGCCGCGGCAGACGATGTACGCGATCCTGAACCCCGGGATGCCGAAGGCCTTGCTCACCCCGAAGGCACTGATCGTTCTTTCGAAAAGGGCCGGGCTGAGGGAGGCCAGAGAGACATGTACGCCCTCGAAGATCATGTCTTCGTAAAGCTCATCAGAGAAGATGAGAAGATCGTTCTCTTCCGCGATCCGACCGATGCCCAGCAGTTCCTCGCGGGTGAAGACCCGTCCGGTAGGGTTGTGGGGATTCGCCAGCATCAGCAGGCGGGTCCTGGGCGTGATGCGGGCCTTCAGGTCTTCCGGATCCAGACGGCACCCCCTCGCGAAATCCACCGGGCTGAACACCGCCCGCGCACCGGCGTTTTCAATGTTCTCGATAAAGGGGGGATAGATCGGGGCGGGGCAGAGGACGGCCTCATCTCCGGGTTTCAGGGCGTAGTGGCAGGCCAGGAAGATCGCGAACATCGTCCCCGGGATCAGATGCACGTCCTCCGGAGTGGCCGCTATCCGGTTGGCCCGGTTCAGCTTCTCACAGATCACTTCGAGCACGTCCCGATCCCCGGCGTAGTCGCTGTAGAAGGATCTGTCCTCGGCCAAAGCCCGGGCTACGGCCTGCTTGATGAATGCAGGGGGCGGGAAGTCCAGATCCGCCACCGAGAGCGGGATGACGTCTTCCGCCCAGCGACCCCACTTCAGGGCCGACCTGCGCCGCAGGAGCTTTTCGTCCACCTTGTCAAAATGGCTCATGAAATATCCTGTTTCCCCCGGTTTACCGCGCCCGTTTCATCCCCCGCCGACTCCGATGAGAATCAAGCCGGAAGTGATCGCCAACGTTCCTGTCAAACGCACCCTGAATCCCCGTTCCTTCAGGACCAAGGACGCCAGCAGCACGCCGATGACGATGCTGAACTGCCTGAAAGCAACGACGTAGCTGGCGTTTGCGCTGGTCTGGTACACCCAGAGGACCAGCCAGTAGGCTGCGAAACAGAGGACCCCCGCGCAAAGCGGTTTCCGCCAGCCCGGCGCATCGCTTGGTTGCTGATTTCTCAGCCGCAGGCGCCACAGCACTTCGTAGCTGACGAAGCTGGCCGCAAAGAAGAGATACCCGTAGCCCGCCGCGTACTGCGGCCCGGCGGGGATCACCTCGGAAGCGTATTTGTCCAGCAGAGTGTAGCCCACCGTGCAGAGGGCCGTGAGCAGCATCATCAGAAAAGACAGGTTCAGGTAGTCCTGCCGCCTCAGGTAACGGAATGTATCCAGGGGCGCGAGCAGGCAGCCGAAGAAAACGAGCAGGATGCCCAGCCAGCCCTGAACGGTGGGATACCTGCCCCAGGCAAGATCCCCCAGGGCCACCAGCAGCACCGGCAAAGCCCGTGCCAGAGGATACACCGTGCTGAAATCCGACATCCGATACGCTTCGGCCAGGAAAACGAAGTACAGCCCCCCGAAAAGACCGGAGGCAAGGCCGCAGACCAGCACCCGGGTGTCGGTCAGGAAAGCCATGTCTCCTCCCAGCCACGCAGGCACCGCCCCCGCTGCAGCGATGAGGAGCATCATCCTCCGGAAGAACGCCGCCTGGGATCCGTTCTGCTTGGCGAGCAGGTTCCAACCCGCGTGCATGAAGGTGGAAACGATCAGCAGATAGACCGAAAAAAGGCTCAACGCACCTCCTTCAGAGCGCTCGCCATGGTTTGCCGCGACCCCGATCCCGCGCCGAATTCAGTGGCCCTTCACCTACTGGGTCGCCTGGCGAAACGCCTCTTTCATGCCCGGGAGACGATTTCAGCCGGCCGGTTCAGCTCCTTCGTCGGCCTCCTCCGGTTCAGCCGCCGTTTCTTCCTCCGCCGGCGGAGTCGCCCCGGCGGTTTCGACTCCCTGTTTGGCGTTTTTCACCCTGGCCTGCGCCTTGGCCGCCCGGCGGGCCGCTTTTTCGGCCTGCTCGCGCGCCTCTGCGGCGGCCCGGCCGGCTTCCGTCACGACCTTCTGTACCTCCGCCGACCCCCCGCCCGCCCGGTTGATTTCACTTAGCCGTTCTTCCGCCTCCAAGGCCTCCGCGGCAGCCGCGGAGGATTCCTTTTCCGCTTCTTGCGCCTTCTGGCGCGCCTCGCTCAGGGCATCCAGGGCCCCGGCCGCCTCGGCTGCCTGGCCCTCCTCCGGTTCCGCGTCCAGGTCGATGTCCCTGGCCGCCAGCACCAGGGCGGTTGTCGGCAGCCGCGGCAGGAGGTCCGCCGGCGTCCCGAAGGGTCCGCTGATCTCGTTTCCCTTAAAGCGGAAGGGGAGGAACACCAGATCGGCGTCGTGCGAATGGGCGGCCAGCGCATTGTGATCGGCGTTGGGAACGATCCTGGGTTCGGCCTCGATCCGGACCTCGTCCAGGGTGGCGCGCAGGGCCTCCAGGTTTTCTTCGGAATCGTCGTCATAGCAGGCCGCCAACAGCCGGATGGATGCCCCCTCCCAGGCCTCACTGCGGGTGACAAGGTAGGCCAGCAGCAGCGTCAGATGACTGGTGGGGTCATTCCACCACCAGACGTCGATCCGCCGTTTTTCGCCCGGTGTCTTCTCCAGCGCCGACCATTGGTTCTCTTTCAGATCCAGCACCACCACGTTGCAGCCCTGCCGGAAGGCGACTCTCACGTTTCGGCCGTAGATAAACGCCTTCAGGCCCGCGCCCCCCCGGCTGTCGCGCTCGAGCCAGTTGAGCAGGATGGTGTTCGCCCGCAACGGCCCGATCCCGGCAGCCTGGACCACCGCGTGGACGCCCGCCTCCAGCTTCGGCGCCGCCACCACCAGCGGAAAGGCCTTCAGGCCGAAGGCTTCGATGTCCCGGCGCAGCTCTTCCTCGGCTTCCTTCCGGAGGGCGATCATCCTGAGGCCCTCCCCCTCCAGGACCCTGACCGCCGTGATCAGGCCGCTGCTCGCCTCCAGCCACGAGGCAAAGCGCAGCAGCTGGCCCCGGCGGTGCGCGTCGTTGGAAAAAACCAGCAGCTGGGGCCGCCAGTCGCGCGGATGCTCCTGTTCGGCGGCGGCCGCCAGGAGATGTTCCCGCACCTGCTTCAGGTGATACGAGCGCCGGCTGTCGGCCCAGCGGGCCGGGCCGGCCGTGCGCCGCAGGTACTGGAAGATGGCGAACAGGGCGGAGATGGCCACCGCGCCGGCCGCCGGATCGATGGCCAGCATCGCTCCCAGGCAGGCCAGAAACCCGAGCAGGCTCAAGCGCTGATCGAACCAGCGGAAACGGGGCCGGAAGGACGGGCTGGCGGCGCGCGCCTCGTAGAAGGTGGCGTAGTTGAGCAGCCCGTAGGAGATCAGGAAGAACATGGACACCACCGGCGCGATGACGTTCAGGTTGCCCAGCGCGATCGTGGCGCCGGCGATCCCCAGGGTGAGCAGCACGCCGCGCCGGGGGTTGGCCGTTGGTCCGACCCCCTTGGCGAAGGGCAGCAGAAACGGAAAGACGCGGTCTTCGGCCAGGGACTGCAGGATCCGCGGCGCGCCCAGGAACGATGCCATGGCGGAGGACAGGGTGGCGGCGATGACACCGGCGTCGATCAGCGGGCTCAGCCAGGCCACCTGCTTCATGGCCCCGTAGTCGGCCATCATGACGCTGCCCGGCAGCACGCCGGCGAACACCACCGCCCCCACGAAATAGACCACGATGGAAATGCCGACCGCCCACGAGGGTTCCGAGCGGCAGGCTCCGCCCCGGGTCCTTCAGGTCGCCCGACATGCTCACGCCCTGGGTGAAGCCGGTGACGGCCGGGAAAAAAATCGCGAACAGGATCCAGAAGTCCGCCCCGCCGGCAGGCGCGGCCCAGTTGGCGAGCAACACGGTGCTGTCCCAGCGGCTCAGCCCGCCCCAGAAAAACGAGAGCAGTGCGGCACCCAGCATCGCCATGACCACGTACTGGAACCGGGTCGCCCAGTCGGCGCCCAGCCAGGCGAAGACGAAAAGAAAGATGACGGCCGCCGCCGCAGTGACCTGGGGATTCATGAAGGGCCAGACCGGAGCCAGCGCGGCCAGGGCCTCGCCGAAACCGATGCAGTAGAAAGCGATCGACACCGACTGGGCCAGGAACAGGACGATGCCGAGGGCCCCGCCGAACTCGACCCCCAGGGTCCGGGAGATCAGATAGTAGACGCCGCCGCCCTTGACGCGCAGGTTGGTGGCGATCGCGGACAGGGAAATGCTGGTCAGGACCGAGATCGCGTTGGCGATCCCGATGATGATCAGCGCGCGGCCCAGCCCGGCGCTGCCCACCACGTAGCCGAGCCGCAGGAACAGGATGATGCCCAGGATGGTCAGGACGCTGGGGGTGAAGACGCCGGCAAAGGTCCCCAGGGTGGCCTCGCGCTCTTGCGTAACGACCGACCGCCGATTCATATATTCCCCATGTCTACCAGCGGGGCTGGTTGCCGATCCGGTAGCCGATGACCTCCATGGTCTCGCTCACCACCGCGAAGGCCTTGGGGTCCTCCCGGCGGATGATAGCCTTGACCCGCGGCAGCTCCCGGAACGCGATCACCGTGTAGAGCACCTTGGTCTTCTGGTGGGTGTAGGCACCTTCGCCTTCGAGCATCGTCACCCCCCGGTGGATCTCGGCTACGATGGTTTCGGAGATCTCCTTCCAGCGCGGCGAAATGATCATGACCGCCTTGCGCTGGCTGAGGCCGGTGACCACCAGGTTCACCATGCGGGCGGTGACATAGATGTAGATCAGCGTGTAGAGCGCCTGATCGAAGGAAAAAATATAGGCGCCGGCCACCAGCAGGACGCTGTTGAAGACCAGGCCGGTGGTTCCGAGGCGGTAGGAAAAACGCTGCAGCAGGATCACCGAGAGGATGTCGAGCCCCCCGGCCGAGCCCCGGGACCTCAGGATGATGCCGGACCCCACCCCCACGATGATGCCGGCCAGCAGCGCGGCCAGGATCTTGTTCTCCACCTGGAGGGTCACGGGGACAAGCTCTATTGCCACCGAAAAAATGATCGTGCCCGCGATGCTGTAGAGAAAAAAGCGCCGCCCCACGTAGCGCCAGCCCAGCAGGTAGAGGGGCACGTTCAGCAGGAAGTACAGCCAGGACACCGGCAGCCGGGGGGTCAGGTAGTGCAGCCCGATGGCCAGCCCGGTGAACCCGCCGCTCAGAAACTCCTGCGGAATCAGGATGCCGTTGATCCCCACCACGCAGATCACGCTTCCCGCGCTCAGCAGGAACAGGTTCCAGGCGATCTCCTTCAGACTGCCGGCATCCAGCTTTCCTAGACCTGATTTCATGCAGCATCCCCTGTCCGTCATGTAGGCACCGGCCGGATCTTCCCCGCCGGCGCAGGACTCTTGTTGACATTCGGCGGGGCGTTTGTCAAGGGGCTCTCATCGGCCGGCAGCCCCGGATCGGCCCTGGCCCGCCAAGGGTCACCCGGTCGCCGGGCTGCCTGAGTAAAGCACGGTCCCGGCCTGAGCGCCCGGACCTTTCAGACCGCAAAGCCATAGGGTCTTCAACGGGTGCGAGGAACTGCCCGGCATCCGCCCCAGCGACGGGGCGTTCAGGCCACGTCCCAGGGCGGCGGGGCAATGAGGTGCAGCAGTTCGCGCCGGACCGGGTGTTCGATGCTCAGGCAATGGTGGTGCAGCGCGATTCCGCCGGCCGGCCAGGGATGCCGGGCACCGTAGCGCCGGTCACCGGCCACCGGGCAGCCCAGCGCTCCCAGCTGGGCCCGGATCTGGTGGTAGCGGCCCGTGAGCAGTTCGATCTCCAGCAGCGTCCAGGAGCCTGCAGGGCGCAGCGTCCGGTAGCGCAGGCGGGCTTCTCTGGCGCCTTTCTCCCCCGCCCCCACCACCGTGGCGCGGAATTCGTCGTGTCGCAGGAAGTGAATGAGAGTGTCCGAGGTCTCCGGCGGCCGGCCCTCCACCAGGGCAAGGTAGGTCTTGTGCGGGGCGGCGCACCGCATGGCCTCGTTCAGGCGGGAGAGTGCCTTGCTGGTGCGGGCGAAAACCACCACTCCGCTCACCGGTCGATCCAGACGGTGGGCAGCCTCCAGAAATACGCGGCCGGGCTTGCCGAACTCCTTTTTCACCCAGGCCTTTGCCCGGGTTTCCAGGCTGTCCGCATGCAGGACCGAGGGTTGGGTCACCAGGCCGGCCGGCTTGTTCACCGCCAGCAGGTGGTTGTCCGCATGGATGATCTCCAGAGGGTCTGCTTTCATCCTGCTCGGCGCCAGCCGGCAAACGATCCGCTGGGCACTGCCGGCACGCCCGCGGCGCCTTCGAGCGCCATCTCTTCCGCCTCGACGCTGCCGGCCTCGCCGGCCATCATCTCGCTCAGCAAGTGCCCGAGGACCATAGGGGTGTAGCCCGGGGCGTGGCTGGTGAGCGCCACGAAACGCGGCCTCGGCCCCAGCACCTTCCGGCAGAGCTCCAGCATTTCGGCAAAATGCTCGTCGAGCTTGAACACCTCCTGGCGTTTGCCGCGCCCGAAGCTGGGCGGGTCCAGCAGGATGCCGTCGTAGGTGCTGCCGCGCCGCACCTCACGCTTGAGGAACTTGAAGACGTCGTCGGTGATCCAGCGGATGGGCGCATTCTCCAGCGCGTTCAGCCCGGCGTTGTCCCGGGCCCAGGCCATGGATTTGCGCGAGGCGTCCAGGTGACAGACCCGCGCCCCGGCGCGCGCCGCGACTAGGGTCGCTCCGCCCGTGTAGGCGAAAAGATTCAGCACGCTGAGCGGATGCTGCGCCTCACGGATGCGCTCCTCCATCCAGCGCCACGCGCGGAGGTGTTCCGGAAATGCGCCCACGTGGCCGAAATCGGTCGGCATGAGACGCAGCCGCACGTCCCCCAGCTCCACCAGCCAGGGGTCCGGCAGGCTCCGGCGAAAATGCCAGAGGTTCTGCCCCTCACGGAGGAAGAGCGCGTCGGCCGCCTCCCAGCGCGCGGCCGGCAGCCGGCGTCGCCAGGCCGCCTGAGCACGCGGCCGGTCCAACACCACGGTACCGAAGCGCTCCAGCTTGCGGTGCTCGCCGCTGTCCAGCAGCTCATAGTCAAGCCCGCTCATCTTCCCGGCCCAGGCCTTCCCGCAACCGGTCGATCAATCGGCTCAGGGACCGGTGCTGCTCGTCGGCGGCCGCCCCGGCGATCGCCTTCTCCAGCGCCAGATTCACCGCCGTCCGGAAGCGGGCCTCCAGCTTCCGCAGTTCGCCCGTGGTCACCGGTCCGTCCCCCAGTTCGGCGGCCAATTCAAGGAAGATCTTCTCGAGCACATAGGCACTGAGCGCCCGCCCGGGCGTCCTATCCTCCCGGCAGCATTCGGCCATTCGCAACAGGTTGTCGTAGTAGAAGCCCTCGGCGGTCAGATTTCTAGCCCGTTCGAATTCCTCCTTCTCCATGCCTGTCTGCTCCATTTCGGTTTCTGACGGCTAGGCCCTCAGGAACCCGGGTTGCCAGGGAAGCTCCTCGCCCGGGACTTCGCGCTCGAGCGAGGTCTCCGATTCCACCGCAACCAGCGCAATTTCCAGCGCCTCGTCGATTCGGTCGATGAGCACGAAGCGCAGCGAATCCTTGACATCAGCGGGCAGCTCCTCAAGGTCCGCCTCGTTGCGCCTCGGCAGAATCACGGTCCTGAGTCCTGCCCGGTGAGCCGCCAGCACCTTCATCTTGATTCCACCCACCGGCAGCACCCGCCCGCGCAGGGTCACCTCGCCGGTCATGCCCACGTGGCTGCGCACCGGCCGGCCGCTCAGGAGGCTGGCCACCGCCATCACCAAGGTGATTCCGGCCGAGGGGCCGTCCTTGGGAATGGCGCCGGCCGGCACGTGGATATGGATGTCGGTCTGGGAAAACACGTCCGGGTCCACCCCCAGCGCCTCGGCCTTGGAACGAACATAGCTCAGGGCGATCTGGGCGCTCTCACGCATCACATCGCCCAGCTGCCCCGTGATCGTCAGCTTGCCGCTGCCCTTCATGCGGGTGGCCTCGATGAACAGGATGTCGCCGCCCACCGCGGTCACCGACAATCCGGTCGCGATGCCCGGGATCTCAATGGCTTCCGACAGCTCGGCCTCGAACTTCTCCTTCTTCAGGTACTCGCGGACCTGTTCGGGCGCGATCTCGATCCGCTCCAGATCCCCGGCGGCCACCCGCACCGCGACCTTGCGGCAGACCGTGCCGATCTGACGTTCCAGGTTCCGCACCCCGGCCTCCCGGGTGTAATCCCGGACGATCTTGTGCAGGGCCTCCTCATTGAAATGGATTTCCTCCGGCCGCAGGGCGTTCGCCTTGATCTGCCGCGGTAGAAGATGGCCCTGGGCAATGCGCACCTTCTCGTACTCGGTGTAGCCGTCCAGCGGGATGATCTCCATCCGGTCCCGCAGCGGGGCAGGGATGGTCTCCAGCTGGTTGGCGGTGGTGATGAACATTACGTCGCTCAAGTCGAAGTTCACATCCAGGTAGTGGTCTCGGAACGCGTGGTTCTGGGCCGGGTCGAGCACCTCGAGCAGCGCGCTGCTCGGGTCACCGCGCCAGTCGGATCCGATTTTGTCCACTTCGTCCAGCATGAAGACCGGGTTGCGGGTGCCCGCCCGTTTGACGCCTTGGATGATCCGCCCCGGCAGGGCGCCGATGTAGGTCCGCCGGTGCCCGCGGATCTCTGCCTCGTCGCGCATGCCGCCGAGGCTCATCCGGGTGAACTGGCGCCCCAGGGCCCTTGCAATGCTCTGGCCCAGACTGGTTTTGCCCACCCCGGGCGGACCCACGAAGCACAGGATGGCCCCCATGGCCGTTCCGGCCGCCGCGTGGTCTTGTTCCCGGATCCTGTCCGGATCCCGCTCCCTGACCAGCTTTCGCACCGCCAGGTACTCGATGATCCGATCCTTCACGTCCTGCAGGTCGTAGTGATCCTCGTCCAGCACTCGCCGGGCATGACCGATGTCGAGCTGGTCCTCGCTCCGGACGTTCCAGGGCAGCTCCAGCAGCCGGTCGAGATACGTCTTGATCACCGAGTACTCGGCTGACTGGGGCGACATGCCGCGCAGCCGCTTGAGTTCGCGCCGGGCCTCCTTGAGAGCCTCCTCGGGGAGGTCTGCTCCGGCGAGCCTTTCGTCGTACTCGTCGGAGTCGGATTGCGAGTCCTCGCTTTCGCCCAGCTCTTTTCGGATGGCCTTCATCTGCTGACGGAGATAGAACTCCCGCTGGGCCTTGTCGATCTCCTCGCGCGCATCGGTCTGGATCTTCTTGCCGAGCTTCAGCACCTCCCGTTCCCGTGAAAGGTGCGAGATGAGGGTCCGCAGCTTTTCCCGCAGGCTGTCCAGCTCAAGGAGCCTCTGGCCCTCGCCCGTTTCGAGGCCGATGTTGCTGGCTACCAGGTAGGCCAAATGGCGGGCCCCCTGGATCTGATCCAGAAATTTCCCGGCCTCGTCCGGAATGTTGGGCGACAGGGCGATCACATCGCGGGCCAGATCCCGCAAGCTGTGCTCCAGCGCATCGAGTTCCACTCCCGGATCTACCGTTTCGGGGGTCAGCAGGACACGCGCCTGCAGGTAGGGTCGGGGTTCCAGCCACTCCTCGACCCTGAAACGCTCCATCCCCTCCACGATCACCTGGAGGCCGGTGTCGGGTGCCCGCTGGACCCGCTGAATTCTGGCCACGGTTCCTACTTCGTACACCTGCCCGGGCAGCGGCTCCTCAATGGACGAATCCTTCATCGCGACCAGCCCGATCAGGCGGCTTGCCCTGCAGGGCGTCTTCAATCAGCTTCACCGAGCGCGGCATGCCGACGGCCAGCGGCAGAACGGAAAACGGATAGGCCACGGTGTTGCGCAGGGGAAGTATGGGTATGTCTTCCGGGATGCTGGTCAGACGCTCAGCATTGTCCTCGGGTTGCATGAATCTTGCCATTGGAATACTCCTCTCGTTAACGTTCGCTCGAAACCAACGAGTGACGTTTCAAAGCTAGGCATTCCGATGGTTTTTTCAATCAGTCACGCCCCGGGCTGCCCGCCCCGCGCGCCGGGGCCGTGTTTTCACCGCAGCCCGGAAACGCCGCTGAATGCGGGTTTTCGGGCAGGGCAGCGGTTTCAGGAAGCGAATCATCCGGTGCAGCGTGCTTGGGGGGTGCCGGCCGGTGGATGGGCCCTACTGGATCCGGATCTTCTGGTCGAAGCGGGTGGTCTTCCCCGAGTTCTGGTCGTTGATGACGGTCTGGATCACGTACACGCCGGCCGGGGCGTCCGTGAGCCGGTAGGTGAGGTCGAGTCGAAAATCCGTGACCGGCATAGGCGAGGTGAGGTCGAAGCGACCGAATTTCTGCAGCCCGCCGATCACCTCACCGCTTTCCCTGAGAACATAGAAATCCGTCACGATGTTGATCGTGAACAGTTCGCCCGCCTTCCTGAGGCCGTAGCCCATGAGCTGGGTAACCAGGTAGATGGGCTCTCCGGAGGCATACGGGTTGTCCGGCCGGGTGGCGTAAGTCTCCTGGTCAGTAACCAGGCGGACGTTGGTGGCCGTAAGCGGCACTTCGTCCCAAAGGCTGAGCACCGCCTCTTTCAGCCGTTGGGCCGCCCCGAGCTGATCTCCGGCCAGGTAAGCCTTCCTGGCCCCGTCGAGCAGCGCGTCCAGGCCGGCCGCCTGGACCGTTGTGGCGAGCAGGCAGGCCCCGACCATCAGCAGGATTCGTTGCTTCATTGAGATTTCCTCCTTTTTAAAGATAAGGGGTCCGGGAGTCGGCCGGGGTCCGCACGGGTCCTGCTGTCCGGGTCTCTTCCGCCCTCACGGAACCGATAGCAAAATCACGGTGATGTCGTCCTTGGCACCCGCGGAGCGGGCAGCGGAAATGAGGGTGTCGGCCTTTTCCTCGAGCGGCATCGGCGCAGAGAGGATCTCGCCGATCTGCGCGTCCTCCAGGGAATCGCTCAGCCCGTCGCTGCACAGGAGGAAGAGGTCTCCGGAGAGCATGCGACCGGTCAGCAGGTCAGGGTTTCCGCCGCCCCCGACGCCCACAGCGCGGTGGATCACATGCCGCAGCGGGTGCCGTCTGGCATCTTCCAGGGTGATCATCCCCTGATCCATCTGATCCTGAACCACGGAGTGGTCCTTGGTGAGCCGTCTGAGTTCCCCGTCCCGAAGTCGGTAGGTCCGGCTGTCTCCGATGTGACCCAGCACAAACCCGGTATCCGTGAGAGCCAGCAGTTCCGCCGTGCAACCCATCCCCTCGTGCTCCGGGCAGACCCTCACGTGGTCCAGGATTCTGTCGTGCGCCAGTCCAAAGGCCTCCCTGACGAGTGCGGCCCGGGCCTCCTCAGCCCGGGAGGCGGACCGGGAAAAAACCTCCTGAGCGCTCTCGGAAAAAACCCGGCTGGCCAGTTCCCCGGCCGCCTCTCCCCCCATTCCATCCGCCGCCAGGTAGAAACCCAGCTCCGGATTTACGGCATGGCTGTCCTCGTTGTGCGAACGTTTGACGCCGGCAAGCGACTTGGCAAAGGCGGCGACTGAAAGCATGGATTTTGTCCTCATCTGAAAGGGATGAACCCCCTACCTCTGTCTGAGCGCCTCCAGGGCCTGTTTTCGGCCGGGGTGATCCGGCCGGAGCCAGAGGGCTTTGAGCAGCTCTTTCCTGGCCTGGGGGTACTGACGCTTTTCGAAGTACCGCATGCCCGCGGCAAAGTGCCTGTCGCTTTGCTCCCGCAGTTCCTTGTCCAGCCGGGCGTGAAGTCCTGCGGCCTCCGGATGGTGCGGATCCACCGTCAGGGCCAGTTCCAGCTGCCGCACGGCTTCAACGAGGTCCCCGCGTTCTTCCTGGCGGCGGGCTTCGCGCAGGAAAACACCCACCAGTTCCCCTTCCGACCGCAGGACATCGCCCCCGAAGTGCAGCGGGGGACGCGGGGCGCACCCGGACAGGGCGAGCACCGCAAGGGCGGTTGCGGCCAGTCTGCTCAACACCACCTTGCCGCCCCCAGCCGTCAGAACCTGTTCAGAGTCCTGACCCAGGACCGAAAATCCCGCATGTCCTGGGTGAGGACCATGTTCCGCTTGAGGACGAGAGGATGGGCGAAAAACGCATTGAAACCCCTTTCGACCGTGACCGCCAGTTGGTAGCCGGACTCGCGCGCGAGCGCTGACGGCTCTATCATCATGGCGCCCGTACGGGTATGCGAACACCAACGTATCCTGCTCCAGCTCCCGGTCGATGATTGCCTTGGACAGCCGGATTTCCCGCTTGACCCTCTCGAGGTACTCCCGCTGGCCTTCCTGCTCCTCGGGCTCTGTCAGATCGCTGTGCCCGACGGAATGCGAGCCGATCTCAAAGCCGTCGGCCTTCATCTCCCTGAGCTGATCCCAGGTGATCGCCTGGCGCGAAACGCCCACGAACTCCGTGTAGATGAAGAGGGTGGCGCTGAACCCGTATTTCTTCAGAATCGGATAGGCCAACTCGTAGGCCGAGCGATAGCCGTCGTCGATGGTGATGACCACCGATCTCTTCGGGAGCGCCCGGCGGTACTCTACGAACTCCATCAACTCCCGGAAACTGATCGCGCGGTAGGCGTTTTCCTTGAGGTATTGCATCTGGTGTTCAAAATCCGTGGGAGTGATGCACATCGGCGAAGTGCAGCCGCTTTCAAAGCGGTGATAGCAGAGGATCGGAACCACCTGGTACCCGCTCGCGGTAATGCCCCCCCGGTTCTCCGGACTGAGCGGGATGACGACGATCTCGCCCTTTGCGAAAGAAAGCCCCTCGTTGGCATCCTCCACCACCCACGCTTTTCCCCGGTCCCCCAGCAGCTTCTCGGCCAGGTCGGCGGGCGAAGTTGCCTCCCGCAGCCGGCAGACCAGATACTTTTCAGAAGTCCGGCAGATCGGCCCGGCAATGGTGGGTAAATACTTGGGTGTGGCGCAGGCCGAAACAAGGACCACGGCGGCCACCGCAAGGAGCAAGGATTGGCCCAGTCGCCTGCGCCCGGTCGCGGATTCTACGGGCGTTCTCATTGCTGCATCCCTTTGGGGCCGAACAGCACCGGTGTCTTGTCTTTGGTTTCGGCGGGCGGGGTTTCCTGGGCGGCCGGGGGTTTTCCATCTGCAGGCAGCAGGAATTGCTTCACGTGCTCCTCCGGCATTCCCTCCTGAGTGATCATCATGCTCTTCGGGATCCGGATCCGGTCACCCACGTAGATGCGGTTGGGGTTGAGACTCGGATTCACCGGCGCCAGCTTCTCCCAGTTCTTCAGGTCCCCGGTGAACCACTTGGCGATGATCGACAGGCTCTCCCCGAAGTATTTCACGGTGTGGATGTAGAAATCCTCCACGAGGCGGCGCCGGAGGTTGGGTGGGCTCCACTTTCCGAACCGTCTGCTGGCTCTCGACGCAACCGGAGCACACCCAGGCGGTCAGAAGAACCCCCATGAGTACTTTTACGAAGAAAGCAGTCTGATCTCTCATTTCTTCCCCCTCGAGCAGACGTTCGGTTTCTCGAGCATCTCCTGGGCTGTCTTGTTATCCGGGTTTATGAGCACGGCTTTTTCCAGGTTGCTGCGGCACTCCTTTGCCTTGCCCCTCATGTCCTGCACCATGGCCAGGTTGTAGAGCGCTTCGTCCATGTACGATGGTGCCAGTTCCACCGTCCGCCGGTACATCTTTTCGGCCTTTTCGAGGTCGCCGAGGAGTGCATAGGTGTAGCCCAGATTGAAGAATGTGTCAGCGGACTGCGGGTTCAGCTTCGCGGCCTCCTGATAGGCTGCAATGGCCTTGGCGTGTTCTTTTTTCCCGAAGTGGTTGAGTCCCAGCAGAAAATGCCCCCTGGCGTTTTTCGGGTCCAGTTCGATGGCCTTGCGCAGCAGGCTCTCCGATCCGCCCGGGTTCCCGGGGGCGATGGCCATCGCCTGCTCCTGCAGGGCCTGCGCATAGGCCGGGGAGATCTCGGCGGCCAGCTCGGGGGCACGGGTCATGGCTTCGCCGAAAAGACCGATGGCCTCCGCAAAGAGCTTTTTCGCGAGAGCCTCCTGCGCCCGCCTCAGCGTCACCCGGACCGCAAGCTGTTCTCTCAGTTTCTGGACCGCCAGGAGCCCCGCCTTGGCCTCCGCGCTGCCCGGTTCCAGTTCCTGCAGTTGCTTGAAGAACCCCTCCGCCTCATCCGCCCGGGAGGCTTCCAGCGACTCCTTGGCCGAAGCCAGCAGACCGGCAATCTGTTTTTGCGCTCCGCCTCCAGCGCCAGGCGCTCCCGCAGCTCTTTGACCTGCTGCAGCCCCGCCTTGGCCTCCGCGCTGCCCGACGTCCAGCGCCAGCAGCTGCTTGAAGAACCCTTCCGCTTCGTCCGCCTGGGAGGCTGCCAGCGACTCCTTGGCCGAAGCCAGCAGGCCGGCAATCTGTTACTGCCGCGCCGCCTCCCGCGCCAGGCGCTCCCGCAGCTCTTTGACCTGCTGCAGCCCCGCCTTGGCCTCCGCGCTGCCCGACTCCAGCGCCAGCACCTCCTTGTAGAACCCTTCCGCCTCATCCGCCCGGGAGGCCTGCCAGCGACTCCCTGGCAGAGGCAAGAAGGCTTGTTATCTGGCGCCGGCGCTCCATTTCCCGCGCCACCCGCTCTTTCAGATCCTGAACCAGCTGAAGGCCGCTGCCCGCTTCCCCGTTGCCCGGTTCCAGCTCCAGCACCCGCTTGAAGTACCCTTCTGCTTCGTCGGTCTTCAAGACCTTGAGGGCCTCCCTGCCCGAAGCCAGCAGATTGGCAATCTGTTCCTGCCGCGCCGCCTCCCGCGCCAGGCGCTCCCGCAGCTCTTTGACCTGCTGCAGCCCCGCCTTGGCCTCCGCACTGCCCGCGTCCAGCTCCAGCAGCTGCTTGAAAAACCCTTCCGCCTCATCCGCCCGGGAGGCTGCCAGCGACCCCTTGGCCGAAGCCAGCAGGCCGGCAATCTGTTTCTGCCGCGCCGCCTCCCGCGCCAGGCGCTCCCGCAGCTCTTTGACCTGCTGCAGCCCCGCCTTGGCCTCCGCGCTGCCCGCGTCCAGCTCCAGCAGCTGCTTGAAGAACCCTTCCGCTTCGTCGGTCTTGGAGGCTGCCAGCGACCCCTTGGCCGAAGCCAGCAGGCCGGCAATCTGTTCCTGCCGCGCCGCCTCCCGCGCCAGGCGCTCCCGCAGCTCTTTGACCTGCTGCAGCCCCGCCTTGGCCTCCGCGCTGCCCGCGTCCAGTTCCAGCAGCTGCTTGAAAAACCCTTCCGCCTCATCCGCCCGGGAGGCTGCCAGCGACCCCTTGGCCGAAGCCAGCAGGCCGGCAATCTGTTCCTGCCGCGCCGCCTCCCGCGCCAGGCGCTCCCGCAGCTCTTTCACCTGCTGCAGCCCCGCCTTGGCCTCCGCGCTGCCCGCGTCCAGCTCCAGCAGCTGCTTGAAGAACCCTTCCGCCTCATCCGCCCGGGAGGCTGCCAGCGACCCCTTGGCCGAAGCCAGCAGGCCGGCAATCTGTTTCTGCCGCGCCGCCTCCCGCGCCAGGCGCTCCCGCAGCTCTTTGACCTGCTGCAGCCCCGCTTTGGCCTCCGCGCTGCCCGCGTCCAGCTCCAGCAGCTGCTTGTAGAACCCTTCCGCTTCGTCGGTCTTGGAGGCTGCCAGCGACCCCTTGGCCGAAGCCAGCAGGCCGGCAATCTGTTTCTGCCGCTCCGCCTCCCGCGCCAGAGCGCTCCCGCAGCGCTTTGACCTGCTGCAGCCCCGCCTTGGCTTCCGCGCTGCCCGCGTCCAGCTCCAGCAGCTGCGTGTAGAACCCTTCCGCTTCGTCGGTCTTGGAGGCTGCCAGCGATCCCTTGGCCGAAGCCAGCAGGCCGGCAATCTGTTTCTGCCGCTCCGCCTCCCGCAGCGCTTTCACCTGCTGCAGCCCCGCTTTGGCCACCTCGTTGCCCGCGTCCAGCTCCAGCAGCTGCGTGTAGAACCCTTCCGCTTCGTCGGTCTTGGAGGCTGCCAGCGACCCCTTGGCCGAAGCCAGCAGGGCGGCAATCTGTTTCTGCCGCTCCGCCTCCCGCAGCGCTTTCACCTGCTGCAGCCCCGCTTTGGCCACCTCGTTGCCCGCGTCCAGCTCCAGCAGCTGCGTGTAGAACCCTTCCGCTTCGTCGGTCTTGGCGGCTGCCAGCGACCCCTTGGCCGAAGCCAGCAGGGCGGCAATCTGTTTCTGCCGCTCCGCCTCCCGCGCCGCAGGCGACTCGGGCCTCGGTGCCACCGTGACAGGTTGTCCGGTGGGGGACGCTGGTCCTGTTTCGGCCGGCGTTGAGGTGGCAACCCGAGGCGTTTGGCCCGTGGTCTCCGCGGGCCGGTCGCCGTTCCACCACACAAAAAGGGCTCCCAACCCCAGCACCAGGATACCCGCAGCGACCATCAGCAGGCCCTTTACCCCGGACAACCATCCGCTTTTCCCCGGTGTTTTCTCCACTTCGGGCGGAGCCGGTGCTCCGGTCTCGAGAGTGGGCATAGTCTTGGTCACAGCCCACTCCGCGCTCCCTTCATCGGATATCCCGGCGATCTCCTTCAGTTCCACTTCCTCGGTCGCCATGTCCTCCTGAAAGAGAAAACGGATGTATTTCGCCAGGCCCTGGGCACTTGGCCGCAGGGATGTCACAAACGTGCACTCTTCCAAATCGGCGAGCATGTCGCTGCAGGACTGGTAACGGCTGTCCACGTCCTTGGCCAGGGCCGAGTCGAGGACTTTGATCAGGCAGGGCGGGAGATCTTCCCGCACCTGCCGTGCGGGCCTGTACTCGGCATTCTGCACCCGGCGAAGGATTTCGAGCGTCTCTCCCTCGAACATCCGCTCGCCGGTGACCAGTTCATGCAGCAGGATGCCGGTCGAGAAGATGTCCGAGCGGTGATCCATCGGGCGTCCGGCCGCCTGTTCCGGGGACATGTAGGCCACTTTGCCCTTGATGATTCCCACCTGGGTCATGGTGCTCCTGGTGGCGGCTTTGGCAATGCCGAAATCCAGGATCTTCACTTCTCCCTCCCAGGTGATGAAGATGTTCTGGGGGCTGATGTCCCGATGCACCAGATTCAGAGGCCGCCCCATGAAATCTTTGCGGTTGTGCGCGTAGGCCAGTCCGGCGCAGACCCGCGAAACGATGTAGAGGGCGTTCTCCAGGCTCAGCGGGGCCTCCTTGGTCTTCCCCCGCTGCCCTATTCCACGCAGGTCCCTGCCGTAGAGGTATTCCATCGCGATGAAGAAGCTCTCGCCCATGCTGCCGAAATCAAAGATCCGGACGAGGTTCTGGTGCTCCAGCAGCGCCGCCAGCTTGGCTTCCTCGATGAATGCGGTCACCAGTTCTTCCTGGACGGCCAGGTGCGGCAGGATCCGCTTCACAGCGACCAGTTTCTCGAATCCTTCCTCGCCGCTGAATTTGGCCCTGAACAGCTCGGCCATGCCGCCGGTCGCGACCCGATCCAGCAGGAGATACTTCCCGAACCGTTTTCGTTGAATTTCTCTCATGCCCAGTGCTGCTTACAGAGGTTCAAGGCCGTAGACGTGTTCCTCCCCCTCGCGTCCCCGGATCGGCACGCTGCCCAGATCCTTCAGCGCCAGCTCCTTTTCCACCAGCTTGGCGGTCTGTGAGCAAAGCACGATCTCGCTGGGCAACTGCTTGTTCGCCAGACCCGAAAGCCGGAAGGCCAGATTGGTGCTGTCCCCCACCACCGCCAGTTCCGACGGTCGCAAGGTGTAGTGGGACAGGGTCACCTGGCCGGTCGTGATTCCCCACCCGAGCGCGATCTTTTCCCGGGTCTGCTTCCCGGTGGAGGGCTTCAGGATCTCCCTGGCGCCGCGGGCCTGGCTGAGGGCCGCCTGGCAGGCCAGCAGGGCCTGCGCGTCGCTGGGGGCCGGCCGGTGCTCCCAGAAGGCATACACGGCGTCCCCGATATAGTCCTTGACGGTACCCTTGTGACTCCTCACGATGGAGCTGAAAATCTCGAAAATGCTTCTGACCATCTGAAACACCTCGAGCGAGCCGGCTTGCTGCCCGAGACCTGAAAACCCCCTCACATCCGCAACCACATTGGTCACCATGGTACTCTGGGTGAGGATCACCGTTCCGTCGTCTTCACTCCCGGCCTGCGTCGCGTCGAGCGAGACGGACACCTTGATCCGGGCATCCCCGATCTGGACCACGTCGCCGTCCGTGAGCCGCTGGGAGGAGCCCGGCGACATCCGAGTCCCGCTCACCCAGGTGCCGTTCTTGCTGGTATCCGTGAGAAGCAGGCTGTAGGCATCCCAGGTGATGACCGCGTGGTCGCGCGACACCTGTCCGCCGCTTACCAGGATGCGCTTCTCCGGCTCGATCCCCATGCACACGCGGCCGATAAAGACCCGGTCCCTGACTTCGACCCGGGATTCCGTGCCGTTCTCAAACATGATCTCCAGCACTGGGAATGACATGGATGCTCAACCCCCTCGTGGACGCTCAGGGTTACGTTCCCATTCGTTGTCTCGATGGCCTGCGCTGCGCAAGAGACCGGTTGCAGGTCTGATTGCCGCGCTTGACATAGGGCGCCGGATTTTCTTGGCGTCCTGAAAGAGGAAAACGTTGAATAGGTCGGATGAGATGCCGGACGACATGGAATGAACTGAACAGACGTTGGGCAGAGTTTGAAACCAGGTCGCTGCTCGGTCGAGTGGCTGAGAAGGCATACCCCCGCTCTTTCCGGGTTTTCTCCTGATTCCACTGACCGTGATGGCCAATGTTCTACTCAGGCGGAGATGCCGATCCAAAGTGAGTGAAAACATGAAACACCAACCGGGAATTCTTGTCAACAAAAAGGTGTGGAGAAGACTTGCGCTGCAACTGCCTGCCGCAGCCTGCTGGACCCGGGTGAGGCTCCTGTGCTATGTAAACCCAGGCTCGCTTGTGAAGCGCAAGCGTCCGACTTTCTTTTCGAGGGACCTGGATGACCCCAGCACCCACCACCCTCAGGGCTCCAAGCATCGAAGAGACCCGGGGACTCATGGAAGTGGCTCTCGGGCGGAGCCCGGCCGACCTGGCGGTCGTCAACGCCACCCTCCTGAACGTGTACACCCGCGAGCTTCTCAAGGGTACCGGCATCGCCGTCAGGGGCCGCTGGATCGCTTACGTGGGCACCGAGCCCGGCCACACGATCGGCGCCGCAACCCGGGTGCTGGATGCCGGCGGCATGACCGTGATCCCCGGGCTGATCGACGGCCACACCCATCTTGCCAGCCTCTGCACACCCTCCGAATTTCTCCGCTACGCCATGCGCGGGGGGACCACCACCCTGATCACCGAGTCTATGGAGCCCTATCCGGTGGCGGGCCGCGACGGGGTTCTGGACTTTCTGGAAGCGCTGGGGGAACAGCCGGTCAAGATCCTGGCCACCGCGCCGGCGATGGCCTCCATCAGCCGCAGCACCCGGGGTGTCCCGTTGGCCGAGCTCACAGCGCTCCTGCAGCGGGACGACGTCGTGGGACTCGGCGAGTCCTACTGGCAGGAAGTCCTGCGCGAACCGGATCT
Source organism: uncultured delta proteobacterium (assembly GCA_963704245.1). Classification (GTDB taxonomy): domain Bacteria; phylum Desulfobacterota; class DSM-4660; order Desulfatiglandales; family Desulfatiglandaceae; genus CAVPHJ01. The sequence continues at coordinate 316,984 of CAVPHJ010000001.1, forward strand.
CTACCTGCCGGCCGGCGATGCCGCGCGGCAGGCCCGCAAGACCCTGGAAGGCCACTCGGCCGGCGCGGGAGGCGGCAAACTGGCAGCCTATGCGGCCACCGGGATCGATTCCTGTCACGAACCGATCAGGGCCCAGGAAGCCCTCGAGCGCCTGCGGCTGGGTATTCGGGTGATGGCCCGCGAGGGCGCGGTACGGCGGGACCTGCAGCAGATCGCCACACTCAAGGATGCCGGCGTGGATCTCAGGCGGCTCATCCTGGTAAGCGACGGCGCGGCGCCCGAAGAACTCCTCGATCAGGGGTACATGGAATCGGTGGTTCGCAAGGCCGTTCAGTACGGGCTGGATCCCATCACTGCCATCCAGGCGGTGACCCTGAACCCGGCCGAGCATTTTCACCTCTCGCACCTGATCGGCGGCATCGCCCCCGGCCGGTGCGCCGACCTGGTGATCGTCCCGGACCTCTGCAACCCGAAGGCCGAGTGGGTGGTCTCCAACGGCCGGGTGATCGCCCGGCAGGGCGAACTTCAGGTCGAACCCCGGCGGCATCTTTTTCCGGCCCGCTGCCGCCGCAGCGTGCACCTCCCCCGGCCCTTCAGCGCAGCGGATTTCAGGATCCCGGCCGCCGGCCGCGGCGCCCGGGTTAGGGTGCGCGCCATCGAGATGGTGACCGACCTGGTGACCCGCGAGATCCATTTGGAGGTCCCGGCGGCCGGCGGCGAAATCCCCGGCGACGCCGGCCTTGAGCTGATCAAGGCGGCCGCCATTGATCGTCGCGCCGGGCGGGACGCTCTTTTCGTCGGGCTCATCAAGGGGTTCGGCCTGGCCGCCGGGGCCATGGCCTGCTCCGCCGCTTGGGACGCGGCGGACATCATCGTGGTGGGGGCTTCAGAGCAGGATATGGCCCTGGCCGTCAACCGTGTCGCGGAGCTGCAGGGCGGGATCGCCCTCTGCCAGGGGGGCCGGATCCTCCAGGAGATCCCGCTGCCGGTTTTCGGGCTGCTTTTCGAAGGACCGCTGGAAGAGCTGGTCCGGAGGCAGAAGGCCCTGAAGAGCGAGGCCGCCCGCCTCGGGATCCCATTCCCCGATCCGCTGCTCAGCCTGATCACCCTGACCACCGCCGCGATTCCCTACCTCAGGATCTGCGAAGAAGGCTACGTCAACCTGAAGGACGGGAAAACCGTGGGTGTCTTCGTCGATGGCTGAAGCTGCACCCGGGTGGGGGGAATCCCCCGGGACCGCGCAAATCGAAGCGGCAGATGCCGCGGCATTCCGGGCCGGCCGCTACGGGATCAGCCAGCGGCCCATCACCACGGCGTCCTGGCCTGCCGGATAGAAGCGCGGCTTCAGCTCCAAGACCGTGAAACCGTGCTCCTCGAACAGCCGCCGGGCGCCCCGGTTGTCCCAGGCGGTGTGGAGGATGATGCTTGCGAGCCCCGCCTCGCGGGCCTGGACCAGCGCCTCTCTGAGCAGGGAACCCCCGACCCCCTGACGGCGGGACTCCCTTTCCACGGCAATGGCCAGCAGTTCAGTGGCTGCCGACCGCGGCTCGGTCTCGGGCAGCCGGCTGAGCATGACAAAGCCCGCCCGGCGCCTGCCGCGCAAGGCCACCCAGGTCAACGCCATCCCGGAGGCAAGCCACTCGGCGAGGGTTCCCGCGTACTCGCCGTAGCGGCTGAAGGCCTCCTGGCTGAGGAGCCGGATGAAAGCCCGGTCGGAGCCCCGGTACTTCCGCATGACCACCCGGGGCCGGCCGGCCGGCGCTTCCCGCGATTGACGCGCCAGCGGAGACCAGCCGAGGCCGGGCGGCTCTGGCAGACCCTTCCGAACCCGGCTCTCCCGCAACTGCGCCATCTGCTTCGCCTCACCGTACTGGCCGAACCGGCCGCACCGGCTCATGGCCTGGCTGTTCCCCCCGGCCGCCGGGCCTTCAGCTGGACAGACCCCGCCAGAAGCGGCCATGAACGGCGCTGACCCTCTGAATCACGGCTTCCACCTCCGGCCCGCCGCCCTCGGTCTCTGGGGTCCGGTTGACGGTCAAGCCCGACAGCTCCAGGAGCACGGCCTTGACCGAATCCCGCAGGCCCTGCAGATTGTATCCGCCCTCCAGGGTCAGCACCAGCCGGCCCCGACAGAGTTCACCGGCGATATCCATCAGGATGCGGGTCAGGGACGCGTAGCCGGCGGGTGTCATGTTCATGCCGCCCAGGGGGTCCTGCGCGTAGGTGTCGAAGCCGGCCGACACGAGAACCAGGTCCGGGCTGAACTCCCGCGCAACCGGCCACAGAATCCGGCGAAAGAGGGTCACGTAGTCGGCATCACCGTAGCCCGCCGCAAGGGGCACGTTCACCGTGAAGCCCGCGCCCTCCCCGAAACCCACCTCCTGGAAGGCCCCGGTGCCCGGGTAGTAGGGGTGTTGATGGGTGGAAAAAAACAGGACCGAGGGATCATCCTCGAAAGAGTGCTGGGTGCCGTTGCCGTGGTGGAGATCCCAGTCGACCACCAGAATTCTTTGAAGCCGGTGGCGCTGCTGGGCGTACCGCGCCCCGATGGCCACGTTGTTGAACAGGCAGAAACCGCGCCCTTGCCCCCGCTCGGCGTGGTGGCCCGGCGGTCTCACCAGTGCGAAGGCATTGTCGAGCGCGCCGGAAAGCACCCTGTCCAGGGCCTCGCAAAAGCCCCCGGCCGCCAGCAGAGCCGCCTCGTAGGACCCGGCCGAGGTGATGGTGTCCGGATCCAGGGCCTTCGGCCCTTTCCCGGCCGTGGCGGCCACGAGTTCCACGTAGGCTGCCGAGTGGATGAGCTCCAGTTCCTCGCGCCCGGCTCGCCGGCAGGGGATGGCCACCACCCGGCCGGCCATGTCCGGCTGATCGAGCATGGCGTAGATGGCCTCCAGGCGCCGCGGGTTCTCGGGGTGAAAGTCGCCGGGCTGGTGTTCCAGGTAGCGCTCGTCACGCACTATACCGGTTTTGGACATGGCTCTCCTCGCTATACGCTGATCCCTCTGCCCGGAGGCCGCTCGGCGCGCCGGACCGGCGCAGTATAGCACAGTTTGCCCGCCGCAAGAAGCGGTTGACCCCGCCCCTGCCTTCCTCTATAATCCGTTCGGATTTCAGCCCACATCGTCCGGGGCTTTCCGGGGTGATCCGGGGGGTCCGCATCGCATGTTCCAGGGGGGAAAGGAGAAGGAAGATGAGAAGAAAAGTGACCGTTGTCGGCGCCGGCCAGGTGGGCGCCACCACCGCCATGCGGCTCGCCGAAAAGGAGCTGGCGGACGTCGTCCTGATCGACGTGCTGCAGGGCATTCCGGAGGGGAAATGCCTGGACCTGACCCAGGCCGCCACCATCGAGACCCACGATTGCAAACTGACCGGCTGCGCCGGCAGCTACGACCAGGCCAAAGATTCGGACCTCGTCATCATCACGGCCGGCATCCCGCGGAAACCCGGCATGAGCCGTGACGACCTGCTCGCCACCAACATGGGGATCATGGAAGCGGTCACCAAAGAGATCGCGGCGGCGGCACCGGAGGCGGTGCTCATCATCGTCAGCAACCCCCTGGATGCCATGTGCCACGTGGCCTACGAGGTCAGCGGCTTTCCCAAGGAACGGGTCATCGGCATGGCCGGGGTGCTCGACTCGGCCCGTTTTCGGGCTTTCATCGCCCTGGAGCTGAACGTCTCGGTGGAAAACACCCACGCCTTTGTGCTCGGCGGCCACGGCGACACCATGGTTCCCCTGCCCCGCTACTCCACCGTGGCCGGCATCCCGATCACCGAGCTCATGGCGCCGGACCGGATCGAGGCCGTCGTTCAGCGCACCCGCCAGGGAGGCGCCGAGATCGTCGGCCTGCTCAAGACCGGCAGCGCCTACTACGCACCCGCTTCGGCGAGCGTGGAGATGGCCGAAGCCATTCTCAAGGACAAGAAGAAGATCCTCCCCTGCGCGGCGCTGCTGCAGGGCGAGTACGGCATTCAGGATCTGTTCATCGGCGTGCCGGTGAAACTGGGACAGGCGGGGATCGAGGAAATCATCGAGATCAAGCTCAGCGCGGAAGAAAAAGCCGCCCTCGAGCGTTCCGCCGACTCGGTCCGCGGCCTGGTGGCTGACATGGCCCGCCTCAAGAGCCAGCGCACATCGTCCTGAGGGGGCGCCGCCCGCCAAGAACCGGGCGGCCGGATGAGGATCGACGTGGACGAGACCCTGCTTCTGGGGCAGCTGGAGACCCTGGCCGCGGGCCTCGACATCGAGGTCCGCCACGAAAATCTGAGCGGCGAGACCGCGCCGGGCGCGGGCGGTCTCTGCCGCTACCGCGGCCGCAACCTCCTGATTCTCAACTCCCAGGCCTCTCTCGGTGAAAAGATCCGGGTGCTGGCCCGGGCCTTGAAGCGTTTCGATCTGACCCACGTCTATCTGAAGCCGGCCCTGCGGGACTTCCTGGAGTCTGACGGCGAGGTCCGCTCGAAGTAGTCGCTCAGGATGCGGGCATGGTCAAAGGCCAGGTGCCGGGGCAGGGTTTCGCGGGTGAAGAGCCCGATTTCGGCCGCATCATCGGCCGCGCGCGGAACACCTTCCCCGGCGGCCACAAAAACCACCGTGATCGTATGAAAACGAGGATCCCGCTGCGGATCCGAGTAGGCGCCCAGCGGGTAGAGGAGTTCGACCCCCAGGCAGGTCTCTTCCTCGGCCTCGCGCACGGCGGCCTGCTCCAGGCTCTCGCCGTAGTCCACGAACCCTCCCGGCAGGGCCCAGCCGAGAGGCGGGTTCCTGCGCTTGATGAGAAGAACCGCGGGTTTTTCGGAAGGCCGGCCCGCAGGCCGCATTTCGATGATGACATCGACCGTGGGCAGGGGGTTGCGGTAGGTCTCGAGCGGCCCGCCGCAGTGGGGGCACCGGCGCTCGCGGTTCATGAAGCCGGCTTTTCCTCGAGCAGCTTGCTGCGCACGTGGTTCATCCGCTGCAGGGCGGTGTAGTTGCTCAGCACGGCCAGCAGCAGCAGTGTAATTTTCATCAACCAGGGCCCGAATATGGGCAGCGGCGCCAGCAGCGAGCCGATGACCAGCAGCGTCATCCGCTCCGGCCGCTGCATCAGACCCATCTTGCACTCCAGACCCAGACCCTCGGCCCGGGCGCGGGTGTAGCTCACCATGAACGAGCCCGCGATGGCCAGGATGATGAGAGCCACGGCACCCGGACTCTGCCAGCCGGCCGGATTGCCGGCCTTCAACCCCCCGGGACCCATTCCACCGGCATAGTGCCAGGCCATCCCGAGGAAAATGAAAACCTCGCTGAAGCGGTCGAGGGTGCTGTCGAAAAACGCACCGAAACGTGAGCTCTTGCCGCTCAGGCGCGCCAGCTGACCGTCCAGCACGTCGCAGGTACCGGCCAGCACCACCACCCAGGCCCCCCAGAAAAAGGAGCCGGCGCCGTAGATCAGGCCGGCCAGCATGCTGAAAGCCAGTCCCGCCAGGGAAAGCACGTTGGGATGGACTCCCAGGCTTCCCAGCAGCCTTCCGACAGGCATGACGAGGCGCACGTATCTTTCCTTGTTCCCTTCGCTCAGGAATACGAACCTGGGCATGTTCCGCCCTTTCTCCCGCCTCGGGCTGCCCCGGAGAGTGTCGATGTTCAGAACTCTACCAGAGCCCCCCCCCTTTGTCAAAACAGATCCCCGCCGTCTTGCCTCGTGGTCGCACATGGGATATGCTGCCGCCGACTCTTGGAAAAACCGAGTTTGTGCGAGGTGTTTATGCCCGTCGGGGTCTGGAAGGTGCTGATCGTTGACGACGAGGAAGGCATCCGCAAGGTGATCAGCCTGTCCCTGCGCGATGCGGGTTATGAGGTCCTGACGGCCGCTGACGGCGGAAGCGGGCTAAATCTGCTCCGCAGCGCCGCCCCCGAGATCGTGATCGTCGACATCCGGATGCCCGGCATGGACGGCATCGAGGTCCTCAGGCGGATCAAGGAGACCGACCCCGACACCGAGGTCATCGTCGCCACTGCTTTCGGCGAGATGGAGGTCGCCGTGCGGGCCCTGCAGCTGAAGGCCTCGGACTTCATCACCAAGCCGATCAGCGACCAGGCGCTCTTCGTCGCCCTGGAGCGGGCCAAACAGAACCACGACACCCGCCGCAAACTGCGTGAGTATACCTCGCTGCTCGAACAGAAGTGGATGGACACCTCCGAGGAGCTGGCCCGCACCTTCAACTTTCAGAACAACCTCATCGAGAACTCCATCGACGGCATCCTGGGGTGTGATGAAACAGGGCGCGTCATCATCTTCAACCGCAGCCTGGAAACCATGCTCGGCTACAGCAAGGCGGAGGCCCGCGGCCGGATGCGATTCGAGCAGTTCCTGCCCGTGGGCGCGGCCGAGCGCTTCAGAGCGGATCTCGCAGCCGGAGGTCACGGCGGCCCCCAACGGCTCTTCCTGTATGAAACTTTCCTGCTGGATCGGGCCGGAAAGCGTCTGCCGGCTCAGGTCTCGGCCGCCACCCTTTTCGAGGGGCCGACCGAAATCGGCCTGGTGGCCTTCTTCCGGGACCTGCGTGAACTCCGGAAGCTGGAACAGCAGTTCGACGATCAGGCGCGCCTGCTGCAGCAGGACAAGCTGATCTCCCTGGGGCGCCTGGCGGCCAGCGTGGTGCACGAGATCAACAACCCCATGACCGGTATGCTCAACTACGTCCGCCTGATGGCCAAGATCGCCGGCCGCCGCGCCCTGGAGACCGACGACCTGGAGAAATTCGGGCGCTACCTGGAGCTGGTCGAAACGGAGCTCAGCCGCTGCTCCCGGATCGTGTCCAACTTGCTGGCTTTCTCCCGCAAATCCGAGCTGGAGTTCAGCGAGCTGGACCTCAACGATCTCCTCCGGCGCTGCCTCCTGCTCAGCCAGCACAAGCTGGAGCTGCAGGGAATCCAGGTGCGGACCGAACTGGCCCCCGGCCTGCCGAGGCTGCGGGGCGATGTCAACCAGATCCAGCAGGCGATCATCAACCTCATCTTCAATGCGGTCGACGCCATGCCTCAAGGCGGGCTGCTGACGCTCACCACCGCGCTGGACTCGACCCGGGGGTGGGCCGAAGTCCGTGTCCTGGACACCGGACACGGCATCCCCGAGGAGGACCTGCCCCGCATCTTCGAGCCTTTCTTCACCACCAAGCCCCGGGGACAGGGACTCGGGCTGGGGCTGGCCACCGTGAGCGGAATCATCGAGCGCCACAAGGGCACCCTGAGCGTAACGAGCACGCCGGGAAAGGGAAGCGAATTCAGTTTCAGGCTGCCGCTTGGCAGACCCTGAAACCCTGGCAACAAAATCTCCCAAAACTCTTTACCAACAAAAACCGTTATAGTATGGTAGCGCCCTTGATGGACCGAAGCATGTTCTTGGATACCAGGGAGGAATGGGGGTAATGAACCGAAAAAGGGGTTCGCTAGGGGCGGTTCTGCTGATCCTGGGTTCACTTGCAGCGGGTACGGGACTGGTGGCCCTTGCCCAGGAGAAATCCGCCACGGCGGCGGTGCAGCCGGCCGCCGCTGAACGCAATCTGGACAGCATTCTCATCAACCACGAGGGGTACAAGAAAGACCGCAAGGGCCCGGTGGAGTTCAGCCACCGCAAGCATGCGCTGGACTACCGGATTCAGTGCTGGGAGTGCCACCACGACTACCAGGACGGCAAGAACGTCTACTCGCCCTGGGCGGAGACCAAGCCCTGCTACAGCTGTCACGATCCGGTGAAGAAGGAAACCACCGAGATGAACCTGCAGCGCGCCTTTCACCTCAACTGCAAGACCTGCCACAAGAAGCTGGTCGAAGAGGGCAAGAAGAGCGGCGTCTACCGCGAATGCCAGGGCTGCCACCGGTCTCAGAAATCCTGAGCCTTTTCCTTTTTCGGCCATCCGGGGGCCCGCCGCCCGGCCGGCGGGTTCCCCCTTTCCTGTCGTCCATCCACCGGGCGAGTCTCCGCTTCCACATTCACCTTTCCGCATTCCCTTTTCCGGATCGGCAAGCAGCGCCGGATCGCGGGCTGGACTTTCAGGCCGCCGGCGCTATAATGACCTTCGGAAGGAAACGATCCGCATGAAGCCCCGCCAACGCTACAAGGCACGCTTCCAGAACCTGGAGCGCGTGGCCCGCAAGGTCACCTCGTCCATTGACATCGGCGACATTCTGGAGATCATCCGCGACGAGGCCAAGGCCACCATTCCCCGGGCCCGGGAAGTCTGTCTGCTGGTTTTCGACCCGGAAGCCTCCAACTACACCCGACCCCTCCATTGCGGGGTCTTCCAGGATCGCCTCAACTGCCAGCTCTGCAAGCGCGGCCGGGAAACCGTGCAGAAGGCCGTGCAGAGTCCGGCCCGCTTCCAGTGCGCCGACTACCAGGACAGCGACCGATGCCTGCATTGCTCGCTGGCGAAAAAATACGGCGTCCGGCCAAGCTCTTCTGGTGCGGGCGGCCCGGCCGGGAAACACGCCGATCCCGAGAAAGATCGGCGCCCCTGCAATATCGCCCTGCCCATCTACGACAACGGCAAGCCGCTGGCGGTGCTCGAGGTCATCGCCCGGGAGGAGCAGGTTTTCGACGAGTTGGACGTCGTGCTGCTGGAAGATCTTGCCCGGCTGGCCACCAACGCGATCGTCAATGCCCGCCGGCACTGGCAGATGGCCCGGGAAAAACTCAGCCTGGACCAGATCCTGGACCGTCTGCGGCCTTTTGTGCCGCAAACCGTGCAGCGGATCGTGGAGAAGGATCCGGAGGAGCCCTTTCTCGGCAAGCGCGACGAGGACGTCTCGCTGCTCTTTCTGGACGTGGCCGGCTACACCCGCATCAGCGAGGCCCTGACCCGGGAAAAGGTCAACTTCATCATCGAAAAGTATTTCTCCGCTTTTCTGGATGTGATCTACCAGCACGGCGGAGACATCAACGAGACCGCCGGGGACGGCCTCATGGTCATCTTCATGGGACCGGAGCAGGAAAACGCCCTGAACGCAGCCCAGGCAAGCCTGGAAATCCGCCGCCGAACCCTTGAAATCAATGAGGAATTGGCCGGCAGATTCCTACCCCTGGAGGTCAACATGGGGATCAACTCCGGCACGGTATCGCTGGGCATGAGCCGCTTCGAGGGCAAAGCCGGGACAAGGATGACCTTCACCGCCAGCGGCCCGGCCACCAACCTGGCCGCCCGGATCGCCGCGGCGGCCCGCAACGGTGACATCCTGGCCGGCCCGGAAACCGCCCGGCGGATCCAAGCGGCCGTCAGGGTTCACGACCGGGGTCTGATGAAATTCAAGAACGTGCGCGAGCGGGTCCGGGTCTTCAGCCTGCTCGGCCCGGCCCGACCCGCCCGCGAAAAGGCTGCCGCAGCAGCCGAACCCTCGTGATACCGGAGAAACCGGAATGCCGCAGGAACTGAGTTCAGGGGCCCGACGGGTCCAGGATGCGTTGGAACGGCTGGGCCTGGATTGTCAGGTGCGGGAGCTTCCCGGCTCCACGCGGACGGCCGAGGAGGCCGCCCGCTCCATCGGCTGCCAGAAGGCCCAGATCGCCAAGTCCCTGGTTTTCATGACCCGGCAGACCCGCCGGCCGATCCTGGTGGTCGCCAGCGGCGCCAACCGGGTGGACGAAAAAAAACTCGGCGGGCTGGTGGGCGAACCGGTGCAGAAAGCGGATGCGGACTTCGTGCGCGAGCACACCGGCTATGCCATCGGCGGGGTGCCCCCGCTGGCCCACGCCGAACCGCTGGAAACCTACCTCGACCAGGACCTGTGGCGCTTCCAGGAGATCTGGGCCGCGGCCGGCCACCCGCACTCCGTCTTCCGCCTGGCCCCCGAGGATCTCAGCCGGATGACCGCCGGCCGGGTCGTCGAAGTCAAGTAGAGCCGCCCCGCGCGGCCTCTTTTCCTGACCGGATCAACGGGATTCCTCAGGATTCGGGTTTCAAACGGCAGGTAGTCCCGCTCATACCGTCCGCTTTTTTCGGAGGCACCGACGATGGCAGAAAAAAGGAGCCTGGGTGACGCGGAGCGAAAAACGCTCGAAAAGCTGTTCCGCAAGAAAAGCTACCGGAATTTCAAGTGGATCGACCCGGCCTCCGTGGTCGTGACCCTATGGTCGTTGGCGGCCGCCAACTGCGGCGGCGCGGATTTCACCTTGCGTCCCCGGCCAGGAGATGGCCGGCTGCGCCACCGGCGAGGCCTTCCAGGGTTCTCAGGCACTGGTTCGGCGGCACTCCCTCTGGCCGCTGCGGGGTCTGCTTGGGATCAGAGTTCTTGACCTGCCCTTTTCAGTCCCGGTTGCGCGGGTTCCGCACCTCGGACTTCCTGGTCACTGCGGAGCACACTCGGTTACCATTTTGTCACTGAGAGGTCGACTCCGTAATCCGGTGCCCCTCCTGAATCCATCCCTTACGCATCCCGGGGCCCTGTCCTACCTGCTTCTCCCCATCGCATCCCCGATGTCCGAACCCCTGGCACCCCGCTTGCATGCATTCAAGGCGCAATCCATTGAAGTCAGCTGAACCCGATAAGGGCAAACTGTTCCGAAAGGACAGGACGCAAAGCCTCCAGCCTACGTGCCGCTAAGGCGGCATAGGGTAGTGGGGTTGCCGGGCAGATCCAGCACACCCCGTATGCTGCGTTCGTGCCGGCGTTCGAGGGAGGTGCTGGGATGCTTTCCGTACACCGAGTTGTCCGCGTCAGGACTCTCTGCCGTTTCTTTCCCCTTCTTCTCGCCGGCGTGTCTTTCCCGGGAACCGCGGGGGCCGCAACGGCCGCCGAGGCGGCCCTGACTTGGGACCCGGTCGTGGACGATCGGCTGGGGGGCTACTATCTGCATGTGGGTTTTTCGAGCGGCGCGTACCACCAGAAGCTGGACGTGGGGAATGTGACGCGCTTTACGCATCGCGGATCTCGAAAACAGCCGGGACTACTATTTCGCGGCCTCGTCCTACGACAAGGCCAGGACCATGGAGAGCGTCCTCTCGAACGAAGTGAGCCTCCGGACGCCTCCAGCTGCCCCCGCGCTGGCCTCCATCGCGGTTTCGGGTCCAGCCCAGGTGAACGAAAACAGCACGGCGCAGTATACCTGCAGGGCCACTTACGCGGACAGCAGCAGCCAGGACGTGACTGCGGCCACCCAGTGGCAGGAGAACTGCGCGGCAGCGACCATCAGTACCAGCGGTCTGCTGAGTACCGCTTCGGTCTCCGCCAATCAATCCTGCACCCTCACAGCGACCTACCAGGGAAAAAGCACGTCCTTTGCGGTTACCATGCGCCTGCTCCTGCTGCCGCCGTGGCTTCGGGCCGTGCTCCCACCCTAATATGAAGGGCTAAGCCCCCGGATTTGAAGGGGGGACTCCCAGAGCCTGACAGATCCGGAAATCGATGGCTGACCACACGATCAGCCTGTAATTGACGGGGCGATTCCTTCGTCTATCAAATCAAAGAGCGCATTTTCTGATACAGGATTTGATCTCACTGGTTGTTTGTCTTTGCGCTGCGGCGGGCCGACACTTTCTTGTCAGAAGTCCCCACTCTACCCTTTCAGCTCAAGGCCCTTAATAGAAATATAGGTCTGCAGGTCCGGCTGCCTGCGTCAAACGGTCAGCGGAACTCTCTTCCCTTCGCACATCGATAAAATCTCAATCAAACATGAGACTTGGCAGGCTCGCAGCGGGCATGTATGATGCGGGGATTATAGTGGCCTCCCCATGGCAAGCGGGGATCCCACCTGGAACAAAGGGTCCGGCGTCCGAAGATCAAGGCTGAAACCACAGGCATGGTACAAGGAAAATGGATGTCATAACGGTAGACCGCGACGGGCCTGTCCTGATGATCGGGGTGAACCGCCCCGAGGCCTACAATCTTTGGAACCTTGAAGTCATTCAAGCGGTTTCCAGGGCCTGCCGGCTCCTGGGCGACGACAAAGACCTGCGGGTGGGCGTGCTTTACGGGCATGGACCGCGGTTTACCGCCGGCCTGGACCTGCCGTCCGTCGCACCTGCGATTGCCACCGGCGACGTTGCTTCGGTCCTTCCGCCGGATGGTTATGATCCTTGGAATTTCCTCGGCGAACCCTGCCCGAAACCGATGGTCATCGCCGCGCACGGCACCTGCAACACGCTCGGCATTGAGCTGATGCTTGCATCCGAGGTGGCAATTGCCGCAGAGGGCACGAAATTTTCGCAGCTGGAAGTTGCGCGGGGGGTCTTTCCGCTGGGCGGCGCAACGTTCCGCTTGCCCATGCGGCTCGGCCCGGCCGGAACCCGCTATCTGCTGACCGCGGAGCGCTTTGATGCCGAAACCGCCTTTCGCCTCGGCTTGATCAGCGAAATTACGCCGGTGGGCAAACATCTGGAGCGCGCGTTGGAAATCGCCGGGGTCATCGCCGCGAATGCGCCACTCGCCGTCCAGGCTGCGCTGGCTTCCGCCCGCGCCGCGGAGCGTGCGGCCCGGAATGCGGCGGCCGCAGTGCTCTTTGAGCGGAACGCTCAAATCGCCGCCAGCGCGGATGTCTCCGAAGCCATAGCAGCCATGCTGGAGAAGAGACCGCCCGTGTTTCGCGGTGAATAGCGCCGCAGCCTGCCCGACGTGACGATCCCTGGCCCTGGTATGCAGGCAGCGGGGCCAACCGCCCCCGGGCCGGGTTGACCACAAGACTTCCCGGAAAGGACGGGTATCACCGGCTCATTTTATCGAGCAGGAGGACGTCGATTTCCCTCACCCGCTTCAGGGCCTGGTCGTTGGTGATCAGCGTGCGTGCGGGCTGACGAAGCGCCGCGGCGGCTTGGAACATGTCGGCCAGCGGCAGGTTGTACCGGGCGCGCAGGGAGCCTGCCATGAAACCGATGTCCAGGTCGAGATTTGTGTGGATGAGGTTGGGAAAGCCCTTGAGGATGCTGCGGTAATGGTCCGCCAGCTTGTGGTTCTGGGACTGCAGGGGTTTCACCAGGAGCTCGGCGGCTGTGATCGGGGTCACCGCTCCCGTGAAACAGCCTGAGCTCACCCGGTCGAACAGCAGCTCGCACAGCCCGGCGTATTTCGGGTCGTCCTCGAAGAGGTAAATGAAGACCATGGTATCGATTACGACGCCCTGTTTCCCGTCCAAATCTCTCGCCCGGGTCATGACCGGCCTTCCCACTCGCTCCGCAGCTTCCTCACGTAGTCCGTCGCGTCACCGCCGTCCGAGAGGTCTCGAGCAATTCCCCTCAGATTGGGAGCGCTCAGGGGATAGAGGATCAGCCGCTCCTTTTCGGCAACAACCTCCACCTGGCTGTTGGGTCTGATGCCCAGCTTTTCCCGTTCCCGCAGCGGAATCACTACCTGATACCTCTTCCCGACTTTGGCCTTCGTCATACCAATCACCCTCCTTTCATATTTCCTATTTTGAAATCATACGATGCCCAAAAGCAGGAGTCAAGTGTGAGGCTGGATGCTCGAGGAGCCGAGTCAACGGCACAGGGCAATGGTTTTTCGGTTTAGGACGCGTTCAGTGGTGAGCGGGGCGCGGGCGGGCTTGCCGATCAGGAAGGCAGTTTTTCTGTTCAGACCTCCTCCGGCACGTGCGGTCAGGCAGCGCGGTCCGCGACAGTCCGGTCAGTGCCGCGTCATGCGGTGGGTGGTCCGGGCGGAATTCCGAGCGGAGGGCCAGTCTTCCTCCAGGCCCAGCTCGTTCCTGATCCAGGTCTTGATCTCCGGCGTCAGGGGATACACGCCCTTGTTGCCCCCAATGGACCGCAAAAACCTGTGCCGCAGCTCAACCGGCAGCGGGATGCTGGCCAGTTCTTCGGCGGCCTCCGAGTTGCGGCGGATCAGGTACACCTGAGGCGGGTCATCCCAGCTGTTCACGGTGAAGTAAAGCGACTCGTCGCTGGGGGACTTGACCATCCGGCCGCGGTTCCAGTTGTTACCCCATTCCAGGTACAGCGTGACTGCCATTTCCGGGCTCATGTCCCAGTCGATGGCGTTGACCAGCTCCAGGTCGTCGCGGATCTCCTCCAAGGTCATCATCGTGGGCTGACTCCTTTTGCGCTTTGCGTCCCGCATTCATCCATCCCGGCTCGTCGCGATCGGCAGGCCTGCTGTGAAGGTAAGGCGCGCGGCACCCGAATCAAGCTTCCGCATCCGGCAGATCGCCGGCCCGCGCCGGCCGGCTACGCGCTCTGGGAGTAACCGCGCACCGGCCGGTGGTTAAAGACGGCGGCAAGACAGCGCTTGCAGGATACGCAGGAGGCTTCGCTCGCCTTGCCCGCGCGGAACCGCTTGACGAGCAGGGGCTCCCGGATCAGCGGCCGGCTCAGGGGAAATGGCTGGGGTGGGAGGATTCGAACCTCCGAATGCGGGCTCCAAAGGCCCGTGCCTTACCGCTTGGCGACACCCCAATCCGCGGCGGGGAACATCCCGCCGCCGGCTGTCTGCGAGTCCCGGGGCCCGGGATCAGCCCAGCTCCGCGTACTCCGGCACCACGTCGGCGGTGAACAGCTCCATGCCTTCGTAGGTCTTGCGGTGCTTCAGCATGTCCGCCAGCACCCCGAAGGGCAGCGTGGCGATGTGTGCGCCTGCCAGCGCCGCCTCCCGGACCTGCCGCGGGTTCCGCAGCGAGGCGGCCAGCACCTCGGCCTCCAGGTCGTAGCGCTCCACGATCTCCACGCACTGCTCGACCAGGTCGATGCCGGATACGATCCCGTTGTCCTCCAGGTCCTCGTCGTTCACGATCAGGCCTTCGGCCGGGTAATAATCGCTTTTGTCAAAGGAGATCCCGGCTCTTTTCCGCAGGTCGTCGTCGATCCGGCCGGCAAAGGGGCTCAGAAAACTCGCCCCGGCCTTGGCGGCCAGCAGGGCCTGTTCAGGGGTGAAGATCAGGGTGGTGTTCACCGGGATCCCGGCCGCAGTGAGCGCACGGATTGCCGCGATGCCGTCGAAGTGGGTGGCATCCGCTTCCTTGAAGGCCGGGTTCACCGGGATCTTGACGTACACGTTGCCGGCCACCCCGTTGAAAAGCGCGTGCAGGCGCTTGCCTTGCTCGATCATGCCCGCTGCGGTGAACTCGGTCACCTCCAGGCTCACCGGCGTGCCCTGGGCCGTTTCCAGGATCCGGGAGATGTAGGTCTTCAGGTCCACCTTTTCCCCGCCCTGCGAGCGCTTTGCCACCGCCTTTTTCAGCAGGCTCGGGTTGGTGGTCACCCCGTCGGCCACGCCCCAGGCATAGCTCTGACGGATTTCTTCCAGATCCGCACTGTCCACAAAGATCTTCATGCTCGCCCTCCCGTGTCTTTCCGGCCGCCCGGTGCTGCGCTTTCCGCGCGGCCGTCAGGGGCCGCGAAAACGCGTTTCGGCGGCGGGACCATTCCCGAATGCCACTATTTCATACTACACACGCCCGCACAGATTTTCAATCCGCAGCTTCCCGCTGCGACCGACAGACCCTTGATTCCTGTCCGGCCCGGGGGTACAAATAGGCGGGGAGGCGCCATCGTCCATGTTGTGGAACAAGAAGCCGATCGGACTGGTCCTGGGCGGCGGCGGGGCGCGCGGGCTCTCCCACATCGGTGTGCTCCGGGTGTTCGAAGACGAGTCCATCCCCCTCGACCTGATCGTGGGGACCAGCATGGGCGCCCTGGTGGGCGCTGCCTTCGCCGTCGGCCTGGACACCTACGATCTGGAGCGGCGGCTGGAGGAATTCCTGGAAAGCCCGGTGTTCCAGGACTCGGCCCTCAAATCCATCCGCGAGATCCAGGCCTCCCGCGAGCTCACGCTGCCGCAAAAGATCCAGGCTTTCTTCAAGAACCGCCTGTTCCTGGCCCAGGCCATGTTCCGCCCCGGCATGCTGCAGGCCGAGGAGTTCCAGGCCATGGTCGACTTCTTCCTGCCCGACATCGACGTCCGCGACACCCAGCTGCGCTTCCGCGCGGTGGCCACCGACCTCCGGAGCGCGGAGCCGGTCGTGTTCTCGCAGGGGTCCCTGCGCAAGGCGGTGATGGCCAGCTGCGCCGTGCCGGGCGCCCTGCCGCCGGTCCGGGACGGCGAGCGGCTGCTGGCCGACGGCGGTGTCATCCACATGGTCCCCACCACCATCGCCCGGGAGGAGGGCGCGCGGTTCGTGGTGGCCGTCAGCGTGACCGGCGGCTTCAAGTCCGCCGAGAAGCTCTCCACCGCGGTGGACATTTACATCCGATGCGCGAACATCGGGAGCTTTCACCTGGAAAGAGGCCTGCTGCAGCAGGCCGACGTGGTCATCCGGCCCCGGGTCGGAAACCTGCACTGGACCGATTTCGAACTGGCCAGGGACCTCGTCATGGAGGGCGAGCGGGCCGCCCGGGCCGAGCTGCCGGCTATCCGCAAGGGGCTCCCGCTTTTCAGAAGAATGTCCCGGCTGCGCCGGCTGGGGCACCGCTAGCCCGGGATCATTCACGGACTGAGGTCGCCACCATGGCCATTCCCCAGGCGATGCCCGGGCGGATTCAAATCAGCGCCCGCGGGCTGGGCCGGGTCGCAGCCCAAGCGAACGCCTTCCTCTGCCCGGCGATCAGCTGTCCTCCAGCTCGCGCCACCGCTGTTCCACCATGCTCTGAAGAGCCTCGGTTTCCTGCTCGCTCAGCGCGCTGAATCGCCCCTGCTCTTGAAGATAGGCTTTCACGGGTGTCAACCGGGACGGGCGGTGGGTTACCCTCAGCCGACCGTGGTCGACCTCGTAGAGCACCCACATTCCGGTCTCTACAGCCATGCGAGCGATCTTGATGGTCTGGTCTTCCGGAAAACGCCAGCCCGTAGGGCAAGGGGAATGAATGTGGAGGTACTTGAAGCCCGGCTCCATGTTCTGGGCCTTTTGAACTTTGGCGACGAAGTCCTCCGGAAAGGCGAGAGACAGGGTGGCCACGTAGGGGATCTCGTGGGCGGCCATGATCCGGGGAAGATCTTTCTTCTTCTCTGCTTTACCCCCAAGGGTCGAGGTGGTCCACACAAACTGCGGACTGGAGCCGCTGCGCTGAATACCCGTGTTCATGTAGGCTTCGTTGTCAAAAACGAAATACAGGCCGTCATCGTTTCGTTCCGCGGCCCCCGAAAGGGCGGCCATACCGATGTCGCCGGCTGAGCCGTCGCCCGTGACGGCAAACACGGTGATCTTCCGGTTCGCAGGAATCCGACCCTTGCGACGCAGGATTCTCAAAGCAGCGCTGGTGCCCGTGATTCCCGCCGCCGAGGGGGCCATGGCAATGTACAGACAGGGGATCTCCAGGGAGTGAGGAAAGACCAGGGTTGGCAAGGCCAAGCAGGTCGCACCCACGTTGCAGATGCTATCTGAGCCCAGGAGCTTGGTGAGCCAGCGAAGGATTACCCCCCCCGAACATCCCGGACACAGAGGATGGCCTGGATGGAAGAGCTCCTCGCGGGTCAAGCTGTCGGCTAATGCGGGCATGGAAGCCCCCTGACCTGGTACCACCTGATCGGATTGCCTGCGGGCGCCATATCTCTCTCCTCATAAAGGGTCTGGGCGATGGCCTCCACCTCTTCTTCCGTAACGTCCCTCCCTCCGAGACCGAGGATGTAGTTGATCAACCCCGGTCGGCCGCTTGCAAGCGGCATCAGGCTGCGGCACAGTTCAGTGTATATGATTCCCCCCGCACCGATTGAGGCGTCACGTTCCAGCACCGCCACGCTCTTCAACCCTCCGAGGCAGCTCCTCAGCAGTTCATCAGGGAAAGGCCGCACCGCGCGAAGTTTGATGAGGCCGATGGGAATCCCCTTATCCTCCCGCATTCGCTTGAGCACCGACCTGACCGTGGATGTGAGGCTGCCCAAGGTCAGGATCGCCACTTCGGCACCCTCTATCATCTCCAAGCTGGCCAGTCCCCCGTAGTTTCTCCCAAAGGTTCGGCCAAATGAGGCGTCCACCTCGGGGATAACCACCTTGGCCTGGTCCATGGCCGCCTGCTGTTGGTAGCGGTACTCCGTGTAATGGGAATCGTCCATCAAGATCTGGCCTACGGCCATCGGCCGCTTCGGGTCGAGAATGACGTGCTGCGGCTGATAGGGCGGCAGATAGCGATCGACCAGATCCTGATCCAGGAGTTCGACGGGTTCCATGTAGTGGGAGACGATGATGCCTTCAAAGCAAACCGTCAGGGGCAGAAGAACGCGATCGTCCTCAGCGATCTTGTAAGCTTGGATGATCATGTCGAGCGCCTCTTGAGCGTTTTCAACATACATCTGAATCCAGCCGGTGTCCCTCTGATCCAACGAATCAGACAGGTCGGGAAAGATCGTGTTGGGCGCGCCGAGCGCCCGATTTACGGTCACCATGACGATGGGCAAACGGATACCCGAGGCGACAAACAGGTTCTCGTGCATGTAGACCAGCCCCTGGGCAGAAGAAGCGGTGAATGTCCTGGCCCCCGTGGCCTGGGCTGCGATGGCCACCGCCATGGCCGAGTGTTCGGACTCGACCGGGACAAACTCGGCGTCGAGTTCTCCCTTGTCCACGAACTCGGCGATCTTCTCCATGATGTGGGTCTGGGGTGTGATGGGATAGACAGGGGCTACTTCCACCCTGGCCAGTCGGGCGCCGTGGGCGGCAGCATAGTTCCCGGTCAACATCCGGCGCTCAGCCACGCTTCAATCCTCCTCATCGCTGACCATTAGGATGACTGCCGCCGGACATTCGCTCCGGCAGATGCCGCAGCCTTTGCAGTAGTGGTAGTCGATGACGTAGCGGTCGGTTTTGGAGTCCCACTGAATGGCCCCATCCGGACAAAACAGATAACAATTCCCGCATTTCTTGCACACCCCGCAACTGAGACAACGCTGAGCTTCCGAGCGGACATCGCTCGGCTCCAACCCTTGATCGACCTCTACAAAGCTCTTCACCCGCTCTCGAAGGGCGGCCTTCACGGTCTGGCGGCGGGGGTCGGGGGGGCAGTAAGCCGGATTCAAGTCTTCAACGCGGGCCACCCGGGCCCGATTGGCAGCCGTGGTTTCGGAAGGCTCCCAGCCCAGGTGAACTCGCATGGTCCCGGCCAGTTTGGCGCCGGCCGCCAGCTTTACCGGGTCACGCCCCTGCAGGAAGTGGTCCATGGCGATGGCGGCTCGCTTGGCCGAGCCGATGGCCTGGGCCACGCTCCAGGGGTACCCGGCGGCGTCTCCGGCGACAAAGACCTTGGGAACTGACGTCTGGCCCCAGGCCGTGTTCTCAGGAAAGCCCGCCTTGGAGACCATCGGTTCAGGCAGGTAGGACAAGTCCGGAGCTTGCCCGACGGCCAGAACGATTTGGTCCGCCTCGAAACTCACTTCCGAACCTTCGATGGGATAGGCCCGGGCGCGACCCGAGTCATCCTCGCCCCGCAATTCCATTCTGGAGCACACCATGACCAGATTGCCGCCAGGGGAGCGCCGAATGGCTCTGGGCGAAACCAGAAATTCCATGCATGCGTTTTCGCGCAGGGCATCCTCGATCTCCTCAGCGTGCGCCGGCATCTGTCCCCGGGTACGCCGATAGAGGAGGGTCGCCTTTCTTCCCAGCCTCATCATGGTTCGCGTGACGTCCACGGCAACGTTGCCGCCGCCGACGATCAGGGTCCGTTCCCCCGGTTCCACGTGGCCTTGAAGGTTGTAGCGGGTCAGGAAACCCAGCCCCTCGTGAACGCCGGGGAGGTCTTCACCGGGGAGGTCCAGGATTTTGGGCCGGTGCGCGCCGGTGGCCAGGAGCACGGCGTCGAAGCCGTCCAGCAATTCCCGGAAGGCAAGGTCCCGCCCTACTTTCACACCGATCCGTGTTTCGATCCCTAAATCCAAGACCCTTGCAATCTCCTGGTGCCACACCGCCTTTGGGAGGCGGTAGTCCGGGATGCCGAACCGTGGTATGCCGCCCAACACCTCGGCCGCCTCCACCACGGTTACGGAGTAACCCAGCATCGCGAGAAAGTAGGCGCCCGAGAGTCCTGCCGGTCCCGCTCCCACAACGGCGACGGTCTTGCCCTGCAGTGCGCGGCGCCAGCGAGCCTCCGCCCTTTGACCGCTGGAACTGTCGGCCAGATGTCGCTCCACCGCCCGGATGGAGGTCGATCCGTCCAGATCACCTCGATTGCAGGCCTCTTCACAAGGATGATAGCAAACACGGCCGCAAAGGCCGGGAAAGGGGTTTTCCAGCGCGAGCGCCTCAAAGGCCGACTCCATTTCTCCACTGCCAACGGCGCCCATGTAGCGCGTGATCCAATTGCCCACCGGGCAGGCGCCCTCGCATGGCGGGGCTGCTTCTTCCATCCTCGGACGGTGGTAGCGCCACAGGCCGGTCTGCCTCCTTTCATCCGGCATCCCGATCGCCGTCGCACCGACAGGCAGTTCGAGGTAGGTGTACAAATGCCGGGAGTCCGGCCCCAACGCAGGTAGCCTAGCCATCACTCACCTCGGACGTTGTTGAATCCCATCACGGCCGCTTTCGTGTTTTGCTCCACCTTCGCCGCCGGGAAGAACTGCGGCAGGGTCGCCAGTACGGCTTCCAAAGACACGTCCTTCACCGCCGCACAGTACGCCCCCAGGATAACGACGTTGGTGATGGGGATGACCGTTGGACCGTACACCTGTTGGGCGATCCGGGTCGCATCCACCGTGTATATCCGGCTGGCCGCCTGAAGCAGGTCCGCGGGCAATGCCGAAATCTGGTGGGGGGAATTGAGCAAGGCCACTCCATCTTTCTTCAGATCCCCCAACGGATTGAGCATCTGAAAGAGATTGAAGTCCATGACTACGACCAGATCCGGGGCGTATACCTTGGTCCGGCTGTGGATCGGTTTGCTGTCCAGTCGAACGTATGCAATCACCGGAGCCCCGCGCCTTTCGGCGCCGAACTGTGGAAAAGTCTGGGCCCACTGACCTTCCAGAAAGGCTGCCGTGGCCAGTACCTGGGCCGCGGTGACCGCCCCTTGGCCGCCACGCCCAAAAAACTTGATCTCTTTCATCCTCCCCAACCTCTGCACCCGGCTATGGAGTATTTTTCCCTGGATGCTCTGCTGCAGAAACGGGCACGGACTTGTTCTGACAACCCGGGGGTTTCCCGCCCCGGACGCCGTCAGTACCTTTCCAGGATCCCTGATACAGCCCGACGGTGACGATCCTGTTCCCGGCGGAGCTCCCTTTTCCAGGCCACCCGGGGATTGCGCTCGGGCTCTGACTCCGATGCAAGGGTCGAGGCGCCCAGTTCATCCCTTGCCTGCAGGTATCCCTTTTCGAGAAAAGAAACCAGCCGCTCGACCAGCTCGTCGGCTTGATGCCCTTGCTTTCCGGGACGGTACCAGAGGTAGAGTGAATTGCACATGCCCAGGATGGCATTGGCTCTGAATTCAACGTCTTCAGGAAGGAAAAGCCCCTGCTTCATCCCCTCCTCTAGAAGGCTTTCGACAATCCGGTTGTAGAGCTTCTTGGCGTCTCTTATCCTCTTGGCGTCTTCGTCCCCAAGTTGGTTTTCCTCGGAGAAGAAAACAGCGAAGGCAGAGAGATCATCGATAATGACGTATTTCACATGATCGGCAATGAATCTCCTCATTTTTTCCCTGGGTGACAGCTGCAGTTCTGCGATTCTCCGGGCGTTCTCCAAGGCCCTGTCGATGGCCCGCATGTAGATGGTGGACAGAAGATCCTCTTTGGACCCAAAATAGTGGTAGAGTGCGGCCTTTGAAAGCCCGAGTTTGTTGGCCACGTCATCGAGAGTGGCTCCCCGGTAGCCCTTCTCTTGAAACACCTGGGTCGCGGCGTCAATGATCAGCTGCCTGCGGACGCTGCGATCCTGCCGCTTGAAATCAGATCCTTGTTGGGGCATGCTATTGTCCCGGCCGCTCTTTCAGGGTTCCGTATGTTCGAAAGGACGCTTTACCCTGGCGCATCCCTTGAAAATGACTTGACTCCTGGAGGATTTTTCATTATGAGCTACTGACTGGACAGTAAATTAGTCTGACTAGTCGATTTGCTTAGCATACCCGCTGGGCCCAGTCAAGAGGGAAGCAGGGATTTGGGCAGCGTCCGCATGGTTTGGTTGCCATGCCGGTCAACGGGCGGTGCCAAGTCCTCCGGGATTGATTCAGCGGCCCACGCCGGACCGGGCAGCATTGGAAAGACGTGGCGCAGCAATAATCAGCAGGAGGGAGGGTGCCTGCAGGGGCTGGCGCGGTCGCGTTCAACAGAATCGCGGGAGCCGGCAGGCAACGGGCCATACTCCCCGCAGAAAGAAAGGAGGCCATCATGGCGGAGAAGCACATTGAAGAGGCGCAAGAGCTTTTCAAGGGACTCAACCAGAAATGGGAGGATTGGTACAGAGCGACATACTACGCCAAGGATCCCAAGGCTCCGCGGGTGAACCCTCCCCTGGACCCGACTCCCGAGGGATTGGAAAAGGAGATCTGGGTCAAGGCCAGCCTGCTGGCGGATGGCCTTCGTTTCGATGAGTCGGCGCTGGAGGGAGTCTGCAGCGTTTACCGGGAGCAGTCGCGCTGGCTTTTCGACTGGAATATCGGCGAGCACCGGTATTACCTGCCGGAAGAACTGCTCCTCCCCATGGACAGCATCGTTCAGGTAAGGGAGAACAAGGACTCCCGTTGGCTCTGCACCGTAGAGGACGGGCAGATGGTTCTCAAGCGCGACGGAAAATTCGTGATCCCATGCCGCCACATCCCGCGGCCCCAGTACTACGGGCTTGAAGCTTCTCCGGACGTAATCATGCGGCGCATCGCCCCCAAGCGGGGGCAGGATTGCCTGGTTCTCAACTATGCCACCTTTTGCATGTATTGGGCCAACAACAACGGTTGCAGCTTTTGCAACATCGTTCCTAACATGACCTGGACAAAGGACGACCTCCAGGTCTCCCAGCGGACCCTGGACCAGATATTCAAGACCACCAAGGCGGCCTTCGACGAGGGATGCGTCAAACACATTCTTTTGACAGGTGGCTACCTCAGCCGCTACAAGAGCAAGAACGGCGAGATGGTCGACCGTGAAGACAAGATGGTCCTGGACATCGTCAGGACCATGCAAGAGGCGATCGGGCAACAGGACATACCGGTGAACGTCATACGAACCGCCCCCGAAGACAAGGATCTCAGGAGCATCGAAGAACACAAGGATCTCGGGGTCTTCTCGGTAGCCTACAACCTCGAGATCTGGGATCCGGTGCTTTTCAAGAAGTACTGCCCGGGAAAGGACGCGGTCCAGGGGCGGGACCACTGGCTCAGGGCCTTGGAGGTGGCGGCCGAGGTGTATGGACCGGGAAGGGTATCGACCCACTTCGTCACCGGGTTCCAGGAGCCCGAAGAAAGCCTCCTGGAAGGCGTCGAATGGATGTCCGAGCGCGGCATCGGCTCTATCCCCCTGATCTGGAGCCCGGTGGAGGGAACGAAATATGCCGGCTTCAGGGCCCCCCAGGCAGAGTGGTTCGTGAATATGGTCAAGAAAATCGCAGACATACGCCTCAAGCACGGCGTCGACGCCTTTGACCCGTCCGGCCTGCCCAACGACTGCTATCTCTGCGGCATGCCTTCGCTCATCGCCGAGGAGCTGCGCCGCCGCAAGGTCGAGCGGGAGTTTGAGGAAGCAAGAAAGGCGGCGTGACATTCCGGTGCACTGCTTCAGCCGACCGGCCGAAAAGGCCCCTGCAGTTCCGCCGAAGGGCCCGTCAAACCAAATCCGACGCAGGAGGACAGCCACCATGAAACACATGCACTACACCGAGGCAGAGCCGATCGAGGTTACCGAGGCCGGCGCCAAGGGAGTCAGCCTCCGCTGGGTCATCGGCGAAGCGGACGGGGCCGAGAACTTTTTCATGCGTATCGTCAGCTTTGAGCCCGGATCCGCTTCGCCCAGCCACTCCCATCCCTACGAGCACGAGATGTTTGTCATGTCGGGGAGCGGAACGGTGGAAGTGGACGAACGGGAATTGAAGCTGAAACCGGGTGAGGTCCTGTTCGTTCCCGGGGGCTCCCATCACTGTTTCAAATCCAGTCACGGCATGGAGATGATGTGCCTCATTCCGAAAACCCAAGGCTGAAGCCTCGAACGCTCGGTCCGTCTACGACGTGAGCAACCTTCACATTCAGGAGATCTGTCATGGAAATTCCCGTCACCCCAGTCCCCCCCGAGCAGGCTCGCAAGAAACCGGCCGACGAAACCAAGCTCGGGTTTGGGATCCATTTTTCGAACCACATGTTTCTGCTCGACCACAAGGCGGAGGCCGGCTGGTGTAACCCCAGGATTCTGCCCTTTGGCTCTTTTTCCTTGAGCCCGGCGGCGGCGGTCCTGCACTATGCGCAGGAGGTCTTTGAGGGACACAAGGCGTATCGCGGCCCCGAGGGCGAGGTCATCCTCTTCCGGGCCAAAGACAACCTGGCCCGCATGACCCGCTCCTGCGAGCGGTTGTGCATCCCGGCCTACCCGGAAGACCTCGTACACGCCGGGATGAAGCAGCTGCTCAAGATCGACCGGGACTGGGTCCCCTCAACTCCGGGAACCTCCCTGTATGTCCGGCCGACCATCATCGCCACAGAAGCCTATCTCGGGGTCCGGCCGGCCAACGAGTACCTGCTCTTCATCATTACCGGGCCGGTGGGCGCCTACTACCCCGAGGGATTCGCCCCCGTCAGGATTCTGATCGAGGAGCAGTATGTCCGCGCCGCCCCGGGGGGCGTTGGTTTCGCAAAGACGGCGGGCAACTACGCCGCCAGCCTGAAGGCCCAGGTCGAGGCTCATGAAAAGGGCTATACCCAGGTGCTGTGGCTCGACGCGGTGGAGCGTAAGTACGTGGAAGAAGTGGGGACCATGAACATCGCCTTCAAGTTCAGAGACGAACTGGTCACCCCGCCGCTGGCGGGCACGATTCTGCCCGGGATCACCCGGGATTGCATCCTGACCATTTGCCGCGATATGGGCTTGAACGTCAGTGAGCGCTTGGTGAGCGTCGAAGAGGTTCTGGCCGGCGCCGAAGCGGGCGACCTTGAGGAGGTCTTCGGCATCGGGACGGCTGCCGTGATCTCTCCGGTCGCTGTCCTCGGCTACCGGGGCAAGGACGTCACCATCGGCGAGGGTCAGGCCGGGCCGCTGTCCCAGGAACTTTTCCAGAAAATCACGGACATCCAATACGGGCGTGCGCCTGATCCCTACGGTTGGCGCGAGGTCGTGGCCTGAGGGCCCTGAAATAGGGGTTTGTCAAACAACTACAACCAGGGAGGAGAAACATGAAGAGACTATTGACGGTACTGGTGGTTCTGTCTTTCTGCCTTGTCTTGCCAGGGGGCAGCCAGGCCGACATCAAGGTCGGCTGCGCCTTGCCCATGACGGGCGGCATTGCCTTCGTAGGCGAGGCCATGATGCAGGGGATCAAGATTGCGCTCGACGAGATCAACGGCGCCGGAGGGATCAACGGCGAGAAAATCGTCCTGCAGCTCGAAGACACCAAATCCGATCCCAAAGAGGCCAACAACGCCGTGGCCAAACTGCTGGAGGTGGACAACATCAAGATCATCTACGGACCCGCCCGCAGCGGCTCGGTGCTGGCCTCCAAACCCTTGGTGGCCAAGGCGGGAGCCGTCCTGCTGACCTCGGTTTCCACCCATCCGGATGTCCCCGGCGCCGACCAGGGCGTTTTCCGCACCTGCCCCAGCGATGCGGCCCAGGGCGTGGTCGGAGCCAAACTGGCCCAGGAACTGGGTTTGAAAAAGGTGGCCACCCTGTTCGAGAACAGCGACTACGGCAAGGGCCTGTCCGATGTGTTCGCCATGGAAGCCAAAGCCCTGGGAATCGACGTCCCCGTCGCCGAGAAGTTTGCTTCCCAGGATCAGGATTTCCGAACCCAGTTGACCAAGATCAAGGGCCAGAAGGCCGATGGCCTCTATGTCGTGGCCACTTCCGAGACGCCTGAGATCTACAAGCAGGCAGCCTTGCTGAAGCTCAACGCGACCATTATCGGAGCCGAGGGAACCATGGACCCCAAGCTCCTGGAGCGCGGGGGCGAGTACATGGAGGGCACATACGCCACTTCACCGCCCTTCTGGGAGGAGTCACCGGATCCCACGGCTCAGAAATTCATCAAAGCCTTCAAGGACAAGTATTCCGGTGAAGCGCCCCGGATGTTTGCCGCCCAGGGTTATGATGGCATGATCGCCCTGGCCGAAGCGATGAAGAGAAAAGGAACCGGGCCGATGGAAATCCGGCAGGGTTTACTTTCCCTTAAGGACTTTCCGGCTTCCACCGGATCCATTACCATGCTACCCAACGGAGATGTTCAGAAGCCTTTCGCCATCTTCCGGGTTGAAGGCGCCAAGTACACCTTTAAGAAGTTCATGAAATGAGGCCCCTGCAGCCGACTCCGGCCCGCGGGTCCGGAGTCGGCATGCGGCGGTGATGGGCATGAGCGAATTCCTCCAGCAGTTGGTGAACGGAATCACCGTAGGCAGCGTTTACGCGTTGATCGCCCTCGGCTACACCATGGTCTACGGGATTCTGATGTTTATCAACTTCGCCCACGGCGAAATCTACATGGCCGGCGGATTCATCGGGTGGTATCTGATGACCCAGCTGGGGGTGCCGTTCGTGATCGCTACCCCCATCACGGTTCTCATCGTCGCCTGTCTGGGCATGACGATCGAAAAAATCGCCTATCGCCCGCTCCGCCACGCTTCCCGGCTGGGACCGCTCATCACCGCCATCGGGGTCTCGATTGTCCTGCAGAACCTGGCCGCAGCCATATTCGGCACGGATCCGCAGCCCTTCCCTGTTCCCGCTTTTCTGCGAAGGGACATCTACGAGGTCGGGGGGGTCATCCTGGACTCGCTCCAGATCTACATGTTCGTGCTGTCCATCCTCATCATGATCGGGCTTGATCTATATGTGAACCACACCCGCGTGGGCAAAGCCATGCGGGCGACGAAAATCAACAAGCAGGTGGCCCCCCTCATGGGCATTAACCTGGATACCATCATATCGCTGGTCTTTGCCATCGGCTCGGGAATCGCCGCCCTCGGCGGCATCATGGTGGGGATCTACTACAACGCAGTCTTCCCGACCATGGGTTTTATCCCCGGACTGGTCGCCTTTACGGCCGCGGTCCTGGGCGGCATCGGCAACATACGCGGCGCCATGATCGGGGGCATGCTCATCGGCATCCTGGAGAACCTGGGTGCCGGCTACATCTCCTCCGGGTTCAAACAGGGTATCGCCTTCTTGGTCCTGATTTTCCTCCTGCTGTTCAGGCAAGAGGGTATTCTCGGAAAGGCGGAGCGCGAAAAGGTCTAGATCGTCATGGAAGCCTACCTCGCCCACTTGCTCATTTTCATCGGCATTTACGCCATCTTGACCATGGGCCAGAACATCGTTCTGGGATACACGGGGCTTTTCGGGATCGCGCAGGCCGCCTTCTATGGGATAGGGGCCTACACCTCGGCCCTTCTGGCGCTCAAGCTGGGCATGCCGTTCTGGGTGGGGCTGGTCGCAGGCGCGGTGATCGCCGGTCTCTCCGGCTCGCTGCTGGGATTGGCGACCATGAGGCTGGGAGGCGATTACTTCTGCATCGCCACTCTGGGATTTGTCGTGATCATCCAACAGCTCCTGCTGAATTGGGAAAACCTGACCCGCGGGGCCTTTGGCCTGCCGGGCATCCCGCGGCCTGCCCTGCTGGGGTACGCTTTCGATTCGCGGCTGTCGTTTTGCCTGCTTGTCTGGGCCCTGGTCGCCATCCTGAGCGTGCTGATGAACAACATTGCCGGCTCCCGTCTGGGGAGGGCTTTCATGGCTATCCGGGACAACGAGACGGCGGCTCGGGGGATGGGGGTCAACACCTTTCAAGTCAAAGTCATCGCCGTAGCCATGGGCGCCATGTATGCCGGAGTGGGCGGGGCCCTGTTCGCTCACTACACGGGCTACATTGACCCGAGTTCCTTCAGTGTGATGGAGACGATCATCGTGCTGTGCATGGCCGTCCTGGGCGGCATGGGCAGTATCACCGGGTCCATCTTGGGCGCAGCGGTGCTGTTGCTGGCCCCGGAACTGCTGCGGCTCGTCGGAGTTACCGGCAGCCTGTCCGTCTACCGGCAGCTCCTCTACGGCGTCATCCTGGTCGCCGCCATCCTGACCCGGCCCACCGGCATCATCGGCATGGCCGAGTTCCGATTCAAGGCGTTGTTCAAGGGCGGTCCTTGGGTCAGGGGCGTCTAGCCCGGCAGAAGGAAACATGAACGACGATGGCACCGATTCTTGAAGGACATTCAGTAACCAAGAGCTTCGATGGTGTCATGGCCCTGACAGACGTCGATCTGTCCATCGAGCCCGGCGAGATTTTTGGTCTCATCGGACCGAACGGGGCCGGGAAGACGACGTTCTTCAACGTGATCACCGGGATGGACGTCGTCACCGAAGGAACGATTCAGTTTCAATCCCAGGACATCACCCGTCGAAAAACCTTCGACATCACCAAACTGGGGATCGCCAGGACCTTTCAGAACATCCGCCTGTTCCATCAGATGACCGTGCTGCAAAACGTCATGATCGGACAACACTGCCGAACGCGCTGTGGTCTGATCCACAGCGGCTTGAGAACCCCCAGGCAGAGGCGGGAGGAACGGTTCATCAGGGAAAAGGCTCTTCAGGTCCTTGATTCCGTCGGCCTTGCGCAGGTCGCCGATCAGCGGGCCGATAGCCTTTCATACGGCGAGCAGCGGCGCCTCGAGATCGCCCGCGCTCTGTCCACTGAGCCGAAGCTCATGCTCCTGGACGAGCCGGCCGCTGGGATGAACCCTCCGGAAACCAAAGCACTCATGGGTCTTATCCAGCAGATTCGGGGCAACGGGTTGACGATTTTCCTGATTGAGCATGACATGCGGGTCGTCATGGGCATCTGCGACCGGGTGATGGTCCTCAATTTCGGGCAAAAGATTGCTGAGGGATCGCCAGAGACCATTCAGAAGAACCAAAAGGTGATCGAGGCCTACCTCGGAATCGAGGACTAGACATGCTCACCCTGGAGAACGTACATACCCATTATGGAAAGATCAGAGCTCTGAATGGGGTCAACCTGCAGATCGAAGAGGGCCGTATCGCCACGCTGATCGGAGCCAACGGGGCCGGGAAGAGCACCACCCTGAAGACCATTGTGGGATGGACGAGAGCCAACGAGGGGAGGGTGAGGCTGGAAGGAGAGGACATCACTCGCTTGGCGACTCACAAGATCGTTGCCAGGGGTGTCGCGATGGTCCCTGAAGGCCGGGAGGTGTTCGGAGACATGACCGTCTTTGAGAACCTCGAGATGGGGGCCTTCCTGAGACGGGACAAAGTGGGCTTCCAGCAGGATCTGGAGCGGGCCTTTGTCCTCTTTCCCATCCTGGGGGAGAGGCGCAAGCAGAAATCCAAATCCTTGTCCGGCGGTGAGCAACAGATGCTGGCCATCAGCCGCGCCTTGATGTCCCACCCCAAGTTGATGCTTCTGGATGAACCGAGCCTCGGACTGGCTCCCATGCTGGTTAAGACCATATTCAGGACCTTGACCGAGATCAATCACCAGGGGGTGACCCTGTTTCTTGTCGAACAGAACGCCCACATGGCCCTGAAGGTGGCCCGGACCGGCTTTGTGTTGGAAAAGGGAGTCATCGCCGCAGGCGACGACTGCGCGGTTCTACTGAAGGACGAAACCATACAGAAGACTTACCTGGGTCTGGATTGATCCGGGACCCGCTGGGCAGCACAGATGGCAAAGCGATCCGATACCCACCGTGGTCCGGTGCGAACGGCTTGCGGTGCACGGTAGACCGAGACCGACACCAGGGCCCGCACGCGGTAGGCTGAAAGGGAAGGAGAGATCCTATGGCCGACAAGAAGTTTACTGTTTTGGATGCGATCCTGGCCAAGCGGGAAGGTCGCAAGCTTACCATGCTGACGGCTTACGATTACCCCATGGGGCAGCTTTGCGACCAGGCCGGCATCGATATCGTCCTGGTGGGCGATTCCTTGGGGATGGTTGTCATGGGTCTGGAGGGCACCGTAGAAGTGACCATGGAGGACATGATTCACCACATCCGATCCGTTCGGCGGGGAGTCAGAAGGGCTCTTCTGATCGGTGACATGCCTTTCATGAGCTACAACACCTCAATCCGCGAGGCCATCACGAACGCCGGCCGGCTGATGAAGGAGGGCGGCTGCGACGCGGTCAAGCTGGAAGGGGGCGTTGACTTCGCCGACACGATTCGGGCCATTGTGAAGGCCGGTATCCCGGTTCAGGGGCATATCGGACTGACTCCCCAGACGGCGAGCGCCTTGGGCGGCTTCAAGACCCAGGGCCGAGACGCCGAATCCGCCCGGCGGCTCATCGAGGACGCCCAGGCCGTCGAAGCGGCAGGAGCGTTCTCCATGATCCTGGAGGCCGTGCCGGCCGAGGTGGGCGGGCTGCTGAGCAAGACCGTCGGGATTCCCGTGATCGGTATCGGAGCCGGCGCGCAGGTGGACGGCCAGGTCCTGGTGACCCACGACATGCTCGGTCTGTTCGACAAGTTCACACCCAAGTTCGTCAAACAGTACACCCAGATCCGCCCCGTGATCCTGGAGGCCATGCAAGCCTATTGCGAGGATGTCCACGGCGGAAAATTCCCCGCCGAAGAACACTCTTTCGCCATTCCGAAAGAGGCCCTGGCGACCCTGAAAAAGAACCTCAAGCAATAAGGAGCGCTCGGCGGAAACAACGCCGCTGGCCCCCTGCCGATTCGCTTTGCTCATCACGCGGCAGCATCAGCCAGGCCGTGCTTGAGCGCTTCCCGCAAGGCCTTCTGATCTTTGGGCGGCACCCGCACCCCGACCCTTTCCGTCAGGCCGATGGCCTCTTCCGGGCACCCGGTCGCACAGACCCCGCACCCGATGCAGCGGTCCAGGTCCACCCCGGGCACCCCGCCGTCCCCCATGCTGACGGCTTCCGTGGGGCAGCGTTCGATGCAGGTTTCGCAGGCCGTGCAGGCTTCCGCATTCCACTGCGGCTGGAAGCCGGAGTTGAGGGCCAGGCCCGGCTTGGGCTGCGCCAGCGCTTTCTTCAGGATGACGCAGTGGCAGGAGCAGCAGTTGCAGAGAAAATCGATCTCCTGGCGGTTGGCGGTCGCATGCACCAGGCCGGCCTCCTCGGTCCGGTTCAGGATCTCCAGGGCTTCCTCCCTGTTGATCCGCCGCCCCATCTTGCGGTCGATGACGAACTGGGCGCCCGGCCCGAACTGCATGCACACCTCCAGCGGCTGGCCGCAGAAGCCGGCCTCGTCGACCAGCTTGCCTTCCTGGCGGCAGAAGCAGGTGCTCACCGCCAGGGGGTCGTAGTTCTCCACGTAGGCCTTGACCTGATCGTAGGTGTGGATCCGGTTGCCGGCCTTGACCGCCCGGTCCACCGCGATCACCCGGTAAACGGGGATAGCGGTTTCTTCCGGACCCCGGATCCGGTCCGCCGCTTCCTTGTAGGCGTGGATCAGTCTGGCCAGCCGCCGGTCGCGGTCGGTTTCGGTCCCCCGCATGAACTGGTACTCGAAGATCCCCGGCACGAAAGGCAGCGCCGCGTAGAGGGTGCTCGGGCCCTTGCGGACCGCCAGGCACAGGCCCCTGTCGGCCATGCTCTCCAGCTTGCGGCCGATCTCCGCCTCGTCCCGGCCCATCCCGGCAGCCACGGTGGCGGCCGGGTGAAAGCCCTTGGGCAGAGCCAGGAAAATCTCCGCCTCTTCTTCCGCGAACAGCTCCTTGACCAACGGGTAGAACTCCGGGATGTCCATGCCGGGGTACATGCCGCCCAGCTCCGCGAGTTTCGCGCACATCTCTTTCCAGAGCGCCTCTGCCATCTGCTGCTACCTCCAGTGTAGATTGCGGCAAGCCTTTTCCTGCCGGGCGGCATAGCCGGCCGCCCGGGTGATGCCGCGCTCGAAAACGCCGCTCATCCTAGCGGCCGATTCCGAAATTTGCAACCTGCGGGCGTTCAGCAGGACTCCCGGGCCGGCACACCCAGCGCCTGCACCCCTACTCTCCCCCTCGCCACTCTTCCTGGAATCTCTTTTTTGATGATTGCACCACCCGTATCCGAAAACTTCAACCGATCTTCCCGGTTGCCTGGCAGCCCCATACGATGTACTATGCCTGCAGACTCGAGCAAAGGACAAGAGGCTGAAGGAGGGGACAGGGATGGCCGCAAAAGTGCTGATACTGAACGGCAGCCCGCGCAAGAAGGGCAACAGCGCCTCGCTTGCCGCCGAGGTGGCCAAGGGCGCCAAGGCCGGCGGCGCTGAAGTGGAATCTTTCTTTCTTCATGGAATGGAGATCCAGCCCTGCACGGCCTGCGACTCGTGCCGCAAGAAATCCGCCAAAGGGTGCATCATCGAGGACGACATGCAGGCCCTCTACCCGCGGCTGCGGGCGGCAGACGGCATCGTCGTCGCCAGCCCGATCTACTGGTTCACCTTTTCCGCCCAGACCAAGCTCTGCATGGACCGCTGGTACGCCCTGGGCGGGGGCGACGGGTACGGTCTGGCCGGGAAGAAGTTCGGGCTTGTGCTGGCCTATGGCGATGCGGACCCCTTCCTGTCCGGGGCGGTCAATGCCATGCGCACCTTCCAGGATGCCTGCCGCTACCTGGAGGCCGACATCGTGGGCATGGTCTACGGCAGCGCCTCCAAGGCCGGCGAGATCCGCCGGAACCAGCCCCTGATGGGCGATGCCCGCGAGCTGGGCCGGAAAATCGCCGCCGGCTGAACTGTCCCCGGCCGGGCGGCCGGATTCACCGGCTTCGGCTTGATACCCCGGAGCACCGTTCCTATGCTCCGTTGACGTCGGACAGGCCACGCCCGTTCGTCGCCCGGGCCTGCCCCCTCGGGAGAAATGACCATGAACACGTCACCGGCATCTGCAGCGCCTGATCCGGAACTCTACTGCGGCCGCATCCTGCGACAGGATTTCAGCCCCGAGTTGAAATCCCTGGTGCGGGATTGCCTCTTGCACCTCCAGGCCCTGGAGGAGGTTCGG
This sequence comes from uncultured delta proteobacterium, assembly GCA_963704245.1. Lineage (GTDB taxonomy): Bacteria > Desulfobacterota > DSM-4660 > Desulfatiglandales > Desulfatiglandaceae > CAVPHJ01. The sequence goes on from CAVPHJ010000001.1 coordinate 349,976, forward strand.
GCCCTCGGCATCAACTACCTTTCCGCCTGGCGCCTGGGCGAGGAGGACATCTGGTACGAGTTCGTCAGCCGCGCCTTCTGCCAGGTCTTCCGTTGCGAGGCCTCCAGGGTGGCGGAGTTCTTCCGCCGCAGCGTCATCGAGCGCCGTCGCTACCGCTACTCGGACCTCAGCCCCGGGCTTCACCGGGAAATCCTGACTCCTGAAGACCTGCAACGGATTCGGCAGGAGCTGCGGGACGAGGCGCGGGTGGCCGGAACCCTCCAGGCCATCTATCACCTGCGCCTCGAACAAGGCCGGACCCTGTGGCTGAAGGACGAAGCGCGGGTCAGCATCCAGGAGCAGGACCGGGTGTGCCTGTCCTTCGGCCGACTCATGGACGTGACCAAGGAAATGGAGGCCGAGGAAGAGCTGAAACAAACCCAGGAGACCCTGCGCCGGCTCAACGAGGAACTGAAGCGCCGCTAGGCCTTGAATCGCCCATCCGAGGTCTTCTCGGAAACCTTTTTCCCCGCCTTTTCCAGCCAGCCGGTTCGAACCCCCGCCTGCTCGTCGAATTCCGGGACATAAGGCTTGATGTCCAGCAGCGGTGTGCCGTCCAGGATGTCCACGTTCTCGATCCGCAGGGTCCGGCCCTCGACGGCTAGAAGACGCACTACCGAAAGCCCCAGCGCATTGGGGCGTCGCGGGGCGCGGGTCGAGAAGAGCCCGCGCAGCCGGGTGTCCATGAATGGAATCACCTGAAGACTGAATCCGCTGCTCCGGTGGAAGTGATAGAGCAGAAACAGGTGGGAAAACCCGTCCAGGTCCTTCAGGCCTGCTTCGTAGGGCTCGAAGACCTCCACGGTTCCCAACACCCCGGATGCGCCGGCAGGCTGAATCGGCATGCCTTCGAGCTTCCTGAAGGGCGTGTGGATGACTCCGATGGGCTCGCACAGGACTTTCATTTGCGCTCTGATCCCTCCTCCCCTCCGCAGAACTCGCGTCCCGGCCGCACCCGGCCAGGCCTCGCAAACCGCCCTATCCTAACCCGGGGGACGGATGCCTGCAAGCCTCCTGCAATAGGCCGGGCCGGGAACGGGAGAACTTCCGAAAAATATTTTGGTCATCCGACCAAAAAAACTTGACAGCCCTTTTCGCCGAATGTATATTATGGGCGTAGGCCCAAAACGGAGATACAGTTTGAAAGGAGGTGATTGGAATGCCCAGGCTGGATCGGACGGGTCCCTGGGGTATGGGACCGATGACCGGCGGCGCTCGCGGACGCTGCAATCCCTACGGCCGGGGGTTGCGGTGTTACGGCCGCGGGCGCGGCTTCGGGGGGTCCTTGCGGCCCGACTACGCGGGCCGTGGACTTGCTCGTGGTTTCGGCGGGACGGCTGACTTGACCCGCCGCGCTGGACCGGAGGACGAACTGGCTGCACTGCGGGATGAATCCGCCGCCCTGAAAGGGGAGTTGGATGCCCTCGCCAAGCGCATCCGGGAACTCGAAGGGCAGCAGTCCACATGACGCCAACGGCAATCCGGCGGCCTTCCGGCGCCCGCATTCCGGGCCAACGGGAAGGCCGTCCGTTTTGTCCGACTCTGTTGTTCGACACCATTTTTTGTGCTATGGGTGAGCCCAGCAGCCCTTGTTTTCCCGGATTGCACGCGGAGGATCCGATGCCCCGGCCCAGAAAGCGCAGGTTTGTCCAGGGTCACCCTGTCGCCGAAGTCTTCACCCCCGAGCGATCCTTCTCCCGAAGTGAGCAGGAGGTCGTCCTGCCGGTCGAGGGCCTGGAGGCCATCCGGCTGAGTGATCTCGAAGGCCTGGATCAGCCCACGGCCGCGGCCGCCATGAACGTTTCGCGGCAGACTTTCGGCCGCGTGCTGGCCGGTGCGCGAGCCCTGGTCGCCGAGGCGCTGGTTACCGGAAAGACCCTCAGAATCGCCGGCGGAGACTACGAGCTGCCCTCGCCCGCGCGACGCGGGGGACATCGCCGGCGGCGGGGCCAGGGCTTCGCTCAGGACTGATCTCGTTCTGCCTGGCTTGCACAGCTGCACCTCCCCTTTGCACCCGACCTTGCATCACCGCAACGTGCATTACTCGTTTTTCTGCCGCCCCGAAACCGGCGACCGCTTTTCCTGGCGGGATTTCAGGAAGTTGTTGTCACTCGCCATCTGCATTCCTTCTGGCATGAAACGTGCTCTCTACCCACGGTCGTGGGTTCCTGTCCAAGGCTGCGGCGTGCGCCGGGGGTGTACCCCGGCTCGTTTCGCTTGACTCCGGGAGCGTCGCGGCCTGATAATCCGGTCCTCGAGTGCAAGGCTTTTCCAGGAGGTGCAGCATGGCGAATTTTCTCTTCGTCCTCAGCCGGGACGAAAACGAAGCGGCGACCCGCTGTTTCCAGTTTGCCAAGGTCGCCCGCGAAAAGGGGCACGTGGTGGACATCTTCCTGATTGACGGCGGTGTGATGTGGGCCGATTCCACCCGGAACCTGAGCCTGCCAACCCCCACCGGGGACTGCCCCAATGACTATCTGCCTCATCTGGTGGAAAAGGAGGTGCCGATCGGGGTCTGAATCCCCTGCGCCAAGGCCCGTCAGGTGGACGAGGCCAGATTCCACTCCAACATGGCTCTTGCCGGCGCGCCGCACCTCATCGATCTGGCCGCCGATGCCAAGGTGTTCAACTTCTAACCGGAGGAATGAGATGAAAATCGCTTTTCCGGCTGCCCACAACCAGGGGGCCGAGAGTCAGGTGTATGGGCATTTCGGCTCAGCTCCCTATTTCATCATTGCGGACAGCGAGAACGGCGCACTGGAATCCGTCTCCAACGCGGACCAAGTCCATGCCCACGGCCAATGTCAGCCTCTGGCTGCCCTGGGCGGCCGGACCGTGCAGGCGGTGGCAGTAGGGGGAATTGGAGCCGGCGCCCTGCATAAGCTGCACGCCGCCGGCATCCGCGCCTTCCGGGCCGTCGAGGGCACGGTCGCCGAGAACCTGGAGCTGCTCCAGTCCGGACTGCTTCCGGTATTCACGCCGGAACAGACCTGCGCCGGGCACCGGGCGGACGGCTCTTGCGGCCATTGAGGCTCACGCCATGACCGCCCGTCACGAAACCAACGACCCGGCCGAGATACGGGAACTCCTTTCCTCCACCGGATACGGGGAAAAAGCGATCCGCTATTTTCTGGACAAGGCCAACATGGGTATCCTGACGAATGCCAGTCAGGTTAGCGAACTGACCGGCCCCTGCGGCGACACCATGAGGATCTACCTGCAGATGAACAACGGCTGCATCGAGGATGCCCGGATGCAGGTGCTCGGTTGTCCGGGCGCGGTGGCCTCGGCCATGGCGGCCATCGATCTGATTCGGGGCCGGACGATCAAGGAGGCCCTGGCCGTCAAGGACCGGGATGTTTTTCGCGCGCTCGGGGACATCCCCGAGCAGAAGCAGCACTGTATCCGGCTGACCGTCAAGACCCTGCAGAAGGCTCTGGAGGAATATCAACGCCGGACACCCCCGTCGGAAGGAGGATGAACATGCCCCTGTATGATTACCTGTGCCTGGACTGCGGAAAACCGAGCGAAATCCTGGTTGCCGGGAGTCGCGAAAACATCGTCTGCCCGCAGTGCGGCAGCAGCAAGGTCAAGAAGCTGATCTCGGCCCACTCCCCGCTTTCCGGGACATCCCGGACGAAGTTCCCCGGCCCCGGCGACACCGCCTGCTGCGGCAGCACGCCCTTCGCAGGCCGGCTGCGCCGGCCCCGGCAGCTGCTGCGGCAAGCCCCACTGATGCCGCTCGGTAGCGGGAGCCCCAAGCGGCAAGCTTGGGGCTCCCGGCCGCGGTGTGCTCTGGGAGGGGGAGAGCGGTCACACCACGGCTCTGATGCTTTGCCACACGCTCCTGGTGGCCACCAGGGTTTTGCCGGTGCCCCCCTTTCCGCTTGCGATGCTGACGATCATGGCCGGACCTTGATCTCAGCCTCTCGTCATGTTTCCGCCGCACTTGGGGCAGCGCATTTCGAAGCAGGGCTTTCGTCGTTCGTGCTTGGCACGCTCGCCGCAAGCCGGGCAGACGCAGTCCCCGCCGGGACCTCTGCCGCTGCCGCCCCCGGCTCCACGCCCCTTGCCGGAGGGATTCTGTCCCCAGCCGTTTTCGCCCGCTCCTTTTCCGCGTGGTGTCATGATCTTGTCCTCCTTGCGACCCTTCAAGAAGACAGGGTCGGTCGCCCCCCCTTCATCGATCCTGGAAAGCGCCCCGAGGAAGGGGCCCCTCAATGGTCACAGACGTTCTCGCCGGTCACCAGGGCATTCGAAAGGTACTGCTTCACCAGGGACTCGGGAGCATCCTGCGGCGCGCCGGTGATCACCTGGATCCCGTTTTCGCGGAACAGATCCTGCGCCCGCGCACCCATGCCCCCGGCAATCACGATGTTGGCTCCCTTTTCGTGCAGCCAGCGGGGCAGGAGCCCGGGTTCGTGCGGCGGCGGCGTGTGGCTGGATCTGCTCTTGATTTCCCCCTGTTCGGTTTCGATCAACGTAAATTCATCGCAGTGCCCGAAATGACTGCACAGCTGGCCTCCGGAGACCGGCACCGCAAACAGCAGTCTTGCCGTCCTGTCCCTATCCTTCACCTCTCTTCGCTCGGGTTCGGCCGCAGCCGTCTCGGCTGCGGATTCCAGCTTCAAGATCTTCTCTACCAACTGATCGAAGGCGCGGGTGAAGGGCAGTTCCACATCCCCCAGGGCGGCCAAATTGCCGCTGTCCCCCTGCCGCACGACCTCCGGTTCGATCGGCAGACTCGCCAACAGCCGCAAGTGCTCCTGCGCGGCGGTCTTCGCGCCCCCGCGGGTCTTGAAGAGCTCGATCTGACCTCCACAGTGGGGGCACGTGAGACCACTCATGTTTTCCACGATTCCAAGAATCTGCATGCCCACCTGGCGACAGAAATGGATCGACTTGCGCACATCGGCCAGGGATATCTCCTGCGGGGTGGTCACGATCAAGGCTTTGGCATCCGGAATGGTCTGGGCGACCGTGAGGGGTTCGTCGCCTGTTCCGGGCGGCGAGTCGATCACCATCCAGTCCAGATCCTTCCACTCGATATCGGCAATGAACTGCCTCAGCACACCGATCTTGATTGGACCGCGCCAGATGGTGGCCACGTCCTTGTCCTCACCCAGCAGGGATTCGATGGACATCACCTGCAGACGGTCCGAAAAACTCACCGGCAGCGCCTTGCCGAATTCCAGCCCGGGCTTCGGCCCTCCGTTCAAGCCCAGCAGCCGCGGAATGCTGGGGCCATGCAGGTCGGCGTCCATCAGGCCCACGCGCTGGCCGCGTCTTGCCAGGGACAAGGCCAGGTAGGCCGCGACGCTGCTCTTTCCCACTCCCCCTTTGCCGCTCATGACCAGGATCTTACGGCGGATGTGACTCAGACGCTCTTTGATCTCGGCATCCTGCCTGGCGTGGGGGTCTTCGGGTTTACCCATTTCGCAATGTTGATGTAGATCTGTCATCCGTTTTCATTGACCTCCTGATCCGGCGGATTCGCAAACCCGCGTTGTCATGGCTTCGTGTGCCTGGTTGTCATACCTTCTCGGTCGGGTCGCCCCAGGATTTCGGTTTCACTCCCTCAACCGGTCCGGCATCTGTCCGCCCCGGCATCAGGAACCGCGGGTCGTTCAGCCGCCCGTTCCGGTAGGCTGCCAGAACAGCCTCGGAATCCCCGGATATCCAGGGGATGAGATCGACCCCGGAAGCGGTCAGCATCACCTGGAAAGGACGGGAAACCGCTCCGCAGATCAGCTTGTCAATGCCCAGGGCATTGATCCGGGAGCATTTGCCGGTGAGGTCCCGGGACTCAAGAAACGTCTCGAACCGGGAAGTCTCGCTATCGCCCTGCACCTGGCAGACCAGCAGCCTTGAAGCCGTATCCAGCAACGGCGAGACCTTCCCTTCCCACACCGGAATCCCGATCCGGTGGGGGAAAGCCTCTTTTCCCTGGGATAGCTGGCTCATCAGTTCCCTCGCTTGCCTAATCTGTTCCGCCGAACTGCATCTTTCTTCGTTGACCAGAACCCGACCAAGTGCCTGCCTTCTGCATTGAGCAGCAAGCGTGCCAAAATCGTGATCCCCGCGATTAAATGAATAACAGCTTGATTAAACAGCTATTATTCTCGCTGTTGACAAGCTCTGCCTGGCAAGATCGGTTCCAGCGGCGCAATACCGATCCTCCAGGATCATTGCAGAATCGCAATCCTGAAGATCCTGCGCTCGGGTCCGCCTCGCCTCCGCTCCCCTGCTCGTGATCTCCGGTGCCGCGCCGCGGCAGGGGCACACGTTTCACCCCGCAGCCTGTGATTTCCGGGTGACCGACACCGCCGGCCGCCGGCCTCCAATTGCGACGGCGGGGGAAATGGATAAACCGGCTACAGGCCCTGTAGCCAAACTGAACAAAGGCCTAACCGTTCGAATGGAAAAGGGATTCTCCCTTTCCGCACTCCCCCTTTGCTCCTTCGCTGTAGCCGTTCTGCGATCCGCCGGATTCGGCGATAGGCCCTGCCAGGACCGGTTCAGGCAGGCAATAGGATTAAAAACTGTCGTATTTTCAGCTACCTGTAGACTATCAGCCATTTCCTGGAACGCCTGGCACCCGGGTTGCACTAGCAATCCGCACAAATGGGAGCAGGGGAGGTGAGGGAAATGGCGAGAGGGATTTCAACGATATCGGCTGAGGGGCGGCGACCTGAGCCTAACGGATTCTGTCTCCGCATGGCTGAAATCACCGCCCCGACGGCCAGGATCTGCATCCGCAGCTACGAGTGCTGGCACTGTGCCTTTGACCAGTGGTTGGAGGATTGGCCCACCGGCGAAGGCGGGCACTGAAAGGAGGTCTGAACGATGAGAGCCAAAGCGGAGCCGCAGCGACGCGGCAAGAAAGGGGTGGTCGGTTTTCAGGTGCTTGAGGAGGAGTGCATCTGGATGAAGGCCGGCGTGGTGAACTTCCGGCGGTGCGACAACGCCTATGACTGCTTCAACTGTTCTTTTGACCGGGGCATGCGGAAGGCCATGGGTCTGGCAGACACGCCCCAAGCCGGCTCGGTCGAGCCGGCTTGGGTGGAATATCTCCGAAAACGCTATGATGGCTCATCGCGGCCCTGCCGGCACGCCCTGACCGGGCGCATCAACGCCCCGAAGCTCTGCACGCTCGACTACGAATGCCACCACTGTCCCTTCGACCAGATGCTGGACGAGCAGGACCTGGGCCGGCCGGCCGAAGCCCCTGTATGCCGGAACATCGCCGGTTTTCGGATGGCGCAGGGCTACTACTATCACATGGGTCACAGCTGGGCGCGGTTCGAGCACGGCGGCCGCGTCCGAATCGGGTTCGACGACTTCATGGTCCGGCTGTTCGGGGACATTCAGGCCATGGAGCTTCCCCCCTTGGGGGCCGTGCTCCGGCAGGACCAGGTGGGCTGGCTGTTCGGCCGCGACGATCACCAGGCCGCGGTCCTGGCGCCCGTCAGCGGCCGGGTACTGGCACTCAACCACGGCGCCAGCAGAGCACCCCGAAATCATCCGCCATGATCCCTACCAGGAAGGCTGGCTCTTCATCATGGAGCCCGAGGAGCCGAAGCGGAACTTGAGGCGTCTGTACTTCGACTCCGGGAGCTATGAATGGATCGAGCAGGAATCCGCCGAACTGCTCCGCATGCTGGGCCCGGAGTACGAAAAGCTGGCGGCCACCGGCGGCCGGATCATCGACGACGTCTATGGCCGGTTCCCGGAGCTGGGCTGGGAGCGGCTGGCCCGTGCGTTTCTGAGAACCGCGGCGGTCTAGCCCCGCGCCGGCGATCGCAGCGCATCTCTGAAGAAGGCGGAGCAATAGCGGCAGAAAAAAAGCGGGGTCCTGTCCAGTTCGAGCACGTCCCCGCAGAAGTGCATGAGACAACGCTCGTCCGTGCAGTGCAGCAGATTGAAGAGGTGACCGGTCTCGTGGAGGGCGACCTTGGCCGCCCTCTCCAGCCAAACGGCCTCGGGGAGCGGCGAGCCGTCCGGGTTTCGCTGGAGGCGGTGGAGGGAGACCAGGGCGCATCTTCCCCCCTGGGCGGCCTCGCCGAAGACGTGGGTGAAGATCGGGATGAACAGGTCCTGCTCCAGAACCCCCACGACCTTGGCGCAGCCTGCCGATGGCTCATTCCCCATCGTCTTCAGGATTGGCCCGGCATCGTACTGCAGACGCCGCCGGTCCAGCGCGTACTCGGGCGAGCTGCGGGGCGCCAGCACCTCCGCCTCCAGCCCGAGATAGGCCGCCAGGTGCGCGGAAATGCTCTTCGTTGCGAGTGCCGGGACCGGGCCCAGGGCGACCACCCCGACGCGTGGTTTGCCGGGCCCTTCCGGGCAACGGGCGGCTGAGAAATTCATGGGTGGGGCGGCAGGCTCCAGCTCAGTGGGGTGTTTCCCGCAGACTATAGCGTTTGATCATCTTGTGCAAGGTGACGCGGTTGATCCCCAGCATCTTGGCCGCCCGGGTCACATTCCCGTCACAGTCCCGCAGGGTGCGTGCCACGTATCGCTTCTGCATCTCCCTCAGGGTGGCCGGTTTGTCATCGGGGGTCGCCGGGGGCCGCAGGAATAAGAAATCCCTTTCCTGGAGAACCCGTCCCTGGGAGAGAACAACCGCTCTCTCGACGGCGTTTTCCAGCTCCCTGACGTTCCCCGGCCACTCGTAGCCTCGCAGGAGGTCCTGGGCTGCCGCCGACACCCGGTCCACCCGCTTGGTGGTTTCACGATCGAACTTGCGGAGGAAATGTTCGACCAGCAGCGGGATATCCTCCCGTCTTTCCCGCAGCGGTGGAATCGTGATCAAGATCACGTTGATCCGGTAATAGAAATCTTCGCGGAAGCGGCCCTCCGCAATTTCTTTTTCCACATCCCGGCTGGTGGCTGAGATGAGCCGAAAGTTCACCTCCACCGGTTCCCGGTCACCGATCCGGGTGATTCTCTTCTCCTGCAGCACCCGCAGGAGATCCACCTGCATCTTGGCGCTGATTTCGCCCACTTCATCCAGGAAAAGAGTTCCGCCGCAAACCATCTCGAGAAACCCGCGCCGGCCGTGGACGGCGCCGGTGAAAGCCCCTTTCTGGTGTCCGAAAAGCTCCGCTTCCATCAGCGGCTCGGGTATCGCACCGCAGTTGATCGCGATGAACGGCTTGGTCGCCCGCGGGCTCTTGGCATGAATGGCTTTGGCCACCAGTTCCTTTCCCGTGCCGGTCTCTCCCACGATCAGCACCGAGGCGTCGCTGGCGGCCACTTTCGGAATGAGTTCGAAGAGCTCCTTCATGGCCGGGGCCTGGCCCACGATGTTGTCGAACCGGGTCATCTCCTCCAGCCGCCCTTTGAGGTAGTTGTACTCGCTCCTCAGGCGCTGCTGGCTGGCGACCTTCTCCATGACCAAAGTGAGCTGATCCGGCTTGAAGGGTTTGAGCAGGTAATCGCTGGCCCCCAGCTTCATCGCCTGGACGGCCGATTCGATGGACCCGTAGGCGGTGATGATCACCACCAGGGTGTCCGGGTATGCCGCCTTGACCTTCTGCAGCAGTTCGATGCCGTCCATTCCCGGCATCTTGATGTCCACGAAGAGCAGCTCGTAGGGGAATCCTTCCAGCTTCTTCAGCGCCTCGATTCCGGAAGCCGCGGTATCGACCTGGTGCCCGAACTTTTTGAACCAGTGCCGGAAGGACTCCCGAATGATTCCTTCGTCGTCCACCACCATGATGCTCAGCTTCTCTTCCATCGCGGACTCATTCCTCCGCCCGGGCGGATCGCTCCCTGCTCACCGGAAAAACCAGCGTGAAAGCGGTACCCTTGCCAGGTTCGCTGGCCACCTCGATGCTCCCGCCGTGGGTCTTGACCACGCCGTAAACAATGGAAAGACCCAGTCCCGTGCCTTCACCTTCCCCCTTGGTTGTGAAAAAGGGATCGAAGATGTGATTGAGGTGCTCCTCGGCAATCCCCTGACCCGTGTCCCGCAGGCACACCTCCACGTTCTCCTGTTCCCGGTTTCCCCGGGCTTCCAGGACCAGCTCGCCCCCCCCGGGCATGGCCTCGATGGCGTTGAAGACCAGGTTCAAGAAACACTGCTGCAGCTGGTTCACGTCCCCGAGCACCAGCAGCGGCACATCGGGCAGGGCGGTTTTCAGGCGGATGTTCTGGATATCCATTCGGTGGCGCGTGAGGGCCAGGACGGATCCCAGGGTCTCCTTGAGATCCAGGCACCGGTATTCCGTGCTGGACTGGCGGGCAAAGGACAGCAGGCTGGAAACGATTCCGCCGCAGCGTTCCAGCTCACTGGTCATCATGCCCAAGTACTTTTTGAACTCTTCGAGCTGCTCCGGCCCCACCTCGCCGTCAGCCAGCATACTCTGCATCAGATGGCTGAAGGTGAGCAGTCCCTGGATAGGGTTGTTGATCTCATGCACGCTGCTGGCCACCAGCTTGCCAAGCGAGATCAGGCGGTCTTCCTGCACCATCTTCTGCAGATCGTCCCTCAGGATCTTGGTCCGTTTTTCCAACTGGTTGGTCAACGCTTCCGTGATGTCCCGCCAGATCTCGATCACGCGCACGATCCTTCCCTGGCGGTCTTTGACCGGATAGGTCAGCATGTCGCAGTAGGTTTCTCCCGGTCCCCGGCTCGGGCACTCATGGATGACATGGGCCGGCTCGCCGGTCTGCAAAGTCTCCAAGAGCGGGCAGCCGCTGCCCGGCAAAGCGCTCGAACATGGCAGGCTCAGCCCATGGGTGATCTCGTAGCAGTGGGCGCCGATCACCTCTTCGCGGGTTCTGCCGACTGCCTGCAAATAGGGTTCGTTTACCTCCACGATGGAAAAATCCGGGCGCAGGGTCACTATCCGGTCCTTGGCCTGCTGTAGCAGGAAATGGTAGGCCCCCCTTTCCAGCTGAACCTGATCCTCGGCCGACTTGAGGCGCTGTTCCAGGCTGTAGAGCCCCCAAGTCAATTTTACGGTGTTATGATCCATGATTCCGACCCCCTCAGGCTTGGACCGGATCAGTTCCTGCAGAACATCACGGCTGTTGGTAAGTTCAACAATGCAGTGGAGGTCCGGGATGGCGAACACCTCCCGGACATCGACGGTGGTCGTGATTCCCATCTCCCGCGCCAGCCTGAATCCCACCGCCTCGGGGTTGACGTCGCAGACCGCGACCACCTCGAGGTCCAGAAAGGAAAATGGCTTGCTTTGGATGAAGCGCAGAAAACCCTTGCAGGCCCGGCCGCCGCCCACGATACCCAGGCGCAGGACCGACCGCTCAGTGGAATTGGCATTTGGTGACTGACTCAACGGCACAGACTCCTGCCGGAAGGATCTGGAGGCTTCCGGCAGTCATGGCAGCGGCGTTCACCGATCCTCTTTGGAACCCGCTCGGCAGGCGCCTACTCCCAATGGGGCGCCACGTTGGCCTGGCCGGCAACCTCGAAATCGCCCTTCAGGTACCTCCTGACCGTATCCATCAGAAGGCCCTTGACGCCGATGACCACCTTGATGCCGGCGGCTTCCAGGACCCGAAAGGCCTTGGGCCCGCAGTTTCCGGTCAGCACCACATCGGGGTGATGCTGCACGATGTTCTGGGCGGTCTGGATGCCGGCCCCTTGGGATAGATTCAGGCTCGGCCGGTTCTCGAAAAACGTCGGGGTCATGGTTTCCGTTTCGACCAGCAGGAGACTGGGGGCCCTTCCCAATCGCTGATCCACCTCCGAGTTGAGGTCATTGCCCTGAGCCGTGACGATGACACGCATGGCTTTCCTCCCGGTTTCCGGCTGAAACACCCGCGGTTCTCATTCCAACCCCAGCGTCCGCTTCACCAGCTCCTTTTCGTGAGTGTAGTCGATGACCCGCTGCAGCATGATCTTCTGGGCCATGACCGGTCCGGCGCCGTGCCAGGTGCCTACCCCGTGCTGACCCGGCGGTCCAGTTCTGCAGCAGCTTGTGCACCTTCATGATGTTCTCGGTGGGCTCGTCCGAACCGAAGCTGTAGAACTCCTCCACGTAGTCCTTCGACCGCCGGGTTTTTCAGCTCCTTCAGGGAAGGCATGGTCACAATCAGTCCGCCGCCGATGTCGCCGGCCAGGGCCATCACCCGCCAGAAGGCGTTGCAGATGTTCAGCTTCGACACGTTGCCCATGACTTCATCGGGCAGAAACACCCCCGACCCGACCGGCTCCTCAGTCCCCTTGCTGGCTGCCGCCAGGCCGCAGGCCCGGCCGGTCTCCCGCAGGACCACCATTTCCATGAGCTGATCGTTGATGTGGGCGGCCTTTTCGAGCCCCTTGTACTCCTGGATCAGCTTGGATGCGCCGATGATCTGATTCATGAAGCCCACCTTGCAGGTGCCGCCGCAGGTCATGCGGTGGGTCCTGGCATAGCGGGTCACGAGCTTCACCGAATAGGGGAATTCGCCGCAGTGAAAGACCCGCTCCCAGGGGACGAAGACATTGTCGAAGATGACCATGGCGGTTTCCCGCTGACCAAAGAGGGGATTCCCCAGCTCTTCGAGGTCGCTCGCCAGGTCCCGTTCGGCCGAATAGGGGGAGTACTGGCAGACATAGGTGATCCCCTCGGCATCGGTTGGGGTGGCGAAGGCGATGGCATAGTCCTCCTCCCCTTCGTAATGGGCCGCCTGGGGCAAGCACCACCAGCTCGTGGCTGGCATAGGCGCCGCTGATGTTGATCTTCGCGCCGCGCACCACGATGCCGTCCTTGTCGTCGCGGTCCACCAGTTTCAGGGACAGATAGGGATCCGGCCAGTCCAGGGTCTTCTGGTTGCGCCTGCCGCGGGGTTCGGTGAGGGCGCCGGCCACCGACAGGTCCTCTCTCTGCACCATCTTGAGGTACTCCATGAAGCGCGGGTGGTACTCGGTGCCGAGGTCGCGATCCATTTCCCAGGTGGTGCTGGCCAGCGCGTGAAAGGAGTCGTAGCCCACGCAGCGGTAGATGCAGGTGCCCAGCATTTCGGCGGTGAAGGTCCCGGCTTCGGCTTTCTTCACCAGATCGTCGGTGCTGGCGCTGACATGGGTGTAGCGGTTGACCACATCGTCGATGAGCGGGGAATAGCAGGACATGATGTCCTTGTATCTGCGGGTCCAGGGCCCAGGCATAGCTGGCCTTGTTGGATTCCACCACGGTGCGGGTGTTGCGGTTCTCCAGGACGTTTTCCACCTGCTTGCCGTTCATGAAGACCCTGGGTTTGCGCTTCTTCAGGCTTTCCTCAAACTGCTCCGGTGTCATCAGCGCCATCGATTTCTCCTCCTGGGTTGTGGGATGTTGTTGCTCTTCTTTACACGAAACATGCCAGGCCCAGGTGGGTCCGGGGAATGGCACAAGCTCTTGAAGTTACATACGATTCCAGGCACACCCCAATGCAGCCGGGCGATCGGTTCGGGCACCAGTATTTCAACTCTGCAAGATCAAAGAAGAGAAGAATTGCGGAAATGCAATGCGTGCGCGGGCCGCCTCAGGAATCCTGCCCGCGCCTTGCCGCGCGCGGAACATCGAGATTCAGTCGCCGGACGCGGCGCCAGAGGGTGGTGGGGTGAATCCCCAGCTCGGCGGCCGTGGCGGAGCGGCTCCAGCGGTTTCTGCGGAGCGCCTCGTAGACGAAGCTGCGTTCCAGATCCTGAAAGGAGGACCCCGGCCCTGGGGCGGAAGACGGTTTTCCGTTGCGGGGGGGGGTGGATACCTTGCGCAAGGACTCCGGCAGGTGAGAGAACCCGATGAGCCGGTCCTTGCAGACCACCGAGGCGTACTCGATGATGTTCTCCAGTTCCCGCACATTGCCCGGGAAATCGTACGCCAGCAGAACCGGCAGCACTTCCGCCGCAAGGCCTTGAATATCCTTGCCGCTCAGCCGGTTGAACTTGCCGATGAAGTGCTCCACCAGCAGGGGGATGTCCTCCTTGCGTTCTCTCAGCGGCGGCAGCGCCAGCCGGACCACGTTGACGCGGTAGTAGAGATCCTGCCGGAAGGAGTCTTCGGCCACCAGTTTGTCGAGGTCACGGTGCGTGGCCGCCACCACGCGCACGTTGGCGCGGTGCGTTTTGGTGCTCCCCAGCGGCTCGTACACCTTGTCCTGCAGGACCCGCAGCAGACGCACCTGGAGGGCCGGGGACACGTCGCCGATCTCATCCAGAAACAGGGTTCCCCCCTCGGCCAGCGCAAGCCTGCCCGGCTTGTCCTTCTTCGCGTCGGTGAAGGCCCCGGCCACGTAACCGAAAAGCTCGGATTCGAGCAGGGTGTCGGGCAGCGCACCGCAGTTCACGGTGACGAAGGGTCCTTTCCGGCGCGGGCTGAGCGAATGAACCGCATGGGCAAACAGCTCCTTGCCGGTACCGCTTTCCCCTTCCAGCAGCACGGTGGAGTCGCTTTCCGAGATGAGCTTCAGCATGTTGAACAGGCGTTGCATTTCCTTGTTCTTGCTGATGATGTCCATGAAGGAGTGTTTGTCTGAGAGCTCCTTGCGCAGGGCTTCCACCACGCTCAGGTCCCGGAATGTCTCCGCGCCTCCGATCACGGATCCGCGCTTGTCCTTGAGGATCGCCGTGGAGATGCTGACCGGCACCCGCTCGCCCCTGGCATTGACGATGAAGATGGACTGGTTGACGATCGGCTCTCCCTGCTCGAGGGTGTGGCGCAGGGAGCAGCGCTCCTCGCAAATGCTGGCCCGGAATACCTCCCAGCAGTGGCGCCCCAGCGCCTCGATCCGCGGAATGCCCGTGATCGCCTCCGCGGCCCGGTTGAACGAGGTGATCCTCCAATCCGGATCGACGGTGAAAACCCCGTCGGCGATGCTGTTCAGGATGATCTCCGTCTGACTCTCGATGGCCTCTGCCATGCGTCCTTCCTTTCCACACAAGGGGACGTTGGTACTAAAGAGCATTTCTCATTCCTCCGGCACCGCCTTTAGAAGCTGCGGAGCGGCCCCGGCCCCTGATTCCCGCCGCAATGCTCTTTAGTACCAACGTCCCCTATTTTGTCCGCTTTCTTGCCACGCGCTAAACGAACACCACCTCGTCCCCGTTGCCCACGTACAGGTCGCTCTGGGTGCCGAATCGCCCGGTTCCCCGCACCACCGGGTAGCCCAGTTCGACCATCTTCTGGACGGCGTGAAAGCCGGTGCAGTGGTTGCAGGCGAGTTTCTTGAAGTTATACTTTCCCAGATCCTGCACGACCTGCTCCTGCTCGGCGTTCAGCGGCCCGAAGGGCGCAATGTGGAGCCCCCCATAGACGCCGTACATGTTCTCGCCCCCCGCGATCTTGCTGACGGCAAAATCGGCGAAGGTCAGAATGTTCTGGTGGCAGCAGCCCGTGACGCACACCAGCCCCCGGTCCTTGACATTGAAGTACAATGACTGCTCGCCGCGGATCCTCAGGAGCGTCGGAAAATCGAAGGCCACGGCCGCGCAGCCCTCGTAGAGCTTGTTGATGTGTCCGCCTTTGAGCTGAACCAGCTTGCCGGTGTGCGGAATCCGGTTGCGGGCCGATGGAGTGACGTACTCGGCCCCCCGGATAAAGTGCATGGCTTCGGGGTAAAAGGTGGCAGGGATGTAAATCCTGATGGCTGGGTTGTGCCGGAGAACCGTTTCCAGCGCCCAGAAATGATCCAGGTGCTCGTGGGTGATCATCAGGAATTCAATTTCCCCCTTCTCCAGCATCCGATCCACGCCCTCACGCTTGAAGCATTCCTCCATGTAGGAGTGGTTCCAGCCGGCGTCCATCAGGAACTTGTGGTGCCGGCCATCCAGCGTTTCCACGTCGACCAGAGTCGAACAGCCGGCTGCGTTCTGGGGATCCCAGGGAATGACCCACTGGCTGGTCTTGGGGCCACCGGCGTCCTTCATCTGACCGCCCAGCTTCTTGGTGTCGTACCAGCCCACTTCGGAAATGCACTTGATGCGCACGCTCTTACACTGGCCGATGTCGTATTTCCCGCTCGCCAGAGCCTCCAGCGGCTTGTGGAACACGGCCCGGCCGAGCCCCAACACCGCCCCGCCGATAGCCACCGTTCTGATGAAATCCCTGCGGTCGATCTGTTCATCTCACACCTCCTCGATCTTAGGGTTCACGCCTGCGAATCGACCCCAGTACTCGACGCCTTTTGCCCTGGCAGCTCCGGCTCCCGAGCGCCACGCAATGCTCTTTAGTACTAACGCCCATTCTGCGGGATTCGGGACCGGCCGTTTTCTTCCGCTCCAAAGCCTCCCGGGAGTCGCTTGAAACCATCCGCCCCCTTGTCTTCGGTCACCGACGTCCTGCTTTCGGATTCCGCTTTCCCGTAATCCTTACCCCTTGATCCTTAATCCTTCCCCTTGCGCCTTGTACCTGGTCTTTATGCCACCTTGCGCCTGAAGTGATCCGTGACGGCCAGGTTGAGGTTCAGTTTCAGGTCGGTCTCCGGCAGTCCGAAGGCCATGCCCATCAGCTGCGGCAGGTAGAGGATGGTGATGCCCAGGTCCTGCTCCAGCCGCTTGGAAATTGCCCCCTGAAAGGCTTCCAGGTTCATCTGGCACATGGGGCACACGGTGACGATGCAGTCCGCACCCCGGGCGGCTGTAAGGATGCCGCCGGTGAGCTGAAGGCCGGCCTCCTTCTTGGTCGTCATCAGGGCGGCTCCGCAACACTTGCCGCCGGCATTCCAGGGATGCACCTCGGCCCCCAGGGCCAGGATCAGAGGTTCCATGGAGCGCGGTTGCTCCGGGTCGTCAAAGGCGGCATAGGGACGCAGAGCCTGGCAGCCGTAGTAGGGCGCCACCCGCAAGCCGGAAAGGCTGCGCTGCACCTGCGCCCGATAGTTCTGTGGGCTGAAATCCCGAACCAGGACGTCGAGGAGATGGCGCACCCGCAGGTCGCCCCGATACTGCAGGCCTTCTTCGGCCAGGGCCGCGTTGATTTGGCTGCCCAGCTTCGGCTTGCGGCCCACGTGGTCCTCCACTTTCCTCAGGTTCAGATAGCAGGCACTGCACGGGACCAGCAGATCTCCGGTCTTTTCCATGCGTTCGGCCAGGGCCAGATTGCGCGCAGCCAGGGTCAGCGACAGCAGGTAGCCGGTAGCTTCAGCCGCACTGGCGCCGCAGCAGGTCCAGTCCTCCAGCTCCATCAGTTCGGCGCCCAGCGCCGCCATGGCGGACCGGGTGGCCACATTGTATTCCCGTGCCGAGGCCTCCAGGCTGCACCCCGGATAGTAGAGGTATTTCATGATTCGGCCTCCAGCTCCCGAACCTTTCCAAACAGCCGGTCAAACCTGCCGGCGCCGAAGATCTTCGGCATTTCCAGGGGCACCTTGCGTTTCCTCATCAGCTTGACCCCCAGACCCATGAAGCCGAACGGGAAAAAGGGGTTTTTCATGGCCAGGAAATAGCGGTTCATGAACTCCATCTCACGGACCCGGCCGTGGCGCCGCACAGTGTCCATGAAGCTCTGATAGAAGGTGGTGCTCTGCCTGAAGCGGGGAATCCCCTGGACAGCCGCCAGCCGCTTGAGCGCCCCCATGGTCTCGGTGAGACGCAGCCCGCGCGGGCAGCGCAGCGTGCAGGTGTAGCAGGCCGAGCAGAGATAGAACGTCTGACTTTCGAAGATGCTCTCCATGTCTCCGAGCTGTGCCAGGCGCCACAGCTGCCTGGGCGTCAGGTCCATGGCAAAACTGCTGGCGCAGGAACCGCTGCAGGTTCCGCACTGCATGCAGGCCAGAACGTTGTCCTGGACCTCGGCCATCAGCGCAGCGGAGACCGGCTCCAGGCTCTTCTTGCTTTCCTCTGAATGCTGTTCCATTGGCTCCTCGCCTTGTATCCGCAATCTGCTAGATGGCCTCCAGCGCCGCATCCAGAACCTCAAACACCTGCTGATCCCGGTACCCCCTGAGGAAGGAGGCGCTGTTCGGACACACGGCTGCGCAGGAACCGCAGCCTTGGCACATGATCTCGTCCACCGTCACCCGCTCCAGCTCCTCGTCGTACTCCCGGGCCCCGTAGGGGCATGCGTCGATGCAGCGCTCGCACAGCGAGCAGAGGCTGTGCCGGACTTGCGCCACCAGACTGCCGGCCGCCAGCCGCTCGCTGTTGAGAATGCGCATGGCCCGCTGGGCAGCCGCCTCGGCCGTCGCCATGGATTCCGTGATGGAACGGGGCGAATGGGCCAGCCCGCAGAGAAACACCCCCTCCTTGATGCAATCCACCGGACGCCATTTGGAATCGGCCTCCTGGAAGAAGCCGTCCTGATCGCGGACAACTCCGAAAACCCGGTCCAGCGACCGATCCACCTCGGGGACGATTCCCGTGCTCAAGACCAGGAGATCCGGCCTCAACTCCAGCGTTCGGCCCAGGGTCGGTTCCAGGGCTTTCACTTGGGGCTTTCCCTTGTCCAGCGCGACCTCGGGCTTGCTGTCCAGGGCGTAGGGGACAAAAACCACGCCGGATTGCCGCGCCCGGGTGAAATGACTCTCCTGAAAGCCGTACGCCATGAAGTCCCGGTAGAATACCCAGATGTCGATGTCGGGCTTCAGTTCCTTCAGGTGCAGGGCGTTCTTCAATGCGGAGGCGCAGCAGATGCGGCTGCAGTAGTTGCGCGGCTCCTCGCGCGAGTCCACGCACTGGATCATGGCCACGGAGCCCACCTGAGCGGGGTCCAGCTCACCCGCGGCCAGCTTTTCCTCCAGGTCGTGCTGCGTCATGACGGCCGCACTCTGCCCATAGCCGTAGTTCTCGGTGGCGGCTTCCCGCCCTCCGGTGGCCAGCACGGTCACGCCGTGATCGATGGTTTCCCCGCCGCCATCCCCCTTTTCCACCACGGTGACAAATCGGCCCACCCGACCCTGGCTATCCAGGACCCGGGCGTTCAGATGCACTTCGATGTGGGGCTGTTTTTCCACCTTCTGCACCAGTTCCCGAAGCAGTTCCTGTGGTGCATTCCCCTCCAGCGTCCAATGGAGTGAACGCAGATTCCCGCCCAACTCCGGCTCTTTCTCGATCAGGCTCACGGGAAAGCCATGCTCCGCGATGGCCAGGGCGGCCGTCATGCCCGCCAGCCCGCCACCGACCACCAGGGCTCGCTGGGTGACCCGAACCGACGGCAGGGGCATCGGGTCCATCCCCCTCAGCCGCCCGATACCCATGCCCAGCACTGCCCGCGCGGCCTCATACCGCGGCTCCTTGTCCTCCTGCGATGCGGAGCAGGAAGGCGTGCGGACGTCCACCACATCGATCATGGATGCGGGCAGCCTCAGGGTTCTGGCCAGCTGCCGCACCTTTCCAGTGTAGGCGTAGGGCATGCAGGCGCCAATCAGGACACGGTTGATCCGTTTGTCCTCCAAAGCGGCCTCCAGCTCCTGCCAGCCTTCCCGGGTACAGAGCTGTTCCACCCGCTTGACCCGGGCAACCGAGCGTTGCTCCCCCAGCCAGCTGCAGAGCGTCTCAGCCGTCTGCAGCGTGCCGCCGCAGGTGCAGACCGCCACCGCCAACCTGGGCAGCTCCCGGGACACATCGCGATCCGGGGGGAGCTGGAGCGGTTGCTCGGCAAGCCCGCCCCCCTTGGAATGGATGAATCGCGACGCGCACAGGGATGCCGCAGAGGCCTGGATCACCGAATCCGAGATATCCCGCATTCCGGAAAACGAGCCTCCCAGAAAAATACCCGGCTGGCTGGTGCGGCTGGGGGAAAAACCGGTCGGCTGGCAGAAACCCTGGGGGTCGAGGGGGACTTCCAGCTTCTCGGCCAGTTCCCCGGCCCCTGCCGGGGGCCGCTGCCCGGCCGCCAGCACGACCAGGTCGAAGTCCTCCTCCTGCCTCTGGCCGCTCTGGTCCGCGTAAACGATCCGCAGGCTATCGGCCCGGCCGTCTTGTTCCACGCTGTGGACCCGGCTCCGGACAAACCGAACCCCGCGCTCTTTTTCGGCCCGGTCCCGGTAACGTTGAAACCCTTTCCCGTGGGTGCGCATGTCCATGTAGAAGATGGTCGTCTCCACCGCGCCGTTGCTCTTTTCCTTGACCAGCAGCGCTTCCTTCACGGAGAACATGCAGCAGGCGGAAGAGCAGAAGTCCGCATCAGCCTGCGGCTCCCTCGAACCCACGCATTGCAGCCAGGCGATGCGGCGGATCTCGCCGCCGTCGCTGGGACGAAGAAGCCGTCCCCGCCGGGGACCCGTGCCGCTGATGAGGCGCTCGAACTCAATGCTGGTCAGCACATTGGGCAGCACGCCGTAGCCGTAGGTGTTCCGGCCCGAGGCCGGGTCGTAGGTCTCGAACCCGGCCGCCAGCACGATCGACCCCACCTCCAGCCGGTGCTCATCGGCCCCCTCGATTCTCTGGAAAAGCTGAACCATCATGGGGACCAGAGTGTCCGGATCGAACGGCTTCATGAGGTAGTCCAGCGCACCGAACTTCATGGCCTCCACCGCCGTCTCCACCGTGGCATACGCGGTCATCATGACCACGGGCAGTTCAGGGTGCCTTTCCCGGGCCTGTTTCAGAACTTCCACTCCGTCCATGCCGGGCATTTTGATGTCCAGCAGCATCAGATGATACTCAGCCGCCCCCAGCACCTCCAGCGCCTCGGCTCCCGACGCAGCCATGTCCACTTGAAAGCCTTCGTCCTGCAGCCACTCCTTCAGGGAATCCCGCACGATCAGTTCATCATCCACCACCAGGATCCGGAACCGACTCCGGGACTCCATGCCGAAGTCGATGGCTCCCGTGGGGCAGACCCGCTCGCATTCGCCGCACAGCGTGCAGGCGGCCACATCCACCACATAGGCGTTCGGAATACTGTGGGGTACCGGCAGGTAGACTGCTTTGCGGAGGGTGAGACCGGCGTTGAATGCATCGGGAACCTCCACCGGACAGACTCGGCTGCACTCCCCGCAGCCCATGCAGCGCGTCGCATCCACCAGGGTAGGCTTGCGCTTCAGGGTCACGGTGAATTTACCCGGCTCTCCTTCCACACCGGCCAGCTCTGTGGAAAGCAGGATATCGATGTTCTCGTGGAAAAGGCCCTTTCGGAGGCAGTACTGGGAGGCGGCGTCGCGCTCCACCAGCGGCAGCATCCGGCACATGCCACAATGATCCGTCGGGAATTGGTAGTCCAGCTGGCTCAGGACCCCGCCCAGGTGGGGCGCCCGGTCGATCAGGGTCACATGGTAACCCTGTTCCGCCAGATCAAGGGATGACCGGATCCCGCTGATCCCTGATCCCACCACCAACGCCGAACCGATCTTCTTCCTCATGGAGCCACCTCCGGGGAGCGGCAGGAAAAAACGAATGCCGAATGTCGAACAGGGAATGTCGAACATCGAAGTTGTTTTCGGTCTGGGACTGATCTCGACTTCGTCATTCGGAGTTCCTCATTCATCATTCTGCCGTTCACCACCCGCCCCCTGCCGCCAGCAAGACATCAACCCCAGACTTTTTCGAATTCCGCATTTGGCATTTGGAAACCGGGGACCCGCTCCGCAGGAGTGGGGAGTCCAAGCGAAGCGCGGGCAATTGTCCTGACGCCCGACAGCAGCATTTCGCATTTCGCATTTCGCATTTCTTTCAGTCTTTGCCCCCTGTCACTTCGGAGAACTCCTTCTCGCGAAACACCGCCAGGGGCGCTTCCTCCTCGATGCTGCGGCCCGCCTGGTAGTCGAAGGCCTTCTGGGTTCCGTGCGCCACGGTGCGGAACAGCTCCATGACCGGGATGTGGTTGGGACAGGCGTTGGAGCACTGCCCGCACCCGATGCAGGCCGTGCTCATGTGCGCCAGCCGCGTCAGGTGGTAGAAGACCGTATCGGTGGGCATCTTGAGGACGCCCTTGCGGTTTGCCCAGCGCAGGTACTGGGCCGGCTCATGATCAAAGACATCGGTCACAAACACGCACTCCTTGCAGTAGCAGACCGGACAGGCCACCCGGCAGTTGTAGCAGTTGACACAGCCGGCGAGATACCCGGTGAGCCGGGTCAGGTCCGCCGTCGCCTCGCTGGTTTCCTCGAACATGCGATCCCGATAGGCCACCCGTTCCTGCCTCAGCGCCTCGACCGCCTTGGCCCGCCCCGGCGGTTCAGGAGCCTCCTCGATCTCCAGGGTGGTGAGCAGCATCTCGCCCTTTTCGCTCTGGGCTTTCAGGATCAGGTGATCGCGGGTGTCAACCCCCATCAACCCGATGATCAGGTCGGCCCCTTCCGCCACGAAATGTTCGCAGGCCTTGCAGGCCGGGGAGATGTCGAAATCCTCCTGGGCCGTGCCTTTTCCGGAAGCGGCTTTTTCGAGAAAGCTCCGGGTGGAATCAGCGCCGTTGCTGCCGACATAGCGCTGATAGTCCAGG
The DNA here is from genome assembly GCA_963704245.1 of uncultured delta proteobacterium. Taxonomy (GTDB): domain Bacteria; phylum Desulfobacterota; class DSM-4660; order Desulfatiglandales; family Desulfatiglandaceae; genus CAVPHJ01. The sequence goes on from CAVPHJ010000001.1 coordinate 372,325, forward strand.
TTGCCGTAGGCTCCATAGCAATCCACGCCGATCAGGACCACATCCTCCACCCGCGCCTGTTTCAGTTTCACCAGCTCGACAAACGCCCGCATCTCGCAAGGCCGCAGCATGGCGGCCACCCGGGCGCCGGCGGGCCGGCGGGTCAACCTGGAAACCACCTTGGCCGCATTGATCGGAAAGACCGGTGCCAGGGGGTCGATCCCCTGGATCTGCTCCGGATCCATCACCAGGGTGGGCATGATCACGTTCTTGACCGGCAGGCGTCGCGGAGCCAGCAGGGCGTCAACCGCCCCGGACTGCAGGAGCCCCTTGCAGAAGGTCTGGATAGACTCGATCAGGTCTCCCCCCTCGATCTGGATCTGCGCTGTCCTAGCCATGGATATCCTCCCGAATCAAAGGACCATCTGGGTCCGTGCCTGGTTGGGGCCCAGCGACTTGATCTGCGCGACCATTTCTCTCACTGTCTCGGCGAAATCCACCCCTTCGCTGGCGCCGATCCAGGTGAGCCTGACCCGGCGTTCGTCAAAGCCAAACCGAGGAAGGATTTCCTTGAGCAGTTTGATTCGCCGTCGGGCCTTGTAGTTGCCGTTGATGTAGTGGCAGTCACCCGGGTGACAGCCGCTGACCAGCACGGCGTCGGCCCCCTCCAGCAGGGCTTTGATGATGTACTTGGGGTCCACCATGCCGGTGCACATCATCCGAATCAGCCGGACGTTGGGCGGGTAGCTGAGCCGCGAGGTACCGGCCAGATCGGCGGCGGTGTACGTGCACCAGTTGCAGACAAAGGCGATGATGGTGGGTTCGAATTCGGTCATGGATTTTCCCTCCCCTCCCTGCTCAGATGCCCACGGCCATCAGGGCATCGAAGACGCCGTCCAGTTCCGCGAAGATCTGCTGCTCGCGGAAGTGCCTCACCTGGGCCGCCCCGCTGGGGCAGAAGCCCGAGCAGCTGCCGCAGCCCTTACAGAGGGCCTCGTTCACCACCGAGACGCCTCTTCGTTCATCGAACTCAATGGCCGAATAGGCGCACAGACCGATGCAGGTCCGACACCCGGCGCACACGTCCGGGTCGATCCAGGAAACGGTGGAAGAAACCCCCACCTTGCCCCGCGCCGCGAGTTGAAGGCTCTTGGCGGCCGCCCCCGAGGCCTGGGCCACGGTATCCGGGATATCCTTGGGGCCTTGGCAGGCACCGGCCAGGAACACACCGTCGGTGGCGGTGTTGAGCGGCCCCAGCTTGGGGTGCTCCTCCAGAAAAAACCCGTCCGCCCCCTGATTCACCCCGAAAACCCGCCCCACGCCGGCAGCGTCGCGCCGGGGCTCCATGGCCGCGCAGAGAACCACCATGTCCACCGGCGTCCGGTGCCGCCTGCCCAGCAGGGTATCCTCGCCGATGACGATGAGTTTCCCTTCCTCCGCGGGCGACAGCGCCTGGTCGCTGATCTCGGCCGGCTTGCCCCTCACAAACGTGATGCCCTCCTCCTGGCAGCGGCGGTAGAACTCCTCATAGCCTTTGCCGAAGCAGCGCATATCGATATAGTAGTCGTAGACCCGGGCGTGGTGGCCTACCTTGTCTTTGATCAGGTGGCCGTACTTGAGGGCGTACATGCAGCAGACGCGGGAGCAGTACTCGTGGAAGTTGTCGTCCCGACTGCCCACACAATGGATGATGGCCACGCTGCCGGGGGGCCGCGAAAAGCCCCCGTTGCCGTCGCGCAGCAGGAGCTTGCCGCTGGTCGGGCCGGTGGCGTTGTTTAACCGCTCAAACTCCAGGCTGGTGAGGACATTGGGGTACCTGCCGTAGCCGAACTGACGCATCGGGGTCGGATCCATGAGATCATAGCCGGTGGCCAGGATGAGGCTGCCCACCTCGATTTCCATCTCCTCCGGCAGCACTCCGTGGTCGATGGCCCCGGCCTCGCAGACCTGCACGCATTCCATGCACTCGCTGCACACCCCGCAGTTCAGGCAGCGCAGGGTCTCCTGCCGGGCGCTCTCGACGCTCATGCCGCAGTCCACCTCGTCAAAGGAAGTCACCCGCTCCGCGGCCGGGCGGTGCTGCGGCCGGATGCGCGGCTGCACCGCAGCGTCCGGAGGAATCGCCTGCCAGTCACGCCCCGCCGGCGCCTTGCCCTCCAGCGCTTCGGCATAGGCACCAAGGTCCTCGCGCCGCAGATAACGCTGGATCGCCGCCACGGCCTTGTGCCCGGCGGCCACGGCCTCGACTACCGTGGCCGGACCGGTCACCCCGTCGCCGGCGGCGAAGACATCCGGCAGGGAAGTCTGCATGGTGTGGGGATTGACCGTCAGCGTGCCGCGCGCGCTCACATCCAGCCCGCTCTCGTCACCCGCCCAGACCGCATCAGGCCGCTGGCCGATGGCGGGAATCAGTGCGTCGCAGGGGATCACGAACTCGGAACCCTCCACCGGCACCGGCCGGCGCCGGCCGCTGGCGTCCGGCGGACCCAGTTCGGTGCGGAGGCTTTCCAGGCCTGCGACCCGCCCGCCTTCCCCCTGAACCCGCACCGGCGCGGTCAGGAAGAGGATCTCGATCCCTTCCCCAAGCGCTCCCTCCACCTCCTCGGCATAGGCGGGCATTTCTTCCCGGGTGCGGCGGTAGACGATGCTGACCTTTTCGCAGCCCAGACGCCTGGCAGCCCTGGCCGCGTCTACGGCCACATTGCCCCCACCCACCACCACCACGCTCTTACCGGGTTTTGCGCGCCCCCCGAGGTTGAGCTCCCTGAGGAAAAACACCGCGTCGATGACGCCTTCCAGGTCTTCCTCCCCGGGGATACCCAGTCTCAGGCTCCCGTGGGCTCCGGTGCCCAGGAAAACGGCCTGATACCCCTGCTGCCTGAGATCGGCAAGTGAGAAATCGGCACCCAGCCGCCGGCCGGTTCTCACCTCGATGCCGGTTCTGAGGAGATAGGCGATCTCCTGGTCCAGCACCTCCGGCGGCAGGCGGTAGTCGGGAATGCCGAGACGCAGCATCCCGCCCAGTTCCCCGGCAGCCTCAAAGATCGTAACCTGATAGCCCTCCAGCCTCAGATAGTAAGCGACCGTCAAGCCTGCCGGGCCCGAGCCCACCACCGCCACTTTTTCTTCACGCTCCTGGATATCGGGCACCGGGAAGGCCTCCAGGTTGACCTGATCGGCGGCGAAGCGCTTCAGATCCCGTATCGCCACCGCCTCATCGACTTCCAGGCGCCGACACTGACTCTCGCAGGGGTGGGGGCAGACCCGACCGAGCACCCCGGGCAGCGGCAAACGCTCCATGATCAGCTTCACCGCCTGCTCGTACTTGCCCTGCCCAATGAGCTGGACGTATCCCTGCACGTTTACCCCGGCCGGGCAGGTGATGATGCAGGGGGCGCGGTCCTTTTTTTCGACGGCAAACGTGATGGGTACCGCCTGGGGGAAAGCCCTGAACACCGCCTTGCGGGTCGCCAGGCCTTCATCCCACTCACTCGGCCGGATTACCGGGCACACCTTCTCGCATTCACCGCACCCGGTGCAGACCCCCTCTTTGACGTAGCGGGGATTGCGGCGGACTTTCACTCGGTAGTTGCCGATATAGCCGGCGACTTCGGTCACCTCGCTGTAGGTGAGCAGTTCGATCTTGGGGTGTTGTCCCACGGACACCATCTTGGGCGTGCCGATACAGGCCGCACAGTCCAAGGTGGGGAAGGTCTTGTCGAACTGCAGCATGTGGCCGCCGATGGTCGGTTGCCGCTCCACCAGGTACACCCGGTAGCCCGCATCGGCGATATCCAGCGCCGCCTGCATACCGCTGATGCCGCCGCCCACCACCATGACGTCAGGATGGACCGGAACCTCCCGCGAGGCCAGCCGCTCGTGCTTGCGCACCCGGCTGACCGCCGCCGCCGCCAGCGTCTTCGCCTTGCGGGTCGCCATGTCCCCGTCCAGGGTGACCCAGGAGACCTGCTCGCGCACTGAGGCCATCTGAAAAAGGTAAGGGTTCATGCCGGCTCGCTGACAGGCGCCCTGAAAGGTCTTTTCGTGCAGCCGCGGGCTGCAGGAGGCAACCACCACCCGGTTCAACCCGTGTTCCCGAATGTCGTTCACAATCATTTCCTGGCCCGGGTCCGAGCACATGAACTTGTAGTCCCGGGCCACCACCACGTCCTTCAGCCCGCCGACGAACTCGGCGACCTCGCCAACCTGCACTTTGCCGGCGATGTTGACTCCGCAATGACAGATGTAGAATCCGATCCGGTTTGCCATGTTAGGCCCTCGTCATCAATGGTCTCCGGAGGCGGCCGGGTTCAATCCCGCGCTTGCACAAGCGCTGCCGCCCAATTGAGCAATTCGTCGCAGTCCGGCGGTTTTTCCACATAGGCCTCCGGTACCGGCACGTCCCGTCCCGTCAGCAGATTGAAGCTGTGGAAAAAGATCTTCTTGGTGAGCCCCGACAGCATGATCACGGGGATGTGCCGCAGGTCTTCGTCGGCTCTCAACTCCCCATACAACTGCAGACCTTCCTCATGCGGCGTCATGATGTCCAGAACGATGAGATGCGGCCGCATCTGCCGCGCTTTTTCGATCCCTTCCGCGCTGTCGGCAGCCGCGATCGGTTCATAGCCGTTGCTCCTGAACAGGGTGGACAGGAACGTCCGCATGTCCGGCTCATCGTGCACAACAAGGATCCGGTTTTTTTTCATGCCTTTTTCCCGAAACACTCCCCTACCCGGCTGTCTGCATCCAGACTGTCTCTAAGCATGACTTGTGCCAATTGGATTATACTATGCGATATCAATAAGTTATGCAAAAAATCGTGCAGCAAGGCGTGAATTGCAGGACTGCAATTGTTGCATTCCCGCAACATTGTCCAGGGTCTGGAAAAGCAAGAGGACGATTTGCAGCCCGGCCCGGTGGGATCAGCGGGGTTCAACAATCCTGCAACGTGTGTTGCAACACCAGTGCAACAGATGAGCCGGCGGGATCAGGCCCGGTCGCGGGCCGGCGGGGAAATCCGGTATTTGCGCATTCTTCGCCAGAGCGTGGTCCGGTCGATACGAAGTTCTTCGGCGGTCCGGCCGCGATGCCAGCCGTGCCGGCTCAGCGCCTCCAGGATACGGGCCTTCTCGCTGCTTTCCCGGGCCGCGGGCAGCCCTGACCCGGGATCGGACACGTCTTCAGAGGGGGGAACCGCCGTCTGCTGCAGGGCCAGCGGCAGATGCCTGCGTTCCACCAGGCCTCTTTCGCAGATAATCGCGGCGTGCTCGAGGATGTTCTCCAGTTCCCGGATGTTGCCCGGGTAGTGGTAGTTCAGCAGGACCTCAAGGGCCTCTTCGCTGATTTCCAGGTTCGCTTCTCCTCTCGCCGCCCCCTGTCGCTTGAGAATGTGCTCGATGAGGAGGGGGAGGTCGGCCCTGCGTTCCCTGAGCGGCGGGAGCTCCAGCCGGATCACGTTGAGACGGTAGAAAAGATCTTGACGAAACTGCTTCTCCGCCACCAGTTGATCCAGCCCCTGGTTGGTCGCGGCGATGATGCGCACGTCCACCCGGGTGGTCTTGCGGCTGCCCAGGGGATAGAACTCCTTGTCCTCCAGCACGCGCAGCAGTTTGGCTTGCAAGGCCAGCGGCAGGTCGCCGATTTCATCCAGAAAAATCGTGCCACCCTCCGCCTCCTGGAACCGCCCGGGCTTGTCATGATCGGCTCCCGTGAAAGCACCTCTCACATAGCCGAACATCTCCGATTCCAGCAGGTTGTCCGGCAGGGCGGCGCAGTTCACCTTGACCAGGGGTTTGCCCGAGCGCTTGCCGGCGTGGTGAATCACCTTGGCCAGCAGGTCCTTGCCGGTTCCCGTGGCGCCCTCGATCAGCACGGTGGCGTCGCTGGCGGCGATCACCGGCACGATACCGAAGATCTTCTGCATGGCGGGATCCCTGCCCACCATATCGGCAAAAACATAGCGGTCCTCGATTTCCCGGCTCAGCCGATCGATGAGGGAGAGATCCTGGAAGGTGGCCAGTCCGCCCACGGTCTTGCCCTGCTCGTTCTTCAGCGCCATGTAGTTGCCGCGGATCGGAATCGAGGTTCCTTGGCAGGTCTTGAGCCGGCCCCGGCTGTTTGAGCGGGGTTTCCCGTCGGCAATGGAGCGCTCGAGGGGTACCGCGCCTCCGCCCTGCTCTTCGACCAGGATGGTGGAACAGGGTTTTCCCAGAATATCCCCGCGGCCGTATCCGCTGATCTCTTCGGCGGCCGTGTTGAAGAAGGATATCAGTCCGCCCCGGCTCACCGTGAAGATCCCGATATCGAGATTGTTCAGGATCAGCTTGAGCTGCTGCTCGTCGTAGCGGATCCGGTTGATGAGCTCCGCGAACGCCGTGCGGTCCTGGAAGATCTCCATGCAGCCGATGAGCCTTTGGTTCCCGTCGTGAAGCGGGGTGACGATTTTCGTGACCAGGCGTCTTTCACCCTGGGCGTCGGTGATTTCCACGTCGAAGCTGAGGGATTTCTGCTCGGCTTCCACCGCCTCGTGGTACTTGCACTCGCCCAGGCACAGATCGTTGAGGAAGATCGCGTGACAGCGCCGGCCGAGAACGTCCCGCTCCTGGTAGCCGGTGAGCAGCTCGGCGGCCCGGTTGAACGAGGTGATGCGGCGGTCGCGGTCCACCGTGAAGACGCCCACCCGGAGGTCGGCCAGCAGCGTCCAGAGCTGTTCGTAGTAGATGAACCGGTCTTTCTTCATGGAGCTCAACAGAAAATGAGGCAAGTCAGGTTGGCATCAGGCTCAGCGGCAACCGGATTCCTGCCTGACGCCTGAGCCCACGCTGGCCGGCTTGCGCCCTGCCCCTTACTTCACATGCCGCTTGATCGCTTCCAGCAGCTCGTCCGGCTCGGGCGGTTTCTCGATGTAGGCCTCCGGCTCGGGAATGCTCTCGCCTCTGTACTCATCCAGGACCTTCTGAGAATGGAAGAAGGTCTTCTTCGAGAGCGCCGACACCATGATCACGGGGATGTCCCTCAGAACCGGGTCTGTCTTCAGCTCCCGATACATCGTGATGCCGCTTTCCCGGGGCATCATGACGTCCAGGACGATCAGCGCCGGCTTCTCGCGGCGGGCGATCTCCAGGCCCTTGAGACCGTCCTCGGCACACACCGGGCGATAGCCGCTGGTTTCCAGAAGGGTCGTCACAAAGGTCCGCATGTCCAGCTCGTCATCCACAACGAGGATTTTCTTGGCCATTTCCTCTCCTCCGAACTCCCGGATCTACGCCAGCCTAGTACATCTGCGCAGGCAGTGTAAACTTCTTGGCCGGGTTTCTGATGGCGATCACGTGACAATGGGCGTACTTGGACACGTTTGACACCGTGCTTCCGTGTACGATGCGATTCTGTTCCGACTTGCCGAGAGCGCCCATCACGATGACATCGATGTCGTTCTTCTTGGCGTAGCGGATGATTTCGATGTCGGGAGCTCCGCTGCGCACCATCAGAACGCAGTTCCCGTAGCCCTTCAACCTGGGCCGGTACTCTTTTTCCAGCGCTTCTTTGGCTTTCCGCTCAACGGCCTCGTCGTAGAAAGCCTCCCCGCCGGGAGAACCCTCCGGGATGTGCTCGTCCACCACGTGGCGCATGTAGGAGTGAGGGGAATGCGGCACATGCAGGATGTGCAACCGAGCTTCATGCTTCCTGGCCAGATCCAGCGCATGCAGAAAGGCGATATTCGCGTCTTCTGAAAAATCGGTGCAAAACAGGATGTTCTTGTACTCGATCATGATGCCCCCCCCGCGGTAGCTGTTAGTCCGTGCGACATCCCTTGCCCGGGCTTTCCCTGAGGCAGTCGCAAGAAAAACCGGGTGCCTTTTCCCTGTTCCGATTCAAATTCGATGACGCCCTGATGCTCGTCGACGATCTTCTTCGCGATCATCAGCCCCAAACCGGTTCCTTGGCTGCCCTTGGTGGTGAAGAAAAGTCGAAAAGCCTTTTGTCGGGTTTCCTCCTCCATGCCGCAGCCGTTGTCGATCACTTGGTACTCCACCGCCCACTTGGGAGGCTTGAGCGTCCGCAGCACCACCCGGCGGTCCTGGGTGGTGCATCTCAGGTCAGCACAGGCGTCGATGCCGTTTGTGACCAGATTCAGCAGGCAGCGGTGGATCCCTTCGGGGTCCAGCCACATGGCCGGCAAACGCTCGTCCAGATCCAAATCCAGCCGGACTTCATGCTCGGTGGCGCGATGGATCATCAGTTTGTGGATGTCGCGCGGCGGAGCGTTCGGGTCGCACAGCTGGTAGCAGGGCTCGCGGTCTCTGGCGTAGTTCAGCAGGTCGAGGGCCAGGCCTTTGATCCGCTCCACGTTGCCTTTGACCATCTGCCAGCCCTGACCCAGGTATTTGCGATTCTGCAGTTCCAGGCCCTTTTCCAGGACGAAACCGCCGCCGGTGAGACCTCCCACGATGTTCTTTATGGCATGGGCCAGACCCGCCACCGTTTCTCCCACTGCCGCCAGGCGTTCGGCTTCCACCAGCCTGCGCGTCTTTTCTTCAACCAACCGTTCCAGGTTCTCGGTGTACTCCCGCAGTTTGTCCCTCAGGTCGATTCTCTCGAAAGCCCTCTTCAAGGCGATCTCCAGGGCCTCGTTGCTGATCGGCTTGGTGATGAAATCAACGGCGTCGTGTTTGAGGCTCTGGATGGCCAGGTCAATGTCGCCGTGTCCGGTGATCATGATGACTTCGGTTTCCGGCTTCTCCTGCTTGATTCTGCGGAGCACTTCGATGCCGTCCATTCCCGGCATTTTGATGTCCGTCAGCACGACCGGGACCGCCTGTACCCTGAAAAGCGCGAGCGCCTGCTCCCCGTTCTCCGCCGTCAGCACCTCGTAGCCGGCATCGGCTAACGAGATGGCCAGAACCCTTCGGATGCCTTCCTCGTCGTCCACCAGCAGGATCTTGGGTTTCATCAGCCCTCCTGTGCCGCCGGGAAACGGATGATGAACCGCGCCCCCCGGCCGGGTTGATTCTCCGCCTCGATGGTGCCCTCGTAGTCGTGGACGATCCCATAACTGATGGACAGACCCAGCCCCGTGCCCTTGCCGACCCGCTTGGTCGTGAAGAAGGGCTCGAAAATCCGGTCCAGGATGGCCGCCGGAATGCCCATTCCGGTATCCTCGATCTCGATGATCACTTCGCGGTTGCGCGAATGGGTTTTCAGCCAAATCCGCTTGACCTGGCCGGCCGGAGTTCCGCCGGCATTTCTTTCCTCGATCGCGTCCCTGGCATTGATGAGAAGATTGATGAACACCTGCTCCAGGCGGTTTTCATCCGCCATCACCGGCGGAAGATCGGGTTGAAAATCCCGGATCACCTCGATCTCTCTCAATTTCAGCTGCTGGTTAAAAATCTCGAGCGCTTTCTCGAGTGCGACATTGACCTGCACTCTGCCTTTCTTCACTTCCGCCTTGCGGCCGAACTCCCGCATATGACTGATGATCCTGGCCGCCCGGTCCACGTGGCTGTCGATCTCGGCGGCCAGATCATTCAGCACCGATTCTTCGATCGGTTCCCCTTTGCGGATTTTTCTGAGGATGAAGCTGCTGGCGGTCTTCATCACCGTGAGCGGCTGGTTCAGCTCGTGGGCCACCCCGGTGGCCATTTCCCCCAGGGTGGCCATTTTGCCGGCCTGGATGAGCTGCTGCTCGGCCATCAGCCGCTGGGTGATGTCGCTGGTGGTCACCAGCAGCACCTGTCTCCCGGCGTATTCGGAGGGCGAAACACGGATGTTCACGAAAATCGTCCGGCCGCCCTTGGTCAATTGCCGGCTCTGATCCAGCGACTGCCCGGACTTCAGCTTCACCCGGTAGGGTTCCCTCTCATGGGGCAGGAACAGCTCCAGGAAAGATCTTCCCAGCAGTTCCTCCTTGCCGAACCCGTAAACCTGAGTCACACTCTGGTTGCAATCCATGATCCGCAGGTCCTCGGCCGCAAGCACCAACACCGGATTGGGGATGGTGTTGAAGAAGACCCGGTACTTCTCCTCGGACCGGCGCGCCTCCTGCTCCAGGATCCGGATGCGGGTGACGTCCAGGCTCACCTCCATCGCCGCCACGATCTCGCCCGCAGCATTCCTGATGGGACTCGTTCGCACCACCCAGTGGCTCTGACTGCCGTCCCCGCGAACGCCTTTTTCCTCGCTGCTGTGGGACTGCCCGTCCTCGAAGGTCCGCAGCACCGGACACGCCTCGCAGCGGCTCGCGCGGCTCTTGTAGGCCCGAAAGCAGTAGTCTCCCGACTCCGGGTTGAAGGTCTCGGCGAATCGGCGGTTGAACTTCAGCAGCTTGAAATCGCGGTCCTGCACCGTGATGTAGCACGGCACGCTCTCAAAAAGGCCCTGGTACTCGTCGCGCTGTTGGTTCAGCTCTGCCTCGTGTTCGCTGATCTGCCGCCCCATCTGGTTGATCGCCACCGCGAGCTGCCCGATCTCGTCCTTCCCCCCGACCGAAACCTGGTGTTCATAGTCCCCGCGGCCGATGTGCCGGGTCCCCTTGATGAGCTGCCGGATGGGCTTCTGGACGAAACGCACCACAAAAAAGCCGATGCTCGCCGAAGCCCCCAGGAAGACCGCCGCCGCGAGCGCGAGGATCCCCCGCTTGTAGACCCGCATCTCCTGATCCATTTCCTGCAGCGAAACGGTGACGTCCAGGAGACCCAGCACCCGTTTTTCCTTGGGATGGATATGGCAGCCGTTGTCCGAGCAGCTCGGCTCATTGTAGATGGGGCTGATGATCCCCATGGACCGGTACCCGGCGCCGGCCCCCAGAATCCGGGCTCGCTCCATGAGCTCGAGAGCGGCCAGCGGAGGTTCCGTGCGGTGACAGAGGAAACAGGCCTCATCCTTGATGTTGGTGGACTGATCCACCTCGGCCGCGCTATTGGAGAACTTGATCTCGCCCTCCTTGTTGTAGATCCTGATATTCTCGATCCCTGTCTGCTGGCCGATGTTGTTGATGATGCGGGTGATGTCATCCCGCGAGTTCATCATCATGGCGTAGTGGGTTCCCAGGCGGATGGTGGTTCCCAGCCGGTCCGCCTCGCACACCCGGCTCCGGAGCGCCTTCTTCTCCTGCAGGTCGATGTTGAAATAGGCCCAGGTGCCGATGGTCACCAGCAGGACCAGGCCCACCCAGAAAATGAGGCGGAAGCTCAGACTGCGGTGGATCTTGAGGGATCGTCGCACCGGGAATCACATCCCTTCCAACGGGTTAAAGCCGCTGACCCCCTGATCGGGGCGGGGTCCGCCCGCCCCTATTCCTCATCCTCTTCCCGGGGGATCATCTCTTGCGGAATCTCCATGAGCTCGGTGATCGCCTCCTTGAAGTGAATGGCCTTGACGTCGAGGTCGTACTCCTTGGAGAGGTCCCGGATCTGGTCGATGCAGTTGTGGCAGGGCACGAAGACCATCTTGGCGCCGGTCTCCCGGATCTGGTCCGCCTTGACCTTGCCCGCCTTCAGCCGGTGGGCGCGCATCTCACCGCCCATGGGCATGGCGCCGCCGCCGCCCGCGCAGCAGTAGTTGTAGTTGCCCTGGTATTTCATGGGCCGGAAATCCTCGGACAGGTACTCGGCCAGGCGGCGGTTCTTTTCCGCCAGGCCGCCGTTGCGGACCACGTTGCAGGGGTCCTGGACCGTGGTGGGCTCCTTGAGCTTCCCCTTCAGCTTGATCCGGCCGTCCCGGATGTAGTCGTGGAAAAGCTCGACCGAGTGGACGACTTCCTGCTTCGGGGTGTATCCCAGCCAGGTGGGCGCTTCGAACCGAAGCGCTCGGTAGGCGTGACCTCATTCGGTCACGGCGACTTGCTGCACCTCCAGTTCCTCGGCCCGCTTGAAGGTGTTCTCCACGATGGTCTTGGAGGTTTTCGCGTCGCCGCAGAACATGGCCAGGTTGGTGTCATCCCAGCCTGTTTCGCTGGGCAGGGTCCAGTCCTCGCCGGCCACATAAAAGATCTTGGCCACCTCCATGATGTCCTGGGGATAGAACATGGGCTCCCGGGCGTTGACCGTGTACATGATCTTGGCGCCTTTCTTGTCGATCGGGATCTTGAGACCGACCAGCTCTTCGGCCGTTTCCTCCTCGCACCACTCGAGCGTGTCGACCCAGTCCTCCTTGCTGACGGCCATCTGGTTGCCGGACTCCCGGTAGTTCACAATGGCCTTCATCAGGCCTTCGGGCGCGATGCCCTGGGAAAAAAGCAGCGTCCGCAGCAGGGAGATCATCAACGCGATGTCGATCCCGAAGGGGCAGTAAAGGGAACAGCGCCGGCACATGTTGCACTCGTGGTAGACCGTCCGGTAGACCTCCTCGAGATAGGCCCGGTCCACCCGCCCCTTTTTCTTCAGGATCTCTTTCAGATGCCGCACCTTGTGCGCCGGTATCATCCGGGGGTCCTTTTCGCCGGCCAGGTAGAAGTGGCAGGTGTCGGCACACAGCCCGCAGTGGGCGCAGATGTTCAGCCACATCTTGAAGCGGGCTCCCATCCGGGTCTTCAGGAACTCCATGATTTCCTTGGGGTTGATCACCTTGAGCTCCTCGGCGCTCGGTTCGTCCTTCCTGGCAGTGGCCTGTTCACTCATGTTTCTTGCTCCTTTGGCTGTGATCAGATGGAATACCCGCGGCGGCCGAACTCGACGGCGGTGGCGCTGCGCGAAAAGAAGAAGAGGATGAAATGCGAAAGTTTGGTGAAGGGGATCAGGATCAGCATCAGTTCGCCGGCCAGCATGTGGATGAGCTGGAGGTGTTCTGCAAAGAAGCCGAACCCGTCGAGCGTCCCGTGGGTCAGCAGGTAGCCGCTCAGGAAGGGCAGCGCCGTCACCACCAGAGCGAAGTAGTCCGCAAAGCCGGAAAGCAGCCGAATGTCCGCCGAGAAGATGCGGCGCAGCAGGAAAAAGACCACAATTCCCAGCAGGATGAGCGTCATCCAGTCGGCCAGGCCGTCCGGGAGCGGGGTCCAGGACCACTCCAGCCGGGATTCCTCCCACAGCGTGATGTGGCCCGCCAGCCAGATGGGCACCACCAGCAGGCAAAAATGGAACACGTAGCCCAGGATCGTGAAAACCGGGTTCTTGGCCACACTCCGGTTCAGGGGCAACAGCCAGCGGGCCAGGGTGGCCAGGACGTATTTCCAGTCAAAGTGCTGGTACAGGATCCGGTCCTTTTTTCGCGAAACCAGGATGAAGGTCAGGATCCGCAGCAGGTTTCCGATGATGAAGGTCAAAAAGGCGATCCACAGCAGGGGCCCCTCGACAAATGAATAGAAGTCCATCGTCTACCTCGTCTCCGTTTCAGCAAAAGAAAAAGCGGGTTGATGTTTGAGCTTGGAAACCGGCGGGGTTATTGCATATGATGCCCGCAAATTGCCTCCATGTATATCTACAAACGTTTGCGGGTGTCAACCACAAGTGAAGCGCTCGGCAGGGAGGATGAGCCATGAAAGCCAAGCTGGAAATCGTTCAAGGGGACATCACCGGACAGGCCGTGGATGCCATCGTGAACGCCGCCAATACATCGCTTCTGGGGGGCGGCGGGGTGGACGGCGCCATCCACCGGGCAGCCGGGCCCGAGCTGCTGGAGGAAACCCGCCGCATCGGGGGCTGCCCCACCGGACAGGCCAGGGTGAGCCGGGGCTATCGCCTGCCGGCCAGGTGGGTGATCCACACGGTGGGCCCGGTCTGGCGCGGCGGCCGGGCAGGCGAGGAGAGGCTCCTGGCCGGCTGCTACCGCAACAGCCTGAAGGCCGCGGCCGAGCTGGGGGCGAAAACCGTCGCGTTTCCGTCCATCAGCACCGGAGCCTACGGCTACCCGCTGCGGGAGGCGACCGAAATCGCGCTGGGCGAAACCCGTCGGTTCCTCGAAACGGACGAAGCCCTGGAGCGGGTGGTGTTCGTCTGCTTCGGCGACGAGGCCTTCCGGACCTATCAGGAAGTCCACGCCCAGGTCTTCGGTGCCTGACCGGCTCCCGGATCCGGGGTCCCTTGCCTCTTAGCCGCAGCCTGGGCTTTTCGCAGGGTGCCTTGCGAGCCTCCGGCTCCTAAAGGCGAGCCTGCGCCTCGGAGAGACGGCGCCAGTCGGAAACAGCGGAATGTCGAATAACGAATGACAAACATCGAAGTGGTTTACCGCTGTCGGCCGAGAGCGACTTCGACATTCGACATTCCGTATTCGGCGTTCGACATTCGCCCTTTCTAAACGGTGTCCCCCGCAGCCCAAGCCGTCAGAAACACCAGTCCGGGAGCTCGGGTACCCGAGAAAAGCCCCGGCTGCGGTATCCTGTGAACCCCCCTTGTCGGCCGGCCGCGGAAAGCCCCGGCTGAAGCCGACGGCTAGGTGTCTTTCAGGAAGCAGCGGTGGTACTCGGCGTCCGAGAGGTGGCGCCGCATCAGGCGGTTCAGCAGGTCGAAGACCTCCTCCAGCTCCTCGGGCGTCATCCGGCCGCGGATCAGGGCCATCAGCTCGTCGTCCGAAAACTTCTGCAGGTAGTAGGTCAGGGTGAGTTCGTCCACCTCGCGGCTGAAGCCGAAGCCCACCAGGCCGTCGTAGTCCTCCACAAACCGGTGACTGTGGGCGGCCATCAGAAGCCCAGGGACTCGTTCACCAGCACCACGGAGACATCGGTGAGCATCGGCTTGCGGTGCAGGATGGTCGTGATCCGGCAGATGCGCCGGGGGGCGTTGCAGTCCGAGCACACGCCCGTTTCCACGCACGGGGTGTCCACGTTGAGGCTCCTGGCCCGCATCGGCCCGGCGACCTCCTGCACCCGCCGAAGCGCGGTGTCCAGGTCCGGCGCCACCTTGTTCATGCCGGCCACGATGACCACCTTGCGGGGCCCGAAGGTCATGGCGGCGGTCCGGTTTCCGATCCCGTCCACGTTGACCACCTCGCCGGTGGCCGAGATCGCGTTGGCGCTGCACAGAAAGCAGTCGCAGCGTCCCTGCCGGAGCCGGATCTCCAGGTCCTCCTCCCTGGACAAGCCCGTTTTCCAGTGATCGTGAACGGTCTTGCCCGCCTCCTCCAGCTTTTCCAGCAAGCCCAGCGTGCGGACGGTATCCGAGCCCCCGAAGCCGAAGCTCTCGAACCCCGCGACCATGTCCAGCACCAGGGTGGCGGCCTCGCCGCCCGAGGCTGCCAGGTGAGCGTCGAAATCGTGTTTTTTCAGGTTCTTGACACACCGCTCGCCCAGCTTTTGCCAAAACCACTGCTCGTATTCTGATCTCATGCCTTCTCCTCCTCGCCCGGGCGCTTCCCCGGTCTCACGGCAATTTTTCCGCCCGCACCGCGATGAGCTCGGCCACGATGCTGACGCCGATCTCGGCCGGGGTCTCGGCACCGATGGCCAGCCCGATGGGCGAGTGCACCCGGGCCAGATCGGCGCGGGTGTACCCTTCTTCCAGCAGGGCAGCGTACAGCATGTCCCGCTTGCGGCGGCTGCCGATCATCCCGATGTACCGCGCCCGGGTGCGCAGCGCCTGGGCCAGGACCGTCTTGTCGTGGATGTGCCCGCGGGTGACGATGACCAGGTAGGAGAACTCGTCCACCCTCAGTCCTTCCATGACCCCCTCGAAGGCCAGCCGGCGCGCGCTCCGGGCCTCCGGAAACAGCCCGGGGTGACTGAATTCCTCCCGGTCGTCGATCACGTCCACCGCAAAGCCCACCCGCGCGGCCAGGGGCACGATCTCTTTGGAAACGTGTCCCCCGCCGAAGACATAGACCACCGGCTCGGCCAGGATGGGTTCCAGGAAGACCTCTCTTTCCTTCCCCTGATCATCGGTCACGGTCAGCAGCCGGGGCTGGCCGGCACGCAGGATCTGCTCCAGGCTCCGCTCGATCAGTGCCGGCAGGGAGGACACGCCCGCAACCGACCCGCTGCACCTGCCTTCGCGGGTCAGCAGCAGCCTGGGGGCCTGATCGGGCAGCCACAGGTCCTCGTCCAGCCCGGTGGCCAGCACCGCGGCCTGCCCGCGCCCCATCAGACCCAGAAGCTCCAGGAACACCTCCCGGGTCCCCTGTCTTGCCGCAGACAGCGGCTCGAGCAGCACCTCCACCTTCCCGCCGCACAGCATGTCGGTCCCGGCCACATCGGTTCCCTGAAGCACGAAGGCCATCCGCTTCGGCCGTCCGGCCTTCAGAACCTTCCCGGCCTCCTCCAGCACCAGGGCTTCGAGCCGGCCGCCGCCGATGGTTTCCACCAGGGAACCGTCCTCCAGCAGCAGGCACTTGGCCCCCAGCCCCCGGGGCGCCGGTCCGGCCTGCCGCACGATGGTGGCCAGCACCGCGGTCTTTCCCTGCTCCAGCGCCTCCCGGACCTTGACGTAAAGCTCCCTCATCCCTTTTCTCCTCCAGTTCTGCGGCATGCGCTGCCCAGGACCGACCCGATCAGGACCTCGTCTATGGGTACGCCCTCGGTCCGCCAGATCAATTCGGCCAGCGCCTGGGCAGGCCCCGGGTCGGGCAGCAGGTCCGCCTTGTTCAGCAACACCGTGCGCCGGGCATTTACCGGGCTCCCCTTGAATACCCCGCGGGGGTGCCGGAAAAGCGCCGCCAGGGCGGGCAGCGCGATCCTCTCGCCCAGCTTTTGTCCGCCGACAGCTTCGAACAGCGGCACCCTGAAGACCAGCTCCGGTCCGACAACCCCGCCTATTGCCTCCAGCCCCAGCAGGGCGATCACCCGGGTCACCGAGGGGGGGATCAGCGGTTCGTGCTCGTCGGGGGCCTTGACCGGCCGCCGGGCCGCGCCGTCGGCCTCCAGCAGCACGAAATCCACCATGGGGTCTTGGTAGAGGCGGTCGGCCAGGGCGACGGGGATACCCTCCACTTTCGCCCGTTCAACCTCCCGGCCGGCCACAAAGACCTGACCGAAGCGGTCGAGCCCCCGGCGGACTTCCTCCTGCCAGCCGGCCCGGCCGTCGCACAGCACCATCTGCGGGGCCCGCCGGGCCTCCGCGCTCGAGACCTTGGTGGTGGTCCCGGTCACCACCCGCCGTCCCCGGCGAACGAGCTCGGCCGACAGGGTGAACATGAGGCTGGTTTTCCCGCCCCCGCCCACCAGGGCCACGTGCTCCCGGGTTCCCAAGTTCAGACAGTCGCAGAAATCGGATTCCTTTTCTTCCATGCCGTTCGCCGGACGGCCGGGGCCTACTTCCTGCGCAGGACCCGGCTGTCCCCCACCCGCACCGTCAGCTGTTCACGATCAAAATACTCGATCAACGGGATCGTGTACTTCCGCGACGCACCGGTCATGTCCTTGAATTGCGGGGTGGCGATCTCTCCGTTTTGCTTCAGAAAATCGATGAGCTTGGCCTGGAGGTCCCGGATCGCCCGGCCATGGAAGTACAGGTCCTCCTTGATCTTGACCAGAATGCCCTCCTTGACCATCACTTCCAGCACATCGGTGCCGACATCCAGCTTGAACTTCTCCTTGATCTCGCGGAAATAGGGCGGCTGCAGGCCGCTCTCCAGGTAGATCTCCTCGGCCCGGCGGCGGGCCTTCTCCTGGTCCTGGGCCAGTGTGACCTGGTGATCTTTCAGGCGGATGATCTCGCGGTCCCGGACCACGGTTCCCGCTTCGGCCAGCTGGTTCACCAGATAGTTGAAGAGCCGGGGGTTCTTGGCGCCCACCGTCCTGGAGCGCAGCTCCTCCTTCAGCAGCCCGGCCTTCAGAGGATACTCCCGGTGATAGCGCTCGAGGGTTTCGACCAGTTCCTGATGGGCTTTCTCGAGGTAGTCGCGGTGAATGAGCAGGCCCCTCTCCCGGTCATAGAGCACGATCCGTTTCTGGGCCAGCAGCGCCCGCTGGGTGTCGTCCAGCTTCCTCCGGCTGGCATTGACCAGGAAAGGCAGCACAGCCTGCTCGACCCCGTCGAAACGGCTCTGGCTGATGAAAACTTCCGCCACTTCTTCCAGCTTGCCCGTGTGCAGGGCGCGCATCTCGGCCAGGATGGGTTCCGAGAACCGCTTCTTGCGGCTGGGCAGGGGGTGCAGCACCTCGCCGCCGCCGATGGTCCGCACCGGCGAGTAACTGCGCAGCACGTAGCGGTCCTTTTTCAGCAGCACGGTCGGCTCGTCCAGACGGATCTCGGCAAAGCACTCGGCCCCCGGTTCGAGCTCGTCGCGGTCCAGCAGCACCAAGGTGGAGATGATTTCCGAGGTGCCCGCATGAAACCGCACCCGGGAGCGGTTCTTCAGCTTCCGCGGGGCACTGGGCAGCAGATGGAGGTGCACGTCCACCAGGGTGGTGGAGCGCAACGCATCTTTGGTGGCGACGACGTTGCCCCGGTTGAGCATCACCTTTTCCACGCCCTGCAGGTTCACCGCCGTGCGCAGGCCGGCCCGCGCCTCTTTCACCTCCTTGCCGTGCACCTGGACGCCCCGGACCTTGGTCTGGATGCCCTGGGGGTAGATGCTGGCCTCGTCGCCCACCTGGATCCGCCCCGACACGGCGGTGCCGGTGATGACCGTTCCGAAACCCCGCATGCTGAAGACCCGGTCGATGGGCAGGCGGAACAGGTGGCCGGCGCTCCTTTCCGGAATCTGCGCGATGAGCTTGTCCAGGGTGGCCACCAGATGGTCAAACCCCTGTTTGGTGAGGGCGGAAACCTCCACGATCGGGGCCTCGGCCAGAAAAGTCCCGGCCAGGTACTCGCTCACGTCCTCCCGGACCATTTCCAGCCAGTCCGGCTCCACCATGTCGATTTTGGTGAGTACCACCAGCCCGTGCCGGATGTTGAGGATCTGGCAGATCTCCAGATGCTCGCGGGTCTGGGGCATCACCCCTTCGTCGGCCGCGATGACCAGGGCCACCAGATCGATACCGGTTGCGCCGGCCACCATGTTCTTCACGAACTTCTCGTGCCCCGGCACGTCCACGATTCCCAGGAGGTTGCCGCTCGGCATTTCGAGGAAGGCGAACCCCAGCTCGATGGTGATCCCCCTCTCCTTTTCTTCCTTGAGCCGGTCCGTGTCGATGCCGGTGAGGGTCTTGATCAGGGAGGTCTTACCGTGATCGATGTGTCCCGCCGTTCCCAGGACGATCTGTTTCATGCTGGCGTCTTCTTTCCCGCTCTATCTGCGAGTGAATCCGCCGCCCGGGCCGGGGCCCGGGCGGCTGACCTTGTCATAGGGCCAGGGCCGCCGCCTGTCAAGCGCTATCCGCCCGCTCCAGCTTCGCCAGGCTCTGCCGGGCCCAGTCCAGGCCCGGATCCAGCTCCAGGGCGAAGCGGTAATAGCGGACCGCATTTTTCCGCTCCCCCAGGTCGCGGTAGTTGGAGGCGATGTTCGCGTAGTCGATGGCCGAGCTCGGGTCCAGCTCCAGGACCTTCCGGAAGCATTCGATCGCCCGCTGGTGCTCCCGGAGCTTGAAGTAGCAGTACCCCATGAGGTTGTGGACGTCCGTGCGCTCGCTGTCGTGGGACTGCGCCTTTTCCAGAGCGGCCAGGGAGCCGCGGTAGTCCTCCATCGCCTTGAGGCATTGGCCCATGTAGGAATAGATGCTCGCAATATCCTGGGCCTTGGGTTCCAGCTCCAGGGCCTGCTCCAGGAATCCCAGCGCCTGGCGGGGCTCCTGGACCGCCAGGTGGGAGACCCCCTGAAAGAACTTGACATAGTATTTTCCGGGCAGCAGGCGATCCATGGCCGCCAGTTCGGCGATGGCCCTCTGGGGGTCCCAGCTTTCGGCGATGAGCTTGGCCGTGAACATGCCCACGCTGGTACCCGCAGCCCGTTCCCGGAAATGCGCCCCGGGGATGATCGTGTAGAAGGCCGGGATTCCCAGCCTGGGGTGGGTCACGTTCACCAGGATCACATCCAGCTTGATCCGCGCCAGCGCGGCCACGCAGTTCTCCACTTCGACCCGGATGTTGTCGTGGGACAGATCGGGGAGGTCGAAAATGGACACCTGCTGCGCGGCATTCATGACGTACCCGGCTTCGGCCAGACTGGTGAATTTGGGCAGGCCGCTGGCCACGTAGTTGGAGGAGCTGTTGAAATCACCGGCCAGCTGTGCCACCTCGGTGAGGGCCCGGCTCAGCGCCTTCTGGGGATTGGGCGTCGTCCCGGCGGTCCAGACGATTTCGCTGCGGGCCGGGAAGGTGGCCGGGTCATAGGCCAGAACGCCCACCGAGGGGATCCCGGTGTCCAGGGAAAAATCGCCGGCGAACACGCGCACCCCCGCCCGCTGGTACTTTCCGATCAGCTCCAGCACCAGGGGGTCGGTCACGCTTTGCAGGTCCACCGCCGGCGTCTGCAGCCGGTTCCGACTGACGATCGAGGAGACGTGCCTTTCCGCGATCTCGCAGACGCCCTGCAGCACCGCCTCCTCCACGCAGTTGCCCGCCGAAGGGCCGTTGAACTCGTTGATCATGAAAAACCAGTTGAACGGGATGAGCACCTCCCGGTCGCGGGTCAGATTGTAGGCCCAGGTCCACTGGAGCGGGATCCGGGCGAACACCTGGCGGGCGAGTTCCGCCTCGGCGGAGTCGTCGTGCACCGAAAAGGCGATCGCCTCATAGGGCAGCACCGGTCCCTTCACCCGGTCGTATTCCCGGAAGAAGAAGTTCTCGGGGTTCTTGCAGTAGCTGAAGAAGCTGAAGCGCTCGGCCAGTTCCATCACCGCACTGGCTTCGGACTGGGCCGGGTTCCCGCCCTTGCCCATCTGCTTCTTGGTCCCGATGGTTTCCCGCGCGTCCCGTCCGCAGACGCTGAAAAAGATCGGAATGTCCAGCCGTCCGTTGTCGATCCGCACGGTTTCCTCGAGAATGTCCAGATCCACTTCCCTGAGCCTGGCCTTGAAGTTCCTGACCGTCTCCTCGGGCGTGTAGATCTTGTCCTGATCCACGGTGTAGCCCTTGAAGGCGTCTTTCAGTACCACCCGATGTTTCATCGTTCCCTTTCCCTTCCTTCCCGGTGGAGTCGCTTTTTCCTTTCCTCTCCGCTTGGTCCTGATCGGACTCCCAAGCCCCGGCGGCGTATGTATGTCGCGCCCCGCCTATCTACGTTCAACCGCCTGCTCATTCGCTAGCGATTCCGCACTGGGGCTGTCCGCGGTAGCCAGCGCCCGGCGAAGCGCCTGAACGAAACGCTCTCAGGTCCTTGTTCCCGCCATTTCCCGCACCGGCGCCCGTCTCGGCCAGCAGTTTCCGGCGCAGGGCCGTGGTGAGCTCCAGCTGCACACCCCGGCCCGATCGGCCCCGGTTGCAGATGTTCTGCGGGTGTTTACCGGGGAACCGGGGATCCTCCCCGACTGCGAAACCCTCGGCCGCGAGCGACTGCCGGATCTTTTCCCTCAGGCCCGCATCGGTCCCGCCCAGGTACACCACCGGCTCCTGGCCGGCGCAGCCGTGAATGGACAGCACGCGCTCGGCCTCGGCCACCAGCTGCAGGCCGGCGGGTTCGTCGAACCTGTGGCTGGTCCGGTGAAGGGCGGCGTTGTCCCGCGCTCTCAGTCCGCAGAAGCTGTAGAAGCTGTGCTCCTGACCCGCCACCGCCCGGGCGAGTTCGGTGGTCCCCGGTTCGATCATGCCGCCGTGGGGTGCGATCACCGCGATCCCCGAGCGTCCCCGGCGCCAGAGCACCTCCACGTCCTTCTCCGGCCGCCCGGATCCATTTTCCGCGCTCGTCATTTCCTTGGCCTTTCTTTCACGATTTGACCGGCCTCGGGCATCAGGCCTCGGGCATCAGGGTGACTGGATCCCGGGCTGGTGTTTCAAGCAGCTTGGGCTGCAGGGAAAATCGGAGCAAGAAAACGAATGTCGAATGTCGAAGTTGCTTCCGGCCTGTAACGGATGTCCACTTCGACATTCGGAGTTCGTTATTCGGCATTCTGCGGTTCGCCCATACCCTCCCTTGCGCCTTGCGACCTGCCCCTTGCACCCACCCCCTACCCCCAACCGGTCACCGGTCACAGGTAAGGCATCCTGCCCATCTGCTCCAGGATCGCCCTTTGGCGCTCCAGCAGGTATCCGTCCGGGTTTCCGGGGCTCCAGCGGTGTGGGTTCGGCAGCGCCGCAGCCAACAGGGCGGCCTGGGCGGCTCCCAGGGCCTCCGCCGAGATCCCGAAATAGCGCCGGGAAGCCGCTTCAGCCCCCATCACGCCCGGGCCCCAGTCCACCGTGTTCAGATAGACCTCCAGAATTCTCCCCTTGCTCCAGAACAGCTCGATGAGCACCGTATAGTACGCCTCGGCCAGCTTGCGGGGCCAGGTCCTTTCCTTGAAAAGAAACACGGTCCGGGCCGCCTGCATGCTGATGGTGCTGGCGCCCCGCACCCGCCGCTGGCGGAGCAGGTCCCGGAAAGCGAAGTGCAGCTCGACCAGGTCGAATCCGTGATGGTGCAGGAAACGCTGATCTTCTCCGGCCAAAACCGCCTTCTTCAGATGGGGGGAAAGTTTCGTCAATGGCCGCCAGCGGCGCACGGGCACTTCATAAGGCGCCCCGCCGGCCAGGTCCCTGACCCAGCCCCAGGCCATGGCCATGGTGAAGGGGGGGTTCAGGAACCGCAGGACCAGCACTTCCAGCACCGTGAAAAACAGAGCGGCCAGCAGGAGCTTGACACCCAGTCTAAGCGCCCGCCTCCCAAGCCGTCCTGGGCCCCCGCTTTTCCGCGCCCGCCTTGCGCCCGCCGCCTTTTCCCCGTTCTGTTTTTTCATTAACCAATAAGTATACCATTCATTTCCGACCAAGGCAGCAAAAACCCGGGAACCGTCAGTCGACCGGCGCGAAAACCGAATGGAGTTCCCGTACCCCGTACCCCTTCCTCTCGCCCGACGCCGGCTTCATTTTCGCATTTCCCATTCCGAATTTGCTTACCCCGTACCCCGTAATCCTTACCCCTGCTTTCCCCCGACGCCTGACGCCCGTTTTTTTGTTGTCCCCCTCCCGCCTTACGGCTAAACTGGTTTCGTTATCCGCAAGGTTTACCGTTTCTTCTGTCAGGAGGGTGCCATGCCAATCGCGAAAATCGCCTGCTGCACGGATTTTTCGGAGAATGCGGAAGCCGCTTTCCTTGCCGCCCTGGAGACGGCGGAGAAGTTTGCGGCCCGGCTTTACCTGCTCCACGTTCTGCCCCCGGTTCCCAACCCGATGATGGCCAGCCCGGAGATGATCATCAACTATGAACCCGACACCGCCATGCGCCCGCGCGCCCTGGAACGGTTGCAGGAGGCCTACGGGGGCCGCCTGGAGGGACGGGTCGAGCATGAGCTGGTGGTTCTCTCGGGACACGTCTCCTCGGAGATCCTGCGGTTCCTGGAAGAGCAGGAAATCGACCTGGTGGTGATGGGGGCCTTTGGCTTTTCCGGCATGGGCCTAGTGCTTTTCGGCAGCGTCGCCAAGCGGGTGGCCCAAAAGGCGCCCTGCTCGGTCATGATCGTCCGCCAGCCGCCAAAGGACGCCGCCTCGAGCTGAGCCGAGGCCCTCACGGCATGTTCTGGATCGCCCTGATCCTCAATGCGGCCTTTCTTCTGCTCGCCGCTTTGTTCACCTGGGAAAGCGTGCGCGAAAAAGAACCCCGGGCTTCCGGCTTCGGTGCGGCCGGCATCCTGTTCTACGTCCTCCTCGGCCTGCTCATCCTGCTGGTCCCGCCGCTGCGGGTGCCGGCCGGGGTTCTCCTGGGGGCCATGGCCTTGCTGGGCTTGATCTTCCTACTGCCGGGCCGTCCCAACACCAGAGCGCTCAAGGGTTCGGCCGGGTTCCTGGTCGGCCGGGCGGCCCGGCCCGACGAGCGCGATGTCGTGTTCGCCCGCAACCGCTCCCTGCCGCCGGGCTCCGATGTCTACCGCCGCTACTACGAGATGCATCCCGAGCGGGAGGCCGGGGACGCCCGGCGCCGCGCCGCCGGCGGCCCGCTGGCCCGGATGGGGGCCATCGACCGGGAACATCCGCCGAACGTCGCCATGATCCGGTCGCTCTTTGCCATGCCGGGCTTCCTGGGTCCCCAGGCCCAGCCGCCGCCCGCACCGGCAAAGACGGAAATCGACCCGGCCCGCGCCACCCGAATCCTTAAGGGTCTGGCCAGGCACCTGGGCGCCGATCTGGTCGGCATCTGCCGGGTAAACCCCCGCTGGGCCTATTCCCACCGCGGCGAGATCTTCTACGACAACTGGGACGACTGGGGCCGGGAGATCGCCGACCCCCTTCCCTTCGCGGTGGTGATCGCCACAGAAATGGATTCCTGCAACGTGGCCGGCGCACCTCACACCCCGGCGGTGGTGGAAACCGGGGTCAACTACGCCAAGGGGGCGTTCATCACCACTGAGCTGGCGCTCTGGCTGGCCGCCCTGGGCTACCGGGCAGTCGCTCACCACAGCCGTCATTACGACCTTCTGATGGTGCCCCTGGCCATCGATGCCGGTCTGGGGGAATACGGCCGCCTGGGCTACCTCATCGCCGACCGGTTCGGCCCCCGGGTGCGGCTCTTCGCGGTCACCACCGAACTGCCCCTCGTCCCGGACCGGCCCGTAGACCTGGGGGCGGAGGTGTTCTGCGAGCGGTGCCTCAAGTGCGCCGAATGCTGCCCGTCGCGTTCCATTCCCACGGGCAAGAAAACCGTGCTCAACGGTCTGGAGCGCTGGAAGCTGAACGCGGAAACCTGCTTCGACTACTGGGGAAAGGTGGGGACTGACTGCTCGGTCTGCATGGGGGTCTGCCCCTTCAGCCGCCCAAACCGCTCGGTCCACCGCCTCATCCGCTGGGTTCTCAAACGCTCGGCGCTCGCCCGCCGCCTCCTCCCGCCGGTCGACAACCTGATCTACGGCCGGAAATGGCGGTCCCGAAAGGTTCCGGGCTGGATCCGCTACCCCAAGGCCGGCGCCGCATGAACCCCAGCCATCCGATGCCCGCCGCCGGCTGCCCGAGGCGGCCCTGGGATCTGCTCGGGCGGTTGACATCCCCGCGCGGGGTGCCCATATTGGGGTCAGGTTCTACAGTGCTCACCCCAATAATCTAAGGAGGAACGTGATGGCCTACACATGCAAGAACTGCGGAGCGGTAGCCAACGAGCCGGGACATCTCTGCAACCCCTGCGGTGAAAAGAGCAAATGCAGCTTCTGCGGCGAAGTGAAAACGGACCACACCCACATTTGCCAGGACAAGCTGGCCGCCATGAAGTTTGTCTGCGGCGGCTGCGGTCGGGTGGCCATGGAGCGTGAACACCTCTGTAAGCCCACAGCCATCGGCTGATACCGACCGAAACACCCTTTTCTCCCAAAGCAGGACGCCCGTCCTGCTTTTTTTCGATCTCAGGGTCGGGCGATGGATCTTTATGGGAATCGTCCGCCGGTCAGCGGGCGACGGAGTTCTCGACCCCGACTCCGACATTGAAGCCCTGAATGGAGGCCCTTCGCATGTTCACCCACGTTCTGGTCCCCACGGATTTCACCGAGAAAAGCCGTGCCGCCCTGGCTGTGGCCGGCCGGCTGGCTGATCTGGAAAAGGGCCGATTGACCCTGCTCCATGTCATCGAAACCTTGGACGGCGCGGAAGGGGAGGAGTTCACCGATTTCTACGACAAGCTCAAGGCCCACGCTCAAGCCAACATGGACAAGCTGATCCGCCGCTGCAGCGACCGGCAGCCGCCCCCGCAGGCCGTCATCCTGCTGGGCAAGCGGGCCCCCGAAATCGTCCGCTATGCCCATGAGCAGGCCGTGGACCTCATCGTGCTTTCCTCCCACCGCATCGATCCGGACGCGCCGGGAACGAGCCTCGGTACAGTCAGTTACAAGGTCGCCATCATGGCGGCCTGCCCGGTCATGATGGTGAAGTGATCTCCGACCCGTTCCCCGCAACCATCCCGGCCCGCCGGACAAGCGGGCCGGGCCGGGGGCCCGCTTGCCCCACCCGCCCTTTTATGATCTAATCCAGGCGCCGACTATCCGGGGGCCCGAGCACTCCTGCGGCTCCGCGGAAGCGGCATGAATCAGGCCTGACCCTGGGAGCGAAGCATGCAGCCGCCGAAGGAAAGAAGGTTCCTGGACAAGGAGGACTACCAGTCACTCGTTCAGAGCGTGACGGACTATGTCGTCGGCATCAACCGGAACTACCAGATCATCATGGCCAACGATCTGTTCCGCAAGGAATTCGGCCCGCGACCCTACTCTTTCTGCTACCAGACCTGGAAGGGCAGGAAGACCAAGTGCCGGGATTGCCTGGTGGAGCAGTCCTTCAAAGACGGGAAGGTCCACGCCCGCGAAGAGACGGTGATCCGGCAGGATGGAAACCCGATGCGGATGCTGGTCAAGTCCACCCCGGTGAAGGGCGAAGAGGGGGAGATCGCCTATGTGGTGGAAACCGCCACCGACATTACCGAGCGCGGCAATCTCCAGCGGGAGTTGGATCGGGTGGAGGGCAAGCTCAGGGAGGTGGTGGCCGGGCGCCTGGCCGATCTTCAGAAGTCCGAGACCCGCTACCGCACCATGTTCGAGTATTCCCAGGATGCCATGCTCCTCACCGACCGCCAGGGTCGGATCAAGGAAATCAACCAGGCCGCGGTGGAGATCCTGGGCTACGGCTCCAAGCAGGAAGTCATCGCTCTGACCTCCGGACTCGAGCTCTTCGAGGACCCCGGCGACCGCCGGCGCTTCCTGGACCGGATTGCGGCCCAGGGATTTGTCACCGAGTTCGAGGTCCGGCTGACCGGGAAGCAGGGCCACCATTTCGACGCCCAGCTCACCTGCAGCGTGATCCTGGATGCGGACGGCGGGATCTCCGGCTACATGATGATCATCCGGGACATCACCCGCCTCAAGGACGCCCAGCAGGAAATCGAGAAACGCAACGTCCGGCTCGCCATCCTGAACACCGTCGCCGCCAAAGCCAGCAGCAGTCTCGAGCTGAAGGAGGTTCTCGACACCACCATCGACGAGCTGCTCCGGGTCCTGGAGCCCGACAGCGTGCGGATCTACCTGCTCAACCCCGGCGGCGACACCCTGCGGCTGGCGGCCAATCGGGGGGATTCCGCCAAGTTTATCTCCCAAAGCTTCATGCAGCACCGGCGGGTGGGGGACGGGCTGCTGGGCCAAACGGTCGTCGCCTGCCAGACCCGAGTGGTGGACAACCTCCTGCGCGGCGATGACCCCTACGTGGAGGCATTCCTGGCCGAGGGGCTGAAATCAACCGTGTACATCCCCCTGGTCGCCAAGGGCAAACCGGTCGGGGTCTTGTGCGTTTCGAGTCACACCCCGTACGAGTTTTCCGCCGAGTACGTGGAGTTCCTGAACGCGGTCGGCTATCAGATCGGCGTGGCCATTGACAACGCCAACCTCTACGGCAGCCTGCAGCGCGCCTTCGAGGAGCTCAAGCGGGCCCAGGAGCAGGTTGTCCGAACCGAGAAGCTGGCCTCGCTCGGCAAGCTGGCCGCCACCATCGCCCACGAAATCAACAACCCCATCGCGGCCGTGCTGACTTACGCCCGGCTGATGACGAAGCTCATCGACCGGCAGCGTTTCACCGCCGACCGCCTGCCCGACATCGCCCGCTACCTCAACACGGTGGAGTCCGAGACCGCCCGCTGCGGCGAAATCGTCAAGAATTTGCTCGCCTTCGCCCGCCAGTCCTCCATCAAAATGGAGGACCACCCCATCGGGAAGGTCCTCGATCGCACTCTGCCCCTCATCTCCCATGAGCTGGAGATCAGGAACATCGAGCTGGTGAGGGAAATCGCGTCCGGGCTGCCCCTGGTCCGTTGCGATCTCAGGCAGATGCAGCAGGCTCTGCTGAACCTGCTGGGGAATGCCGCCGAAGCCATGCCCAACGGGGGCACCCTGACCATCCGGGCCGGACTCTCGGCTCAGCCGGGTTACCTGGAGCTGCAGGTCTCGGATACCGGCAGCGGCATCGCGCAGGAGAACCTGAAGGCCATTTTCGAGCCCTTTTTCACCACCAAGGAGGAGGGCAAGGGAGTAGGCCTGGGCCTGTCGGTGGTCTACGGCATCGTCAGCCGCCACAGCGGGTCGATCGAAGTGGAAAGCAAACCCGGGAAGGGAAGCACCTTCACGCTCAAACTGCCGGTCACGCACGCCCCCCGGGGCCGAAGGGGATGCACCGCGGGCAACGGAGGAATCCTGACATGACCAAGAAACCCCGGATCCTGGTTGTCGACGACGAGGCCGCCATGCGGGAGTCCCTCCGCGACTGGCTGATGGAGGACGGCTATGAAGTCGGTTTGGCAGAGCAGGGTGAAATTGCCTTGGAACTGGCCCGCCTGCGCAGCTGGGACATCGTGCTGCTGGATCTCAAGATGCCGGGCATGGATGGCCTGGAAACCCTGCGCGCCCTCAAGGAAGTGGCGCCCGAGGCCGAGGTGCTCATGATGACGGCCTACGCCAGCGTGGACACGGCGGTCGAGGCGATGAAGCAGGGAGCCTTCGACTACCTGGTCAAGCCCTTCGACCCGGACGAGGTGGACCTGCAGATCCGGAAAATTATCGAACATCGGAATCTGATCGATGAGAACATCCTGCTCCGGCGTAAGCTGGAGGAGAAGTACGAGTTCAACGAAATCATCGGCCGAAGCGCCCCCATGCAGGAGATCTTCGAACTGATCGCGCGAGTGGCGCATTCCGATTCCACCGTGCTGATCACCGGCGAGAGCGGGACCGGCAAGGAGCTCGTCGCCCAGGCCATCCATGCCAACAGTCCCCGTTGCTACATGCCCTTCATCGCCGTGAGCTGCGGTGCGCTGCCCGACTCCCTGCTGGAAAGCGAGCTGTTCGGCTACGAGAAGGGCGCCTTCACCGGCGCCGACCACACCAAGAAGGGGCGCTTCGAACTGGCCGACGGCGGCACCCTGTTCCTGGACGAGATCGGGGAGATCAGCCTCAAGACCCAGGTGGACCTCCTGCGCGTGCTTCAGCAGCGGGAGTTCCGCCGCCTTGGCGGGGAACGGACGATCCGGGTGGACGTGCGCATCCTGGCCGCCACCAACCGCGACCTTCCGCAGGCCATCCGGGAGAAACGCTTCCGGGAAGACCTCTTCTACCGCCTGAACGTGATCGCCATCCATCTGCCGCCCCTGCGGGAACGCACGGAGGACATCCCCCTGCTCGCGGAGGCCGCTATCCGCAAGTGCTCCCTGGAGATGAACCTGGAACCCAGGAAGATCACTCCGGCGGCCCTCCGCCTCCTCATGGAATACGATTGGCCGGGAAACGTCCGGGAACTGGAAAACGTGATCGAGCGGGCGCTGGTCATCGGCAAGCAAAGCGAGATCCTGCCGGACGACTTCCCCTTCGCGCGGAAGGACCTGGGGGCCGAGGCCTATCCCAGTTCCCTGAAGCTGATGGAGAAGCTGCACATCGAAAGGGTTCTCGAAACCTGCGCGGGAAACATCAGCCGGGCGGCCCGCGAACTGGACATCGACCGCCAGACGCTTTACAACAAAATCGCCAAGTACAAAATCGAAAGGGGTTAGCCGGTTCGACCCTTGGATGCCTCCCGTTCGATCTTCATCGGGCCAGTGGGATACGTCGAAAGCGAAACCCTCGCCCACCTCGCCGCCGCCATCCAGCAACACACCCGCTGCGCCTGCCGCGTCGCCGTTGAACAGGAGAACCCCCTTTATGCCTTCGACACGATTCGCTGCCAGTACAATTCCAAGCTGATCCTGCAGCGCCTCCGGCAGGTACGGACCGGCGAGGCCGCCAAGTTCCTGGGCGTCACCCACGTGGACCTCTACGTCCCGATCCTGAAGTTCGTCTTCGGCCTGGCCGAGATCAAGGGCCCCTGCGCGCTGATCTCGCTCTGCCGGCTGCGGCCCCAGTTCTATGACGAACCCGCCGACCCTCTCCGCTACCTGGCGCGCGCCGAGAAGACCGCCCTGCACGAACTCGGGCACAGCCTTGGGCTCACCCACTGCATCGAGCGGCGCTGCGTCATGTTCTCCTCCACCCGCATCGAGGACACCGACCGCAAGGGGGCGGGCTTCTGTCCCGGGTGCGGGGATCTCTTCCAGTGGTACCTGGAGCAGATCTGACTGTCCCCGAGAAGAATGCCTATAAATTCAGCATACGCTGAAAAGTGCGGCAGTGTGGATACAACTATCATAATTTATCAAGTTTTATTATCTGAAATTGCCCTTCTGATAACCTTTGAAAGCCGAATTTTTCGGCAATCCAGCCAGACGGCCTGTGTCTTCCAGCATGGCTGCCTGGCCAAAGAAAAGCACATGATTTCATGCTGTTACGCAGGCAATCCGCTCTCCGGCCGCTTCATGGCATACTGCTTGCTCTACCTAGTAGGCGAAATGCGAACAACCATCAGCCGAAAGGAAGGTGACAGCATGGGAGCCACAGCAACGCGAGAAGCCATGAAGATCGTCCCGCCCGGGAAAAAGAAGTGCGTCTGGATGGAGGCCGGAGTGGTCTCCTACAAGCTCTGCGACAACAACTACGATTGTTCCACCTGCGTCTACGACCAGGCCATGCAGGCCAAGGCCGCACGCCACCGGGAGGCCGTGATGGTGACGCCGCCGGAGCAGGGTGCCGAGCAGTTTCCCCAGAGCTGGGTGGAGATGAAGATGCAGCTGCCGGCTTCGCAGCGCAAGTGCCGCTACATGATCACCGGCGAGATCGACCGCAAGCTCTGCGCGAACGCCTATGACTGCGGCACCTGTTCCTTCGATCAGATGATGCAGGAACGGCTGCAGTCCGAAACCCTGCCGGTCCCGGTCCGCACCGAGGCGGGCGGCTTTGAGCTGGCGGAGGACTTCTACTATCACGACGGCCACACCTGGGCCCGCCCCGAGTACGGCGGCCGGGTGCGGGTCGGCCTGGACGACTTCGCCCGCAAGCTGCTCGGCCGTCTGAGCAGGGTCGAGCTGCCCAATGTCGGCCACCCGGTAGCCCAGGGCGAGGCCGCCTTCCTGGTCCGGCGCAACGGCGACATGGCCAGGGTCCTTGCACCGGTGGACGGCATCGTGGCCCACGTGAACTACGAACTGATCCAGAACCCGGACCTGATCCAGGAATCCCCTTATGAAAAGGGCTGGCTCTTCATCGTGGAACCCACCAAGTTGAAGAAGAACCTCAAGGCCCTCCACTACGGGGAGCAGGCCCGCTCCTTCACCCTGGCGGAGAAGGACCAGCTCTTCGAAATGGCCGACGAGGAACTCAGGCTGGCCGCCGACGGCGGCGTGCCCATGGAGGACATCGCCGCGCAGTTGAAGGACCGGAGCTGGTCCAAGGTGGTCAGCACCTTTCTCCGGACCTGATCTGTCCTCTGATCTGCAGACCGAACCCTCCCCTTCCCCCGGGAAGCGGGAGGGCGCCTTTTCTTGAACCGCAGAATGTCGAATAATGAACTCCGAATGTCGAAGTGACTTATGGCTGTCGGCCGAGAGCAACCTCGATATTCGACATTCCGTATTCGACGTTCGACATTCGCCTTTTCTAAGCGGCTTCCCCCGCTGACAAGTCTGGAGGCACGGCACCCTCTCTCCGAGGCACAGGCTCATCTCTCCGAGGCGGCCTCCCGCAAGTCACCCTGCGAAAGGATCCCAAGGTCGCGCGCCGGCGGGCACCCGAGAAGGGGTCCCGAGGGCTCTTCGTTGTCGTGAAAGTCTTGCCTCTTGGGAGGTCAGAAGAAACAGGCGGGCAGGCGGTCGGCGACCAGGAAGCCGGCCGGGGTGGGGGCCGCGCGCCCCGCTGCGACTTCCACAAGCCCCTCGGCCTGCAGCCGGGCCAGGGTGCGGGAAGTCTCCGGCGAAGGGGGGAGATCCCGGATCCGCACCCCTTCCTTGAGGCGCAGCCCCAGGGCCACCCGCTCCAGTCCCACCTGCTCGGCCGACAGGACTTCGGAGCCTTCGGCCGCCGGATTCCCCCTTTCCAGGCGCCCGCAGTAGCCGCGCAGCGAGCGCACGTTCCAGCACCGCCTTGCCCCGTCGAAGGAGTGCGCCGAGGGTCCCAGGCCCAGGTAGGGCCTGCGGTGCCAGCAGTTCAGGTTGTGACGGGAGCGATGCAGAGCGCCGCGGGCAAAATTGGAAACTTCGTAGTGGAGGTATCCGCTGCCCTCCAGGAACTCCGCCGTCCGCAGGTAAAGCCGCCGCTGCACGGGTTCCGGGGGCGGCCGGAACCCGCCGCGCGCCTGCCGGAGCCCTAACGGGGTGCGGGGCTCCACGGTGAGCTGATAGCAGGACAGATGCTCGGGGTCCAGGCTGACCGCCTGCTCCAGCGTGCGCAGCCAGCCCGCCTCGCTCTGCCCCTCCAGCCCCCACATGAGATCCAGGCCCAGATTACGGAACCCGGCCGCCCGCAGGGTGCGGACCGCCGCGCGGGCCTCCGCCGCGGTGTGACGCCGGCCCAGGCGCCGCAGGTCCCCGTCGTCGAAGGACTGAGCGCCGAGGCTCACCCGGTTGAACCCCAGGGCCCGCATGGCGCCGGCGCGGCCGGGCTCCAGGTCGCAGGGGTTGGCTTCGATGGTCATCTCGCAGTCCGGGCTGAAACGGAAGTGGGCCCGCAGGCCGGCCATGACTCTCTCGAGCGCCCCGGGCGGCAGCAGGCTCGGCGTTCCGCCGCCCAGGTACAGGGTGTTGAAAGCCTGCCCGGGCCGGCTGCGCTGGGCCATCTCGGTCTCCAGCGCGTCCAGCCAGCGCGGCAGCATCTTTGTCGAAGGCACCGAGAAAAACCCGCAGTAGGGGCACTTGGCCCGGCAGAAAGGCACGTGGACGTACAGACCGGAATCGCCGCTCCGCCGGGGGGCTCCTGCGGGTTGACCGTCGCGGACTTGGATTCTTGCGGCAACATAAGGCGGGCATCAGGCCTCCGGCCGGTAAGGGCTCTACGGCTCCGGAGGGGCCTCAGACGTTCAGGCGCTGAGGCCGGGTCAAGCTGCCCTCTGCTCTCTGCTCCTTTCCTCGCGGCTCACTCTGGCCCTCGGCCTCATGCCCTCTGCCCTGCGCCTTGCGCCTTGCACCCGCCTGATGCCTTAAGCCTGACGCCCAACGCCGGTCTTCCCTTTATTTGTTCTCGGATTTGAGCACCGCCACGAACGCACCCTGGGGAATGCTGACCGACCCGATGATCTTCATGCGTTTCTTGCCGCGCTTCTGCTTCTCCAGCAGCTTGCGCTTGCGGGTGATGTCCCCCCCGTAGCACTTGGCGGTCACGTCCTTGCGGAAAGGCGAGACGGTGGAGCGGGCGATGATGGTGCCCCCGATGGCGCCCTGGATGGCGATCTTGAAGAGGTGCCGCGGGATCTCCTCCTTGAGCCGCTCGCAGACCTGCAGGGCCCGGGGGCGGGCCCGCTCGCGGTGCACGATCTGGCTCAGCGCGTCCACCTTTTCACCGTTGACCAGGATGTCCAGCCGCGCCAGGTCGCCTTCCCGGTAGTCCAGGAGTTCGTAGTCGAACGACCCGTACCCCTGGGTGACGGTCTTCAGGCGGTCGTAGAAATCGTAGATGACCTCGGCCAGCGGCAGGTCGGACTTGATCTCGATTCGCCCCGGGGTCGGGGAAGCGAATCGGGGGTTGACCCCGCGCCTTTCGCGGCAAAGCTCCATCACCGCCCCCATGTAGCGCTCCGGGATGAGGATGCCGGCCCGGATGTAGGGCTCGAAGCCCTGGCGGATGGTGACCGGGTCAGGGTACTTCACCGGATTGTCCACGATCACGCTCTCCCCGTTGGTCAGCTCGAACCGGTAGCGGACCGAAGGCACCGTCATCAGGATGGACTGGTCGAATTCCCGCTCCAGCCGCTCCTGGACGATCTCCAGGTGCAGGAGCCCCAGGAACCCGCACCGGAAGCCCAGGCCCAGGGCCGCCGAAGTGTCCTTCTGGTAGACCAGGGCCGCGTCGTTGAGCTGGTATTTCTCCATGGCTTCGGACAGGGAGAGGTAGTCGTCGGAGGACATGGGGTACACGCTGGAGAAGACCACCGGCTTGACCGTCCGAAAGCCGGGCAGCGGTTTCTCGGCCGGCCGTGAGTGCAGGGTGATCGTGTCCCCGATGCGGGTGTCCCGGACGGTCTTGATCCCGGCAATCAGATAGCCCACCTCGCCGGCGCGCAGCCGCTTGCGCGGCTCCCGGTTCAGCCGGAAAACGCCGACCTCCTCCACCCGGAAGGTCGTGCCGCTCCACATCATCCGGATGATGTCGCCGGGGGCCAGCTCGCCGCTGAAAAGGCGGCAGGTCACCACCGTGCCGCGGAACGGGTCGTAGTGGGCATCGAAGATCAGCGCCCGCAGCGGCTCGTTTGGATCACCGGCCGGAGGCGGAATCCGCTGGACGACTGCCTCCAGCACCTCCTCGATCCCCCACCCCTCCTTGGCCGAACAGAGCACCGCCTGATCCGAATCCAGCCCCAGCTCCACCTCGATCTCTTCCCTGACCCGGTCCACTTCGGCTGAGGGGAGGTCGATCTTGTTGATCACCGGCACGATTTCCAGATCGTGCTCCAGGGCTGCGTACAGGTTGGCCACGCGTCTGGGCTTCCACCCCCTGGGCCGCATCCACCAGCAGCAGGACGCCCTCGCAGGAGGCCAGCGCCCGCGAGACCTCGTAGGAGAAATCCACGTGGCCGGGCGTGTCGATCAGGTTGAGCTCGTAGACCTGCCCCGCGGAGTCCGTGTAGGGCAGGGTGACGGCCTGGCTCTTGATCGTGATCCCCCGTTCCCGCTCGATGTCCATGCTGTCCAGGATCTGGTCGCGGAACTGCCGTTCGGTCACCAGGCCGGTGCGCTGGATCAGGCGGTCCGCCAGGGTCGACTTGCCGTGATCGATGTGGGCGATGATGCTGAAGTTGCGGATCTGTTCCATCGTCTTTTCACCTGGATGCGCTTGCCTATCCGCCGGGCCCCCAGAAACACGAAAGCCCCCGGGCGGAGGCGCTGAGCTGGAGGAGGCGAGGGGAATCGGGCTTGGAATCCTATGATCCGGTCCGCGAAGCCGGAAGTCAAGCGGAAAAACCCGGGCCCGGGATCAGTCGGTCTCTTCCCCGGGGGAAGGGCTCAGCCAGGAAAGGATGAAGGGGCCGAGCGCCACTCCGAGACCGATGGTGATGTACGCCGCCCCCCAGGAAACGACACTTCGGCCGCCGCCGGTAGCCTGGAGCACCAGCCCGACCGCCACGGGCGCCACCGCCGCCGAAGCGAACCCCAGCAGGGACTGCACCGCCATGGTGGCGCCCCGCAGACGGGGTTCCGCCGCCTGCACCGCGCCGGTGTGCAGCGCCGCCGAGTCGCCCTGGACCAGCAGGCCGTAAAGCAGACAGAGGATGGCCACCAGCGGGTAGGGAAAAGCCACCGTGAACCCGATCCCCAGAGCAAACACGGCCGAGCCCACCATGATCCAGGTTACGACCCGCTTCCGGTCGAAGCGCAGCGCCAGCTCCGCCCCGGCCACGCTGGCCCCCATGCCCGCCAGGGCCGCCAGGGAGGCCACCGTCGCAGGGCTGAAGAAGCCACCCGTCCAGCCGGCCTGCCCCGCGCTGAAGGCCAGGAAAGCTACGATCCAGGAGCGCACCGAGAACAGCTCCCACATGTGGGCCACATAGGTGAGGATGTAGGCCATGGCGCGCCGGTTCCGCAGCACCGGCCGGAAATCCAGCAGCCGGGTCCCCGGTCCCTGGAAGACCACTGGCGCTTTGGGCCGCAGCGCTGCGGCGGCCACCGCGATCGACAGCAGCGTGAGGCCCCCCATGCAGGCAAAGGTCGTCTGCCAGCCGTACCTGGCGCCCAGGAGGCCGCCGGCAAAGAAGGAGAGGCTGCTGCCGATGCTGAAGGAGGCGGTGTAGAAGGCGATGGCGCGTGCCTGGGTTTTTCCGGCCAGGCGGTCCACCAGGGTCTTGAGGCCCGGGATAAAGGTCCCGGCCAGGCCCACGCCGCCCAGCGTGCGGAACAGCAAGGCCGTCCAGAATCCCCGTGCCAGCAGTGCAAAGCCGATGGCGGCCAGGCCGCTCAGCAGCGCCGATCCGAGATAGATGCGGCGGGCGTCCACCCGATCCGTCAGACTGGCCAGGACCGGCACCGCCGCCGTGTACCCGGCGAAGAACATACCGTTGATCCAGCCGGCCTGGGTGTGGCTGAGGCCCCAGGCGCCCAGAAAGCTGGGCAGCAGGGTGGGAAACGTGAACACCGCCGCCATGCTCAGAACCTCGGCGGCACACATGCTCAGGGTCAGCGTTGAAGCCGATACGACCATCAGCCAGCCTCCCATGGCCGGCGGCAGCCTGAAGGCGCCGGGCCCTTGAACAGAAAGCCCCCGGGGCAGAGCGCCCCGGAGGCTCTTATGAAATCCCGCGCCGGAAACTGCCGGAAATCAGCCGATCGGCAGCTCCAGCTTCCTGCTCAGGGCGGCGATCTCCGCCGGCGGCTTGGGTTGGGTCAGGACCACCACCAGGTCGAAGTCCTCGGTCCGGTTTTCGCCCGCCTGCCGATAGGTGAGCTTGAGGGGCTCGCCGGCCGCCGCCCGCTCCACCGAAACCGCCGCTCCTTCCAGGACCTGGAGTCCCGCGACCGCAGCCGCGTCGGCCCCGAAACGCTCTTTGAACTCCCCGTTGATGGGCGAGATCAGCGCCACCTCCAGACCCTCGGCCCGCTCCAGCGCCAGGATCGCCTCGTTCACCCCCAGCACCAGCGAACTCAGCAGGTGCCCGGCGTCCCCCTCCGGGTTTCCCTGCACGATGGCCAGCCGCCGGGGGACATCGCCGCTGAGGGGCGAGACCACCAGCCCCTGGGTGGGTCCGGTGTCCGACAGCATGCGCTCGAACTGCAGGTCCGTGATCACGTCGGGGTGCTGGCCGTAGCCCAGCTTGCGGCTGAATGGCCGGTACTGGTTGTCCTGGCCCGCCGTCAGGACCGCCTCGTCGAATTCCAGCTCCAGGGTCTGGTCGGGAAGGCTGAAGTCGATGGCCACCGGTTTGCACTCCGCCCAGCACAGGGCGCAGCCCAGGCAGCGCCGGCAGCCCAGGCAGCGCTTGCTTTCCCGCGTCGCGATCTCGTCGGGGAACCCGGTCTCCACCTCCACGAAATTTCCCCGGCGCTCCTCGGTGCTGATTTCGGGCATCACCGCCCGTGCCGCCGGCACGTCTTCAAAGGGTATGATGTAACGCCGTTCCTTCTCGTAGATCATCTACTTGCTCCTCAGGTAGGCATGGATCCCGCGGGCGGCGCGCTTGCCGCCGGCGATGGCCCGGATGGCGATGTCCGGCCCGGACACCACGTCGCCGCCGGCGAACACTCCCGGGATATTGGTCGCACCGGTTTCCTCGTCCACCTCGAAGGTGGTCCAGCGCGTCAGCTTGAACTCGTGCTTTTCTGCCAGGAAGCTCAGATCGGCCCCCTGGCTGATGGCCGGCACGATGGTCTGGGCATCGATCACATACTCGGAACCCTCCATCGGCACCGGCCGGCGGCGGCCGCTGGCATCCGGTTCCCCGAGCTCCATCTTGATGCACTTCATGCCGGTCACCCGGCCGTTTTCGCCCAGGATCTCCACCGGCGCGGCCAGGTACTGCAGGATCACCCCCTCGTGTTCGGCGGCATCCACCTCCCACGGGTTGGCGGGCATTTCCTTGCGCGTCCGGCGGTAGAGGATGTACACCTCGTCATAGCCCATGCGCCAGCCGACGCGCGCCGAGTCGATGGCCGCATTGCCCCCGCCGATCACGATGAGCTTGCCCTTGCCTTCCTTGCGGATTCCCAGGGCCTGCTCGCGCAGGAAGGTCACGCAGTCCACGATCCCCTCGTAGTCGTCCTCCCCGGGCACCCGCAGCTTGAGGCCCTGGTGGCAGCCGGCGGCGATGAAGACCGCGTCGTATTGGCGCTGGATCTCCTCCATGGTGATGTCCTTGCCCACCCGGGTGTTGTACTGGATCTCTACGCCCATCTTGGCGATCAAGTCCACTTCGCGCTGCAGGAGCTTCTTGGGCAGACGGTATTCGGGAATGCCCACCCACAGGTAGCCGCCCGGCACCGGCAGGGTTTCGAAGATCTTGACGTGCCGGTAGCCCAGCCGCGCCAGGTCGTGGGCGCAGGACAGCCCGCTCGGACCGGCCCCGATGACGGCGACCTTTTCCGAAAACTTCTTCTCCGGTGTCTCATACACCGGCTCGAGGTTCTCGCGCAGTTCCACGTCGGCGACGAACCGTTTCAGGAAGCAGATGCTGACCGGCTCGTCCAGGTACTGCCGGTTGCAGGCCGTCTCGCAGGGATGCGGGCACACCCGGCCGATGCTGCCGGGCAGCGGCAGCCGCTCCCGGATCTTGGCCAGGGACTCGGCGTATTTCCCGTCGGCGATCAGGCCCACATAGGCGCGGATGTCGAGGTTGACCGGGCAATTGCGCTGGCAGACCGGCATGTCCTCCTTGTACACATTGAACTCGCCGGTGGCCGGGTTGCAGTAATCCACCGCCGTGCGGAAGCCCAGCCCCTCGCTGAAGTCATCGTACATGTTGACCGGGCAGACCTTGATGCAGGCCTTGCAGGCGTTGCACTTGCTGTTGTCCACCCGCCCGCTGCGGTTGAGGACGATGGCCTTGAGCCGGCCGTTGTCGCGCCGCAGCTTCTTGATCTGGCTGTAGGTCAGGACCTGGATGTTTTCGTGGTTGCGCACCTCTTCCAGGTCGGGGTTGGCGTACCCTTCCCCCGGCTTGAGGATCCGGTCACGGGGGATCCGCTCGGCGCCCAGGGTGGGGA
This sequence comes from uncultured delta proteobacterium, assembly GCA_963704245.1. GTDB lineage: Bacteria > Desulfobacterota > DSM-4660 > Desulfatiglandales > Desulfatiglandaceae > CAVPHJ01. Next base: position 410,956 of record CAVPHJ010000001.1, read on the forward strand.
ATTTCTCCACCAGGGTCACCTTGTGCCCCTCGGCCGCTTGGTCGAGGGCGCTGCGCACTCCCTTGGGTCCGCCCCCCACGATCAGCACACGTTTGTCTTTCACGGAGTTACACCTCTGGGTTCAATTTGGACTTCTGAGAACAGAGACCGTCTTCTTTCGAACGGGTCCCAGCCTCTTGAATCGACGCACATCGAATGTCGAATGTCGAACAGCAGAATCTCGAATTTCGAAGGCGCCTTCCGGCGATCAGCTGGTCTCCTTTGCTGAATTCCCTGTTCGTCATTCAGAACTTGCGCCGCCTCTTGGCGGGGTTCCGCGGTTGAAAAGATATCCGCAAGGCTGTGTGAGGACCGCTATCCGGTTGTCGTCTGTTCGGGAACGAGCTGATAGTAGGGCGTTCGGTCGGCCACCCGGTCCAGCTCCACCATGCCCTTTCTTCTCAGGGCGGTCACGTAGCGGAACACCCGTTCCGCCGGAATGGTCAGCGACTTGGCCAGCTCCCTGACCGATCGGGCGCCCTTGCTGAGGTTCCGCAGGATCTCCTGGACTTCGGTTTCCTCCACAATGATCATCTCGATGGCCCGGTTGAACTCGTGCTCGGTGAAGACCTCGCCGTAGACGTTGCCGGATTCCAGAAAGGGGGTCCGCTTGCCGATGACCCAGCGGATCTTCTCCCCCCCAGCACGGCCTCGGCCACCCCCAGCTTCTCGAAGATCTCCGGGGCCTTGAGGCGGTCGCCGCCCTGACCGATGGGCCCGAGCTCCCGGATCTTCTCTTCGAACTCGGTCACCAGGCGCACGAACACCGGGGCCTCCCCGCTGGAGCACTGCCGGAAGGCCAGCCGCTCCTCGCTGATGCCGATGTGTTGGAACAGTTTGCGGGTCATCTCGATCTTGGCCTTGGCCTGGTAGTTGCCGCTCACGTAATGGCAGTCGCCGAAGTAGCAGCCGACCACCATCATGCCGTCCAGCCCCTTCCGGAAAGCCTTGGCCACGATGGCCGGGTCCATCCGGCCGGTGCACATGATCCGCACGATCTTGATATGGGGCGTGTACTGTAGCCTGGAAACTCCAGCTAGATCCGCAGCGGAGTATCCTCACCACGTACAGCAGAAGGTCAGGATTCGGGGGACGTAGTCGGCCACGGGAAACCTCCTCCAAAAGTAAAGCGAAAGGCGAAATTTGAAAGGCGAAATGTCAAAGCCAAAACCTCAAAAACAAGACCCGTCAGGCGCCCAGGAATGCGTCGATCTGGGCCTCGAGCTGTTCGTCGGTAAAGGAGTTGATGCTGAGCGCGTGCTGGTAGCAGGTGGCCGCACAAATGCCGCAGCCCTTGCAGGCCACGTCAATGACGTGCACCTTGCGCCCTTTTTCGGTTTCCTGCACCTCCAGCGCGCCGTAGGGACAGAGCGCAACGCACAGCCCGCAGCCGCGGCAGGCATCCTCGTCGGCCAGCACCGAGATGATCGGTTCCACCACCACGGACCCCTTGGACAGGGGGATCGAAGCCCGCGATGCCGCCCCCAGCCCCTGAGCCACCGCCTCGCGGATGTTGGCCGGAAAGCGGGCGCTGCCGCACAGGTAGACGCCGTCGGTGGCGAAGTCCAGCGGTCGCAGTTTGACGTGCCCCTCCATGAAGAAGCCGTGCTGGTCGATGGGCACCCGCAGCAGCTGCGACACGGTCTCGGCATCCTCGTGGCTCACCAGCGGGGTGGCCAGGACCACCAGGTCCGCCGGCAGGTCCAGGTCGCGGCCCAGCAGCTGATGGTGAACCTGCACCCGGTCCGCCTCGACCTTCGGCGGGCGGGCCGGGTCGAAATTGACGTAGCGGATCCCCCTGGCCTTGGAGTCGCGGAACATGGTCTCGTTCTCGACGCCGTACATCTGCATGTCGCGGTACAGGATCGAGATCCGGGCCTCGGGAATCTGCTCACGGATGAGCATGGCGTTCTTGACCGCGTTCTGGCAGCAGATGCGGGAGCAGTAGGGCCGCTCCTCGTTGCGGCTGCCCACGCACTGGATCATGACCACGTTGCGGATGGCCGGATCCAGGCCCTGCTTCAGCCGTTCTTCCAGCTCCAGCTGGGTGATGACCCGCCGGCCGTCGTAGCCGAAAAGCCCCTCGGGCACCAGCGCCCGCGCGCCGGTGGCCACCACGATCACGCCCAGGTCCACCTTCTTCAGACCGCTCGGGGTCTCGATCTCCACCGCGTAGTTGCCGATGAAGCCCTGCACCGCGGTGACCCGCGCCTCGGTGAAAACCGTGATCTTCGGGTGCTCTTGGGCTGTCTTGACCTTGGCCGCGATCAGCTCCGCGGCCTCCGTCATGGTCGGGCCGATCCGGTTCAGCCGGGTGAGCAGGCCTCCCAGCTCCTTTTCCTTTTCCACCACCACCACCTCGTAGCCCCGCTGGGCCAGGGCGGTTGCGGCGGTCAGGCCGGCCAGGCCGCCGCCGATGACCAGGGCCCGGCTCGTGACTTCCGACATGATGGGATCCTGGGGTTCCAGCAGGGCCGCCTTGGCGACCGCCATGCGGATCAGGTCCTTGGCCTTGGCGGTCCCGTCCTCGCGCTCCTGCATGTGCACCCAGGAGCACTGGTCCCGGATGTTGGCCATCTCGAACAGGTAGGGGTTCAGCCCGGCCTCGGCGCAGGAGCTGCGGAAGAGGGGTTCATGGGTCCTGGGCGTGCAGGAGGCCACGATCACCCGGTTGAGGTTCTGCTCCTGGATGGACTTCTTGATCTCGTTGATGCCGCCTTCGGAGCAGGTGTAGAGGTTCCGCTTCACGAAGGCCACCTTGGGCAGGGTCTCGGCGTAGTCGCTCAGCGCCTCCATGTCCAGATAGCCGGCGATGTTGGAGCCGCAGTGGCAGATGAACACGCCGATCCGGACGTCCTCGTCTTGCTTTTTCTTCTTCTCAGGCAACGGCCGTCTCCTTTGCGCTCAGAAAAACGATCTCGGCCGCCCGCGCGGCGGCACTCGAGGCCTGGGCCACGGATTCCGGCACATCCATCGGCGCGCCGGCGCAGCCGCAGACAAAGATGCCCGGCACGCTGGTGTCCACCGGGGAGACCGGGTGGGTCTTCACGAAATGATACTCGTCCAGTTCGATCCCCAGCTTCGCGGCCAGCTCCGGCGCACCCTTGCTGGGCGCGCAGGCCGTGGCCAGGATGACCATGTCGAACTCCTGGGTCTTGACCTTGCGCTCGCGGGTGTCCTCGTACATCACCACCGGGTTGTGGTTGGGGCCCTCGCTGATCTCGGCCACCCGCCCGCGCACGTAGCGGATGTTGCTCTTGTTGCCGCCCCGGATCTTGTACTCCTCGAAGCCTTTGCCCACCGCCCGGATGTCCATCCCGAAGACGGTGGAGCGGGTTTCGGGCTCGTGCTCGTGGGCGATGATGGCCTCCTTGATGGAGTGCATGCAGCAGTAGCCCGAGCAGAAGGGGTAGAAGCGGAAGTCCCGCGAGCCCACGCACTGGATAAAGGCCAGGCGCTTGGCCGTGCCGAAGCCCGCCGCCTGCTGTTTGAGCGCCTCCAGCGGCTCACTGATCTCCAGGTGGGCGGCGTATTTCTCGGCCCACTTTTTCCGCTCCTCGTCGTCCTGGTGCCGGCCCTCCTGAAAAGCGGCGTAGAATCCTGGCGGATTTCTCGCCGAACTTCTCCTCGAACTTCTCCAGCGCTTTCTCGGACTTGCGGGCTTTCTTCTCCAGTTCCTCGATCTCCGCTTCCACCGCCCGGTCCGAGGGCCGGTCCAGATGGCCGCCCGTGGGGCCGCTGGCGCTCAGCAGCCGCTCGAACTCCATGGCCGTCACCACGTTGGGCAGCTCGCGGTAGCGGTACTCGGGGATCCGGGAGGGGTCGAAGACGTCATAACCCGCCGCCGTGATGATGGCCGCCACCTCCAGCTCCACGAACCGGTCCTTCTGCTCGTAGTTGATGGCCTCGGCCTGGCAGGTCTTGGCGCAGATGCCGCATTTCTTGCCCTGCAGCTGCCGGCAGATACTCCGGATCGATGGTGTGGGTCGAGGGGATTCCCTGGGCGAAGTAGCTGTACATGGCCCTGCGCTCGCCCAGCCCCAGGTTGAAGGCATCCGGCACGACGCTGGGGCACTTCTCCTTGCAGGCGCCGCAGCCGGTGCACTTGTCCTCGTCCACGTAGCGCGGCTTGCGGCGGACCGTTACCCTGAAATCCCCCGCCTCGCCCGTCGACCTTCTCCACTTCGCTGTAGGCCAGCAGTTCAATGTTGGGATGTCGACCGACATCCAGCATCTTCGGCGAGAGGATTCAGATCGCGCAGTCGTTGGTCGGGAAGGTCTTGTCCAGCTGGGCCATCTTGCCGCCGATGCTGGGCAGTTTCTCCACCAGATGCACCTGGATCCCCATTTCCGCCAGATCCAGGGATGCCTGGATGCCGGCGATGCCGCCACCGATCACCAATACGTTGTTGCTCACGACTCACCATCCTCCCGAAAACTGAGCGGCCCTCGGCCGCGGCATCAGGCCTCGGGCGTCAGGAATCCGATGACATCGCTGATTACACGACGATTCGATCCTTGATTTCGATCGTCCCAATCAACGCATTTCGCATTCCGCATGATTTCGCTTTCGATCCCATGCCCGATTTCATCTTCATCTGCCACAAGCCCGGATCATCTTCGCATTCCGCATTTCGCATTTCGAATTTACTTGACGCCCGTCACCCGTTTCATTCAGCTTTCAGCCGTGCCACCATCAGATCGTAGAGGTCCGTGATTTCCACGTCCACGTCATAGGCCGCCTTGGCGCACCGGAGGTGGATCTGGCACTTGGGACAGGCCGTCACCAAGGTTCCGGCGCCCGTCTCGCGGGCCTCCTTGAGCCTCTGGAGCTGGATTTCCTTGGAGCAGCTCGAGCAGTTCATCCACCCGCTGGTCCCGCAGCAGATGCCGTTCTCCCGGGCGTGGGGCATCTCCACCAGCTCCACCCCCGGCAAGGCCTTCAACAGGGAGCGCGGCGGGTCGAAAACCCCGGCCAGCCGTCCCAGACGGCAGGGGTCGTGGTAGGTGACCAGCGCCGGGGACTCCGTAAACTCCAACGCGCCCTCGCGGGCCTTGTCGGCCAGGAAGTCCAGGATGTGCACCGGCTCGAAGCCCAGTTCGCCGAAGACCTTCGGATAGTACTTCTTGAACGTCAGATAGCCCTCGGGGCAGCTGAACACCACCTGCTTGGCGCCCGAGGAACGGATGATCCCCAGGTTCAGCTCACCGAGCCGACGGAACTTCTCCTCGTCGCCGGTCCACAGGGCGTCGTGTCCGCAGCAGCGTTCATCGTTGCTCACCACCGGCTCCACGCCGCAGGCGTTGAGGAGCCGCAGCACGTTCTTGGCGCCCTGGATGGACCCGGCATCGATGTCGCGGAAGATGACGTCGAAGTACGGCCGGCACCCGACAAAGAAGAAAACCTCCCCCTGCTCCCGGATCCGCCCGTCGCCCACCCAGCTCGTCCGCTCCTGCTTCACGGCCTGGGTGTGCAGCGACATGATCGTCTGGAGCATGCCGTTGTGCGACGGGGCACCGTTGAACCCCTTGGCGTGGGCTTCGTCGCGCATCAGGCGCACGAACTCCGGAAAATCGATGTTGGCCGGGCATCGCACGCTGCACTGGGCGCAGGTCAGGCAGTTCCAGAGGGTGGTGTCGGAGAAGTCCTCCAGGCCGTAGAGGGACCGCTCGATGATCTGGCGCGGCGAGAATTCCGGCAGCAGCCGGGCCACCGGGCAGCTGCCGGTGCACACCCCGCAGTCCAGGCAGAAGTAGGTCTTGGTTCGGTCGATCAGTTCGGATATAGCTGCCATGCCAATGCCTCTGTTTCCGGGCCCATCAGGCCGCCTTTCGAAGGCCCAGCGGGCCCAGCGCTCGCAGTTTTTCGGTAAAGTCCCTGGCGATCTCGGCGAAACGCGTGCCTTCGGATGAGGAGACCCACTCCAGGCGCAGTCGCGCCGGCTCGATACCCAGAATCCGGGTCAGTTCGCTGGCCAGCTTGAACATCCCCTCGCACTTGACATTACCGTCCAGGTAATGGCAGTCGCCGATGTGTCACCCGGCCACCAGGACGCCGTCGGCCCCCTTGTCGAAGGCCTTGAGGATGAAGTTGGGGTTCACCCGGCCGGAACACATCACCCGGATGATCCGGAGGCCCGGCGGGTACTGAAAGCGGCTCACGCCCGCCAGGTCGGCAGCCGAATAGGCACACCAATTGCAGGCAAACGCGATGATTTTCGGGTTGAACGCTTGCGCCATGAAACCACTCCTTATCCGTGTTCGATTCTCACCCGGTCTCTCAGGACCCTGAAACCGTTTTCGACTCTAGCCGAGAAACAGGATCCCTTTCTTCCGACGGGCTCCCCCGTACCGTTTCTTATCGCTATCGAAATCGGTATCGGGTTCGCCATCGCTATCACTATCGGTATCGCTTGAGCCGAGGTTCGATTCCGATTTCGACTCCGATTTCGACCGATTTCGATCCCGACGATATCCCTGTCCTGCTCAGCATCGGGGGTTGGCGAAAAATGCCCAGATGCCAGGCGCCCGAAGTCCCGCGGAGCGAGGCGTACGCCGAAAGTACGCCGCAGCGACTCGGGACGAGGGCAACGCCGCAGATGAGCGTTTTGCGACAACCTCCCCTACCCCTCCAGGGCGGTTTCCACCATACTCAATACTTCCTGATCGTCGAAGTGGAAAACCGACGCCGCACCGGTGGGGCAGGCCACCGAGCACGGCCCGCAGCCCTTGCACAGGGCCTCCTGCACCCGGGCCACGCGGGTGCCGTCCTCGCGGTCGATGAGGATGACGGCGCCGAACGGGCACACCTCGGTGCACTTGCCGCAGCCGCGGCAGAGGCTCTCGTCCACATGGCTGATCGCGCCTTCCACCGTGATGCTGTCCTGCGAGAGAATCACCGAGGCCCGGGAAGCCGCGGCCTTGGCCTGCGCGATGCTCTCCTCGATGGGCTTGGGGTAGTGGGCCAGCCCGGCGAGGAAAACGCCCTCGGTGGCAAACTCCACCGGCCGCAGCTTGGCGTGCGCCTCCATGAAGAACCCGTCTTCATTGAGCGGCAGCTTGAACACCTGCGCCAGCTCATGGTTGCCGCCCGGGACGATGGCCGCGGCCAGCACCACCAGGTCGCTCTGAATCAGGAGGTCGCGCGCCAGCACGTGGTCGCGCACCGTCACGGTCAGCCGCCCGTTGTCGGCGGCCACCCGGGGCTTGTTATCCAGGTCGTAACGGATGAAGATCACCCCTTTTCGGCGCGCCTCGCGGTAGAGCGCCTCGCGCTGCCCGTAGGTGCGGACGTCCCGGTAGAGGACATAGACTTCGCGCTCCGGGTTGGCTTCCTTGAGCTTCACGGCGGTCTTGACCGAATGGGTGCAGCAGACCTTGGAGCAATAGGGCCGTTGCGGCTCCCGCGACCCCACGCACTGGATGAAAACCACGCTGCCGGCGTCCATGACCCGCGGGTCCTTGTCCCGCAGGCCGCGGTCCATCTCCAGGTGGGTGAGCACCCGCTCGTGCTGGCCGTAGAGGTACTCCTCGGGTTGCAGCTCCCGGGCGCCCACCGCCATGACCACCGCTCCGTGTTTCAGGGTCAGGTCCCGGCCGTTCTGGGAGATGGTGGTCTCGAAGTTGCCGACGAACCCGCTGCCCTCCTTGACCCGCGCTTCGGTAAAGACCTCGATGAGGTCATGCTCCCGGACGGCCCCGGCCATCGCCGCCACCCGCTCGGGAATGGGGTCGCCCTGCCAGGTGCTCTGCAGCTTCAGCGCGTTGCCGCCCAGCTCGGCGGTCTCCTCCACCAGGTAGGTCTGAAAGCCCTGGTCCGCCAGCCCCAGGGCGGCCGTCATGCCGGAAACCCCGCCGCCGATCACCAGGGCCTTGTTGTCCACCGGGATGACGGGCTGGGGCAGGGCCTGAATCAGCTGGGCCCGGGCCACCGCCATCCGGACCAGGTCCTTGGACTTTTCGGTGGCCTCCGCCTTTTCCTTGGAATGCACCCAGGAGCACTGGTTGCGGATGTTGGCCATCTCGAAGAGGTACTTGTTGAGCCCGGCGTTTTTCAGGGTCTCCTGGAACAGGGGCTCGTGGGTCCGGGGTGAGCAGGCGGCCACGATCACCCGGTTGAGGCCCTGCTCCTCGATGATGCTGCGCATCTTGTCCTGGGTGTCCTGGGCGCAGGTGAACAGGTTCTCCTCCACATAGGCCACCCCGGGCAGGGAGCGGGCGTACTCGGCCACCTTGGGCACGTCCACAAAACCGCCGATGTTGGTTCCGCAGTTGCACACGAAAACCCCGAGCCGCGGTTCTTCCCGGCTGACGTCCCGTTCCTGGGGGTAGGTCTTCTCCCGCACCAGGGTCTTGCGGGCCGGCGCCAGGGCGGCCTTGGCTTCGCAGGCGGCGGCGCTGGCCTCCATCACCGAGTAGGGGATGTCCTTGGGCTCCTGAAAGGCGCCGCAGACGTAGATCCCGTCCCGGGAGGTCTTGACCGGGTTGAACACGCCGGTCCGGGCGAAATGGTCCTCGTCCAGCTCGATTCCCAGCCGCCCGGCCAGCTCGATCTGCGCTTTCGGCGTCTGCATGCCCACGGAGAGCACGACCAGGTCGAAGATCTCCTCCTGCTGCTCCCCGCTCTCGTCCGCGTAGCGCAGAATCAGGGAATGGGTTTCCGGGTCCTCGTCGATGGTGTGGATCCGGGAACGGATGAAGCGCACCCCCTGCTCGTCCTTGGCGCGGTTGTAGTAGCGTTCGAAGTCCTTGCCGTAGGTCCGCATGTCCATGTAGAAGATGGCCGCGTCCAGGCCGTGCTCGGAGTGCTCCTTGGCGATCACGGCCTCCTTGATGGCGTACATGCAGCAGACCGACGAGCAGTACGGGTGGTCGCAGGCGTTGATGTCGCGCGATCCCACGCACTGCAGGAAGGCGATGCTCTTGGGTTCCCGGTGGTCCGAGGGCCGCACCAGGTGCCCCTGGAAGGGCCCGGTGGCGCTCAGGATGCGCTCGAACTCCAGGCTGCTGACCACGTTGGGGTAGGCCGCGTAGTGATAGGTGCGGTACTGCTGCGGGTCGAAGGGCTCGAAGCCGTTGGCCAGGATGACCGAACCCACATCCAGGCTCAAGGTCTCTGGCCTGCTGGGCATGGGTTGCGAGGGTCACGGCCTGCGCCTTGCACGCCTTGACGCATTCGTAGCACTCGCAGCAGACCCCGCAGTTGAGGCAGCGCGCGGCTTCGGCCTGCGCCGTCTCCTCGTCCACCGCCAGGCTGACCTCGTCGAATCCTGAAAGCCGCTTTTCCATGGCCAGCGTGGGCACCCGCATGCGGTTCAGGGTGGGCCCTTCGTCCGGGATGGCCGTCCAGTTTGTGCCGATGGGTGGCTCCTCCTGCCATTCCGTGGGCAGCTCTTCGCCGCGCAGGTAGCGGGCCATATAGTGGGCCGCCCGCTTGCCGGCATCCACCGCTTCGATCACGGTCGCCGGGCCGGTGACCGCGTCGCCGCCGGCGAAGATGCCGGGCACGTTGGTCTGCAGCGTCTCCGGGTTGACCTTCAGCAGGTGCCACTGGGACACCTCCACCCCCGACTCCGCGCCCAGGAACTGCAGGTCCGGCTCCTGCCCGATGGCCGGGATGATGTGTTCGGCCTCAATGAAAAACTCCGTGCCCTCCACCACGATGGGTTTGCGCCGGCCGGTGGAATCCGGCTCGGTCAGGCGCGTCCGGATGCACTCCATGCCGCTCACCCGGTCGCCGGTGGCGGCGATGCGCAGGGGCGCCACCAGGAAGTGGATCTTCACGCCTTCGTGCTCGGCCTCCAGCACTTCCTCGGGTTCGGCCAGCATTTCAGCCCGCGAGCGGCGGTAGATGATGTGCACCTCGGCAGCCCCGAGACGCAGTGCCACCCGGGCGCCGTCCAGCGCCGAGTGCCCGCCGCCGATGACGACCACCCGGCCCTCGATCTTGCTCAGTTTGCCCAGATGGGCCGCGATGAGGAAGCCGGTGACGTCCCGAACCCCCTCGGCCTCCTCCCCGGGAATGCGCAGCTTCAGCCCTTTCCAGGCTCCGGCGGCCAGGAAGATGGCCTTGGCGCCGTGCCCGCGCAGATCCTCCAGGGTCAGGTCCTTGCCGATCACGGTGTTGGTGTGGATCTCGATCCCGTAGCGCTTGAGGTTCTCGATCTCGTTGGCCAGCACATCGCGGGGCAGGCGGTGCTCGGGGATGCCGTAGCGCATCATGCCGCCGGCTTCGGGCATGGCCTCGTAGACGCTGACCGGGTAGCCTTCCAGGGCCAGGAAGTAGGCCGCCGAAAGGCCGGCCGGGCCGGAGCCCACGATGGCGATTCGTTCTTCCCGGGGCTCCACCGCCGGGACCGGGATCGCGCTCAGGTCGGTGTGGTCGGCGGCCACCCGTTTGAGTTGGCAGATGGAGACGGCTTCGTCCAGTTCCAGGCGCCGGCAGCTCTTTTCACAGGGATGGGGGCAGACCCGCCCCAGCACGCCGGGCAAAGGCAGGTCGCGCATGATGATCTCGATGGCCTCGCGATACTTGCCCTCCTTGACCATCTGCACATAGCCCTGGACATTGATGTTGGCCGGGCAGGCCATCCGGCAGGGGGCCTTGTCCAGCTTCTCGATCGCGAAGGCCCCGGGAATCGCCTGGGCGTAGCGCTTGTAGGTCGCCTTGCGGCCCACCAGGCCGGCGTCGTACTCGCTGTCCCGCACCACCGGGCAGGCCTGGGCGCAGTCGCCGCAGGCCGTGCAGGCGGCCGGGTCGATGAAGCGCGGCGTCTTGCGCAGGGTGACCTGAAAGTGGCCCTTCTCCCCCTCGATTTGCTCGATTTCCGTGCAGGTGTGAAGCTCGATATTGATGTGCCGGCCGACCTCGACCAGTTTGGGCGAAATAATTCACATCGCACAGTCGTTGGTGGGGAAGGTCTTGTCCAGCTGGGACATCACGCCGCCGATGGCAGGCGAGCGTTCCACCAGATGGACGAAGAAACCGGCGTCGGCCAGGTCCAACGCCGACTGCATCCCGGCGATGCCGCCGCCGACGATGCACACGGATCCCAAGACTGATTCTTTTTTAGACATAATGCCCTCTAGTTGATAATAATTGATCGATTGTGCTTTTTTGTACAACCCCGGCATCTTAGGGATTCGCCCCGAACCTTGTCAAGCAAAAACAAGCCCCCGGCCGGCCGGAAAACCCGGTGCCGGCGGACAGGCGCCGCAGGCCTTGCGGGCGGCCGGTTCACCGGCCCAGCAGGCCGAAATACCAGCCCGTGATCTGGTATCCGAAAAACAGGTACAGCAGGGCTCCCAGGGCGAGGAAGGGCCCGAAGGGGATCCGCACCCGCAGGCCCCGGCCGGACAGGATCAGCCCCGCCCCGCCGATCAGGGCGCCGCTCAGCGAGGCCATCAGCACGACCAGCGGCAGCGCCCACCAGCCCAGCCAGGCCCCGATCATGGCCAGCAGCTTGATGTCCCCGCCGCCCATGCCTTCTCTGCCCGTCAGCGCCCGGTAGCCGAAGGCCACCAGGAAAAGCGCGCCCCCGCCGGCTGCCAGGCCGATCAGCGAGTCGAGCCAGCCGATGTGGCCCAGGAGCAGGGCCGCGACCAGGCCGGCCGCGATCCCGGGCAGGGAAATCACGTCCGGGATGATCTGGTGGTGCAGGTCGATGAAGCTGATGACCACCAGGGCGCAGGCGAACAGGAAGAAAAACAGGTAGGCGAGACTTGCGCCGTAGGCGGCAAAAAGAGCCACGCTCAGCAGCCCGGCCAGCGCCTCCACCACCGGGTAATGCCAGGGAATCGGAGCGCGGCAGTGACGGCAGCGGCCCCCCAGCAGCAGGTAGCTCACCAGCGGCAGGTTGTCGTAGAGGCGGATCCTTTCCCGGCAGCTCGGGCAGCTGGAGGCCGGCATGACGATCGACTGCCCCAGCGGCACCCGGTAGATGCAGACGTTCATGAAGCTGCCGATCACCAGCCCGAAAAGCGCCGCCGCGAAAATCAGGATCGGGTCATGAACCATGGGATCTCCTGGAGCGGCCTTGGGCCGCTTGGCTTCAGGCGCTTACTGCTTGCTCCCTACTCCCTACCCCCTACTCCTTACTCCCTACTCCTTCCTCCCTACCCCCTACTCCCTAACTCCCCACTGCCTACCGCTCGCCCTGCCCTTTGCCCTTTTGCCGTCCCGTTCTTCTGTGCTATGATGGAACGATGGCACAGGGAAAAGGCAAGAAACCGCTGCTGCTGCTCATCAATCCCGAAAACCCGCAGCAGCGGCTGATCAACCGGGTCTGCGAGATCCTGGAAGCCGGCGGGCTGATCGCCTACCCCACCGACACCTTCTACGGCATCGGCTGCGACCTTTACAACAAGAAGGGCATCGAGCTGATCTACCGGCTCAAGAACCGGCCCCTGCGGCAGCCGTTTTCCATTGTCTGCGACAGCCTCAAGGGCATCAGCAGTTACGCCGTGGTGTCCAACTTCGCCTACAAAACCATGAAACGCCTGCTGCCCGGGCCATACACCTTCATCCTGGAGGGAACCCGGCTGGTCCCCCACATCATGCTGACCAACCGCAAGACCGTGGGCATCCGGGTGCCTGACAATCCGATCTGTCTGGCCATCGTGGGCAGTTTCGGCCGGCCCATCATCAGCACCAGCGCCGGTTACGACGACCCGCAGGCCATCCTGGAGGCCTACGGCCCGCACCTGGAGGCCGTGATCGACGGCGGGCCCCTGTACCAGAACCCTTCCAGCGTGGTTTCCCTGATCAACGACGTGCCCGAGGTCATCCGCGAGGGCAAGGGCGACGTCTCCATGTTCTAGCGCCAGCGGTACTCGACCCTCGGCGTTTCGGCCAGACGCAGTTCCGCCAGCCACCGGGCGGCCGAGTCCAGGATCAGGTCCCGCAGCCTGAAGCCCGCCTTCTTCGGGTAGACCAGCCGCACCTCTCCCCGCAGGCCCGCCAACTCCTTGGTCAGCTCGACAGCGTCCTGGAAGTTGCCCAAACGGTCCACCAGCCCGACTTCCCTGGCCTGCGCTCCCGAAAAGACGCGGCCGTCGGCCAGCCGCTCCACCGCTTCCACGGGCAGGTTTCTGCCGGAGGCCACCGCCTCCACGAACTGCCGCTGGACGTCGGCCATGAGGCTCCCGATCAGCTCCCGATCGCGGTTGCTGAGCTTGCGGTGCGGCCAGCCCAGGTCCTTGAATTCCCCGCTTTTCAACACCTCCAGGCTGACCCCGATCTTCTCCAGCAGCTCCTTGAGCTGGACGAACTCCATGAGGACTCCGATGCTGCCGGTGACGGTGCCCGGGTTGGCCACGATCTGGCTGGCCGGAGCCGCGACGTAGTATCCGCCGGAGGCCGCCACCGACCCCAGCGAAGCGACCACCGGCTTCAGCTGCGCCAGTTTGCGCACCTCGGCGTAGATCTCCTGGCTGGGCCCCACCGCTCCCCCGGGGGAGTCGATGCGCAGCACCACGCCCTTGATCTTGGAATCTCGCTTGAACTCGTTCAGCTGCTCGGTGAGAGCCTTGGGGTCGCCGATGATGCCCTCGATCTCGACCACGCCCAAGTGCTCGCGGAATAGAAGGTCGCCGTGGGGCAGGAGGTAGCGGGCCAGGAGCACCATGGCGGTGCCCAGCAGGAGCCCGATGGCAGCGACGATGATTATGGCGGTCAGGATGGGGCGTTTCCTGCCGGGCCTGCTTGGGCGGTCTGGTTGGTTCACCGCTTCTCCCGGGGGTTCGAGGCACTCCGGCCGGGCTGCCGGGCCCCGGCCGGCGCTCGAATCCTACTCCTCAGATTCGAAGTCCTCGTCCTCCGGGGATTCCGTCCCGGGCAGGTCTTCGGGCGCGCCTGCGGCGTCCTCCGCCTCATTCTGGCGCTGGAGGTTCTTCATCCCCTCCATGAGGAGCTCACCCAGGTTGGAGGTCGCCTCCCGGCGGTTGCTCAGGTAGCTCCGGTACATGTCTTTTTCGGAGCTCTCTTCCAGCTTGCGGATGGAGAGCGCGATCTTTTTCTCCTCCCGGTTGACGTCCAGCACTTTGGCCTGAATCACGTCGTCCACCTGGTATCGTGACAGGGGATTGCCCTTCTTGTCCCGGCTGATTTCCGAGACATGGACCAACCCCTCGATCCCCTCTTCCAGTTCCACAAACAGGCCGAAATCTGTGACGTTGGTCACCGTGCCGGTGACCCGTGTCCCGGGCCTGTACTTGGTGGGGATCTCTTCCCAGGGGTCGGGGCTGATCTGCTTGATCCCGAGGGAAAAGCGCTCGTTTTCCTTGTCGATGTTCAGAACGATGGCCTGCACTTCCTGGCCCTTCTTGTAGATCTCGGAGGGGTGTTTGATGCGTTTGGTCCAGGAGATGTCCGAGATGTGCACCAGACCGTCGATCCCTTCGTCGATGCCGATGAAAATCCCGAAATCGGTAGTGTTCTTGATCTTGCCCTCGATGGTCGTCCCCACCGGGTACTTCTCCTCGATCACGTCCCAGGGGTTGGGCTCCACCTGCTTCATCCCGAGCGAGATGCGCTTGCGGTTGGCGTCGATGTTCAGCACCACCGCATCCACGTTCTCGCCCACGGTGAGGAGCTGGGAGGGGTGCCGGACCTTGCGGGTCCAGGACATCTCGGAAACATGGATGAGGCCTTCCACCCCCTCTTCCACCTCCACAAATGCCCCGTAGTCCGTGAGGCTGACCACCCGGCCGTTGATGCGCGTGCCCACCGGGTACCTTTCCTCGGCCTTGTCCCAGGGGTCGGGGGTCAGCTGCTTGATGCCGAGCGAGACGCGTTCCTTTTCGCGGTCGAAGTTGAGCACCCGGACCGGAATCACGTCCCCGACCTGGTGCATCTCCGAGGGATGCCCGATCCGGCCCCAGGACATGTCCGTGATGTGCACCAGGCCGTCGATGCCCCCCAGGTCGATGAACAGACCGTAGTCGGTGATGTTCTTGACGGTCCCTTCCATGTCCGCACCCTCCACCAGGTTCTTGAGGGTCTCCGTCCGCAACTCCGCCCGCTCGGCTTCCAGGATGGCCCGCCGCGAGAGCACGATGTTCCCGCGCCGGCGGTTGTACTTGACGATCTTGAACTCGTGCTCCGTGTCCACCAGGCCGTCCATGTCCCGCACCGGCCGCAAATCCACCTGGGAGCCCGGCAGGAAGGCCTGCAGCCCGATGTCCACCGCCAGCCCGCCTTTCACGCGGGAAACGATCCGGCCCTTGATCTTGCCGTCGCCCTCGTACACGTCCTTGATCCGGTCCCACACCTTGATCTTGGCGGCCTTTTCCTTGGACAGGGTGACCGTCCCCTCGGCGTCGTCGCGCCGCTCCAGAAGCACTTCCACCTTGTCGCCCAGCTTGGCTTTCACCCGGCCCTTGGCATCCGCGAACTCGCGAATGTCGATCTGGCCCTCGGACTTGTAGCCGATGTCCACCAGGACGTATTCCTTCTCCACCTGGACGATCTCGCCCTCGACGACCTCCCCCTCCTGGATGCCCTTGAGGCTCTCCTCGTAGAGCTCGAGAAAGCTGTCCCGATCGCGCGGCTCTTCGATTTTCTCGCTGCTCTTGTCGGCCGGGCTGTCTGCGGCCGGCTGCAGCGCCTCGGCCTCGGCTTGGGTCGGGCTGGCCTCTTCTGAAAGCTCTTCCTGGTTCAAAGTGTCTTCCGGTTTTTCCATCAAGCCTGTTCCCCCTGTTTTTCTGCCTCTCTCAAAAGCGCTAAACGTTTATATTTAGCAGAGTCCTTAAAGCACTTCAACTGTTTTGTCAAGAAAAGCTGAAGGAAGCGCGGCTCCCGCACCCATCTCAGCCGGCTTCCACCCGGCGCGTCATCTCCTCCACCACCTGCGCCACCGTCAGGCGCGTAGAGTCGATCACCAGCGCATCCCCGGCCGGCCGCAGCGGCGCCAGGGCGCGGCTCTGGTCCTGCCCGTCGCGCCGGCACAGCTCCCCTTGGACCTCCTCCAGGCTCACCTTTTCCCCCCTGGCCAGCCTCTCCCGGTACCTCCGCTCGGCGCGCACCCCGGCATCGGCAGTCAGGAAAAACTTGTGCCGGCTTTGCGGGAAGACCACCGTCCCCATGTCCCGGCCCTCCGCCACCACCCCTCTCCCCTCGGCCATCCGGCGCTGCATCGCCCGCATGGCTTGCCGCACCTCGGGCACCGCGCTCAGCTCCGAAGAGAGCATGTCCATCTCCGGGCTTCGAATGGCCAAGCTCACGTCCTCGTTCCTCAGCAAAAGGCGCGGGGGGTCCTCGTCGGTCCGGAACCGCAGCTCCAGGGTCCGGCAGAGCTCTTTCAACCCCTCGGCGTCCCCGGCACCGAGGCCGGCGCGCCGTGCCGCCAGCGCCACCGCCCGGTACATGGCCCCGGTGTCCAGGTACAGCAGCCCCAGGCCGCGGGCCAGGAGCCGGCTCACCGTGCTCTTGCCCGAGCCGGCCGGCCCGTCCACCGTGATCACGCCGATCGGTACGCCGTTCCGTTCGTTTTGCACGCTCGCTCTTTCTTCTTTGCTCACCTTTCACCGACCCTGCAAACCACACTCAAGCAGCAGAACATCGAGTCAAGAAGGTGCCTCCGGCAATCGGCCATCGTTCCCTTCTGAATTCGTCATTTCCCGCCCGTGGCGGGATTCGGCATTCGATATTCGGCTTTCACCCTACCCCCAGGCTGTCCGCCAGGGTCCGCACGAAGCGCTCGTTTTCCTCCGGCAGGCCGACGTTGATGCGGATGTACTCCGGCAGGCCGTAGCTGTCCATGGGCCGCACGATCACGCCCCGCCGCAGCATTTCCTCATAGACCCGTTTGCCGCCCCCGGGAACCCTGATCAGGAAAAAATTTGTCTGGCTGGGCAGGTATTCCAGACCCATCCCGGCCAGCTCCGAGTACAGATACTGCAGCCCTTCGCGCACCAGCTGCAGCGTGCGGGCGACGAAACCCTCGTCGTCGAGCGCCGCTATGGCCGCGGCCTGGGCCAGGGCGTTGGCGTTGAATGGTTGCCGGACACGGTTCATGTAGTCCACCAGCTCCGGTTCGGCCAGGCCGTAGCCGATCCGCAGCCCGGCCAGGCCGTAGAGCTTGGAGAAGGTTCTCAGCACGCACAGCTTCGGGTGCAGCCCGAATAAATCCACCCCCCGGGCGCCTTCGGCGTCCTGCATGAACTCCACGTAGGCCTCGTCCAGCACCACGATCACGTCCGGCGGGACCCGCTCCAGGAAGGAAGCCGTTTCACCCTGCTTGAGCGCGGTCCCGGTGGGGTTGTTGGGGTTGTTCACGAAGAGCATTTTGGTCCGCGCCTGCACGGCTGCCAGCAGCCCCGCGAGATCGATCCGGAAGTCTTTCAGCGGAACGGAGGTCATCCGGCCGCCGGCCCCCCGCACCACCTTTTCGTAGATCAGGAAAGTGGGAAAAGCCTGGACCGCGTGCTCCCCCTCGGAGATGAACGTGCGCACCAGGAGTTCGATGATCTCGTTGGAGCCGTTTCCCAGGATGATCCGCTCAGCCGGCAGGCCGTGCCGACGACCGATTTTTTCCTTGAGGTAAAAGCCGCTGCCGTCCGGGTAGCGGTGCAGGGATGCCAGGCCGGCCCGGATCGCATCGAGGGCCATGGGCGAGGGGCCCAGGGGGTTCTCGTTGGAGGCCAGCTTGATGGAGCCGCTGATGCCCAGCTCCCGCTCCAACTCCTCGATCGGTTTTCCGGGAGGGTAGGGGACCAGGTTTTCCACTCCTTCCCGCACCAGTCTCCTCATTGTCTACCTCCTCCGTGCATCTATTCCGATTCGGCCGGGGAATGCCCCAGAAAAACGAATTCGAATTTCGAATTCTCCGCATTCCGCCTTCCACACTCCGAATTCCCTTACCCCTTACCCCGTAATCCTTACCCCTGCTCTTGGCTTTCGGCTTATATCCCAGCCCCCCCCAAAAGTAAACTTCGAAAATGCTCACATTTTCAACGATTTGGTCTTGACTTGACCCGGCCGATCGACTATTTTTCATGTCCAACCTTGGTAACCGCTGATGTTCATTCCCTGCTGAAGAGAGGTCGGCTATGAACAAATCCCAGTTGATCGAAGCTCTCGCAAAAGAGGAAAACCTCCCCCTCAAGAAGGCCGAGGAGGTGGTGAACACCGTTTTCGGCGAGATGGAAAAGGCGCTCATCAACGGAGAGCGGGTGGAGATCAGAGGACTTGGCAGCTTCAAGGTCAAGGAGTACGACGGTTACAAGGGCCGAAACCCCAAGACAGGTGAGGTGATCAGCGTTTCGCCCAAGAAGCTGCCCTTTTTCAAGGTCGGCAAGGAGCTGAAGGAACGGGTGGACGTCTCCTGAGAACCCGAGGGTCTGTGCCTTGGTCGTGCTAGACGGGGAGCTAGCGGTGCCCTGTAACCCGAAATCCGCTCATGCGGGGTTGAACGTCCTTCACGGAGACTCTGCGGTCCGCGTGGTCCCTTCGCTGTCCTTGGAGTGGGGATGGACCTCACGTGACAGACGCTTGTGAACCCCGTCAGGTCCGGGAGGAAGCAGCGGTAAGCGAGAGAGCCTGTGTCGTGATGTGTTCTAGCTTTTCCCTCCTGGCAGCGGAAACGGCGCGGACGAAGTCGAATGAGGATGCACGACCAAGGACTTCATAACCCAATCCTGGCCGCCCTTTCCCCATCCCGCTGGCCCCCTTCCGATCGCCCATGATTGACTCGCCCCACCTCCTCTGGACCCTGAACGGCGCTGCGCTTTTCCGTTTTCCCCGCCTAGAAGCCGCCGGAGGCATGGCGCACGGGGTATTCACCCGCCGCGGAGGGGTGAGCGGCGGCCCCTTTCGGAGCCTCAACACCAGCTACGGCGTGGGCGACCATCCCGAACAGGTGGATCAGAACCTGAAGCTGATCCAGGCCGCCGTCGGGGCCCGGCAGCTGGTTTTCCTGAATCAGTGCCACGGCGAACGGATTGTCACCGTGTCCCGGGATGCGGCGACCGACCCTCGCGCCCCGGTCCCCGGCGATGGGCTCATGACCGATCTCCCCGGGCTGGGCTTGCTCATCAAGCAGGCCGATTGCCAGGCCGTGATTCTGGCGGACCCCGTGAGACGGGCGGTGGCCAATGTCCACTGCGGCTGGCGGGGCAACGTCGCCAATATCCTGGGCCGCGCGGTCACCGGCCTGCAGGCCGCCTTCGGCTCCCGGCCCGGCGATCTGCTGGCCGCCATCGGTCCCTCGCTGGGTCCCTGCTGCGCCGAATTCGTGGACCACGAGCAGCTCTTTCCGCAGAGCTTCCGCCGCTTTCTGGTCGCGCGGAATCACTTCGACCTCTGGGCGCTGAGCCTGCAGCAGTTGGTCGAAGCCGGGGTTCGGGAGGAGAACGTGGAATTGGCCCGCATCTGTACCCGCTGCCGCACCGACTGGTTCTACTCCTACCGCGGCGAGGGGCACACGGGACGGTTCGCAACGGTGGTGATGATAAAGTAGGCGTCGGGTGTCAGGCGCCAGGCCTCAGGCGGGTGAAAGGCGCAGGGACAGGGCACTAGCGGCAGGCGGGCGTAGGCATTAGGCGGATGGGTTCGAGGGAATGAGGCGACGGCGAATGCGCGAATTACGCAAAATAGGGGCGATCGGCCGGAAGCAACTTCGAAATTCGACATTCCCTGTTCGACATTCGACATTCTCTTATTGGGGCCGGCCGCCGCAGACATCCTTCGGACGGAGGTAAGGTGACCTTGGAGCGGGTGGAATTCGAGGTGCTGGTGATCGGCAGCGGGGCGGCCGGCCTGCGGGCCGCCATCGCCGCCCGCGCGGCGGGTGCCCGGGTGGGCGTCGTCTCCAAGGGCCTGCCCGGCAAGGCCTCCTGCACCCTGCTGAGCGGCGGGGCGTTCGCCGGCACGCCGGAGGGCGCCTCTACCGACTCCCACCTGGCCGACACGCTGCAGGCCGGTCGCGGCATCAATCAGCGGAACCTGGCCCGCATCCTGGCCGCAGAGGCTCCGGCACGGCAGCAGGAAATGCTTGACTGGGGGCTCAAGGGGGACCGCTACCGGGGCTACCTTTTTGCCCGCGGCCGACCGCTGGCCTGGGGCGAAGAGATCGTCCGCTGCCTGCTGGAGAAGAACCGGTCCCTGGGCAACCGCCTGATCGGCGGCCTGCAGGCCGCTGCCATGCGCGCTGCCGACGGTTCGCTGGAGGTGCTGGCCCACTCCGCGGTCTCCGGCCGATGGCTGTCCCTCGCTGCCCGGGCCGTGGTGCTGGCCACCGGCGGGGCGGGCGCCCTTTACCTCCGCCACGACAACCCCCAGCGCCTGCTCGGCGAAGCCTATTCGCTGGCGCTGCAAGCAGGAGCGGTTTTGCAGGACATGGAATTCGTCCAGTTCTTCCCCTTGGGCCTGGCCGAGCCCCGCTTGCCCTCGCTGCTCGTCCCACCGCGGCTGGCCGACCTCGGCAGGCTGCACAACAGCCGTGGCGAGAACCTGCTGGAGAAATACGGGATCACCGAGCGCCCGGCCGCCGTCAAAGCCCGCGACCGGCTGGCCCAGGTGGTGTTCCTGGAGATCGAGCGCGAAGGCCAGGAGGTCTGGCTCGACCTCCGCCGCTGCCCCCCGGAGGCCTGGTCCAACGACCCGCTCACCGCCTCCATGGAGCAGTTCCTCGGTGAGCGCTGCGGCGGCAAAAGCAGGCCCCTCAGGGTGGCCCCCATGGCCCACCACCTCATGGGAGGGGTGAAGATCGACCCCTGGGGCGCCACTTCGGTGCCCGGGCTCTATGCCGCCGGCGAGGTCACCGGCGGCCTCCACGGCGCCAACCGCATGGGCGGCAACGCCCTCACCGAAACCGTGGTGTTCGGCGCCCGGGCCGGAGAAGCCGCCGCCCGCTGGGCCGCCTCCAACCCGTCACCCTCCCCGGCAGCGGCCCTCGGGCCCCCGCCCCAAGCCGGCCTGGAAGGCGGCCTCACCGCCCGGGAGCTCAAGTCCCGGCTGCGGCGCCTGCTCTGGGACCAGGGAGGGGTCGTCCGGAACGGCCCCGGGATGCGCCAGGCCCTGAAGGACCTGGAGGGTCTTGCGGCCGAGGCCGTGAACCTGCGGCTTACAGCGGACCCGGTGGAGCAGCAGCGGGCACTGGAGCTGCGCCTGGCGCTCACGACCGCCGGGGTGATCCTCGAGGCCGCCCTGCGGAGGGAGGAAAGCCGGGGCGCCCATTTCCGAGAGGATTTCCCTGCTCAGGATGACGGAAACTGGCGCGGACACCTTAGGCTGCACATCGCCCCCGGCGGGGAGAGATGCTGGAGCTTCGAGACCGGGGAGGAAGGGGACGGCCTGCCTGAGGGCGGGTGTATGCCGGCCGACGGTAGAAAGTAGAGCCGGGAGGATGATCCATGAAGAAGATTCCGCTTCAGACCTACCGCGACATCGTGGAAGGCCTGAGCGCCGGCATCCGGGTGGTGGACGTCGACGGCACGATCGTCTATGCCAACCGTGCCCTGTGCGCCATGCTGGGCTACGAGCCGCCGGAACTGGCCGGCAAGTCGATCCGTGAGCTTGAACCCGGACAAGAGCCGGCCGGCCGCACCCGCCGGGAGGCCCGCTGCCTGAGCAAGGCCGGTCAGGAGGTGCCGGTGTGGCTCTTCGATTCCCCGGCGCCTGGGGAAGCGGGCCTGTGCACTCTGGTCCTCGATGCGCGCGACAGCCGCAAGTCGGAAAAGACCCTCCGGGACCAGAAAGCTTTCTTCGAAGAAATGGTTGCCCTCAGCCCCGAGGGCATCATCGCGGTGAACCGGGAAGGGACGGTCACCATTTACAACCAGGCCGCCGAGAAGCTGATCGGCTACCGGGCCGAGGAGGTGATCGGCAAGGCCAACATCACGGAGATCTATCACCCCCCCGAGCTGGCCCGGCAGATCAAACAGAAAATCTACGGTCCCGACCTCGGCGGACCCGGCCGGCTGGAAGGTTTCGAAACCGAGGTGCAGGCCCTGGACGGCCGGAAAGTGCCCATCCGCCTCTCGGCCATACTCATTTCCCGGGGGGCTGAGGAGATCGGCAGCGTCGGCTTCTTCCACGACCTCACCGCCATGCGCGAGATGGAGGCCCGGCTGCTGGAGCTGTCGGTGACCGACAGCCTCACCGGGCTTTACAACCACCGCCACTTCCACCGCCTGCTGGCCGAGGAGGTGAGCCGCGCCGAACGCTACCGCCGCCCCTTGAGCCTGGTGTTCCTCGACCTGGACCACTTCAAGGACTGCAACGACCAGCTCGGCCACCTGGCCGGGGACCGGGTCCTGCGGCTGGCCGGCGAGATCCTGCGCCGCAACACCCGCACCACGGACCGCGCATTCCGTTACGGCGGCGACGAGTTCATGCTGCTGCTGCCTGAAACCGCCGCCCGCCAGGCCCACCTGGTGGCGGAACGGGTCCGCAAGGACTTCTTGCGCAAGTGGCCTTTTGCCAGGCGGCGGGGGGTCAACCGGGTCACCCTGAGCCTGGGGGTCGCGCAGGCAGACCCGGGCGAGAAGGCGTCCTCGCTCGTCCGGCGGGCCGACATGGCCATGTACAGCGCCAAGAACGAGGGCGGCAACCGCACCACCGACGCCCGCCAAACGGCCTGACCATGTTCGACCGGGAAGCCGACATCGCCTTCAACCAGCGGATCGCCCCGGGGTTCCGGCTGATGGGGCTCAACGCACCGGACCTGGCCGCCGCGGTAAAGCCCGGGCAGTTCGTCATGCTGCGGGTCCGCTCCGGCGACGACCCCCTGCTGCGCCGCCCTTTCTCCGTCGCCGGCCTCCGCGCGGGCGGCGGGCTGTTGCTCCTTTACCGCGTGGTCGGCCGCGGCACCCGCATCCTGTCCGGTCTGCGCCCGGACGAGCGGGTACGCGTGCTCGGCCCGGTGGGCCGCGGGTTCAGCCTCCCGGCCGAGGGCAGCACGCCCCTGCTGGTGGCCGGGGGCATCGGCCTGGCGCCGCTGCTTTTCCTGTCTTCCGCCCTGGATTCCGCCGCGTGGCGCCTCCTGTGCGGCTTCCGCTCCGGCAGCGAGGTGATCCCTCCGGAGCCTCTCGGTCTGGATCCCGGCCGCCTGTTGATCACGACCGAAGACGGTTCCCGCGGCAGGCGCGGCCTGGTGACCGACCTGCTCGAGGAGCGCCTGAGCGCCGAACCGGACGCCGCTAGGTGCACGATTTTCGCCTGCGGCCCGCCCGCCATGCTCCGCCGGGTTGCTTCCCTGGCAGCCGAGCGCGGCGTGCCCTGCCAGGTGTCCCTGGAAGCCCGCATGGCCTGCGCCCTGGGCGCCTGCCAGGGCTGCGCGGTGAAAGCCGCGCGCTCCAGCGGCCGCACCTTCCACCTCGTCTGCCAGGACGGCCCGGTCTTCGATGCCGCGGACCTGGACTGGGGGGAGCCGTGAGCGGGAATGCGCCAGACCTGCGGGTGCGGCTCGGGCCGCTCGAACTCAAGAACCCGGTTCTCACCGCTTCCGGCACCTTCGGCTACGGCCGCGAATACGAAGAGCTGGTGGATCTCGATCGCCTGGGCGGCATCGTGGTCAAGGGGCTCTCCCTCGAGCCGCGGGCCGGCAACCCGCCGCCGCGGATCGTGGAAACGCCCTGCGGCATGCTGAACGCCATCGGCCTGGCCAACATCGGCCTCAAGCGGTTTCTGAACGAAAAACTCCCCTGGCTGCGCCGGCTCAACACGGCGGTGATCGTGAACATCTACGGCCACCGCGAGGAGGAATATGGGGAGCTGGCCGCCGGGCTGCAGGGGGCCGAGGGCGTGGCGGCCCTGGAGGTGAACATCTCCTGCCCCAACGTGGCCCAGGGCGGCATGGCCTTCGGCACCGACCCGGCAATTTCCGCCCGGGTGACCGAGCGGGTATTGAAGAACTCGGACAAACCCGTCATCGTCAAGCTCTCGCCCAACGTGACCCGCATCGCCGAGATCGCCCGGGCGGTCGAGGCCGCCGGGGCCCACGCCGTCTCGCTCATCAACACGCTCACCGGCATGGCGGTCGACATCCAGACCCGCCGGCCCAAGCTGGCCAACGTCACCGGCGGCCTTTCCGGGCCGGCCATCCGGCCGGTGGCGCTCCACCTGGTCTACCAGGTGGTCCGGGCGGTGAAGATCCCGGTGATCGGCATCGGCGGCATCACCGATCACCGCGACGCGCTGGAGTTTCTGATCGCCGGCGCCGGCGCCGTTCAGGTGGGCACCGCCAGCTTCGTCGATCCCGGGGCCGGCCTGAAGGTCGTTGACGGGCTGGAGCGCTACTGCCGGGATCACGGCGTGGCACGACTCCGGGAACTCATTGGGACGCTCTGCATTCCCTGAACAAGCAACGCAGACCGAGCGGCTTCCGCTTGCCCGGATCCTGCCTGGGTCGAGACTGACGTTGACGGCGGATCGATGAAGGAGACCCCGGCCTGAGGCTCTCCGCCGGCCGGGGCAAGGTCTCACAGTTTGACGGCCCGGAAGTGAATGGCCTTGTGCGGGCAGGCGTTCAGGCAGGCGGGCTCGCCTTGGCAGAAATCGCACTTGACGGCGTGGCCGCGCTCCAGATTGAGCCAGATATTGCCCCGCGGACAGGCCGCCACACACAGGCCGCAACCGATGCACTTGCGGACGTCAATGCCTGTGCCCGCGCCCCCGGCCACCGCGCGAATGGCGCCGACCGGGCATTTTTCCCTGCAGGGCCGATCCGAGCAGACGTTGCAGGCCCCCGCCGCCTGTGCCCGGCCCCGCACGATCCGGATGGGGCCTGAGAGGGGACCCAGACGGATCCCCTGCCGATCCTCCAGATTCCCGATCCGGTTGACCGGGCAGGCCTGGACGCAGGGTTTCTCCCGGCATTCCCGGCACGGCTCGGCGTCCACGCCGAGCACCGCCCAGGGCCCCTGTCGGGACTTGGCGCCCCGGCTGCGCGAGCGCAGTACGAACGAGCCGCTCTGAACGATCCGGTACCCGCCGTCACCGGCCGCGGTCTTGCGCCCGAAGTCCACCACCAGATCTCTGATGACCGGGTAGTCATAAAGCGGTTCGAGGCGCATGCCGTGCCGCAGCGGCGTGGTGCAGGCCCTGCGCGGGCGGCCGTTGATGCTCATCACGCAGCCGGCGCACTGGCCCCGATTGCAGGTGAAGCGTCTGAACGCCGGTGGATCTTCCGCATGGGCACTCAGAAAAAAAAGCGCTCCCATGACCGTGGTAGCGCCTGGGCCGGGAACCCGATACTCTTGGTACCACGGCCGGCCCTCGAAGGGATCGAACCGAAAGACCGTGACGATGGCTTCTTTTTCCATCCCCGGCATGTCAGCTCCGCATCTCGGCTGAATCCATCCTGACCGGGCTGGGCACCACCTGCAGTCGGTCTTCCGCCATGCTGACCAGCAGGTGGACGAGCCACCTTTCGTCGTCCTGCCGGGGAAAATCCAGCCGGTTGTGGCATCCCCGGGTTTCGGTCCGCTCCAGGGCGGCCCGGGCGACGGCCTGGCCGACATCCAGCAGGTTGGCCAGTTCAAAAACCTCCACCACGTCGTAGTTGTAGGTCCGGCAGCGGCTGGCGGGTTTGACCCTCGGCAGGCGCTCGGCCTTCAATTCAGCCAGGCGCCTGAGTCCCGCCTGCAGGCCGGCCTCGTCACGGCCGAAGCCCACGCATTCGAACATGATCCGCTCCACTTCGGCACGCAGAGCCGCCGGCCGCAGGGGATCCCCGGGTTCGCGTTCGAAGACCGCTGCGAGGCTCTCCTCCAGTTCCCTGACCCGCGCCCTGAGCCCCGGGGTGGGGTTTTGGCGGGGTCTTTTCCTTGCGAATTCCGCGGCCCCGGCGCCAGCCACCCGGCCAAAGACGAAGATGTCGGTCATGGCGCTGTTGCCCAGACGGTTGGCCCCGTGCACGCCCCCGGTGATCTCCCCGGCGGCCAGCAGCCCCTCCAGGGAAGTCTCGGCCCGGCTGTTGATCGAGACGCCGCCGCAGCTGTAATGCGCCGATGGGCCGACTTCGATGGGTTTTTCGAAAATCACGTCCGGCGGGAGGCCCAGCCGCCGGGCGTAGTCCAGCAGGAACGGGGCGTTTGCCGACAGGTATTCCTCCAGGGGCAGTTCCAGCTTCGCGTCCCTGAAGTCGAGGTAGACCCCCCCGTGTTCGCTGGCCCGGCCGGCCAGGATCTCCTGATGCATGGCCCGCGCCTTGATGTCCCGGGTGGTGTTCTCCCGCCGCAGCGGGTCATAGCGCTGAAGGAATTCTTCCCCCCTTCCGTTGTAGTACCTGGCACCCCGGTCCATCACCAGATACCAGCCCGGCACCACCACCCCGCGCAGTGATTCCGGGTGGTAGAAGACCGCCGGGTTGGACTGCACGAACTCGATGTCTTTGAGCGGCACCCCGGCCCGCAGCGCCATGGCCTGCCCGTCGGCGGTGTCCCGCGGGTGACCGGTGCGGACCGTGTACAGGCCCACCAGTCCTCCGGTGCAAAGCACCACTGCCGGCGCCCAGATCACCATCGGCTCGCCGCGGCGGATGTCCAGCGCAAACATCCCCCGCACGCGGTCCCCGTCGCTGATAAGGGTAAGGGCGAACACGTCCTCCAGCAGGCGGATCCCGGAGCGGCCGATCTCCCCGGACAGGGCATTGTAGAAGGCCCGCCCCATGCAGTCATCGACCCCCAGCTGGCGGGGGGTGGCGGTCTGGGTGTGCTCCACGCCGCTGTAATAGATATAGGTGCCGTCCGGCTGGCGGTCGAACCGCACACCCAGTCCCTCCAGGAAACGCACCGCCTCCTCGGAACCGTCCACCAGCACGCGGACCAGATCGCGGTCGTTCAGGTAGGAGCCGCCGGCCAGGGTGTCGGCGAAGAAGTTTTCCCGCGAGTCCCGCGGGTTGGAGGGGATCCAGGCGCCGAAACCGGGCATGGTCATGACCGTGAGCTCGCAGCGGCCGATGGGGCCCTTGGCCACCTGAATGACATCGGCGCCGGCCTGCCGGGCGGTCAGCGCCGCCCGGCAACCGGCGCCTCCGGTCCCGATCACCAGCACATCACATTCCAGCGCCCGCGCCATGGACCGCACCCGCCCTTACGAGGCCTTGGCCTCTGTCGCTTTCGGCGGGCTCGGTTGCCCGGCCGCAGGCGCCTCCTGCCAGCGGAAGATGAGGTAGGCGCAGTAGATCACCATGATCAGTCCGGTGAGGGGAACCACGGAGTAGACCCAGGCCATGGAAATGGGGATCATGACCCCTTCCTGTCCGGCCTGGGAAACCGTGATCCGGACCCCTTCCCAGGTCACCAGAACCATGAAAGCCAGCGTGATCGCGAAGACCAGCCGCTGGATCCACAGCCGGATGCGGGGCGGGAACAGATTGACCAGCACGTCCATTCCCAGATGCCCGTTCAGGCGCACCACGTAGGCGGCCCCCAGGAAGGACCACCAGATGAAGGTGTAGCGGGCCAGCTCCTCGGTCCATGAAAACGGGTGGGGCAGGAGATAGCGGGAAAAGACCTGAAGCGAACAGGTCACCGTCATGACCGCCGTGAAGGCGATGATCCCCCACTTCATCAGGGCGTCGAGAACTCGGATCAGTCGTTCCATCGTCATTTCATCAGGTTCGGGACCGCGGTGCTGATCCACGGGATGAAGGTCACCAGCAGCAGCGCGCCGATCGAAGCCAAATAGAGCGGAATCAAGGGTTTGAGCGCCCGGCTGATGCTGCACTGGCCGATCGCGCAGGCCACGAACAGGCAGGGACCGACCGGCGGCGAGACCAGACCGATGGAAAGGTTCAGGACCACCACCACGGCGAAATGGATGGGATCCAGGCCCAGTTCCAGGCCGATCGGGTGCAGGATCGGCGCCAGCACGATGATGGCCGCGATTCCCGGCATGAAGGTGCCGCAGATCAGCATGGCCAGATTGAGGGCCAGCAGGATGAGGATCTTGTTGCGGGTGATTTCGAAGATCGCACCGACGATCAGTTCCGGAATCCGTTCCGCGGTGATGATCCAGGCAAAAACACTGGTGGTCGTCAGGATGAAGACCCCGGCCGCGCCCACAATGCCCGCTTCCAGAAAGATCTTGGGAAAATCCTTCACGCTCATGTTGCGGTACACGAAAAACCCCAGGCCCAGGGTGTAGAGGACCGCCACCACGGCCGCCTCGGTGGGCGTGAAGATGCCGCCGTAGATGCCGCCCACGATGATGAACACCACCACCAGGGCCAGGACCGCGTCCTTTGACGCCCGCGTCACTTTGCCCAAGCTGATCTTCTCGCCCTTCGGGTACCCCTGCCGGTGGGCGTACCAGACCACCACCAGCATCTGGGAAACCCCCAGCAGGATGCCGGGCAGGGCCCCGGCCAGGAGCAGCTTGCCCACGGAGAGCTCCACCGCCACGGCGTAGAGCACCATCAGGATCGAGGGCGGGATGATCACTCCGATCACGGAGGAAATCGCCGTCACCGCCACGGCAAACGAGGCTTTGTAGCCGTGCTTGATCATGGCGGGGATCAGCAGGGAGCCGATGGCGGAGGTGTCCGCCACGGCCGACCCCGTGATCCCCGCGAAAAACATGGAGGCCACGATGTTGATGTGGGCCAGCCCCCCCCGCAGGTGCCCGACCAGGGCTTCGGCCAGGTTCATCAGCCGTCGGGTGGCGCCGATGTGGTCCAGGATCTGTCCGGTCAGAATGAAAAACGGCATGGCAATCAGGGGAAACGAATCCAGACCCCGGAACATCCGATGGACCACCAGCACCAGCGGCATCTTCTCCACGGTCATGATCCAGGCCACGGAAGTCACGCCCAGGGCGAACACCACCGGCACGTTGACCAGCAGCGTCGCGAGCAGAATCCCGAACAACAAGCTCATCGTTCACCCGATTGTTTCTGACCGCCGGCGCGCAGCCGGCGGTCCTTTGCGCTTCATTTGACCGCCTTGACGGCGTTGATCAGTTCCATCCCGCCCAAATCGGAGGCGTATTTCTCGTAAACCGGTTGGGCAGCCGCTTCGAAACGCGCCCTTTCGGACAGGGGCATCACGTAGATCTGGCTCCCGTTGTCGATGGCTTCCTTCTTGCTGACACTCTGCTTGGCAATCCAGAAATCGGCGGTGGCGCGGTCGGTGGCCGCCAGTGCCTTGTCGACCACGGCGCGGTGCGCCGGCGACAGCTTCTGGTAGCTGCGGTCGGAGATGAAGATCCCGCTCGGCAGATGAACGTGATCCGACTCGGTGAAGAACTTCGCCACTTCATAGTGCTTGGCCGGGGAGTAGGTGGCGTAGCTGTTCTCGCCTCCGTCCACCACCTTCTGCTCCATGGCCGAGTAGAACTCGGAAAAGGCCATCGGAACCCCCTTGGCGCCCCAGGCGTTCATGTAGGCCACCCGGACCGGGTTGTCCATGACGCGCATCTTGAGGTCTTTCATGTCCTCCAGGGTCTTGATCTGGTGACGGTGGGTGTAGAGGCCCTGGAAGGACCCACCTCCCCAGGCGGCCAGCTGGACCCCCGTCTTCTTGAGAAAACCCTCCTGCAGGTTCTGGCCGATGGGGCTGTGTTTCACCTTCCAGGAATGATCCAGGTCACGGAACAGAAAGGGGAGTTCCAGAATCCCCAAGGGTTTGTAGAAAGGCACCACGAAAGCCAGCGCCCCGATGAACATGTCCACGGTGCCGAGCTGCATGCCTTCCATCAGCTCGCGGTGCCCGCCCAGCGAGCTTGAATGATACACCTGGACCTCGATTTCCCCCTTGGACTCCTTGCCCACCATATCGGCAAAAAAGAGCGCTCCCTGATCCTGAGGATGGCTCTTGGGCGTTCCGGTGCCCAGCTTCAGGACCACTTTTTCGGCACCTGCCGAACCACAGGTCGCCAGGAATGCAACGGCCAGTACGGCCACCAACCATCTCTTGCTGCCTCTTGACATCTGTCCACCTCCTCGTCTGGGGTTGTTGCCAAACAGCCGGGCGGGTTAGGCCCCGCTCTCCCTCTCCTTGCCCACGGCCCGCACCGCTTCCACGATCTTGACATAGCCGGTGCAGCGGCACAGGTTGCCGCTGATGGCCGCCCGCACCTCGCGGTCCGCCGGATCCGGGTTTTCCTCCAGCAGGCTCTTGGCCGTCAGGATCATCCCCGGCGTGCAGAAACCGCACTGGATGGCCCCGTGCTGCAGAAAGGCCTCCTGTACCGGGTCCAGCTGTCCGGGCCCTCGCTCCAGCCCCTCGATCGTGGTGATCTGATGGCCCTCGGCCATGAACGCCAGCATCAGGCAGGCGCGGATGGGCCGGCCGTCCAGGAGCACGGTGCAGGCGCCGCATTCGCCGTGGTCGCAGCCCCGTTTCGCGCCCGTCAGATCCAGCTGCCCGCGCAGCACATCCAGCAGGGTCGTGGCGGCCGCGACCTCCACGTTGCGGGGTTCCCCGTTCACCTGCAGCAGGATCTCCTTCCTCATTTTCCCTTTTCCTTTTCGCGCAGCGCCTTCAGAAGTTTCTCCGGTGTGATGGGCAGTTCCCTGATCCGGATCCCGACGGCATCGTGGATGGCGTTGGCGATACAGGCGGCAGTGGGGGTCATGGCCGGTTCCGCGACGCCCTTGGCGCCGAAAGGCCCGGCCGGGTCGATGGGCTCCACCAGCATGCTCCGGACCTCCGGCATGTCCAGCGCCGTCGGAATCCGGTAGTGCAGGAACCCCGGGTTGAGCATCACCCCATCCTTGTACTGCACTTCCTCCAGCAGCCCGTAGCCGATACCCTGGGCAATCGACCCTTCGACCTGCCCTTCGCAGGCCATCGGGTTCAGGGCGCGGCCCACATCGTGGGCCGCGTGGAACTCCAGCACCTCCACTTCTCCGGTCGCGGTGTCGACCCGCACCTTGCAGGCCTGAGCGCCGAAGGCGTAGGTGCCCGAGATGTTCCCGTAGAAAGAGCGAGTCCGCTTTTTCCGACTCGGGCACAAAGGTGCCCTGCACCACGATCGGCGCCCCCCCGCGGCTGTAGACCGCATGGGCGGCGATTTCCTCGAAAGAGCGGCCCAGATGCGGGGTGCCCCGGACGTACACCTGGTCCTCCCGGATCACCAGGTCCTCGGGGTTGGCTTCCATCATTTCGGAGGCCACCTGGATGATCGCCTTTCTGGCCTCGGCGGCCGCCTTTTTCACCGCGTTGCCGCCGATGAAGGTCGCCCGGTCCCCCCAGGTGCCCAGTCCGAAGGCGCACAGGTCGGTATCGCAGGCATCCACCTGAACCCGTTCGAGGCTCACGCCCAGTTCTTCGGCGGTGATCATGGCAAAGGCCGTCAGCAGCCCCTGGCCGACGTCGGTCTCCCCGACCACCACCCGCACGTTGCCGCCCTCATCCACCCGGATCACGGTCGTTGCCCCGTCGAAAAGCGGGAAGAACCCCCGGTTGCCGCACACGTGGCTGGTTCCCGACAGGCCGATGCCTTCGTCTTTTCCCAACGTCGGCCGCTCGCCCCGGTATTCGAGGCACTGCCCGACCTGCTCGAAGGAGTCCACCAACCCGCAGGAGATCAGCTTGAACCCGTGAACGGTCGTGTCGCCGGGACGCGCCGCGTTCTTGAGGCGCACCTCCAGGGGATCCAGGCCCATCTCACGAGCGAGCATGTCCAGCAGGCTTTCCACCGCAAAGGTGATCTGCGGGTTGCCGAAGCCGCGGAACGCCGAGGTCGGGGGTTTGTTGGTGTAGACCAGCCGGGTTTCATTGCGCACGTTCATGATGCGGTACAGACCGTCGATCCGGTAGGTGCCCAGGTTGACCACCGCCGGGGCATACTTGGAGTAGGCGCCGTTGTCCGCCACGATGGATTGGGTCTTCGCCGTGATGCGCCCATCCCGGCGCATGCCCATCTTGAGTTGAATGCGCATGGGCACCCGCGGCATGGACACCTGGAAATCCTCATCCCGGCTGTTCTCCAGCCTCACCGCAAAACCCGCCTTGCGGGCCAGCAGGAAAGCCACCAGATACAGCTTGTGTTCGAGTTTTCCACCGAAGGCCCCGCCGATGGGGGTCTGCACCACGTGAAAACGGCTGATGGGCAGATCCAGCGCCTCGGCAAAAATGAAGCGGCACCAGCTGGGGTTCTGCAGCGGAGCCTGGAGGTGAAACCGTCCCCGTCGATCGTGCTCGGCCAGGCAGGCTACCGGCTCCAGGTAGGCATGCATCTGCAACCCGGTGCGGAAGGTGTCCTCCAGCACCAGATCGGCCTCGCGAAACCCGCTCTCCGGGTCTCCGCGGACCACCACCCGGTGGGTCGCGGTGTTCCGCTCAACCGGGTGAATCGGCTCGGCACCCTCTGCCATGGCGGCCTCGCAATCCGGATGGAACGGCAGAGGCTCGTAGTCCACCCGGATCAGCGACAGGGCTTCCTCGGCGATGTCAGGATCGATGGCGGCCACCGCCGCCACCTCGTCGCCCACGTACCTCACCCGCTCCCCGGCCAGAATCAACTCGTCCTTGACCCCGGAACTGTAGGCGCCGTAGAGGACGCCGGGGGTGTCCCGGTGGGTCACCACGGCGCGCACACCCGGCAGTCTCTCGGCCGCCGAGGGGTCGATGTGCAGGATCCGCGCATGCGGATAGGGGCTCCTCAGCACCTTTCCGTGCAGGCAGCCGGGGATCTTGAGGTCGGCCACGTAGCGGGTGCGGCCGGTGGCCTTCTCGTAGCCGTCCACCCGGGGATGCCGGCCGCCTACCACCCGGAAGCTGCGCTCCCCCTGATCGGTCATGCGCCGCTCTCCTGCAGGCTGCTGTGGCAGGTCTCGAGAAGCCGCGCGGCGTGGGCGCGCAGCACGGACCGGATGAACAGGGTGAGGCGCGGGGATTTTGAGCGCCGCAGCGCCTCCTGCGGCGCTTCTTCGGCCGCGGCCTGCCAGAGCCGCGCGCTCGGCCGCTCACCCAGGAGGCCTTTCAGGCAGTCGGTCACTTCCACCGGCGCCGGCCCCACGCCACCCACCACCATGCGGCTGGCGCCGACCCGCCCGCCTTCATCCAGGCGCAGCGAAACACTCAGATTCACCTGGGAAAACTCCAGCGCCTTGCGATAGGCGAAGCGGGTATAGGCAACCGCCGAGCGGGGCGCAGGCGGGGGCAGGTGCACCCGGCTGAGCAGTTCATCCGCGGCCCGCTGAAGCGGCCGGAGGCCGTCGTTGGTGAAAAAGGACTGAAGCGGAATGCGGCGCTCCCCTTCGGCCCGGGCGAGGGTCAGCTCGGCCCCGTAGAGCAGCAGCGGCCCCACCGTGTCGCCGGCCAGCGCCGCAAAGCAACGCCGGCCGGCGGGTGCCACGTGGCAGACCCCCCCGCCGGCCTTGAGACAGGGACTGAGATTGCGGGGCCAGCGGCGGGACTGGTTGTAGTAGAGGCATTTGGTGTCCAGGCAGAGGTTGCCGCCCAGGGTGGCCTGATTGCGGATCGGCGGGGCGGCCAGAAACCGCAGTGCCTGGGCAAGGGCCGGGTAGCTGCGCTCTACCTCGGGCCTGCGCTCCAGAAGCCCGAGAGAAACCATGGCGCCCAGGTCAAGGCCGTCGGAACCCCGGCGGATGTCTTTCAGCGCCTCCACCCGCCCGAGGGAGATCAGCGCCGAAGGCCTCTGCAGGCGGTCTTTCATCAGCACCACCAGATCGGTTCCCCCGGCAATGAGGCAGGCGCCGGGGAGGTCCCGGAGCCGCTCCAGGGCTTCCGGCAGGCTGGCAGGCGCATGGAACGGGAAGGCGGCCGTGCTCGTCACCGATGGATTTCCTCCTCCTGCGGAGCAAGGCTGAGCAATGAGCGTTTTTTTCTTTGCCATTCGGCTCTTTTTTGTATCTAATATATTAGATGCGCACTTTTCGGCCTGTCAAGCACTATTTTCCGGCTCGGCAGTCCTGCAGGGTTTGCCCGCGCAGCGGGTGAATTCGGGACGCGCAGAACCACCCGCCGCGCAGGCCTGGCCCACTGATCGGAATAGGGGCACGGAGGAGCCAGCCCATGGACGATCCCGGTTTCGCGCTGGGCCGCCGCCTGGTCACCAGCAATGCCTGGGATAAGGTGCGCGGAAGCTTCGAGTTCGCCGCCGACCTGCCCTTTCGCGGCCTGCTGAGCGGCGCTGTCCTGCGCAGCCCCCATCCCCATGCCCGCATCCGGCATATGGATCTGGCGGCGGCGCGCCGGATGGCGGGCGTTGTGGCCGTGGTGACCGGGCAGGAGTTTGCGGGCCGCTATGGGCCCGCGCTGACCGACCAGCCGGTCCTGGCCCGGGACGTGGTGCGCTACGCCGGGGAGCCTGTGGTGGCGGTCGCGGCCCGTGAAGAGGGCTGCGCCCTGGAGGCCCTCGAAGCCATCCGGGTCGACTACGAGCCTCTCCCGCCGGTCCTCAGCGCTGAGCAGGCCCTGCAGCCGGAAAGCCCCCTGGTCCATCCCGACCTGGACCGCTACACCGTCGCCCCCGGGGTTTTCCCGAAACCCGGAACCAACATCTGCAACCACTTCCGGCTGCGCCGCGGCGACATCCAGCGCGCGCTGGACTCAGCCGCCCATGTCCTGACACACCGGCTGACGACGCAGAAAACCCAGCACGCCAGCCTGGAACCCCATGTCTCCATCGCCCGCGCGGACGCCGCCGGCCGCGTGCAGCTGTGGACCAACACCCAGACGCCGTTTGTCACCCGCAGGCTGATCGCCGAGGCCTTCGGGCTGCCGGTGAGCCAGGTCCGGATCACGGTGGCCCCGCCCGGCGGCGGGTTCGGCGGAAAGGCGTATGCGAGACTCGAACCCCTCGCCGTTGCCCTGGCCCTGCGCAGCGGCAACCGTCCGGTGCGGCTCGTCCAGACCCGCGAAGAGGAGTTCTGCGGTTCCACGGTCACCCGCCACCCGACCCGGATCGAGGTGACCACCGGTCTGAGCGCGGACGGAACCATCCTGGCCCGGCAGACCCGGCTGCTCTTCGACACCGGCGCCTATGCCGATATCGGGCCGCGGGTTTGTCGCAATGCCGGCTTCAGCTCCGCGGGTCCTTACGTTGTTCCCAACGTCGCGGTGGACGCCTACTGTGTCTACACCCACTCGGTGCCCGCAGGCGCCATGCGTGGTTTCGGCATCCCCCAGGTCACCTGGGCCATCGAGAACCATACGGACATGATCGCCCATCAGCTGGGGTTCGACCCGCTTGCGTTCCGGCTCCAAAACGCGATCGAGGAAGGCTCCCTGTCCCCGACGGGTCAGGTCCTGCACAGCGTCGGGGTCAAGGAAACCCTGCAACTGGCCGCCCAGGCAATCGGCTGGGAGGCGCCCAGGCGCCCCGGAGTTGGCCGCGGGGTGGCCTGCGGACACAAGAGCACCGTGTCTCCCTCGGCATCCTCGTGTGTGATGCGAATCAACGAGGACGGCAGCGTCCACCTCCTGATCAGCACGGTGGACATGGGGCAAGGCGCCCACGTGGCGCTGGCGCAGATGGCGGCCGAAGAACTCGGGATTCAGCCCGACCGCATCGTGGTGACCGGACCGGACACCGATGTCACGCCCTACGACATGGCCACGGTCTCGAGCCGTTCCACTTTTTTCATGGGAAATGCCGTGCTGGATGCCGCGCGCAAGCTCAAGGAACGGATTCTGGATCTGGCCGCGGAAGTCCTGGAAGCCAACCGCGCCGATCTCGTCTACCAAAAAGGCCGCGTCCATGTGGCCGGCAGCCCTTCCCGCGGCCTCGACCTGCATCAGGTGCCGCAAGGCGCCAGCTTCTACGCCGGCGCGCGGGCAGCCGGCCGCGGGAAACCCCTGGTCTGCGAAGGCATCAGCAGCGCCGAAAACGCAACCCCCCTGGATCCCGCTACCGGCCAGGGCGAAAACCCGAGCGCCTTCTGGATGTACTTCGCCCAGGCCGCCGAAGTGGCGGTGGATGTGACCACCGGCCGGGTGAAAGTGCTGCGCATCGCCTCGGCTCATGATGTGGGCCGGATCATCAACCCCCAGCTGCTGGAAGGCCAGATCGAGGGGGCCTGCCTGCTGGGCTTGGGTGAAGCGCTGTACGAAGACATGCTTCAGCACAACGGGATCGTGATGAACCCCGGCTTCCTGGACTACCAGGTCCCGACGTTCAACGAGCTGCCGGAGATCGTCTGCCGGTTTGTGGAAAACCCCCACCGCGACGGCCCCTTTGGCGCCAAAGGCGTGGGTGAGCCGGCCCAGGCGGCGGTGGCCGCGGCAGTGGCCAACGCCATTTACGACGCCGTGGGCGTCCGGGTGTTCAGCCTCCCGATCACCCCCGAAAAGATCCTGCAGGCCCTCAAGGCCAAGAGCGGCCGGGGGGCGGTCGAGCCGGGGTCCTGAAACGGCGGCTCTTTGCCGCCTGGAGCCAATGGAAAGGAGCAGCGATGTCCAGCCTTCTCAGAATGCAGGTCAACGGCGAGGCCGTCGAGGTCACGGTCGAGGATGAGGAAACCCTGCTGGATGTGCTCCGCCGGCGCCTGCTGCTGACCGGCACCAAGCGCGGATGCGGGGAGGGGCAATGCGGCCACTGCACGGTCATCCTCAACGGCCGGAGCGTCAACAGCTGTCTCACCCTGGCCCTGGAGGCCCAGGGCGGGGAGTGCCTGACCATCGAGGGACTGGGCGGGGCCGAAGGGCTGCACCCGCTCCAGGAAGCCTTCATCTCCTGCGGGGCCTTTCAGTGTGGCTACTGCACGCCGGGAATGATCATGGCCGCTTATGACCTGCTGCAGGCCAGACCCCGGCCGGAGCCCGACGATATCCGCGAGGGCCTGAAGGGCGTGATGTGCCGCTGCACCGGGTACTACAAGATCCTGGAGGCCGTCAGCCAAGCGGCGGAGCTGATGGCCCGGAAGAGAGGGTGATATGGCTGACTTTGCCTTTCAACCGGTACGCAGTGTTCAAGAGGCGAGCCGCCTGCTCGCGGAAAACCCGCCGCCTCACACCATGCTCATGGCCGGCGGGACCGACCTGCTTCCTTTGCGGCGCCATCGCCTCCTGGCGCCGCGGGCCGTCGTGTACCTGAAGGGCCTCAAAGGGGACCTGGCGGCCGTTCGTCCCAATGCCGGAGGGCTGGTGATCGGCGCCCTGGTCACCCTGTCCGATCTGGCCCGCCATCCGCTGGTCAGCGCCGCCTATCCCATGCTGGCCCAGGCCGCCTTGTCGGTGGGCTCCGCCCAGGTGCGCAACAAGGCCACCCTGGGCGGCAACCTGTGTCTGAACACCCGCTGCTGGTTCTACAACCGCTCTCCCTTCTGGCGTTCCGAATACCCGGATTGCCGCAAGGCCGCCGGCGGCAGTACCTGCTATGTGCTGCCCGAGAGCCGCCAGGGCTGTTTTGCGCTGCAATCGGGCGACACCGTCGGCCCCCTGGTGGCGCTGGGCGCCCGCTTGCGGCTGGTCTCGGGCCAAGGGGAGCGGATGGTCGCCGTCGAGGACTTCTACCGCGACGACGGCATTCGCAACCTGGACCTGCAGCCGGGGGAGATCCTGACCGAAGTCCTTCTGCCGGCCGCGCCGGCAAGAGGGGGCTTCTTGAAACACCGGCTGCAGAACAATCTGGATTTTGCCGCCTTCACCCTCTCCGTTCGCCCGCCTGGTGAGGACAGCGAGGCCCGCATCGTGGTCGCCTCGGTGGCCGGCCGCCCGCTGCGCGCCCGCCGGGCCGAAGAGATCTTGAGCCGGACTCCCACGGACGTGGAGGGTGCGTCCCGGGCGGCCGCCCAAGAGCTCAGGCTGGTGTCCTTTGTGCGCGGGCCGGTCGAGTACAAGCGGCAGGCGATCCGCGCCTGCCTGGCCCGGATTCTGAGCGATCTGAACGCCGCAGTCCCGGGCAAGTGAGAAAGGAGTCCAGCGCGTGATGAGTGAGAAACCGTCCTGGCCGGAATTGAACATCGTGGGCAAACGGGTGACCCGCGCCGACGGGCTGGCCAAAGTCACCGGCCGCGCCGTCTACACCGCGGACATGACCCTGCCCGGGATGCTGCACGGCAAGATCCTGCGCAGCACCCGGCCCCATGCCCGCCTGCTGCACCTGGACACCAGCGCTGCCTTGAAGGTTCCGGGGGTCAAGGCGGTCATCAGCGCCAAGGATCTCCCGCCGGTGGTGTACGGCTTCGGGGACCGCCGGGCGGACATGACCGTCTTCGCCTCGGATCGGGTCCGCTTCAAAGGCGACGAAATCGCGGCCGTGGCGGCTCGGGACGAGGATTCGGCCCTGGAGGCCCTCGACCGCATGGTCGTCGAATACGAGGACCTGCCGGCGGTGTTCGACCCGCAGGAGGCCATGCGCCCGGGGGCCCCCCAACTGCATGCCGACTCCCCTGGCAATGTCGGCGTCCACATCCAATTCCACAAGGGGGACATGGACCGCGCTTTGCAGGAGGCCTACCTCGTTCGCGCGGACCGCTTCGACACCCAGCGGGTCCACCAGTGTTATGCCGAACCCTACGGCTGCGTGGTGCATTGGGACGTGACCGGCACCATCACCGTCCACACGGGCACCATGAACGCCTCAGGGCTCAGGGTCATGCTGGGCCGGGT
The DNA here is from genome assembly GCA_963704245.1 of uncultured delta proteobacterium. Taxonomy (GTDB): domain Bacteria; phylum Desulfobacterota; class DSM-4660; order Desulfatiglandales; family Desulfatiglandaceae; genus CAVPHJ01. The sequence continues at coordinate 449,461 of CAVPHJ010000001.1, forward strand.
GCTGCAGGTCCCGGTGGGCCGCGTGCGGGTGATCCAGGGTCATACCGGCGGGTCCTTCGGCAGCAAGGTCGTCCTGAACTCCATCTACCCCGCCGCGGCTGTGCTGAGCCGCCTGACGGGACGGCCGGTCAGGATGATGTACACCCGGGAAGAGGAGTATTTCGCCAGCCGACCGCGGTTCGCCGGACACTACGAGGTCAGGACCGCCGTGAAAAAGGACGGGACGATCCTGGGCCGCGAGCTGAACTTCCTCTACGATGCCGGGGCCTACTGCGACATGGCGGCGGCCATGATCATCGTCTGCTCCCACCGCAACGACAGCGTCTACCGGATCCCCGCGGTGCGAACCGACGCCAGGCTGGTGTACACCAACAAGAGCCCGGTGGGCGCCTACCGGGGTTACGGCAGCGCCCAGAACACCTTCGCCTTTGATTCGCAGCTGGACTTGATCGCCGACGAGCTGGGCATGGACCCGGCCGAGCTGCGGCTCAGGAACGCGACCCGCGCGGGCGACGTCACCGTGCACGGCTGGAAAATCACCAGCTGCGGCCTGAGCGAAGCCATCGAGCACACGGTGGCCGCTTCCGGGTGGCGGGAAAAACGCGGGCGCCAGCGGCACCGCAAACGGGGGATCGGCATGGCGTGCACCATCCACGAGGTGGATGACCGGCACTCCGACGGTTTCGCCGGCAGCACCGCCCACGTGGAGGTCCTGGAGGACGGGGAAGTGGTCATCTACTCCGGCGAGGGGGAGTACGGCCAGGGACGGGATACCACCTTCTGTCAGATCGCCGCCGAGGTGCTGGGCGTGCCGCTGGAAACGGTGACGATCGGCTTGCCGGATACGGCCATAACCCCCTACTCCCTGGGACCCTGGGGTTCGCGGGTGACCTACTCGGGCGGCATCGCCGTGACCCGCGCCGCCGAGGAGGCCAAGCGCCTCCTCATCCAGGAGGCGGCGGACATGCTGGAAGCCAACCCGGGGGATCTCCTCCTGCGGGAGGGGAACATCTTCGTCAGCGGCCTGGACCGGCCCATGGCCACGGTCGCCGAGGTCGCCCGGCATGCCCTGATGCGAAAGCAGGGGAAACGCATCCGGGGCAGCGGTCAGGACGAGCCCGACACGGACAAGATGGATCCCACCCGGCAGACCAGCCCCTGCTCGACCTACTCCTTCGCCTGCCAGGTCGTGGAAGTCGAGGTGGACGAGCAGACCGGTCACGTCAAGGTGCTGCACGTCTGGGCGGCCAACGACGGCGGGCGGATCATCAACCCGCTGGGCGCCGAAGGCCAGATCGAGGGGCAGGTACTGCAGGGGCTGGGATTTGCCAGGACCGAGGAGATGGTGTACCGCGACGGGCACCTGCTCAACCCGGACTTCATGACCTCCGGGACCCCGGGGCCTTGCGACGCCCCGGAGCTGGACATCTACTTCACCCGGACCTATGACCCCACCGGCCCTTTCGGAGCCAAAGGGGTGGCCGAAGTCGCCGCCCCGCCGACGGCCGCGGCCCTTGCCAACGCCATCCATGACGCGACCGGCGTGCGGGTCAGGAAATTGCCGCTGACGCCGGAGAATATCCTGGCGGCCATCCGGGCGCAGCGGGCAGACCCCGCTCCGCCGCAGGGCTGAGCGTGGACCAGGACGGGCGGCCGCAACCGGCTCGCCGGCAGCCGGCCGTTTGCGCCCCGCTCAGCGGGGTCGCCGCTCCCCCAGGATGAGCTCAACGATGAATACGGCCATGGACAGGCCGCAGATCGGCTGGATGAGGAAAACCAGGCCCAAGGGGATCTGCGTGATCGGCGTGAGATCCCCCATCGTGCTCCTGGCCAGCTGAAACCCGTATCCCGCCAGCAGCAGGGCGAAGACCAGCATGAGCAGATACAGCAGGAAGGCGTTGACCCGGAAAAGTCCGGCAGGCAAGCGGCGGACGAACACGTCGATCCCCAGGTGTCCTTGGGAACGAACCGCCAGAGCCGCCCCCAGATAGACCCACCAGATGAAGAGATACGTCGCGGTCTCTTCGGACCAGCTCAGCGGCAGATTCAGAAACACCCGGCACAATATCTGCGCCCCGGCAGTCAGCACCATGAAGACCGAACAGACCACCACGCCGTAGTGCAATGCGCGGTCGCAGCAGAGCGAGAGCTTCTCGATCCCCGTGGCGGTCTTACCGCCGTTGCCTGCTCGGTTCATCGCATCATCAGCCGGTAAGGGATGAAGGTTGACAGCTCCGGGATGTAGGTCACGAGCCCCAGGACCACCAGGCAGGCGAGCAGAAAGGGCAGCAAGACGGGAATGACCTCCGAGAGGCTGGTTCTGCCGATGGCACAGCCCACAAACAAGCAGACCCCGACCGGCGGAGTGGCCAGGCCGATGGAGAGGTTGAGGACGACGATGGTGCCGAAGTGGATCGGATCTATGCCGATGGCCACGGCGATGGGGTGGAGGATAGGCCCCAGGATAATCGTGGCCGTGATCACGTCCAGCACCGTGCCGACCAAAAGCAGGAGGATATTGATGAAGAGCAGGATCAGCACCTTGTTGGCCGTGATCGAGAGAACCCAGTCCATGATCTGGGCGGGGAGCCGCTCGGATGCGATGATCCAGCTGAAGATCGAGGCATTCGCCAAGAGGAACAGCCCCACCGAGCCGTTCAAGGCGATCAGCCGGAAAAGCCCCGGCAGGTCCCGCAGCCGGAGTTCCTTGTACACGAAAAAGCCCAGGCAAAAGGTGTAGAACGCCGCCACCACGGCCGCCTCAGTGGGCGTGAAGATTCCGGTGTAGATACCGCCGATGATGATGGCCACGGCCAGGAAGGGCAGAAAACTGCGTCGATACACGACAAGCTGCTCGCTCAGGGGGCGAAAGGCGCTCTTGGGATACTGCCTCTTGCGGGCGAAAAAATACACGACCCCCATGAGCGCGGCGCCGAGCATGATTCCCGGAACCAGCCCAGCCAGAAGAAGAGCCCCGATGGAAACCTCGGTCGTGATGCCGTAGATGATCATCGGCACGCTGGGAGGAATGATGACCCCGATGACGGAACTCACTGAGGTCACGGCTACGGCGAAATCCCGATCGTAGCCCTCTTTTTCCATCGCCGGGATAAGGATCGTGCCGACCGCGGAGGTGTCCGCCACTGCCGAGCCGGTGATGCCGGCGAAGAACATGCTGACCATTACGTTGATGTGGGCCAGGCCTCCGCGTAGGTGGCCCACCAGCACATCCGCCAGCGCCACCAGCCGTTGGGTGATTCCCCCCGTGCTCATAAACTGCCCGGCCATCATGAAGAAAGGAATGGCCAGCAACGGGAAGGAGTCCAGGCTGACCAGCATCCGGTGAAAAGCGATGGCATTGGGGATGGCCTCCTGGTTCATCAGCCAGATCAGGGAGGCTATCCCCACGGCAAAGGCCAGCGGCATGTTGACGCCGAACAGAATCACGAGCGGACCGAACAGAAGCCACATTTTCTTACGATCCAGAGTGAAGGGAGATCACGATCGGGCAATGGGGTGCAGGACCCGGCGGGGGGCGGCTCTGATGCGCTCCGCCCCCCGGCGATCGAGTCGGCTATTTTATCAGGTCCGCGATGGATTTCAGGATGGCCGCGCCGTCGGCGATCCGCGCTCCGGTTTTCTCATAGACCGGCTGCAGGGATTTGTGGAACTCTGCGCCGGCTCCGGTGTCCAGGCCAGCCCAGAGCGCACCGCCGGCGGTAGCCCTTTGCTTGGCCTTGGCCTCTTCGTTGGGATAATTGCTCCGGGCCAGTGCCGCAGCCTCCTGCCCGGCCTGCAGAACCACACGTTGCTCTTCCGGGGTCAGGGACTGGAAGAACGCCTCGTTGAGGATGAAGAACTCGGGTAGCAGTTTATGGTTGCTGCCCGTGTAGTACTTGGCCACCTCGTAGTGCTTCTGGGAGTCGTAGGTCTCGATCGAGTTCTCGCCGCCGTCGACCACTCCCTGCTGCATGGCCGTGTAGAATTCGGGCAGGCTCATGGCCACGGCTTTGGCCCCGTAGGCATTCATCGAATCCACCAGAACCGGGCTGTTCATGACCCGCATTTTCATGCCCTTGATGTCTGCCAAATTTCGGATGTGCTTTTTCGAGGTGTAGAAGCCCTGGAAACCGGAGTGGAAGATGCCCACCACCCGGATCCCGGTCTTTGCCAGGAACTGCTCAGCGAAACCCTGGCCTCCCGGTCCCTGAAAGTAACGGTCGGAGTGAGGGTAATCCTGAAACAGGAAGGGCAGATCGAACAGCCCCACCGCTGGATAGAAAGGGGTGACGAAGCTGGTGGGCATGGTGGCCATCTGTACCGCTCCCATCTTCACCCCCTGGAACAGTTCGCCGTACTTGCCCAGCTGACCGCCCGGATACACCTGCACCTCCAGGGCCGTTTGGGCCTCCACGATCTCCTTGAATTTCTCGGCACAGATGTTCTCGGTATGGCCCTTGGCGACCACCTGACCGATCTTGATCACTTTGGGTGCTGCCCAGCTGAGTTGAGCACCCAAGCACAACAGGCCGATCGTCCCCCAAATGGTGAAGCGCCGCACTGCCTTCATGTGGTTTCCTCCTTTCCTCCTGATCCGTGATTTGGGTGAACCATTCTCTGACAGGTCTCGCGGAGCGGCCCGTTGCCGCACTGCTTGAAGCGACCCAGCGAAGGCCTGGGTCCTGACACCCTGACTTTGAATTTGATATATTAAATATCTATTTGTCAAGCCCCAAAAGCGCCCCGCCCAGACCCGCCCTGCCCGCGCACGCTCGACGGATCATCTCAAGGCCGGATGACCGAACCGCTGCGTTGTCCGCCGGCAGCATCCATCGCCGCGCGAGGAGCGCCCGGGCGCGCGTCAGGCCGGCAGCGGCCCTTGTAAATTTTCCCTTGACAGCTGCTTCCGGTATGTAATATATCAGATACAGAGCCCGGCGAAACAAACGTCTCTGTGCAGACCCGGAGGAACCTGAGTTGCCCAATCTGCGTGCCATCAGGGTGCCCATGCCGCTGTCCAAGATCGCCTACGAGACCCTGCGCAACTCTATCCTGATCGGCGAGCTCAAGCCCGGCGAAGTCTACAACGAGATGAGCCTCGCCAAAGAACTGGGGATCTCCCGCACACCGGTCCGCGAAGCGCTGCTGGAACTTGCCAGCCAGGGCCTGGTGACGTTTTTGCCCCGCAAGGGAGTCATCGTCAACCACCCCAGCCGCAAGGACGTGGAGGAGCTTTTCGAGTTGCGCAAGGCCATCGAGCTGGCGGCGATCGACAAAGTCGCCAGAACCAAACCGGCCCGCGATCTGGGTCCGCTCGAGAAATCCCTGGAGGATCAGCACAAGGCCCTGAAAAAGGGAGACTACCTCGCCTACATGGACGCCGACCGGCTCTTTCACGCCACCCTGAGCCATCTGGCCAACAACCGGCGCATGGTGGCGGTGCTGGAGAACATCCGGGACCTGATCCAGCTGATCGGCTACCAGGCCTTGATCACCGAGGGCCGCGGAGACCAGGTGCTGCTTGAACACCAGGGGGTTCTGGAGGCCTTGAAAAAGGGCGACCCCTCCGGGGCCCGCCGGACCCTGGAGGCCCACCTGGATCAAACCCTCAAGGCAGTGGCCAAGGCCTATGGCGCCGATTGGAGTCAAGCCGCGGGCTGAGCCCGAAAGAGCCCAAGCAACGCTTCGGGTGGAGTGAAGCATGAGAATCCGATCTTTCGAATACCGCGCCGCTGTTGATTTGGCGGATGCCCTGCAGTTCCTCCGGCAGCATGGCGCGGAAACCAAACTGCTGGCCGGCGGGACCGACCTGGTGCTGGCCATGAAGGAGAAACAGGTTCTTCCGGCCCGCGTGCTGAGCCTTCACAAGGTGGCGGAACTGGACTTCGTCAGCCGGCAGAACGGCCGGCTGCGTCTGGGGGCCCTCGCCAGGCATGCTGACCTCCAGGCTCATGCCGAGCTGCGCGCTGCGGCACCGGTTCTGTGTGAGGCCGCAGGCTCCATCGGCTCCTGGCAGATTCGTAACGTGGCCACCCTCGGCGGAAACCTGTGCTCCGCCTCCCCGGCCGCCGACTCGGCCCCGGCCCTGCTGGCGCTGGAAGCCCAGGCGGTGCTGGTGCGCGCCGGTGCTGAGCGCGTGATCCCCCTGAGCCGGTTTTTCAAGGGGCCGCGGGAAACGGTGCTCGAGCCGGAGGAGATGCTGAAGGAGATCGTCTTCGCCCGCCCCGGACCCCGCGCCCACGGGTGCTACCTGAAACTCATGCGCAAGAAGGCGGTGGATCTGGCCGTGCTGGGAGTGGCCTTCCAGGCCGAAGCGGACGAAGCCGGCGAGAGGCTGGCCCGGGTGGCGATCGGCCTGGGCGGTGTGGCTCCCACGCCCCTGCGCGCGGCCGAAGCCGAGAACCTGCTCAAGGGCCTGACCCATCAGGAGGCGCTGAAGGCGCTGCCCGAGGCCGCGCAGGCGGCCGTGAAAGCCGCCCGCCCCATTTCGGATGTGCGCGCCTCGGCCGAATACCGCCGCGCCATGGTCCAGGTCTACGTGTCCCGGGCCGCCAAGCGCGTTTTCCAGCACCTGTTTTCAAACTGAAAGGATGCCGAGCATGCTGATCCCGATCCAGGTCACCGTTAACGGCGAAACCCACGAGCTGGCCGTCAAGCCCAATCATACCCTGCTGGATGTGCTGCGCCAGCAGCTCGGGCTGCTGGGCGCCAAGCAGGGCTGCGGGGCGGGCAAGTGCGGTTCCTGCACGGTCCTCATGAACGACCGGCCCGTCAACACCTGCCTGATCCTGGCCCCCCAGGCCGACGGCGCCCGCATCCTGACCATCGAGGGGCTGGCGGAGGGAAAACCCCATCCCCTGCAGACGGCCTTTGCGGAGAAGGGAGCGGTTCAGTGCGGCTACTGCACGCCGGGCATGATCCTGACCGCCAAAGCCCTGCTGGAACGCAACCCCGGCCCCAGCGCCGAGGAGATCCGCGTTGCCCTGGCGGGCAATCTCTGCCGCTGCACCGGCTACAGCAAGATCGTGGAAGCGGTCAGGGATTGCGCCGCGGACGCTGGTTCATAGCGACCCCCGGGAAAGGAAGCACCGATGGAACAGCTCGAGGTGGTAGGAAAGTCATTTCCCCAGATCGACGCTTTGGACAAGGCCTCCGGCAAGACCCGCTTTGTCTCCGACCTGTCTTTGCCGCGCATGCTCCACGGCCGGGTCCTGCGAAGCCCCTATCCCCACGCGCGGATTCTCCATATCGACACCTCCCGGGCCGCCCGCCTGGCCGGGGTCAAGGCAGTCATCACCTATGCCGACACGCCGCAGATCAAGTTCGGTCCGCGAACCGAGGATTGGACGATTTTGGCCTCGGACCGGGTCCGTTTCTGCGGTGACGAGGTGGCCGCCGTGGCGGCCGTGGATGAGGACCTGGCCGAGGAGGCGCTCGACCTGATCCGCGTCGAGTACGAGGAGTTGCCCTTTGTTGCCGATCCGCGCGCCGCCATGGCGCCGGACGCCCCCCTGGTGCACGAGGACAAACCGGGCAACATCGCCGCCGAGTTCAAAATCGCCGCCGGCGACGTGGAGCGCGCGCTGGCGGATTCGCACGTGGTTTACGAGGACCGCTACTACACCAACCAGGTCTATCAGGCTTATCTGGAACCCATGGGGGCCCTGGCGGAGGTGGATCCCGACGGCCGGTACATCTTCCGGGTGGGCACCCAGATCCCCAACATGATGCGCATGACCTACGCCAAGGCCCTGGGGGTCACGCCGGATCGGATACGGGTCCTGGTGCCGGATTACGGCGGCGCCTTCGGGGCCAAGATGGAGACCAACCTGCACCTCATCGCCGGGCTGCTGGCGAAGCAGACCGGCCGGCCGGTCAGGCTCTTCAACGACCGCCGGGAGGACTTTCTGGCCGGCAACCCCCGGGTGCCCATGTATGTGGACATCCGTCTGGGGGCCGACCGGGACGGCATCCTGACCGGCAAGGACGTGACCGTGGTAGGCGCCGCCGGCGCGCGGGTGGTCTACTCCCAGGTCATCGTGGCCACGGCCTGCTACCGGGTGGACTCCCTGTACCGGTTCAAGCACGTCCGCGCGCGGGGCTACACGGTCTACACCCACACCGTCCCGACCAGCTGTTACCGGGGCTTCGGCAATTCCCAGATGACCTTCGTGCTGGAATCCGCCCTGGACATGCTGGCCGACCGGCTGGGCCTGGATCCGGTCGAGCTGCGTCTGCGCAACGGCATCGGGCCCAATGAGGTCAGCGTCCACGGCTGGAAGATCAACAGCTGCGGCCTCGGGGAGTGCATCCAAAGGGCCACCACGGCCGCCCAATGGAAGAAGAAGCGCAGCCGTAAGCAGCCTTTTCGGGGGATCGGGGTTTCCTGCTGCAACCATGTGGCCGGCAACCGCGCCTTCGCCCGGGAGTTTGACGGCGGGGCGGGCATCGTGCGCGTCGGCCGCGACGGCCGGATCACGGTCTATCACGGCGAGAGCGACATGGGGCAGGGCCAGAAGACGACCTTCGCCCAGATCGCGGCCGAGCGGCTCGGCGTGCCGCTGCAGAGCGTCCACGTGGCCCAGGTGGACACCGACATCTCGCCTTTCGGCATGGGCAGCTTCGCCACCCGGGGCACCCTCATGGGCGGCAACGGCGTTCTGGCGGCCGCCGAAGAGGCGTTCCGACAGCTGGCGGCGGTGGCCGCCGAGCTGCTGGAAGCCAACCCCGGGGACATCCTGTGCCGGGAGGGCAAGTTCTTCGTCGGCGGCTCCCCGCAGCGCAGCCTGCCCTTCGGCCAGGTCGCCGCGGAAGCGACCTTCCGCCGCCGCGGCGCCCCCATCCTGGCAACCGGTTTTTACGATCCCCCCACCGTGCTGCCGGACCCCGAGACCAAGTACGGCAACATCTCGCCGGCTTACCCTTTCGCCTGCCAGGTGGCGGAGGTGGAGGTGGATCCGGAGACCGGACAGGTCACGCTGACCAACTTCGTGGCCGCCCACGATGTGGGCCGGGCGATCAACCCGCTGGCCACCGAAGGCCAGATCCAGGGCGGGGTCGCCCAGGGCATGGGCTGGGCGCTGATGGAGAACATGGCCCTGGCCGACGGCCGGATTACCAACCCGGATTTCCTGGACTACCTGGTTCCGACCGCCCTGGACGTGCCTGACATTCAGCCCATCCTGGTGGAACCCGGCGAGCCGAACGGGCCTTACGGGGCCAAGGGCATCGGCGAACCGGCCCTCAACCCCGTCATGTCGGCCATCACCAACGCCATTTACGATGCCACCGGCATTCGAATCAGGGAGCTCCCCGTATCCCCGGAAAGAATTCTCGAGGAACTGAAAAAGCGGCCCCGGTAGCCCTGCCGGCGGCCGATCGCCGATGAAGCAACCAGACCCGACCGCGAGAGAGGAGGAAGACCATGCCAAAGCCGGAGATCGAGTTCAGGGACTACGACACCCATTTTCAATGGCGCCCGGTCGAAGGGGACACCCTCGGCATCCAGGAGAAAATCCTGAGCCAGGATCCCGGGACCGGGGACTACACCCGCATGCTGAAGTTCCCGCCCGGTATCGAGACTAAGGAAACGCTGGTCCACGATTTCTGGGAGGAAGTGCTGATCGTGGAGGGCAGCCTGTACGACATCGCCAAGAAAGAGACGTACCTGCCGGGATTTTACGCCTGCCGGCCGCCGGGCATGAAGCACGGCCCCTACCGGATCCCCTACGGTTGCGTCACCTTCGAGATCCGGTACTACAAGAAGTAGCGGTGGCTCGCCCCGGGTGAGCGGCTTGCGCTCACCCGGCACACCATCACCCCTGGAGCATTGCGGAGGGAATCCCGTGCAGATCGAACTGACCCTCGAGAAAAAGGACGGACAGGCCCCGCTGGCCTTTTCCTTCACCCGGATGGTCAACGCGGGCTATGTGGGCCGCAATCAGGCCGAGGTTCGTCGCCACATTGACGAGCTGGCCAAGAAAGGCATCCCCGGCCCCAAGCACACGCCGACGCTGTACCCGGTGATACCCCGGACGCTGGTGACGGACAGCCTCATCGAGGTTTACGGCGAGGAGACTTCCGGCGAGGTGGAATACGTCCTGCTGGTGCAGGACGAGAAAACCGTTTACGTCGGGCTGGGCAGCGATCACTCCGACCGCCATCTGGAGGAAATCGACATCCCGCGCTGCAAGCAGATCTGCCCCAACGTGCTCAGCCGGACCGTCTGGCCGCTGGCGGAAGTGAGGGATCACTGGGATCAGCTGGAGATCGAGAGCCGGGTCGTCCGGGAGCGGCGAGGAAATCCTCTACCAGCAAGGTTCGCTCGGGCTGATCCTGGACCCCAAAGGACTGATGGATTTCGTGCGCGCCAAGATCCCGGCACCCCTCGACCGGACCGTGATCTACTCCGGAACCCTGGGGACCCTGACCGGCGGCTTTGTTTTTGCGGGCCGTTTTTCAGCCTCCCTCACGGATCCCAAACTGAACCGCCGGCTCGCACTGACCTACGACGTGCGGCCGCTCAGCTATCTGACCGTCGAATAGGAGTGCCGCGCCATGCAGGTCGCCTCGATTCAGCTGACCGTTGTGGAAAACGACAAGCAGGCCACCCTTGACAAGGCCGTCGACCTGATCCGTTCGGCCTGGGAGGCGGATCTGATCATCCTGCCCGAGCTGTGGAACATCGGGTTCATGAGCTTCGACCGCTATCTGCCGGAAGCCGAAGGTCCGGACGGCCCCACCCTCACCCGCCTGCGGGAAGTGGCGCGGGAGCTGAAGATCCATCTGCACACCGGCAGTTTTGTGGAAGAGGACGGCGGCCGCTACTACAACTCCAGTTATCTCCTGTCGCCCGGCGGCGAGATCTTGGCCAATTACCGCAAGATCCATCTCTTCGGCTACAACTCCCGCGAAACCCAGCTCCTCAGCCGGGGGGACGGGGTGGTCGTGGCGGAGACCGAATTGGGCAAGCTGGGGTTGGCCACCTGCTATGACCTGCGCTTTCCGGAACTCTTCCGGCGGATGGTGGAAAAGGGGGCCGAAGTGTTTCTGGTCTGTTCCGCCTGGCCGTACCCGCGCCTCGAGCACTGGATCATGCTCAACCGGGTGCGGGCGCTGGAGAACCAGTGTTTTCTGGTGTCCTCGAACTCGGTCGGCCCCAATCTGGGCAGCCAGTTCGTGGGTCACAGCATGCTGGTGGACCCCTGGGGCGTGATCCTGGCCAGCGGCGGCGACGAGGAGGTCATCCTGCGAACCGAACTGGACCTCTCGCGGGTGAAAAGCGCCCGCGAGCGGTTCCCGGCCCTGGCCGACCGCCTGCCCTGGCTGAACGTGTCCGGTTAGTGCTGCGGCCCGCAGGCACCGGCATCGCAATTGTTTCCGGCATTCAGAGGAGAATGATCATGGCCAACCTGGAAGTGGATTTTTGCGGCGTGCGCATCAAGAACCCGGTGGTCGCGGCTTCGGCCGAGCCCACCCTCAACGCCCACAACATGAAAAAGTGCATCGACACCGGCGCCGGGGGCGTCATCGCCAAGACCATGACCGACTCCCCGGCCATGCGGGAGCTGACCACCCGCAGCAAGTGGCGCTTCCTCAACGAACGCCACGAGGTCTGCCGGGGCAAGGTGCCGCGCGCCTTCAGCCTGTACGGCCGCAGCGGTCTGGCCCTGGAGGAACCGGAGGATTTCCTCAAGGAAATCCGGGAAACCGTGGCCTATGCCCGAGAGAAAGGGGCGACCGTCATCGGCAGCATCGCCTCCACCGAGATCGAAGGCTGGGTGCAGCTCGGCCGACAGATCGAGGATGCCGGCGTGCCCTTGATTGAACTCAATTTCGGCTGCCCGCACCCCAAGCTCATGCCGGGCGTGCGCACCGGGATGAACGTCGGGCAGGACTTCGACTATGCCTGCGAGATCACCCGGGCGGTCGCCGAAGCCGTCGGCGTGCCGATCATGATCAAGGTCACCCCCCAGGTCACCGACCTGGTCCTGTTCGCCGGCCGGCTCAAGGAGATGGGAGCGGCGGCGGTCACTCTGACCAACCGCTTCCTCGGCTTTGTTCCCGACATCGAAACCGGCAAGCCGCTGATCTACGGCCCGGCCGGCGTGGGCGGTCCCTGGATCAAGCCCTTGACGCTGCGCTGGATCCACGAGGTCCACCGCGCTTACAAAGACCAGCTTGCCATTGCCGGAACCAACGGCGCCTACGACTGGCGCGACGTGGTCATGTTCATCATGAGCGGCGCCCACATCGTGGAGATGTGCTCGGCCGTCATGGTCTACGGCTATGAATGGCTGGGCAAGCAGGTGCGGGGCCTCGAGAAATTCATGGACGACAAGGGGTACAAGACCGTGGCGCAGATGCGCGGCATCGCCTCGGACGCGGCCATGGCTTACGCCGACATGCCGCCGGAAAAGGCCGCGGTGGATCCCGAGTACTGCAACAATTGCGGCCGCTGCCTGAAAGCCTGCTTCTACCAGGCCATGCAGCCGGGAGAAAAGCAAACCTGGGTTCAGGCCGACAACTGCATCGGCTGCGGCGGCTGCTACTCGGTCTGCCCGGTGGAAGGCGCGATCCAGATCGCCGCCCGCCGCTAAGCAAGGCTCCCCTGGAGCCAGGGGTGAGGGTCCTGAGGGCTCAGCCCTCAGGACCCGGCACCGCGCCGGGACAACCGGCAGACGAACTCAGCGGAACACGGGTCCGAAACATGCGCTGGCAACACTATTATATGATGGGCAGCCTCCCGGAAACCCTGGAGCGCCTGGCCGCCGGAGGGGGGCTGGCGCGGGTGGTCGCCGGGGGGACCGACCTGCTCACCCAAATCCGGGCCATGGCCGCCGAAGAAGAGCATCTGGTGCTGCTGGACGTGAGCGCGCTGCCGGAAATGCGCGGCATCCGCGAGGCCGACGGTCACCTGCAGATCGGCGCGGCGGCCACCATGAGCGAGCTGGCCGCTTCCCCGGAGGTCCGCGGCGCTGCTCGAGCCCTCGCCCAGGGGGCGGGCTGGATGGGTTCGCCGCAGATCAGGAACGTGGCCACCGTCGGCGGCAACGTGGTCAACGCCATGCCGGCAGGCGATGCCTCGGTACCGCTCATGGCTCTCGGGGCCACCGCCTTGATCGCCTCCCCCGAAGGGGAACGGGAGATCCCCCTGGAGCGCCTTTTCCTGGGCATCGGCCAGAGCCAGGTGAACCCCTCCCGGGAGGTTCTCACCCGTTTCCGGCTCCCCTGCTGTCGCGGCCCCCGTAAGGCGAGTGCGATGCAGCGGATGAGCCGGCGCAAGGTATTTACCTTGCCGCAGCTGAGCGTGGCGGTCCGCATTGAGCTTTCGCCGCAGGCCGAGGCGATCGAGGAAGCCCGCATCGTGGTGGGCCCGGTGAGCGAGAGGCCCTGGCGCGCGCAGCGGGCCGAGGCGGCGCTCTGCAAAGCAGAAATCTCCAATGAGCCCATCCGCCGGGCGGCGGCCCTGGCCCGCCAGGACGCCGCTCCCCGCGACAGCCTGCGCGGCGGGGCGGAATACCGCCGGGAGATGGTCGAAGTCCTCGTTCGGCGCGCGTTGCTGGACGCCCTCTCACAACTGGGCAGAGAAATCCATGGCTGAAAAACCGATCAGCTTCACCCTCAACGGGATCGAGAAGACCCTGAAGGTGTCCGAGGATGCCACCCTGCTGGAAGTGCTGCGGGAGGACCTGGGACTGACGGGCACCAAGGAGGGTTGCGGAAACGGCGAATGCGGGGCCTGCACGGTGCTGGTGGACGGCCAGCCGACGGCTTCATGCCTGTTTCCGGCCCTCAAGGTGCATGGCCGCAGCGTGAATACGGTGGAGGGCCTGGGTACCCAGAAGCACCCGCACGCACTGCAGTCCTGGTTTCTCAAGCTCGGGGCGGTCCAGTGCGGCTTCTGCACGCCCGGGGTCCTGATGAGCGCCAAGGCCCTGCTGGACCGGAACCCGGCTCCCACCCCCGAGGAGGTCAAGCTGGCGATTTCCGGCAACCTGTGCCGCTGCACGGGCTATACGAAAATCGTGGAGGCCACCCTGGCGGCAGCGGCCGAGCTGCGCGGCGAAGCCGTCCGGGGGCGGACCGACAACGAAGGGGGCAGCCTGGGACGCAGCCTGGTGCGGGTGGACGGGCTTCCCAAGGTGCTGGGCTCGGCCCGTTTTGCGGCGGACCTCAAGCACCCGGACATGCTGCACGCCGCCATGGTCCCCGCTGCCCACCCCCATGCCGCGATCCTTTCCGTCGACAGCGCCCCGGCTCTCGCCTGCGAAGGGGTGCGCGCCGTTCTGACCGCCGCTGATATCCCCGGCGCCCTGACCCACGGCCCCATCATCAAGGATCAGCCCTACCTGGCGCAGCAAAAGGTGCGCTTTGCCGGCGAGCCGGTTGCGCTGGTCCTTGCCGACAGCCGGACCCAGGCCCGCCGGGCCGCCCGCAAAGTGATCGTTCACTACCGCCTCCTGCCCTCGGTTTTCGATCCCCGGCAGGCCCTGAAAGCGGGCGCCGAGCCCATTCACCCCAAGGGCAACCTGCTGCTGCACCGCAAGATCCGCAAGGGAGATATCGCAGCGGGGTTCAAGGGCAGCCCGGTGATCGTCCAGCGGGAGTTCACCACCCAGACCGTGGAACATGCCTACCTGGAACCCGAGGCCGCCTTGTCCTTCTGGGAGGGCGACATGCTGGTGGTGCACTGCTGCAGCCAGGGGGCCCATTACCACCGCCACGAAATCGCCCGCATGCTGGCTATGCCCGTCAGCCGGGTGCGCGTCATCCAGGCGACCACCGGCGGCGGCTTCGGCGGCAAGATCGACCTGAGCCTGCAGCACCTGGCCGCCCTGGGGACCTGGGTCACGGGCCGCCCGGTGAAGATGGTCTGGACCCGGGAGGAATCCTTCCGCACCAGCACCAAACGCCATGCCTTTTATCTGCGCTACCGCTTCGGTGCCGGCCCGGACGGCCGCCTCCAGGCGGCCCAGGCCGAAATCATCGGCAACACCGGGGCCTATGCCTCCTTCGGTCATGCGGTGCTGACCCGTTCGGCGACCATGGCGCTGGGCCCCTACGACTGCCCGAACGTGCACGTGGACTCCTATGCCGTGTACACCAACACCCAGGTCGCCGGGGCCATGCGCGGTTTCGGCGCTCCTCAGATGTCACCCTGCCACGAGCCTTTGCTGGATGAAATCGCCCGGCGCTGCGGGATCACGCCGGTGGAGGTCAGACGGATCAACATGGTTCGGCCGGGATCCCGCACCGTGACCGACCAGCTGCTGGAAGCCGGCGTGGGGGCGCTGGAGACCCTCGAAGGCGTGGCCGCCGAACTGGGGGAAGGCAAGTGAGGTGCGGCAGATGAAGAAGCGCGGCAAGGGCATCTCGAGCATCTATTTCGGCATGGGCAACACGGCCAAGCCGAACCCCTCCAGCGCGTACGTGGAACTGCTGGAGGACGGCTCCTGCATTGTGCGCTGCGGGGCTGCCGACCTGGGCCAGGGATCCGACACCGCCCTGTCCCAGATCGCCGCCGAAGCCCTGGGCATCAGCCCCGAGAAGGTGAGCATCCGCAGCGCCGACACCCTGAATACCCCCGAGGCCGGCGTCAGCTCCGCCAGCCGGCAGACCTATGTCTCGGGCAATGCCGTCCGCCTGGCAGCCGAAGAGGTCCGCCAGGTGGTGCTCGAAGAGGCCGCCAGGTTGATGGAAGCGCGCCGGGACGACCTGCTCATCCAGGCCGACGGGGTCTTTGTCATGGGAAGCCCGGAGCGCCGCCTGGCCATGGGAGACCTCTGCCAGGAAATCCGCAAACGGGGCATCCTGACCTCGGCCACCGGGTCCTTTTCCCCGCCCACGGCCGAAATGCTGGATCCGGAAACCGGGGCCGGGATCCCTTACGGCGCCTATTCCTACGCCACCCAGCTGGTGGAAGTGGAGGTGGACACCGAAACCGGCCAGTACGAGATCCTGCGGGTGGTGGCGGCCCACGATGTGGGCCGGGCGGTGAACCCCATGGCGGTGGAGGGGCAGATCGAAGGCGGGGTGGCCATGGGCCTGGGGTACGCGGTCATGGAGGAAATCGTCTGGGAAGAAGGGCACCTGGTGACTGAGGACTTCGGGACCTACCTCATCCCCACCGCCCTGGATGTTCCGCCCATTCGATCCATTATCGTCGAGGAGCCCGAGCCGACCGGGCCCTTCGGGGCCAAGGGAACCGGCGAACCGCCTGCCTGCCCGACGGCGGCGGCCCTCGTGAACGCCATCTACGATGCCGTGGGCGTGTCGATCACTTCCCTGCCGGTCACGGCCGAAAAGGTCTATTGGGGCCTGCGGGCCCAGGAGCGCGCGAGGGCTCCGCGGCCGGCGGATTCATCCTCACTTTGATGCATGGACTCTATAGGTCAATGGAAAAGCCTGAAATGGAAATGAGCTTGCTCGAAGGAAACGAGGCCGTGGCGTGGGGCGCCCGCCGGGCCGGCTGCCGCTTTTTCGCCGGCTACCCGATCACGCCCGCCACCAGCGTCTACAACACCATGCTGCGCATCCTGCCGCCCGAAGGCGGCATCGTGGTGCAGGCTGAGGACGAGATCGCGGCCCTGGGCTGCTGCATCGGCGCCTCCATGGCCGGCTGGAAGGCCATGACCGCCACCAGCGGCCCCGGGATCAGCCTCTTCTCCGAACACCTCTCCTTTGCCATCGGCTCCGAGATCCCGCTGGTGATCGTGGACGTGCAGCGCCTGGGGCCTTCCACCGGCTCGGCCACCCGCGGGGCGGACGGCGACATCCAGTTCCTGCGCTGGGGCAACTCGGGCGGCCTGCCGGTGATCGTGCTGGCGCCGGTGGATGTGCGCGACTGCTACACCCTGACCGTCCAGGCCTTCAACCTGGCCGAGCAATTCCGGGTGCCCGTGTTCCTGGCCTCCAACAAGGAGATCGGGCTGACCCGCGAGAGCGTCGACCTCGACGCCCTGGAGATCCCGCCGCTCCGGGAGCGGGCCGCCCCCGGCAGCGACGCACCCTTCCTGCCCTTTGCCGCGCGCGGAGGAAAACGGCGTCCCCGGCTTCCTGCCCATCGGCGGCCCGACCCTGGTGCGGCAGACCTCCTCCACCCACGGCGCCCACGGCTACATCACCACCGATCCGGCGGAGATCGAGGCCATGAACCGCCGCCTGCAGCGCAAGATCGAGGACAAGGTGGAGGAGTTCACCTTCGCCGAAACCCTGCTCGAGCCGGCTGCCGACACTCTGCTGGTCACCTACGGCGTGACCGCCCGCGCCGCCCGGGCCGCCTGCCGGCGCCTGAAGGAGCACGGCCGGCCGGTGTCGCTGCTGGTCCTCAAGACGCTCTGGCCGGTGCCCGAGGCCCTGATCCGCCGCTCTGCCGCGGCTGCCGAACGCGTTGTGGTGGTGGAGATGAACCTCGGCCAATACGTTCACGAAATCCGTCGCACCCTGGGGGGAAAACGGGTCGACTTCCTGGGCAGGATGGACGGCCAGCTGATCAAACCGGCCCGGATCGAGGAGGAGGTGGCCCGTGACTAGCCTGCTGAACCAGCACCGGCCGCCGGCCTTCTGCCCGGGCTGCAGCCACGACCGGATCCTGAAGGCCCTGGACCGCACCTTTCAGAACATGGGTCTGGCCGGCCACGAGATCGTCATGGTGAGCGACATCGGCTGCTCGGGTCTCTTCGACACCTTCTTCAACACCCACGCTCTCCACGGCCTGCACGGCCGGGCCCTGACCTATGCCGCCGGGCTCAAGCTGGCCCGGCCCGAGCTGCAGGTGGTGGTGACCCTGGGCGACGGCGGCCTGGGGATCGGCGGCGCGCATCTGCTTTCGGCCTGCCGCCGCAACCTGGATCTCACCCTGCTGGTGCTTAACAACTTCAATTTCGGCATGACCGGCGGCCAGTTCTCGGCCACCACGCCGCCGGATGCCCGGCTGGGCTCCGGCTTTCTGAACGCCCTCGAAAAACCGCTTGACCTGGGCACGGTGGCGGTGGCCGCCGGCGCACCCTTTGTGGCCCGCTGCTCGGCCTACGACAAGGACCTGACCGGGCTGCTGGAGCAGGCGGTCCGTTTCCAGGGGTTCAGCGTGCTGGACATCCAGGGCGTCTGCCCGGGCCGCTACCTGCGCGGCAACAAGCTGACCCCTCAGATGATCGAGGAGTCCCTGGAGGCCTTCGACCCCCTCCGCGGCCCGGTGCCCGCCAACGCCCGGCCCGAGTACGGCGCCCGCTACCGCGAGACCGCCGCGGCCCTGCCGGCCCCGAAACCGCCCCTCGCGGTCGCGGCGCGCTTCGAGCCCCCGAGCCGCGAGCGCCACGAGGTGATCTTCCTGGGCGCCGCCGGCCAGCGGGTGCTCACCGCCGGCGAGGTGCTGGGCCTGGCCGGTCTCACGGCCGGTCTCCACGTCACCCAGAAAAACGATTACAACATCACGGTCATGACCGGACCGTCGATCAGCGAGCTCACCCTCGCGCCCGGGCAAATCGACTATACCGGCAGCGAAGAACCGACGGTGGTCCTTGCCCTGGCGCCGGAGGGCGTCAGCCGCCGCAGCGCGATCTTCGGCCGCCTCGACGGCCGCAGCCTGGTGCTCAAGGCCGCCGGGGTGGAAATTCCCCCAACCCGGGGCGAGGTCGTGGAAAAGGACTTCAAGGCCCTCGGCGTGAAAAAGACCGACTGGGCCCTGGCCGCCCTGGTTGCCCTGGCCGGGATGGGGCGGGTGCTGTCCATGGAAATGCTGGAAGCGGCCCTCAGCCTGCGGTTCAAAGGAAAAACGCTGGAGGCCATTCGCGGGCTGCTCGAAAAAATCGCTTCGTGACCTGACCCCGGATCGTTTTCGGAGGGTGGTAATGGCGGAAATCAGGCAGGTGGGCGTTGTCGGCGTCGGCATCATGGGGCCCGGGATCGCCCAGGCCTTTGCCCAGGCCGGCTACCCGGTGCGGCTGCAGCACCGCAGTCAGGAAGGGCTGCGCCGGGGATTCGACGCCATCGAACGGAGTCTGCGGGTCCTGACCCGGCACGGTCTCCTGGCGCCGGGGGAAGAGGAGCAGACCCTCGCGCGCATTCACGGGGTGACCGAATTGGGCGATCTCGCAACCGGCGCCGACCTGATCATCGAGGCGGTGCCCGAAAAGCTGGCCACCAAGCAGGCCCTCTTTTCCACCCTGGACGGCTTCTGCGGACCCGAAACGATTCTGGCCAGCAACACCTCCGGTCTCAGCATCACGCAGATGGGTGCGGCGACGCGGCGGCCGGAGCGGGTGGTCGGGATGCATTTCTGGAACCCGCCCCACCTCCTGCCCCTGGTGGAAGTGGTGCGCGGGGAAAAGACCTCCGAGAGCACCCTGACCCTCGCCTGCCGGTGTGTTGTCGGCGATCGGGAAAAAACCGGTGCGGGTCAACAAGGAGGTGCCCGGCTTTGTGGGCACAAGGCTCCACCAGGCCCTGATCCGGGAGGCCTTCCATATCGTGGAGCAGGGGATCGCCAGCCTGGAGGACGTGGACACGGTGGTCAAGACCAGCTTCGGCCGCCGCCTGGCCGTCACCGGACCCTTCGAGACCTGCGACCTGGGAGGCCTGGACACCTTCCTGAGCGCTGCCGCCATGTGGCGCGATCTGGGCACCGCGGCCGAACCCGCCGAGCTTCTGCGCCGGAGAGCGGGCGCCGGAGAACTGGGCGCCAAGAGCGGCCGCGGGCTCTACCCCTGGGAGGCAGACGCCGCCGCCCGGCTCCTTCGGCAAAGGGAAGAGGTGCTCATCTACTTTCTCAAGCGCGACGGCCGGGGCGCGGAAGCCGGCCGGCCGGAAACAACACCCCAACCCCAGGAGGACTCTGAATGATTGCCGATTTTTCCCCCCAGGCACTCGGTGCCATGCAACCCTCGGAGTTCCGGCAGATCGTCCGGGAGGGCGCCTGGACCAAGGAAACCCCCGATGCCTGCATCAACTACGGGCAGGCCAACCTCATCGCCCTGCCGCGGGAGTACGCCCTCGAGTTCCTGCTCTTCTGCCGCCGCAACCCGCGGCCGTGCTGGGTCATCGACGTCACCGAACCGGGCGACCCGCACCCCCGGGTCGTGGCTCCCGAGGCGGATCTGCGCACCGACCTGCCCCGCTACCGGGTTTTCAAGGACGGGCAGATCGTGGACGAACCCACCGACGCGACGGCCTATTGGCGCGAGGACCTGGTCGCCTTCCTGATCGGGTGCAGCTGGGGCTTTGTCTGGGCGTTCAAGGCGGCCAAGGTGCCGTACCGCTCGCTCGGGGACTACACCACCAGCATTCCCCTGACGCCCGTGGGGCGCTTTCATGGCCACATGGTCTGCTCCTGCCGCGCTTTCCCGACATCCGAGGCTGCGGTGCGGGCCATCCAGATCTCATCCCGCCACGTGGCCTTTCACGGCCCCCCGGTCCACATCGGAGACCCCAGGCTGATCGGGGTCGAACATATCGGAAGACCGGATGCCTTCATCCCGCCCTGGCCCACCCCGCCTCCCGAGCCCCACGAGGTGGTCATGTTCTGGGGCTGCGGCATCACGCCCCAGAACGCGGTGATGGAAAGCAGCATTCCCTATGCCGTCACCCATTACCCCGGGCACATGTTCGTCTTCGACAAGCTGGTGGAGGAACTGGCCGTGTACTGAGCGCTTTCGCTCCGACGCGGTCTCTGGCCTGGAAGAAAGGAGGTGGAATCTTCAGCGGAGTGAGGACGGATCGTTAACCTTTTCCTATACCCAACAGAAGGAGGATTGGATGATGAAGACAAAGAAGCTTCTTTTTGGCATGCTGGCTTCCCTGCTGATCGTCGGCTTCGCCATGAGCGCTTACGGCGCGGGCGAGGTCTTCAAATGGCGCGCCCAGACCTATGCGGTGTCGGGCAGCGTGGGATTCAAGGCCGCGGAACAGGCCCTCGCGAGCCTCAAGGAGGCCAGCGGCGGCCGCATAGAGATCAAGCTTTACGGCAGCGGCACCCTGGTCGGGGCCTTCGAGCAGCTCGACGCCATGGGCAAGGGCATCTTCGAGGCCGGGTTCAATGCGCCGGCCTTCTACGCCGGCAAGGACGCCGCCTTCCCGGCCATCTTCAGCCTGATCGGGCTCTGGGACGACACCAGCCAGGCCAAGATCTGGATGCACTACTTCGGCGGCCACCAGCTGGCCGAAGAGCTCTACAGCAAGTACAATGTGCAGTACGTGGGCTCGGCCATGATCGGGGCCGAACCGATCATGTCCAAGGTGCCGATCAGGTCCCTGGAGGATTTCAAGGGCATCAAGATCCGCACGCCGGGCGGTCTGACCTCCATGCTGTTTTCCAAGCTGGGGGCCTCGCCGGTTCCCCTGCCGGGCGGCGAGCTGTACACCGCCCTGGACACGGGCGTGGTGGATGCGGCGGAGTTCGTGACGCTGGCGGAGAACTGGGACATCGGCCTCCATGAGGTCACCAAGTTCGTGCTTTACCCCTCGTTTCACGGCCCCATCGCCATCTGCGATTTCACGGTCAACAAGAAGGCCTGGGACAGCCTGCCGGCTGACCTGAAAGCCTTGATGCTGAGCTGGGCCTACGAGCTCGACTCCCGTTACGACTACATGTCGGCCGCCGAAAGCCTGACGGCGCTCAAGAAAATGAAGGACAAGGGCCTTACCCACACCAAGCTGTCCGAAGCCGACATGCAGAAGGCCCGCGACCTGTCCCTCGAGGTGGCGCTCGAATGGAAGCAGAAGAGCCCCATGGCGGGCAGGGTCATCGACTCCATTCTGGACTACCTGAAGCTGGCGGGCGCACTGAAATAGCGCTGCGCTCCAAACCCGTTGAACCCGGGGAGCGGCGCCCAGGCACGCTCCCCGGGACCCGCCGGGCGGGCAAGACCCGCCCGGGAACCCGAACAGACCGCCAGGACCCAATGCCGGCCTGACCCCAAGGAAGAGCCATGAGCCCGGAGATCTTGACCATCAGCATGTTCGGCGCCTTTTTCCTCCTGCTTGGCCTGGGCGTTCCGCTCGCCTGGACCACCGGCAGCGTCGGCCTGCTCTTCGCGTTTTTTCTGTGGGGCGCCGATTCCCTTTCCATCGTCGTCCTGCGCATCTGGGACGTGATGGGCAGCTTCAGCATGATCGCCATCCCCCTGTTCGTCTTCATGGGCAACATGCTGCAGCGCTCCGGCATCGCCAACGACCTGTTCCAGGCCTTCCACATCTGGGTGGGCGGCATTCGCGGCGGCGTGGCGGCGGCCACCATTGTGCTCTGCACGGTGCTGGCGGCCATGATCGGCACGGTGGGGGCGGATGTGACCATCACCGGGCTGATCGCTCTGCCCTTCATGCTGCAGCGCGGCTACGACCGCAAGCTCGCCCTGGGCTCCATCGTGGCCGGCGGAGCCCTGGGCGTGCTGATCCCGCCCAGCATCATGTTCATCGTCTACGGGGTGACGGTGGGGGAATCGATCGGCAAGCTTTTCATGGGCGGCATCGGCCCCGGGCTGCTCTTCGGCGGGCTGTACATCGTCTACATCCTGGTGAAATGCTACTTCAACCCCCAGGCCGGCCCGGCCGCCCCGCTGGAGGAGCGCAGCATCCCCCTGCTGCAGAAGCTCGGGATGTTCAAGTCCCTGGTACTGCCTCTGCTGCTCATTGTGGGGGTCATGGGCTCCATTTTCGGCGGGATCGCCACGCCCGGGGAGGCCGCCGGGGTGGGCGCCTTCGGGGCCATGCTGTGCGCCGCGGTGCGCCGCCAGCTCAGCTGGAACAACCTGAAAGTCTCGCTTTTCGACACCATGCGCACGGTCGGGCTGATTCTCTGGATTGTCTTCGGCGCCATGGTCTTCATCGCCACCTACACCCTGGGCGGCGGGGCGGAGTTCGTCAAGAGCACCCTGGTCGCCCTGCCGGTCAACCCCTGGCTGGTGCTCATCATCATCCAGGTCATCCTGCTCTTCCTGGGCATGGTGCTGGACATCATCGGCATCACGGTCCTGCTGGCCCCCATTTTTGTGCCGGTCATCAAGGCCCTCGGTTTCGACCCCCTCTGGTTTGGCGTGATCTTCAACCTGAATCTGCAGATCGCCTATCTCTCACCGCCCTTCGGCTATTCCATCTTCTACCTCAAGGCCGTGGCGCCCGACGATGTCACCATGGGCGAGCTCTACCACTCGGTGGTTCCCTTCATCGCCCTGCAGCTCGTCGGCATGGCGCTTTGCATGATTTTCCCGCAGATCATTCTCTGGCTGCCGAACCTGATGATCAAGTGACCCGCGAGGAGTTGAATCCCATGCTAGCCGGAATCCTGCGTTTCATTGACCGCTTCAGCCAATATGAGGGCCAGGTGGCCTCTTTCCTGATCGTGGTGGCCACCATCCAGATCTGCTACGAGCTCGTGCTGCGCTACGTGTTCAACGTGCCCACGATCTGGGGCCTGGAAGTGACCCTCTATCTTTGCGCCACCACCTACGTCATGGCCGGCGCGTACGCCGAGCGCTACAACGCCCATATCCGGGTGGACATCTTCTACAGCCGCTGGAAGCCCCGAACCCGCGCGCTGTTCGATCTCTTCGTCACCGATGTCCTCTTCTTCTTCTTCGTCGGCGCGCTCCTCTGGTACAGCGCGGCCTGGTTCTGGGAGGCCTGGACCCAGGGGCTGACCTCGGGAACGATCTGGGATCCCCGCATCTGGCCCATGCGCCTGGTGCTCGTGCTGGGAGCCGGCGCTCTGCTGCTGGCCGGCATCGCCAAGAGCCTCCGCGATGCGGTCACCGCCTTCGGCGGCACCGCGCCCGACGCCGCGCCGCCGGCGGGCTAGCATCCAGTGGATCCGCAGCGGATGAAACCGCACCCAGAGCCTGTTTCCGATGCGCCCGACCGATCCCGCGTGGACCGTCTCCTGTCCTTCCTGGGGGAAATGGAGCGGCTCAAAAAAACCGCGCGCCGCAACTATCTGCCGGACCTGGACCGGGCCGAAAGCACCGCCGAGCACACCTGGCACCTGGCGCTCTTTGTCCTTTGCTTCGAAAAGGAGCTGCCCCGGCACCTGGACCGGCTCAAGATGCTCAAGATGGTCCTGCTGCACGATCTGGTCGAGGCCTATGCCGGAGACACCTTTGCCTACGACCGCGAGGCCGCCAGAGACCAGAAGCAGCGCGAAACCCGCGCCCTGCAGCGCCTGCTCCAACAGCTGCCGGAGGATCTGGCAGCAGAATTCGGCAGGCTCTGGGAGGAGTTTGAGGCCGGGATCTCCGGCGAGGCGCAAGTCGTCCGGGCTTTTGACAAGATCCAGGCCATTCACCAGAACCTCTATGCCGGATGGGCGACCTACCGCAGACATGAAATCACCCTGGCGCAAATCCTCGAGCTCCACCGCCAGCCCAGGTCGCTCAACGGGCTGACCGCATCGATCTACGAGAGCATTTTCGAGCAGGCTGAAAAACTGGGATACGTAAGGCCGGGGACAGATCCTGAAGCCTGAGGTTTTTCTCTTCCCCGTCTTAGGCAAACACGCTACATTGCAACCCATGAATTGATGTTTCAGGATCAAACCCCAGGGCTGTTCGATGCAGAAAGAGACCTGTGACATCCTGATCGTGGGCGGCGGCATCATGGGCTGCTCCACGGCCTATCATCTGCTCCGGGCCGAACCGTCCCTGGACGTGCGCGTGGTGGAAAAGGACCCGGCCTACACCCAGGCCTCCAGCACGCTCTCGGCCGCCAACGTGCGCATCCAGTTCAGCCTCCGGGAGAACATCCTGATATCGCTGCACGCCTTCGCGGCCCTCGAGCGCTTCCATGCGGACATGGCCGTGGAGGGCGAGGGGCCCGACATCGCGTTCCGCCGGGAGGGGAACCTGTTCCTGGTGGATGCCGACGGCCGCGACGCGGCCGAAGCGGCCCTGAGCCTGCAGCAGGAGCCTGGGCTGCCCGGTGGAGTGGCTGGCGCCCGAGGAGATCGTCCGGCGCTTCCCGCTCTACGAGCCCACCGGCTACGTGGGCGGCACCTTCGGCCCGGCCGACGGGCATTTGGACGCCTACGCCGCCCTCATGGGGTACAAGAAAAAGGCCAAGAGCCTGGGCGCCGATTTTCTCTTCGACGAGGTGAAGCGGGTGCGGGTTTCCGGCCGCCGGGCGCAGGGGGTCGAGCTGGCCTCGGGCCGAAAGCTCACCGCCCGCGCGATCGTCAACTGCGCCGGCGCCTGGGCCGCCGGCGTGGCCGCCACCGCCGGGGTTTCCATCCCGGTGATCCCGGTCAAGCGCCAGGTCTTTGCGCTGGATCCGGCCGTCAAGCCCCAGGGACCCCTGCCGCTCACCATCCTGCCTTCCGGTCTCTACTTCCGGACCGAGACCGGCAACCTGATTCTGCTGGGAAAATCCCTGGAAGAGGACCCGGTGGGGTTTGATTTCAGCTGGGACCGCAAGCGGTTCGAGGAGCGCCTCTGGCCGGAGCTGGCGAGCTTTGTGCCGGCCTTCGACACCCTGAAGCTGCTGCGCGGCTGGGCCGGCCTCTACGCGGTCAACACCCTGGATTCGAACGCCATCCTGGGGGAGTGGCCGGAACTCCGCGGCTTCTTCCTGGCCAACGGCTTCTCCGGCCACGGACTCCAGCAGGCCCCGGCCGTGGGCCGCTATCTTGCCGAGTGCCTCCTCGGCCTTCCGCCGGCCCTCGATCTTTCCATCTTCAGCCCGGCCCGCATCCTGGAGCAGCGCCCCATCGGCGAAGCCGGCATCGTCTGAATCCAGACTCGCCAGCCGCCGGACCACTCTGGCCGTTGAACAAGTGATTTGACAGATCTGTCACTTGCATGCATCTTCATGCCCATGAGAACGACACTCAACATCGATGATGCCCTGCTGGATAGAAGCGGCCCGCCTGAA
>CAVPHJ010000002.1:0-349348 GCA_963704245.1 uncultured delta proteobacterium
TGCAGGAGCCGGTCAGCGAGCAGGAGTGGCTGGATCGGATCTTCCCCGAGCCGGAAGCCAGGGCGGCAGGCGCAGGAATTCTGGCGGCAGGATTCGGCCGGCCCCGGATCGGTCCGGACCTTTCAGGTGGCGACCCGGGACGGCGGGCCCAGAAGCGTCCTCTTCAGGCTCGCGCGCGTTGAAAACGGCGATCGGGTGGGGCCCTGGAGGACGTCACTGAAATCCGGCAGCGCGAGGCCCGCCTACTCGAAGAGCGGAAAATGGAGTCCCTGGGGAACCTGGCCGGCGGGCTGGCTCACGAACTGAACAACCTGCTCATGGTGGTCCAGGGGCGGAACATCGCTGATGCTGATGCAGATGGATGCCACCCACTGCACTCACGAACACCTGCTGAGCATCGAGGAGCGGGTCAGGCGGGGTGTGAGCCTGACGAAACAGCTGCGGGCCTTTGTGGGAGATGGAGGAATGATCACCGGCCGGTGGAGCTCAACCGCCTGGTCGAGCGGACGGCCGGGCTTTTCGACCGCAGCCGGGAGAAGCTCCTGTTCGATCTGCAGCTTTCAGAGGGCCTCTGGCCGGCGGAATTGACACCGTGCGCTTCGAACAGGCCCTGTTTCACCTGTATTCCCGCGCCCGGGGCCACGGCCCTCAGGCGGTGTTCTGAAGATCGCCACCGCCAATCTCTTGCTGGCCCCTTCCCAGGCGACAGCCGCGGGCCTGCCGGGGGGCCGTTACGTGAGCCTGCTCATCCAGGATTCCGGCGAGGGGCTGGAAAAAGAGTCGCGCCTCAGATTTTTTGAACCCTTTTACAACATCGGCCGTTCCGACCAAAACCCCGGCGTAGAAATGGCCGCCGTCTACGGCACGATCAAGCAGCATCAGGGCCGCATCGAAGTGACCGGGGCGCCGGGCAGGGCACGGCCTTCCGCATCCTGCTGCCGGCCTCGGAGCGGGAACCGGCCGGGCAGCCGGAGCCCGAGGGGCAGCAGTCCCGCTCGGCGGGTCACTTGTCCCCGGGGAAAAAGAGCATCCACAGCCCGAGGAGCACGAACAGCGCCCCGGCGCCGAGGCGGACATGGTGGGCGGAACGAGCCGGCTGACCAGCGATCCGAACAGGACAGCGATGCAGGAAGTGAGCACCAGGGCGCTGGCGGCGCCCAAGAAAACGGCCAGCCGTGAACGGGTATCGGCCGCGAAAGAGAAGGTGGCGAGCTGGGTCTTGTCGCCCAGTTCGGCCAGAAATACCAGCCCGAAAGTGGTCAGAAACACTTTGAAATCCATCAATTCCTCCCCAGCTTGGCGTTTGCCCGGCAACCACGCCCGGGTTTCGGCCGGCGGCCGGCAGCCGGCCGAGACAGCGCCCCGGTATTGCGTTCCGTGAGCGGTGGAAGCTTCCGAAAACAAACCCTCGGTTGATCCTACGCCTGAACACAGAGCGATCGGCCGCCGAGTGACCGTGGTCGGTCTGGTGGTCAACGTGTTCCTCACGGCCTTCAAGCTCGTCGCGGGCTGGCTGGGTCAGAGCCAGGCCCTGATTGCCGACGCGGTGCACTCGCTTTCCGACCTGTTCACGGATGCCGTGGTGCTGGTGGGTCTGCGGGTCGGGAGGCGGGATCCGGACCCGGGCACCCCTTCGGCCATGGTCGCCTGGAAACCGTGTCGGCCTCGGTGGTCGGCCTCGGTCTCCTGGCGGTGGCCCTCTACATGGGAATCGCGGCCGGGCTCGACATCTACCACCACGCGGAGCGCCATCCGAACTGGCTGGCCTTGCTGGGGGCCGCGGTGTCCATCGCCATGAAAGAGGCCCTCTATCAGTACACCATAGCCGCCGGCCGCCGCATCCGGAGCGTCGCGGTGGCGGCCAACGCCTGGCACCACCGCTCCGACGCGCTTTCGTCGGTGGCGGTACTGCTCGGTGTCGGGGGCGCCCAGATCCGGCCCGGGTGGCACATTCTGGACGCCTACGCCGCGCTCGTGGTTTCGCTGCTCATCCTGGGGGTAGGCTATGAAATCCTGAAGGCGTCGGTCAGGGAATTCACCGACGCGGCCCCGGCCCCCGAAGTCATGGAGCGGATCAGAAGCTGCGCCGGCACCGTTGAGGGAGTGCAGGGGCTCCACGACCTGCGGGTGCGGACCTCGGGCGGGCTCTATCAGATGGAGCTGCACATCGTGGTGGCCGGCGGACTGAGCGTGCGCCAGGGCCACGCCATCGCAAAACAGGTGGAGGCCTGCGTTCACGAGGAATTGCAGGCGGTCGGCAAACTGATCGTCCACGTGGACCCCGGGCCGTCCGACTGAGCTTCCGGGCGAACCTCGGGAGGCGCTCAGGCCACGTACTTCTCGAGGACTTCCCCCAGGATGCGGGCCGCGTTGCCCGTATTGCGGATGCACTCCTGCACACCCTCTCCCTGGTAGAAAGCCCGGCTCTGCTCCCGGTCGCTCCAATCCACGCCGGTGATGTCGCGGCAGTTCACGCTCCCATGCTTGCCGGCCACCTCCTCGCTGAAGCGCTGGTAATAGACATGGCAGGCTTTCCAGAGCCGGGGGTCATCCTTGTCCTCGGGTTTTTCACGGCCCAGGCACCTTCCCAGCAGGGCCACCCCGCCGGCAAGGGCGCCGCAGGGCCCCCCTTTGGCGGCGGTGCCGCCGGCCATGGCGGTCATGACCCGGATCAGCCCAGGTTCCTCGAGTTTCATCTTGGCCTGGCCCACGGCCAGGACGGCCTGGGCTCAGTGAAAGCCCCGACGCATGAGGTCCCGGGCTTCTTTTTCCATCTCCAGCGGTGTCACGGCTGCATACCCCCTTTCCCGGAATCGCGCTCCGACCACGGCGACCATAGGACAGGCGGCGGGCGCTGTCAAGCAGCGGCGCGCCGGTTGACAGGCCGGGCGAGGGCAAACTAAGCTGAAGTCCGGGGAGAACGCCGGAGGCGCCGAAACGACCATGGGAAAGAAAGGAATCCCGATACTGGATTTGGGCCGCTGCACGGACTGCGGTTCATGCATCGAAGTGTGCCCCGAGGTGTTCCGCCGGAATCCCGACACCGGCCTGATCGAGGTACTGGAACCCATGCAATGTCCGGAGGAAGGAATCCGGGAAGCGATCAAGGTCTGCCCGGCCGACTGCATCGAAACAGAAGAGGTGGAGAGCTAACGAATGACGAATGTCGAATAGGGAAGTCGAATGTCGAAGTGGTCGAGGGTGATCGGTCTCCGGGCAGCGGAAAGGCAAGATCCAAGCGTGAATGACGAGATGGGCGGGACTGAGGCAGAAAAAGGCGGAGGAACTGGACCATGAAAGTCTTCATGACCGGCGGAACGGGTTTTGTCGGCACCACCCTGATGCAGGAGCTGGTGGAGCGCGGACACAGGGTGACGGTCCTGACCCGCTCCATGACCGGGCGAAGAGCCTTGCCCGGGGGCGCCTCTTATCTGGAGGGGGACCCGACCCGCGAAGGGGCCTGGCAGGAGCAGGTGGGTCGGCACGAGGTGGTGATCAACCTGGCCGGGGCCACGATCTTCAAACGCTGGACAAAGAAGGCCAAGCAGGCCATCCGTGACAGCCGGCTGCTGACCACCCGCAACCTGGCGGCCGCCCTATCCAACGGGAAAAACCGGACGCAGCTTCTGCTCAGCACCTCGGCGGTGGGGTACTACGGTTTCTGCGGTGACGAAGAGCTGCGGGAGGACAGCCCGGCCGGAAATGATTTCCTGGCCACGGTGGTGCGGGAGTGGGAGGCGGCGGCCCGGGAGGCGGAAAAAAGCGGCGTGCGCGTAGTCCTGTGCCGCTTCGGACTGGTGCTGGGCCGTAACGGCGGCACGCTCGGGATCATGGCGCCGGTTTTCCGGTGGTGGCTGGGAAGCCCGCTGGGCAGCGGCCGGCAGTGGTTTTCCTGGATCCATGAACGGGATCTGGTGCGCGTCCATCTGTTCCTGATCGAGAAGGCCGGTCTGGACGGCCCGGTAAACTGCACGGCGCCCGGCCCGGTGACCAACCGGGAACTGACCCGGACGCTGGCAAAGGTCCTGGGCAAGCCGGCCTTCCTGCCGCCGGTGCCGGGTTTCATGGTCCGGCTGGTGATGGGGGAATTCGGCTCGGTGATCGTCCAAGGTCAGCGGGTGGTTCCCGGGAAGCTGCCGGCAAGCGGCTTCCGATTTCAGTTTCCCGAACTCGAAGCGGCCCTGAGGGATCTTCTCTGAGAGGGGCGGCGCGCCGGAAACCCGGGCCTCAGGATCGGAGGTGGGCCAGGATCATGCCGGCGAACATGAGCCCGCATCCCACCAGCGCCCGCAAAGACAGCAGTTCCCCCAGCAGGACCCAGCCGGCCAGGGCCGCAAACACGGCCTCGAGGCTCAGGATGACGGCCGCGTGGATCGGCGGAGCGTGCCGCTGGGCCACCACCTGTAGAGTGTAGGCCACGCCCACCGACACCAGGCCGCCGTAGAGGATGGGAAGGGCGGCGCCCCGGATTGCCGGCAGAGTGGTGGCTTCGGTGAGGATGCCGGCCAGCAGGCTGAAAGCGGCGCAGACCGCGAACTGGGTGCAGGCGAGCCGGGCGGGCTCCATCCGGGGGGAAAGACGGCCCAGGACCAGCATGTGAACAGCCCAGAAAAAGGCCCCGGCCAGCACCCACAGGTCCCCCGGGGCGAAGTCCAGCCGGCCGGTGACGCTCAGCAGGTAGAGGCCGGTTGCCGCCAGGCCGGCGCCCGCCCATCCCCCCCAGCGCGGCCGGTGTCCCCAGCAGAGCCCGAGGAGCGGCACGATGATCACGTAGAGCCCGGTGATGAACCCTGCCTTGCCGGCGGTGGTGTAGACTAGGCCGACCTGCTGGAGGGTGGCGGCGAGGAAAAGCACGAGTCCTGCCTGAGCACCGCCCCGCAGCAGATCCGACCGCAGAGAGCGGCGGCCGGCCGCGGGACGGGCCGGCCGCCTGAGCACCCAAGGGAGCAGGACCAAGGCTCCCAGGGCGAACCGGATGCCGTTGAACAAGAGCGGGCCCATGTGGGCCATGCCGGCCCGCTGGGCCACGAAGGCGCTTCCCCAGATCAGGGCAGTCAGCATCAGCAGGGCGTCGGCCTGATAGATTTCCCGGTCAAGCTTGCGCATGGGGGCAACCTCCGGGGTCCGGGGAGCGGAAAACACCCCGCCCCTCCGCAACCCTTTGAGGCGCTTATGGATACTCGGGCGGCCGGGCATCAACGCCGTGACTCGGCCGGTCAGGCGGGTTCGAGCACCTTGCGGATGCGCTCCACGGCCCAGTCGACCTCTTCGGGCCGGATCACCAGCGGCGGTGCGATGCGGATCACGTGCTCGTGGGTCTCCTTGCAGAGCAGGCCCTGCCGGAGAAGCTCCTCGCAGAAGCGGCGGGCCCCGCCGGCCTCGGGCTTCAGCTCGATGCCGATCATGAGCCCCTTGCCGCGCACTTCCTTCACGTGGGGGCTCCGGATCTCCAGCAGCCGGCCCAGGCAGTAGGCCCCCATCCGTTCCGAGTTCTGAATCATCCCCTCTTCCACCAGAACCTGCAGGGCGGTGCGCGCCACCGCACAGGCCAGCGGGTTGCCGCCGAAGGTGCTGCCGTGGTCTCCCGGCAAAAAGACCCCTAGGACCTCGGTGTTGGAGAGGATCGCCGAGATGGGGTAGAAGCCCCCGGAGAGCGCCTTGCCGATCAGGGTCACATCGGCCTCGATCCCCTCGTGTTCCTCGGCCAGCAGTTTTCCGGTACGCCCCAAACCGGTCTGGATCTCGTCCAGGACCAGCACCACATCGTTTTCGGAGCAGATCTTACGAACTTCTCTCAGGTACCCTTCCGGCGGGATGATCACGCCGGCCTCTCCCTGGATCGGTTCCACCAAAAAGGCGACCGTGTTGGGCGTGACGGCCTGCCGCAGTGCTTCGGCATCGCCGAAGGGCACGGCCCTGAAACCGGGGGCAAAGGGACCGAACCCGTCCCGGTACTGCTCTTCGGAGCTGAAGCTGATGATGGCGATGGTGCGGCCGTGGAAATTGCCCTGGCAGACGATCACTTCGGCTTGGTCGCGGGGCACGCCCTTGACCTTGTAGCCCCACTTGCGCACCGCCTTGATCACCGTTTCCACCGCCTCGGCGCCGCTGTTCATCGGCAGCACCTTGTGGCTGTTGGTCAGCTCGCAGAGTTCCTTGTAGAGGAGGCCCAGCTGCTCGTTGCGAAAGGCCCGCGAGGTGAGGGTCAGCTTCTCGGCCTGATCCAGCAGGGCTTGCCGGATTTTCGGGTGGCAGTGCCCTTGGTTGACGGCCGAGTAGGCGGCCAGACAGTCCAGGTAGCGGTTCCCCTCCACATCCCAGACCCAGACTCCCTCGCCGCGCTGCAGAACCACGTCGAGGGGCTTGTAGTTGTGGGCTCCGTAACGGTCTTCGAGCTCAATGTAGTCTTTCGTCTTCATGGCAGGCCTCCTCAGATAGCCATCCTTTCGGCTGGTGCGCCCGGTTCGGGACACGCGAATGGCGCCGCCGGAAGCGGCAGGGGCTCTTTCCCCCATACGGTGCCCATATGACAGATGTCGCTCCGCTGTCAAGTGGAAGGCACGAGGCCGGGTTCAGGGCACCGGGAAGCCTGCAGTCTTCAACGCGCGCTCCGACCGGCGAGCGGGTACCCTGCGCCGGCTATTCTTCCTGTTCCGGGTCGCGGCCGGCACCGATCAGGGGCAGCTCGCGGTCGATCTGGAAGAACACCAGGAACAGGGTCTTTCCTGCGGTTTTCTTCGAGGGGTAACGGCGGCTGCGGATGGAGTAGAGCAGCTCGCTGTCCTGCTCCTCGCGCAGTTTGGTCAGGAAGAGCCGTTTGCCGCGGTAGCCTGGGCCCTCCTCCATGAACAGGTAGGCTGCATGGGGGTTGGACAGCAGGTTATGGTGGGTGAGGCGGTCCTGCATGATGAAGGCGATGGTGCCGTCTTCCATGAAATGCGGCTTGGCGTAGACCGCCAGATCCACCTTGCCATCTGCATCGGCGGTGGCCAGGATGCCGCGGCCTTTCGGCTGCTCGAAATAGTCGCGAAGTTCCATGTCGTCCTCCTAAGGGGCATCTAAAAGGTTGAGTTTTCAATGCGTTCCGGGGCCGAAGGGCCCGGAAAACCTCGCTCAAGAGCGCTCCGGCGGAATTCGGCAGACATTATCCCGCCGCGGAGCGAAACGGTCAGGGCCGGCTTCGATGGTCTTGCCCACCGCCTTGGCGATTCCCCGCAGCATGGCCTTGAAAACCGCCTGATGCAGGGGGTAGAGCGCATACCAGTAGAGCAGGCCGAACAGGCCGCGGGGCAGGAAACGGGAGAGCTGCTGCAGCTCGGTGCGGTTGCCGGGAAGGGGGTGGAGCCGGAAATCCAGAATGGCCTCGCCGGGCAGCTTCATCTCGGCCAGCAACTGCAGCCGCCGGCCGTCCTCGACCTGCAGCACGCGCCAGAAATCCAGGGCGTCGCCGACCCGGATCTCCGAGGGGTGACGCCGTCCGCGGCGCAGCCCGACGCCGCCTGTCAGGCGGTCGAGGGCCCCGCGCATCAGCCACAACGGCCTTGCCCCGTACCACCCGGTGGAGCCGCCGATTCGGCGGATCGCCGCCCAGACTTCCCGCGGGCCGCTGTCCAAGACCGCGCGATACCCGCTCTCCAGCACCGTGCCGCCGGCGTAAGGGGCATCCCCGCACTGGGTCCACTCCGGCGCGGCGAGCGGGCCCGCGTCGCTCCAGCAGGTTTCGATTTTCTGCTGCTCCACGCTCTGGAGCGCCAGCCGGATGGCTTCGCGGCAGCTCAGCAGCTCCTGGGGGATGAGACTGCGGATCCGGTCTTCCTGGCACACCACCGGGGTGCGGAGCCCTTCCATCAGAGGCCGGGCAATGGAGGAAGGCAGGGGTGTAACCAGATGCACCCAGTAGGAACTGAGGCGCGGCGTGAGCACGGGCACCGGGATGATCCATCTGCGGGGAAGGTGGGCTTCTTCGGCGTAGATCTCCATGAGCCGCTGGTAGGTGAGCACGTCGGGCCCGCCGATGTCCAGCGTCTGCCCCGCGGTTTCCTCCTTCTCCAGGCAGCCCTTGAGGTAGTGGAGCACGTTGCGGATGGCTATGGGCTGGCAGGGGGTGCGTACCCAGCGGGGGGTGGTCATGACGGGCAGCCGCTCGACCAGATAGCGGAGCATTTCGAAAGAGGCGCTTCCGGAGCCGAGGATCACGGCCGCCCTCAGGAAGGTGGTGGGAACGGACCCGGACTGCAGAATCCGAGCCACCTCCCTGCGGGAGCGCAAGTGTTCGCTGAGGCCGGACTTCTCCTGCCCCAGGCCGCCCAGGTAGATGATCCGCCCCAAGCCGCCCCGCTCGGCGGCGCGGACCATGTTCCGGGCGGCCCGGCGGTCGGCGGCGGCAAAATCCCTGCCGCGCCGGTTCATGGAATGCACCAGGTAGAAGGCCGCCCAGCAGCCGCGGGCGGCCTTGACGAGCGAATCGGCGTCCATCATGTCGGCTTGGACCAGCTCGATTGCAGGGTGTCGGGACCACGGGCGGCATTGCAGCTTGGCAAGCGAGCGGCCCATGACCCGCACCCGGATCCCGCTCTGCAGGAGCAGGGGGACGAGCCTTCCGCCGACATAACCGGTTCCTCCACTGACCAGAACGGGCGCTTTCGACATGACTGAGTTACCTCCAACTGCCTAATGCTAGTGGCTTTCATAGCGGGTTTCAAGGCTTTCACCGGCCCCGCCGCGAACAGAGGTGCGTTTGACAGTCCCGGGACCATGCTTAGAATAGGATGGAAATGATGCGCTAACCCGCCCGCTGAGCGGGGCCACGAGCCGGGTTGCACTCAACGTGTGCCCGGCTTCTTCTATTCTCAGGAGGAACAGAAAAATGCAAAGCAAAGCCAACGCCAGGAGCGAAGCCGTGAAGCGGATCCAGGAACAGGAAGCTTTTTCACGCCTGGACGAAGGCAGTGACCTCGAATTCTACTCCCGCGACCGTTTTGTAAGCCACCTGGACGCGGTGGCTCTGGAAACTGTGGAGAAGTTGATCGGCGAACTGGTCAGCGAGGAAAACCCGGTCATTCTGGACCTGATGGCCGGATGGGATTCCCACCTTCCAAGAAGCCTTCAACCACAGCGGGTCATCGGCCTGGGCCTGAACCATAACGAGCTTTCAGCGAACAGGGCGCTGAACGAGATCGTCATCCACGACCTGAATTCCGACCCCACCCTGCCGTTTCCGGAGGCGGCCTTTGACGTGGTCCTCAACACGGTTTCGGTGGACTACCTGACGCACCCGAAGGAGATTTTCCGGGAGGTCGGGAGAATCCTGAAGCCGGGCGGATTGTTTCTGGTCCTCTTCTCGAACCGGATGTTTCCGCAGAAAGCGGTCAAGGCCTGGAGGGATGCAAGCGAGGAGGGGCGGGTGGCCCTGGTGGAGGACTTCTTCGCCGCTGCCGGGATGTACGAGAACCCCTCGGTGTTTGTTTCCCGGGGCAAGGCGCGACCGAAGGATGACAAGTACTCCCATCTGCTCGAGCAAAGCGATCCGATCTATGCCGTGTACTCCGAAAAGGAGGGCGGGGATCCCGATCGAAGAGCGCGGCCTGTTCCGGCCGCCGGCGGGAAGCCGTCGGCCGAAGAAGTGGAGCGCAGAAAGAGCACGATCAAGGATACGCTGTGCTGCCCCTACTGCGAAGAGAAGTTGAACAAGTGGGAGGTGCCGGACAACCCCTTTGGCCAGACCTGGGACAACGATTTCATGTACATCTGTTTCAACGACGAGTGCTCCTACTATGTCCGGGGCTGGGACTGCATGGAGCGCCAGGGGAATCGCGGGGTCTCCTACCGGCTCATGTATAACCCGGAAAAGGATCGCTGCCTGCCCATCCCCGTGCGCACGCCCTACGCTCTGCGGGAGGGCATTATGGAGGAATAGATGCGGGCTCGGCCTCAGCCGTGATTGCGCAGATGCAACTCGATGGGGTGGGGGTTGAGATAAATCTGGTCCCTGAGGTAGGACTGGTCGTACTTGCGGACGTAGTGGTTGATCAGGGTGACGGGCACGATCAGGGGGAGGTGCCCGTCCTGGTGCTGCCGGATGATCTCGAGGCACTCCTGCTTCTCGTCCCCGCTGAGCTGGCGCTTGAAGTAACCCAGCAGATGCATCAGGACGTTGACGTTCTTGCGGGCGGTGGCTTTGAGCTTCAAGGCATCCATCATCAGGCTTTCGTACTGGCTGAAGAGCTCCCCGGGACGCAGGTCGGCCGCCGCCGCCACCAGCTTGCCCATGCGGCGGGCGTGTTTTTCGCTGTGGGCCAGCAGCAGAAGCTTGTGGCGGGCGTGAAAGGCCACCAGCGCGCCGCGGCTTGCCTGGCCGGCCAGCAGTTGCCGCCAACGCTGCAGGACGAAGATCCGCTCGATGAAATTCTCCCGCAGGAGCGGGTCGTGCAGCCGGCCGTCCTCCTCCACCGGGATCAGGGGGAAGTGGTCCATGAAGACCCGGGCGAAGATCCCTACTCCGGTCTTGGCGGGTATGCCCTGCGGACCGTACACCTTGACGCGCTCCATGCCGCTGCTGGGAGAACGGCTCTTGAAGATGAAGCCGCAAAGATCCTCCTCTTCCAGTTCGCGGACCTGCCGGCGCGCCCATGCGAGCATCCGGTCGGTGTGATCTACCCCGGTCTTTACGGTGACCAGGCGGGGTGCGGCCGGTTCACCGACCAGGCGCATGGCCTCCCGCGGGATGCCGAGCCCGCAGCCCACCTCGGGGCAGACCGGTACGTAGTCGACGTATCTGCCCAGAGTGTCGGTCAGGAAGCGATCGTGCTTGTGGCCGCCGTCGTAGCGCACCTGCTGGCCGAGCAGGCACGAGCTGATTCCGAGCTTGATAGGCTGCGGCAAGGTGTCATCCTTCTGGTTGTCAAGTGCTGCAGCTCAATATAGCAGCAGAGCGGACGCGCCGCAATAAAAAATGCCTTGCGCCGGCCAGGCCAAACGTGATTCCATGACATGGTTTGAGACGGATATCGGGTGCGGGACGGCCAGGAATCCCGGAGGAGCGGATGCCGGAGGATCGAAACAGGCGTGAGTTGTTGAGGCGGCTGGTCAGGGAAAAGGACATCTGCGTTCTTGCCACGGCGGCGGAGAACCAACCCCACTGCTCCCTGATGGCCTATGTGGCGGACCCTGATTGCCGGAAAATCTTCATGGTCACCCATCGGGGTACGACGAAATACCGGAACCTGATGCAGAACCCGGCCGTCAGCCTGCTCATCGACACCCGGGAGGAGCACCGCGACAAAGAACGGCCGCAGGCCAAGGCGCTGACGGTCACCGGAACGGTCACTGAAGTGAAGGCCGGCGAAGAGAGGATCCGGGTGCAGGCAGAGCTCATGACAAGGCACGCTCATCTCAAGGAGTTCTTGACCCATCCGGACGCCCGGATCCTGTGCGTGCGGGTCTCGTCTTTCCTGCTGCTGGACGGCCTCACCCAGGCGTATCACGAGGACCTGGAAACCGGGCCCGGGGAGCCGGAGAGCAGAAAGGGGTGATTGGGATGCAGTCCAGATCCGTTCCGGACCTGCGTCTCAGGCCGGTGAACGATGCGCCGGTCCGACCGGATGGCGACTTCGTGCTTTACTGGATGACGGCCTTCCGCAGAACCGGCTGGAACTACAGCCTTCAACGGGCGGCCGAGTGGGCCACGGAACTGCAGAAGCCCCTCGTGGTTCTGGAGGCGCTGCGCTGTGACTATCCCTGGGCCAGTGATCGGCTGCACCGGTTCATCCTGCAGGGCATGGCCGACAACGCCCGCCGTCTTGCAAGATCCGCGGTCTACTACTATCCCTATCTCGAGCCCTTGCAGGGAGGCGGGAAAGGGCTGCTGCGGGCGTTGGGGGACAGGGCCTGCGCGGTGGTCGGCGATGACTTCCCGGCTTTTTTCATCCCCCGGATGCTGGCCGCGGCCGGCCGCGAGCTGAAGGTGCGGCTCGAGGCGGCGGACTCGAACGGGCTGCTGCCGCTGCGGGCCGCCGATCGGGTTTTCCCGACCGCCTATGCTTTCAGACGCTTCCTGCAGCGGACCCTTCCGGGCCATCTGGTGGAGCGGCCGCAGCCCGACCCGTTGAAGGGCCGGCGTTTCAAACGACTGAGAGGCCTGCCGCGGGAAATCAGCCGGCGCTGGCCCCCGGTAACCGGGCCGGGGTTGGCGAAGGGAGGGCCTGCAATTGCCGCCCTGCCCATCGACCACGGGGTATCTGAGGTCAAGCTCCGGGGCGGCGCCCGCGAGGGCCGCCGGAAGCTGCGGCGCTTCCTCGAAGGGGCTTTGGAAGCCTATCCGCAGATGCGGAACCAGCCCGAGGCGGAGGGCACGAGCGGCCTGTCCCCGTATCTTCACTTCGGCCACCTCTCGGTGCACGAGGTGTTCAGCGCGGTCATGGACCGGGAAGACTGGTTCTTCGACAAGCTCTCAGAAGGCGGTCGGGGCAGCCGCCAAGGGTGGTGGGGGATGAGCGAGGCGGCCGAAGCCTTCCTGGACCAACTCGTGACCTGGCGGGAACTGGGCTTCAACCTGTGCTGGCAGCGGGCGGATTACGACCGCTACGGGTCCCTGCCGGCCTGGGCCCAAGCGACCCTCGGCGAGCACGCGGCGGACAGCCGCGAGTACCGCTACGCCCTGAAGGACTTCGAGGCCGCCGGAACGCACGACCCGCTCTGGAACGCCGCCCAGGGCCAGCTGCTGCGGGAGGGCCGCATCCACAACTACCTGCGGATGCTGTGGGGCAAGAAGATCCTGGAATGGTCCGCCTCACCGCAGCAGGCCCTGAAAACCATGATCGAGCTGAACGACAAGTACGCGCTCGACGGCCGCGACCCCAACTCCTACAGCGGCATCTTCTGGGTGCTCGGGCGTTACGACCGGGCCTGGGGTCCGGAAAGGCCGGTGTTCGGCAAGATCCGCTACATGAGTTCGGAGAATACCGCCCGCAAGGTGCGCGTGCGGAGCTACATCGAGAAATATACGCCGTGACTGCTTTCCCGGGGCGGTATGCCTCGCAGCCGTCCGGAAGCTCTCGCCCCAAGCCCTGAAACGCTGGAGAGACAAGCCGTTACAGTTCCGGGCGGCCGACCGTCACGATGCCCAGGTAGCCGTCCACCGTGAGGGGGTCCCCGGTGCGGACGAGCCGCGTGGCCTCTGGCACCCCGGTGACGCAGGGCAGCCCGTATTCGCGGGCGATGATCGCGCCGTGAATCAGCATGCCGCCCCGGCGTTCGACGATGCCCCCGCAGAGCGGCACCACGTAGGTCATATTGGGGTCCACGGCATCGCACACCAGGATTTCGCCGGACTTGAAGCCGCCAAGATCGGCGGGGCCGACGACGACGCGGGCCAGGCCCTCGGCCACACCGGGACCTGCCGGCTGACCGATCAGCTGCCGCGGCTTGACCCTGAACGCGCTTTCGGCCGGGCGCTCGACGGCCCTCGCCGGGGGCGCATACGCCGGGTCGCGCAGAGCCGCGACCACTTCATCCGGCTCCAGCCTCCCGGGCTGCCCTGCCGCACGCTCTCCGGTCCGTTTTTCCCCTTCCTCCAGCGCCCGCAGCACCTGAGCTTCAATTCTTCCCAGATGGATGTTGTCGTCGTCCCGCAGGCGGTAACTGGCGCGCGCCAGGTCCAGGAGCCCGGCGGCCCGGCGGCGCTCGGAACCCTCGAAGTGCGACAGGAAATCCTGCTGGATTTTTTCCAGGTCCTTGGAGCGGCGGGGCCCTTTGGCTGCCGGCCGGGCTGCCATCTCCAGCAGAACCCCGAGGATTCCCCGGCTCGCGGAACCCCCCGACCCCTTCCAGGAAGGGTCGCCGAAACGGGCGTGCAGGGCTTCCAGAGCCTCCGTGAAGGCCGGGTCGACCCTGGAGAACGCGCCGCTTTCCAAGGCCTGGCGCATTTGGGTATCACGCCGGATCCGGGCGGCCAATTCCTCGAGCATCCGGTTGCGCTCGAGACTCAGCATCCGGGTGGCGCCGAGGAGGTCCATAAACTCATAGGGGTCGGCAGGGCAAACCGTGTCGTTGTAAACCTGGCCGAAAAGGCGTGCTCCGTGGGCGAGCGGGATGAAGTCGTGCCAGTAGACCTCGCGCCACTTGGTGTGAATCCCCTTGCGGTGCTCGATTTCGCGGGCCAGTTCAGCGTCGCTCAGACCGCCGATATCCAGGGATTCCAGGCTTCGCGCATCCTGGTCCATTTCCGGAATCAACTGGTTCTCGACCCGCTCCCGAAGCTCTTGGAGGTTCTGAAAGCTTCGGCGAAGGCCCAGGTACCAGGACCGCTGATCCCCGCTGTCGGAGGGGGCCAGGGTGGTGATGGGTCTGGACTGGAGCACATAGAGCCGGCTGCCCCGGAAGGTCCACTCCACATCCTGGGGCGCATCGAACAGCGTTTCAGCTTGCCGGGCCAGCGCGAAGACGGCCTGGATGCCCTTTGCGGCCAGAGGCGGCCGGGAGGCCCGCCCGGGCGGCAGGGGTTCCAGGCTCACGCCCTCCAGCGCGGGTCTCAGCCAGTTTTCGCGCCGGGCAGGGGTGTGGCTGACCACCCGGCCCGAAGCGCGCTCCAGAACCCAGCGGTCCGGTTCCACCGTGCCGTCCACCAGGCCCTGGTTGAGCCCGTGGACCGCCTCGAGCAGCGCCCGGGAAGGGTCGTCCGGATCCTGGCTGAAAGCGACACCGGAGCGATCCCCGGTAACGATCTCCTGCACCGCCACCGCCATCCGGCTGCTGGCGACATCCAGGCCGAGTTCGCGCCGGTAGAGCAGGGCCGCATCCGACCACAGCGAGGCCCACACCTTCTTGACATGCTCCAGGATCGCCTGGGGACCGCGAACATTCACGTAGGACTCGTGCAGCCCGGCGAAGGACGCCTGGGCCGAATCCTCGCCCGGGGCCGAGGAGCGGACGACGACCGGCGTTTTCGGAAAATGCCGGTTCAGCCCCTTCAGGAGCGCTTCGGAAAGATCGGCGGGAAGGGGGGTGGTCAGGAACAGGTTGCGGACCCGGAGCGCCGCGTCCCACATTTCCTCCCAGCGCATGTCGTCGAAATCCTTGCGGCTCAGCTCCAGCTGGATGCGTTCGGAGAGCCCGCCCGAGGCGAGGTAGGCGCTGTAGGCTTCCGTGCTGATGCAGATCCCCCGGGGAACCGGGAGACCGCTCCTGGAGAGCGCGGCGAGCGACGAGAACTTCCCCCCCACCAGCCGGCTTTCCGATTCGCCAACATCCTCAAAGCAAAAAACATACTTCATGACGGCGCGTGGATTTCGGTCACCTGCTGAAAGCGGTGAACCAGATAGAACGTTTTCACCCGGATACGCAGCAGAGCGCAGGACGGGGAGGCCACGAAGTCCCGCAGGTGGGGGTGTTTGGCCAGGTAGAGCCGGAGGTAATGCTCCTGTTGGTCCGCCGGGACTTCCTCAACCCGGCCGGTGGCCGTCACCGCCATGGCCGAGTGGACGTCCGCGGGCTCATTGGCACGGTTGTCCACCAGCAGCGCCACCCTCGAGTCGGCGGTCAGGTTGGCGAACTTGCGGGTGGAACGGGTGGTGGCGAACAGGATCTCGCGAAGGTCCGATGTTGCGGCGAAGGCCACCAGATTCGCGTACGGCTGCCCGCCGCTATGGGTGGACAGAACCCCCAGGCGCTGGGAATCGAACAGTTCTTTGAGCATCGCTTCCTGCCGCGTTGAATCCACCATGCCACCTCTCAAGCAGGGCTGAACGTCTCTGGTCAAGAACGCGGCCCTACAGTTTGACCGCCTTGGCGGCCACATAGTAACCGGTGAGGGGGGCGGTCGGCAAGCGCCCAAGTTCTTCACACAGCCGCAGGAAGCGTAGCAGGGCTATCCTGCAGCCCCGGCGACCCGCCCGCTCGACAAGATATCCGCCCCAAATGCCCATCAAACGGGGCGCGTGGATGATGGAAGCGGTCTCGCGCACGGCGAACCCGTTTATTGCCAGCAGGCGGTGCAGGCGGCGCTGCGTCAAAGTCACGCCCATGAAGAAAGGGAAGATCCCCCGCAAGCAGCCTTGCCGGGACAGGGCATTCCTGAGAAAGATGAGCGGGTTCGAGCGGTTGTCGAGGGTGATGATGAGCGTTCCGCCCTTTTTGAGGACCCGCGCGATTTCGGCGAGACTCCGGTCGATGTCCTTCTCTCGAGCAAAGTGGTCCAGGGTAGACAGGGAAAGGACCACGGCCAGACAGCCGGAACGGAAAGGGAGCTGCCTTACATCGGCGGCCAGGCAGTCGATTTGATGAGGGCGCGGAATCCTCTTTCGCGCCAGGGAAATGACGGCCGGGGAGAAATCGAGGCCCAGGACCCGGCGGCGATCGCCGCAGAGCAAGGGAACGACGGCATGCGGACTGATCGCCTCGTCATAAAGGTCGGTTTTCAGCGCCAGACCTCCGGTGGCCCCCTCGAGCCAAAGGCGAAACAGTCGATCGTAGACCTGAAAAAGATGAGCCCGCCAGAGGTTTTCATGGCCTCGTGAGCCTTGACGGGCGACCACGGAGTCCCAGTAGGAGGAGCCTCGGGCGTTCATGCGGTTTCGGAATCCTGCTTGCTCCCAATTTGGCGGTCATCTGATATCCGGGGTCAAGGGGCCGGTCCCGGGCACGAGGCTCGGCAGGCCGGTCGGATTTTAGGATTCTTCCCCTTCTACCTGAAACGGGTTTCGCCCGCAAGCCGCAGGAATAATAAGGCTGTGCGACAGGAGCGATGCTCATGCGGCGGCTCTTTGTTCCTGGATGGCCTGGACGTTGACTTCAAGGATCGGAAATCTAAACGTCGGCTCTTTTTGACTACCGAGGCACCGGATGGTGTTTAGGGCGGAGCATATGCATCACTTCGCTGATCAGGCGTTGGGGCTCGACATGGATTTGTCTTTCGCTGTAAGGAAGGATAGAATCCGGATCAGTTCGGTCGAGATGCCTCTCCTTGCCTGCAGAGAACCACGGGTGGGTAAGACAGCGGTTCCTCGCTGAACCGAGACGAAAATGAGGTTTTGGACACGATGGCCAAGGTCGTATTGGTTAATCCCAAAGCCAAGTCGCAGAAATGGGGGACGGGGCGCCACCCGCGATGTATGGATGACCTTCTGCCCCGACATGGCCTGACCTATCTCTCGGCAAGCTTGAAGCGGGCTGGGCATCAGGTGATCTTGGCAGACCTGAGGCAGCTTGCCGGGTGGGAGGAATACGAGCGTCTGTTGCTAGCCACCAGGCCCGACTTTGTGTGTTCAACGGCGCACACTTTGGAGGTCGAGATTGCGTGCGAGAGCCTGGTTCGCGCAAAACGCACACTTCCTACATGCACCACCGTGGGCGGGGGTATTCATCTGACCATGGACCCTTCTCCCGCCATGGAAACCGGCCACGTGGACAACGTAATCAGAGGGGAGGGCGAGGTCAGCCTGCCTTGTTTGGTTGAGGAACCAACCGCCTTTTCACCAGTTTCTTGGGGAGAGCCCCCCGATCTGGACGAGCTTCCGTTTGAAGACCGCGAACTCTATCCAGATTACCTGTCCAGAACCCGATTTCCATTGTGGGACCTGCCTACGCCTATAGTGGATGTCCTTACCGGCAGAGGATGTCCCTGGAATTGCCGCTTCTGCTGCGGGCCGGGAGAAAAGCAATTGTTTACGAAACCCTCTGCCAAAGACCCTTCGAAACGTCGACCTTTTCTGCGGCGACGCTCAGTTGATCATGTGATGGCGGAACTCGACCAGCTCCACAGGAGGTATCATTTCCGCAGTGTAGTGTTCCACGACGACCAATTTTTGATTCGACCGCAATGGGTTCTGGATTTCTGCGAGAAACTGCATCGCGCCGGGTACCCCAGGCGAGGCGTTCGTTGGTGGGCAGCGAGCCGGGCGGATATGGTTTGCCGATATCCGAATGTGTTTAAGTCCATGAGGGATGCCGGTCTGCAGATCATCAGCATAGGGTTTGAATCCTTCAGCGAACCGGTGTTGAAGTGGCTGAATAAGGGCGTGAGCGTCGATTCGAACTTCCGGGCAGCTGAAATCTGCCATAAGCTGGGGCTGCAGATCTATGCGAATGTGATCTTCGGGGTGCCTCGTGCGGACGGCAGATGGTACCTTGCAGATGATTTGGCGTCGTTTAACGGTTTGAGGGTCGTAAGACCTCGGTACCTATCCCCTTCCCTGCTTACCCCAATTCCTGGGTCATGGTTGTTTGATTGGAGTACACGCTTGGATTTGCTACGCGAGGATGCACCCAACGCGACCGGAAGCCGTAACCCCGGCAACCACCCTCTCAAGGGGGTCGATTACAAGAAACTGGAACGCCTGCTGCGGATTTGCCGTCGAGAACACCAAGGCCCCTGGCGAGATCGCTGGCGCTACTACAGGCACCGATTCTCGGCCATCCTGGAAAAGGCTGTCGGCAGCAAAGACAACAAATAGTAATTCATTCAGCCGGTCCGGAGGAAAAGAATCATGGCGGATGTTGC
The DNA here is from genome assembly GCA_963704245.1 of uncultured delta proteobacterium. Classification (GTDB taxonomy): domain Bacteria; phylum Desulfobacterota; class DSM-4660; order Desulfatiglandales; family Desulfatiglandaceae; genus CAVPHJ01. The sequence continues at coordinate 18,494 of CAVPHJ010000002.1, forward strand.
AGTCTGCCTGTTGGTGCATGGGAATCGTAACTACTATCGGGCAGCCCGGCAAGCGGTATTCTCAGTTATGAAGCACTCAGACTTTGATATTTTCGTGGCGGTGGATTCAGAGCGACACCTTGGCCTGAGAAGCGGGCTGAGGCTCCGAGTGTGGCCCTTGCCACCTGGATCGGACTTTTCAGGCCGCGCAGGAGCTTTTCTGAAAAAATTCCGTGCACTGGCAGGCGCGCTCGAACACATGAAGCGCCCATGGCTGATACTGCTGGATGCAGACACCCTGATGGTCCGCGACATTCAAACACGACACGTTGAAGAAGCCTTGGACGGACACGGACTGGGGATGGTGGAGCAGAGCACCATTCTAGGGTCCAATATGACGCGTGAGGACTTCTTGCAGCATTATGTTCGGCATACACTTACCTTCATGGGGACCGAGGCGACTCCACCGCTCACGGATTTCCGCTATTTCAATAGCGGGGTGGTTCTAGGGCGACGGAGAGATCTGAAAGAGGTGACGAAGTGGGCTCTCCAAGTGGTGATGCGGCAGCGCTCGGATCACCAGGTGGGCAAACATATGATAGCAGATCAGGATTATTTTCAATACTGGAGCAACTCCCTTTATCCAGGGTCTACAAGAGCGCTGCCGTGGTATTGGAATCACTGTGAACACTGGGACGACGGATTTCCAAGGCCAGGGGCCTTGGTCTTGCACTTCAGCAATTTCTGTCTAGGACCCTTTCCTCGTCAGGTGATTCGAATGCTTCTCATTCGTCGTTTTGGGCCGGGTGTGCTGAGACTGTCTGGGTTGATATGTAGATCCCCCAAGCCTAAGGCAGGAAATGCGTAACGCGTCGTTTTCAGATATTACTGTCCTGCTTGTGACGTATGAGTCCTCACAGACACTCTCCCTTTTCTTGGAACGGATCGATCCAAAGCTGAGAGAACAGATTCTGGTGGTGGACAATGCCTCTCGGGATCAGACAATCCTGACCGCAAAGAAGAAAGGGGTTCGCTGCATGAAGATGGAGAAGAACACGGGATTCGCCCGGGCTGCAAACGTGGGGGCGCGAGCAGCGAGAGGACGGTATCTTTGTTTCATGAACCCGGATTGCCGACCGACCATCGAGGTGTTTCGTCTTGGACTGGCCGCCGTTGTCCGTGAGGCTCGCTGCTGTGCCGTTCCGCTTCTGGATGAAGGCGGGGGCAGCATGTTTTCAGGGCGCCAACCGGGCTATACGTGGCTAAAGCTCATTGGAGACGCTCTGGAAACCAACTACGGAAAGAACTATGTATTCTCGAGGATTAGTCGGCTTCCCAAATACCATGATGATCGTTGGTGCTGGCCTCATGGAGCATGCTTTTTCATTTCCAGGGATTTCTTCTTGGAACTGGGGGGATTCAACGAGCGCTACTACCTATACATGGAAGACGTGGATTTCGGCCGGCGATTGTCTGCCGCCGGAGGGAAAATCCTCGAGCTTGCTTGCTGCATTGAACATTTTGGCGGTGGTAGTAGCGGGACGCGAACAGGACGAAGAATGGCGCTGCTGAATTTGGGAAGGACGCGGTACGCTGCGCGAAATCACGGAATCGGTCTAGCAATGGCTGTGGGCTTAATCGCCCTTCCGGCGTGCCTGCTGCGGATCGTCATGGGCCGATAGCATGATCTATTATTTATTGCCGGACCCAGGGATATTTGGCGGTGTGAAAGTCGCGTGCCAATTCGTGGACGCGCTCAATGCCCTCGGGGTTTCCGCGGTGGTTGTTCTGCCCAAAGGACGGGCGCCGCAATGGTTCTCGACTCGAGCTTCAGTAATAGAAGAAAAACAGGCTGTGAAGCGCCTCAGACCCTCCGACTGGCTGATGATCACGTGGCCGCCCGACTACCATCGTTTTCGGAACCTGCACCATCGTATAGTCTGTCACTGCCAAGGGACAGATGAGCGCATGCATGCCATCTTTCTTGATCCGGAAGTCCCAATTCTCACGTGTTGGGACCAAGCAAAGACCTACGTCCAGGACAAATTCGAACCGAGAAACCACCCACGTTGGCATCAGCATTTCGGGAGCTTTCTTCTATTCAGGGGAGCGAAAGCGAGACAACTGGGTGACCTATATGCCGAGGCGCGGATTTCCCCTGGTGCGTACCTGTATGCGAAAGAACAAGGGGTTAGCCTTCCTGCCCATAGACGGAGTAACTGAGCGGGAGGTTGCCGCAAGACTTAAGAACTCCGGGATCTTCCTGGCGACCGCGCTGGGTGAGGAGTTCGGTTTACCCGCTTTAGAAGCGATGGCGGGCGGCTGTCTCGTGCTATCGGTGCCGGTAAAAGGGGGGATGGAATATCTCGATAGTGGAGAGAGCTGTCTGGTGGTCAAGCCGGAGAAGCTTGGCGAGAAGCTGAAATGGATAACCCGTCCGGAGCATGCCGCATTGCGCTCTCAAATGAGAAGCAAAGCGGTTGCCATAGCCGCGCGCTATCGTGCTGGGCTCCAGAGAACGCATCTTGAGAGCCTTCTGTCGCATGAACTGAAGTGGCTGGTTTCATGAAGAGCGAGGGAATTACCGTTATCATCGTCTCTAGAGGATTGGAGAGCCTTCTGCGGTTCTGCCTGGAAGGTTTGGAAAGAGCCCTGAGAAGACTGGTTAATAGCAAAGACCACCAGGTAGTCGTGGTGGACAATGCCACGAGCCCACCCTATGTGGAGGAAACCTACCGCAATCAGGGAGTGGAGATGGTCCGATTCGATATTCCCCAGAGTTTTGCCCGGGCGAACAACACGGCGGCACTTCGATATGGTAACGACTATTACCTGCTCCTCAACAATGACGTGTTTCTGGCCAAGGACGCCCTTGTCGGAATGGCCGATCTTCTGGCCGGCGAGCCTTCGGTCGGGATCTGTGGCGGCAGAATGGTTTTTCCTGACGCCACCATCCAGCACTGCGGTGTCGTTTTCGGCCCGGGAAAGCAGGGACCCTACCATTGCCACCGAAACCGCCCAAGCCAGACGGTTTCCAGGGAGAATAGGGAATTCCAGGCAGTCACCGGTGCTTGCATGCTTGTGCGAAGCGATCTCTGGAAGGCCCTGGGAGGACTCGATGAGCGCTACCCTTTTGGACTGGAAGACATCGATTTTTGCCTCCGGGCGCGTAGGGCCGGGTGGCGGGTCATGTGCCACAACACTGTGGACTCGCTTCATTTTGAGGCTAGCACGCCCGGGCGCCAGAAGCTGGACGTCCCTTGAAGAGGTAAGGTCTGGGGAGGAAATCCGTGGGTCCGCGCTGAGGAGATCGCCGGGCCGTATGAACAAACATTTCTGGAACACTCGTTACGCCACCATTGAGGGAGTCCCTGGGCCGTTCATGGAACAAACATTTCCTGAACGCTCCGTGGGGCGCATTGGATTTGAATCAAGATGCCACCGTGTCGGTCGTTGTTCCCGTGCATAACGGTGGAGCGGCCTTCAAACGCTGCCTGGCAAGCATCACAGCGGCCTTGCCGGCCCCGCTGGAGTTGATCGTGGTGGCCGACGGGGATACCGACGGGTCCTGGCGAGTGGCCGGGGAATTCGGGGCCCGGGTGATCAGGACCCCAGAGCGACGGGGCCCCGCCCGGGCCAGAAACCTGGGCGCGCGGGAAGCCGGCGGAGCGATCCTGTTGTTCCTGGACGCGGACGTGGAAGCCCCCCGTGATATCATCAAACAGGTGCAGGCTGTCTTCCGGGAGCGCCCCTTCCTGGCGGCCGTTTTCGGGTCTTATGATGAGCAGCCTGCCGAACGGAATTTCCTTTCCCAGTACAAGAACCTTTTCCACCACTACACCCATCAGAAGGCGAAGGAGGAGGCATCCACCTTCTGGGGAGCCTGCGGCGCGATTCGACGCGAGATATTCTTGGGCTGCGGCGGGTTCGATGAAAGCTACGTTCAGCCCTCCATTGAGGACATCGAGCTGGGTTACCGGCTGAAGAAAAGAGGCAAAAGGATCCTTCTGCTGAAGACCCTGCAGGTCAAGCATCTGAAGCGCTGGGGAACGGCCAACCTGCTGCGGGCGGATTTCTTCTACCGGGCCCTGCCGTGGACCAGGCTGATACAGAGGGACGGGCTATGGGTCAATGATCTGAATCTGACACGGACGAGCAGAATCAGTGTTGCGCTGGTTTTTTGCCTGCTTTTCGGAACCTTGGAAGCGTTTTTCGTCCCCTGGGCGGTGTTCCCGCTCCTGGTCCTGCCGGTCGGCCTTCTATGGCTGAATCGAGACGTTTACCGTTTCTTCAGAGCCAAGAGGGGCACGGCTTTCGCGATCAAAGTAATCCCCTGGCACTGGTTCTACTACCTGTACAGCGGGATCGCCTTCCTGCTCGGGAGCGGCCTGCATGCCGCGGTGAAGATCGGGGCGAGGTTGAAAGTTGGGCCGACAACCGCCCGGTAAAGGAGCCGACCGGCAGGCCGACTGCCGCGCTCTGTCCACCGCTGATCCGGTTGCCGTCTTGGGCGCCGGGCCGGCCGGACTGACCGCTGCCCATGAACTGGCTCGGCTGGGGTTCGCACCGGTTGTGCTGGAAAAGGCCGGACAGGTGGGAGGCCTGGCTCGGACCGAAACCTACCAGGGATATCGGTTCGACATCGGCGGGCACAGGTTCTTCACCAAAATGGAGCGGATCAACGGCCTTTGGGAATCGCTTGTGGGAGAGGATTTCCTCACCGTCCCCCGCCTTTCCCGGATCTACTACCGCGGCCGTTTCTTCCGCTATCCGCTATCCCTGTCGAACACCTTCCTGAACCTGGGGGCGCTGGAAAGCCTCCGTATTCTGCTCAGCTATCTGCGCTCCCAGCTGCGACCCTACCCCCGGGAGGAAACCTTTGAGCAGTGGGTTTCCAACCGATTCGGCCGACGTCTGTACGCGACCTTTTTCAAGACGTACACCGAGAAGGTGTGGGGCATCCCGTGCGACAGAATCACGGCGGACTGGGCGGCGCAGCGCATCCGGGGGCTTGTCTCTGGCGGCGGCACTGTCCAATGCGATCCTGGGAAACCGCAAAGCCCGCACCCTGATCGAGGAGTTTCGTTATCCACGGCTGGGCCCGGGAATGATGTGGGAGCGCTTTCGCGAGCGGACCGAAGACAAGGGTGGCAAGGTCCGGCTGCACGCGGAAGTGACCCGGCTGCGGCATCAGAACGGGCGGATCCTGAGCGTTTGTTGGGCGGAGGAAAACGGCGAACACGAGCTCCCGGTCGCTCAGGTGATCTCCAGCCTGCCGCTGGACACCCTGATCGCCGGGCTGGAACCCCCGCCTCCGGCAGGCGTGCTTCAGGCCGCCGGAAACCTCTCCTACCGGGCGTTCATTCTGGTCGGCCTGATCGTGGACCAGGAGGCCCTTTTCGCCGATCAGTGGATCTACGTGCACAGCCCGGAGGTGAAGGTGGGCCGCATCCAGAATTTCAAGAACTGGAGTGCCGACCTGGTGCCCGATCCCACAAAGAGCAGTGTGGGTATGGAGTATTTCTGCGACGAGGGCGATGAGCTCTGGTCCATGCCGGACGACGATCTCCTCAGCCTGGCCCGCAGCGAGCTCGGCCGGCTCGGTTTGGCAGGCGGCAGCGACGTGGGGACGGGTTTCGTGGTCCGGCAGCCCAAAGCCTATCCCATGTACAGCCATGGCTACAGTTCGAATCTCGAAGTGATCCGGGAGTACCTGGGCGCGATGGGGAACCTGCAGACCGTGGGCCGCAACGGCATGCACCGCTACAACAACATGGATCATTCCATGCTGACCGGCCTGCTGGCAGCCGAGAACGTTGCGGGCGCCCGGCACGATCCGTGGCAGGTCAACGTGGAGGACGAGTACCAGGAGGAGGAGGGCTCCCGGGGATTGCGCTCGGCCCTGGCAAACGCCCTGTTGGCCCGCACCTTTGGCAGGGTGGACAAGGTGGCACTGGCCGTGGCGGTGGGCTTGGTTTCAGCGCTCTTGTTCTCGCTGGTCACCGCGTGGCTGGTGATTAAAGGGGGCCCGGTCGTGGGTCCCCATCTGGGACTGCTGGCCAACTATTTCCCAGGCTACACCGTGACGCTGAAAGGTGCTTTCGTTGCCGCCTTGCACGGATTCGGCTGGGGGTTCATCCTCGGGTGGTTTCTCGCCTATCTGCGAAACTTGGTGGTGGCCGCCCAGATCTATTGGATAAAGAGGAAATCCCGGACCCTGAGGCTGAAGGATTTCTTCGACTACTTGTAGGCTGAGGAAAGAGAAAGGGGGCGTTGGTTTGGCAAATACCGATCGGACACCCGATGAGGAAAAACTGCTTCGGAGTGTGCTCTGGCTGAATGCCAAAGCCATGGGTCTGGCCCTCGGGGTCGTCAGCGGGCTGGTTATATTCGCGGCCACCAACTGGCTGGTGATCAAAGGGGGTGAACCGCTGGGACCCAACCTTCAGCTGCTGAGCCAGTATTTCATCGGTTACCGGGTTTCCTTCGGGGGCAGTTTGATCGGATTCGGGTATGGGTTTGCTCTGGGGACCTTGAGTGGTGCCCTGGTCGCCTGGCTGTACAACAAAATCGCAGGCTTCAGAAACTCCCGGAACAGTTCCGGGCCGCAGCCGGGGGAAATCCTGCCGCCCCACCATCGTTGAGGCGCAGGGGGCGTCGGGCGAGCATGTAAAGGCTGCGGCCCCGGATTGATGAAACGATGAGATCTTCCACGTCCATCCCTTCAGACATCCTCTCGGCGGGCCAGCTGTCCCACGCGCGCCATGCGGCCGTGGGAACGCTTCAGAACTTCTTCTGTGCGCTCCTGGCGCTGCCCACCGGAATACTCACGGCGGCCTTCCTCACCCGCCGGCTCGGGCCGGTCGGATACGGCCAGCTGACCGTAACGGTGAGCATCGTCCTCTGGCTGGAAGCGGTGGTTACCCTGGGACTGAGCCGGGCAGCGGTGAAGCTCGTGGCAGAAGGCAGGGACTGGCGGGTCACCGGCGCCGGGTTCCTGCGGACCCAGCTCCTGGTCAGCGCGGCCGCTCTCGTGCTGCTCCTGGCGCTGGCGCCGGCTCTGGCGGATCTGATGGGGGATGCCAGGCTGGCGGACTATCTCAGGATGTTCGCTCTTGACATTCCCGTCTCGGCTCTCGGGGGTATCTACGGGGCGATCCTGGTGGGACTGGGGCTCTATGGCCGGCGGGCGATGCTGAACGGCGGCTTCTGGCTGAGCCGCCTGGGATACGTCTATCTGTTTGTGGGTCTGCACGCATCCGTGTACGGTGCCCTGGCGGCAACCCTTGCAGCATCGGCCACCATTCTGGTGGGCGCGCGCCTTTTTGTCGGTCCCCTGGCATTTCGGCACTTCAGGCTGGAGCCGGGTATTCTGCTGGACTATGTGAAACCCCTTTTCTTGTACAATGTGGCGATCCAGCTGTTCAGAATTCTTGACCTCTGTTTCGTAAAAGCCGTTGCCGCAGTTCCCGAAGCGACCGGTTTCTTCGGGGCGGCCAGGAACCTGGCCATCGTGCCCGGCCTGCTGGGGGCCGCATTTTCGCCGCTGCTGCTCGCGAAGGTCACCGAGTTGTGCGGTCAGGGGCAGGAACAGTATGCCAAGTGGATGACGCGCCAGGCGATGCGCGTGGTGATCTGGCTGCTGCCGTTTGCCGCCATGACGGTCGGCGTTGCGACGGAGGTGGTGGCGGCCATCTACGGCCGGGCGTTCATGCCTGCCGCCGAGGTGCTCTCCATCCTCATTTTCTCGGCCATCGGCGCCACCGGGATTGCCCTTTGCACCTCGGTCCTGGTGGCCGTGGGTCGCCCGAGATTCCCGCTTCTCGTGGCGGGCCTGGCACTGCCGGTGGCCGTTGCCGGGCACTGGCTGACGGTTCCGCGCTTCGGGATGACCGGCGCGGCCGCCGTGACCACCTGCCTGACCTGGCTGATGGCCGTCGGCATGGCGATTCAGATCGGCCGGGTCTGGCAGGTCCGGCCCCCGCTTGCCACCCTGCTCAGAAGCGGCCTGGTGAGTGCTCTGGCCTTGATGCTGAGCTGGGTTTGGCCGGAAACCATGGGACCGCTGCCGATCAAGCTGGCTGCCATTGGTGCCGTGATCGTTGCCGCCTTTGCTTTGCTGGGCGAGTTGAGCAGGGCGGAAATGCAGACTCTGAGACGGCTGCTATTCCCGCGATCCTGATCAGCGGCTTTGCGCCGAGGATGGTCTATGGGGAGGTTTTTCAGGATTCGGGTTGATTCCGGGCCGGGACAAACGCCGCCGGCCAGGGTGGCGGCGCTATCCGGGTTCTCTACGGTAATGCCGTGAAATATACTGGCTGCGCAAAGCGGCAAGTCCGGCGGACAGAGGACGCCGTGCTCGAAGCTCGGCGGACTCCGGTTGTGCTGTGGGTGGCCTTTCTCGTTCTAACGCCGCTGGTGCTTACCCCGTATGTGCATTCCAACGACGGAACTGGTTACTATGCCTATGTTCGCTCCTGGATTATCGACCGGGATTCGGAGCTGAGAAACGAAAAGGAGCACTTCAGCCGCTTCTACAATATCAGTTCCATCCGGCTGGACCCGAAAACCGGCGTCCATTATTCGCAGTATCCCATCGGGACCGCCTTGTTCTGGGCACCCTTTGCTCTGGGGGGACACCTCATTGCCAAAGCCGCCGGCCAACCTCAAGACGGGTACTCCATCCCCTACGTCTATCTCGTTAATCTGGGTTCGGCGGTCTATGGTTTCTTGGCCCTGCTCATGATCTACGCAGTGGTGTCCCGTTATTTCACCCACCGGGTGGCACTGATCTCCACTCTCACCTTCTGGCTTTCTTCGTCGGTGTTCTACTATATGTATCTGGAAGCCACCATGTCCCATAGCGTATCGGTCTTTTCAGTCACGGCATTCATCTGGTATTGGCACCGGACAATGCACGGCCGGGATGTGGGGCAATGGATCCTGCTCGGGCTGCTCTCATCGCTCATGGTCATGGTGCGCTACCAGAACGGGGTGTTCATGCTGATCCCGCTTTCCTACGCCCTGAGGGACTATCTTCTCATCTTGAGGCGTGGGGAATGGTCGGCGCTGCCGACACTGTTGTCGAAGCATCTCGTGTACACGGCCGCCTTTGTTTTCGGCCTGGTGCCGCAGGCCGTGATGCTTCTCTATCAGCACGGCTATCTGCACTCTGCAATCGATCACTACGGGGTATCCATGGTGAGCGCCCACGGGAGGGGTTTTCTATGGCGGATCAGCCTTTTCGCCAGGGTCCTCTTTTCGTCCTACCATGGGCTCTTCCATTGGACGCCGGTGACCATGGTTGGCTTTCTGGGATTGCTGCTCGGCATGGGGACCCTTCCCCGATGGCGTTTTCTGCTGGCGGTGTTGGCGGTCGTTTTCCTCTGCCAGGTTGGGGTGGTTTCCTCCTCCCGCGGCTGGAGTGCGGGCCAGAGTTTCGGCCACCGGATGTTCGTAAACATGGCGTTGGTGCTGACGTTCGGCTTGGCCATCGCGCTTGAATGGCTTGAGCGAAGAATCGGGGCCGGGTTTGTCCTCGGCGTCTGCGCGTTGTTCGTTGTGTGGAATATGGGTCTCATGCTGCAGTATGGTGCCCGCATGATTCCGTCGGCAGGTCCGGTGACCATCACCGAGATCGCTCGCAACAACCTCGTAGTGTTGCCCAGGCAGGGGTGGCCGATCTTGAGCACTTTTCTTTTTTCCAGGTGGGTGTATATTCCATAGGCTGTATGGCAGTGTCAGTCTTTTCGGAGGCCCAGCTTCGACGGCTACCTTGCACCGCTCCGCGGCCCGGGGTAGGCTCATAAGGGAGTAGACTAGAACCAGGGAGGCAGGCTGTGGGTATGGGGAATAAGATCGATCTGAACTCTGACGTGGGCGAGAGTTTCGGCCGCTACGAACTGGGTCTCGACCGGGAGGTCATCCCCCTGATCACCTCGGCCAACATCGCCTGCGGGTATCATGCCGGGGATCCGGCGGTGATGCGCCGGACAATCCGGCTGGCAAAGCAGCACGGTGCAAGGGTCGGCGCGCACCCCGGGCTGCCGGACCTTGCGGGTTTCGGCCGGCGCAACATGGACGCCTCGCTGGAAGAGATCCGAGACTACCTGACCTACCAGATCGGGGCCCTGCAGGCCTTTGCGACCCAGGAGGGGGTGAGGCTTCAGCATGTCAAGCCCCACGGGGCGCTCTATAACATGGCGGTGGGGAACCCGGCCATCTGGGAGGCGAGCGCCGGGGCCCTGGCCGGTCTGGACAGGGATCTCATCCTGGTGGTCATGGCCGGCCCCAACCGCGGTGAACTGGAGGCTATGGCGGCACGGCACGGCATCCGGGCGGCCTTCGAGTTCTTCGCGGACCGCGCCTACAACCCGGACGGATCGTTGGTCTCCCGCCGGGAAGCGGGCGCTGTGATTCACGATCACCGGCTCGCCTCGGAGCGGGTCCTGCGGATGGCCGCGGAAGGGGAGGTGGTCGCCCGGGACGGGAGCAGAATCGCCCTGAGAGCCGACACGGTCTGCGTGCACGGCGACAACCCTTCGGCAGTGGATCTGGCCCGGAAGATCCGGCAGGACCTCCAACGGGCGGGCGTGGAGGTGGCGCCTCTCGGAACGTTTCTGTAGCCCGGCCATGCTGTTCGAAAATCCCGTCTATAGGGTCATGGGGGATCGGGCCCTGCTGGTGGAACTGGGCGATTGCATCAGCCCGGTGATCAGCCGCCGGGTGCGGGAGGTCTTCGTCCTGCTGCAGGAGCAGCGGTTGCCGGGCCTCATCGAAGTCCTTCCCGGCTACCGCTCGCTGACCCTTGTCTATGATCCGCGCAGGATATCGTTTGCGGGCCTGAAAGGGCTGCTGAGCCGGTTGGTCGAAGCCCTGCCGGAAGCTCAGGTGCCGGCTCCCCGGAACCTGACTGTCCCGGTGGTCTACGGAGGCCGTTACGGGCCGGACCTGGACTGGGTCGCGGCCCACCATCACCTCTCGGCCGAAGAGGTGGTCCGGCTTCACGCCGGCACCCCCTATCAGGTCTACATGATCGGGTTTTCGCCCGGCTTTGCCTATCTGGGCGAACTGCCGGCGGAGTTGGACACGCCGCGCCGCGCCACTCCCCGGACGAGGGTCCCCCAGGGGTCGGTGGCCATCGCCCAGCGCCAGACGGGCATCTACCCGGTCAGCAGCCCCGGGGGGTGGCAGATCATCGGCTGGAGCCCCATGCGGTTCTTCGATCCGGCAGAGCGGCCGCCCACTCCCCTGTCCATGGGCGACAGGGTGCAATTCCTTGCCGTCTCAGAAAAGGAGTTGGAGCATTGGGAACTGAACTCCTGGAAATCATCGCACCGGGGCCCCTGACCTGCGTCCAGGACCTGGGACGTTTCGGCTGCGGTCATTTCGGCGTGCCGCCGAGCGGCGCGCTGGACAGCGTGGCGCTGCGGATCGGAAACCTGCTGGTGGGCAACCCGGAGGGCCAGGCCGGCCTGGAAATCACCCTGCCGGGCTTCAAGGCCAAGGTGCTGGCGGACACGGCGGCGGCTGTCACCGGCGGTGACCTGAGACCCTGCCGGAACGGGATTCCCCTGCCCATGTGGTCCGCCGAGGTCCTTCGTCGCGGGGACGTGCTGCATTTCCGGGGCTTGAGAAGCGGCTGCCGGGCCTATCTCGCGGTCGGGGGCGGGGTCGACGTCCCGGAGGTCATGGGAAGCCGGTCCACCAGCCTGGGCAGCGGGTTCGGGGGCTTTCAGGGTCGGGCGCTAAAGAAGGGCGATGTGCTCAGCTCAATCGACCCGGGGCGGCACCTCGCGGCGGCAGGCCGCAGCCTGGCGCCCGAACGGATTCCGGCATACGCTAAGGAGTGGCTGCTGCGGGCGGTTCCCGGTCCGCAGGAAGAGCAGTTCACAGCTGAGGCTCGGGCGCTCTTCTGCGCGGCCAGCTTCAAGGTGACGCCCCATTCGGACCGCACCGGCATCCGGCTGGCCGGGCCGCGGCTCGAAACACCGCCCGGGACAGCGGACTCCATCATCTCCGAGGGCGTGGTGCCAGGCGCGGTCCAGGTGCCCGGCGATTGCCAGCCCATCATCCTCCTCAATGAAACGGTGACCGGCGGGTACCGCAAGATCGCGGCCGTGATCAGCGCAGACCTCCATCTCCTGGGCCAGGTGAAACCGGGAGACCGGGTGACGTTTCAGCTCTCGACCCTGGCGGAAGCCCGGGCGGCGTTGCAGGCGCTGGAACGGCAGGTCCGGGAAGTCAGGCAGCGGTTCGCGGCCTGAGCGCAGGCGGACTCAGATCCCCAGGAAGGCGCTGCGGAAGAGATCGCTCTGGAGGAGTTCCCGGCCGGGCCCCTGGGCCACGACCCTGCCGGTCTGCAGCACGTAACCGCGCTCGGCCAGATCGAGCGCCTCGCGCACGTTCTGCTCCACCAGCAGGATGGTCATGCCTTCGGCCTTGAGCCGGCGGACCGTGTCCAGCACCTCGTCCACCAGCAGCGGAGCGAGCCCCAGCGAAGGCTCGTCCAGCATGAGCACCCGCGGCCGGGACATGAGCCCGCGGCCGATGGCCACCATCTGCTGCTCGCCGCCGGAAAGGGTGGATGCGGGCTGCCGGCGGCGCTCCCTGAGCCGCGGGAAAAGCCGGTAGACAAACGCCAGGTTGTCCCGGATGCGGTTCTGGTCGGAGAGCACGTAGGCTCCGAGCAGCAGGTTTTCCTCCACCGAAAGCGGCCGGAACAGCATCTTTTCCTCGGGCACGTAGATGAGGCCCCGGCGGACGATTTCCTCGGTGCGCAGGTGCTGGATCTCGCGGCCGTCGAACAGGATGCGGCCCTTGAAGGCCCGCTGAGCGCCCATGATGGCCCGCAGCAGGGTGGACTTGCCGGCCCCGTTGGCCCCCAGCACACACACGGTTTCCCCGCGGTCGAGGACCAGCGAAACCCCGTGGAGCACCGGCAGGCCGGAATAGCGGACCTGCAGATCCTCGATTTTCAGCAGCGCTGCGCTCATGGGTCGGAGCCTTCCCTCCTCTCAGCCCGGGCTTTTTCCAGGCGCCGGGCAATCAGCGGAAGTCGCCGGCGTGCTCGCGGACATAGCGTTCGCCCAGGTAGGCCTTCACCACCCGGGGGTCCCTGGCGATGGTTCCCGGGTCGCCGTCGGCGATCTTCTCCCCGTAGTCCAGCACGATCACCCGATGGCTCACCTTCATGACCAGTTCCATGACATGCTCGATGAGCATGACCGTCACCCCCAGATCGTGGTGGACTCCGGTGATGATCGCCAGGATGTCCTCGATCTCGGCGGGGTTCAGACCGGCCGCCACCTCATCCAGGAGGAGGAGCCTGGGAGCCGAGCCGAGGGCCGTAGCCAGGGTGACGCGCTTCTGGGCCGCCACCGTCAGTTCGCTCACCATGTGCCCGGAGAGTTCGCCGAGCCGCAGCTGCTGGAGGATCTCACGGGCGCGCTCACGCGCCCGGAGGCGCGAGCGGGTCCGCATGAAGCAGCCGACCATGACGTTTTCTTCCACGCTCAGGTCACCGGAGGCCGCGTAGACCTGAAAGGTCCGGGCCAGTCCCAGCCGGGCCACCTGGTGGGCTTTCAGGCCGCTGATGTCCCGGCCGTCGAAAATCACCCGGCCGCCGGTCAGCGGGTGGAGGCCTGAGATGCAATTGAAAAGCGTGGTCTTGCCGGCCCCGTTCGGCCCGATCAGGCCCACCAGCTCACCGGGCTCCAGGCGGAAGGAGATCCGGTTGTTGGCCCGCAGGCCGCCGAAGTCCTTGGTGAGTTCCTGAACTTCCAGCAGGGCCATCAGGTGCGTCTCCGGCGCCGCGCCTTTTGCACGATCCCCCAGATGCCCCGGGGCTCATAGGCCGAGATGACCATGATGATGAGGGCGTAGATGAGCAGATCGATGCCCGGCAGGCCGGCCTGGGCGCCGAGCCAGTCCTTCAGGTAACTCTTGAGCGGAATGAGCACCGCGGCCCCGATGATGGGACCCCACAGCGAACCGGCGCCGCCCAGCATGGCCATGAGAGCGATCAGGATCGAGATGTTCAGGCTCATGGTGTCTTCCGGCTCGATGTTCTTGATGTAGCAGGCGTGGAAAGAGCCCACCAGGCTCACGAAGGCCGTGGCGATGGCATAGGTCTTGATCTTGGCCCACAGGACGTTGATCCCCAGGGAACGCGCCACCTCCTCGTTGTCCTTGATGCAGCGCAGCTGGAAGCCCAACCGCGATTTGCGGAACCAGTTGACGTAGAAGATGCCGAGAAAGAAAAACCCGAGCAGAACATAGTAATAGTAGATGTCTTCTTTGAAGATGAGCCGCAGGAAATCCGGCGGCCGGTACCGAATGGGAGAGATCTCCAGGCCCCGGGCCGCGCCGACAAAGTCCCAGACCTCGAAGATATCCTTGAGCACCAGCGAAGTGGCGATGGTGGCGATGGCGAAGTAGTGGCCCTTGAGCCGGAAAAGGGGGTAGCCCAGGATGAAGGACCAGAGCACCGCCAGCAGCATTCCCATTGGCATGGAAACCCAGAACGGAATGTCCCAGTAGATGAGCATGGCCGCGGTGGTGTAGGCGCCGATGCCCACGTACTGGGCCTTGCCCAGGTCCACCTGGCCGCCGTAGCCGCCGATGGTGTTCCAGCCCATGCCGTAGAGGGAGAACATGAGGAACTGGATCATGGTGGCCATGGCGAAGGAAGAGAGCGGGAACAGGGGGAAGACCAGCAGGAACAGGGCCAGCAGGCCGGCGATACTCAGGTCCAGCCGCGGGAAATCGGAGAAGTCGAGGGCACTCCTCAGGACTTCCATCCGAAAAGCCCCCTCGGCCGCAGCACCATGATGAGGAAATAGGCCAGGTACAACCAGGTGTACTTGAAGGAGGTCATGGGCACGTCGGCCATCCAGTCAAGATTGAAGGTGTAGGTGAAGAAGTCCCAGATGCCCGGGATTTCCGTGATCAGCCCCACCACCAGCCCGGCGAAGAAGGCCCCGGGCACGCTGCCGAACCCCCCCAGGGCCACGATGGTGAAGGCGATCATGGTGAAGAGCAGCCCGACGAAGGGATTGACCGACCAGAAGTTGACGATCAGGGCGCCGGCGATGGTCACCGAGGTGCCGCCGATGCCCCAGGCCAGGGCGTTCATGCGCTCGGTGGGAATGCCCATGTAGCGGGCCGCCTGGGGGTTGAGGGCGGTGGCGGTCAAGGCCTTGCCCGTCCGGGTGCGGTTGATCAGCAGCCAGACTGCCAGGAAGGAAAAAACCGAGAGCAGGGCGGCCGCCAGCTTGGTGGCCGGGATGACCACGCCCATGCCGAGCACGAAGCTCTTGTCCACCAGCAGGCCGTGGTGCAGGGCGCGGTCCTCGGAGCCGAAGATCAGGAACGCCAGGTTGCGGAGGAAGAGCATGAGCCCGAAGGTCCCCAGGAGCTGGGCCACCATGGGCCCCCGCAGCAGGAATTTCACGAAGCCCACGTAGCAGAGGACGCCCAGCAGGAAACCCACCAGAGCGGCCGCCGGCAGAGTGAAAAGCGGGTCCAGGCCGGTGGCCTGGGCGGTCAGGAGACCGGTATACATGCCGATCATGAGGAACTCGCCGTGGGCGAAGTTCACGATGTCCATGACCCCGAAGATGATCGTCAGCCCCAGGGCGACCAGGGCCAGCACCATGCCGATCAGGACTGCGGCCGCAAGTGAGCCGATCAGGATATCCATGACGAACTCCGGGCGACTGCCTTCTGCAGTACCCGCCCTCCCCGCACGGCGGGGAGGGCGGGAGAAACGCTCTTTCGTACCAACGTCCCCTTAACCGGCTGCTAGTAGCCGGGGAAGGGGTAGATCATATTGGCCGAGGTGACGTCGAAGGGGTAGACGATTTCAAGCCCCACCGAGCCGTCGGCCAGTTTCTGGTACTGGCCGATGAGCCCGGAGCCCAGCACGTTCTGCCCGAGCTCGTCCCCGGTGGTGGAAAACTTGATCCCCGCCCACGGTACCACCAGCTCGCTGCCCGGGATGTGGATCGCATTGGCCGCGGCCTGGATGTCGGCCGGCTTGGTGGAGCCGGCCTTCTCCAGCACATGCACCCAGGTCTGCAGACCGGTGAAGGAGCGGGCCGAGGCCCCGGAGAAATCGTTGCCGGTCTTGGCCTTGTACATGCTGTTGACCTGGCCGGCGATGGGCTTGACCTCCACCACCTTGGGGAGAAACACCGTGCGGGTCAGGACGCCGACAATGGAATCACCCAGGGTGCTGCGGAACTCGGGCGTTTCAAAGCCCGCGTCCTGTCCCCACAGGACCTTGGGCGTGACCTTCTGCGCCTTGAGGGTCTTGAGCATCAGAATGGCGTCCGAGGTGTAGGAGGCAAACAGCATCACATCGGCCCGCGCCGCCATCATGGAGCGGACCTCGCTCGAAAGATCCGGCGATTCCTTGGCATAGAGCAGGGACTTGCGGAGGTTGAAGCCGTACTCCTTGGCAAAGCTCTCGATCAGGCTCGAGACGTGGGAGCCCCACTCGGTCTTTTCGCAGGCCGAGGCCAGGTTGCTGATCTCGGCCTTGGGCACCGCCGCCACGCCCTTGACCTTGCCTTCGGTCAGGCCCTTGAGAAGTTCGAAAAGGTCCTTGGTGAACCACTTGTCGTGCGGGGTGGTCCGCCAGAACCACTTGAAGCCCCGTTCGGTGAGGGGCGGCGAGGTGGAAGAGCCGTTGATCATGGGTACGCCGTACTGCTCGGCGACCGCGCTGACCGTCTTGGTGACCGAGCTGTGGTAGCAGCCCAGGATGCCGTCCACTTTGTCGTCCAGGATGAGCTTCTTGGCCAGGTCGGCCCCCAGGGTGGGGTTTCCCTCGTGGTCCTTGAAGATGACGGTGATCTTGGCGCCCCCCAGGCTCTGGACGCCGGCGTTCTTGGCCATGGTCATGGGCAGGTCGGCCATGGCGCTG
This sequence comes from uncultured delta proteobacterium, assembly GCA_963704245.1. Lineage (GTDB taxonomy): Bacteria > Desulfobacterota > DSM-4660 > Desulfatiglandales > Desulfatiglandaceae > CAVPHJ01. Next base: position 35,403 of record CAVPHJ010000002.1, read on the forward strand.
TTGGCGATTTCAACCGCCAGTTCGACCCCGGCGCGCAGCTCGCGGCCGGCGGCGGCCGCCCCGCCGGTCAGGGGGTAGATGGCGCCGATCTTGATCTCGGCAACCGCCGCGGCGCCGGCCGGCAGCAGCAAGCCGACGAGCGCCAGGAGCCCCAGAAAAAGGCCTGCAAATCTGAAATTGGTTTTCATCTTGAAACCTCCTTGGCTTGGGGTTCGGTCAAAACGTCCGGAAAGGACGAACCGTTTCTCACACTGCGGCGGCTTCCGGCGGGCCGGCAGCCGCCGGCGCTGAGGTTGAAAGGGGAGGAAGAAGGGCAGCCCCGGCCGAAAGAGGGCTCCAGGGCCGAGAGCTTTCACACCCGGACACTATAGAAAAAGCCCTTGACCCGTGTCAACCGGGTCGCGCCGGGGGACGAGGATCTCAGAAGAGGGTCATCTGCTCGTCCCGCAGGTCGGACACGAACATGTGGCCGGGAGCGTGGGTGATGACCAGCGGCAGGTCGGCCGAGGTGGCCGCCAGGATGCCGGTGACCCCGCAGGCCCAGAACACCGGGATCTCCTCCGGCCGGATGGACACCGGGTCGCCGAAATCGGGCCGGCCCAGGTCGGGGACCCCGATGGCTTCCGGGGCGCCGAAATGGAGCGGCGCCCCGTGGGTAAGGTGAAAGCGAGTGGTGACCTGAACCGCCCGCACGGCGGCCTGCGGGGTCATTGGCCGCATGGAGACCACCATGGGCGTGGCGAAGCGCCCCGCCGGGCGGCAGGCCAGGCTGGTGAGATACATGGAGACGTTCCTGTTTTCCTCCAGGTTGCGGATCGGGATGCCGGCGGCCAGCAGGGCGTTCTCGAAGGAGAAGCTGCAGCCCAGCAGGAAGCTCACCAGGCCTTCGTGAAACCGATCGCGGACGCTGTCGACTTCCTCCTTGAGACGGCCCTTTTCATAGACCCGGTAGCGGGGCAGATCGGTGCGCAGGTCGGCGCCGGGGGCGATCCGCGGCTCCACCTGCCCGGGCTCCAGCACGTCCAGGATGGGGCAGGGGCGCGGATTGCGGACGCAGAAGAGCAGGAAGTCGAAGGCCGCTTCGCGGGGGACCATGACCAGGTTGGCCTGGACCGCGCCGGCGGCCAGGCCGCTGGTGGGGGAAGCCCAGTCCCCGGATCGGATGAGGGCCCGCAATTCGGCCGGGCCGAGGTCGCTTGGGTTCATGCTGCCTTGGATCCCCCTTTCAACGGCTCGATTCTGTAGGCTTCCAGGAGATCGCCGGAGCGCCGGGCGGCCAGGACGAAGTCGAAGAGATCGCGCTGGAGGCAGAAAATCGGGTCCTCCCGGGGCAGATACTCCCGGGTGCCGAGAACGAATTTCTGGGCCGTGGGCTGAAACACGACATCGCGCAGGGTCTCCACCGCGCGGTAGGGGGTCCCGCAGAGCAGGTGCTCCAGGTAGTCGGCGCAGGCTTCGTCTTCGGGGGCTTTTTCCTGTGCCCGGTCGCCCATGGCCACCAGCGTCACCTGCCGCGGGTTCCTGCCCCGGATGTGATCCGCAATGGCGCGCGCCATGACGAAGCTGCCCAGCAGCACGGTCTCGGCCCGGTCCATGGCGGCGGCCACGCCGGTGACGCCGGCGGTGGTCCGGTGAACGACCGTCCTGCCTTGGAGAAAAGGCCTGCCCTTGCGCGCGATCTGGGAGGGCGAATTCCCCAGGTCCGCGTCCGCCAGGGGTACCTCGTTCACCTCGCCCACCAGGAGGTAGTCCGGGTTGTCGCGCTTCAGAGCCCGGGCAGCCTCGGGATCCGCCGCCAGGATGACGCGCCGGGCGCCGAAGTGGAAAAAGAGCGGGGCGCAGGAGAAGGCCCGGAACACGTCGATGATCACCACCAGGCCCTCGGCTTCACGGGCGCCCCGGGCGCAGCTGCTGCGGAGGATGTCCATCACCGCGGTCCTGCTGAAACGGGCGGCATCGCCGCCGCGGCCGGGTCAGCCGGCACGCTTCTCGAATTCCGCCATGAAGGCCGCCAGGTCCGCTACCGCGTCCATCCCGGTGGCGTTGTAGAGAGATGCCCGGCAGCCGCCCACCGAACGGTGTCCTTTCAACCCGCCCAGCCCCTGTTTGAGGGCTTCGGCCACGAACCGGGCTTCCAGTTCCTCGCTGGGCAAGCGGAAGGTGACGTTCATCAGGGAGCGGCTGTCTTTGGCCGCCGTGCCGCGGTAGAAAGAAGATCCGTCGATGCGGTCGTAGATCAGGCGCGCCTTTTCGCGGTTGATGCGCTCCATCTCGTCCAGACCGCCGACGGTTTCTTCGAGCCACTTCAGCACCAGGCTGATCACGTAGATCACGAAACAGGGAGGCGTGTTGTACAAGCTGTTGGACTCCGCAAAGGTGCTGTAGCGGAGCATGGTGGGGATCCCGTCGGGGGCCCGTTCCAGCATGTCCCGGCGGATGATGACCAGGGCGGCGCCGGCCGGGCCGATGTTCTTCTGCGCGCCGGCGTAGATAAGGCCGAAAGGCCGGACGTCGAAGGGCCGGCTCAGGAAATCCGAAGACATGTCGCTCACCAGGGGCACTTCGCCGCTCTCCGGAAAGGCCGCCCACTGGGTGCCCTTGATGGTGTTGTTGGAAGTGAAATGCAGAAAGGCGGCCTGTCCGTCGAAGTCGAAACCCTTGGGGATATAGGAGAAACCGGCGTCTTCCGAGGAGGCCAGGACGCGCACGGTCTTGCCCTGCAGCCGGGCCTCCTTGATGGCCTTGGTGGACCAGGTGCCGGTGTTGACGTAGTCGAGCGGCTTCCGGCCTACGGCCAGGTTCATGGGGATCATGCAGAACTGCAGGCTGGCGCCGCCCTGGATGAAAAGCACCCGGAAGTCGTCGCCCAGCCGGAGCAGCCTTCCGGTCCTGGCGACCGCGTCGTTGATCACCTCGTCAAAGCCCTTGGACCGATGGCTCATCTCCAGGATGGACATGCCGGAGCCGCGGAAGTCCAGCAGTTCGGCCTGGGTTTGCTCCAGGACCGGCAGCGGCAGGGCCGCCGGACCGGCGTTGAAGTTGTGAATCCGCTCTCCCATGTTCAGCCTCCTCCAGAGATTAGGCCTCCAGCTTCTCCATCATCGCCCTGACGGCCACCAGGGTCTCGGCATCGGTTTCAAATGGCGGGCGGCCCCCCAGGTCGGCCTCCAAAATCGCGGCGCGAAAGGGAATGAAGCCCAGGAAGTCGAACCCCGGCATCTGCTCAAGCAGGAATTCCCGGTCCGAGTCGCCGCGGATCTTGTTGCCTACGAAGCTCAGACTGCGAACCCCGATGTCGCTGGCCAGGCGGCGGACCTGGAACGCGGTTTCGATGCTGCGCCGGCCCGGTTCCACCACCACCACCAGGCGGTCGACGGCCGTGGCGGTACCTCTTCCGAGGTGCTCCAGCCCGGCCTCCATGTCGAGCACCACCACCTCGTCGCGGGCCAGCACGATGTGACGGACCAGATTCTTGAGCAGGGTGCTTTCCGGGCACACGCAGCCGGCCCCGCCCTTCTTGACCCCGCCCATCACCATGAGCCGGATGCCGTCGATCTTGACCGATAGCCGGTCGGGGAGGTCGTCGACCCGGGGGTTGAGTTTGAACATGCCCCCCATGGTGCCGAGCTTGGTCTCGGTGCGCTCCTCGATCAGTTCTTTCATCCGGGAAATCGGCACGATGGTTCCCGGCTCTGCCACCCCGAGCGCCTGGGCCAGGTTGGCGTCCGGGTCGGCGTCGATCGCCAGTACCTTCTTGCCGCCGTCCGCCAGGGCCCGGATGAGAAAAGCCGCGAAGGTGGTCTTGCCTACCCCGCCTTTGCCGCTGACCGCGATTTTCATGATCTCTCTTCCTTGACGCGATTTGGTTGGAAGATCAGAACATAGAGGAAAGCGGACGCTTTTTTCAAGTCCAAAATGTTCTCAAGCGCCGGGTTCCCTGCAGAGTCGGTTTACAAGACCGGCCCTCCGCCGGTACACTGACCGCGACAGGGTCGATCACAGGCATGCAGAGGGAGGTCATCCCATGAACCGCTGCGGATGGGGTAAGGTCTGGCTCACGCTTGCCGCGCTCCTTTGGCCGACATTTACGGCCAATAGCGAACCGGCTCCGCTCCACGTTTTCGTGAGCCTGCCGCCGCAGGCCTATTTCGTCAAAAAGGTAGGCGGGGAGGGGCTCAGGGTCTCGGTCTTGGTGCGGCCCGGGGCCAGCCCGCACACGTACGAACCCAAGCCCCAGCAGGTGGTCGGGCTGAGTGCCGCGAGGCTCTATTTCGCCATCGGCGTGCCTTTCGAGCGCGCGTGGCTGCCGAAGATCCGCGCCGCGAACCCGGCAATGGTCGTGGTGGACACCGACCGGGGGATGGAGAAGCTGCCGATGAAAGCGGACCTGCACGCCGAGAGCCCTTCGGACCCCCACGAGGGGGTCAGGGACCCCCATGTGTGGCTTTCGCCGCCCCTGGTCATGCTGCAGGCCCGCCACATCCTGCGGGCGCTGGAAGAAGCCGACCCGGAAGGCCGGTCCGGGTACGAGGTGAACTACCGACGTTTCATGGGAGAACTCCTGGAACTGGACGAAGAGCTGAGGTCGCTTTTCAGCCAGCGGGCGGGCGGGAAGGCCTTCATGGTCTTCCACCCGGCCTGGGGCTACTTTGCCGACGCCTACGGCCTGGAGCAGATCCCGATCGAGCTCGAAGGCAAGGAGCCCCGTCCGGCCGAGCTGCGGGCCCTCATCGATGACGCCCGCCGCAGAGGCGTCCGGGCCGTGTTCGTGGCACCCCAGCAGTCCCGCAAGAGTGCCGAGGTGATCGCCGGTGCGGTGGGCGGGGTTACGGTGGAGGCGGACCCGCTGGCGCCGGACTGGGCCGCCAACCTGAGGCGGGTGGCCGCCAGGTTCAAGGCCGAGCTGCGGTAGCGGGGACAGAGAGCAGGCCGTGAGGAAACATGGGCGGACGATCTCCTGACCATGCAGCCGCTGAAGATCGGCAGGATCTCCTGCCTCCCTTGAGCATGTGGAAAAGGCGCCCGTATCCGCGTCGCTCCTGCTTCTGCTGGGTTTGTGGGTCTACTTCCATCGCCGCATCGACCTGTGGGTTCTGGTGGGGGTGAGCGCGTTGATCGCCCGTTTTTGGACGTATCACCGTTGGTATGACGATCTGCTGCTCCTGTTTCCCGTGCTGTGCCTGCTATCGCCTGGCGAAACGCGAAGAGGGTCCAAGGCAGACGGCGGCAGTGGTCGACGGCCTCTGCTGGCGCTGAACATGCCCCTGCTCGTGGCACCGGGCGGTCTCTACCTCCTGCCTTCCCCATGGAATGCGTATTTCGTGTGGCTGCAAACCGGGGCCTGGCTGGCGTGCCTGCTGTTTCTGCTGATCCGCGCCCGCCAGGAACGACTGAGCCGGGCGTCATGAAGCGAACTCACCTGCAGCGGGCGGCGGCAGCATGGTTCGCCTTGACCCGAGTGCAGGGCCCCTGTATCCTGGAGATCGGCGGCCAGGCGTCTTTCTCCCCACAGGTCCCATTGCAGAGGGCCCGGAACCGGAATACGGGCAAACCACGCCGGCCTGGAAAGAGGCGGGGAAACCCCGATCCGGGAATCACGCAGACAAAAGGAGGGTAAGAATGGCAAAGGACAGCACGTACGTCATCATCGAACTGGTGGGCACCAGCGACACGTCCTGGGAGGATGCCGCCCGGACGGCCGTGGAGACGGCGGGCGAGAGCCTCAAGGACCTGCGGATCGCCGAGGTCACCAAGCTGGACATGGTCGTCACCAACGGCAAGGTCACCTCCTTCCGGGCCAGGCTGGACGTGTCCTTCAAGTACCAGAAGGGGATGGACTAGCCGCGGGACGGGTCGGATCTTCGACAACCGGCTAAGGCGGGCTGTCGCCGGCTTCCAGACGCTTGACCTCGGCCCGGCCGCGCTCCTCGTCGACGAAATAGAACAGGATGCCGCCGACGATGAAGAGCAGCAGAACCGAGCCGATGCTCCAGCGGGAGGCCAGCTGGCCGATCTGCTGAACCTGCTCCGGCGAGGGGGCCGGCGGCATCAGCGCCCGGCGGGCGATCAGGCCCACCACACCCATCAGGGCGGGCCCGAGGATGGCGGCCAGCTTGCCGAGCATGTTGTAGAAACCGTAATACTCGGCGGCCTGGCCCCGGGGAATGAGGCGCGAGTAGTAGGAGCGGCTCAGGGCCTGAATGCCGCCCTGAACCAGACCGATGATGACCGCCAGAACGTAGAACTCGTGCCGCTGGGTCATCATGGTGCCCCACAGCGTCACCAGCATGTAGATGGCGATCGCCAGGAAGATCGCCCGGCGGACCCCCCAGACCTGGCCCAGTTTCCCGAAGGCCAGCGCCGCCGGGAACCCCACGAACTGCACGATCAGCAGGGCCAGGATCAGGTCGTTGGCCTCGAAGCCCAGGGACATGCCGTAGTCCACCGCCATCCGGATGATGGTGTCCACCCCGTCGATGTAAAACCAGTAGGCCAGCAGAAACAGAAACACGGTCCTGAGGTGCCGGATCCTGCCGAACGTGGCCGTCAGCTGCCGCCAGCCCTCCCGCACGGCCTGGACCGCGCCGGCCCGCCGGGGAAGCCTTTTTTCCGGGACCCAGAAGATGAGAAAGAGGGTGAACAGCCCCCACCACAGGGCCACCGAGAGGAAGGCGAAGCGCACGGCCTGGGAGGCGTCGGCCAGCCCGAAGCGCTGGGGCATGAGCGTCATCAGGACGTTGACGAGGAACAGCAGCCCGCCGCCCAGGTACCCCATGGAAAAGCCGAAGCCCGACACCCAGTCGATCCGGTCCTCGGCGGCCACACCGGGCAGCAGGGAGTCGTAGAACACGTTGGCGCCCGAGAACCCGACGATGCCCATGGCGTAGATGAAGATCGCCCAGGCCCACTGGCCCTGGCCGACCCAGAACAGGGCGGCCGTCATGAGCACTCCCAAGTAGGCGAAAAAGATCAGAAAGGCCTTCTTCTTCGACCCGCGGTCGGCGATGGCCCCCAGCAGCGGCGCCATGAGGGCCACGAACAGGCTGGCCAGCGCGTTGCCGAAGCCCAGCTGGGCGGTGCTGAGGTTCACGTCCGCGCCGTAGCTCCAGTATTTCTTGAAGAAGACCGGGAAGAACCCGGCCATCACCGTGGTCGCAAACGCCGAGTTGGCCCAGTCATACAGGGCCCAGCCCCAAACCGCTTTTTTCTCCGGGCGCATGGCCGTCTCCTCTCGCCCCGACTCTACAGGGGCCGCAGCTGTTCCCGCTTGATCATGGCCGGACTGAACCGGTCCTGCTCCCTCTGGTTCTGGATCAGCACGACGGCCGCGAGCACCGCCAGGCCGCCGAGCATCTGGAGCGGCTCCAGCGTTTCCCCCAGCCACAGGTAGGCGATCAGCGCCGCCGCGATGGGCTCGAAGGTGGAGATGATGGTCGCCCGGGTGGCCCGCAGATGTTCGATGCCGAAGGCGAAGAGCCCGAAGGGCACCACGGTCCCCAGGCTGGCCGAATAGAAGACCAGGCTCCAGGACGGGGCATCCCACCCCAGCAGGAGCAGATGCCCCGGGCCGAGCACCAGATTCCAGGTGACAGCCGAGATGACGAGCGCGTAGCAGAGCACCGTCCAGGGCGAGTAGAAGCGCAGGCCGTATTCCGAATAAATGCAGTAGAAGGCAAAGGTCAGCGCCGCGCCCAGACCCCAGAGCACCCCCCGCAGGTTGAGGGTCAGCAGATCCAGGTTGTACCCGCCCACGACCAGAAAGCAGCCCGCCAAGGCCAGCAGGAGCGCCAGGAGCTTCATGACCCCCATCTGCTCCTGCATGAAGCGCCAGGCATAGAGCGCAATCAGGGCCGGGGCCAGGTATTCCAGCAGGATGGCGGCTGCGGTGGGGATGCTGGCGATGGCGGAGAGATAGCAGGCGTTCACGCCCGCCATGCCGACGGTCCCCAGCAGGAGAAGGCCCGGCAGGTCCTTGGGGCGGATGCGCAGGGCGGAGGGGCGGGCCAGCAGCAGCCAGAGGAAGGCCAGTACGGCGGCGAAGCTCAACCGGCCCTGGGCCAGCACGAACGGGCAAAGCCCTCCCATCATCAGGTATTTGGACACCACCCCGTTGGAGGCCCAGAGCAGGGCCCCGGCCAGGCAGGCGGTGACCCCCTTACCGGTGGAGGGGGGATTCATCTGTCGGATCCTGTCATGCGGAGCTCGCTCCCGGGAGGTTGAAGATTATACCGCCCGGGCCCCGGGAGGCAACGAATAAGTGGCGCCGGCGGCAGGGAAGGGCCCGGCAAAAGCCATTGACAGGCCCAACCCATTGGGCTAACAAGTGATCTTCATGCCGCAGGCATTCCATTGAACGGAGAACCGAGAGATGTCGAACACGGTGGTGGTGGGTACCCAGTGGGGGGACGAGGGCAAGGGCAAGGTGGTGGATCTGCTCACGGCCGGGGCCGACCTGGTGGTCCGCTACCAGGGCGGCAGCAACGCCGGACACACCCTGGTGGTGAAGGGACGGCAGTTCATCTTTCACCTGATCCCCTCCGGGATTCTTTACGAGGACAAGAAGTGCCTCATCGGCAACGGGGTGGTGGTGGACCCGGAGATCCTGCTGGATGAGATCCGGGAACTGAGGCGGACGGGTATCGGGCTGGGGCCGGAGCGGCTGTCCATCAGCGACAAGGCGCATATCATCATGCCCTATCACAAGGCGATCGATACCGCGCGGGAAGCCGCCAAGGGCAAGGCCAAGCTGGGAACCACCGGCCGGGGGATCGGTCCCTGCTACGAGGACAAGTATGCCCGGGTGGGCATCCGGGCGGTGGATCTCACCGAACCGGCGACTCTGGAAGCCAGAATCCGGGAAAATCTGGCCGAAAAGAACTTCTACCTGGAGAAGTATCTGGGCGCCGCAACCCTGGAGCTCGGTCCGATCCTCGATCGAACCCTGGCCATGGCCGGGAAGCTCGATCCCTTCATCTCGGACGTCTCCCGCGAGCTGGCCGCGGCCCTGAAAGCCGGAAAGCGGATCCTGTTCGAAGGCGCCCAGGGGACCCACCTGGACGTGGACCACGGCACCTACCCTTTCGTGACCTCCTCCAACCCGGTGGCGGGCTCGGCCTGCGCCGGAGCCGGCATCGGGCCCGGACAGCTGCACCACGTGGTGGGAATCGTGAAAGCCTACACGACGCGCGTCGGCGCCGGACCCTTCCTGACGGAGCTGACCGACGAGACCGGGGATTACCTGCAGGAGCGCGGCAAGGAGTTCGGATCCACCACCGGGCGGCGGCGGCGCTGCGGCTGGCTGGACCTGGTGGTGGTGCGCGACGCGGTGCGCCTGAACGGGCTCGGCAGCCTGGCCGTCACCAAGCTGGACGTGCTGACCCGGCTGCCGGAACTCAAGGTGGCGGTGGGCTACGAGCTGGACGGCGAAGGCCTGGATCACCGCCCCGACGAGCCTCGCCCGGCAGGCCCGCTGCCGGCCGGTCTACGAGACCCTGAAAGGGTGGCAGGAGGACATTTCCGGGACGCGGCGCCTGAATCAGCTCCCGGCTGAGGCGCGGGCCTATCTGGACCTCATCGAGGAGGTCTGCGGGGTACCCATCTCCGTGGTGTCGGTCGGCGCGGACCGCGAGCAGACGATCATGGTGCGGGAACCGTGGACGTAATGCCGCTGCGAGCAGATCTACGACGTGATCGTGGTGGGCGCCGGCCATGCGGGCTGTGAGGCCGCTCTGGCGGCCGCCCGGATGGGTCACCCGACCCTGCTGCTGACCATCAACCTGGATCACGTGGCGGCCATGAGCTGCAACCCGGCCATCGGCGGTCTGGCCAAAGGGCATCTGGTCAAGCGAGATCGACGCGCTGGGCGGCGAGATGGCGAAGAACGCCGACGCCAGCGCGATCCAGTTCCGGCGGCTGAACACCCGCAAGGGACTGGCCGTGCAGGGCTCCCGGTCCCAAAACGACCGCGATCTGTACCGCCGGCGGATGAAATCCGTGCTGGAGGCGCAGCCCAACCTGGACATCCGCCAGGCCATGGTGGAGCGGCTGCTGGTGCGGGACGGGAAAGTGCAGGGGGTGGAGACCCGGATCCACGAGCGATTCGCGGGGCGGGCCGTCATTCTGACAACCGGCACCTTCCTGAAGGGCCTGATTCACGTCGGGCTCGACCATTTCCCGGGCGGCCGGATGGGCGACCCCCCGGCCGGCGGGCTGTCCGCCAGCACTGCGGGAACTGGGCTTCGAGCTGGGCCGCCTGAAGACCGGCACCACGCCCCGGCTCAACGGCCGGACCATCGACTTCGCAGGCCTGACCGCAGATGCCGGGGGATGAAAACCCGCGGCCCTTTCTCGTTCACCACCGAGCGCCTGCCCCTGCCGCAGCGTCCCGTGCCACATCACCTACACCAACGCGCGGACCCATGCGATCATCCGGGAGGGCCTCGAGCGCTCGCCGCTGTTCAGCGGGGTCATCGAGGGAGTCGGCGCCCGCTACTGCCCCTCGGTCGAAGACAAGGTGGTCCGGTTTCCGGAAAAGACCCGCCACCAGGTGTTCCTGGAACCGGAAGGTCTGGAGACCTTTGAAGTCTATCCCAACGGCCTGGCGACCAGTCTGCCCGGTGGACATCCAGGTACGGATGGTACGTTCCATCGCGGGCCTGGAAAGGGCCGAGATCGCTGCGGCCGGGCTACGCCATCGAGTACGACTACGTCGACCCCATCCAGCTGAAGCCCACTCAGGAGACCAAACGGGTGAGCGGGCTCTACCACGCCGGCCAGATCAACGGCACCTCCGGCTATGAGGAGGCGGCGGCCCAGGGTCTGCTGGCGGGGATCAACGCGGTGCTGAAAATCCGCGGGGAGGAACCGCTGCTGCTTTCCCGGTCGCAGGCCTACATCGGCGTGCTGATCGACGACCTGGTCACCCGGGGCACCCGAGAGCCTTACCGCATGTTCACCTCGCGGGCCGAGTACCGCCTTCTGCTGCGGGAGGACAACGCGGATTTCCGGTTGCGCGACATCGGTCACCGGCTGGGCCTGGTCGGCGGCGAGGTGTATCGCGCCTTCGGCCGCAAGCGGGCGCAGGTGGAAACGCTGATGAAGCACCTGGCCGCCACCAGGCTGCGGCCTGAGCCCTGGATAAGCGATCGCTTGAGGGCCCTGGGGTCAGCCCCCGTCAAGAACGTCACCACCCTGGAGCAACTGCTCAAGCGCAACGAGATCCGCCTGGCCGACCTGCGCTGCTTCGACGCGGACCTCCCGGAGGCCGGACCCGAGGCCTGCGAGGAAGTGGAAGCGCGGGTCAAGTACGAGGGCTATCTCCTGAGGCAGGAACGGCAGGTGGAAAAACTGAACCGCCTGGAGAGCGTGCGGATTCCGCAAGAAATCACCTTCGAAAAAGTCCACGGGCTTTCCACCGAGGTGAGGGAAAAGCTCGGACGGGTGCGCCCCCTGTCGCTGGGGCAGGCCTCGCGGATCTCGGGCGTGACTCCGGCGGCCCTGATGGCCCTCCAGGTGCACCTCAAACGGCTGGGTCATCGCGCCGCGTGAGGGCTACTGCGGGCGCCAGGCCCCTATCCCCCATGTCCAGAATCGCTTCACGAAACCATGCATCAGCCGCAGTGTGCTTCGCGGTCCTGCTGCTCACCGGTGCGCCGGGCTGCGGTGAGCGGGCCGAGACCCAGGAGAGCGCGCCAGGCCCCTCCGGGCCGGGGAAAGTCGTGAAGACCGTTCAGATCACGGCCACGCCTGCGTCCGGCCACCGCGAGCTGGTGGGAGTGCTGGAAGCGCACCGCAAGGTGCGGGTGGCGAGCGAACTGGGCGGGCCGGTGGAGGCGCTGCTTTTCGAGAAGGGGGCGCAGGTGCGCGAGGGGCAGCTGCTGGCCGAGATCGGGACCCGCAGCCTGCGGCTCGAGGTTCAGCGGGCTGCGGCCGCCCTGGCGGCGGCCGAAAGCCAGCTGGAAAAAGCGGAGCGCGGGAGCCGGCCCGAGGAGATCCGGATCGCCGAGGCCGCGCTGGGGGAGGCCGAGGCCGCCTGGCAGGAGGCCCGGAAGGCCTTTGAGCGGACCAGGGAACTCTACGGCCGGCAGGCGGTTTCAGACCGGGAGCAGGACGCCGCCAAACGCATCCTGGACATGGCCCATGCGGGTCGAATGGCGGCCGAAGAACGCCTGGCGCTGGCCCGGCAGGGCCCGCGCGAGGAGGACCGCCGGGCCGCGCGGGCCCAGGTGGCACAGGCGGCGGCCGGCCTGGCGCTGGCCGAAGACCTGGTGCGCAAATCGCGGGTGACGGCCCCGGGCGAGGGCGTGGCCGCGTTCCGGGAGGTGGAGGTCGGGGAGGTGATCCCGCCGGGTACGGCGCTGACCGAAGTGGTGGATCTGAGCCGTTTCAAGATCAGGCTGGCCATCGGGGAGCAGGATATCCACCGGCTGGCCGGGGAAGGGCGAATCCCCTTTACGGTGGATGCCGTTCCGGGTGGGGTGTTCCACGGCCGGATCAGCTTCCGATCGCCGACGGCCGATCCGGTCACCCGGTCCTTTCCGCTGGAACTGGAGGTGGAGCGGACGGATCCCCGCATGGCCGACGGCATGACCGTGCGGGTGAGATTCGCGCTGACGGATCGGCGGCCGAGACCGCGGATCCCCTCGGCCTGGCTGGCCGAGGACAACGGCCGCCTGGGGATCTTCGTGGCGCAGGGCGAAAAGGCCCTTTTCAGGGCGGTGACCCTCGGGGAGTACTACGAGCAGCGGGTCGAGATCCGCTCGGGACTGGAGGAAGGGGAGCGCGTGATCATCACGCCCGCCGGCCTCGAGGGACGGCGACCGGATCGTGGAAAGGACCCCCTAAGGCCGCTTGCCCGGTAGGCCTGCCCAAACCCCCGGCCGGGGCATTGGTTCCGCATTCCGCATTCCGACTTCCGAACTCATGCGGGGCTTGCGCAAAGCTCCGCCGGGAATGAGCGTAAGGTATGCTCGATCCTCTGCCGACAAAAGAGGGAATCGGCCTGACCCGCTTCGGCCTGTCGCGGCCGGTCGTGGTCCGGATGGCCCTGATCCTCATCCTGGTCTTCGGCATCTACAGCTACCGGGCCATGCCGCGCTATCTGGATCCGGACCTCACCATCGGCGAGGCGGTGATCGTGACCGTCTGCGCCGGGTTTTTCGCGCCGAAGAGATGGAAAAGCTGGTCACCAAGAAGATCGAGGACGAGCTGGAGGGCATTTCCGAGATCCGGCGCCACGAGTCCCAGTCCTTCGACAGCACTTCGAAAATCCACATCCTCTTCAACACCCGCCTCTCGGAGTACGAGATCGACCAGGCCATGCAGAAGGTGCGAAACGCGGTCGACCGGGTGGACGACCTGCCGGAGGAGGCCAAGGTCCCCCGGGTGATCGAGATCGAGATCGCCCTCTTCCCGGTCTGCATGGTGGGGCTTTCCGGCGGTCTGCCGCTGATGCAGCTGCAGGACATCGCCCGCGACATTGCCGACACCCTGGAGAACATCGACGGGGTGTCGGAGGTGGACATCCTCGGGGAGCGGGAACAGGAGATCTGGGTGGAGCTGGATCCCCGCCGCATGTCCGCCTACGGGATCACCGTCGCCCAGGTGGCGCAGGCCATCGCCGCCCGGGTGAAGAACCTTCCGGGCGGTATCCTGGAAATGGAGGATCAGGAGACCGCCATCCGCATGCTGGGAGAGCCTGCAACCCCGGCGGGCCTGGGCGGCATGGCCCTGAAGGCCGCGGCCGGCGCGACGGTCTACCTGCGGGATATCGCCGCCATCGCCCCGACCCTGGAAAAGGCCGCGCACCCTGACCTTCATCGACGAGGAGCCGGCCCTGGTCCTGGCCGTCAAGCGCAAGAAGAAGCACCAACATGGTCCGGATCGTGGACGAGGTGCGGTCGCACTGCGGGAGCTCGCCGGCCAGTACCCCGGGCTCAAGACGACCCTCTATTTCGACCAGTCCCAGGAGATCAAGAAGCGGATCCGGGAACTCCAGACCAACGCCTTCCTGGGCATCGTTGCCGTCTTCCTCATCCTCTGGGTCTCCATGGGGCTACGCAACGCGGTCTATGCCTCGATCGGCATCCCGGTGGCGTTCCTCATGACCTTCACCTCTGATGCGTCTTTCGGGCTCTCCATCGACGCCGTGACCCTGTTCGGGCTGATCCTGGTGCTCGGCATCATCGTGGACGACGCCATCGTGGTGCTCGAAAACATCTTCCGCCACCTGGAGCGCGGCAGCCCGCTGCTGAAGGCGACGTTGGAAGGCAGCCGGGAGGTCCTGGCCCCGGTGCTGGCGTCGGTCACGACCACCATGGCGGCCTTTTTCCCGCTGCTCTTCATGGTGGGCGGCGTCATCGGCCGTTACATGGCCATCCTCCCCAAGGTGGTCATCTTCGCTCTGTCGGCCTCCCTGTTCGAGGTCTTCTTCATGCTGCCCTCCCATGTGGTGGAGCTGACGCCGGAGCGCAAAGTCAGCCGGATCTTCCGTCTCCGGCGGGACATCTTCGAGCCTTTCCGGAGGATTTACTACCCGTTCCTTCGGCTCATCCTGCGGCATCGCTACCTGTCCGTCCTGGTGATCGTCGCTGCTCCACCGGCCTGGCCTTTTTTCTCTACTTTCAGACCGACTTCGTCATGTTCCCGAAAAGCGATATTTACCCGCGCTTCAACATCTATTTCGACCTGCCGGTGGGCTCACTCCTGGAAAAAACGCAGAAGGCGCTCATGGACCTCAGCGACGTGGTCAAGGAACGAATCGGGCCCGAGCTGGAGGCGCCCATCGCCGTGGCCGGCATGAAGGAGGTCAACTACGAGCCCATCTTCGGCACCCACTTCGGCATGCTGAATGTGCTGCTGAAGCCCGAGGGCGCGAGGAAACAGAGCGTGGTGCGACCTGATGGAACGGGTTCGGGAGGAGGTGGCGCGGGTGCTGGCCGAACACGGCGCCGGCGCCCACTCGTCTGGAGCGGCTGCTCGAGGGGCCGCCGGTGGGCGCGGACGTGGACCTCAAGATCCAGTCCCCGAGCTGGGAGACCTCGGCCGAGATCTCGCGCCTGCTCCGGGAGGAGCTGGCCCGGCACCCGGGCATCGTCGACATCCAGGACGACTATTCGCGGGACAAGCAGTTTATGGAGGTCACGGTGGACGAGAGCCAAGGCCAAACGCTGGGACTCGACCAGCAGCAGCTCCTGTCATGGCCGTGCAGGCCGCTTTCCACGGTCTGCCGGTGGCCACCTACAACCAGGGGGAGGAAGAGCAGGAGATCAAGCTCAAGTACCAGCCGGAGTACCGGCAGGACTTTGACGGACCTGTGGACCTGAAGCTGCGGATCCCGGGCCAGCGGCGGAGAAGTGCCCCTCAGGGAGGTGGCCGAGATCCGTCTGAACCCGGGTTTTCACAACATCTATCACTACAACGGCAAGCAGACCGTGCGCCTGACGGCCAACATCCAGGAAGCGCAGACGAAGCGCGAAGGGCTTTCGGGCCTGTCTGCCCAACTGAGCGGTGAGCGGATGACGGCCGTCAGGGCCAACCGGATCGCCCGGGAGGAATTCGACCGCATCAGGGCAGGCTACCCGGGGGCCCGACTGATCGCCGGCGGTCTCCAGGAGGAAACCGACACGTCGCTGGGGAACTGGGGCATGGCGGCGTTGCTGGCCCTGTTGCTGATCTTCTCCATCCTGTCGCTGCAGTTCAATTCCTTCACCCAGCCCTTCATCATCATGATCACCATCCCGTTCGTGACCCTGGGGGTCATGGTGGGACTGCTCGTCAGCAAGAACCCGCTGACCTTCGTGACCCTGATCGGTCTGCTGACCCTCAGCGGGATCGTGGTCAACGACTCGCTGGTGCTGATCGATTTCATCAACCGCTACCGGCGGGAGCACCCGAAGGATCTGTACCTCGCCATCGTCCGGGGATGCCACGTGCGGATGAGGCCCATCATGCTCACTTCCCTGACCACCATCTTCGGCCTTGCCCCCATGGCGCTCGGCCTGGGCGGAAAATCCGTCTTCTGGGCTCCGCTGGCCACCGCCATCATGTGGGGCCTGGGATTCGCGACCCTGCTCATCCTGTCCATGGTGCCGGCCTACTATGCCATCGTGGAGGACATCGGCTATCTGCTGCGTCACCGGCGCAGACGCAAGGCCGAAACACGGCAGGAGATCGAGAGGGCTTTCCAACATTCGGACCTGCTGCCGTTTCTGCGGGGATAGCCCCGTTGCCCCCTTTTTTCCTTGACACCTTCCTGCATTTTGTCTATAGAGCACCGTCAGCGGTTGTTCCGGAATTGCCCAACAAATTCAGCGTGTTTATCCAGTTCGTAAGACGTGCGGGTGCGGTGGCCCGCCTTTTTGCACGGCGCTTGATATGACGCTCCAGGACGTTCTCAATAAACGGCGCTCTACCCTCCTCAGGCGCTGGAGGGACGAGATCGTCGACACCTACCCCCAGGACACTCGCCGGTTCCTGCGCAAGGAAAAGGACCGGTTTGCCAACCCTGTGGGCCACAGCATCGCCGAGGCGACGGAAGCGCTCTACGCCGCCCTGCTCCCGGACGGGCCGGCGCCGGGGCTCGAGGCCGGCCTCGACGGCCTGCTGCGGATCCGGGCCGTGCAGGACTTCAAGCCCTCCGAGGCGTTGTCCTTCATCAAAGTTTTTAAGGGCCTTTTCCGGGAAGAGCTCAAGCGCGGCGACGAAAGCCGGGTCTCGGCGGTCGAACTGCGGGAGCTGGAGGATCGAATCGACGACCTGACGCTGACGGCCTTCGACGTCTATTGCCGGTGCCGGGAAAAGCTCCACGAGGTGCGCCTCAACGAGATGACGAGGCAGGTGAGTCGATTGCTGGCCAGGGCCAACATGACGGTGGACATTCCGGAGCGGGCTCCGGAAGCCTGAGGCAGCGGGCGGCCACTGCGATAATGAAGCGAGGGAGTAGCCCATGAATTTCGTGCTGAGTATCTTGGTGGCTTTCATAGGGGTGTCGCTGGTGATCGCGATCCCGTGGGTCGGCGTGGGAGCCCTGGACTTGCAGGGGCTGTTCGGCATCGCGGTGCCCTATGCGGCGCTGGCGGTTTTCCTGGTCGGCATCGTCCTGCGGGTGGTCAGCTGGGCCCGCTCGCCGGTGCCTTTCCGGATTCCCACCACGGCCGGCCAGCAGCACTCTTTCCCCTGGATCAAGCCGAATCCCATCGACAACCCCAAGGGCACCGGCGGCGTGGTGCTTCGGATGCTGTTTGAGATTCTCACCTTCCGGAGCCTTTTCCGAAACACCCGGCTGGAGTACCGAACCACCGACGGGGGACCCAAGGTCGACTACGAATGGGAAAAATGGCTCTGGCTGGCCGCCCTGGTGTTCCACTACTCCTTCCTGGTGATCTTCCTCAGGCACTTCAGGTTCTTTATGGAGCCGGTCCCGGGGTTTGTACACCTGCTGGACAGCCTGGACGGGTTCATGCAGATGGGTGTGCTGCCCATCAGCGGCCTGGGTGCACCGGGGGTCTACCTCACCGACATGCTGCTGATGGCGGCTCTGACCTACCTGCTGCTGCGCCGGATTTTCGTTTCCACCGTCCGCTACATCTCCCTGCCGGCGGACTATTTTCCGCTTTTCCTGATCCTGGCGCTCGGAATCACCGGAATCCTGATGCGCTACTTCATCCGGGTGGACATCACGGCGGTGAAAGAGCTGGCGATCGGGCTGTTTCAGTTTTCACCCAGGTTGCCGGAGGGCATCGGCGTCATCTTTTACATCCACCTCTTCATCCTGAGCGTGCTGATCGCCTATTTTCCCTTCAGCAAGCTCATGCATCTGGCCGGGGTCTTCCTGTGCCCCACCCGCAATCTGTCCAACAACAGCCGGATGGTGCGGCACGTGAACCCCTGGAACTACCCGGTCAAACACCATACCTATGAGGAATATGAGGATGAGTTCAGCGAGGCGATGATCGAGGCCGGCCTGCCCGTGGAAAAGGGCTCCGAGGAATCGGCCGAAGCAGAAAAGGAGTAGACATGGCAGAAACGCCCAAACCCAAAGAGCTTGCGAAGATCGAGCACAAGCAGCCCCTGCTTCAGGGGTGGATGGATACGCCGGCCGAGATCAGGCCGGGCATCTACTGCTACGGCGCCAAGGGCAAGAACCTGGAGGCCGTGGGCATGCCCAACGCCCGGGACTGGAACCCGGTCGAAGAGGACTGGAAGCTGCCCGAGAACTGGGAGCAGATCGTGCTTGAACGGCATCCAGGATCGCCTGGAGCGGTTCCGGTCCTTCAAGCTGTTCATGGACATCTGCGTGCGCTGCGGCGCCTGCTCGGACAAGTGCCATTTCTTCATCGGCTCCGGCGACCCCAAGAACATGCCGGTGTTGCGGGCCGAGCTGCTGCGGTCGGTGTACCGCAAGTACTTCACGACCGCCGGCAAGCTTCTGGGCAACATTGCCGGGGCCCGGCCGCTCACCCTGCCGGTGCTGAAGGAGTGGTGGTAGCTACCTGTACCAGTGCACCGAATGCCGGCGCTGCTCACTGTTCTGCCCCTACGGGATCGACCAGGCGGAGATCACCATTATCGGCCGGGAACTGACCAACCTGCTGGGCCTGAACACGGACTGGATCGCGGCCCCGGTGGCCAACTGCCACCGCACCGGCAACCACCTGGGCATCCAGCCCCATGCCTACAAGGACATGATCGATTTCTTCGTGGACGAGATCGAGGAGCTGACCGGTATCCGGCTGGAGCCCAGCTTCAACCGCAAGGGGGCCGAGATTCTGTTTATCACCCCGTCGGGCGACGTCTTTGCCGATCCGGGCACCTACACCTGCATGGGATATCTGATGCTCTTCCACTACCTCCAGGAGCAGGGCCTGGACATCACCTGGAGCACCTACGCCTCGGAGGGCGGCAATTTCGGCTACTTCACCTCCCACGAGATGGCCAAGAAGCTGAACGCCAAGATGTACGCGGAGGCCAAACGGCTCGGCGTCAAGTGGATTCTGGGCGGGGAATGCGGCCACATGTGGCGGGTGCTCAACCAGTACATGGACACCTTGAACGGGCCGGCCGATTTCCTGGAGGAGCCGGTCTCGCCGATCACGGGAACGCGCTTCGAAAACGCCAGATCGACCAAGATGGTCCACATCACCGAGTTCACTGCCGATCTCATGCGGCACGACAAGCTGAAGCTGGATCCCAGCCGCAACGATCACCTGAAGGTGACGTACCACGACTCCTGCAACACCGCCCGCGGCATGGGGCTCCTGGATGAGCCGCGCTACGTGATCCAGAGTGTCTGCAATCACTTCTACGAGATGCCGCCCAACACCATCCGCGAGCAGACCTTCTGCTGCGGCAGCGGCTCGGGGCTCAATGCCGGCGAGGACATGGAGCTGAGGATGCGCGGCGGCCTGCCCCGGGCCAACGCGGTCAAGCACGTGCAGGAAAAGCACGACGTGAACATGCTGAGCTGCATCTGCGCCATCGACCGGGCGGTGCTGCCGACCCTGATGGACTACTGGGTGCCGGGGGTCGGGGTGACGGGCGTTCATGAACTGGTCGGAAACGCCCTGGTGTTCGAGGGGGAAAACGAGCGTACGACCGACCTGCGCGGCGAACCCCTGGCCGGAATGGAGGAAGCAGAGGATGTATGACCGAGGGAAAATCATCACCGGACTGATCATCGGCGTCGGGCTGTTCCTGACGCCCTTCTTCTACAATGCCGGCAAGGCGGCCAAGGCCCCCGAGCCGGTGCTGACGGACAAGGCCAAGGCGGCCGGCGAGTGCGTCGCTTCCGCGGCCTACATGCAGAAGTACCACATGCAGCTGCTGGACGACTGGCGGCACACGGTGGTGCGGGACGAAGAGCGCTTCTATGACACCACGAAGAAGACCTGGCACCTGCGGCTGATGGACGACCTGGCCGATGCGCCGGCCTCGGCCGGGGAGCGGCACTACAAGCCGGTCGCCCAGAAGATCTACTACAAGAGCCTGCAGTTGACCTGCATGGACTGCCACCACAACAAGGCCAAGTTCTGCGACGAGTGCCACAACTACGTGGGGGTCAAGCCCTTCTGCTGGGAGTGCCACATCGAGCCGAAGGAGAATTCGTGATGGGCATGAACCGAAGAGACTTCCTGAAGCTGGCCGGGATCTCCGCCCTCATGGGGGCCGGGGGCAAGGGCGCCTTCGAGCTGCTCGCACCGGGTGAACTGGAGGCCTCGACCAAGGCGCTTCCCAAACCGCCCCAAAAACGCTGGGCCATGGTGGTGGATGTGCGAAAGCTCGACGAAGAGGTGATGGACAAAGCCATCGCCGCCTGCCACCGCACCCACAACGTGCCGGACATGGGCAACCCGAAGCACGCCCTCTTCTGGCTCTGGAAGGAGGACTTCGAACACGCGTTTGCAGGGCAGCAGCACTCCTACACCAGCGAGCGGATCGAGCATGCGCGGTTTCTGCTGATGTGCAACCACTGCTCCAACCCGCCGTGCGTCCGGGTGTGTCCCACCAAGGCCACCTTTCAGCGCGCGGACGGTCTGGTGATGATGGACCACCACCGCTGCATCGGCTGCCGCTTCTGCATGGCCGGCTGCCCGTTCGGGGTCCGCAGCTTCAACTACAGCGATCCCCGTCAAGCGCCCAAGGAGCTCAACCCCGGCTTCCCTGCCAATCCCGACTATCCCACCCGGTCCAAGGGCGTGGTGGAAAAATGCACCTTCTGTGCCGAACGCCTGGCCCAGGGCCTGATTCCGGCCTGTGTCGAGGCGGCGCCGGGGGCTCTGATCTTCGGGGACCTGGCCGATCCCGAATCCGGGGTGAGAGAGGCCCTCAGAGCCAACTTCACCCTCCGGCGCAAACCTGAACTCGGCACGGATCCGAACGTCTACTACATCATATGAGGTGGCTATGCTTGAAAGAGCGCTACAAGGAGATCAGAAATACTGGGGCTGGATGGTCTTCCTGCTCGCCCTGATCGGGATCGGCTTCGGCTGCTATCTCTGGCAGTTCAAGGTGGGCCTGAAGATCACCGGCATGAGCCGGGATGTGTCCTGGGGGTTCTACATCGCCCAGCTGACCTACCTGGTCGGCGTGGCGGCTTCGGGCGTGATGGTGGTGCTGCCCTGCTATCTGCACGACTACAAGGCTTTCGGCCGCATCACGATCCTGGGGGAGTTTCTGGCCGTGGCGGCGATCATCATGTGCGGCCTTTTCGTGTTCGTGGATCTGGGCTATCCCTTGCGGATCCTTAACGTCATCCTGTACCCGACCCCCAATTCGATCCTGTTCTGGGACATGCTGGTGCTGAACGTCTACATGCTGCTGAATCTGGTCATCGGCTGGAACGTGCTGGCGGCCGAACGCAAAGACCGGCATTATCAGAAATGGGTGAAGGTACTGATCTACATCTCCATTCCCTGGGCCTTCAGCATCCACACGGTAACGGCGTTTCTCTACGCCGGACTTCCGGGCCGGCACTACTGGCTGACGGCCATCATGGCGGCCCGTTTTCTGGCCTCGGCCTTCTGCTCCGGACCGGCTCTGCTCATTCTGCTCTGCCTGATCGTGAGGAAGGTGAGCCGTTTCGATCCCGGCAAGGAGCAGATCCGAACCCTGGGCGGCATCGTAGCCTACGCGATGATCATCAACGTGTTTTTCTTCCTGCTGGAGCTCTTCACGGCTTTCTACAGTCAGATTCCGGGTCACATGCATCCCTTCCAGTACCTTTTCGTCGGCCTGGAGGGGTACACCCGGCTGGTGCCCTGGATGTGGACCGCGACCGGGTTTGCGGCGGTCGCGCTGGTTCTGCTGATCGTGCCGGGAACCCGCCGGGACGAGCGCACCCTGGCCGTGGCCTGCGGATCGGTCATCGCCGCCACCTGGATCGACAAGGGCCTGGGCCTGATCATCGGCGGTTTCACGCCCAACCCCTTCGAGCGGGTGACGGAGTACTGGCCCACCACACCGGAGGTGTTGATCAGCGTCGGGATCTATGCGCTGGGGTTTTTCGTGCTGACCGTGCTCTACAAGATGACCGTGTCCATCAAGCAGGAGGCGGGGGCCTGAAAAGCTGACGGAAAAGTGCTTGACAGGGGTAAGGCGGTCTGTTAAGTAACCCGCTGGCTTTCCCCCGGAGCCTTCGACAAGACCGCTGAAGCGGCCGGGATTCCAGAGGATCCGGTTTCATCCAACATATCTATCGAGGAGGACTAGTTCAATGGGTTACGAAGTGGTTGTGGATGTAGACAAGTGCGAAGGGTGCGAAGAGTGCGTCGAGGTCTGTCCGGTGGATGTCTATGAGATGCAGGATGGGAAATCAGTACCGGTCAACGCGGAAGAGTGCCTCGGTTGCGAGAGCTGCGTGGAAGTCTGCGACCAGGAGGCCATCACGATCACCGAGATCTAAGAGCCGACATCCGGCTTTGCGCTGAACGCCGCCCATGAGTCTTTACCGGGGCGGCGTTTGATTTTGCCGCCCAGGAAAAAGGCCGGCTCCCGCACCCGGGAAGCCGGCCTTTTCTATTTGTGCGCCGGGCCGCCGTCTATTTCTTGGCGTGGCAGTCGTTGCATTTCTTGTACGGGGCGTCTTTGGATTTCTTTTCCTTGATCAGGTCCTTGTGGCAGTTCTTGCAGTTGTTGTGATAGGCGGTCTGCAGCTTTTTCGCGGTATCCTGGTCCTTGGTAGGGTCGTGGCACTCCGCGCATTTCTTGACCGGCTGCTCTTCGGTCCAGACGTTCTTGCCGTCCTTGTATTCATGGTGGCACTCGGCGCACCCCACGCCGAAACCCTTGGCCGAGGTCGGGTCGCTGTGTTTCTTGTGGCTCAGCTTGACCCCGCCTTTCTTGTCGTCCGAATACCCCTGGTTTTCGATCACCACTTCATCCGGCGGCAGCACCTTCTCGGCTGCCGAGGCGAGGACGGCGGTCGTGAAGCATATTGCGCCGGCCACGATCAGAAAATTCAGAATCCTCCTCTTCATGCCTTGTCTTACCTCCTTTCGTAACGGTTTCCCCGGCCCGGCGAAGGCGCCGGACCCCCTGTAGCCGGCCCGGACTATAGTCGCCGGACGGAATAGATGTCAAGGGACTACCCGCCGGCGGGCTCCCCCGGGGGGAGGAGCGCCGCCATCCGGCGCAGGACCTCCAGCGAGGCCCGGGCCTCGGCCTCATCCACCTTGTGAAGGGCGAAACCGGCATGCACGATCACGTATTCCCCCACCTGCGGCTGCTCCAGGAGCAGCAAGCTGACCTCGCGCTGGGTCCCATCCATGTCGATCAGCCCCATCTGATTCTCAATGGCCACAATCTTAGCCGGGATCGCAAGGCACATGCCGGGTGTTCTCCTTTGCACGGTATGGGATCCCCAGCCGGTCGAGCTCGACCAGAACCATTCCCGCCAGATCCTCCAGCCGCGCGCTGACCGCTGGAGTGAGCTCGATGCCGACCGAGGTGATATCCTCGGGCTCGACCCCCAGGATGACGGTTTCGGGCACCGGCCCGATGGCCTGACACAGGGTCAGAGCTTCCAGCAGATCCACCTGGTGAAGGGAGTTCTTGGCACGGATCCGCCGGGGGACCTCTTCGCCCGTAAGCCGGTACAGACTGCCGGGCTCGCCGCTGTTGCGGATCGCATCCACCACGATGAGGTGATCGGCTTCCGAGATGACGCCCAGCAGATTCAGGCCCAGGGTGCCGCCGTCGCAAAGCGACACGTTGGCCGGAAAATGCCAGCGTTCCATCAGGGCCTCGAAGACCCGGATCCCCACCCCCTCGTCGGTGAAGAGCAGGTTTCCAACCCCCAGTATCAGGACTCTGTGCTCTGCTGCGCGCATGGTGCCGGCTCGAAGTCGGCGCATTATAGACTCCGGGCACCGCGTTTGGCAACCCGCTTCAAGCCGCGCTGCGGCGACCCGCCGGGAGAACCGGTTTTCGGCGGTGCCGCCCTGGCCGCTGCCGGCTTGACAGGGCCGGGCCGGAAACCCTATAGTCGCCCCTGTTTGAGGAGGGCTGAGGATGGAAAAAGCGAGCGGGACGCGTCCCCTGGGCGGGTTGCGGGTCATCGAGATGGCCGGATTGGCGCCGGCGCCTTACTGCGGCATGTTGCTGGCCGACTTCGGCGCCCGGGTCGTCATCGTGGATCGGCTTTCGAAAGGGGGCCCCGAGATCCCCAACCTGATGGCCAACAACCCACTGGACCGCGGCAAGGACTCGATCCGGGTCAATCTCAAGACCCAGCCGGGGGCGGAGGTGGTGCGCCGCATGATCGGGGAGTATGATGTGCTGCTCGAACCCTACCGCCCCGGGGTCATGGAAGGCTTGGGACTGGGACCCGCGGAGGCCTTGGCAATCAATCCCCGGCTGGTCTATGCGCGGCTGACCGGTTGGGGGCAGGCCGGACCGTACGCCGCCATGGCGGGCCACGACATCAATTACATCGCCCTTGCGGGCGCCCTGTCGCTGTTCCGGCGGAAGGGGGAAAAACCGCTGCCGCCCTGCAATCTGCTGGGCGATTTTGCCGGCGGCGGGCTGCTCTGCGCCTTCGGCATCCTGCTGGCGCTGATCGAGCGCGCCAGGTCGGGCCGCGGGCAGGTGGTGGATGCGGCCATGGTGGACGGGGCGGCCAGCCTGGCCACCTTGTTCTACGGTCTGCTGGGCCACCAGCTGATGACTCTGGAGATCGGAACCAACATGCTGGATTCCGGGGCACCCTACTATCAGACGTACGAAACCTCAGACGGCAGGTTCATGTCCGTGGGGGCCATCGAGGCCCGGTTCTATGCAGAGCTGCTCGAGGGTCTCGGCCTGGATCCGGCGGAGCTACCCCATCAGCAGGACGTGGAGCACTGGCCGGTCATGAGGGAACTTCTGGCCGAGACGTTCAAGGGCCGGACGCGGGATGAATGGGCCGCCCGCTTCGAGGGCCGGGATGCCTGCGTGGCGCCGGTGCTGGAGCTCGATGAGGTAGCGCGGCATCCCCACAACCGGCAGAGGGGCCTGCTGCTGGAGGTCGACGGCGTGATCCAGCCCGCCCCGGCGCCGCGGCTCTCGCGGACCGCAGGAAGGGCCGGGGCCGGGGGCGGCCCACGCGGTGCCCAGACCCGGGCGGTGTTGAGCGACCTGGGGTATTCCCAGGAGGGAATCGATCGACTGCTGGCCGAAGGCGTGGTTGAATAAGGGAATTGCGGGTGGGGTTCAGCAGGCTTTGCCGTCCTCGGGACGCGCGCAGTCGGAGGGGTCGCCGGCCAGCTTTTCGAGGGCGTGATTCAGGGCCGGCAGGAGTACGGTCAGGTTTTCACGGGCGCCGCGCGGGCTGCCGGGCAGGTTGATGATCAGACAAGAACCACGCACCCCGACCATGGCCCGCGACAGCATGGCGTGCGGCGTGTGCTGCAGGCTGGCGGCCCGCATGGCTTCCGCCATGCCGGGGACCGGGAAGTCGATGACCCTTTCCATGGCCTGGGGGGTGACGTCGGTGGGGCTCAGACCGGTGCCTCCGGAAGTCACGACGAGCCCCAGGCACTCGTTGTCCGCCCAATCCAGCAGCCGGGCGGCGATCTGATCCACCTGGTCGGGCACGATCCCGCGGCGGGCGACCCGATACCCCCGGGCCTCCAGCATTTGCGCCACCGCTTCTCCGCTCTCGTCCTGCCGTTCCCCGCGAAAGCCCCGGTCGCTGATCGTCAGCACGCCGGCGAGAATCTGATTGTCCGGCCGCATGTTCCCGGTCCCGGCTATTCCCGTTCCTTGAGCGCCGCGATCACCCGGTCAGCCAGCTGGGAGGGGACCTCTTCGTAGTGGCTGGGCTCCATCCGGAAGGTTCCCCGGCCGCCGCTCATGCTGTTGAGGTCCAGGGCGTATTTGAGGACTTCGGCCATCGGCACCTGGGCTTTGATCACCTGAAAGCGGCCCTGGCCTTCCATGCCCAGCACCCGGCCACGGCGGCTGTTCAAATCGCCCATCACGTCGCCCATGACCTCCTCGGGGATCGTGATTTCCAGTTTCATGACCGGCTCGAGGAGGGTCGGAACGGCTTCCTGGACCGCCTTCTTGAGACACATGCTGGCCGCAATCTTGAAGGCCATCTCGGAGCTGTCCACGTCATGGGACTTGCCGTCATAGAAACGGACCTTCAGATCGACCATCGGGTATCCGGCCAGAATGCCGACCCGCAGGGCCTCATTCAGGCCCTTTTCCACCGCCGGCACGAAATTCCGCGGGACGTTCATCCCCACCAGGGCTTCGTCGAACTCGAAGCCGGCGCCCCGCTCGAGCGGGGCAACGTCGAAGTGCACCTCGGCGAACTGACCGCGGCCGCCGGTCTGTTTCTTGTGGCGGTAGACGATGCCCTCGACCGCTTTCTTGATGGTCTCGCGGTAGGGGACCTTGAGCGGGTTGAGGTTCACCTCCACGCCGAACTTGCGCTGCAGCTTCTCACAGGTGGTCTCCAGATGGATCTGGCCGGTTCCGGAGAGCACGATCTCCGAGGTGGCCTGATCCCTTGCCAGCCGCAAAGTGGGGTCTTCTTCGAGGAGCCGCGCCAGCGAGGAGAAAAGCTTGTCCTCGCTGCCCTTGGTCTTGGCCTCTATGGCATAGGAGATGACCGGGGGCAGGGGCTCGACCGGCGTGTAGACCACCGGCTCGGAGGCGGCGCAAAGGGTATCGCCGGTCACCGTTTCCTTGAGCTTGGCCACCGCAATGATGTCGCCCGCTCCGGCCATCTCCGCCGGCTGTTGCTTGCGGCCCTCCATGATGAGCAGCTGCCCGAATTTTTCTTTCACTTCCTTGTTGGCGTTGTAGACTGCGCTGTCGGGTTCCACGCTGCCCGAAATGACGCGCATGACCGTGAGCTTGCCGGCAAAGGGGTCGGCCACGGTCTTGAAGACCAGCGCCGAGAAGGGTGCGTCCAGCAACGGGGCGCGTTCGACCGTCTCGTCGGTGCCGGGTTTGAGCCCCTGCCACGAGCCGCGCTCCAGGGGGGAGGGCAGGCCCTGCACGATGAGGTCCATGAGCTGCGGCACTCCCATATTCAGGGTCGCCGATCCGCCCAGGGCCGGGATCATGATTCCGGATTTCATGCCCAGCACCAGGGTTTCCTCGATCTCCTGGGGGGAAAGCTCCTCCCCTTCCAGGTACTTTTCCATGACCTCGTCGTTGGCCTCGACGACATTTTCGATCATCTTCTCGCGCCACTCGGCGACCAGGTCCTGAAGCTCGGCCGGAATTTCGACGGTTTCGAATTTCCCGCTGCCGTCCTTCGGGTAGCGGTGGGCCTTCAGCCGAATGAGGTCGATCAGACCGACGAACTGATCCTCGGCCCCCCACGGCAGCAAGACCGGCGTCACCTTGGTCTCGAAGGTGCGGCCGACCTCCTCGATAACTTTGAAGAAGTCGGCCCGTTCGCGATCCATCTTGTTGACGAAGACCAGCTTGGGCAGCCCCTGTGCCCCGGCAAAGGCCCAAACCTTCTCGGTCCCGATTTTCACGCCGGCGGTCGCGTCGATGAGCACGATGACGCTGTCGGCAGCCTGCAGGGAGGTCTTGGTTTCGGAAAGGAAATTGTCGTCCCCGGCGGTGTCGATGAGATTGATCTGGGTTTTCTTCCAGCCGGTGTGGTGCAGGGCCGTGCTGATGGTGATCTGGCGCTTGATTTCCTCGGGTTCGAAATCGAAGCTGGAGGAGCCGTCATCCACCTTGCCGAGGCGCGAGGAGGACTTGCCGTCAAAGAGCATGGCCTCGGCCAGCGAGGTTTTCCCCGCACCCCCGTGGGCGATCAGGGCGACGTTTCTGAGCTGTTCGACCTTTTTTTCCATATCGGAACCCCTTCTCCTAAAGTGGTCCGCTCCCGGCGGCAGCCGGAAAGCGAACTGGAAGCCGGCATGGGGAAAAGACATGCGTTGTATGTGGTGCGTCGCGTGCCCGGAGCACGCCCTCCGCGGCCGAATTGCGGCTGAGGCCCGCAGCCTACATCCAAGTGGGTTTTGAAGTCAAGCGTTGGAATCGGTTGCAACATTTTTTCGTTGCGGATTCCGTCGGAGGTGCTACACTGACCATTTTTATCCGCCTTCGCCGGGCCGCTGCCGGCCCGCCAGCGGCGAAGCAGAGAGAGGGTTTCGTCCCGACCCGGAGGGCGGGGCGAGAGGGCCCGGAACTTGGAACTCGAAAGAGCCATCGGCGACTACCTGGAGCATTTGCGCCGGCAGCGGGGGTTCTCGGAGCACACGCTGCGCGGCTATCGCGCGGATCTGCTGCAGTTCACCCGCTTTCTCGCTTCCGAGGGCCATCCGCCAATCGATAGTCGCCTCATCCGGAAGTACGTGACCGGGCTTTTCAAGGGCTACCGTCGAACGACTATCGCCCGCAAGCTCTCGGCCGTCCGTTCCCTGTTTTCCCATCTGGAAGACCAGGGGGTGATCCAGGCCAACCCGGCGGCCGATCTGGTCACCCCCAAGTTGGAAAGGGCGGTTCCGGCCTACCTCACCGTGGATGAGGTATTCCGGGTGCTCGCGAGGCCGGAGCCGGGCCATGCGCTGGGATGCAGGGACCTGGCCATCCTGGAGGTGCTCTATTCCTCGGGGTTGCGGGTCGCGGAGGTGCAAGGGCTGAACGTGGGGAGCGTCGATTTCGGGCAGCGCCTGGTGCGCGTGCTCGGCAAGGGCGACAAGGAGCGGCTGGTGCCCATCGGCAGCCAGGCCCTGAAGGTCCTCGGCGCCTACCTGGAGCTCACCGCCCACGTCCGTAAGAGGGTGCGGCCCGCTGGGCGGGCGGGGCCCGGCGAGCCTCTGTTCCTGAACTATCGCGGCGAGCGGCTGACGGCCCGCAGCATCCGGAGAATCGTCAAGCGCTACGCCGCGGAGTGCGGGCTGCCGGCCGCCGTGGGGCCGCATGCCATGCGCCACAGCTTTGCCACCCATCTGCTGGACGGAGGCGCGGACCTGCGCTCGGTCCAGGAAATGCTGGGTCACGAGAGCCTTTCGACCACCCAGCGCTACACCCACGTGAGCCTCGACCGGCTGATGGAGGTCTACGACAAAGCACACCCGCGCAGCTGACAGGCGCCCGCACCGCGATGGTGGGCGGTGGGGCATCCGGCGGAGGCCGGGGATCGGGGCGGCAGATGAAAACCGACGGAACGAGAGAGCGGGAGGGATTTCGAAGGCCGCAGGCAGAGTGCGGGCGCTTTCGCAGCACCACCATCCTGGCCGTCCGCAAGGGCGGTCGGGCGGTCATGGCCGGAGACGGCCAGGTCAGCCTCGGCGAGACCATCATGAAGCATCGGGCGAGCAAGGTCCGCCATCTATATCAGGACTCGGTCCTGGCGGGTTTTGCCGGCGCGGCCGCCGATGCCTTCAGCCTGCTGGAGAGACTGGAGGCCAAGCTGGAGAGTTATCACGGCAATCTGACCCGCTCGGCGGTGGAACTCGCCAAGGACTGGCGGACGGACAGGATTCTGAGAAGGCTGGAGGCCATGCTGCTGGCCATGGACCGGGAGCACATCCTGATCATCTCGGGAACCGGGGATGTCATCGAACCGGACGAGGCGGTGGCCGCCATCGGATCGGGCGGCCCCTACGCCCTGGCCGCGGCCCGGGCGCTGGCGAACCATTCCCAGCTGGACGCGGCCGAAATCGCCATGGAGTCCATGAAAATCGCGGCCTCGATTTGTCTTTACACCAACGATCAGATCGTGCTGCGTGAACTGAAGCCCCGGGGCTGACCCGCCCGGAGGAGGGGAGGATGGCGGAACTCGAGGAGAGTGACCTGAGCCATGTGCTGACGCCGCGCGAGATCGTGTGCGAGCTGGACAAGTACATCATCGGCCAGGATGCGGCCAAGCGGTCGGTGGCCATCGCGCTGCGCAACCGCTGGCGGCGGCAGCAGGTGGCGCCCGAGCTGCGGGACGAGATCGCCCCCAAGAACATCATCATGATCGGCCCCACCGGCGTGGGAAAGACCGAGATCGCCCGGCGCCTGGCCAGACTGGCCAATTCGCCGTTCCTGAAGGTGGAGGCCACCAAGTTCACCGAGGTCGGCTACGTGGGCCGGGACGTGGAGTCCATGGTGCGCGACCTGACCGAGCTGGCGGTGAACATGGCCAAGCTGGAAGAGCAGGCGAAGGTGCAGGACAAGGCCCGCGAACTGGCCGAGGAGCGGCTGCTCGACCTCCTGCTGCCCAAGCGCAAAGAGGGAACCCGCGAAGAACCGGAAGGCGAGCGGGAAAAGATCCTGGAGGTGGTTCGGGTCGAGAAGCCGGAGAACCCCTCCACCCGCGAGAAGCTCAGACGCATGCTGCGCGGCGGAAAGCTCGACGAGCGGTATGTGGAGCTGGAAATCACCCACACCGCGGTCCCCATGGTGGAAATCTTCTCCGGCGCCGGCATGGAGGAGATGGAGTTCAATATCAAGGAGGTGTTCGGGAACCTGTTCCCGCCGCGCAAGAAGAAGAGGCGGGTCAAGATCCCGGAGGCGCTGGAGATCCTGCTCCAGGAGGAGTCCCAGCGGCTGGTGGACATGGACAAGGTCATCGAGAATGCGGTCCTGCTGACCGAGCAGAACGGCATCATCTTCCTGGACGAGCTCGACAAGATCGCCAGTTCGGAGTCGCGCTACGGACCGGATGTGTCCCGGGAAGGCGTGCAGCGGGACCTGCTGCCGATCGTGGAGGGCTCGACCGTGACCACCAAGTACGGCATGGTGAAGACCGATCACATCCTGTTCATCGCCGCCGGCGCCTTCAACGTGAGCAAGCCCTCGGACCTCCTGCCGGAGCTGCAGGGCCGCTTCCCCATCCGGGTGGAGCTGGGATCCCTGTCCACGGAGGATTTCGTCCGCATCCTCACGGAGCCCCAGCAACGCGCTGATGACCCAGTACGACGCACTGCTCGCCACCGAAGGGATCGAGCTGCGCTTCGAGCAGGAGGCGGTCGAGGAGATCGCCCGGATCGCCAACCTGGTCAACGAGCGGACCGAGAACATCGGCGCCCGGCGGCTGCACACCGTGATGGAAAAGCTGCTGGACGAGATCTCCTTCGACGCGCCGGACATGGCGATCAAGACGGTGACGATCACCAGGGCCCATGTGGCGGACAAACTCAGGGACATTCTGGAGGATGAGAACCTGAGCCGGTACATCTTATGATCTCAGGTAACGAGCGCGCCAAGGTCCTGATCGAGGCCCTGCCCTATATCCAGCGGTTCAACCGGGCGACCGTCGTCGTCAAGTACGGCGGGCACGCCATGGTGGACGAGGAGCTCAAGCGGGATTTCGCGCTGGATATCATCCTGATGAAGGCGGTGGGGTTGAACCCCATCGTGGTCCATGGCGGTGGTCCCCAGATCGGGGATTTCCTGCGCCGGCTGGCCATCGAGTGCGAGTTCGTGGACGGCATGCGGGTCACCGACAAGCAGACCATGGACGTGGTGGAGATGGTCCTGGTCGGCAAGGTCAACAAGGAGATCGTGAGCCTGATCAACCGCCACGGCGGCCGGGCGGTGGGCCTGTCGGGCAAGGACGGCCGGATGATCACGGCCCGCAAGCTGAAGGTTCTCAAGGAGCGCGGCGCCGACCAGCCTCCCGAGATCATCGACATCGGCATGGTGGGCGAGATCACGGCGGTGGACAGCGCGGTCCTGGGCAGCCTCATCCAAAGCGATTTCATCCCGGTCATCGCACCGGTGGGCGCCGGACAGGAAGGGGAGACCTACAACATCAACGCCGACCTGGTGGCCGGGCAGGTGGCCCGGTCCCTGAAGGCCCGCAAGCTCATCCTGCTGACCGACACCGAAGGGGTTCTGGACGCCTCCGGCAAGCTGATGAGCACCCTGACCGCGGCCGAGGTGCAGGCGCGGATCGCCGATCGGACCGTCCGGGGAGGGATGATCCCCAAGGTCAACTGCTGTCTCGAGGCGCTGGAAGGCGGGGTCCGCAAGACCCACATCATCGACGGCCGCCAATCCCACGCGATCCTGCTTGAGATTTTCACCCGCGGCGGTGTGGGGACCGAGATCGTACCCTGAAGCGGCGGGTTTCAGGACATCCATGAAGGAAAGTGAGGCGCCATGAACGAGAAGGCCGACACCGTGAACACCAGGGACCTGGCGGACCGGTACATGTTTCCGACCTACGCCCGATTCCCCATTACGCTGGTCCGCGGCCAGGGCTGCCGGGTGTGGGACGACACCGGCAGGGAGTACCTGGACTTTGTGGGCGGCATCGCAGTCTGCGCGCTGGGCCACAGCTCGGAGACCGTCGCCCGTGCCCTGGAGCGGCAGGCCCGCACGCTGGTCCACGTGTCCAACCTGTACTACACGAAACCCCAGACCGATCTGGCGCGGCTGCTGGTGGAGCATTCCTTCGCGGACCGGGTCTTCTTCTGCAACAGCGGCGCCGAGGCCAACGAAGCCGCCATCAAGCTGGCCCGACGCTACGCCCACGAGCAGCATGGCCCCGAGCGGCACATGATCATTTCCATGGAAAACTCCTTCCACGGGCGGACCATGGCCACCCTTTCGGCCACCGGGCAGAGCAAGATCTGGAAGGGCTTCGATCCGCTGCTCTCCGGGTTCCGGTTCGTGCCCTTCGACGATTTTGACCGGCTGGAGGCCGTCCTGGACGAGACGGTCTGCGCGGTCATGCTGGAGCCCATCCAGGGAGAAGGCGGAATCGTCTGCCCGGCGCCGGATTACCTGCAGCGGGTCAGGCAAATGTGCCGGGAGCGGGAGATCCTGCTGATCTTCGACGAGGTCCAGGTCGGTATGGGTCGGACCGGCAGGCTCTTCGCCCACGAGCACTTCGGGGTCACCCCGGACATCATGACCCTGGCCAAGGCGCTGGGCAACGGCCTGCCCATCGGTGCCATGCTGGCCACCGAGCGGCTGAGCGCCGCTTTCGGGCCCGGCAGCCACGCCACCACCTTCGGCGGCACCCCCCTGGTGACGGCCGCAGCCGGGGCGGTGCTCCACAGCCTGCTGGAGGACGGGTGGCTGGAGCATTGCAGGGCGGTGGGGGAGCACTTCCGGAAAGGCCTGCGCGACCTCGCCCAAAAACACCCCTTCATCCGGTCGGTGCGCGGCCTGGGGCTTATCCTGGGCGTGGAACTGGACCGGCCTGGTAAACCGGTGGTGGAGGCCTGCCGGGAGGCCGGCTTCCTCATCAACTGCACCCAGGACACGGTGCTGCGGTTCATCCCGCCGCTGGTCGTCTCGCGGGAGGAGATCGACCGCCTGCTGGGCGCGCTGGACGGCATTTTCGCCGCCATGCCGGCCGAAGACGGGGGCTAGCCCATGAAGCGGGACTTTCTGACCATCCGGGACCTGAGCCGGGAGGAGATCCTGAGCCTGTTGCGCCGGGGGACCGAGATCAAGCAGGCCGGCGGCCGGCCTGCCACGCGCTTCGAGGGCCGGGTGCTGGGGCTGCTGTTCAACAAGGCCTCCACCCGCACGCGGGTGTCCTTCGAGGTGGCCATGTTCCGGCTGGGCGGGCAGACGGTTTTCCTGCGCGAGGAGGAGACCCAGGTTTCCCGGGACGAGCCGGTCAAAGACACGGCCAGGGTCCTGTCGCGATACCTGGATGCCCTGGCGGTGCGCACGTTCTCCCAGGGGATCCTGGCGGAGATGGCACGCTGGGCCGCTATCCCGGTGATCAACGCCCTGACCGATGAGTACCACCCCTGTCAGGTGCTGAGCGATCTCATGACCGTGCAGGAAAAGCTGGGGGACCTGCGGCCGCTCCGGGTAGCCTGGATCGGGGACGGCAACAACGTGGCCAATTCCTGGATCAACGCCGCGGCGGTGCTGGGCTTCGAGTTGACCCTGGCCTGCCCGCCGGGGTACCGGCCCCTGGCGGCGGTACTGGAAGCGGCGGGTCCGGGCGTGAGAGTGGTTGGGGACCCGCTGGAGGCGGCCCGCGGGGCGGACGTGCTCAATACCGACGTGTGGGCCAGCATGGGGCAGGAGGCCGAGCGAAAGGAAAGGATCGAGGCCTTCGACGGGTTTCAGCTGAACGCGGACCTCGTGGCCGCGGCCCGGCCCGGGGTGCTGGTCATGCACTGTCTGCCGGCGCACCGCGGCGAAGAGATCTCCGAGGCGGTTCTGGAAGGGCCGCGGTCGGTGGTGTTTGACCAGGCGGAAAACAAGATGCACCTTCAGCAGGCTCTGCTGGAGCTGCTTCTCGAGCAAAGCGGGCGATAAGAAGCCGGTCCTGGGAAGTGCCGACGGATTCCGGGGCCGCCCGATCGACGTCGAAATCGATATCGAAATCGGGAGTCGGCCGGCAGCCGCGTTCGACCCGATACCGACCGCGAGCGCTCGACGATGACTGCCGGGCGGGGATTCAACCTTGTAAAACGGACAGAGGGGAGGAACAGAGTTTTGCCTAGCGAAGTCAGGAAGATCGTGCTGGCCTATTCCGGTGGACTGGACACCTCCGTGATCCTCCACTGGCTCAAGGAGACCTACGGCTGTCCGGTGGTGGCCTACGCGGCCGACCTGGGACAGGGCGACGAGCTGGAGGGCATCCGCGACAAGGCCCTCAAGACCGGCGCCGACGAAGTGGTCATCGAGGACGTCCGGGAAGCCTTTGTGCGGGATCACGTGTGGCCGGCGCTGAGGGCCAATGCGGTTTACGAATCCAGCTACCTGCTGGGGACCTCCCTGGCGCGGCCCCTGATCGCCCAGGGCCAGGTGCGGGCGGCCCAGCGGGTGGGGGCCGACGCGGTCTCCCACGGCGCCACCGGCAAGGGCAACGATCAGGTGCGCTTCGAACTGGCCTACATGGCGCTCGACCCGAGCCTGAAGACCATTGCGCCCTGGAGGATCTGGGATTTCAAGGGCCGCGAAGATCTGATCGACTACGCCCGCTCCCGCGGCATCCCGGTGCCGGTGAGCAAGGAAAAGCCCTACTCAACCGACCGCAACCTGCTGCACATCAGCTTCGAGGGGGGGATCCTCGAAGACACCTGGCGCGAGCCGCCGGCGGAGACTCACGTCATGACCGTCCCGCCGGAAAAGGCCCCGGACCGGGTCACAACCCTGGAAATCGATTTCCGGGAGGGGAATCCGGTGGCGGTGGACGGTGAAGCCCTCTCCCCGGCCGCGCTCTTGGCGCGGCTGAACGAGGTGGGCGGCCGCAACGCCGTCGGTCGGGTGGACATGGTGGAGAACCGCTACGTGGGCATGAAGAGCCGGGGGGTGTACGAGACCCCGGGCGGGACCATCCTGCGGGCCGCGCACCTGGCCATGGAGTCCATCACCCTGGACCGCGAGGTCATGCATATCCGGGACTCCCTCATCCCGCGCTATGCGGAGATGATCTACTATGGGTACTGGTTCGCCCCGGAGCGGCGGATGCTGCAGAACCTGATCGACGAAACCCAGCAGAAGGTGACCGGCACCGTGCGGCTCAAGCTCTACAAGGGAACCTGCCAGGTGGTGGGCCGGAAGTCGGAGACCAGCCTGTACCACCCCGGGTTTGCCACTTTCGAGGGCGATCAGGTCTACAACCAGAAGGACGCCGAGGGATTCATCCGGCTGAGCGGGCTGCGGCTCAAGATCGCCCGGCTGCTGGAGGGGAACCGCAAGGCGCGGCCATAGACTCCCCCAGGCGGAAAGCCCTCAGAAGAACGACTCCGCTTGTCGGAGACGAGAAAATCCTACATTCGCATATCGAAATCTGAATGACCCAAATCCGAATGATTAAAACACGAAACGAGTGTCCCGCCGTTCTGGTTTGGGATTTTGGGCATTGGGATTTTGAAATTGTTTCGGATTTGGAATTTTGGTATTCGGATTCCGGGGGGTAATTCGATGACACGC
The DNA here is from genome assembly GCA_963704245.1 of uncultured delta proteobacterium. GTDB lineage: Bacteria > Desulfobacterota > DSM-4660 > Desulfatiglandales > Desulfatiglandaceae > CAVPHJ01. The sequence continues at coordinate 71,205 of CAVPHJ010000002.1, forward strand.
AAGGTCTGGGGCGGCCGGTTTCGGGAGGAGACAGACGACCTGGTCCATCGGTTCAACGCCTCTTTGCGTTTTGACCGGCGGCTCCTTCCGCAGGACATCGAGGGCAGCCGGGCCCACTGCCGGATGCTGGCCCGGCAGGGGATCATCGCCGGCGAGGAGTCGTCCCGCATCCTGGGGGCCCTGGACGCGGTCGAGCGCGAGCTGGCGCAGGGTGCTGCGCCCCTGCCGGAAAGCCCCGACGAGGACGTTCACAGCCTGGTGGAGCGGCTCCTGGTGGAGAAGGTCGGGGCCGCGGGCGAGAAGCTCCACACCGCCCGCAGCCGCAACGATCAGGTGGCCCTGGATGTCCGGCTTTACGTGCGGGAGGCAATTCAGCGGCTGAGAGGGCTTGTCGCCGAGCTGCAGGCCGCCCTGGTCGGACTGGCGGAAAGCAATATAGATCTGCTGATGCCGGGCTACACCCACCTGCAGCGCGCCCAGCCGGTGCTGCTGGCGCACCACCTGCTGGCCTATCACGAGATGCTCAAGCGCGACGCCGAGCGGCTGGGGCAGAGCCTCGGCCGGGTGAACGTGCTGCCCCTGGGCAGCGCGGCCCTGGCCGGCACGACCTTTGACCTGGACCGGGAGTGGGTGGCGCGTGAACTGGGTTTCGATCGGATCTCGCTGAACAGCATGGACGCGGTCAGCGACCGGGACTTTGTGCTGGAATTCCTCTTCGACGCGGCGCTCCTGATGATGCACCTGAGCCGCCTGAGCGAGGAGCTCGTGCTGTGGTCCAGCCAGGAGTTCGGCTTCGTGAGCCTGGCCGACGGCTTCTGCACGGGCAGCAGCATCATGCCCCAGAAGAAGAACCCGGACGTGCCGGAGCTGGTGCGGGGAAAGACCGGCCGGGTGTACGGGCACCTGATCTCGCTGCTGACGACCATGAAGGGTCTGCCGCTCACCTACAACAAGGACATGCAGGAGGACAAGGAGCCGCTTTTCGACACGGTGGACACCCTGGAGATCTGCCTCCAGGTGATGACCCGGCTGCTGGGCGGGGTTTCCTTCCACCGGGAGCGGCTGGAGGCCGCGATCGGCGAGGGCTTTCTGGTGGCCACCGACCTGGCGGACTATCTGGTCGGAAAGGGCCTGCCGTTCCGCGAGGCCCACGGCGTGGTCGGCCGGATGGTGCTGGCGGCGCTGGAGCAGGGCAAGGAGCTCGCGGAACTGAGCCTGGCCGAACTGCAGGGTTTTGCCGGGCAGATCGACGAGGACGTCTATCCGTGGCTCAGACCGGATGCCGGCGTCAGGCGGCGGAACACCCCGGGCGGGACCGGGCCGGAAAGGGTGCGGGAGCAGATCCGAAGGGCCAAGGAGGAACTGGGGATTTGAGAAACGCATGGTGGTTGAGCCTCGTGTTGACCATCGCCCTGAGCTTGACGGCTTGCGGCAAGAAGGGCCCCCCCAGGCTTCCCGCTGCGAGCGCCGCCCTCAGGGTGGAACGTCTGGAGGCCAGCTGGGATGGGCAGCGGGCGAAGCTCACGGCGGAAGCCGGTCGCGGGCGGGGCGGAGCAGCGGGTGAACCTGCCGGCTGCCGGGTGTACCATTTACGCTACGCTGCGGACAGCCCGCCCTGCGAAACCTGCCCGTTGGAGTTCGGCGCCCACCGGGACGTTCAGGGCGCCCGGGAGGAGGGGAACCGCTTCGTCTGCTGGGTGGAAGGACTCGCCGAGCCCGGTCTGCACTACTTCCGGGTCCGGCTGCTGGACCGCGGCGGGAGGGCCGGGCCACCCTCCGGCACAACCAGACTGGTGAAAGAATAGGGAATTCCATGCATCACTTCCAGTACCTCGAGGATGAGCTGCTTTGCGAAGGGGTCCGGGTGGCGGACATCGCCCGTGAGGTAGGCACCCCCTTCTACCTCTACTCCCACGCCACCCTGCGCCAGCACTTCCGGGCCTTTGACAGCGCTTTTGCCGAGGTCCCCCACATCACCTGCTTCGCCATGAAATCCAACTCCAATCTGGCCATCCTCAGGCTCTTCGCCCGCGAGGGCGGGGGGGTGGACATCGTCTCCGGCGGCGAGCTCTACCGGGCGCTGAAGGCCGGGGTGCCGGCGGACCGGGTGGTCTACTCCGGGGTCGGGAAGCGGGAAGAGGACCTGGCCTATGCCCTGCGCTCGGACATCCTGATGTTCAACGTGGAGTCTTCCCAGGAAATCGACCGCCTGGCCGACGTGGCGGCCGGGATGGGAAGGCGGGCCCGGATCGCGTTGCGGGTCAACCCGGACGTGGATGCGAAGACCCATCCCTACATATCCACCGGGCTCAAGGAGAACAAGTTCGGCATCGACATCCGCCAGGCACTCGAGCAGTACCGTCGGGCCGCCGCCATGAAGAGCCTGGAGGTGGCCGGCGTTTCCTGCCACATCGGGAGCCAGCTGACCCAGGTGGGCCCCTTCGTGGACACGCTGAAGCGTCTCACGGGCCTGGTGCGGGAACTGTCTGCCGGCGGAATCCGGGTGAAGTATCTGGACCTGGGCGGCGGCCTGGGCATCACCTACGACCAGGAGGCCCCGCCCCACCCGCAGGAGTACGCCCAGGCGGTCAGGGGCGAGCTGAAGGACCCGGAGCTGACCCTGGTCCTGGAGCCCGGGCGCGTGATCGTGGGCAACGCCGGAATCTTGGTGACCCGGGTGCTGTATTGCAAGCGTTCAGGGGAGAAGACCTTCTTCGTGGTGGATGCGGCCATGAACGACCTGATCCGGCCGAGCCTCTACGGGTCGTTTCACGGCATCCAGCCGGTGGTCCGGTTCGCCGGCCGGGAAAAGGTCAAGGCCGACATCGTGGGACCCATCTGCGAGTCCAGCGATTTCCTGGCCCGCGGCAGGGAACTGGAGAGCTACGAGCCGGGCGAGCTGATGGCCGTCATGAGCGCCGGCGCGTACGGCTTCAGCATGAGCTCCAACTACAATTCCCGGCCCCGGGCCTGTGAGGTCATGGTCCGGGAAGACGGTTTTCGGGTGATCCGCGCCCGCGAGACCTACGAGGATCTGGTGCGGGGCGAAACCATCCCGGATTCTCTGCTGGAGGACTGAGATCGGCGGGGCACCGCGCGCTGCGGACGCCGGAAACCGCGGGGGAGTCGGCATGGAGATCGAATTCTGGAAGATGCAGGGCAGCGGCAACGACTTCATCCTGATCGACAACCGCGACGGAAAGGTGAGGGAGGAGGACTTGAGCCGAGTGGCGGCCCGCGCCTGCCGGCGCCGCGAATCCGTGGGGGCCGACGGCGTCATCTACCTGACCCCTTCGGCGGGCTGTGATTTCGGGTGGCGTTTCTTCAACGCCGACGGCGGGGAGGCGGAGATGTGCGGCAACGGCGGCCGCTGCGTGGCCCGGTTCGCCCATTTGAAGGGCATCGCCGGAGCGCGGATGAGCTTCGAAACCCTGGCCGGACCCATTGAGGCGGAGGTCAGGGGGCGGCAGGTCAAGGTGCTCATGCCCCGGCCCCGTGACCTCTCCCTGGACCTGACCCTGGAGGGCGAGCCGGGCTGGCAGACCATCGACTTCATCAACACCGGGGTGCCGCATGTGGTCGTGGGGGTGGCGGACCTCGAGAACACGGCGGTGAAGGAGTCGGGGCGCCGGCTGCGCTTTCACCAGCGCTTCGCCCCGCGCGGGACCAACGCCAACTTCGTGCGTCCGGCCGGGGAAAACCGGCTGGAGGTGCGGACCTACGAGCGCGGCGTGGAAGATGAAACCCTGGCCTGCGGAACCGGCGTCATGGCCTCGGCACTGACGGCGGCCGCCCGGGGCCTGGTGCGCTCCCCGGTCACGGTGAAGACCCGGGGCGGGGAGGAGCTGCTGATCCACTTCACGGGCACCGGAAGGGCTTTCGAAAAGGTCTGGCTGGAGGGCAACACCTCCATCGTCTATCAGGCGCGGCTGCACGAGGAAGCCCTCTAGGCCCCTTCTCAGTGCCGGAAAAACAGGACACGCCCATACGGCGGACGAAGGAGACAGAGCATGGTCAAGGTCACGGTTGCCGGCGCCGCCGGCCGGATGGGCAGGCGTATCATCCACATGGTGCAGCAGAACCCGGGAACTGCACTCGCGGGGGCCCTGGAGCGGCCCGACCACCCGAGCCTGGGGCAGGACGCGGGACAGCTGGCCGGCGGGGAAGAGCTGGGAGTCCGGCTGGCCGGCTCCCTGAGCGCGATCCGGGATGCCGGCGACGTGCTGATCGACTTCACCGCTCCCGAGGTCACACTCGAGCACCTGAAAACCGCCGTTGAGCGGAACCTGGCCATGGTGATCGGAACCACCGGCATCACCGGCCGGACCCTGGATGAAGCGCGGTCCCTGGCCCGGCGGACCCGGTGTGTCATGGCGCCGAACATGAGCGTGGGGGTCAACGTGATGTTCAAGCTGGCCGGCGAGATGGCCGGTCTGCTCGGCGGGGACTACGACATGGAGATCCTGGAGGTGCACCACCGGCTGAAAAAAGACGCGCCGAGCGGCACGGCCATGCGGCTGGCCCAGATCCTGGCCGCGGCCGCAGGACGGGAGCTGGAAAAAGTGGGTGTCTACGAACGCAAGGGGCTGATCGGCGAGCGGAGCGCCGAGGAGATCGGCATCCAGACCTGGCGGGCGGGAGACATCACCGGTGAGCACACGGTGATGTTCGGCGGGATCGGCGAAAGGCTGGAACTGACCCATCGCGCCCACAACCGCGACAATTTCGCCCGCGGCGCCGTGCGCGCGGCGTTGTGGGTTGTCAAGCAGCCGGCCGGTCTCTATGATATGCAGGACGTCCTGGGACTCCGATAGGACGGGACCGGATATTGCAGCGGGATTCCGGAGGAGACGGACAGCACCATGAGCATTTTTGAAAAAGCCCAGCGACTCAGAGACCTGCCCCCCTACCTGTTCAAGGAGATCGACCGCAGGAAGGCGGAGGCTCTGGCACGCGGCGTGAACATCATCGACCTGGGGATCGGGGACCCGGACCTGCCCACCCCGCGCCATATCGTCGAGGCCCTGAAACGGGCGGCCGAGGAACCCCCCAACCATCGCTACCCGACCTATGCCGGGATGAAGACCTTCCGGGCGGCCGTGGCCCGGTGGTACCGGGAGCGGTTCGAAGTGGAGCTGGACCCGGACACCGAGGTGCTGGCGCTGATCGGAAGCAAGGAGGGAATCGCCCATTTTCCGCTGGCCTTCATCAATCCCGGCGACGTCGCCCTGATCCCCACTCCGGGGTATCCGGTCTATCACACGGCCACCCTGTTTGCGGGCGGGGAATCCCATTACCTGCCGCTGGTGAAGGAGAGGGGCTTTCTGCCCGACCTGGACGCCGTGCCGGCCGACAAGGCGCGCCGGGCGCGCGTTCTGTTCATCAACTACCCCAACAATCCGACCTCCGCGGTGGCCGATCCGGGTTTCTTCGCGCGAGTGGTGGAATTCGCCCGGGAGCACGAAATCCTCGTCTGCCATGATGCCGCCTATTCTGAAGTGGCCTACGACGGCTTCCGCCCGCCGAGCTTCCTGGGGACCCCGGGCGCCAAGGAAGTGGGCATCGAGTTCCACTCCCTGTCCAAGACCTACAACATGACCGGCTGGCGGGTGGGCTTCGCCGTGGGACAGCGGGAAGCCATCGAGGGGCTGCTGGCCGTCAAGAGCAATGTGGATTCGGGGGTGTTCCAAGCCGTGCAGACGGCCGGCGTGGAAGCCCTGGGCGGCGACCAGAGCTGTGTGCGGGAAATGATCGAGACCTACACCGCCCGCCGCAACGTGCTGGTCCAGGGTCTCAAAGAGGCCGGCTTTGAGCTGGAGACTCCCCGGGCAACCTTCTACCTGTGGGTCAAGGTGCCGGAGGGTCACAGCTCGACCAAATTTGCATCCCGGCTGCTGGATGAGGCGGGTCTGGTGGTGACTCCCGGAAACGGCTTCGGCGCGCCGGGGGAAGGGTATTTCCGTCTGGCCCTCACCCAGCCGGTGGAGCGGCTCGAAGAGGCGGTGGCCAGGCTCAGGCGGTTGAACTTCTAGTGACGGACCTGGCTTACATCGGCGTGGGGTCCAACCTGGGCGAAAAGATCGAGAACTGCGAGCGGGCTATCGCCGCAATAGACAGCCTGGCGGGCTGCCGCCTGTGCTCCCGGTCCGGGTACTATCGGACCGAGCCGGTGGGGGTCCGGGGCCAGGACTGGTATCTGAACGCTGCGGTTTCCGCGTCGGTGAGCATCAGCGCCCGGGAACTGCTCCAGGGCCTGCTGACCATCGAGACCCAGCTGGGGCGCAAAAGACGCCGCAAATGGGAGCCGCGACCCGTGGACCTGGATCTCCTCGTGTTCGGCGGGCAGGTGATCGACGAGGCCGATCTGCAGGTGCCCCACCCCCTGATGCACACCCGGCGCTTCGTGCTGGTGCCCCTGGCCGAACTCGACGGGGACCTGCACCATCCGGTCCTCGGGAAGACCGTGAGCCGGCTGCTGGCTGAGCTGCCTGAGACCGGCCAGCGGGTTTGGCCCCTGGAGGCCGCCTGATGGGACTGCTGCGACTCCTCCTGATTGCGGGACTGGTCTACCTGGGGTATCGGGTGGTGAAGGCTGCAGTGGCGCCTTCCCCCAGGGTGCAAGCCGGGGGCAAGGCCGGCGAAATCGACGAGATGGTTCAGGACCCCCAATGCCGTACCTATGTGCCGCGCCGGGAAGCGGTACGCCGGTCGGTCGGGGGGCGGGATCTCTATTTCTGTTCCGCCGAGTGTGCCGCGGAGTTCGAAAAGGCATCGAGGTCCGGCGCCTCATGAGCGGGCGCCGGCGGAGAGAGGTACCCGCCGGAAGGGCATTTTGCCTGCCGCGCCGGGACGCGGCCGGGGTGCTGATCGCAGCCGGCATCGGCTGGGCGATCCTGGGCGCGGGCGCGGCGTGGGCGGACATCTACCGCTTCGTGGACGAAAAAGGGGTCTGGCATTTCACCAACGTCAAGACCGACAGCCGCTATGTGCTGTACATGCGATCGCCCCGCAAGGCAGCCGGGCCGGCCGGGGTGGTTTCCGAGTACCGGCAGATCATCGCCGAGGCCGCCGAGCGCTACGGCGTGGAGCAGCCGCTCATCCGGGCCCTGATCAAGACCGAGTCGGATTTCGATCACCGGGCCGTCTCCAATAAGGGTGCCCAGGGGCTGATGCAGCTGATGCCTGCAACAGCGTTAGATCTGGAGGTGAAAGACCCCTTTGACCCGCGGGAGAACATCCTGGCGGGCACGCGCTACTTCGGGATGCTGCTGAAACGATTTCAGAACGATACGACCCTGGCCCTGGCGGCCTACAATGCAGGCCCGGAGGCGGTGGAAAAGCACCAGGGGGTTCCCCCGATCCCCGAAACCCAGACCTTTGTGGAGAAGGTTCAGGACTACTACCGCCAGTACAGCCGTTCGGAGTAGACCGGCAAGCGTGCAGGCCGCCAGGCATCAGCGAGGAGCCAGGAATCCATGAGCACAGGAATGCGACGGGAACTGTTGAATCTGCCCAACACCCTGACCGGCACCCGAGCGGCCTGCATTCCCCTGGTCATGGTCTGTCTGCAGTTCCCGGGGAAAACCGGGAGTTTCCTGGCCGCCCTTTTTTTCGGGATGGCCTTCATCACCGACATCCTGGACGGGTTCTACGCCCGCAAGTACGGCGAGGTCACCACCCTCGGGAAGTTTCTGGACCCCCTGGCCGACAAGATCCTGGTGGCGGGGACCATGGTGATGCTGGTGCCGCTGGGCCGGATCCCGGCCTGGGTCGTGGTCGTGATCGTCGCCCGAGAGATGGCCGTCACCGGGCTGAGGGGGCTGGCCGGCAAGGAGGGGGTGGTGATCCAGGCGAGCGTCCTGGGGAAGTACAAGACGATCTTCCAGGCGGTCTCGCTGGTGCTTCTCTGCCTTCACCACACCTGGTGGCGGGTGGACACCCACGCGGTGGGGATGGTGTTCCTGTGGGCCGCGCTGCTCCTGACCCTGTGGTCCGGATGGGATTACTTCCGGGCGTTCTACCGTCTCTTCCTGAGCCGGCGGCGCGAAAGCTGACGATCGGGAGGCCTCGGCGGCTTGAGGCTTCGGCGCGGGCGAAAGGTTTTCTGTTGACATCCACGGGCCGCGCGCTACAATAGGCTTCACGTCGGGCGGGAATAGCTCAGTTGGTAGAGCTCCACGTTGCCAACGTGGTTGTCGCGGGTTCAAGTCCCGTTTCCCGCTCCAGCAGACAATGCAGGCGGCATAGCCAAGTGGCTAAGGCAGCGGTCTGCAAAACCGTTATTCACCGGTTCGAATCCGGTTGCCGCCTCCAGTAATATCAGGCCTGTGACGCAGCGCGCGTCACAGGCCTTTTTCTTGCCACCGGGAGCCGGCCGCCCGGAACCCGCCTCACGTCCGTCTGCCTCTATGGCAGGAACCCGAGAAGCTCGCGATTGAAGGCCTCGGCCTGTTCGATGTTGGAAAGGTGGGCCGCCGCGGGAAGGATCACCAGCTTCGACCCGGCGATCTCTTGGTGCATGACCTCGGAGGCCGCCACCGGGGTCGCAGGGTCCTCTTCGCCCACCATGATCAGGGTGGGCAACCGGATTTCGGGAAGCCGATGGAGCAGATCGAGTTTCCGGATCGCCCCGCTGCAGCCCACATAGCCGGCGACCGGGGTTTTCAGGAACTGCTCACGGATCATCCCCGCCCCTTGGGGGTTGCGTTTGAGGAAGGGCGCGGTAAACCACCGCTCAAGGGTCTCCTGTACCAGGGATTCCAGACCCTCGGTGCGGGCCTTGAGGATTCGCTCCTCCCAGATCGGCTGGGACTCCTTCGGGATAACGGCGGCGGTGTCGCAGAGGACCAGGCGCTCGAGCCGCTCCGGATGATCGAGGGCCAGCGCCTGGCCGATCATGCCCCCCATGGAGAGCCCCACCCAGCTGACCTTTCCGAGCCCCAGGGCGTCCAGCAGCCCGATCGCGTCCTCTGTCAGCTCCCCCAGGCGGTAGGGTCCGCTCGGGGCCGCGGTGCCGCCGTGGCCGCGGGTGTCGTAACGCAGAACCCGGAACCGGGACTGCAGGATCTCCATCTGGGGCTCCCACATCACCAGGCTCGAGCCCAGCGAGTGGCTCAGCACCACCACCCCGGCGCCTTCCTTGCCGCTCAGCTCGTAACGGACGCGCAGGTCCTTCACCGAAATCTCCATCCTCCTGCCTCCCTCCTGAAGGTTGTTTCAGCGGGCCGCTTGGCCCGAAATCCAGCTCCAAGGCTACGCATTTGGTGGTTTGTCGTTTTTCCGTTTGACACGCCGCCTCTCTCAGCCTAGCATTTGTGGCAACAGCGTCAACAGGTTAGTCTGCGACCTCTGTAGGAACCGGGTCGCCCTGCCGCGCGCCGTAAAGGAGGCCGGCTCCGGTTGAAATTCAGGTCGGTATTCGAGGCTCTCGCGCGTTTCTTTGAGGAACAGGGGGTGGACTATGCCCTGATTGGCGCTTTTGCCCTGAAAGCTCTCGGTCATCTGCGTGCCACCCGCGACGTGGACTTCGTGGTCAGGCAGTCCGATCAGGCCCGGATCGTACAGTTTGCGGAATCCCTGGGTTATGAGACGATTCACCTCTCATCCGGCTACTCCAACCATGTTCATGCCCAAAAGGGGCTGGGGAGGATCGACTTCGTCTACGCCACGGGTGAAACGGCCGAGCGGATCTTTCAAGGCGTCAGGAAACGCCTGGTTCTCGATGATCTTAACCTGAACGTTGCCGACCCGGGACATCTTATCGCGCTCAAGGTTTTCGCCATCAGAAATGACCCGAGCCGGACCTTTCGGGAACTGGCGGACATCCGGTTTCTCATGAGCCTGCCGGGGATTGATTCGGAGGAAGTGAAAAGGGTCTTTGAGAAGTACGGCCAGGGGAGATGGTACCATGAGTTGCTCCGGGAACAGGAAAGAAACTGACACCGCTCTGCTGGAGCTCGCCAGGGACATTCCGCTCACGGCCGATGACCTGGCCGCGCTCAGGGAACCCCTGCAGGAACAGGATCCGAACCTGGAGACGTATCTGGACTTCCTGGAGGAGCTGGGGGCCTTCGACAACCCGAAGCCTCCCGGAAAAGCCTATCCGGAGACCTTCGAACTCTGAAGCGGACCTCCCGATCCCCGGAATCGACCACTGCGTCGATGGACTTTGCCGGCCTGCGGCGTGACGGGACCTACTGCCTTTTCGGCGTGGGCAGCATCACCTGGGGCTCGGTGAGCAGGAATTCCCCTTGGTCGATCCAGTCCTTCAGCAGGTGCGCGATCTCTAAAGCCCGCGGGTGGGAGGACAGCGGCACGGTCTGCACGTCGTGCCCGTCATAGCGGATGGAGCCGCCTTTCAACTCAGCATAGCTGACCTGCCGCAGGCTCTTGGACTCCCCCCTGGGATAGTCGCTGCTGTAATCGATGACCTGGGTGAAGAGCTCCTCGTCCGACACGCCGGCGAAACGGGCGATCTCCTCGTTGAGGATGGGGATGGGAACGCCGATGCCCACCGCCAGGGAGCAGCCGTAGCCCAGCATGCTGACCCCGGCCAGCCAGCGGGGCGTCATCTGCTTGAGGTCGCCCATCACCATCAGCGTCCCGGCCGGGGTGAGCGGCACCCCGTTTTCGCCTCGCCGGGCCTGGAGGTTGTGCTGAGTGCCCGGGCCGATGACATACCCCTGGGCGCCGCCGATAAAGATCCGGGTGCCCAGGCCGATGGTGAGGTAGTACGGGTCGTTGAGCAGGGGGCTGAGCTGGCCGGAGGTGGAATAGTTCGCATTGCCGGCGTGGGGCTTGAGCACTCCCATGTAAGTGTAGATGGTCTTCTTTGAGAGGTTGATGGCGCAGTTGTAGTTCTGGTAGGCGTTGCGGGGGTTCAGCAGCATGCCGTAGGGCAGATCGTCCAGGGTGACGCGCTTCTCGAACCCCCGGTTGGGGTAGCAATCCGTGCTGTAAGCCTCGACCCGCAGCTCCACCTTGCGGCCGGCCACCAGGTCTTCCAGGACGTGGCCGCCGCCGTATTTGAATTCTCCCGGGTGCACCCGGTTCAGCGGGTCGTCTTTGGCCGGTTCGGTAGCCCCGAGGTAGACGTCCACCGCCGCCAGGCCGGCATAGGCCGGGACCTCGTTCAGCCACACAGCGGCGGCTTTGGTGGTCGGCTTGGTGTGCCCGAAGTTGATGAAGGCCCCGGAGGAACACATGGGCGCAAAGGTGCCGGTGGTCACCACGTCCACCTCGCGGGCCGCCTTGGCGGGCCCTTTCTTCCTGACGATCTCGGTCATTTCGTCGGCCGTGACGACGACCACTTTGCCTTCCCGGATCCGGCGGTTGATTTGCCTGGATGGTTCGCGTCCCTTTTCTGGCAGCCATGCGCGGAAAGCCCCCTTGCTGGTTGAAAACCCATCAAAACTTTAATCATAGCATTCCGGTAGGGTTGGTACAAGGAAAATTCAAGCCTCCGGCTGTGCGGCCGGTCTCCCCTTTGCAGGGCCGCGGCTCACGGCTTCCTTGACTTGGCAGCGGCGTTTGGCTATGAATGAACCCGTCTACGGCGCCCGGATAGGCACCGGGGTTTCATCGGGCGGCGCACAGGAGGTTCATGACACTGCCGGCTGGCCAGGTACAGATCGGGGATCAGACGCTCGGCCCGGGGGGACCCCTGTTCCTGATTGCCGGCCCGTGCGTCATCGAGAGCGAAGGCATCACCCTGCAGGTGGCCCGGTTTCTGCGGCGGGTGGCGGATGAATTGGAGATCCCGGTTATTTTCAAGACCTCCTATCTGAAGGCCAACCGCACCTCGCTCGAGTCCTTCCGCGGCCCCGGGCTGAAGGCCGGCCTGCGGATCATCGAGCAGGTCCGGGAAGCGACCGGGCTGCCGGTCCTTTCCGATGTCCACCGGGTGGCGGAAGTCGAGCCCGCGGCCCGGGTCCTCGATGCGCTCCAGATCCCGGCCTTCCTCTGCCGCCAGACCGATCTGGTTCTGGAAGTCGCCCGGACCGGCCTGCCGGTGAACATCAAGAAAGGGCAATTCCTCTCGCCCTGGGAGATACGGCCGGTGATCGAGAAGGTCGCCTCCACCGGGAACGGCAACCTCCTGATCACCGAGCGGGGGACCTCGTTCGGCTACCACAACCTGGTGGTGGACATGCGCTCCATCGACATCGTCCGGGGCTTTGGGTGTCCGGTGGTCTTTGACGCGACCCACAGCGTCCAGCTCCCGGGGGGCCAAGGCACGTCTTCCGGCGGGCAGCGCCAGTTCGTGGCCCCCCTGGCGCGGGCGGCGGTGGCGGCTGGCGCCGACGGGGTGTTTATGGAGGTGCATCCGGATCCCGACCGGGCCCTTTGCGACGGCCCGAACTCCCTGCCGCTGCCGGCGGTCCTTCCCCTCCTGCGCCTGCTCAAGGAGATCCACCGGCTGGTACATTCCGCCGAAACTCCCTGATTCGCTGTCCCGGCGCGCTTTCGCCGCGCCGGCAACCCGCCGGCCATGGTATGGAAGGGGCAGTGCCGGGGAACCCCGGGGTAGGGGGGCTTTCCAAGGAGGGGGTGTCATGGGCCAGGACCGAACCCGCGGGATCCGCCTGCTGGTGCTGGATGTGGACGGCGTGCTGACCGACGGCCGTATCCTGCTGACCGACCGGGGTGAGGAGGCCAAAGCCTTTCACGTCAAGGACGGGCTTGGCCTCCGGATGCTGATGGAGCGCGGCGTTCAGGTGGCCCTGGTTTCCGGCCGGCGCTCGGCGGCCGTCGAGAAGCGGGCCGGGGAACTGGGCATCCGGGAGGTGCATCAGGGCGTGAGCGACAAGCAGGCGTTGTGCCGGGCCCTGCGGGAACGCGGGGGCCTGGAACGGGAGGAGGTGGCCTGCATCGGCGATGATCTGCCGGATCTGGGAATGTTCGCCGAGGCGGGGCTGCGCATCGCCGTGGCTGACGCCGCCCCCGAACTGCGCCGGGCAGCCGACCGGGTTACCGCGGCACCCGGCGGCTGCGGGGCCGTGCGCGAGGCCTGCGAGTGGCTGCTCGCAAGCCGCGGGTGAGCGGGGCCGGCGGGGAGAAGCCAACCCCGGCGGCAGCCAGGGGAAACAGGCCTTTACAGAACAAATCGGCACGTTGATATACTGCGGCTAATAAATGAGAAATATTATCAAAAGACACTGGCCGCTGCTCGGGGTGGCCCTGGTGCTGGCGGTGGTAGGGTCCTATGTCCTGGGGACAGGCAAGGCGGGCGTGCCGGAGTCCTTCCTGCGGGACCTCCTTTCCGGAGAGAGACTCAGCATGAAGGAGATCCGCTACACCCAGGATGATCCCGCGGCAGGGATGCGGTGGGTGCTGGATGCACGCGAAGTCCGGTTTTCCGGGGACCAGAACTCCATTTCCTTTTCCGATTTCCTGCTGCGGCTGGAGCCCGAAGACCGTCCCTGGTTCACCCTGGCCGGGAAAGAGGGCAGCTACACCCGGAGCACGGGCGAGCTGGTGCTGCGGGGAAGCCTGCAGGGAGAATCGGGCAACGGCTACCGGGTCTACACCGAGCGGATGCAGATCAGCGAGCGAACCCGGCGCCTGCAGTCCGAGGAACCGGTGAGAATCCTCGGCCCGTTTTTCTCGGTGGCGGGACGGGGTCTGTTCGTGGATCTCGAAAATGAGCTCGTGCGGATCCTCTCCGAAGTGACCACGATCGTTGAGCGCAAATCGGTGAGCGGATGATGAAGAAGCGATGTGCATTCAAGGCCGTGCTGGGAGCCCTGCTGTTTCTGCAGCTGAGCTCCGGGGCACCGGGCGCCGAGCCCGTCAAGCAGGAGACCGCGAAAACGGGACCGGGGGCGATGGTCATCCACAGCCAGAGCCTGGAACTCAACGACAATGCCAAGGTGGTCACCTTCAGCGGGGACGTGCGGGCCACGCGGGATGATTTCACCATCGAGTGCCAGAAAATGCAGGTCCACTACGCGCAGCTCCCCGGCCAGAAGGGCGGCGTCGAAGCGGGGCGGGGCATCGACCGCATCGAGGCCAGCGGCAAGGTGCGGATCGTGCGGGCTGAGGGAGGGACGGCCAGCGCCGAGCAGGCCGTTTACCACCAGGCGGAGGAAAAGGTGGTCCTCACCGGCAGCCCGATGGTCAAGCAGGGCAACGACTTCGTGGAGGGGGACCGCATCACCCTCTTTCTGAAGGAAAACCGCAGCGTGGTGGAGAGCGAGCAGAACCGTAAGGTGAGGGCCGTCATCTATCCCCGGGGTCAAAAGCAGTGACGCCACCGGCGCCCCAGGGTGAACTGCTGAGAGCCGAGGAGTTGGTCAAGGTCTACGACGGCAAGCGGGTGGTGGATCGGGTCAGCCTGAAGGTGAGAAGAAGGGAAATCGTGGGCCTGCTGGGCCCCAACGGAGCGGGCAAGACCACCACTTTCTACATGGTGGTGGGCCTCACGCGGCCGGAAGCGGGGCGGGTGTACCTGGACGGTTCGGACATCACCGCCGACCCCATGTACGTCCGGGCCCGGAAAGGGATTCACTACCTGGCCCAGGAGCCGTCGGTTTTCCGCAAGCTGACGGTGGAGGAGAACCTGCTGGCGATCCTGGAAACCCTGAACCTGGCGGCGGGCGAGCGCCGCATCCTGCTGAGGAGGCTGCTGGCCGAGCTGAACATCGCCCATCTGGCAAAGCAGAGGGCCGCCTCCCTCTCGGGGGGCGAACGAAGGCGGCTGGAGATCACCCGCGCCCTGGTGACCAGACCGCGGTTCATGCTGCTGGATGAACCCTTTGCCGGAATCGACCCGCTGGCGGTGAGCGACATTCAGCAGATCATCCGGCATTTGAAGTCCCTGGGGCTGGGGATCGTCATTTCGGATCACAACGTGCGGGAGACGCTCAGCGTGTGCGATCGGGCCTATCTGATCGCTCAGGGCGCCATCCTCGAACAGGGCCCGCCGGAAAAGATCGTCGGCAGCGAGATCGCGCGGCGGGTGTATCTGGGACAGAACTTCAGTTTTTGAGGAGGGTTTCGGCTCTTTAGGCCATGGCGCTCGAACTCAAACAGTCGCTCAACCTGACCCAGCAGCTGATCATGACGCCTCAGCTGCAGCAGGCCATCAAGCTCCTGCAGCTCTCCAGGCTCGAGCTGCTGGATGCGATTTACGAGGAGTTGGAGATCAACCCGGTGCTGGACGAGTCCGCGGGGGAGGAGCCGGAGGAGGAGCGGCCCGCCGGAGAACCGGAGGTCCCGGCCCAGACAGAGTCCGAGGTCAAGGAGGTGACGGTCGAGGAACGAGCCCGCGAGGATGTGGACTGGGAGAGCTATCTCTCGGAATACAACACCGGCTGGGCCGAGACCGCCCGGGAGGACCGGGAGCTGCCGCAGTTGGAGAACATCACCTCCCGGAAGCCGAACCTCTCCGAGCACCTGATGTGGCAGCTGGGCGTCAGCAATGTCAGCGAGCGCCACAAGCGGATCGGCGAGCACATCATCGGGAACCTGAACGAAGACGGCTACCTGGAAGTGACCATCGAGGAACTGATGGACCTGGTGCCGTGTTCGCAACCGGAGGCGCTCGAGGCGCTGTGGACGGTCCGCAACTTCGACCCGGCCGGGGTGGCGGCCCGCGACATGCAGGAGTGCCTGCTGCTGCAGTGCAAGTTCCAGCAGCTGGGCGGAAGCCTGGTCGAGACCATCATTGCCGAGCACCTGGCGGCCCTGGAGGCCAAGAAATACGACCAGATCGCGAAAAAGCTGGGGGTGTCGCTGAAGGATATCCTCCAGGCGGTGAGCGTCATCCAGGGGTTGGAGCCGAAACCGGGGCGCCTGTATGCCGAGGACGAACCCATCTACATCACCCCTGACATCTATGTGTTCAAGGTGGGGGATGACTATGAGATCGTGCTCAACGAAGATGGCCTGCCCAAGCTGCGGGTCAGCGCCTACTACCGCGAGGTTCTTTCCAACAAGGACGGCCTGCCGGATGCGGCAAAAAGCTACATCCAGGAGAAACTGCGCTCGGCGGCCTGGCTGATCAAGAGCATCCACCAGCGGCAGAGGACCATCTATCGGGTCACGGAGAGCATCGTCCGTTTCCAGAGGGCTTTCCTGGATCATGGGATCACCCGGCTGCGACCGCTGGTGCTGCGTGACGTGGCCGAGGACATCGAGATGCACGAGTCCACGGTGAGCCGTGTGACGACCAACAAGTATGTGTACACGCCGCGGGGGGTGTTCGAGTTGAAGTTTTTCTTCAACAGCGCCATCAGCGCCACGGGCGGGGGGGAGGACGTGGCCTCGGAGAGCGTGAAGGAGCAGATCCGCAACATCATCAAGACGGAGAACAAGACCCACCCCTACAGCGACCAGGAGATCGCCGCGCTTCTCAGAAAAATGAAAATCAAGGTGGCCAGGCGCACGGTGGCCAAGTACCGCGAGGCCATCGGGATCCTGCCCTCCCGCAGGCGCAGGGACCCCTATGCCTAGAACTTGGCCGCCGCGGGCCGCCCGGTGGGCGCCTGAAACCGTTCGGGAGGAACATCGATGGACATCACCGTAACGTTCAGACACATGGAACCCATGGAGAGCGTGAGGCTCTACGCCGTGGAGAAGCTCTCGAAAATCAAGAAATACCTGGACACCCCGCTGGAAGCGCACGTGGTCCTGACCGTCGAGAAGTTCAGGCATCAGGCGGACATCACCCTCAACCTCAACGGGAACCGCATCAAGGGCTTTGAGGAAACCGAGGACATGTACTCGGCCATCGACCAGGTGATGGACAAGATCGAGATCCAGGTCAAACGGCACCTGTCGAAGATCCGGGACCGGCGCGCGGAGGCCCGGCGGGTGGGCCCGGAGCTGGCACGGGAGGTGGCCGAGGAGACGGTCGTCCAGAGCGCCGGGGAACCGGTGATCGAGGTGGAGACCATGGTGGCCAAGCCCATGGACCCCGAGGAGGCCGCCATGCAGCTCGGCCTGTCGCGGCAGGAGTTCCTGGTCTTCCGAAACGACAAGACGCGGGAGATCAACGTGATCTACAGACGCCGGGACGGCCACCTGGGGTTGATCGAGCCGGCCGCGTGAGCCCGGGAAGGAATCCATGAAGCTGGCGGACATGTTGCTCGAGGACAACGTCATCCCGGAGCTCAGCGCCACCGACAAGCGGGGTGTGCTCGAAGAGCTGGCCGAGGTGATTGCCGGCCACCAAACCGGCTTGGACAAGCAGGCGCTGGTCAGGGTTCTGGTGGAAAGGGAACGCCTGGGAAGCACCGGCATCGGCGATGGGGTGGCCATTCCCCACGGCAAGCTGGACAGCGTGGCGCACCCGATCATTTCCTTCGGCCGGAGCAAGAAAGGACTGGATTTCGACTCCATGGACGGGCAGCCGGCGCATCTCTTTTTCCTGCTGGTCGCCCCGGAGAGCCCCTCGGGCCTCCATCTCCAGGCGCTGGCCAAGATCGCCAAGATCCTCAAGAGCAACGCTTTCCGGCGACAGCTGATGGCGGCCGGCTCGCGGAAGAAACTCTACGAGACGATCATCCGTACGGATGAGGAATCCGCTTGAACCTATGAGCGGCAAGGGCAAGCCATGATCGGGCTACTCATCATATCGCACTGCAACCTGGGGAAGGAGTTCCTGAACGCGGCCGAACTCATCCTGGGCCGACTTGAGAGGGCCGACGCCATCTCGATCTTCCAGACGGCCGTGAGCGAGGAAATCCTCAAGACCATCTCGGAGAAGATCCGGGCCCTCGACCAGGGGCAGGGGGTTATCGTGCTGGCGGACATGCTCGGCGGGACCCCTTCCAACCTGAGCCTTTCCTTCCTGAAGGAAGGGCGGGTGGAGGTTCTGACGGGCGTCAATCTGCCCATGGTGGTGGCGGTGGCCCAGGACCGGGAGCGCCTGAGCCTGGCGGAACTGGGGAAAAAGGCCCACGAACAGGGCCGCCGGAGCATCACGCTGGCCAGCCACCTGCTGGAGGCGGGCTGATGCGGCTCGTGGCGCTTGACGAGGGCAACTTCGGGGCGCACGAGCACGGCATCCTCGACATCGAGCGGCGCTCCTTCCCCACCCCGTGGCGGTCGGCGATGTTCCGCGAGGAGCTGAAACGCGCTGTCTCGCACCTCTGGATCCTGGAACGGGACGGGGCCTGCCTCGGCTACGTCTGTTTCTGGACGCTGCCCGGCGAGCTGCACCTGCTGAACCTGGCCGTCCACCCGGACGAGCGCCGGCAGGGCCTGGGCCGGCTGCTGGTTGGGAGCATGCTCCGGAGCGGGGTCTCGCAGGGGGCGGAAACCGCCTGGCTGGAGGTCCGGCCTTCGAATTCGGCCGCCAGGGGTCTCTACGGCCGGCTGGGGTTCACGGAAAAGGGGCGGCGTCCCCGCTACTACCGGGACAGCGGGGAGGATGCGATCGTCATGTCCCTGGAGGTCCGGTCGGCGGCGGCCGGGCAGGGAGAGGACTTGCGCTTGCCCGAAGGGGCGAGGCTGGTGGATATGCAAACGAGGGCCGCGGCGGCCCGGCAAGCAGGAGGATGAATATGGCATCGAAGGTGGCGATCAACGGATTTGGACGCATCGGCCGGATGGTTTTCCGGGCCGGGATGAAAACCGGCAAGGCGGAGTTCGTGGCGGTCAACGACCTCACCGACCCGGGAACTTTGGCGCACCTGCTCAAGTACGATTCGGTGCACGGGATTCTGGATGCGGATGTCTCCCACACGGAACGTTCGCTGGTGGTGAACGGGAAGGAGATCAAGGTCTACATGGAACGGGACCCGGCCAGGCTCCCCTGGGGCGCGGAAGGGGTGGAGACCGTTTTCGAGTGCACCGGCCTGTTCCGGGAGCGCGACAAGGCTGCCGCGCACCTGACGGCCGGCGCCCGCAAGGTCATCATCTCGGCCCCGGCCAAGGGGCCGGACATCACCATCGTGATGGGCGTGAACCACCGGGATTACGACCCGAAGCGGCACCACGTCGTCAGCAACGCCTCCTGCACTACCAACTGCCTGGCGCCGGTTTGCAAGGTGCTGCTGGACCGCTTCGGCATCCGCAAAGGGCTCATGACCACCACCCATGCCTACACCGGCGACCAGCGCCTGCTGGACTTCCCCCACAAGGATCTCAGAAGGGCGCGGGCGGCAGGCCTGTCCATGATCCCTACCACCACCGGGGCGGCCCGGGCGGTGGCGCTGGTTCTGCCGCAGCTCGAAGGCAAGATGAACGGCATGGCCGTCAGGGTCCCGACCGCCAACGTTTCGCTGGTCGACCTGGTGGCCCAGCTGGACAAACCGGCCACGGTGGAGGAGGTGAACGCCGCCCTGAGGGAAGCGGCGGAGGGCGAGCTCAAGGGAATCCTGGCCTACAGCGAAGCGCCCCTGGTGTCCTGCGATTTCAACGGGAGCACGGTGTCCTCGACAGTCGACGGGCTTTGCACCATGGCGGTCGGCGACATGGTGAAGGTGCTGGCCTGGTACGACAACGAGTTCGGGTACGCCACGCGCATGGTGGACCTGGCTGCCCACATGGCTGCCGGCTGAGATGCGGCGGGCGCTGCAGAAGAGTTGAGGAGCAAAGAGCATGGGAAAACGCAAGCCTCTGATTGCAGGGAACTGGAAGATGAACCTCGACCTGGGTGAGTCGGAGCAGCTCGTCCGGGGGATCGCCGAAGCGATCCGGAACTGGGAGGCGGGCGAGGTCCTGGTGGCGCCCCCCTTCACGGCCCTAGGCGCGGTGAAGGCCGCCATCGGCGCGGCGCGCATCCTGCTGGCAGCCCAGAACATGCACTGGGAACGGAGCGGCGCCTACACCGGCGAAATCTCGGGACGTATGCTGCGGGAGGCCGGCTGCACCCACGTGATCCTGGGGCACTCGGAAAGGAGAACCCTTTTCCACGAAACCAGCGCCGTGGTCAATCGCAAGGTTCAAGCGGCGGGAGAGGCGGGATTGACCCCCATCGTATGCGTAGGGGAAACCATCGAGCAGCGCGAGGCCGGCGCGACCTTCCGCATTCTGGAGCAGCAGCTGGACGAGTCCCTGCGCACCTTCAAGGATTCCGGGCGCATGCCGCCGTCCACCATCCTGGCCTATGAACCGGTGTGGGCGATCGGCACCGGTCACACGGCCAGCCGGGAGCAGGCCCAGGAGGTGCATCGCTTCATCCGCGACTGGATCGCCGGCCATTTCAGCGCGGAGGCGGCTGAAAGCGTGCGTATCCTGTACGGCGGCAGCGTGAAGCCGGAGAACATCCGCGAACTGATGGGCATGCCGGACCTGGACGGTGCCCTGGTGGGCGGCGCCAGCCTGAAGGCGGATTCGTTTGCGGGCATCATCCGGTTCGACCGCGGCTGATGCTTTTTGCTTGAAAAATTCTGCGGATGGATTAGGATATCAGCCGGTTCGGGTAAAGGAGTTGCTTGCATGACTTTGATCATCATCGCCTTACATGTGGTTGTCTGCGTGGCCCTGATCTTGATCGTCCTGCTGCAGCGCGGTAAAGGCGCTGACATGGGCGCGGTTTTCGGCGGCTCCAGCCAGACGATTTTCGGCAGCGCCGGAGCCACGCCGTTTCTGCACAAGGTGACCACCATTGTGGCCGTTGTGTTCATGTTTACCTCCCTGGGGCTTTCCTTTCTGTACGGCAAGGGATCCCGGAGTTCGGTGATGGAAGGCCTCAGCGCGCCGCCGGCGGCCACGGAGACCGCACCGGTTGCCACCGAGAACCCGTCGGCCGCCCCGTCCGGGGAGGCTCCGGCCAGTCAGTAATCCGCCGAAAACGCGTGCCGAAGTGGTGGAAATTGGTAGACACGCTATCTTGAGGGGGTAGTGGGCTACGCCCGTGCGGGTTCAAGTCCCGCCTTCGGCACCAGCTGAAAGCATGGAGGGGTTATCCGTCTGCCGGATACCCCTTTTTACGTCGGGCCGGGATCCAGACCGGGCGCCTGTCCGGTGCACGCCAGGGCGCTCTCCAGGTCCCGGGCCAGGGTGAAGATGATGAACCGCTCGCCCGTCCGGGTGCTGATGTCGGTGTGAAGGCTGACCGGCGGGATGCCGGTCAGCCCCCGGATCATGTCGAGCAGCATCCGCTGCGCGTTCTCCAGCAGTTTCGTCCTCACCTGCTTGATGAGGTGAATGCCTTCGTCGTCCACGGCCAGGTGTTTCTCGGCGGGGGTGAGGACCCCTGTCAGACGGACCAGCACGATGTCCTGCAGGATGCGGGTCCGGGCCTCCAGCGGCCCGCGGCCCATGTGCTCCTTTTCAAAGGCGACCAGGGCGCTGCTGATCTCGGCTTCCAGCTGGCCCTTGGTCAGGGTCACCGGCCGCCCGGTTCCCTTCCTGGTCTTTGTCACGCGGCTCGGCACATCCATGGCGTTGTCCGGTTTCCCGCCAGCGCGCTGGCGGCGAGTCCAGGGGGTTGGGCTTTGCGACCCGCATACTACACTCCCTGAGGAGAATTCTGCAAGGCTCATGTGGGACAGCGGATCAGCCGGCAGAGACCCGGGCGGGAAATGAAAAAGCCTCGGCCCGGAAGTCCCGCAGGACTCGCCCGGGAGAGGCTTTTCGTTCAGCGGACGGCGACCTTATTTGCGGCCGGTAAGCGACTTGGGAATCCGCCCGGTATGCACGCACTCCGAGCGCAGGCGGCGGCCGATGATGCGCTCGAACATCCGGCCGATCTCCAGGATCTTGTCCACGTCCACGCCGGTGTCGATTCCCATCTCGTCCATCATCACCACCATGTCCTCGGTGGGGACCAGCCCGACGATGCTGGGATCCTGGTAATAGTAGTCCCCGGTCCCGGCCACCGGCACCCCGTCCACGAAATTGGCCGGCTGTCCGCCCAGTCCTCCCAGGGTGGACTCGAAGTGGGTGATGCCGGCCTGCAGCGAGGCCAGCACATTGGCCTGGCCCCACCCGCGGGTGGTGTGGAAATGGGCGATGTGCAGAGCGGGGTCGGGAAGGGCGTCCAGGATCATGGAGAAATACTCGTAGACCTTGCTGGGCGGCGCGGAACCGTCATGGTCGGCGTGCTCGATATCATCGGCGCCGATGTCCAGCCAGCGCCGGGTGAACTCCACCGCCTTCTGCAGCTCGGTGGGGCCGGCGATCGGACAGCCCCAGATGGTGCTCACCGTGCCGCAGACCTTCATTCCCACATCGTGGGCTTGCGGGATGTATTTGGCGCACATGGCCCAATAGTCCTTCAGGGAAAGGCCGGAATTCTTCTTGTGGTGCGCCTCGCTGGTGCTGACCATGAAAAGGATCCGGTCCGGACCCCAGCCCTGCTTGCGGGCCTCGATGGCCCGCTCAACCGCCTTTTCGCGGATGGTCACGGTGGTGATTTCCACGTCCTTCAGCCGCTGTCCGACGGTCCGGCTGCCCCGGATTCCCCGCATCAGCTCATCGGCATCCTTGAACTGGGGCATGCCGGCCGGGTTCCCGAAATTGGTCAGCTCAACCCGCTTGAAACCGGCCAGGATCAGCTGCTCGGCCAGCCACAGCTTGGCAGCCGTGGGGATGACTTTTTCCTCATGCTGCAGTCCGTCCCGGACCGTGATATCTCCCAACACGACCTTTCTCGGATACTTCAACTCAGCCATTTGTTCCTCCTCTGTTTTCGCTATGGCCCGCCAGGCCCCGGGGTTCCCATGGACAGACGCTTTTCCCTGGGGAAACCGGATCGCTCACTTGAAAGCCGAGGCGAGCGACGTCTTCACCTTGCCGAACAGCCCCTTTGTCTCCTGCCAGAATCTTCTCCATCTCACCGGGGTCAAGATGCACGGCTCCGCATTGCTCGTTGATGCAGAGATCGATCTTGATTCCCCGGTAATCCACCTCGGCCAGGCTGGGAGTGCCGCAGCGGAAGCAGTGGTTGCGATGCTCGTCGCGATATTTCTGGTTGGAAGCATTCGCCGACCTGGCTTTCAGCTCCTCCAGCCGCTTGCGGTCCTGCTCCTGGAAATAGACGTCCTCCTTGGACAGCTCTTTGGCTCGGATAATGACTCTTTCTTCGCTCATGGTTTCTCCTCCGGTAGGTGGAATTTGGCCGAGCGCCTCTTGTGCAATGCGGCGTCCGGTGGTTTCAGCAGAAGCGTGATCAGCAAGGCCCGGGCCTGAAAATCAAGGTTTATTTGAGTCGAAAGGATCTCCTTCGAAGTCAGCCGGCTGAACTCATCGATCAGGGAAGATTTGGTGCGCTCAAACAGCCGGGCATACATTTCCTGAACCAGATGGGTATCCCGTTCGCTGCCGGCCAGCTGCAACTCGGCGGCGCTGAGGGAGTTCTCGGCCCGGATCACCACCGTTTGCGGGTCCATCAGGACCTTGATGGATTGCGGCCGCAAGCCGAAGTTGCGCTCCAGGAAACCGGATGCCAGACGGGCGACCGCCTTCTTGTGCATGCTGGAGCCCGACGGTTTTGCCATCTGATCCCCCCTCGCGCGCCGGATCGCCGCCGCTCCCTGAGGCCGTCCTAAGGGGCCAGGCACCACCCGGAAAAAAAAGCCAACAGCGTTTTTCCTGCTGTTGGCCTACCCAAGGCTGATCCCCCCAGGGGCGATCCTCCCCTCATCTGCCAATGGCCTTGACGTATAGCCGATGCTTTCCCTATTGTCAAGCGGATGATGCCGAGCTGAAAAGCCGTCGGACAGGCGGCCGGGAGGGGCAAATGGCTGGGAGCACCCTGAAAGACAGGCTGCGCCGCAAAAAGCGGGAAATCAGCAACCGGATCGTCGCCGGCTTTGGGGCCCGGGTCCTGAAGCTGTGGTTTGCCACCTGCCGGCTGACCATCGTGGGGCGTGAGATCTACGAGCGCTACGGTCTCGGGGAGGGCGGCACGGTGGGCGCGACCTGGCACCGGGGAGCCATTTTCCTGGTGTGGTTTTTCCGCCGGATCCATCCCATGATCATGTTCAGCCGCTCCCGGGACGGCGACCTGCTGGCGGGTTTCGCCGAGCGGCTGGGCGTGATACCCGTGCGGGGGTCATCGAGCCGGGGAGGCGGCGAGGCGCTGCGGAAGATGACCGAGTTTCTCTCCGGACCGGGCCTTCGCAAGGCGGCCACGGTGCTGGACGGGCCCCGGGGGCCGCGCTGCGTGGCCAAGAAAGGCATGATCGTGCTGGCCAGGGAGGCCGGGGTGCCCCTGGTGCCGATCATGGTTTCGGCCCACCCGGCCATCACCTTGCGCAAGACCTGGGATCGGACGCTGATCCCCCTGCCCTTCAGCCGGGCGGTGGTGATGTTCGGCGAACCCTGGACCATCCCGCGGGATCTGAGCGGTGGAGATCTGGAGGCCCTGCGCCAGGAAGTGGAAGACACCCTCAACGCCATGATGCGGGAGGCGGATCGCATGACCGGCTACCAAGAGCCGGAGGAGTAGGCGGAAAGGCGAATGTCGACATTCGACATTCTCTTTTTCAGAGGTTCTTGAGCAGCTGGTTGGCCGCAATCAGCATGGGGTCCCAGGTCGGCCCGAAGGGCGGGGCGTAGGCGAGGTCGCAACCGGTGAACTGCTCCACCGTCATGGGCTGCTGAAGGGCGACGGCGACCGCGTTGACCCGGTGGGCCGCTCCCTCCCGGCCGAGAAGCTGGGCTCCCAGGAGGCGCCCGGTCGAGCGGTCGGCCACCATCTGCACCCAGATCGGCGAGCCTCCCGGGTGGGCATGAGCCCGGGAGCGGCTCCGGATGACCGACTCGGCCGGTTCGAAGCCGGAATCCCGGGCCTCCCGTGCGCTGAGACCGGTGCGGGCCACTTCGAGACCCAGGACCTTGAAGACCGCGGTTCCGGCCACCGGCGGGATCTCCACCGTCCGGCCGGTCAGGTGGTCCGCCACGGCCCAGCCGGCGCGGTTGGCGCGCAGGGCCAGGGGGATCCAGGTCTTCCGGCCGGTGACCGCGTGAAAGGCGTCCGCGCAGTCGCCGGCCGAGTAGATATGGGGGTCCGAGGTCTGCAGGGAGCGGTTTACCGAGACGGCATCCGAAGGGCCCAGCTCGAGACCGGCGGCAGCCGCCAGGCCGCTGTTGGGGCGAATTCCGATGGCCACCAGCACCAGCTCCCCCTCCAGCTCAAGATCATCGCTGACAACCCGCAGCGCCGGACCGTGCCTCTCGATCCGCCGGATCGGGTGGCCCGGGTGGAGGCGCACGCCGTGGTCCTCCAGCTCCCGGCGTACCACCGCGGCCATTTCGGGCGGCATCCAGGCCAGGAAGTCGGGACGCGGTTTGACCATGGCCGCCTGGATGCCGCGGGCGACGAAGGCCTCGCACATCTCCAGGGCGATGTAGCCCATGCCGATGATCACCGCCCTTTGCACGCCCTTGGCACGGATGAACTCCTTGATGCGGCGGCCGTCCTCCAGGCTCTTCAGGACCATGACGCCCGGGAGATCGAAACCCGGCAGCTCGGGGAGCACGGGCGAAGCGCCGGTGGCGATCAGAAGCCGGTCGTAGGGGATGCTGAAGGGATCGCCGGCCGGGTTCCGGCCGCTGACCAGGCGGCTGGTCCGATCGACGGCCGTGACGCGATGGCCGGTGCGCAGGTCGATGCCCTGCTTTTCCCGGAACACCTCGGCGCCGCGCACCACCAGGTCGTCCATCGGCCGCTCCGGGTCGGCGATGTTGTAAGGCATGCCGCAGGCGCTGTAGGAGACGTCCCCGGTCTGCTCCAGGACCGTCACCTGCAACTCCGGCAAGTTCCGCTTGGCCCGGCTGGCGGCACTCATGCCGGCCGCGTCTCCGCCGACAACAACAAATCTCATGAGGACTCCTTTCCGTCGCGCCCCCGGGATCCCTCGGGGGTCCTCTGATTCACGCAGCTTGCTTTCTCATTTTCCATCTTCTATAAGGGTAACGCAACCACTTTGCGGAACTTTCAGAGCCCCCGGGGGCTGAACCCGGGGCAGGGGAGCGAGCGGGGGGCAAGATGAGGGAGTGGAAACTGGATTTTTCAGGCCAGGTGGCCCTGGTGACCGGGGGGAGCCGCGGGCTGGGTCAGGCCATCGCCGGCGCCCTGGCCGTGCAGGGCGCCCGGGTGGCCATCTGCGGCCGCAAGCAGGCGAACCTGGATGAGGCCCGGCAGGGGTTCCAGCAGGCCGGGCACGAGGTGTTCGCCCGGGCGGCCAACGTGAGCGACGCGCAGCAGGTGAGCAATCTTTTCCAGGAGCTGGAACAGCACTTCGGCCGCCTGGATATCCTGGTGAACAACGTGGGAATGAACATCCTGACCCCGGCGGTCAGCGAGGTGGACGAAGGCCTGTGGGACAAAATCCTGGCCACCAACCTCAAGGGCCCCCTGCTGGTGTCCGGCCGGGCGGTGCCTCTGATGCGCAAGGCGGGAGGCGGCAAGATCGTCAACGTCTCTTCCACCGCCGCGCGCCGGGCCGCCCCCGGGATGGGGGTCTACTGCATCGCCAAGGCCGGGCTGGAAATGCTGACCAAGGTCCTGGCGGTGGAGCTGGCCCAGGACCGGATCCAGGTGAATGCGGTGGCGCCCGGCATGGTGCGGACGAAGTTCAGCCAGCCGTTCTGGGGCAACGAAGGGATGCTCAAGGAGATCACGGCCCGCATTCCGGCCGGCCGGATCGCCGAGACCGGCGATGTGGTCGGGGCGGTCCTGTTTCTGGCATCCGGCCTGGCGGACTACATCAGCGGCCAGACCATCGAGGTGGACGGCGGGGCCGGGGCCGGCTGAAAGCAGAAAACAGAGCCAAAAAGGGTTGACTTGGGGCCAGGGGTGTGCTAGGTTCGGCCCCAAAATGAATGAAAGTTCATTCATCGCCGGCTGTGCCGGCTTTCCGGAGCATAGGGAACCGCCCCGGTAAGCCGGGAAGGCCAAGGAGGTCTCCGATGGGTAAGCAGATCAGAAAGGCCGGGGTGCTCGGGGCGGGTGTGATGGGTGCGACCATCGCGGCCCAGCTGGCCAACGTGGGGATCGAGACCCTGCTGGTCGACATCGTTCCGCGGGAGCTGAGCGAGGCGGACCGCAAGCAGGGACTGAAGGAGGAGAGCAAGGCATTTCGCGACAAGCTCGGCCGCAACGGTTTGCAAACGGCGCTCAAGTCCCGGCCGGCATCGTTCTACCTACCCGAGAACGCCAGGCTCGTCACGGTGGGGAACCTGGAAGACGATCTTGAAAGCCTCGGAAAGGTGGACTGGATCGTGGAGGCCGTGGTGGAGCGGCTGGACATCAAACAGGCAGTCTTCGGGAAACTCGAAGCGGTGATGGGCGCGGAAACCATCGTGACGTCCAACACCTCGGGGATCTCGGCGCGGGCCATGTGCGAAGGCCGCTCGGAGCAGTTCCGCCAGCATTTCGCCATCACCCACTTCTTCAACCCGCCGCGCTACATGAAACTGCTCGAGATCGTCCGCGGGCCGGACACCCTGCCGGAGGTGGTCGAGCTGCTGGCGGAGACCTGTGAGAAGGTCGTGGGCAAGGGAATCGTCTACGCCAAGGACACCCCCAATTTCATCGCCAACCGGATCGGCACCTTCAGCATGTTCAGTGTCATTCAGGCCATGCTGGATCTGAACCTGGGCATCGAGGCGGTGGACCAGCTGACCGGTCCGGTGGTGGGAAACCCCAAGAGCGCCTCATTCAGGACCGCGGATCTGGTGGGCCTCGACACGCTGCTGCACGTGGCCGACAACGTCTATGAGGGAGCACCGGAAGACGAGCGCCGGGAAACGTTCAGCCCGCCGGAGTTCGTCCGGCAGATGGTGGAGCACAAGCTCCTGGGAGAGAAGACCAAGCAGGGGTTCTACAAGAAGGCCAGGGACAGCAAAGGGAAGAAGACCATCCTCACGCTGGACTGCAAGACCCTGGAATACCGCCCGCGGGAAAAGGTCAAGATCGCCTCGCTGGAGACGGCCAAGAACATCTCGGGCACCGCAGAGAAGCTCAAGGCGCTCTACTATGCGGACGACCCGGGCGGCCAGTTCACCTTCCGCACCCTGTCCGAGACCCTGATCTATTCGGCCAACCGGATTCCGGAAATCGCCGATGACATCGTGAATGTGGACAATGCCATGAAGTGGGGCTTCGGCCGCCGGATGGGTCCCTTCGAGGCCTGGGACGCGATCGGGGTGGCGCGGTCGGTCAAGCGGATGAAGAAGGCGGGCTACGAGATCCCGGCCTGGGTCCAGCAGATGCTGGACAGCGGCACCCCCTCCTTTTACAAGACCGAGGCCGGTCAGAGCTATTACTACGATCCTGCCGCCAGGGCGGTACCAGGCCATCCCGGCCAAACCGGGCATCATCCTGCTGCCGGCCCTCAAAGACCGCAACAAGAAGGTGGCCGGGAACCTGGGCGCCTCCCTGATCGACCTCGGCGACGGGGTTGCCTGCCTGGAATTTCACACCAAGATGAACGCCATCGGCGACGATCTGATCCAGATGCTCAACCAGGCCGGCGATATCGTAAGCCGGGATTTCGACGGCCTGGTGATCGCCAACCATTCGACCAACTTTTCCGTCGGCGCCAACCTGGTGATGGTCCTGTTCGCGGCCCAGGAAGAGGAATGGGACGACCTGGACTGGGCGATCAGGAGCCTGCAGAACGCGCTCATGAAACTGAAGTATCTGGACAAACCGGTGGTGGCTGCGCCGGCCGGCATGGCCCTGGGCGGCGGTTGCGAGGTCTGCCTGGCCGCCGACCGGGTGCGCTACGCGGCCGAGACCTACATGGGCCTGGTGGAGGTGGGGGTGGGCCTGATCCCGGCCGGCGGCGGCACCAAGGAGCTGCTGCTGCGCAACACCGAACATCTCTTCGAGGTGCGGCAAGGGCGGCATTTACCCCAAACAGATCGAGCTGATGCCCTTCGTGGCGCGGGCGTTTGAAACCATCGCCATGGCCAAGGTCTCCACCTCCGGCCCGGAGGCGGTCAAGCTCGGGTACCTCAGGCCCACCGACCGGCTGACGGTCAACCGGGATTACCTGATCGAGGACGCCAAGAAGACGGTGCTGGCCATGAACCTGGAGGGCTACCGGCCGCCGCGGCCGCTGGAGGCGATCCGGGTGGCCGGCCGGGACACCCTGGCGATGATCAAGCTGGCCCTCTGGACCATGCATGAATCAGGCTACATCACCGATCACGACGTGACGGTGTCCACCAAGGTGGCGTACGTGCTGTGCGGCGGAGAGGTGCTGCCGGACACCCCGGTGAGCGAGCAATACCTGCTGGATCTCGAAAGGGAAGCCTTTCTGAGCCTCTGCGGGCACCCCAAGACCCAGGCCCGGATGCAGCACATGCTGACCACCGGCAAACCGCTCAGGAACTGAGGAAACACCGCAAGCTTCCAAAGACGGAGGACGAGAAATGAAAGAAGCCGTGATTGTTGCCGCCTGCCGGACCGCGGTGGGCAAAGCCCCCCGCGGAGCGCTCAAGGACACCCGGCCGGAGGAGATGGGTTGCGCCGTGCTGGGGGATCTGCTGAAGAGGGCCGGGGATCTGGATCCCATGCTGATCGACGATGTGATCATCGGTTGCACCTTTCCGGAAGCCACCCAGGGGCTGAATCTCGGCCGCGTGCTGGTCATGTCCATGGGCTGGCCGGACCGGGTTCCGGGCATGACCGTCAACCGATTCTGCTCTTCGGGACTCCAGGCCATCGCCATCGGCGCCGAGAAGATCATGTGCGGGTTTTCCGACGTGGTGATCGCCGGCGGGGTGGAGAGCATGAGCCAGATCCCCATGGGCGGAAGCATGATGTATCCCGAATCCGGCCCTGGTGGAGACGCCGTCCGGGCGCGTTCACCTCCATGGGTTTGACCGCCGAAAACGTGGCGGAACGCCATGGCATCGGCCGGGAGGAACAGGACGAGTTCGGGGCGCGAAGCCAGCAGAAGGCCGAAGCGGCCATCCGGAGCGGCCGCTTCAAGAGCCAGATTGTACCGCTGACGATCAGACACCAGCAGGCCCTGCCCAACGGCCGCTTCGAAACCGCAGAAGCGGTTTTTGACACCGACGAAGGGATGCGGCCCGGAACCACCAGGGAGAGCATCGCCGGCCTCAAACCGGCCTTCAAACCCACGGGCTCGGTGACCGCCGGCAAACTCTTCCCAGACCAGTGACGGGGCGGCCGGCGTAGTGCTCATGTCCAAGGAGAAGGCCAAGGAGCTGGGGCTGAAACCGATGGCCACCTTCCGCTGCCACGCGGCGGAGGGCTGTGACCCGGAGTACATGGGTGTCGGGCCGGCGGTGGCCATTCCCAAGGTGCTCCAGCTTGCCGGCATGAGCCTGGATCAGATCGAGCTGATCGAGCTGAACGAGGCCTTTGCCGCCCAGGCCATCTACTGCATCAAGGAACTGGGCCTCGACGAGGAGATCACCAACGTGAACGGCGGGGCCATCGCGCTCGGGCACCCGCTGGGCTGCACCGGCGCCAAGCTGACCACCCAGCTGATCTACGAAATGCAGGAGCGAAAGCTGCGCTGGGGCCTGGTCTCCATGTGCATCGGCTTCGGCATGGGCGCGGCCGGGATTTTTGAGGTGGAGGATTACTAGCGGGGAAGCGCTCAGCCTTCAGCCGTCAGCGGAGGGGTTTTGAGCCGATGAACCTTGAGAAGAAGGAGTGGGGACATGGATGAGAAAAGGTTTTTGCAGGGGGTGAGTTCCTGATCACGGAGGTGGCCCCGGAGGAAGTCTTCACGCCCGAGGATTTCACCGATGAGCACCGGATGATCTTCGAGACCGCCAGGGACTTTGTCCAGAAGGAGATCCACCCCAATATGGACCGGCTCGAGGAAAAGGACCATGAACTGGTCCTCGGCCTGCTGGCCAAGGCCGGCGAACTGGGTCTGCTGGGCACCGATATCCCCGAGGAATACGGCGGCCTGGGGCTGGACAAGGTGAGCACCACGGTGGTCGGGCGAAGCCATGGGCGACAGCGGGTCGTTCTGCGTGGTCTACGGCGCCCACACCGGCATCGGGACCCTGCCCATCGTCTATTTCGGCAACGAGCAGCAGAAGCAGAAATACCTGCCCAAACTGGCATCCGGGGAGTGGTGCGCCGCCTACTGCCTGACGGAAGCCGGCGCAGGCTCGGACGCCCTGAATGCCGCGACCAAGGCGGTGCTCTCGGAGGACGGCAAGTACTACCTGCTCAACGGCGAGAAGATGTTCATCACCAACGCCGGCTGGGCCAGCAGCTTTCATCGTCTATGCCAAGGTGGACGGCGAAGACTTCACCGGCTTCATCGTTGGAGAAGGGCTTTCGCGGGCCTGTCCACCGGGGCCGAGGAAAAGAAGATGGGCGTCCACGGCTCCTCCACCCGCCCGGTCATCCTGGAAGACGCCCGGGTACCGGTGGAAAATCGTCCTTTTCGAAATCGGCAAGGGCCACAAGATCGCCTTCAACATCCTCAACATCGGCCGCTGGAAGCTGGGCGCCATGTCGGTGGGCGGCTGCAAGAGCGCCATCAACGAGGCGGTGCAAATACGCCAACGGCCGGATTCAGTTCAAGGTGCCGATCAGCTCCTTCGGCATGATCAAGACCAAGCTGGCCGACATGGCGGTCCGCACCTACATGAGCGAGAGCATGATGTACCGGCTGGCCGGCATGTTCGACGACAAGCTGGGCACGCTGGACGAAGAGGCCAAGAAGAGCGGCGCCGAGAACTGCCAAGGCCATCGAGGAGTACGCGCCGGAGTGCTCGATCGCCAAGGTGTACGGCTCGGAGGCGCTCGATTTCTGCGTGGACGAGTACGTGCAGATCCTCGGCGGCTACGGCTACTGCGCCGAATACCCGGCCGAGCGCTACTACCGGGACACCCGGATCAACCGGATCTGGGAAGGCACCAACGAGATCAACCGCCTGCTGGTGCCGGGAACCCTGATGCGGCGGGCGCTCGAAGGGCCGCCTGAACCTCCTGCCCGCGGCCCAGGCGACCGCCGGCGAGCTCATGACCTATTCGCCGCTGTCGGTGCAGCTGCCCGACACGCCGCTGGCACTGCAGGAGCACATGGTCAAGATGAGCAAGAAGCTGGCCCTGATGGTGGCCGGCGTGGCGGCCCAGAAGTTCCAGCAGGATCTGGCCAAGGAGCAGGAGGTGCTGGCCATGATCGCGGACATGGTGATCGAGATCTTCGCCATGGAAAGCGGGCTGCTGCGCACCCTGAAGCTCATCGAGCGCGAGGGTGCGGAGAAGGCCAGGTATCACATCGAGGCGGTTCAGGTCTATGTGGATGAGACCCTTCCGCGGTTGGAGACCTGGGCGAAGCAGGTGCTGGCCCACGTGGAGTCCGGCGACATGCTGCGGACCCAGCTGGCCGGGGTCAAGAAACTGACCCGCTATCAGCCGGTGGATGCGGTGGCCCTGCGACGGAGCATCGCGGACCGGATCATCGGGCTGGAAGCCTACCCCTTCTAATTCGGTCCCGACTCCTGTATACTGAGAGAGGGTTTGCTTGAGCAGACCCTCTTTTTCTTTCCGACAGGGCCCCTGCGCCGACCCGGAGCGGAAAATGGAACAGACCTTCGGCCGGAGTCGAAAACCCGGGCCCGCGCGGCCCGCTGCCGGCGGGGATGGCCGGATCTTGGAGAGGAAGGAGACCGAGAGGCGGTTTGATGGGAACGTGACATCAAGAAACTCAGAAACATCGGCATCAGCGCCCACATCGATTCAGGCAAGACTACCCTGACCGAGCGGATTCTTTACTACACCAAGCGGATCCACGCGATTCACGAGGTGAAAGGAAAGGACGGCACCGGCGCCAAGATGGATTCCATGGAGCTCGAACGGGAGCGCGGCATCACCATCTCATCGGCCGCAACCCACGTGCAGTGGAAGGGTCATCACATCAACATCATCGACACGCCCGGCCACGTGGACTTCACCATCGAGGTGGAGCGGGCCCTACGGGTGCTGGACGGGGCGGTGCTCATCCTGTGCGCCGTGGGCGGCGTGCAGTCCCAGTCCCTGACGGTGGACCGGCAGATGAACCGCTACCGGGTACCCCGTATCGCTTTCATCAACAAATGCGACCGGGCCGGCGCCAATCCCTATCGGGTGGTCGAGCAGTTGCGGCAGAAACTGAACCACAACGCGGTGCTGCTGCAGATTCCCATCGGCCTGGAGGGCGCGTTCGCCGGGGTGGTGGATCTGATCGCCCTGAAAGCGGTATACTTCGAAGGTCCCAGCGGGGAGGACGTGGTCGAAGGTGAGATCCCGGCCGAGCTGGCCGACGAGGCGCTTGCCCGGCGCGAGGAACTGGTGGATGCGGCAGCCCTTTTCTCCGATGAGCTCACCGAAGCGGCGCTGGAGGACCGCGTGACCGAGGCTCTGCTGCTGGACGCGATCCGCCGGGGCACCCTGAAACGGGAACTGACCCCGGTTCTCCTGGGATCCGCTTACAAGAACGTGGGCGTGCAGTGCGTGATGGACGCGGTGACGCGCTATCTGCCGGACCCCACCGAGGTGGTGAACACCGCCCTGGACCTGGACAGCGGCGGGCAGGAGGCCGTGCTGGCGGCGGATTCCGGGCAGCCCACCGTGGCGCTGGCTTTCAAGCTGGAGGTCACGCCCTACGGCCAGCTCACCTACCTGAGGATCTACCAGGGCTCGGTCGGCAAGGGGGACGACCTGGTCATCGCCCGGTCCCGCAGGCGGATCAAGGTGGGCCGGGTGGTCAAGATGCACGCCGACGAGATGGAGGATATCCAGCGCGCCGGCGCCGGGGAAATCGTGGCGCTTTTCGGGGTGGAATGCTACAGCGGCGACACTTTTACCGACGGCCGGCTGAGCTACAGCATGCTTTCCATGTTCGTGCCGGAGCCGGTGATTGCGCTGACCATCGCTTCCAAGGACCACCGCTCCCAGAACAACCTCTCCAGGGCCCTCAACCGTTTCGTCCGCGAAGATCCCACCTTCCGCAGCCATGTGGACGAGGAGTCGGGCGAGACGATCATCTCCGGCATGGGGGAGCTGCATCTGGACGTGTACGTGGAGCGCATGCGGAGGGAGTTCGGGGCCGAGGTGAGCACCGGCGTGCCTCAGGTGGCCTACCGGGAAACGATCACCCAGCAGGCGGCTTTCAACTACATCCACAAGAAGCAGACGGGCGGGGCCGGGCAGTACGGCCGGGTGGCCGGCTATCTGGCGCCCTCGGCCGGCGGGGAGTACGAGTTCGACAATCAGGTCAAGGGCGCCGTCATCCCCACCGAGTTCCTGCCGGCGGTGGACAAGGGGTTCCAGTCCTGCCTGAAGAAGGGGCCGCTGCTGGGCTTCCCGGTGGTCGGTCTGCGGGTGACCGTCAATGACGGGCAGTCGCACAGCGTGGACTCCTCCGAGCGGGCGTTCATGCAGGCCGCCATCGGGGCCTTCAAACAGGCCTACGAAAAAGCCCGGCCCGTCATTCTGGAGCCGATCATGAAGGTGGCGGTGGAGTGTCCCACGGAATACCAGGGCAATGTCATGGGTTCCCTCAACCAGCGCCGCGGGATCATCACCAGCTCCAGCGAAGACGGGGTTTTCACCACGATCGAGGCGGAGGTCCCCCTGGCGGAGATGTTCGGCTACGCCACCGTGCTGCGGTCCCTGACCCAGGGCAAGGCCGAGTTCAGCATGGAGTTCGGAAGATACACCCGGGTCCCGGCCTCGCTGGCCGAGGAACTCAAGGCGCGGGCCCGCGAGCGGAAGGGAGAGAAGTGATGAAGGATTTCGGATCCCTCAGTCCGTTGAGGATTCTGGAGAAGTCCGGGGAAAAGGGCCTCGGCCGGGGAAATCTGGGGGTGCTGATCGCCCGGGCCGGCGTGGGGAAAACCGCCTGCCTGATCCATTTCGCGCTGGACAAGCTGCTGAGCCGGGAAAAGCTGGTTCACGTTTCCCTGGAGGACGGTCCGGAAAAAGTCACCTCCTATTACCGGGTGATCTACTCGGAACTGATCAAAGCCCTGGAGGTGGAGGACGAGCAGGAACTGCGCATGCTCATGGAGCACAACCGGATGATCCTGGCGTTCCTGAACCGCAGCTTCGACATGGCCCGGCTCCGGCAGAACCTTCTCAATCTGGCTGAAAAGGTGGGTTTTCGGGCTGACTGTCTGATTGTGGACGGGCTCGACTTCGATGAGGCGGGACGGGAGCTGTTCGAGGATTTCAAGGCACTGGCAGCGGAGTTCCAGGTCGAGATCTGGTTTTCGGCCCGGTCCCACCGCCACCTGACCGAAACCAGCCGGGACGGCGTCCCCCACCCCTGCCACCGGGTCGAAGACCTCTTCAGCCTCATCATGCAACTGGTTCCCGAAACCTCCGGCATCTACCTGAGGCTTCTCAAGGACCACGGCCGGCCGCTGCCGCCGGAGTCCCGGATCCGGCTCGACCCCAACACGTTCCTGGCACCGGGGGAGTGATGCGCTGCCATGGCGCAGCACGGGTTCTTCCGCCAGCCGCCATGCGCTCCCCGCCCTCAGGGCGTGTCTGCAACTCCGGCCTCTTGCGGGCTGAGGGCGGCCTTGCCCGGTGCGGGTGGAGCGGCCGGGTGGTGAGCGGGCCCACCCCCCCGGTTCCAGCCCGGGACGGAATGGGGTATAGTGCCGGGGAACAAGGATCCGGCGGAGCGAAGCGGCCGGGCTCGTCCCGGGCGGCCCGGTGACCAGGGAGCTGGAAGGAGGGCCAACCCATGAGTGACAGGAAACCGGCTGCCGGTCGCGCCGCCCGGCCGGGAAAAGCCGCGCCGAGCGAAGAGGAATCCCGGGCGGCGGACAAGCTCTCCCAGGAACGCTACCGGACATTCGTGGAGGAGGCCGCCGAGGGTGTCTACGAGGTGGACATCCACGGCAACCTCCTCTATTTCAACGACTCCCTCTGCCGGATCTTCGGATACAGCCGCGGAGAGATGCAGTTCCAGAACTTCTCCCGCTTCATGGACGCCGAAAACGCAGAGCGCGCCTTCGAGGCCTTCAACCGGATCTATCGCACCAAGGAGAGGACCGGTGACCTGATCTGGAAAATCCGCGGGCCCCGGGGCAAGCTCCGGGTGATCGAGCTTTCCGCCAACCTGATCGTGAACCAGGAGGGGGAAAAGGTCGGGTTCCGCGGCATCGCGCGCGACATCACCGAAAAACATGAGGCCCAGGAAGCCCTCCGGCGCTCCGAGCAGCGGTACCGTACCCTGCTGGACTTCGTACCCTACCCGATCGTGGTTTTCACCCTGGACGGCCGGGTCTCGTACCTCAACCCGGCTTTCACCGAAACCCTGGGTTGGAGCCTGGCCGAACTGGAGGGGAAGACCATCCCCTATGTCCCCAGCGGGCTGGAGCTGGAAACCGCCGAGAACATCCAACGCCTGTTTCGTGAGAAGGTCATCCTGCGCCACGAGACCAAGCGACTCACCAAGGACGGCCGCTTTCTGGACGTGGTGATGCGGGCGGCGGTTTTTTCGGAAAAAGAGGACGACCCGGCCGGCGAGCTGGTCATCTTCCGGGACATCACCCGGGAAAAAAAGATGGCGCGCAACAACGAGGCCATGCTCCGCATCAGCCTGGCGCTGCCGGAGTATCCCGACCTGGAGGAGCTGTTGAGCTACACCAGCCAGGAGGTGAAAACGCTGCTGGGGACCGAGGGGGCGCTGGTGATCCTGCTGGACGAGATGCGGCAGGAGCTGTTTTTCCAGGGGGTCGCCTTTGACGATTCGGCGACCCAGAGCCGGGTCAGGGAAAGCCGCTTCCCGATCGATGAACTCATGGCCGGTAAAGTGATCCGGAGCGGCGAGCCCATGATCGTGGCCGACACCTCCGACGATCCCCGGCTGCACGAAGAACGCGATCGGAAACTGGGCTACCGGACGCGCAACCTGCTGCTCGTGCCGCTGCGCAGCGCCGACCGGGTGATCGGGGCGCTGTGCGGCATCAACAAGAAAGAGGGGGAATTCGAACAAAGCGACGTGGAAATCCTGAGCATGGTAGCCGGGACGGTGGCCCTGTCCATCGAAAACGCGCGGTTTTCCGAAGAGGTGAAAAAGGCCTACCGGGAGGTTTCGAGCCTCAACAAGGCCAAGGACCGGGCGATCAACCATCTCTCCCATGAATTGAAAACCCCCTGCGCGGTCCTCTCTGCCTCCCTGAGAATCCTGGGCAAGAAAATGGGGGAATTGCCCGAGGAAAACTGGAAACCCACCCTGCAGCGGTCCCTCAGGAATCTGGACCGCATCCTGGAGATCCAGGAAGAGGTGGACGACATCATGCAGGACAAGCAGCACCGAGGCTACGCGTTGCTGTCCCGGATCGTGGACCTGTGCACCTACAAACTGGACTCCCTGGTGGCCCTAGAAGCGGGGGAGGGGCCGGTGCTGGAGCGGGTGCGCCGGCGGATCGAGGCGCTGTTCGGGCCCAAAGCCGCCAAGGCCGAGGAGATCCAGCTGGAGGAATTCGTCGCTCAACGGCTGGCAACCCTGCGCGAGCGCTTTGCGCACCGCGACATCCAAATCGAGGTCCGGCTGGAGCCTTGCCCGCCCATCTGCATGCCGCCGGAACCGTTGCAGAAGGTGATCGACGGTCTGATCCGCAACGCGGTGGAGAACACCCCGGACGAAGGCCGGCTGGAGCTGCACGTGACAGGGGACGAGGGAAGCGGGGTCCGATTCCTGGTGCGCGACTACGGGGTGGGCATTCCCGAGGAGTACCAGCGCCGCATTTTTGAGGGTTTCTTTGTGACCCAGGACACCATGGACTACTCCTCAAAGCGGGCCTTCGATTTCAACGCCGGCGGCAAGGGGGCCGACCTCCTGCGGATGAAGATCTTCTCCGAGCGCCACCACTTCCGGATCAGCATGTTTTCCACCCGCTGCCGTTACATCCCGCGGCCGAGCGATCCGTGCCCCGGTAGAATCAGCCAGTGCACCTACTGCGGCCAGCGGGACGATTGCCTGCAGTCGGGAGGCAGCGTCTTTTCGGTGCGGTTTCCCACGGCGGCCGGCAGCTCGCCCCCGGTCGCATAACGCTCGGAATAACGCTCCCTGAGCAGGTGCTGCACGTCGCGCTTCCGCCCGGGGTCGAGAAAGAAGCCATAGAGCGGGTCGGCGGTGTCCGGGTCCTTTCCGCCCGCGGCGCGCTCCAGCAGAGACAGGGCCTCGATGGATTTGTCGCAGACCGGGTAGCCCTTGTCGTCAAGCCGGATGTCGGCATCGAAGACGACCTCGGAGATATTGTTGATATCCACCAGTTTGATCGCCCCTCGGGGCGTGAGCAGCAGGTTGCCCACGCCGGCCAGGTCGGGAACGTGCCCGGTCTTCTGCACGAGCCGTTTGACGGAGGCCGCGAAGCGGGCGATGGAGGCCCTGAGGTCTGCCAGAGCAGGAGTTCGGCCGGCCGGCAGCCCGGCGCGGGCCCGGTCGAGCAGGCTTGCCAGCACCCGGTCGTTCAGCAGACCCCAGGGGTCCAGGATCTCGCCGGGAACGTATTCCTGCAGGCCGCACAGGAGGCAGCCCGTTCCGGACGGGCCCCGGTAGTCCACCAGGAACTCCTCGCTCAGGGCCACACAGCGGGGGGTCAGGTGTCTCAGCACCAGATGGATTCGGCGGACTTCGTCCAGCGCGCTCCGGGAATGATCGAACCGGGTGCGGAACAGGCGCAGCATCTTCAGGGGGTGCGCCTTTGGGAACCAGCGCAGGCCGTCCGCGAGAACCCCCTCCCGCTCGCGAAGCAGTGCTTCCGGCCGCAGGACCTCCATGATGTGGGAGCGCAGGCCGGTGCGGTGGTGTTTGCGGAAGGCGAAACGGGCCGGCTGCCGGATGAAGTTCAGCGCCAGGATGTCGGCTTCACAGAGCTGCGGTTTGTCGCGGATGTCCTGTTCCACAGGTCGGCCTCGCAGGGAGTGCGCCTCAGTGTAGCGCCGCGGGGGGCGGCTTTTCAAGGACCCGCCGGCGCGGCCCTCCCAATCGGGTCGCCGGCCGGGGTAGAAGCCCGCCCGCTGGGCTTTCCGTTTTCAGGAGGACCCCGCAGGGAGTCATGAGCGTCCCCGAGAGCCGAACCCGGATCCTGCGCGTCATCCTGAGCCGGCGCATGCTGGTGGCCTTCGTGATGGGCTTTTCCTGCGGTCTGCCCCTGCTGCTGACCATGACCCTGCTGCAGGCCTGGATGAAAGAGCAGGGCGTCGATCTCACCCTCATCGGCCTGATGACGCTCGTTGGTCTCCCCTACACGGTGAAGTTCATCTGGGCGCCGGTGATGGATCGCTACACCCTGCCGTGGCTGGGTCGCCGCCGCGGCTGGCTGCTGGTGGCCCAGGTGGCCCTGGCCCTGGCTATCGCCGGGCTCGGTCTGGGCGACCCGGCCGGGGCACCCTGGCTCATGGCCGCGGCAGCGCTGCTGGTGAATTTCCTGAGCGCCTCCCAGGACATCGTGGTGGATGCCTACCGCCGGGAAGACCTGGCGGACGAGGAACTGGGGCTTGGGTCCTCGCTCTATGTCAACGGCTACCGGGTGGGGATGCTGCTCGCTTCCGGCGGCGGCCTGATCATGGCCGACCAGCTCTCCTTCACCGGCGTCTACCTGATCATGGCGGCCTGCATGGCGC
Source organism: uncultured delta proteobacterium (assembly GCA_963704245.1). GTDB lineage: Bacteria > Desulfobacterota > DSM-4660 > Desulfatiglandales > Desulfatiglandaceae > CAVPHJ01. Next base: position 110,683 of record CAVPHJ010000002.1, read on the forward strand.
CCGGGATCGTCACGACCCTGCTGACGCCGGAGACACCCATGACCGAGGGCCGGCCGGACAGCCTGCGGGCGGCGGTCCTGGCCCCGCTGCAGGAGTACTTCTCCCGCAGGGGAGCGCTCTGGATGCTGGCTTTCATCCTGCTCTACAAGATCGGCGACACCATGGCCAGCGCCATGACCACCCCGTTCTACCTGGACATCGGTTTTTCCAAGACCGAGATCGGGGCGGTGGTCAAGCTGTTCGGTTTCTGGGCGACGGTGGCGGGAAGTCTGGCCGGCGGGCTGATCATGCTGCGGCTGGGCATCCACCGCTGCCTGTGGGTCTTCGGGGCGCTGCAGGCGGTTTCGACGGCCGGGTTTGCCTGGCTGGCCTGGGTCGGTCACAGCGTCGCGGCGCTTTCAGGGGTCATCGCCTTCGAAAACCTCTCGAGCGGCATGGGTACGGCGGCCTACGCCGCCTTCATGGCCAGTATCACTAACCGCCGGTTCACGGCAACCCAGTACGCGCTGCTGAGCAGCCTCATGGGCGTTCCCCGGGTCGTGGCGTCGGCGCCGACCGGCTACCTGGCCAAGCATCTCGGCTGGGGCCTGTTCTTTATCGCCTGCACCCTGGCCGCGATCCCGGGAATGCTGCTGCTGCTGAAGTTTGCCCGCCGATGCAGGGCGCCCGGAGGCAATGGCCGAGCATCCTCGTCCGGGGTTTGATTTCCAGGCGCGGTTCTGCTAGCTTTGGACGCCGGCGGCCCCCCGGAGCCGGGGTGCCCTGATTCCAGCGGGAGAAGGTCATGCGAGGCGTCGCGCGAGGCGAAGATGATGAGGGTCAGCCGTAACGCTCCTTGCCCGTGCGGGAGCGGGCTGAAATACAAACGCTGCTGCCTGAACCGGGATCTTCCGGACTCGGGCGACCTGACGGAAACCTACTACCGGAAATACCGCATCCGGCTCAAGCGGGAGGCCGAGGTCGAGGCGATCCGGAAAGCGGGGCGGGTGGCGATCGAGACCCTCGACCTGGTGGAATCCGCCATCCGGCCCGGTCTGACCACCGGGGCCCTCGACAGCCTGGTGCACGACTTCACGCTCAAGAGGGGGGCAGTCCCCGCACCGCTGGGGTACCGGGGCTTTCCCAAGAGCGTCTGCGTGTCGGTCAACGAGGTGATCTGCCACGGCATCCCGGGGGAACGGGTCCTGAAGGAGGGCGACATCGTCAATGTGGACGTCACCCCGATCCTGCAGGGGTACTACGCGGATGCCAGCAAGACCTTCTTCGTGGGAGCGCCGGGGCCCGATGCGGGCAAGATCGTGGAGGTGGCGCGCGCGAGCCTGCGGGCCGGGATGTCGGCGGTGAGCCCCGGAAACACCGTGGGCGACATCGGCTGGGCCATCCAGCAACTCGCCGAGGGGCGGGGCTGCTCGGTGGTCCGTGAGTTTGTCGGTCACGGGGTGGGCTCCGAATTTCACGAACCGCCCCAGATCCCCCACTACGGCCGCCGGGGCTCGGGCATCGTCCTGGTGCCGGGCATGGTTTTCACCATCGAGCCGATGATCAACCTGGGCCGGAAGGAACTGCGCATCCGGGAGGACAACTGGACCGCTGTGACCATGGACGGCTCGCTGTCCGCCCAGTTCGAGCAGACCGTGCTGGTGACGGCCGACGGCCACGAGAGCCTGACCCCCTTTGACCTTTCCGCCCCATGAAAAGCCGGGCGCGGCTTTCCGCCTGCGAAAAGGCGGGGAAGATGCTCTGGCAACGCTGAGGCAGGCGGCCGCACGCCTGGGGTTCGCCGCCCTGGGCCTTTCCCCGGCCGACCCGCCGGCGCATTTGGAGGCCTTCGCGGAATGGGTCGCGTCCGGCCGCCACGCCGGGATGGACTGGCTGCGGAAAAGCCTCCCGCTGCGCGGCCATCCGGCCCGTCTGTTGGATGGCTGCCGGGTGGTGGTTTCCCTGGCCCACCCCTACAGCGCCCGGAAGCCGTGCACGCCGGAAGGGTACAGCGCGGCCAGGTACTCCGAGCCGCGGCGCCGGGACTATCACCTGCGGCTGAGGGCCCTGGCCGGAGAGCTGGCGCGCCGGATCGAGCACGGTCACCCGGGCAGCCGCACCCGGGTCTGCGTGGACTCGGCTCCCATCCTGGAACGGAGTTTCGCCTTTTCGGCGGGGCTGGGCTTCATCGGCAAGAACAACCTGCTCATCATTCCCGGCCGCGGCTCCTTCTTTTTCCTGGTGGAGATCCTCACGGACGCGCCTCTGCCGGTCCCGGCCGTCGAGCCGTTGGCGAGCCTGTGCGGGGAATGCCGACGCTGCCTGGAGGCCTGCCCGGGGGGGGCGCTGGAAGCCCCCTACCGCCTGCAGGCCTCCCGCTGCCTCTCCTACCTGACGGTCGAACACCGGGGAAGGCTGGGTCCGTCCGCGGGCGTGCAGATGGGCGGCTGTTTTTTCGGCTGTGATGTGTGCCAGGAGGTGTGCCCGTTCAACGGGCCCCCGGAGCGCCCGCAAATCGCGCTGCCTTCCGCAAAGGAACTGCTCGGCCTTTCCCGGGTCGGTTTCAGGAAACTGCTGGGTGAAAGCGCCCTGGCAAGAGGGGGGCCGCAAAGGATGCGGCGCAACCTGGAGGCCCTGCTGGCGGCCGGACGAAACGCCTCGGGGGCCTAGGTTCCGAGCGCTGCGCGGCGGCCCAGTTCGTAGGCCTCCGCCAGCAGGTCGGGCCGCTCGTCCACGTCCGTGCTTTTTTCCAGGCCGCGATAAGAGAGCCCGCTTTCGTAGGACATGTCGAGCGCGTCGAAGAAATACTTGGCCTCCAGCTGAACCCCCTGAAACAGACTCTTGCCCCGGGTGGCACCCACGGCGATCAGATAGCCCCGGCCGCCGTCGTGCCGCCTGCGTTCCTCCAGCGTCTTCGTGAGCAGGCGTTTAGACCAGAGGGCCTGGCTGCGGTCCACCAGGCGTTTGACCTGGGCCGTGAGGCCGTAGAAGAAGATGGGGGAGGCCAGGATGACGGCGTCGGCGGATTCCAGCAGCGGATAGACCCGGTCCATGTCGTCGCGCACCACGCACCGGCCGGTGCGGTCGCACCCGCCGCACTCCAGACAGCCGCCCATCTCCAGGTCCCGGGCGAAGACGCGGCTGATCTCAGCCCCGCCCGCTGCGGCCCCTGCCAGCGCGCGTTCAAGAAGCTTGTCCGTGTTGCCCCCCTTGCGGGGGCTGGCATAGATCCCCAAGACTCTTTTCGGCATGCTGCGGCCTCCCCCATGGCGTTTGCGACCGGCGGCACCCCGCGAGACAGCCACGGAGCGCCGCGGGCCTTGTGCCGAACTATAGAGAATGGCCGGAGGGCTGTCAATCGCACCCGGCGACTCAACGGATTTTGCTTGTCATTCTGTGAGTTTTGGTGTAAAGTCAGCTGGACTGGCTTTCCTTCCATCCCGGATCGCCCCAGGCGCTGCCGGGCAGGGGGTCGAACCATGGAGCAGGTGCTCCTCCTCAACATCACCTACGAGCCGCTGCGGGTCATCAACTGGCAGAAGGCCATCACCTTGCTGCTGCTGGGAAAAGTAGAGGTGGTGGAGGAGTACGGCCGCGAAGTCCACTCTGTGAGCTTCACCCTGCGGCTGCCCTCGGTGGTCCGCCTGCTCAGGCTGGTCAAGCGGCCCAAGACCCCCATCCGGTTCTCCCGCCAGAACATCTACACCCGGGATCGCTACTGCTGTCAGTATTGCGGACAGAGTTACGGCCCCGAAGAGCTCACCTACGACCACGTGGTCCCCAGGTCACGGGGCGGCAAGACCCGCTGGGACAACATCGTGACCTGTTGCGTGGCCTGCAACCGCCGCAAAGGCGGCCGCACGCCGTCGGAGGCGGGCCTGGCGCTGGTGCGCAAACCGCAGCGCCCCGACTGGCTGCCGGCCCTGCGGATCACCATCGGCTTCCGCGAGGTGCCCACCTCGTGGCGGGACTATCTGTACTGGAACGTGGAGCTGGTGGAATAGGCCCTCCGGGCTGCGACCCGCTTCAGCGCCCGAGTGCCGCCGCCATCGCCTCGCAGTTCCGGCGCACGGCGTCCATGTCCCCCGGCTTCAGCTCCCAGCAGCTCACCGGAAGCTCGGGGCCGTTTTCAGCCCGCGGGATCAGGTGCAGGTGATAGTGCATCACCACCTGGTTGACCCCCCGCCCGTTCAGCTGCAGACAGGCCACCCCGGCGGGTTTCAGGGCGGATTTCATGGCCCCGATGACCTTCTGGGAGGCCAGCTGGACGGCGGTCAGATCGGCGGGCGGGATTTCCCACAGGTTGGCGCTGTGGCGCTTGGGGATAACCAGGGTGTGGCCGGCGGAAATCGGGTTGATGTCGCCGAAGGCCAGCACCCGCTCGTCCTCAAAGACCTTGAAGCAGGGGATCTGGCCGCCGACGATCTTGCAGAAGATGCAATCCTCCATGTTCTTCCTCCCTATCCGGGTTGATCGGCTGGCTGCTCGGTCAGGGCCGTCAGCAGGCCTTGGATTCTGGACTGCTCTTCCCTGGAGGCATCGTTCCAGCGTTTGAGGTTCAGGGCCCGCATGACGTCGTAGGTGCCGTCCTCGAAGAGGACCGGCACCTGCACCAGGTAGTCGGGCTTCGGGCAGCAGCCGGGCGCGAAATAGTGACCGGGCCGCCTCCCTTCCCGCAGCCGGCCGCCGGCCTGCGCGTAGGCTTCCAGGCTCAGGACCAGACCCTTCTGTCCGGTGAAGCTGGCTACCCAGTCCCCCGGGGCGAAAGCTCGCTTGATCCCCATGCCGGTCTCCTTCAAGAGGGCGCTTTGCCGAATCCCTGGCAGGCTCGGCAATTGCTCGCCACCCTGTCATTGTAGAAGCGGCGGTGGGGGATGTCGAGGGCTTTTCCCCGCGACAGAGCAAACCGACCGCTTCATGCCCCCCGCACCTCCTCCATAGCTCGAATGATTCCGGCACCGTTTGAACCCTCTTGGGTTCAGCCGGCAGGTTTATGCAGTCGCAGCAGAGGAGTCGCTACAGGTTCCGCCAGGGGACGGCTTCTATATTGCCGGCCAGGCGCCGCGGGGTTTCGCAGCGGCAGATGATGTATCCACGCCTTGCCCGCTCGGGATAGGTCTCGAGGAAGAGCTTGAGATGGGAAGCGTCCGCCAGGGACGGCGACCCGGTGGCCTTTACTTCAATGGGGATTGTTTCATTCGGCGTTTCCAGAACATAGTCGACCTCCGCACCGTGCGCAGTGCGCCAGAAGCTCAGCCGGTAGGCACGCCCCGCAAAGAGGCAACGGTGGATCAGCTCCTGTCCCACCCAATTCTCGAGCAGCTGACCCATCTGGGACTTGAGGAGATCTGCCGAGAAGTGGTAGTGTGCGGCGGCATTTCGGACGCCGTTGTCGTAGAAGAGAAAGCGCGGCGTCGTCAAGACCCGCTTGCGGCCGGCGGTACCAAAGGCGGGGATTCGATATCCCACGAATGTGTCTTCCAGCACCTGGTAATAGGTGCGCAGGGTGGCTATCGGCACGCCGCTTTGGCGTGAGATATTGCTCATGTTGAGGATTCGGCCCGACTCCATCGCTGCAAGTTCCAGGAACTGCTGAAAAGCCCCTACATTGCGTACCAGCGCTTCTCGCCTGATCTCTTCCTCCAGATAGAGATCCACGTAGCTTTCAAGGGTCCTGATCCGGGTCTTCTCACTTTCCAAGATCACACCCGGAAGACTGCCGAACAGCAACAGATCGTCCAAAACAGGTTCGGGGAAAGCCTCCGCGGAGGAAGTCGGCCGCACCGGGAACACCCGGCTTTCCCGGAAATGCTGCCTTTCCGGAAGGATCAGCGGACACAGATGGAAAAGGTGGGCCCGGCCGGGCAGAAGGTTGGCGGAGGATGTCTTGAGCTTTCTGGCAGAACTCCCGGTCAAGAGGAAGCGGAATCGACCGGGATAGGCGTCGTAGAGATACTGCACTTCGTCCAGCAGCGGAGGTATCTTCTGGATTTCATCCACGTAGACTAGCAGCGGGCTTCGCGGGTCAGCTTCCAACTGCTGGGTGAAAACATGCGGATTGCGCTCCAATTCCAACCGACTCCTTCGATGCTGGAGGTTGAAAACCCAGGTATCGGCCTCCGCAAGCCGTTGCAGCAAGGTGGATTTCCCCGTCTGCCGGGCCCCGAAGAGCAGGCGGACCTTGTCCAGCGAGTCATCTTCCCGCAACAGGCCTTCCATCAATCTCGGATAACTCACCATGAAACACATAATAGACGGTAGAATTATTATGTCAACACAAATTCTCCGTAGACCGTCGCGCGGGTCGGGTAGAGAGCTTTCGGTACGCCGATAGGCTTGGATCGCGGAATCGGGGTTATGGCGGAGGTCGTCTCAGGCGGGATCTCTGATCGTCAGGTTGCCGACGACTTCGAGCAGAGGCGCGAGGGCCGGATCCGCCTGGTGCTCCAGGAGCTTCTGAAGGCTGGCCAGGGCCCGGGGAATGTAGGCTCGGAACCAGGATTTCCCGCGCACTGTGGCAAGGAAGCCATAGGCCCCCAGGATCTGGAGGTTGCGCAGGATGGCCAGGTACGGAAAGCTCCTCTCGAAAGGCGCCACCCAGGCAGGGTGGCGGTCCCCGAGCAGGTCGAGGTAAAGACGCAGAATACCCTCCCGCTGTGCGGCCGGGAGGTCCACGTAGGGGTCGATGGCCAGGCCGGCCAGGTCATAGCCGAGGGGCCCCAGCCGGCCGCCCTGCCAGTCCAGAATGCCGATTCGCTCCCCGGACACGAGGATGTTGCGGGACTGGAAGTCCCGGTGCAGGAAGAAAGCGCTGTCGGCGGCCGAGGCGCATTCGACCAGGTGGTCGAAGGGGCCTTCCAGCCGGTCCCAGGGGCCTTCCAGGCCCAGGCAGCGACCCAGGAACGCATCCCGGAAGTAGTCCGCCTCGAGCCGGCGCATGACCGTGCGGTCGTAGCGCCGGGTCTGGCAGCACCAGGCCGGGTCGAAGCCGACGGCCCCCTCGGTCTGCAGGCGGAAGAGCAGTGAAACGACTTCCCGGTACAAGGGCAGGGGATCGTGCCGGCGCCCCACGGCCTGCTGCAGACTGGTTTCGCCGAGGTCTTCGAGGATGAAGCAGCCACTCTTCAGGTCAAAGCGCAGGATCTCGGGCACCGGCAGGCCGCGGGAGCGGAGATGCTGCCCGATTTTCAGGTAGGCCAGGTTCTCGCGCCGGGCGGCGGCCTCGGCCGGCGGGTTGGCCATGAGGATGAAGCTCGGGCCCTCGGGGGGCCGGATCCGCCAGAAGAGCCGCAGCGAGCCGTCCGGCCGGAGCCCGGCGAGGCCGGTGCGGTCCGGCGCCAGGCCGCGGGCTCGCAGGAAACGGCCGAGAAAGCCCCGGACCACGGGCTCCGGGAGAGCGACTGGGGCAGCGGCAGTCATTCAGAGCACCTCCCCGATCAGGTCCCGCTCCACCACCCTGCCGGCCGTGACCACGCTGTCGACGACCCGGACGCCGCTTCGCACCCGGACTTGCTCCCACAGGATGGAACGGCGGATCTCCGCGCCCTCTTCCAGGGAGGAGCCGGCGCCCACCACCGCCCAGCTGCTGAAGCGCACCTGCTGCTGAATCCGGCAGCCCGGGCCCAGCAGCGGCCGCGGGCGGGTCGCGGTGTCGCGGTTCGCCCGGACATAGCCCTCCAGGGTCCCGATGTCGCACCAGTAGCGGTCCCGGACCGCATGGCCCCGGACCGGGTCGCCGCATCGCATCCGTGCGCGGTAGCAGTCGATGATGCTCGAAAAAGAGGCGGCCGGCAGATGCTCCAGGATCCGCGGGCTCAGGATGTGGATGCCGGTGAAGGCCCACCGGCCCGGGTGCCGATCGCCGGCGATGTCCAGGATGCGGTCGTCGGGACCGAGCAGGACCTGGCTGTAGGCCGGGTGGCGGTGGAGCACGAGGGTGGCCAGGGAGCCGCGGGCCAGGTGGTCGGCGCAGGCGGCCGAAAGGTCGATGTCGGTGACGACGTCGCCGTTGATGACCACGAACGGCCCACCCTCAAGAAAAGCTTCGGCGTTCCTGATCCCGCCGCCCGTGCCCAGGATCTCGGGTTCCACCAGGAGGTGAACGCGGCTCCGGCCGCGGCGGGCCGCAAAGTGTTCCGCCAGCTGGCGGTGCAGGTGGTGGGCGTTGACCGCGACCTCGCGGACACCGTGGCGCTCCAGGTAGGCGATGGTCCGCTCGACCAGGGGCCGGTTTCCGACCGGAACCAGGGCCTTGGGCCGCAGCAGGGTGAGGGGCCGCAGGCGGGTTCCGAAGCCGGCTGCCAGGATCATGGCTTTCATGGCAGCCCCAGTCTAAACCGCCGTGCGGCGGCTTTCAACCGTAAGCTGCTTGGGCTGGACGGGAAGAAGACCCTCTGCTACATTGCGGGGCAGGACGCACGCCTTTGACCAGACCAACCCGGCCGGGGGAACTGCATGGCCACCACACTGGACCTGTCGGAGCTGGATGCGAGAACCGGGCGGCTTTTCATGGCGGGCCTCCCGGGAACCCGCCTGGATGAGGCCACCCGGAGCCTGGTCCGGAACCAGGGGGTGGGGGGCATCATTTTCTTTTCCAGGAACATCGAAAGCCCGGATCAGCTTGCGGCCCTGTGCCGGGAGCTGCAGGACCTGGCGCTCGAATGCCAGGGGCTTCCCCTGCTCCTGGCGGTGGATCAGGAGGGGGGCCCGGTGGCCCGCTTGCGGCCCCCTTTCACGGTCCCGCCGGCCGGCCGGGCCATCGGCGACGATCCGCAGCCGACCCAGCAAGCGCTCGCAAGCGCCCGCCTGACCGCCCGGGAAATGAAGCTGGTGGGGCTGAACATGAACCTGGCACCGGTGCTGGATGTGGGCCGGGAGGGCGCGGCGGCCGTCATGCAGGACCGGACCTTCGGCGCGGACCCGCGGAAAGTGGCCCATCTGGGCGCCATCGTCATCGACGCGCTGCAGCAGGAGGGCGTGCTGGCGGTGGCCAAGCACTTTCCGGGCCTGGGCGGTACGCCCGCCGACCCCCATGCGGGCCTCCCGGTGATCGAGACCCGCCGCGACGAGCTCGAGAGCGTGGATCTGCCGCCCTTCAAGGCGGCCATCGATTCCCGGGTGGCCGGGATCATGACTTCCCACGCGGTCTACACGGCCCTGGATCCCCGCCGCCCGGCCACGCTTTCCGAAACCATTCTGACCCGCCTGCTGAGGCAGGAACTCGGTTTTCAGGACCTCATCCTGACCGATGACCTGGAGATGGGGGCCATCGCGGGGTCGTCCGGGGTCCCGGCCGGCGCAGCCATCGCGCTGGCCGCAGGCGCCGACCTGCTGCTCGTCTGCCGGGACCAGTCGCTGGTCCTGGAAAGCATCGAGCTCATCCAGCGCCTGACTCTCACGGGCGAGATCCCGACCGGCCGCCTGCTGCAGGCCAGCGAGCGTATCCGTCGCGCCCGGTCGCGGCTGCTCCAGGGCTTCCGCCGGGTTTCGTCGGCAGCCGTGAAACACTATTTCAGCAAGTAGGGCTCCGTGCCGCAAGAAGCCGCCCGGGCGGCCCGCCGGACCTGCAGGTCAGGGTCCGCGAAAGGGGCGGAGGGGGCTTGAGGGTGGCTGGGACCGTGGCGATGGCGCCGGGGGCCGGATCAGCCGGAATACAGCTGCAGGCAAAAGGCACCGGCGGCAACCAGAGAAACGAGGGCGGCGGCAATCAGGTCCGACGGGGAAAGGCGCAACTCCTGGGCGTAGGTGCGCGGACCGCGGCAATAACCCCGGGCCTCCATGGCGTCGGCCAGCTCTTCGGCTCTGCGAAAGGCAGACAGGGTGACGGGGGTGAGCAGGCTGAGCAGCCAGCCCAGTCGCCGGCGAAGGGGCGCGTTTTCGAAATCAGCCCCCCGGCATGCCATGGCCTCCCGGGTGCGCTGAATCTCCTCCAGCAGGGTGGGTACGAAGCGCAGAGCCAGGGAGAGGAGGAGCGCCACCTCGGGGACGGGCAGGCCGAGCCTGGCCAGCGGCTTGAGCAGCTTTTCCAGGCCGTGGACCAGGGCCGCGGGCGCGGTGGTCATGGTCAGCAGAGCGCCGCCGCAAAGCAGCAGGGCGAACTGCCAGGCGACCAGCCCGCCGCGGTACAGGCCCTCCCAGGTGGGGCTCGGGTACCCGCCGGGAAAGGGCGGGATCGGGCGGCCGGCGGTGAAACAGAGGTGCAGGGCGAAAAGCAGCAGCAGGATCGTCCGCGCCGGCCGGGCCACGTTCCAGAGGCAACGGGCGCCCAGGCCCGAACTCCACAGGCAGGCCCCGAAAAAACCGCTCAGCAGCAGGGCGCCGGGGATTCCGCCCGCCAGGGTCAGGACGCTCAGGAGGATCACCCCGGCGATTTTGACCCGGGGGTCGAGCCGGTGGATGGGGGACAGGGCCGGAATGTATTGACCCAGCCTCGACATCAGGGCTCCAGGGGCTCCCGGGGTGCGCCGGGGCTCTTTTCGAGAAGCGCCGCGATCTCCGCGGCGGCCTCGTTCAGGCTCAGGATGTCGGGCCTGAGCGGTGCTCCGGCCTCCCGCAGGAGCCACACCATTTCACTGGCCGGGGGCACCTCAAGGCCTAGGGACTTGATCCAGGGGACCTTGGGAAAGAGGCTGCGGGGCTTGCCTACCTGGAGGATCGCCCCGCGGTTCATGAGAACGATCCGCGCGGCACCCAGCAGCTCCTCCATGTGGTGGGTGATGTGGATGATGCCCATGCCCAGGCCGTGGAGCCGCTGGATCAGCTCCAGCACCCGCCTGCGGGCCACCGGCGCCAGGTGGGCGGTCGGCTCGTCGAGGGCCAGGTAGCGGGGTCGCAGAGCCAGGACACCGGCGACGGCCACCAGCTGCTTTTCGCCGCTGGAAAGCGTGTGGGGGGCGCGCTTGGCGAATTCGGCCATGCCCACCTGCTCCAGCGCGTTCGCGACCCGGGTGCGGATTTCCGCGGCCGGCAAACGCAGGTTGCCGGGGCCGAAAGCCACGTCCTCCTCAACCGTCATGCCGACGATCTGGCTGTCCGGATTCTGGAAGACCATGCCCACGCTCTGCCGGATGAGAGGCAGGGAATGCGGGTTGCGGGTGTTCTCGCCGTCGACCCAGACGTCGCCTTGTGCAGGCCGCAGCAGGCCGTTGAGGTGCTTGACCAGGGTTGTCTTGCCGCAGCCGTTGGGTCCGGCCAGGGCGATGTACTCGCCGCTCTGGATCTTCAGGTTCACGGCCCGCAGCGCGGGCTGGGCCGCCAGATCGTAAACAAAAGAGACATCCTCGACGCGGATCATGGCAGCCTTTCCTCAGGGTCGAACCCGGTCCCTCAGCCGGAGCACCAAAACGGCGGCCAGCGCGATCTTCAGGGCGTCGCCCACCAGGAAGGGCAGAAAGCCCACCGAGAGCGCCTTGACCAGGGAGAGCCCGGCCACCAGGGTGAGCTGGCCGATGCCCAGCAGGTAGATGACGGCCTGGCCGACGGCCATGGAGGCGGCGATCCAGGCCAGGCCGGGGTTTTCCCGCAGGCGGGTCAGCTTGCCGACGACAAAGGCGGCGGCCACAAATCCCGTCAGGTAGCCGCCGGTGGGCCCGAAGAGCACTCCCAGCCCGGCCTTGCCGCCGGCGAAAACCGGCAGGCCGAGGATGCCGAGGAGGAGGTAGATCAACTGGCTGAGAGCGCCCAGGGGAGCGCCCAGCAACGCCCCGGCCAGGCTGGTGAAGAAGGTCTGAAGGGTGATGGGCACGAGCGGAAAGGGGATGATGACGAACGCGCCGGCTGCCGTGGCGGCGCCGAACATGGCCGCCAGAATCATGCCTTTGAGCGCCGGGGCGCCGGCGGTTTTGTCCTTCCGGGTCACAGGCGGATATCTCCCGCGAAGAGGCGTTCGGAGCGGCCGTCGCTCCGCTCGATGATCAGCCGGCCGTCTTCGTCGATGTCCCGGGCCACGGCCGTCTGGCGCTGACCGCCGGAATCCACCGTTATGGTCCGGCCCAGCATCCGCGAGAGTTCCCGCCAGCGGCGGGCCACCGGCGGGAAGCCCTGCTCCAGAAAAACCGTGTACCAACGTTCATACTGCTCCAGAACGCGCTGGAGCAGGGCCACCCGGGAGTGTGGCTGGCCGCTCTCCAGCAGCAGGGAGGTCGCCCGGCCCCGGAGATCTGTGGGAAAGCGGGCCGTGTTCACATTCAGACCGAGACCGACGATGGCAAAAGCGACGCTGTCCATCTCGGCGCTCATCTCGGTGAGGATGCCGGCCAGCTTGCGCTCGCCGACCAGGAGGTCGTTGGGCCACTTGATGTGGATTTGCAGCCCGCTGGCTTGGATCAGGGCGTCGGCCACAGCCACCGCGCTCAGCAGCGTGATCCGGGGCGCCTGGGTTGGGGTGAGCGGCGGTCGCAGGACCAGCGAGGCATAGATGCCTTCCCGGGCCGGCGAAAACCAGGTCCGGCCCTTCCTGCCCCGGCCGCCGGTCTGGCCTTCAGCCACCACCAGGGTGCCGTGGGGAGCACCGGCCGCGGCCAGCTCGCGCGCCCGGGATTGGGTCGAGTCGGTTTCGTCAAAATGGACGACCCGGGTTCGGCCCAGGCTTTCGGTGCCCAGGCCTGCCTGGATTTCCTCGGTTTCCAGGCGGTCGGGTCCCGCGTCGTAGCAATAGCCTTTCCCCCGGGTCGCGGATATCTGATGTCCCCGGCGCCGGAGCGCGACGACGTGCTTCCAGAGGGCGGAGCGGGTCATGCCCAGCTGCTCCCCGAGTTCCTGTCCGGACACCCAGGCGCCGCTCTGCGCCCGCAGAAGGCTCAATACGCGATTTCGGTTTTCCATGGTCAGCCGGAAAGCTCCTGGACGAAGGCGGTCGGAGGAGGCTGCGCCCCTCAGCAACCGCTTCGCCGTCAGAGCGAAGAGGGGTTTCTACCACTGGCGGGAGGATAATGTCAACCAGGATCGGAGCAAGGGGTTGACAGCGTTGGCGGGACCGCAGGATTCCGCCCGCACCGGCCGGTGGAGGTCCAAATCGGTGTCGCCTCCGGTGCGGCGGGCGCCCGAAGCGGGCAGAAACCGGGAGCCCACGTTCCGGAAAACCGTCAGCCCTGCGGATCCGGACCCTTCAACCCGATCACCTCGGCCACCTCCCGCATGCCCAGGATGGTGTCGTTGATCAGCTCGGTCAGGTCCACCCCCAGCATGGAAGCGCCCTTCTCGATGATGGAGCGGTCCACCCCGGCGGCGAAGCGCTTGTCCTTCCACTTCTTTTTCACGCTCTTGGCACTGACGTCCATCACGCTCCGGGAGGGGCGGACGAGCGCCGTGGTGACCACCAGCCCGGTGAGTTCGTCGATGGCATAGAGGACTTTTTCGAGCTCGCTTTGAGGCTCCACGTCGGAGCAGATACCCCAGCCGTGGCTGACGGCGGCGCGGATGTATTCCTCCGGCCACCCGCGTTCCCGCAGGATTTCGTCGGTCTTGCGGCAGTGCTGCTCGGGGAACCGCTCGTAGTCCAGATCATGGATCAGGCCGACGATGCCCCACTTCTCCTGATCCTCACCCCGTTTGCGGGCGCAGTAGCGCATCACGCCCTCCACCGCCAGGGCATGCTTGATCAGGCTTTCGTTCTGGTTGTACTCGCCGAGCAGGGCAACGGCTTCTTCGCGGGTCGGGCGGTGGGTATCCATAACCTGAACCTCCTCCATTCTTCGGGTCCGCCTGCCGGCAGGCGGACGGGCCTGTCATTGTCAGCCTGCCAGTCTAGCAGAACCGGGCCACCCGGACAACCCGGAGCCGCGCCCGGAGCCTTTCCGGCGCGAGCCCGGTTCGTACGTCTTATCGAATTACCTCACCCGGCCTCCAGACCGCCGCCTTGCATCACCCGGCGGCATTGCGCGGAGCGTCGGCAAAGGGGATGTCGATCTCATAGGCCCCGCTCTCCAGGCGGGCCTTCAAAGGAAAAGAAGACTTCTCGAACACTTTCAGCATGGCCCTGTTGGTGGCCAGCACATCCGCCCGGAAACCCTGGAGGCCCCTTTCGCGGGCGATCCGCACCAGGGTGCTGAAAAGCGCCGAGGCAATCCCTTTGCCCTGAAAAGCCTCATCCACCACGAAGGCCACGTCGGCGTATGGCTGATCCGGCGACCGGATGTAGCGGCCCTCGGCCACGATCCGGCCCTGACCCGGCTCACCCACCAGGCCCACCAGGGACAGGGTGGTGCGGTAGTCGATGTTCACGTACTCCTGCATCCGGGCATGGGGCATGGTCTTGATCGGCGAGAAATAGCGATAGTAGACCGCTTCGTCCGAGAAGCGGTAGAAGAGCCGGCGCATCTCGTCCACGTCCGAAGGCCGAATCGCGCGGAAGCGGACCCGCAGGTCATCGCCGAAGAGCTGCTCGAAGGCCAGTTCCTGGGGATAGTGGCGGCCGCTGTCGAACAGGTAGGTCTGCTCGGCATAAAGCAGATGCCGCCCCTTGGCCTTCGCGACCAGATCGGCGCGCTCGTCGGGGTGGGCGATGTCGATCAGCGCCAGGGCCCGTTCGCGCACTGTGCGGCCGGTGAGCGAAGCGGCGCCGTACTCGGTGACCACCAGGTCCAGCGATTCGCGGGCCGAAAACTGGCTGGGGTAGTCCTCCACCGTCAGAACGATGTTGCCCTTCCCCTTCAGGTTGCGGCTGGGCAGCGCGAAGATGGTCCGGCCGCCTGCGGAAAGGGCCGCACCGGTGAAAAACTCCTGGGCCTCTCCGGGACCGGCCGCGACGTTGCCTTTGCCGGTGTGGAGCGCAACGTTGCCGGTCAGATCGATTTTGCGGGCCGGCAGAACGGCCACGAAATGATCGTTGCTGCCGATGCGCTTGGGGTCGCCTACCACGTCGATGGCCTGGAACTCCACCAGCGGGTTGCGGTCCAGCCAGCGCATGAGCTCCTCGCTGCCCAGGGCATAGGCAGTGAGACATTTGCCGCGGAAGATCCCCTTGCGGCGGTTGGACACGGCGCCGCTTTTGACCAAGTCCATCAGCGCGTCGGTGAAGAACGGCGTGTGGATTCCAAGATGCCGCCGGCGTGCCAGGTGGCGGCCGAGAGCCTCGAAGAGCGGACCGATGGTGAAGGCCAGGCAGCTGCCGTCGGGAATCAGGGAAGCCACGTTGGCCGCCAGCTGGTCGAAAACCGGGTCCGCCGGCCAGCGCGGGAAGAACCGGGGCGGTTCGGTGGACTCCACCAGCAGGTGAAAATCGTTCACATGGACGAAGGTGTCCCCGTGCGTTCGGGGGATGCAGTCGTTGATTTCACCCACCACCAGCGAGGCCTGCTCCATGGCCTGGCGGGCCACGTCCACCGCTGGTCCCAGGCTGCAGTAGCCGGCATCGTCGGGGGGCGTGATCTGGACGAAAGCCGCATCCACCCGGATGACACCGGATTGGACGAGCTGCGGGATGCGGGAGAAGCGGCAGGGAATGAGATCCACCCGGCCGGCGCGGATGGCCTCGCTGGCAACCCAGCCGGCGAAAAAGGTCTTGAGTCGGAACTGGCGGGCGTGGCGCGCCTCGATGGGCAGGGCATCGCCCAGACTGACCAGTTGAACCAGCTCGAGATCCCGCAGGTTGGGGGCGTCGGAGGCGGTGAGGGCCTTGAGCAGGGTCCGCGGTTCGGCATTGGCGGTCCCGAGGAAGATGCTCATGCCGGGCCTGATCCGGGCGAGCACTTTCTCCGGTTTTGCCAGCCTGGATGTCCAGGGCCGGGGGATAGGGTCGTTCATCTCCATGTCCTCCAGGGGGGCATGATAGCAGAGGGCGGCCGGTTGTAAAGCCCGGGCCGAAAAAAAGGGAATCCTCAACAAATGCGCGGGATCTGTGTATAATGGAGTCAGAAGAGGGAAAGCGGCCCAGGCCGCACGAAGGGATGGATGGCGAAAAAGGAACAGTGCCCGGATTGCGAACAGTGCCAGATGTGCGGCGAGAGCCGCTGCCGGCTGTGCCGCCGGGGCGGGCACCGGCAGCCGGGAGGAAGCGGGTTGGGCGGCAGTTTCACCTACGGCGAGTATCTCAAGTGGCGGAAAGACCGTAGCGCAGACTGCCAACCGCTGCGTTGCGGCCGGCGGGTGCCGGCCGGCGGAGGAGCGGATGAGCGGCCGGGCGCTCAAACAGCGGGTGCTTGGGATCCTGGAAAGCGAAGAACCCGAAGAAGCCGGCCGGCAGCTGAGCCGGCTGCCTCTTAGACGGGTAGCCAACCCTTTGCTGGCTTTTCTGCACCACGGGGTCGCGCGCATCCGCTGGGCCGCGGTGATCGGGCTGGGAATGGTGACCGCCGCCCTGGCGGAGGAAGACCTGGAGGCCGCGCGGGTGATCGTGCGCCGGCTCATGTGGAACCTGAACGACGAATCCGGCGGGATCGGCTGGGGTTCACCCGAAGCCATGGGTGAGATCCTCCTCCGCCACCCGCAGCTGGCCGAAGAGTACGGCCGGATGCTGCTCTCCTATGCCCGGGAAGACGGCAATTTCCTGGAGCACGAGGGTCTGCAGCGCGGACTGCTCTGGGCCATCGGGCGGCTGGCGCGTCCCCGTCCGGCCCTTGTCCGGCCGGCGCTCCCCCGGCTGCGGACCTACCTGCGCTCGCCGGATGGCGGAGTGCGGGGCCAGGCGGCCCGGCTCATGGGATTGCTGGGTGACCGGGAGGCCTGCGGGGAGCTGGAGCGGATGCGGGGCGAGACAACTGAAATTGAATTCTATCGCGACGGCCGGGTGGTTCTGTGCCGGGTGGGGGAGCTGGCGGCCGAGAGCCTGGCGCGGATCGCCGGTCGGAGCGGGGAGGAGGTAGCATGCGCTGGAGACAATTCTTGACGCCGGTGAAGAACATGACGGCAGATGAGCTGAGGGATTATGTGGGCGCGCACCGGGAGGGCAGCTATACCCTGCTCGACGTGCGCCAGGAAGGGGAGTACCAGAAGGCCCACCTGCCGGGGGCCAGGCTGATCCCGCTGCCCGAGCTGACCGACCGGCTGGGAGAGCTGGACCCGCAGCGGCCCGTCATCGCCTACTGAGCCGCCGGGGGGCGCAGCCGGGCCGCTGCGCAGCTGCTGGGGGGCCAGGGATTCGAGGAGGTGTACAACCTGGCCGGCGGGATCCGGGCCTGGGAGGGCCTCACGGCCCGCGGGCCGGTGGAAATGGGCATGGTGCACCTGCGGGGGGACGAAACCCCGGCCGAGATCATCCTGCTGGCTTACGGCATGGAGGAAGGGCTCGGCGGGTTCTACCGCGCGGTCTCCGAGAGCCTGGAGGACCAGGAAACCCGCGACCTGCTCCTCATGCTCGGCCGGATCGAGGAATCCCACAAGGACCGGCTCTACGATCTCTACGGCACCCTGGACGAATCCCGGCCGGAGCGGGCGGCCTTTGAGGAGCAGGCGCAGGGGGACCGGATGGAGGGCGGCTTCAGCTCCGAGGAGTTTCTGGAGCGCAACCGCGAAGCGCTCCAAAGCGTCCCGGACGTTCTCAACCTGGCCATGATGCTCGAGACCCAGGCGCTGGACCTCTACCTGCGCTACTCGCAGAAAAGCGCCGCAGAGGGCAGGCCGGGCGATCCTCTTCGGAATCGCGGACGACGAAAAGGCCCACCTGGCCGCCCTGGGCCGGCTGCTGGAGCAAAGGGTCTGAAGCCGCCGGCAGACCGGCGCCTCAGGACTTGCTGCGCTTGCAACGGGGGTAATCGGGCTCGCAAATAGGGTGCATGCCCCATCGGACCCGCGGAGCCGGTAGGGTAGGATACCTCCAGACATCACACCATTTCAGGAGGTTGCCATGAGCCAGCTGCTCTACATCCAGGCTTCGCCGCGCAAGGACAGGTCACACTCCAGCAAGGCCGCCGACGCCTTCGTGGCCGCTTATAGCAAGCTGCATCCCGAGGACCAGCTCAGGACCCTGAACCTGTTTGACCGTGAGCTGCCGGCCTTCGACGGCCCGGCCCTGGAGGCCAAGTACGCCATCCTGCACGGCCGGAAGCCCGGCTCCGGGCAGCTGGCCGCCTGGCGACCGGTGGAGGCCCTGATCGAGGAGTTCAAGGCGGCCGACAAGTACGCCCTGGCGGTGCCCATGTGGAACTTCCACCTGCCCTACCGCTTGAAGCACTACCTCGATATCCTGGTCCAGCCCACCTACACCTTCAGCTTTTCGCCGGCGGCAGGCTACCAGGGGCTTGTCACCGGAAAGCCGGTCTTCGTCGCCTATGCCCGGGGCGGGGAGTACCCGCCGGGAAGCGCCACCGAGACCTATGACTTCCAGACCCGGTATCTGGAGCACATCCTCGGCTTCATCGGCCTGACCGACATTCGGCGGGTGGTCGTGGAGCCCACTCTCGGGGACCCGGAGGTAACTGCGGAGCGCGCGGCGGCTGCAGCGGCCGAGGCCCGGAAGCTGGCCGAGAACTTCTAGCTCCGGGCCGGCCCCCGCGCCCGGATTTCAGGCCCCAGCAAGGGGGAAAGCCGGCAGCAGGGAGAAGCGGCATGGCCGATTATGACTACGATCTGGGGGTGATCGGCGCCGGCGCCGCCGGCCTGACGGTGACCTCCGGCGCCGCCCAGCTGGGCGCCCGCACGTTGCTGATCGAAAAGGAAAAGGAACTGGGCGGGGACTGCCTGCACCATGGCTGCGTGCCGAGCAAGGCCCTCATCCGGACCTCCCAGGTGTACCATCTCATGCGCCGCGGCCGGCACTTCGGCCTTCCGGGGCTCGAACCCCCGCCGGTGGACTTCCAAGAGATCGCCCGCCGGATCCGTTCCGTGATCGATGTGATCCAGCGGCACGACTCCGAGGAACGCTTCTGCGGCCTGGGCGCCCGGGTCGAACACGGCAGACCCGTCTTTGTTGACGAGCATGCGGTCCGCTTGGACGGACGGCGCGTTTCGGCCAGGCAGTGGGTCATCTGCACCGGCTCCTCACCCGCCGTGCCGCCCATCCGCGGGCTGGAGCAAACCCCGTATCTCACCAACCGCGACCTCTTCTCCCTGGAGCGCCTGCCCGGCTCGCTGATCATCCTGGGCGCCGGGCCGATCGCCATCGAGATGGCCCAGGCCTTTTGCCGTCTGGGCTCCGAGGTGACGGTGGTGCAGCGCAGCGGCCAGATCCTGACCCGCGAGGACGCCGTCCTGGCGGACGAGCTGATGGCCGCGCTGAGCGCCGAAGGGGTGAGGTTCGAGCTCGAGACCGCGGTGGAGGAGGTGCGCGACCTGGGGCGCGAGC
Source organism: uncultured delta proteobacterium (assembly GCA_963704245.1). Classification (GTDB taxonomy): domain Bacteria; phylum Desulfobacterota; class DSM-4660; order Desulfatiglandales; family Desulfatiglandaceae; genus CAVPHJ01. The sequence goes on from CAVPHJ010000002.1 coordinate 129,878, forward strand.
GCGAGGTGACAATCAGGAAGCAAGGCCGGCTCATGCCGCTGCGGGCCGAGGCGATCCTGGTCGCCCTGGGCCGCACGGCCAACCTGGAGGGACTGGGGCTGGAGTCCATCGGGGTGCAGACCGACGGCAAGGGCCTCAAGACCGACCGGCGGCTGCGCACTACCCGGAAGCACATTTACGCGGCGGGGGATGTCACCGGTGCCTACCAGTTCACCCATGCGGCGGGATACGAGGGCGGCATCGTCCTCAGCAACGCCATCTTCCGCCTGCCGCGCAAGACCGACTACACCTTCATGCCGTGGTGCACCTACACCGACCCCGAACTGGCCGGCATCGGCATGAACGAAACGGCGGCGCGGGCCGCCGGCCGGGAGTACACGGTCTGGACCGAGGCCTTCGCGGACAACGACCGGAGTCTGGCCGAAGGGGAGCGGGTCGGCAGGATCAGGTTGATCCTGGACGAAAAGGAAAAGCCGCTGGGGGTGCAGATCCTGGGACCGCACGCCGGCGAGCTGCTGAACGAGTGGGTCTCGGTGCTGAACGGGAAGGTGAAGCTCTCCACCCTGGCCTCGGCGGTCCATCCCTACCCCACGCTGGGAGAGATCAACAAGCGGGTCGCCGGCACCTTCTTCGCGCCCAAGATCTTCTCCGAGCGGGTGAAAAAGGGGCTCAAGTTTTTCTTCAATCTGAAGGGCCGGGCCTGCGGGTAGCAGGCCGGGCGGCCGGCCGTCGAAGAGAGAAGAGCAGATGCGGAGCAGGAACCCCGACAGAAACCGAAAAGGACTCCTGAAGGCGGTGGCCCTGGTGCTTTTCATCCTGGGCGCCGTCGCCGTGCTTCGCCTGACCCCGGTGCGGGGCTACCTGACGGCCGAATCGCTGGGCCGCCTGGTCGAGCAGGCCGGCTGGTGGGCGCCCCTGCTCTACATGCTGGTCTATGCGGCCGGCGTCTGCCTGTTCCTGCCGGGCACCCTGCTCACGGGCCTGGGCGCCGCAATTTTCGGGCCGTACCTGGGGTTCGTGTACGTCTGGGCAGGGGCCATGCTCGGCGCCGGCGCGGCCTTTCTCATCGGCCGGACCCTCGGCCGGGAGTTCGCTGCTTCGCTCATCGGGGACCGGCTCAGGAAGTACGACGATGCCATCGAACGCAACGGTTTTGCCACGGTGCTCTACCTGCGGCTCATCTACTTCCCTTTCACGGCCATGAATTTCGGCATGGGCCTGACCAAAGTCCATTTCCGCGACTATCTGCTCGGCACCGCCCTGGGCATCATCGTGGGGACGTTCATCTTCACCTTCTTCATCGGCACCCTCAAAGAGGTCTGGGTATCGGGTAACTGGCGGGGACTGGTCTCGTTCCAGGTGTTTTTCTCGCTGGCACTGTTCGCTTTTTCTTTTTTCATCCCCCGGATCATCAAGCGCCTGCGGGCAGAGGCCGGACCCGCGGGGAGAGGACAGCGGACGTGAAGAAGGGGTTCAAAGGCCGATGATCGGGCGTTTCGCCACCCGGGGATTCAGGCCCTACCTCAAGCAGGCCCGGGAGATCCTGGCGGGGAACTGGACCGGCCGCTACACCCGGCCGTCGCCGGAGCTCTACCCCCACCAGTGGAGCTGGGATTCGGGGTTCATCGCCATCGGCTATGCCCACTATGCGGAGCGCCGGGCCATGCGGGAGATCGGCTCGCTCTTCGCGCGGCAGTGGGAAAACGGGATGGTCCCGCAAATCGCCTTCAACCCCGGCGCCCTGGGCAACTACTTCCCGGAGCCGGATTTCTGGCAGGCACCGCAGGGGAAGCTGACGAGCGGCATCAGCATGCCCCCGCTGCACGCGACCGCTTGCCTGCACATCTACCGCCAGGCCCGCAACACCGGCCGCGCCAGAGAGTTCCTGGCGGAGATGTTCCCCCGGCTGGTGGCCTCCCACCGCTACCTCTACCGCCACCGGGACCCGGAAGGGAGCGGGTTGGCCTATATCCGGCACCCCTGGGAATCGGGCCTGGACAACTCCCCGGCCTGGGACGGGCCGCTGGCCCGCATCGAGATCGACCCGCACCGGCTACCGAAATACGAACGCAAGGATCTCGGACGGGGTGTGCCGGCGGAAGAGCGGCCCTCGGACAAAGACTACGACCGGTACGTGTTCCTGGTGGACCTCTTCCGCCGGCTGAAATACGACGAAGCGCTGATCCTCGAGCACACCCCTTTCCGGGTGCAGGATGTGCTCTTCAACAGCATCCTGTGCCGGGCGAACGGCGACTTGGTGGAAATCGGGAGGATCGTGGGGCAGGATGTGACGGAGGCGCAGGAGTGGCAGGCCCTGACTGCGCGGGCCGTCTCGGAGACCCTGTGGTGCTTGCCCTGCCGCCAGTTCGAGTCGAAGGACCTGGTCTCGGGGGAGCACATGGCGACTGCCACGGCCGCCAATTTCATGCCTCTTTTCTCGGGCGCCGCCACCCGTGAGCAGGCAAAATGGGTCTACGGCCGATTGGATTCGCTTTCCTTCTGCGCGCTCAATCAGGGCAATTGCTTCACCATCCCCAACTACGACATGGAGCGGGAGGATTTCGATTCCCGCAACTACTGGCGGGGTCCGGTCTGGCTCAACATCAACTGGATGCTGGCGCAGGGGCTGAAAGCCTACGGCTACCGGCAGAAGGCCGACGCCCTGAAAAAGGACCTCATTCAACTACCGGTGCGCTTCGGGTTTCACGAGTACTTCGACTCCATCAGCGGAAAGGGGTACGGCTCGGCGGCCTTTTCCTGGACCGCGGCGCTCTTCATCGACCTGGTGCAGGAGTACTTCGCAGGAGACCGCCGGACCGGGCGGACCGGAACCCGGGTCCTCGCAAAGAGGCGGGTGCTGAACCGTTCCGGCCGTGCGCGTCCGGCGCCGCCCGACCTGGCCGCGCGGCTGATGGCGACCATCGGCGGACTGAAGGAGGCTTTCCACGACCGCAGGGGCGGCCGGGTGAACTACCAGGCCCTGAAGGCTTCGGAAGCCTACCAAGGCTACCGGTCGCTGGCAGCCCGGCTGCGGAGCTTTGATTTGGAAAACCTCCGCTCCCGCGAGGAGAAACTGGCTTTCTGGATCAATCTCTACAACACGATCGTGATCGAAGGCATCGTGGAACTGGGGATCGACTCCTCCGTGCGCGAGATCGGCAACTTTTTCACCCACATCGCCTATGACATCGGCGGCCGGCGCTTCTCGCCGGACGAAATCGAGCACGGCATCCTGCGCTCCAACGCCCGGCCGCCCTACCGGGTGTTCGCCACCTTCGGCCGCAACGACCCGCGGCGGAAGAATGCCCTGGAGGCGCTGGACCCGCGAATCCACTTCGCTCTGGTGTGCGGATCGCGCTCCTGCGCGCCGATCCGCTTCTACGAACCCGCAAAGATCGACGAACAGCTGGAGCGGGCCGCGAAGAGCTTTATCAACAGCTCCGAAGTGGTCATCTTGCCGGAGCGGAACAAGCTTCTGCTGTCCCAGGTCTTCCAGTGGTACCGCCGGGATTTTGGCAAACGCGGGGATTTGTTCTCTTTTTTGCTGAAATATCTGGCCCCGGGGGATGGGGCCCGCTACCTGGCGGAGAACCAGGACCGGATCAGGGTGGAGTATCTTTTCTACGACTGGGATCTGAACCACTGAGCGGTCGGTGGGTGGACAGACGGTCGCCGGTGGAATGCGAAATGGGAAAAGCGAAATTCGAAAAAACAGCAGAAATCGCCTCGGATTCGAGATCCATGGGGGTTGGGCCGTGGCGGGAGGCGTCGTGAGAAAAATCCTGGCAGCCGACATCGGGGGAACCCACAGCCGGTTCGCCTTCTTCGAGGTCGATCCGGCAGGCAGGCTCTTCCTGCGGGACTCCAGGTGGCTCGAGACCCGTGAGGCGAGTTCCTTCCCCGAACTGCTGCGTCTCCTCTGGAAGAGCGGATTTCCGCTGCGGCCGCCGGAGGCGGAAACCGCCGTGATCGCCCTGGCCGGCCCGGTGGAAAGGGGGGGCCGCAGCCGCCCGCCCAACATCCCCTGGGAGGTGGATCTGCCGGCCGCTGCCCGGGAACACGGGCTGCGGCGCTCCACGCTCATCAACGATTTCGCGGCGCAGGCCTACGCCTGCCGCACAGAGGCGGTCGAAGGCGCCGAGCGGATCTTGGCCGGGGAGATCGAGCCGAGTGCGCCGCTGGTCGTGATCGGCGCCGGAACCGGACTGGGGCAGGCCGCGCTCCTGCCGGAGCGCACGGGCGGATACAGGGTGGTGCCTTCAGAAGGGTCCCATGCGGGGTTTCCTTTCGAGAGCGAGGAGGAGCTGGACTACCTGCGGTTCCTGCTCCGGGCGGGGGCGGGTCCGGAGGTGACCGCCGACACCGTGGTCTCGGGAAGGGGCCTGAGCCTGCTCCACCGGTATCTGACCGGAGAGCGGCGCGAACCCGCCGAGGTGACGGCGACGTTCCGGGAGGGTTCCGAGACCCTGGCCTGGATGGCCCGCTTCTACGGCCGGGCCAGCCGCAACTACGCGCTCCAGCTGGTGGCTCTGGGCGGGGTCTACCTGGTCGGCGGGGTGGCGGCCAGGGCGCCGGAGCTGGTGCGGCACCCGGAATTCGGCCGGGAATTCCGGCGTTCGGCCACCATGGGCCACCTGCTGGCCAGGATGCCGGTCTTCCTGAACCGCAACGAGGAAAGCGGGCTGTGGGGCGCCGCCCTGGCCGGAGCGCTGGAACTGCGGGGGATGGAAAAGCGAATGACGAATGTCGAATAGGGAACGTCGAATGGTGAAGTGGCCGGAAGAGGTCGACAGGGGAGAGGCGGACGAGGAGGGAACGTCGAATGTCGAATGCCGGGGACAGGTCTTTGGATCGATGGGGTTCTGAGGAGGAATGCTGATGCAATTGGCCATGGTGGGACTGGGTCGGATGGGGATGAACATGGCCCGCCGGCTGCTGCGGGGCGGCCACGCGGTGGTGGGGTTCAACCGCAGCCCGGAGAAGACCGCGGCGCTGGTTGCCGAGGGGGCCGTCGGTGCCCATTCCCTGGAGGAGGTCAGGGAAAGGCTCGCGCCGCCGCGGGTGGTGTGGCTGATGCTCCCGGCCGGTGGGGTGGTCGAAGATCATGTCCGGCGTCTGGGGGAGAGGCTGGCTCCGGGCGATGTCCTGGTGGACGGCGGCAACACGTACTACCGGGATGACCTCCGGCGGGCTGCATGGCTTGCGGCGAAGGGCATCGAGTTCCTGGACGTGGGCGTCAGCGGCGGCATCTGGGGGCTCGAAAAAGGCTACTGCCTGATGGCCGGCGGCGCGGAGGAGACCTTTGAGCGTCTGAAGCCGCTTTTCGCGACCCTGGCGCCGCCGGAGGGGTACCTTTACTGCGGCCCGGCGGGCGCCGGGCACTTCGTGAAGATGGTGCACAACGGGATCGAGTACGGCCTGATGCAGGCCTACGCCGAAGGGTTTCAGATCCTTCAGGCCTCGCCGTACGACGCTTCGCTGGACTTCAGCCGGCTGTCCCATCTCTGGAACCAGGGCAGCGTGATCCGCTCCTGGCTGCTGGAGCTGGCCGAAGCGGCCTTTGCGGCGGACGGGCGGCTGGAGGGGCTAACGGGCTGGGTGGAGGATTCCGGCGAGGGCCGCTGGACCGTGCAGCAGGCCGTGGAAACGGGCGTGTCCGCACCCGTCATCGCTCTTTCCCTCATGCAGCGCTTCGGCTCCCGCGGCCGGGACGACTTCGCCCACCGGGTGCTGGCCGCCCTGCGGCGGGAGTTCGGAGGGCATGCGGTCCGGGGGTCCGGGAAACCACCCGGCGGCTCCGCGGCGGGGGGAGAGACATGAGGACGGAAATCACAGGGGTCGGCGCAGCGAAAACGGCCGCCGAAGCGAGGGCGGGCGGACTCCCCGCGGACTCTCGCGGTATGTGCCTGATCGAAGGCGCCCGCGAGCCCTGCGCGGTGGTCATCCTGGGGGCCTCGGGCGATCTGACCGGCCGCAAGCTGGTGCCGGCCCTCTACCATCTCTTCCAGCGCCAGGCGCTGCCGGAGCCGGTTCTGATCCTGGGCTGCAGCCGCACACCCTGGAGCGACCAGGAGTTCCGCGAACAAATGCGGACGGCGCTGGGTGCCGACGGAGGACTGGAGGCAAAGAACTGGGAGGCGATTCGGCCCCCGGCTGCAGTACCTCCCGGTCCAATACGACCGCCCGGAGAGCTTCGCAGACCTTGCCGCGCGGCTGGCGGCTTGGGAAGAGCAGGGCCGGCTGCCGCGGAACCGGCTTTTCTACCTGGCGCTGCCGCCGACCCTCTACGAGGAGACGGCCAGCCGGCTGGGCCGGGCGGGCCTGGCCGAAGAACGGGGCGGCTGGTCCAGGATCGTGGTGGAAAAACCTTTCGGCCACGACCTGCAGAGCGCGCTCGCATTGGACCGGGCGCTGCACGAGCACTTCCGGGAGCACCAGATCTTTCGGATCGATCACTACCTGGCCAAGGAGACGGTGCAGAACATCCTGATGTTCCGCTTTGCCAACGCCATCTTCGAGCCGGTCTGGAACCGCCGCTACATCGAGTACGTGGACATCACCGCCGCCGAGACCCTGGGGGTGGAGCACCGGGCCGGGTACTACGAGCAGGCCGGGGTGCTGCGGGACATGTTCCAGAACCACATGATGCAGCTGCTGGCGCTCACCGCCATGGAGCCCCCCTCGCTGTTCGAGGCCGACCGCGTGCGGGACGAAAAGGCGAAGGTCTACCGTGCCCTGCGGCCCTTTCCGGTCGACGACCTGCAAGACCACCTGGTGCTCGGGCAGTACGGCGCCGGAACCGTGGACGGGAGCGCGTCGGTCCGGCCTACCGCCAGGAACCGGGGGTTGCGCCCGACTCCCTGACCCCCACCTTTGCGCTTGATGAAGGTCTATTCTGGACAACTGGCGCTGGCAGGGGGTGCCCTTTTACCTGACCTCCGGCAAACGGCTGGCCGAAAAACGGACCGAAATCGCGATCCAGTTCAAGGAGGTGCCCCACTCCATGTTCCGGGACGTGCTCGGCGAGCACATCACGGCCAACCGGCTGATCCTGGGCATCTATCCGGACGAGAAGATCACGCTCACCTTCCAGACCAAGAACCCGGGCGCGAAGGTCTGCCTGCGCTCGGTGACCATGGATTTCGACTATCACCAGGGCTATCCCGGGCCGACGCTGGAGGCCTATGAAAAGGTGCTGCTGGACTGCCTGATCGGAGATCACATGCTCTTCTGGCGCCAGGACGGGGTGGAACTCTGCTGGAGCTATCTGACCCCGATCCTGCGGCAGTGCGAGAGCTGCAGCGACCGCGCCGCCCGGCTCCACTTCTACCCGGCCGGGGGCTGGGGGCCGGAGGAGGCCCGTCAGACTGAAAGGCGCCGAACGGCGCGGAATAGAACGAAAGCGGAGGGAACGGTTTGTGGAGACCTACTACAAGCCGGAGGACCTGGAGAAATTCGGCGACATGGGCAAGGAGGCGCCGCAGCTGGGCGAGAAGTTCTTTGAGTATTACCGTGCGGTTTTTGCCGACGGGGAACTCAGCGAGCGGGAAAAGGCCCTGATCGGGCTGGCGGTGGCGCACACCGTCCAATGCCCCTACTGCATCGACTCCTTCACCCAGAGCTGCCTGGAAAAGGGGGCGAGCCTGGGGGAGATGACCGAGGCGGTCCACGTGGTGACCGCGGTCAGGGGCGGCGCGTCCCTGGTGCACGGGGTCCAGATGCGGAACCTGGCCGGGAAGCTCTCCATGTGAAGCCGCGGTGAGGCTCGGATGATGGAAGCGCTAGACACGCGGGCCGGCCGCGAAGCCGCCGAGAAGCAGGGAGGGATATCGCCCGAGCCTTTCCGGGGCACCCTGGCCCGCCACGGACTCAGGCTGGAGCGCGCCGAGACAAAGACCCTGCAGCTCAACCTGGGGTTATTGTGCAACCAGGCGTGCAGGCACTGCCACCTGGAAGCCGGTCCCGGGCGCACCGAGCTGATGGGCCGGGAAATCCAGGCCGAAGTGCTGCGGCTGGCCCAACAGCACCCCTTCGAGACCATCGATCTGACGGGCGGGGCCCCTGAGCTGCATCCCGATCTGGCGGGCCTGATCCGGCGGCTGGCACCTCTGGCCGGGCGTCTCATGGTGCGTTCCAACCTTTCGGTCCTGGCCGGCCATGACCCGCAGCGGCTGATCGAAACCTTCCGGGAGCACCGGGTGGCGGTGGTGGCTTCCTTCCCCTCGATCAGCGAGGCCCAGACCGCGGCGCAGCGTGGCGGCGGGGTGTTCGGCCGCAGCATCGAGACCCTGAAGCGGCTGAATGCCGCCGGCTACGGCCGGGCGGGGAGCGGCCTGGAGCTCGACCTGGTTTCCAACCCAACCGGGGCCTTCCTGCCGCCGGCCCAGGCCCCGGCGGAACTGCGGTTTCGCTCGTTTCTGAAGGACCGCCACGGCGTGAGCTTCAACCGTCTCTTCACCTTCGCCAATGTGCCGCTGGGCAGGTTCAGACAGTGGCTGCAGGACTCCGGCAATCTGGAGCGCTACCTGGATCAGCTCACCGCCCGCTTCAACCCCTGTGCGGTCCAAGGTCTCATGTGCCGCAACCTGCTCTCGGTGGCCTGGGACGGGCAACTCTACGACTGCGACTTCAACCTGGCGCGGGGTCTGCCCTTGGCCGGCCGCCGGACCCACATCGCGGAGATCGACGCCCCGCCCGAGGCGGGAACGCCGATCGCGGTGGCCGATCACTGCTACACCTGCACGGCGGGTGCAGGGTTCACCTGAGCGGGCGCCATCGCGGCCTGAGTTCAGGAGGAGGATTCATGGAGCATAACCGGAAAAGGCGGGGATTTCTCCGGGCCGCGCTGGCCTGGCTGGCGGCGCTGGCCTTCGGCGCGCAACCTTTTTTCGGGGCCATCCGATCCGCCCTGGCCGAGGCCCGGCAGCAAATCCTGCCCCGCGGCACCCGCCGCGAGGACCTGATCGACAAGAACCCGGCCGACCTGGACGCCCGGCACCTGGAGATCACCCCCCTGGAGGAGTTCGGCGTCATGGGGCTCGACAAGCACCCGGTGGAGCTCGAGGCGTGGAGGCTCCGGGTGGGCGGGGCTCTCCGGGAGCCGCTGGCTCTGGGCTACCGGGAGATCAGGGAACTGCCGGCCATTGAAAGAGCCGTTCTGCTCATCTGCCCGGGGGTGTTCGCCAATCACGGCCGCTGGAAGGGGGTCTCCCTGCTGGAACTGGCCCGCCTGGGCGGGGCGGGCGAGGGCGCGACCCACGTGACCCTTGCGGGGCCGCAGGGGGTTGCGGGCAAGACCGCGCGCTTTCCCATGGCCGACACCCGGGCTGACCGGGTGTTCCTGGCCTACGAGGTGAACGGGCAGCCGCTGCCGCCGCGGCACGGGTTTCCCCTGCGGCTGGTGGCGGAAGGCTACTACGGGTACGAGTGGGTGAAATTCGTGGATCAGGTGACCTTTGAAAGGATTGCTTCGTAGGAGACCCGGACACCCGGATGGTGCAGCCGCCCCTTGACCCTGCCGGCGACGGCAAACGGCCTTGCGCAGGCGCCGCACAGGGTTCGGCGCGCGTGGTGGTGTGCGCCGGGGAACAGGAGCTGGCCGATCAGGGGGCGCGCCTGGTGTGCGCCACGGCTGCGGCGGCCGCGAGGCGGCGGGGCGGTTTCAGCCTCGCGCTTGCGGGCGGCAACACGCCGCGGGCCATGCACCGGAGCCTGACCCGGGAACCCTGCCGGTCGCGCCTGCCATGGAGCCGGACTGACTTTTTCTGGGCCGACGAGCGCTGCGTGCCGTTTTCGGATCCGGCCAGCAATTACGGGACGGCCAGCGAGGATTTCCTGAGCCGCGTTCCGGTTGTGGCGGCCCGGGTCCACCCCATGCCCGCCGAAACCGAGCCCGAAGCGGCGGCCCGGGAGTACGAAGGCACGCTGCAAAAGGTTTTCCAGGTGCCGGCCGGGTCGTTTCCGCGCTTCGATCTCATCCTGCTGGGTATCGGCCGGGACGGACACACCGCCTCCCTGTTCCCCGGGCAGGCATCGCTGGCCGAAGACCGGCGCTGGGTTCTGACGGCGCGCGGCGGCGAGCCGGAGGTGCAGCGCCTGACCCTGACCCTGCCGGTCATCAACCGGGCCCGGCAGGTGTTCGTGCTGGTTTCCGGCCGGAGCAAGGCGGAGGTGGTGCGGGAGGTGCTCGAGGCGCGGGACTGCAAACTGCCGGCGGCTCTGGTGCGTCCGGCAGGCCGACTGACCTGGCTGCTGGACCGGGAGGCGGCCTCATTGCTGCGCGGCCGCCGGGGGCACTGAAATCCGCTGACGCGAGGCGTTCCTGAAGCACCGGGCATTCCGGCGCCGCGTCGTCCGGGAAAGAGGAGCGTGGAAATGGGTCAAGACGAGATTCAGAAAACCCGGCACGGCCGAGCCGTTCTCGGGAAATACCTGCCGGCGGTGCGCGAATCCCTGGCGGGTCTTCGGCAGCGCCGGGTGGTGGAGCGCCTCTGGGCGCGGGATCACACGGTCTGGAAACCCGACCCGGCCGAGATCACCGACCGGCTGGGCTGGCTTCGCAGCCCGGAGGCGATGAAGCCGGCTCTGCCCGGGATCGCGAGCTTTGCGGAAACCGTCCGGGCGGCCGGATATGCTCACGCATTGCTCCTGGGGATGGGCGGGTCCAGCCTGGCGCCGGAGATGTTCCGCCTCACCTTCGGCCCGCAGGTCCGGGTACCCGGACCTGGCGGTGCTGGACACGACCGATCCGGGTGCCATCCTGAAAAAGGCCGAGCGGCTGGACCCGGGCCGCACCCTCCACCTGGTCTCGACCAAATCGGGCGGCACGGTGGAAACCCTGTCGCTCGCCAACTACTTCTATACCCGCGCCGCGGCGGCCGAGCCGGCGGCCGGCCGGCACTTCGTCGCCATCACCGATCCGGGCAGCGGCCTGGCGTCCCTGGCCGGGGAACTGGGCTTTCGCAAGATCTTCCTGAACGACCCCGAGATCGGGGGGCGCTACTCGGCGCTTTCATTCTTCGGCCTGGTGCCGGCCGGGCTGATCGGCATGGAGCTGGACACCCTGCTGGCGCGGGCCGCCGACATGGCCGCCGCCTGCGCTTCCGGTGCCGGCGCCGAGAACCCGGGTGCCTGGCTGGGCGCGGTGCTGGGCACGCTGGCGCGAGCGGGCCGCGACAAGCTGACCCTGGTCAGTTCTCCCGGGATCGCGCCGTTCGGACCCTGGGTCGAGCAGCTGATCGCCGAGAGCACCGGCAAGGAGGGGAAAGGGATCCTGCCGGTGGAGGGTGAGGATCTGGCGGCGCCCGGCGCCTACGGAGACGACCGGGTCTTCGTCGACCTGCGCCTGGCCGGCGACCGATCCCGGGATGGGCAGCTGGATCTCCTGGCCGCGGCCGGCCACCCGGTGGTGCGGCTGGAGCTGGCGGATGCCTACGACCTGGGCGGGGAGATCTTCCGCTGGGAAATGGCCACCGCGGTGGCCGGCAGCCTCCTCGGAATCAACCCCTTCGACCAGCCGGACGTGGAGTCGGCCAAGGCCCGCGCCCGGAAGATGGTGGAGGCCTTTCGGCAGAGCGGGCAGCTGCCGGAACAGCATCCGGCGCTCAAAGACGGGGACGTGACCGTCTTCGGCGAGGTCCGGGGGAGGAGCGCGGCGGAGGCCCTGAACACCTTTCTGAAAGGCGGCCGTCCGGGGGGGTACATCGCGCTGCAGGCGTACCTGGAACCCGCGCCGGAGACCGACCGGGCGCTCGCCGAACTGCGTCACCGGCTGCGGGATCAGAGCCGCCTGGCGACCACCGTGGGCTACGGCCCGCGCTTTTTGCACTCCACCGGTCAGCTCCACAAGGGGGACGCCGGACAGGGTCTGTTCGTCCAGCTGACGGCCGACAGCCCCCGGGATGCCCCCATCCCGGATGAGGCCGGATCGGCTTCCTCCCGCCTCGGCTTCGGGGTGCTCAAGCTGGCCCAGGCCCTGGGGGACGGGGAGGCCCTGCGCTCCGCCGGCCGCCGGGTGCTGCGGCTGCACCTGGGCGGTCCGGTGCCGGCGGTACTGCAGCAGCTGACGGCGGATCTGGGCGGGTGACGTGAACCCGGTTCCCGTCAGGTGAGGTCCGGGCAGGGCATGGAAAGCGCGGAGCGCCTGATCGTGTTCGGCCGCTATCCCGAGCCCGGCCGCACCAAGACGCGACTCGTGACGGCCCTGGGCGCGCTCGGGGCGGCGGATCTTCAGCGCCGCCTGACCGAGAACACGGTCCGGGCGGCCCGGACGCTGGCCCGGCGCCGGCGGATGCGGGTGGAGTTTCGGTTTTCCGGCGGAAGTCCGCGGCAGGTCCGGCGCTGGCTCGGCCCCAACCTGGAGGTGGCTCAGCAGGCAGCGGGGGATCTCGGCCGGCGGATGGAGAGCGCCGTCCGGGAGGCTCTCGGAGCCGGGGCGGCCCGGGTGGTGCTGGTGGGAACAGACGTTCCCGGCCTCACGCCGGACCACCTGCGGGAGGCCTTCGAGGCGCTCAGCGGAAACGACCTGGTCCTGGGCCCGAGCACCGACGGCGGCTACTGGCTGGTGGGCATGAAGCGCCCGGCCGGAATCTTCGGCGACATCCCCTGGGGGACCGGGGAGGTCCTGGAGCGGACCCTGGCGTTGGCCAGGGCGCAAGGCGCCACGGTTCACTGCCTTGCGCCGCAGTCCGACCTGGACACGCCGGCGGATCTGAAGCCCCGCGGGCTCTTTCGCCGGCGGCCGTATGTTTCCGTGATCGTACCGGCGCTGGACGAGGAGGAGCAGCTCGCGCCGACCCTGGCGCGGGCCGCCCACGAAGAGGCCGAGGTCATCGTGGTGGACGGCGGGAGCCGCGACCGCAGCCGGGAAATCGCGGCCGGGTGCGGGGCGCGGGTCGAGCGCTGCCGGGCCGGCCGGGCACGCCAGCAAAACCGGGGGGCGGCGCTGGCGCAGGCGGATGTGCTGCTCTTTCTCCACGCGGACACCCGGCTCCCGGCGGGCTATCCGCAAGCGGTGTTCGAGGGGCTCATGGATCCGCGGGTGGCCGTCGGGGCCTTCGGCTTCCGGACCGATGCCACGGGCCCCCTGATGCGGGTGCTGGAGTTCGGAGCCAACCTGCGCTCGCGCTATCTGAACCTGCCTTACGGGGACCAGGCCCTGTTCCTGCGGCGAGAGCGATTCGAGGCGGCGGGCGGGTTTCCGGAAACCGGGATCGCCGAAGATTTCCTGCTGGTGCGGCGGCTTTCAGAGCAGGGGCGGATCTACACGGCCCCGCAGGCCATCCGGACTTCGGCCCGGCGCTGGCGCCGCCTGGGTCCCTGGCGGACGACCTTCCGCAACCAGATCGTGCTGGCCGGACTGGTGCTGGGGATTCCCGGGCCGACCCTGACGCGGCTGTACCGGCGATGAGGCTTCCGGGCCGGCCTTTGGGCGGGGTGGGCTTGCCGTCGCTTGAAACTCCCCTGCGACGACATATATTGATTCATTGTCATTCAACCACGAAAGGAGGCCCACCATGAGTCAAACCGAAAAGAACCTGAAAGAAGCCTTTGCCGGCGAATCCCAGGCCAACCGCAAGATATCTGGCCTACGCGAAACAGGCCGAACTGGAGGGACACACCCAGGCCGCCCGGCTTTTCCGGGCAGCGGCTGAGGCCGAGACCGTCCACGCCCACGCCCATCTGAGGGCGCTGGGCGGGATCGGGAAAACGGCCGCCAACCTGAAGGAAGCCGTGGCCGGGGAGATCCACGAGTTCAAGCAGATGTACCCGGAAATGATCGCGGCCGCCAAAAGCGAAGGCAACAAGGTGGCCGAACGGTCCTTCAACTTCGCCAACGCGGTGGAGGAGATCCATGCCGGCCTGTACCAGAAGGCCCTGGACAGCCTGGAGAACCCGGCGGAGGTGGAAAGCTACTACGTGTGCCAGGTCTGCGGCTATACCTGCGAAAACGAGCCGCCCGACAGCTGCCCGGTCTGCAGTGCCAAGGCCAAGGCTTTCAAGCGGGTGGAGTGAAAGGAGCTGGGGAATATGGCAGCACCGGAGGAGATGTGGCAATGCCAGACGGTGAACTGCGGCTGCATCTATGATCCCGACCGCGGCGACCGAAAGGGCAAGGTACCGAAAGGCACCCGCTTCGAGGAGGTGCCGGAGGACTGGAAATGCCCGGTGTGCGGGGCCGGGCGGAGGATGTTCCGCTGTCTGGGGAAACCGGCTGCCGACGGCGGCGGAAAATAAAGCCGGCTCGCGTCCCGGAATTGCGGAGCAGGCGCGAGGAGGATTGCGGGGGAACGGATTGACTGCAGAGCGCAAAATGCGGATGACACCCCAGCGCCAGGTCATCCTCGATGAGGTCAGGGCCCTCGCGTCGCACCCCACCGCCGACGAGATTTACGCGCGGGTGAAGAAGAAGCTGCCGCGCATCAGCATGGGGACGGTGTACCGCAACCTGGACATCCTGGCTTCCTGCGGTCTGATCTCCAGGCTGGAACCCAGTCAAACCCAGATGCGCTTCGACTGCAACACCGGCGACCACTACCACGTGAACTGCGTCCGCTGCGGTTGCATCGAGGACGAATCCATCAAACCCGCGGACGACACTTTTGAAACACTCCAGAACGCGCTCGGAAACCTGACCAAGTACGGAATCTTCGGGCACCGGCTGGAGTTCTTCGGGCTCTGCTCCCGCTGCCGGGCGCAAGAGCCCGAGGTGGACGAAAAAGAGCGCCAGACAAGAGTCCTGGAAAGCTTCAGAAAAAAAGAGGAGGGATAGAATGACAAGCCTGAAGGGAACAAGAACCGAGAAAAACCTGTTGACCGCCTTTGCCGGGGAGTCCCAGGCGCGCAACCGCTACACCTATTTCAGCAGCCAGGCGCGCAAGGAGGGCTACGACCAGATCGCCTTCATCTTCGACGAAACCGCCAACCAGGAAAAGGAGCACGCCAAACGCTTCTTCAAGTTTCTGGAGGGCGGCGAGGTGGAGGTCAAGTGGAAGTTTCCGGCCGGCGTCATCGGCAGCACACTGGAGAATCTGAAAGAAGGTGCAGCCGGGGAGAACTACGAGCACACCCAGATGTACCCCGGCTTTGCCAAGATCGCCCGCGAGGAGGGCTTCGATGATATCGCCGATGTCTGGATGGCGGTCTCGGTGGCCGAGAAACAGCACGAAAAACGCTACCGCGACCTGGCCGCCAACATCGAAAAAGGCCGGGTTTTCAAGAAAGACCAGGAGATCACCTGGCGCTGCCGGAATTGCGGCTACCTGCACAAGGGCCAGGAAGCCCCGGAACTCTGCCCGGCCTGTGACCACCCCCGGGCCCATTTCGAAGTGCTGGGCGAGAACTGGTAACCCTGAAACGAGGTGAACCCCATGGAAGAGCGAAATGGCGCGGTGACGATGAAGGGCAAACCCCTGACGCTGGTCGGGCCGGAGCTGAAACCCGGCCGCAAAGCCCCGGATTTCGAGGTGCTTAAAACGGATCTTTCCCCGGTGAGCCTGGCATCCTTTGCCGGCAAAGTGCTGGTGCTGGCATCGGTCCCCTCACTGGACACGCCGGTCTGTGATCTGGAAACCCGCCGCTTCAACCAGGAGGCCAACGACCTGGGGAAGGACGTCGCCGTGCTGACCTTCAGCATGGATCTGCCCTTTGCCCAGCAGCGCTGGTGCGGTGCGGCCGGCGTGGAACGGGTGATCACCCTTTCCGATCACCGGGACGCGTCCTTCGGCAAGGCCTACGGCGTGCTGATCAAGGAGTTGCGGCTGCTGGCACGGGCCGTTTTCGTTGTGGACCGGGCCGGGGTCGTGAGATACGCGCAGCTCGTCAGGGAAGTGGCAGACGAGCCGGACTATGAGGCCGCCTTGCAGGCGGCTCGCGGGCTGGTCTAGGCCGGGGCGGCCAAGCGGCCCGCAACCACCACAACCGCCAAACCATTGAAGGAGGTTACGACATGGCTGAGAAACTGGAAGTGTACAAGTGTGAACTGTGCGGCAACATCGTTGAGGTGCTCCACGGCGGCAAAGGGGAACTGGTCTGCTGCGGCCAGGCCATGAAGCTGATGAAGGAAAACACCGTGGACGCGGCCAAGGAAAAGCATGTCCCGGTGATCGAGAAGACCGCCGACGGCATCAAGGTGAAAGTGGGCAGCGTCGCCCACCCCATGGAGGAGAAACACCACATCGAGTGGGTCGAGCTCCTTGCGGACGGCAAGGCTTATCGGCAGTTCCTCAAACCGGGCGAGGCTCCGGAGGCCGTGTTCAAGGTGTCGGCCGCCAGCGTCACCGCCCGGGAGCTGTGCAACCTGCACGGTGTCTGGAAGGGGTAGCCGCCTTCCAGTCCACGAACCTGAACGGTTTTGCAAACTGGAGGCGGGTCCAGGCCCAGGCGGCCGGCGCCGAGGGCTGATCACTGCCCGGCAAACGCTGCCCGGCCGCCAGCGCGCTACCGGCGCGCGACAGCGGCCAGGCACCAGAAAGGAGAGAAGACCATGGGAGAGTGGCGATGCAAGGACTGCGGGTACACCCTGACGGCGGACACCCCGCCGGAGAAGTGCCCCTCCTGCAAGAAGAAATGCGAGTTCCTGGACGTAGCGTGCTACATTCCGGACTGCGGCCAGACCGGCGGCGACCCCCGGCTGGGGTAGGCGGCAGGGGGAGGAAAAAAGCATGAGCAAGAGAAAGTTCAAGGTGCGGGCCGAGTGCCCGGCCTGCGCGTGCGGCGACATAAGCTTCCTGGGGCCGGAAGAGCTCCGCGAGAAGTTCATCGGCGACGAAAAGCAGATCGACATCCTTTGCCCCCTGTGCGGGACCAAACACAAGGGGCAGGTCGAAGAGGAGGAGAAGACATGACCACACCGCAACATTGCCCCGGGTTTCAGGATCTCAAACACCTCAAGTCCTTTGTCTGCAAATGCCCGAGCTGCGGCAAGGAAAAAGAGGTTTTCTCGGACGAGTTCGACAAGAAACATGTCTGCTCGAGCTGCAAGCAGGAAATCGATTTCTCCAAATGCAGCTTGGAAAGCGGGGCCTGACCGCGTCCGTCCACCCCCGGCGCCGGCCGTTGTGCCGGCGCCCTCCCTTCTTGCTGTGCCGGCGGAAAACTGGAAAAGAGCCGTTGTCTTCAAGCGAAGACTTCATTTCAATAAATCCGAAATCCGAATATCCAAATCCGAAACAATCTCAAAATCTAAATGTTCCAATGTCCAAAACGGTCAGCAAAGGCATGACGAATTAGGCTAGCAGAGAGCCTTGGCCATTGGGACTTGTTTCGGGTTTCGGATTTGTGGCCCGGACACGCGGCGGATCCACGCAAGCGCCTTGAAGCGGCGGAGGGTTCAGTCCCCGGCCCCGAAAAAAGGGCTTGACTTTTTCTGCAAATAGGAATAGTTCCTATTAAGGAATTCAAAGGCCCCCAAACCAGGCGGCCTATTTTACTTCGGGAGGTTTCAGCATGGAGAAGGAAAAAAAGGAGAAGAAACTCAACATCCGGGACGTGACCATCTGTGACGCCACGATCCAGATGCTCGAAAAGGCCGAGCGGGACGGCGATGGAAACCGCCTTTCACCGCGCGGCCGACATGAAGGCCTGCCCCATCGGGGCGGATTCGGCCTGCTGCAAGCACTGCTCCATGGGACCCTGCCGCCTGAACTCCAAGGACCCCTACGCCAAGGTCGGCGTCTGCGGCGCCACCATCGACACCATCATGGCGCGGAACTTCGCCCGTATGGTGGCCAGCGGAGCGGCAGCCCACACGGACCACGGCATGGCCATGCTGGATCTGTTCCGCGATGTGGTCAACGGCAAGATCAAGGACTACGGGATCAAGGACCCCATCAAGCTGGAGGCCCTGGCCCGGGAGCTGGATATCGAAGTGGACGGCCGCGACACCAAGGACATCGCCAACGATGTGTACAAGGAGCTGGAGCGCACCTACACCCAGGTGGACGGCGAGATCCCCTTTGTGAAGCGGGTCCCGCCAAAGACCCTGGAGATCTGGCGCAAGCACGGTATCGTGCCCCGCGGCGCCATGCGCGAGATCATGGAACTGATGCACCGCACCCACATGGGCGTGGACCAGGACTACGAAAACATCACCAAGCAGTGCAGCCGGACCGCGCTGGCAGACGGCTGGGGCGGGTCCATGGTGGCCACCGAGATTTCGGACATCCTCTTCGGCACGCCCACGCCGGTGCGGGCCGAGGTGAACATGGGCTGCCTGAAGGAAGACCAGGTGAACATCATCGTCCACGGCCACGAGCCCAACCTGTTCGAGTCCGTGCTGGCCTCGGTCAATGACCCCAGCCTGCTCCAGGCGGCCAAGGAAGCCGGCGCCAAGGGGATCAACCTGCTCGGCATGTGCTGCTCGGGGGCCGAGATGCTCTGCCGCCACGGCGTGCCCCATGCCGGCAACTTCATGTCCACCGAGGCGATCCTGGTGACCGGCGCGGTGGATGCCATGGCCGTGGATGTGCAGTGCATCAAGCAGGGGCTGGCCAAGGTGGCCGACTGCTACGGCACCAAGCTCTTCACCACCAACCCGCGCTGCCGGATCGAGGGGGTGCAGCACATCGAGTTCCACGAGCACAACCCGCGCGACTGCACCGATGCGATCGTGGAGAACGCCATCGTGCGCTTCAAGAACCGCAAGGTCCCGGTGGAGATCCCCAACATCCGGAACATGGGCATCCACGGGTTTTCCCACGAGTACATCAACTACATGCTGGGCGGGACCTTCCGGTCATCCTACACCCCGCTGAACGACAACATCATCAACGGCCGGATCCGCGGCGTGGCCGGCGTGGTGGGCTGCACCAACCCGCGGGTGAAGCAGGACTGGGTCCATGTGGAGCTGGTCAAGGAACTGATCAAAAACGACGTGCTGGTGGTCCAGACCGGGTGCTCCCAGATCGCCCTGGCCAAGGCCGGCCTCTACACCCCGGAAGCCGCCCACCTGGCAGGTCCCGGGCTGCGGGAGGTGTGCGAAACCGTCGGCATGCCGCCGGTGCTCGGGCTGGGCTCCTGCGTGGACAACAGCCGGATCCTGATCGCCTGCGCGGAAATGGTGCGCATCGGCGGCCTGGGCGACAAGCATGGCCGACCTGCCGGTGGCCGGCGCGGCACCGGAGTGGATGAGCGAGAAAGGCCATCTGCATCGGCCAGTATTTCGTGGCCTCGGGCGTGTTCACCGTCTTCGGGGTCACCTTCCCCATCGTGCAGGAGACCAAGTTCCACAAGCTGCTGTTTGACGGGCTGGAGGAGCATGGGCTTCGGCAAGTGGGGCTTTGCGGTGGACCCCTACGAGATGGCCCGGATGATGATCGCCCACATCGACAAGAAGCGCAAGGCCCTGGGCATCGACAAGGCCCGCGACCGGGTGCTGATGGACATGGCGGACCGCCAGAAACTGGAAGCCGCCTAAAGAGCCGCCTGCCGGTCCCGAGGGCCGGACAGCCGAGATCCAAGGGGGGAGGGAATCGGGTTCCCTCCCCCCTTGTTTTGGCTTGAAAAGCGCTGCGCGAGACCTTATATTTGATGGATTAGGGATCGGATTTCTGGTAAACGGATAGGATCGGGCCGCAGGGACGGGGCACTCCCGGAACGGCCGATTCTTCCGAAGGCTAACGCGCCCAGCACCCAAAAGGAGGACAGACACATGGACAAGTACGAATGCACGGTTTGCGGTTACGTGTACGACCCGGCCGCCGGGGACCCGGACAACGGCGTGGCTGCCGGAACAGCCTTCAAGGATGTGCCCGATGACTGGACCTGCCCGGTGTGCGGAGCGTCGAAAGACCAGTTTGAAAAGGCCTCCTGAGCCGCCCGTCGCCGAGACCCTGGTCCCGGAAGATCTTCGGCGGCTGCACCTGCTGGAGAAAGCCGTCGAGAACACCAACGAGGCCTTCGTCACCATCGACGAGGCTCACCGGGTGATTTTCTACAACCGGGCCGCGGAAAGGGTCTTCGGCTGGGAGCCGGGAAGAGGTCGTCGGCCGGGACCTGACGGCCATCATGGGGCCCGGCTGCGCTCAGGATCACCGCCTGGCGGTCGAGCGCTACGTCCGGACGCGCATCCCCCGCCGGATCGGACACGACAGCGAGATGACGGCGGTGCGCAAGGGCGGGAAGACATTCCCGGCCGGGATCTCCTTTTCCGTGTCGGAGCTGGACGGCAAGCTCTATTTCACCGGCATCGTCCGGGATCTCACCGAAACCAAGGCGCTGCAGGAACAGGTCGGACGCTCCGAGCGGCTGGCCGCCCTGGGCCGATTCGTGGCCGAGATCACCCACGAGATCAAGAACCCGCTGATGATGATCGGCGGGTTTTCCCGCCAGCTGGCCGGCGAGAACGCAGACCCCAAGACCGCCAAGAAGCTCCGGATCATCGTCGAGGAGGTCACCCGGCTGGAGAGCCTGCTGGCCGAACTCAGGGATTTCCATCTGCCGCGGGCCTTGAAACTGGAGGAGGTGGAGGTGCCGGAGCTCCTGGAAGAGGTTCGCTCGCTGGTGGCTTCGGACTGCGAGCGAAGCCGGATCCAGCTGGAGGTGAAGGCGGCCTCGGTAACGGTGCGCGCCGATCGGGACCGGCTCAAGCAGGTGCTGCTGAACCTGGCCAAGAACGCCCTGGAAGCCATGGACGACGGGGGCAAGCTGCTGCTGGGGGCCGAGTTGTCCGGCGAGGAAGTGGACCTGGTGGTGGCCGACAGCGGCTGCGGCATTCCAGCCGAAGACCGGGAGAAGGTTTTCTCCCCTTTCTACACCACCAAACGACAGGGAACGGGCCTGGGGCTGAGCGTTTCCCGGCGAATCATCGAAGATCACCCCGGCTGCCGGGTTTCGCTCCAAAGCGAAAAGGGGCAGGGGACGGTTTTCAGAATCACCATGCCCATCGTGCGGGCCGCCGGCGGGAAACTGAAACCGATGGAGGAAGGAAAGCAAGAATGAAACCGGTGGAAATCGCCAAGGACATCTACCAGGTGGGCGCCGTGGACTGGAACATCCGGGACTTTCACGGGTATTCGACCTACCAGGGCACGACCTACAACGCCTATCTGATTCTGGATGAGCGCGTCACCCTGATCGACACGGTGAAGCGGCCTTTCGCTGACCAGCTCATCAGCAACATCAGCCAGATCATCGACCCCCGCAAGATCGACTGCGTGATCAGCAATCATACCGAGATGGATCACTCCGGGGGCCTGCCCGGGATCATGCACCGGATCGGGGAGGACAAGCCGATCTACTGCTCCAAGAAGGGCCGGCAGAACCTGAAGCGCCATTTCCCGGGGTCCCTCAACCTGCAGGCGGTGGAGGACGGCGGCGAGCTGAGCCTGGGGAAGCGGACCCTGACCTTCCTGGAAACCCGGATGCTCCACTGGCCGGACAGCATGTTCAGCTACTGCAAGGAAGACCGCATCCTGTTCTCGAGCGACGCCTTCGGACAGCACTACGCGGGCCCCGAGCGCTTCGACGACCAGCTCGGCGACCGGATCATGCCTCACGCCCGGAAGTATTTCGCCAACATCCTGCTGCTCTACGCACCGCTGATTCTGAAACTGATCGAGAAGGTGACCGGTATGGGCCTGGAGATCGGGATGATCTGCCCGGACCACGGCGTCATCTGGCGCGGGGACCCCGGCAGGATCGTCAACGCCTATGCGGAGTGGAGCCGGCAGAAGCCCGGGCGCAAAGCGCTGGTGGTCTACGACACCATGTGGCACAGCACCGGCAAGATGGCGGAAGCCATCGCCGAGGCCCTGATCGAGGAGGGGGTGGAGGCCAAACCCATGCACCTGCGGAGCTGGCACCGGAGCGACATCCTCACCGAGGTGCTGGACGCCGGGGCCATCGTGGTGGGTTCGCCCACCCTGAACAACGGGCTTTTCCCGACAGTGGCCGATTTCCTGACCTACCTCAAGGGACTCAAACCCCAAAACAAGGTGGCGGCCGCCTTCGGGTCCTACGGCTGGAGCGGCGAGGCCGTGAAGCTGATCCGGGCCGAGCTGGAGGCCATGAAGTTCGATCTGATCGACCCGGACGTGCGGCTGCAGTACGTGCCCGACGATGAAGGGCTCGCGGCCTGCCGCGAGCTGGGCCGCAAGATCGCCCAGCGCCTGCCCGCCGCCTGAAGCGTGCGGGGGTAGGGCAAGAAAAAACGGCAACCGGCGCTCTGCGCAAGTTGCCGTTATGCTTGACGTTTATGGTGGGCCTGGAAGGGCTCGAACCTTCGACCAATTGATTAAGAGTCAACTGCTCTGCCAACTGAGCTACAGGCCCCATATCGATGCGTCATGGCGCGCCCGGCAGGACTCGAACCTGCGACCTACGGGTTCGAAGCCCGGCGCTCTATCCAACTGAGCTACGGGCGCCCATCTGCAAACCGTATTATCAAGAATCGGACGCGCGTTTGTCAACACGGAATTTACTGCAGAAATCCCTTGACAGAAGGCTCGAGATTTTTCTAAATATAATACGTTTTCAACTTTCAAGGATCAGGAATAGCGCTCGATGAAAACTTACGTTGCCAAAGAACAGGATGTCAGCAAAGAAGTGGTATCTCGTAGACGCCCAGGACAAGGTTCTGGGCAGGCTGGCGACCCAGATCGCCATGCGGCTGCGAGGCAAGCACAAACCCATTTTCACGCCCCACGCGGACACCGGGGATTTCGTGGTGGTGGTCAACGCCGAAAAGGTGCTGCTCACCGGCCGGAAGTGGGACCAGAAGTTCTATTACCGGCACACCGGCTACATGGGCGGGCTGAAGCAGACATCGGCCCGGAAGCTGCTTGAGAAGAAGCCGGAGGAACTGCTGCGGTTTGCGGTGCAAGGGCATGCTTCCCAAGAACAGCCTGGGCCGGCGTCAGCTCAAGAAGCTGAAGATCTATGCCGGCCCTGAACATCCCCATCAGGCCCAACAACCGGAGAGATTGGAGATCTAAATGGCAGAGACCGCTTTCTATGCGAACCGGAAAAAGAAAGACCTCGGTTGCCCGGGTCTGGCTGAGACCCGGGGATGGTCAGATCACCATCAACAGGCGCCCCTTCGAAGGCTACCTGGACCGCGAATCGGACAGAACCTACGTGCTCGAGCCGTTCAAGCTCACGGATACCCGGCGGAAGTTCAACGTGCACGTGAATGTGAGCGGAGGCGGCATCACAGGCCAGGCCGGCGCCATCCGGCACGGAATCAGCCGGGCCCTGGTGATCGCCAACCCGGAGCTGCGCGAAGCGCTCAAGAAGCAGGGCTGCCTGACCCGCGATTCGCGCATGAAAGAGCGCAAGAAATACGGTCAGCCCGGCGCGCGGAAGCGCTTCCAGTATTCCAAACGGTAAGCCGGGGCGTCTGCAGGCCCGGTTCATTCAGGAAGGGAGTCCAAACCGGGCTCCCTTTTTTTCGGCCCGGTCACGGGTGGGCGGGAGGCCTTGGCGGAACAGAGGAACATCCGGTTGAAGCTGGCCTACGATGGGGCCGAATACCGGGGCTGGCAGCGGCAGGCCGGCGGCCGCACCCTCCAGGGCGTTGTGGAAGCCGGTCTTGCTAAGCTGGTCGGGGAGCGGGTCACCTTGATTGCCTCCGGCCGGACCGACAGCGGCGTTCACGCCCTCGGGCAGGTGGCCCACTTCCTCACCCGCTCGACGCTCGCGACCGAGGTTTTCAGAAAAGGGCTCAACGCCCTGACACCCGCCGACATCCTCATCCTGGCCGCCGAGGAGGTCCCGGCGGATTTTCATGCCCGCTACGGCGTGAAAAGCAAGCTGTACGAGTACCGCCTGCTGAACCAGCCCGACCCGGATCTCTTCGAGCGCCGCTATCGCTGGCACATTTCCCAGCCCCTGGACAGGGCCGGCATGGCCGAGGCGCTGAGAACGCTGAAAGGGCGGCACGATTTTTCCGCCTTCCGCTCGAGCGGCAGCGGCAACGTCAACCCGGTGCGGTGCATCTTGAGGGCCGACCTCGAGGAGCGCGGACCGGGCAGGCTGGTTTTCGCCTTCGAGGCCGACGGCTTCCTGCGCCACATGGTGCGCAACCTGGTGGGGACCCTGGTGGCCGTGGGCCTGGGCAGGCTCGATGCGGCCGGGTTCAAGGAGATCCTGCGCTGCGCGGACCGGCGCCGGGCCGGAGTGAAGGCGCCCCCTCAGGGGCTGTTCCTGGTGGAGGTTCGCTACTGAGGCCGCCCCGGGAACGATCCGGGCCGGGTAGGCGGGCAGAAGAGGGGCACGGGGTAGGGGGGCTGTCAGCCCTTTTGTTTCTGGCGGGGCCCGAGGGCGTCCTGCACGGTCTGAAGGACCCGTTTCCAGACCTCCTCGAACGAGGCTACCGAGACGGTGCCCATCTCGATGAACTTGACCACGATCTCCTTGGTGACCTTGACCACCAGTTCCTGCTCACGTTCCATTCCCGCTTCCTCCGGACGGCGGCCGAGGCGACGCCGGGATTCCGTGAGCCCCCGCCGGGGGGAAGAAGGCCGAAACCAGCCCGGCGGGCGCCCAGGCTAAGAAAAACCCCTCGAAGAGCCCTCCCTAGACTCCCCATCCTAGCAGATCAGGGTTCGGAGATCAATCCGACCAGACCCCGGGAATCCGGCTGCCGCAGTCCGGGCAGCAGCCTTTCGTGACCCGGTTGCGGGACACGGAAAAGCCGATCCGGTCCACGAGCAGCCCGCCACATCCGTGGCAGCAGGTCTTTTCGCCCTGATCGCCGGGGAGGTTCCCGGTGTAGACGTAGTGCAGACCGGCCTCGAAGCCGATGTCGCGGGCCCGGTGCACGGTGGAAGCCGGGGTGGGCGACCGGTCGGTGAGGCGATAGGTGGGGTGAAAGCGGCTGATGTGCCAGGGGATGTCCGGGTCCAGGGAAACCAGAAACCCGGCGAGCTTCCCGAGCTCCCGGGGGTCGTCGTTGAGACCGGGGATGAGCAGGGTGGTGACCTCCAGCCAGACCCCCTGCCGCTTCATGGCCGCCAGGGTTTCGAGGACCGGCGCGAGCTTGGCGCCGCACTGCGCTTTGTAGAAGTCGTTGCTGAAGGCCTTGAGGTCCACGTTGGCCGCGTGCAGGTCGGGATGGATCTCGGCGAGGCACCCCGGCGTCATGTAGCCGTTGGACACGAAGACGTTTTTCAGCCCGCGGGACACGGCGATGCGGGAGGTGTCCAGGGCCAGCTCAAAATAGATGGTGGGTTCGGTGTAGGTGTAGGCGATGGACCGGCACCCGAAGGCCAGGGCCTGGTTCACGATGGCCTCGGGCGTCAGGTGCTCGCCGACGATCCGTCCGTGATCCGCCGGCAGCTGCGAGATGTCGGCGTTCTGGCAGAAGCGGCAGCTGAAATTGCAGCCCGCCGTGGCAATGGAATAGGAAAGGCTGGCGGGCAGGAAGTGGTAGAGGGGCTTCTTCTCGATCGGGTCGCAGTGCCGGGCGATCACCTGGTCGTAGACCAGGCTGTAAAGGGTGCCCGCGCGGTTCTCGCGGACTCCGCAGCGGCCACGGCCGCCTTCCTCGATGAGACAGCGGTGATTGCAGAGGGCGCAGCGAACCCTC
This sequence comes from uncultured delta proteobacterium, assembly GCA_963704245.1. Classification (GTDB taxonomy): domain Bacteria; phylum Desulfobacterota; class DSM-4660; order Desulfatiglandales; family Desulfatiglandaceae; genus CAVPHJ01. Next base: position 155,403 of record CAVPHJ010000002.1, read on the forward strand.
CCCTTTTCGAGCTTGTCATACAGGTAAGCCTCTTTCATGGCCTTCAGCCCGCCTTTCCGCGATTGAGGTCCTCGAGGGTCCTGGTGCCCACCAGGGCGCGGCCGGCGTTCTTGACTCGCGCAGTGAGGGGCAGGCCGGCGGTGCGGAGCGGGTACACCAGGCTGGCGGAGATCGCCAGAAAGAACCCGAAAGGCGAATGCTATCCTCTTGCGGCTGCCGGAAACACTCAGGCCGACCGCCCCGGCGATCCGCGGCGGCACCCTGATGCAGCTCCAGGCGATCGGTACCGGGCCCAGGGCGCTGCGCACCAGCGACGTGATCTCCCAGAGGTTGTAGAGTCGGGCCTTTCCGAAAAGAGGATCGCCGAAAAACCCGTGGGCCCGTCGGAGCAGGCCGTTCCAGGATAGGCTGTTGAAAACTCCCACGAACACTTTTTTCCGAGCCACCCGGCCGGCTTCGGCCAGGGCCCCCAGGGGGTCGTCCAAGAACTCGACCGTATTGATGAGCACGGCCACGTCAAAGGCGTTGTCGTCGAAGGGCAGGTCCTCGGCAAAGGCGGCCTGGAGCGTACAGCGGTGGCCGAGCCGCTTGCGGGCCCGCCGGACCATTTCCGCAGAGGCGTCCACCCCGCTCACGTTCAGCCCCATCCGGTTGAACATGATCAGGTGATGCCCGCTGCCGCAGCCGATATCGAGAACGCGCTCGCCGGGCCTGGGTGCCAGCAATTCCGGAACCAGCCGCTCCAGGGCTTTCTCGACCGCGCGCCCCTGGGGACTGAGGGTCCAGGCGTCGTAGAGTCCGGCGGTGGCGGCATCGAAAATGAGCCCCATGGGCAGGCTTCCCGGAGGCCGGCCGCGCCGCAAGGGGCCCAGCCGGCGGAGGAAAAGGGATTTGAAAAAACACTCTGCCTCTGATAACAATAGGTTATGAGAATCGTCCGGAGCACGCAAGCAGAAACTGCAGCCGGCATGACCCGGCCGAACCCTGGCGGAGGGATTCAAGGGATTCAGTGACAGAGGTTCGCACGGCGTCCTGGGGTTTTTTCTCGGGCTCCCGAGCTCCCGGGCTGGTGTTTCCGACGACTTGTCTGCGGGGCAAACCGGTCAAAAAGGGCGAATATCGAATGTCGAATCCCGCCACGGGCGGGGAATGTCGAATGACGAAGGAGCCCTCGGACTCAGGTCCGGCATCCACTTCGTCATTCGGCGTTGGTCATTCTGCATTCTGCGGTTCGCCTTTCGAATTCCCGTTGCGCCCTCTCTCCGAGGTGTAGGCTCGCCTCTCCGAGCTGGAGGCCCGCAAGGCACCCTGCGAAAAGGCCCCTTCACCCCAACATGAGAGCTTCGGACAAGGGGGAATAGGAGCTATGAGCCTGAGCATGGAAAAGAGGATAGCAGTCGCCGTATGAACCACGAAACACGCGAACCGAGCGACGAGGAGCTGGTCGAAGAATTCAAGGCCGGCTCGGAAGAAGCCCTGGAGCGGATCGTGGACCGTTACGGCGATCAGCTCTACGGCTTCGGGCTCAAGATGTGCGGCCAGCGCCAGGATGCCGAAGACGTGGCCCAGGACACGCTCCTGAGCGCTTTCCGCTACCTGTCCGGGTTCCGGGGCGAGACCAAACTCAAGAACTGGCTCTTCAAGATCGCCGCCCGCGCCTGTCTGCGAAAGCGGCGCAAGAAGAAGGGGCAACCTGAAAAGGAGATTTCCCTTGAAACCTTCGGGCCTCCGAACGCCTCTCAGGCCTATGAGATCCCGGACTGGTCGGAAGACCCCTCCGACCACCTGCTGCGAGCCGAGCTGAAAGCCGTCATCGACCAGGCGGTGAGGGAACTGCCGCGGAAGTACCGGCTGGTGTTCAACCTGCGGGATGTTCAAGGTTTCAGCACCGAGGAAACCGCCGAGATCCTGGAGATCACCCCCCAGGCGGTGAAGACCCGCCTGCATCGCGCCCGGCTTTTCCTGCGGGAGGAGATCGCCAAGCGCTACAAGGGGAAACCCGATGGAAGCTGACTGCCGGGAATACTTCGAGAGGGTGTCCGAGTACCTGGACGGCGAGCTGGACGAGGAACTCTGCCGCCGGATCCGGAAACACCTCGATCAATGCCCTGAATGCATGGACTGCATCGAGTCGCTGCGCAAGACCGTCCGCCTCTGCCGGCAGGCCGGCCGGGACCGGATCCCGGCCGAGACCAGAGCCCGGCTGAGCAAGGCCCTTCGTGTGTGCCTTGAGCGCCAAGGGCGCTGAACCAGCCCTTATCCCCCATCTGACCGAAAACAGAAAGGATCCACACCAACAACGGGAAACAATGGTGCTGGGGGGTTCCTCGACGCTGACTAACGGGAGGCCGCCGTGTTTCCAGACTTACCAGTGGGGGAAACCCCCGCCGACGCTGCGAAGCAGCGGCGGACGGCGGGAGGGGGCAATACTCCCCCGCAGGTAAGTCGTAAGAAACACCAGGCCGGGAGTTCTGGAAGCGGAGAGGAGCCGCCCAGCGCCTTCCGGGTCCTGATCCTTGCGCTCAGATGTTCTCCCGCGGGCTGTAACCTTTTCGGCGTCCGGGGCTCTTATCCAGAAAAGCACCCACAAAACGGGGAGAATAAATCATGGCCAAAGAGATCTCGCGACGCGCTTTTCTGAAAGGCGGCCTGGCCGCCGCAGGCACCCTGGGCGCGAGCGCCCTGCCCCTGCCGGCGGCCGCCCGCCCGTTTGGTGCCAAAGAGCTGGCGACCCTGATCGACATCCGCAAGTGCATCGGCTGCGAAGCCTGCGTGGAGGAGTGCCGGTACACCAACGAGGCCAAGTTCCCGAAGCCGAAAAAGCCCTTCCCGAAGGCTTACCCTTCCAAGGTGAAGCCCTCGGACTGGTCGGACAAACGTCACGTGACCGACCGCCTGACGCCCTACAACTGGCTTTTCATCCAGGAAGCCCGGGTGGTCGAAAACGGTCAGCCCAAGAACCTCAGCTTCCCGCGACGCTGCATGCATTGCCGGAAGCCGCCCTGTGCCAGCCTGTGCCCCTTCGGCGCGGCGGGCAAGCAGGAAAACGGGATCACCCGGATCGACCCGGACATCTGCCTGGGCGGGGCCAAGTGCAAGCAGGTCTGCCCGTGGCACATCCCGGAGCGGCAGAGCGGGGTGGGCCTGTACCTGGACCTGCTGCCCGCCCTGGCCGGCAACGGCGTGATGTACAAGTGCGACCGGTGCTACGATCGGGTGGCGGCCGGCGAACTGCCGGCCTGCATCGAGATCTGCCCGGAGGGGGTGCAGAAGATCGGCCCGCGGGACGAGATCGTGCGCGAGGCCCATGAGATCGCCAGGGAAATCAACGGGTACATTTACGGGGAGACGGAAAACGGCGGCACCAACACCCTGTACGTGTCGCCGGTGCCCATCCAAGAGCTGAACCGGGCCATGGAAAAGGGGCCGGGCCGGCCGCACTTCAAGCCGGTGGAAGACCGGATGGCCGAGCCGGAGCGGCTGGCCAAGTCCATGCTGATCGCTCCCTTGGCCGGCATCGCCGCGGCGGTGGGCAAATTCTACCACTTCACGAAAAAGGTGACCGACACCAAGGAGCGGGAAGCATGAGATCCGAAAACCGCAACCAAAGAAGGGGCCGGACCCTGGGCTGGGTCTATGGCCTGACCCTGGCAGTGCTAGTGTTCACCGGTATGGGACAGATGCCGATCTACAAGCGCTACGGCATCTCCGACCTGCCGGGCATGGAGTGGGCGGCGGATTTCTACGCCACGGTGCTGATTCACTATGCGGCGGCCGCCTTCCTGCTGGGCCTGCTGGCCTACGGCGCGGCAGAGTACCTCCTGTCGCGCCGCAAGACCTTTCGGGTGACCGTTTCGGGGTATGTCCGGGGGGCGCTGCTGGCCGGGCTGGCGCTGACCGGGATCGCGAACGTGATGCTGAACCGCACCCCGGGGCTGTTCGGTTCAGGCCTGGACCCGTGGCTCATCCTGAGTCACCTGGCTCTGGCGATGGCGTTCCTGGTCACGGCGCTGGTGACCCGGGTCGGCGGGCTCGGTTGGATCGTCAGGAGGGCCGGAACGCTTAGCGCAGACAGGACAAGGGGCTGAGGAATCATGAATTGCCGGTTTCACCCCGAGCAGGAGTCCTACGTCAAGTGCGCGAAGATGGAGATCGGCTACTGCCGGGAATGCCTGGAAAACTGCGAAGCCTGCACCGATCCCTGCGGCCATTGCAGCCACCGGAGCCAATGCCTCATCTGGGAACTCTGCCGCCGGAGCGAAATGCGCTACCGCCTGGAACGGGAAGCCAAGGGTGCCTGAGCTGTTCAGAGCGCATTTCGTTCGCCTCGGCAGCGGCCCCTGCCTTCTCCTCGCTCCAGATCTCCCGGGCTGGTGTTTCTGGCGGCTTGGCTGCGGGGGAAGCCGCAGAAAAATCGAAGTTGCTTCCAGCTTTCGACAGAAATCCACTTCGTCATTCCCCGCCCGTGGCGGGATTCGACATTCGAGATTCGCCGTTGTTACGCGGGTTCCAGGGTCACCTCGCGCTCGTGCATGACCTGCTTGAGGCGGCGGGCATCCCCGGTCACCCGGCCGATCAGGTTCACCGCGCTGGCCGGCCGGATCCTGCCCTCCCGGCTCGAGGGCGTCGGCCCGAAGAAGATGCAGCAGGCGCTTCCGGGGGGCCAGTAGCCGAGGTCGCCCAGCTCCACCTCCTCCCGCGCGCTCTCATCCAGCCCGGCCTCCACCGGCACGCTGAAGTAGATCTCGTCGCCCCAGGTTTCGAAGCCGGCGCTGAGCGGCAGCGCCTGAGCGAGCTTCACGGCGGTCGGGGTGTCGTTCAGCTCGGCATCCAGCGACAGGGTTCCGATTCGGATGCGGATGTTCATGGTCTTGCCTCCTGGCCCGGGCTCCGGGTGCGTCACCGTTTTCGGAAAGTCAGACGGACAGGGACGGTGTCCAGCCCGAGGCGGCGGCGGAGCTGATTGACGAGGTACCGCTCATAGGAGAAGTGGATCAGCTCCGGCCGGTTCACGAACACGACAAAGGTGGGCGGCCGGACCCGGGTCTGGGTGGCATAGAAGAACTTGAGCCGCCCGGCCGAGCCCCGCGGCGGGGGGTGGTGCTCGACCACCTCGCCCAGGGCCTTGTTCAGCTCCGGCGTGCCGACCCGGCGGGAGGAGTGCTCGTAGACCAGCCGGATCTTCTGGAAGACCTCGAGCACCCGCTCACCGGTCAGGGCCGAAAGGCGGATCCGCGGCGCAAAAGAGAGGTACTTGAGCTCTCGTGAGAGCGCCCCTTCCACCCCGGCCTTGAGCCGGGGGTCGGCCTTGACCAGATCCCACTTGTTGACGGCCAGCACGACCCCCTTGCCCTTTTCAAAGGCGTAGCCGCAGACCCGCACGTCCTGCTCCGTGACCCCCTCGGCTGCATCCAGCAGGATCAGGGCCACGTGGCAGCGGTCCAGGCTGGCCAGCGCCTTGATGGCCGAGAACTTCTCGATCTTCTCGCTCACCCGGGCCTTGCGCCGGATGCCGGCGGTGTCGATCAGCAGGTACTCCTGATGGTCGAAACTGCAGAGGGTGTCCACGGCATCGCGGGTCGTCCCGGGCCGCTCGCTCACCAGCAGCCGGTCCGATCCCAGCAGGCGGTTGATGAGGGAGGACTTGCCCACGTTGGGCTTGCCCAGCACCGCTACCCGGATCTGGTCCGCGCCGGCCGGCCGGGTCCGGACCACCGGAAGATCGCGCACCAGGGCCTGCAGGAAGGCGCGCAGCCCGTAGCCGTGGGCAGCCGAAAGAGGGTGGACGCTGTCCCAGCCGAAGCGGTAGAAATCCAGGGTCAGGCCCTCCAGTTCAGGGGAGTCGACCTTGTTGACCGCCAGCCGAACCGGTTTGCGGCTGCGCCGCAGCATGTCGGCGATTTCCTCGTCGGCCGGCAGCAGCCCCTGGCGACCGTCCACCATGAAGATGACGCAGTCGGCTTCCTGGATGGCTTTTTCCACCTGGGCCCTGACCGCCCGGTGCAGCGGATCCGGGTTCAGGTCGTCGAACCCGCCCGTGTCCACCAGCGTCAGGGGTACGCCCTCGCAGGCGATCTCGACATAGAGCCGGTCGCGGGTGATGCCGGGGCGGTCGTCCACCAGGGCGCTGCGCGAGCGGGACAGGCGGTTGAACAGGGTCGACTTGCCCACGTTGGGCCGTCCGACAATGGCGACAATCGGAGGGCGGGAGTGCGTTGTGTCAGTTGTATCTTTCAAGCCCTGGTACCTTCCTGAAATCCCAGGCCTTCACAAGCGAAGGCTGACTGCGGTCCGGGGGCCTTTTCTCGGGTACCGCAAGCTCCCGGACTGGTGTTTCCGACGACTTGCCTACGGGGAGCGAACCTGGCCGACCCTTCGCGTTCTCCCCCACTGTGTCGGGGAGCCGCGGCTTCCCCCGCTGGCAAGTCTGGAAACACGGCGCCCTCCCGCAAGGCACCCAGCGAAAAGACCCCCAGACCGTGACGGGGCCCCCTGAAGCACGCTTTGGGCCTGGGATCCTGAGCCGGGGGCATCGGCGGATCAGCAGAGGGCCTGCGATGCGGCAGTGGCGGCCGCAGCTTTCATCTTACCCTTTCTGCGGCCGGGGTCAAGGGGCAGGGGCAACGGAAGGCGGCTCGGGCGAGGCAAGAAACTTTTGCCTGGAGCCGCGGATTGTGCTAGATTCACTCCATGCCGGAACGCAGAAACCACAGCCCCATGCCCACCAAGTACATCATCGTGACCGGCGGCGTTCTCTCCGGGCTCGGCAAGGGCATCGCCGCCGCCTCCATCGGCCACCTGCTCTCCTGCCAGGCTGAAAGTGGTTCCGATCAAGTGCGACGGGTACCTGAACGTGGATCCCGGCACCATGAACCCCTTCGAGCACGGCGAGGTGTTCGTCCTGGACGACGGCCGCGAGGTGGACATGGATTTCGGCCACTACGAGCGGTTCCTGGGGGTCACCTGCAAGTCCGAGTGGAACCTGACCATGGGCAAGGTGTTCGACATGGTCCGGGAAAAGGAGAGGCGCGGCGATTACCTGGGAAAGACCGTGCAGTACATCCCCCACGTGACCGACGTGATCAAGAATCACATCTTCGAGATCGCAGCCGAGGAAAAACCGGACCTCATGATCGTCGAGATCGGCGGCACGGTGGGGGACATCGAAAACGAGCTGTTCCTGGAATCCGTGCGGCAGATGCAGGAGGACGTGGGCCGCGAAAACATCATCTACGTCCACCTGACCTACGTGCCCATCCCCTACGGCGTAAACGAGCAGAAATCCAAGCCCACCCAGCAGAGCGTCAACCTGCTCAAGCAGCGGGGCATCTTCCCCAACGTCATCATCGGCCGTTGCTCACAGTTTCTGACCAAGGAAATCAAGAACAAAATCGCCAACTTCTGCGACGTGTCGCCCGAGGCGGTGATCACCGGGCTGGATGTGGAGGACATCTACGAGATCCCCATCATTTTCGAGCAGGAGGGGCTGCCGGAGATCATCCACAAGAAGCTCAACATCTACAGCCCGCCCGACCTGGGGAAATGGAAGGCCCTGATCGAGAGCATCCGCAACCCAGGCCGGGAGATCACGGTGGCCATGTGCGGCAAATACACCAAGCTGGAGGACTCCTACGCCTCCATCATCGAGAGCTTCAACCACTGCGCCGCCCACCTGAACTGCAAGATCAACCTCAAGTGGGTGGAAACCACCGACCTGAAGGACACGGGTTTTCTGGAGGAAGTCCAGGGCGTGGTGGTGCCGGGCGGGTTCGGCTCGCGGGGTACGGAGGGCAAAATCGAGGTGATCCGGGCGGTCAGGGAGGGCAACATCCCCTTCCTGGGTCTCTGCCTCGGCCTTCAGCTGGCGGTGATCGAGTTCTCGCGGAACGTCTGCGGCATAAGCGGTGCCAATTCCACCGAAATGGACCCCGGCACGCCCCACCCGGTGATCGACATCCTGCCGGAGCAGCGGACGGTGAAGGACAAGGGCGGCACCATGCGTCTGGGGGCCTACCCCGCCCTGCTGAAGGAGGGCTCCCTGGTCCGGGAACTCTATGGCCGGGAGGAGGTTTCGGAACGTCACCGCCACCGCTACGAGGTGAACCCGGACTACCATGCGGTGATCCAGGAGCACGGGATGCTCTTCTCGGGCATCTCGCGGGACGGGAGACTGGTGGAATTCATCGAACTTCCGGGCCATTGCTGCTTTGTGGCCACCCAGGCGCACCCCGAGTTGAAGTCGCGGATGGAAAAGCCCGCCCCCCTCTTCTACGGTTTCGTCAAGGCTTGCCTGGAGCGCTGAGCGGGCGGCCGGACGGCCGGCGGAACACGACAGCCCCCCAATTTTCGGAGACAGCTCCCGTCGGGTGTCGTCGGACCCGCGGGCAACGGCTCGTCAGGCAGGTTCGGTCATCGGTTTTGTGCTATGATAACCGGGTGCCGCGTTCCTGAGGCTTGCAGGAGCGCGGAGAGGGCCCCCGGAAGACCAACCGGGACCGGCAACGAGGAACCCGCTCATGACAGCCCACATCCCATTCGAAGCTCTGCTTTTTCCCGGCCCTGCTGGCCGCGCTGGCCTTCGCCGGAGCGGCGCCGGCCCAGCCGCCGGCAGGCAGGCGGGGCGCCGCCGGCGCCGGTGGAAACCGCCCAGGTGCTGGAGCAGGAGGTGCGGGTTGAGATCCCGCTGGTGGGGACTGCCGAACCCTCGCTCGAGAGCGTCATCGCCTCGGAGGACGAAGGGTTGGTCCTGCGGGTGGAGGTGGAGGAGGGCGACGCGGTGACGCCGGGCAATTGCTTTGCGAGCAGGACTCCAGCCAGGTCAGGCTCAGGATCGAGGCCGCCCGGGCCGCGCTGGCCGAGGCCGAGGTGCTGCGGGTGCAGGCCGAGAGGGAATGGGAGCGGCAGAAAAGGCTCTTCGCCATCCAGAGCGTGTCGGAGAAGGCCTACGAGAACGCGCGCTTCGAGGTGGAGGCGCTGGGGAAAAAAGTGGAGCGGCTCAGAACCGAGCGGCTGGTGCTCGAGGATCAGCAGCGCAAGAAGAAGATCCGGGCGCCGCTTGCCGGCACGGTGATCAGGCGCCACGCCCAGCCGGGCCAGTGGCTGGGGGAGGGGCAGCCGGTGGTCACGGTGGTCGTCCTGGACCCGGTCCGGGTCATGGTGCCGGTGCCCGAGCGCCACATCGCCCAAGTCAGAACCAGGTCCGACGCCCGGGTCGTTTTCGATGCCCTGAAGGGGGAGACGTTCGAGGGGCTGATCACGGCCGTGATCCCCAGCGCGGATCCGGGGGCGCGCGCGTTTCCGGTCAGGATCGAAATCCCCAATCCCGGCGGTCGGATCCGGGGCGGCATGCTGGGCCGGGTGAGCCTGCCGGTCGGCGACAGCTACCGGGCCCTGCTGGTTCCCCGGGACGCGCTGGTGCTCGGCGGGCCCGAACCTTTCGTTTACGTGGTGAACGAGCGCCACGCGCGGCAGGTGACGGTCAGGCCCGGGCGCGGTCACCGCGGTCTGATCGAGGTCCAGGGGGATCTGAAACCGGGCATGGAAGTGGTCGTGCGCGGCAACGAGCGGCTGCGGCCGGGACAGCCGGTCCGGCGGCAGGGCGGGTGACCCTTTGCCGGAAGTGAACGGACATGAAGCTGGTTGATTCGGCCATCCAGTATCCCGTGACCGTGACGGTGGGCGTCTTCTTCCTGTGCCTTTTCGGGGTGCTGAGCCTGCTCCGAATCCCGGTTCAGCTCACCCCGGATGTCACCCGGCCGCAGATCACGGTCAGCACCCGCTGGCCGGGCGCCTCGCCCCAGGAGGTGGAGCGCGAGATCGTCGAGCGGCAGGAGGAGTACCTCAAGAGCGTGGAGGGACTGATCCGGCTGACCAGCGAGTGCTTCGACTCCCTGGGCCGGGTGAGCCTGGAATTCCAGGTCGGAACGGACATCGATGCCGCCCTGCTCCGGGTGGCCACCAAGCTGGACCAGGTCCCCGCCTATCCCCAGGACGCGGACCGGCCGGTTCTGGTATCGGCCAGCGAGAACGCCCCCCCCATCGCCTGGATCGTGCTGCGGCGCGCGGGCCGGGACGGGCCCGCGGTTTCCACCCTGCGCACCTTCGCCGAAGAGGAGATCCAGCCCCGGCTGGAGCGGGTGTCCGGGGTGGCCAAAATCAATATCTACGGCGGTCGGGAGGAAGAGCTCCAGGTGGTGTTCGACGAGATTGCGGTGGCGGCCCGCAGGATCACCATCCGGGAGCTGTCCCAGGCCCTGGCCGCGGAGAACCGGAACATCTCGGCCGGCGACTTCGACGAGGGCAAGCGCAGATACATCGCGCGCACCGAAGGGGAGTACCTGAAGCCGGAGGACGTGGAGAAGGTCGTGGTCCGCTACGTGGGCGACTCCCCGGTCACGGTGGGCGACGTGGCCCGGGCCCGGTACGGGTACAAGAAACCGACAAGCGTGACCCGCACCGAGGGCGAAGAGACCCTGGCCATCAACGCCATCCGCCAGGCCGGGGCCAACGTGCTCCAGGTGATGAGCGGCCTGAAGCGGGCCATCGACGAGGTCAACGAAGAGCTGCTGGCCGAGCGCGGCCTGCGGCTCGAGCAGGTCTACGACGAAACCGAATACATCGACAGCGCCATCCGACTGGTCCGGCAGAACCTGTTCGTGGGCGGCTCGCTGGCGATTCTGGTGCTGCTGGTTTTCCTGCGCAGTGTTTCGGCCACCTTCATCGTTACCCTGGCCATCCCCATCTCGTTGGTGGGCACCTTTCTCATGATGCAGGTCTTCGGCCGCACCATCAACGTCATCTCCCTGGCCGGGTGCGCCTTCGCCGCCGGCATGGTGGTGGACAACTCGATCGTGGTGCTGGAGAACATCTACCGGCACCGGCAGCTCGGGCAGAGCCGCCGGCAGGCGGCATTGAAGGGCGCCCGGGAAGTCTGGGGGGCCGTGCTGGCCAGCACGCTGACCACGGTGGCCGTTTTCCTGCCGGTGATCTTCGTGGAGGAGGAGGCCGGGCAGCTCTTCAAGGACATCGCCATCGCCATCAGTTTCGCGGTCCTGCTGAGCCTGGCCGTTTCCATCACCGTGATTCCCTGCCTGGCTGCGCGCCTGATCCGCACGGCGGCCGAGGGAGCCGCCCCCGGGCCTTTCCGGCGGCTGTTCGGACTCGAATCCCTGGCGGGCTGGTTCGCGGAGGGGGTGAGCCGCCTGGTGCACTGGGTCTGCGGCCGGGTTTCCATGCGGCTGGCGGTGATCGGCGGTCTCTCCGCGGCCGCGCTGGCCATGGCCTTTTTCCTGGCGCCGGAAACCGAGTATCTGCCCGAGGGGAACCGGAATTTGGTGTTCGGCCTGATGATCCCGCCGCCGGGCTACAGCACGGCGGAGCTCGAATCCATCGGCCGCTTCGTGGAAGGCCGGATGGAGAAGTACTGGAACGGCTCCGAAACCGAGCCGCCCGCAGGGACCGGCCGTGTCCCACTTCTTCTACGTGGCTTTTGGCCAGCAGGTGTTCATGGGCGCCGGCGCGGCGGATCCGCTGCGGGCCGGCGGCATCGTGCCGGTCCTGCAGGGCGTGCTGCGCCAGGTGCCGGGCGTGATCGCGGTCGTCAAGCAGACGAGTCTTTTCGCGCGGGGCGCGGCCACGGGCCGCACCATCGACGTGGACATCAGCGGGCCGGATCTCTCCCGCCTGGTTCCGCTCGGGCAGCGGATTTTCGGCCAGATCATGGCGCTGATCCCCGGGTCCCAGCTCAGGCCGATCCCGAGCCTGGATCTGGGCAACCCGGAGATCCGCATCGTCCCGGACCGGGACCGGGCGGCCAGGGTGGGCCTGACCGCCCAGGAGATCGGGCTCAGCGTGGACGCGGTGCTCGACGGGATCAAGGTGGGCGAGGTGCGGCGGGGCGGGAACACGATCGACCTGACCCTGATGGGGGAGTCCCAGGGCCTGAGCGGGGTGGAGGACTTCGAGAACCTGCCCTTGAACGCGCCGTCGGGAAAGCGGGTCACCCTGGGGTCGGTGGCCGACCTGCGGCTGGTGGCCGGGCCCAGCCAGATCAACCGCATCGAAGGTGAACGCGCCGTGACCATCCAGGTGAGCCCGCCGGCCGAGATGCCGCTGGAGCGTGCCATGGACCTCATCCGGACCCGGGTTGTGGCACCCCTCGAGCAGAGCGGGGAGGTGAGCCGGCCCTACGGCGTGAGGCTGGCCGGCACGGCCGATGACCTGACCCGGACCCGCAAGGTGCTGCAGGGCAATTTCCTGCTGGCCCTGGTCATCACCTTCCTGCTCATGGCGGCCCTGTTCGGCAGCTTCCTCTACCCCTTCGTGATCATGTTCAGCGTGCCGCTGGCGGCCGCCGGGGGGTTCCTGGGCCTGTATCTCATGAACCGCTTGATCAGCTACCAGCCCCTGGACGTCCTGACCATGCTGGGGTTCGTGATCCTGATCGGGGTGGTGGTCAACAACGCGATCCTGATCGTCCACCAGTCCCTGAACTTCATGCGGGATTCCGGGCTGCGCCCCCGGGAGGCCATTGCGCAGTCGGTGCGGACCCGCATCCGGCCGATTCTCATGAGCGCTTTCACCTCGGTCTTCGGCATGCTGCCCCTGGTGCTTTTCCCCGGGGCGGGTTCCGAGCTCTACCGCGGGCTCGGGAGCGTCATCATCGGCGGGCTCGTGGTTTCCGCGGTTTTCACCCTCCTGCTGGTGCCCTCCCTGTTTTCCCTGGTCCTGGATGCGAAACTGAGGCTGACGCGGCTGTTGGACCGCGGGGCGGGGGCCTGAAGGGGAGCTGAATGTCGGAGGTGATCGATCTCAGGGAGCGCCGGCTTGCCCTGGCCGTTCGACAGGCCTTCCGCAACTGGACCAGCCGGTTCCAGGAGGCTTTCGGTCCGGGAACCCGACTCTCGGACGTTTCCCTCAAGACCCTGGCCTGCCTGGCCCAGGCCAAGGAAAAGGCGCCCTTCTACCTCTACGACCTCATCATGAACCTGGAGGGGCTGGGATCCGGGTTCGACTTCGACAGCCTGAGCCCCAAGCGCAAGATGGCGGTGATCGACCGCTACCTGTTTCTGCTGGACCGGATCCGGTTCGAGTGCATGAAGCGGTTGGGCTGGCTGGTGAGCTACCCGGGGGAAGAGCACAGCCTGGTGGAGCTGGTCGTTGAGTTCGAGCGGCTAGGTCCGGGCCTTCAGGCCCGGCTGCCGGAACTGAGCCGGGATCATCCCGGGTACGCGGAATTCGGCCGGCTGCACACCCTGGACCGCGACACCTTCATCCGGAAACAGATCCCCAGGGCGCTGGCGGAGATTCAGGCGGTCTCGGAAACCCGGTAGACCTTGTCGTTTTCCCGCACCCGGTCCTTGACCTGGATACCCACCAGAGCCCCTGCCCCGGCTTCCTCCGCCGGCTGGTTGTCGATCTGCATGCTTCGGACCTTTTCGGTGAAGTCCGTGGTGTGGCCCTCGTAGCGCAGCACGTCCCCCACCCTCAGGGTCCCCCGGGTGATCTGCAGCGCGGCCACACTCGGCTTGGCAAAGAACTTCACCACCACTGCGATCTCTTTCTCGGACATGGCTCTACCTCCTCCCTGGGGGCTGCCGCAAGACGCCCATCTCGTCCCGTCGCCTGCGGGATTACCTCGTCCCTCGTCACTTCGGGTTCCTGCCGCCGGCGGGATACGCCTCATTCCTCGGGACTTCGCCCCGCCTTTGGCGGGGTGGGCATTTTCCGGCAGCCTCCGTGCAAGCACCAATGCCACAAGACTCCTCGGCCAAACGCGCCGATTCAAGAAGGCAACTACAAATTCAGAGTATGTTAAGTTCAGATTGCATTGTCAAGATGGATTAATGGCAAATCGATTAAGATTGAAAGCGGGCGGGTTTTGGGCTAGACTGCCGGGCACGCTGCAGCGTGGAGCATCCTGAAGGAGTGAAACGCCCATGGAGGAGTACCAGCAGAGACTCGCCCGCACCCTGGCCGAGACCGGGGCCCTGTTCTTCGATGACCGCCTGGTGCTGAAGGACGGCCGGCCCACGCCCTACTTCGTGAACCTGGGCGTGTTCCGGACCGGCCGGCTGAGCCTGGAGATGGGCTCGTATTTCGCCGGCATGATGCGGGCGCGCGGGCTGGACGCCGAAACGGACGTCATTCTGGGGCCCTCCTACAAGGGAAGCGCCATCGCGCTCGCCACGGCCATCGCCCTGTGGCAGGAGCACGGCCGCGAGGTGCGGTTCGAATACGACCGCAAGGAGGCCAAGACTCACGGCGAGGTCAGCAGCGCAAAAAGCCTTTTCGTGAACCAGAGTTTCTTCGACGGCTGCCGGATCTTCGTAGTGGACGACGTGGCCACCTCCATGCAGACGAAATTCGATCTGCTGGAAAAGATTGCGGCAGAGGCTCACCGGCTGGGGATCACCTGCCGCATCCTGGGGGTCGGGATCGCGGTGGACCGCGAGCAGACCACGGCCGTTCACGACGACTCCGGCCGGGTGGTGCCGGAGCGCAAGGGCCGCCACGCGGTGCGGGAATTCGCCGAGCGCAGCGGGATCCCGGTCCTGGCGGTGGCCGGCATCCGGGAGATCGTGGATTTCCTGCATGCCGAGGGCCGGCCGCTGCTCATCCGAGGCGACCGCCGCCCCATGGACGCCGAAACCAAGGCCGGGTTCGACCGCTATCTGGCCACCTACGGGGTGGACTAGGCCCCGACTCGGAGCGAATGAGCGATCGGGCCGTCAGGTAGGATCAGCGGCATTTTGAAGGGTGAAAGCCGCGGTTCCGAGGAGTCATCGTGCGCCTGAAAGACAGCGATCGGTTTTTTCGAAGAACTCCGCCGGGTGCTGGGCGATCGCCGGCCGGTGGTCGCCGCGGCCGGAGGAGACGGCCGGGTGCCGTCCGGGGTCCTCGTGCCGCTTTTCGCAGAGGAGGGGACCTGCAAGGTGCTCTTCACCCAGCGGAGCCAGAAGGTGGAGCACCACAAGGGGCAAATCTCCTTTCCGGGGGGGCGGGTCGACGAGGGCGACCGGAATATCCGGCACACAGTGCTGCGGGAGGTCTTCGAGGAGGTCGGACTGCCGGAGGCGGAGGTGGACGTGCTGGGAAAAATCGACGATGCCTGTACGCTGAGCTCCAACTTTGTGGTGCATCCGCTGGTGGGCCGCATCCCGTACCCCTATCCGTTCAGCCTATCGCCGGCCGAGGTCCAGCGGCTGATTACGGTGCCGCTGTCGGTCTTTCACCCGGAGAACCGGAGCGCCAGGCGGGAGCGAGTGGAATTCCACGGCCGGACCATCGAGACTGCCGCTTACGAATACGGCGGGGAAATCATCTGGGGGGCGACCGCCCGGATCCTGCAGAACCTCATGGAGATCCTGACCGGCAGTTTGCCCTTGTCAGAGATGGAGAAATGAGTTATGGTGCCTGCACGGTCGGGACGTGGCTCAGTCTGGTAGAGCACCGCGTTCGGGACGCGGGAGTCGCTGGTTCAAATCCAGTCGTCCCGACCATTGCCCCCAAATCCCCTACCCGCAGCGCTTTCCCCTCTGATCCGTAATTCCGATGACCGTCGACCTCCCCGTCCCTCTTCCTTACCGCCTTCTTACGCTTCGCTTTCGAGGGACAGCAGGAAGGTCCTGACCCACGGCGGGTTGAAGATCAGGACGTAAGCCAGGAACAGGGCGGACAGAGGGAGGAAGAAGAGGAGCCCGTCGACCAGCAGGATGCCGAAGGCCAGCAGCAGGCGTTGAATCATGGACATGGCGATCCCCTCTCGTGGCACATCGATTGCACTGTGCTTCTTGACCAGGCCTTCACCGGATGCCGCACACGGACAAGAACCCGTGACGGTGCTTTTTGCTTGACATCACTATCCAAGTATTGAACATTAGCCCAAAATTCAAGCGTTCATTTTTTGAACATCCGCATCCGGGACGAATCCGGTCGGTGGGCTTGCGGTGGGCCCCGCATGGAGAAGGAAGATCTCAACATTCTGCGCCTGATGGGGGAGATCGAGCGCGACGGCGACCACAGCCAGCGGGAGCTGGCACGCCGGCTGAACCTCTCGCTCGGACTGGTCAACACCTTCATCAAACGCCTGGTGGGGAAGGGCTATTTCAAGATCCGGACCATGCCGCGCAACCGGGTGAAGTACTTCCTGACACCCAAGGGCCTTACCCGCAAGAGCCGGCTGACGGTGGAATACCTGCGCTATTCGGTCAATTTCTACCGCGAGATCAAGAACCTGCTCCTCACCCGCTACAACGAGATGGAAGAGAGAAAAATCTCTTCCATTCTTTTTTTCGGGGCCGGTGAAGTGGCCGAAATGGCGTATCTCTACCTGCAGATGACGGAAATCGCCCTGGCCGGCATCGTGGACGACCGGCAGCGCGGGAGCGAATTCTTCGGCCGCCCGGTGGAAGGGCTGGAGAGGCTGGGCCAGGCGGACTGGGACGTCATCCTGCTGACCCGTCTGGAGGAGGCCGAGGAAGATATCGAACGCCTGATCGAAAACGGGGTGCGCCCCGAGAAAATCGCGACCCTATGAGCGAAGACAGCGCCAAATGGTATGCGCTTCACACCCGCAGCCACTTCGAACAGAAAGTCTATGAAGGGCTGCGCGGCAAGGAGCTGGAAGCGTTCTGCCCCCGGATTCAGGTGATGAGCCGCCGGCGCGACCGCCGCCTGAAGATCCTGGTGCCCATGCTGCCGGGCTACGTGTTCGTGCGCACGGATCTGGATCCGGAAGAATACTGGCGGATCATCAGGACCGTCGGCATCGTGCGCATGGTGTCCTTCAAGGGTCAGCCGGTCCCGGCCCAGGAAGAGGAGATCGAGTCGCTGATGATCCTGGACGGCACCGACCGCACGGTCCAGAACCGGGCCTTTATGCGGAAAGGCGATCGGGTGATGATCATGGAAGGGCCTCTGAAGGGGCTGGTCGGCTTCTTCGCGCGCCGCAAGGGGCAGTCGGACAAGGTGGTGGTTTCCATCGAACTGCTCCAGCGCTCCCTGGCCGTTGAGCTGGAAGACTGGGCGCTCGAAAAAGTGCCCGTCTGGACGTAGTGGCGTTGTTTTATTAATTAAGTCAATTGGTTATTCGTGTCTCCGGAAAGGAGCCGAAGGGGCGGAGCTGTGAGCGGGGCGGATGATCGCGCAGGCTTCCGGAGCCGGGAGGCGGGATAGGGGATGAGAGCGCTGGTCACGGGTGGAGCCGGTTTCATCGGGTCGCACCTTTGCGAAAGGCTGCTGGAACTGGGGCACGAGGTCTACGTGATCGACAACCTGTGGACCGGGAGACTGGCCAACCTCGCCCGGATCCAGAGCCACGAGCGGGTGCACCTGGTGGTAGACACCATTTTGAACGAGTCGGTGATGAACGAACTGGTCTTCAAGGTAGACCGGATCTACCACCTGGCGGCGGCGGTGGGCGTGAAGAACATCATGGACCACCCGGTGGAGACCCTGGACATCAACGTGAAAGGCACCGAGGTGGTCTTGCGGCTGGCCAACCGTTTCAAGAAGAAGGTGTTCATCGCCTCCACCTCGGAGATCTACGGAAAGCACATCGAGCACCCGCTTTCGGAGGACGACAACCGGGTCATGGGAAGCGTGAAGAAGCGGCGCTGGGCCTATGCCTGCTCCAAGACCCTGGACGAGTTCCTGGCCCTGGCCTATTATGACGAAAAAAAACTGCCCGTGGTCATCGGCCGGCTGTTCAATACCGTCGGGCCGCGGCAAACGGGCCAGTACGGCATGGTGCTGCCCACCTTTGTGCAGAGTGCATTGCTGGGGAAACCGATCACGGTGCACGGCGACGGCAGCCAGAGCCGGAGCTTCACCCATGTCCGGGACGTGGTGGGGGCCCTCATCGGGCTGATGGACGAGCCGGCGGCCGAGGGTGAGATCTTCAACATCGGCAACGACCGGGAGATCACGATCCGGGATCTGGCTCGCAGGGTGAAGGAGATGACCGGCAGCGAGTCGGAGATCGAGTATCATCCCCTACGAAAAAGCCTACGGTCCCGGTTTCGAGGACATGGAGCGCCGCTGTCCGAACATCGAGAAGATCAGCCGGCTGATCGGTTTCGCTCCCACCCACGATCTGGATACGATCATCCGGAGCGTGATCGACCATTTTAAAGAGTAGGGCGGCCGGGCCGCCGGCCCGGGACGGGGCCAAGGGGTTTCGCGATGAAGCGCATTGCCTACCAGGACTATCCGAAAGAGCCCGTCATGGTCGAAAACCTGTCGGTCAAGTTTATGAAGCAGTCCAGGTTCGTTCCCCTGGGGCTGGACAACGGCACGCTGCGGATCGCCATGGCCGATGTGCGGGATTTTTACACCGTGGACGCGTTGAAGGCCGCTTTCGGGCTGGAAGTGGAGGTGTGCGAGGGAGGCGAGGATGACATCCTGGAGGCCATCGAGCGGCTCTACGGCGCCGGGACCCAGTCCATGGAGATGATCATCGAGGAGGCCGGCAAGGATCTCTACGACATCACCGGCGGAGACGACGAGGACATCGACCACCTGCGGGACCTGGCCTCCGAAGGCCCCATCATCCGGCTGGTCAACCGGCTGATCCTGAACGCGGTGGAGGCCCGGGCCAGCGACATCCACTTCGAGCCCTTCGAAAACGATTTCAAGGTGCGCTACCGGATCGACGGTGTGCTCCACGACGTGGACTCCCCGCCGCGGCGGCTGCAGGCGGCCATCATCTCCCGGGTCAAGATCATGGCCAAGCTGGACATCGCGGAACGCCGGCTGCCCCAGGACGGCCGCATCAAGCTGAGGATCGCCGACCGGGAGATCGATTTCCGGGTTTCCACCATCCCCACGCTGTTCGGCGAGAGCCTGGTCATGCGGATCCTGGACCGGGAGACCCTGATCCTGGATCTCGAAAAGCTGGGCTTTCCCGAGGAGACCATGGCCCAGTACGACGAGTCTCGTCAACCAGCCCTACGGCATGATCCTGGTCACCGGGCCGACCGGGAGCGGCAAGACGTCCACCCTGTACACCACCCTGGCCAAGATCAACTCCCCGGAAAACAAGATCATCACCCTGGAAGATCCGGTGGAATATCAGCTCAGGGGGGTCAACCAGATCCAGGTGAACCCCAAGATCGGGCTCACCTTTGCCAAGGGTCTGCGTTCCATCGTGCGGCAGGACCCGGACATCATCCTGGTGGGCGAGATCCGCGACAGGGAGACGGCCGACATCGCCATTCAGTCGGCCCTGACCGGGCATCTGCTCTTCAGCACGCTGCACACCAACGACGCCGCCGGCGCCATCACCCGGCTGCTGGACATGGGGGTGGAGAACTTTCTGCTCAGCTCGACCCTGCTCGGGGTGCTGGCCCAGCGGCTGGTGCGGGTGATCTGTCCCCATTGCAGAACCCGGGTGGAGCCCGAAGAAAGGCTGCTCAAGAGCATGGCGCTGGACCCCGCTGAGCTGAACAAGGCCGAGTTCTATGCCGGCCGGGGCTGTGAGGAATGCCGCTCCACCGGGTTCCGGGGCCGGACCGCCATCTTCGAGTACCTGCCGGTGGACGACGACATCCGCCGCGAGATCATCGCCTGCTCGAGCAGCGAGAGGATCAAGGAGGTGGCCATCCGGAAGGGCATGGCCACCCTGCGGCAGGACGGGTGGCGCAAGGTGCAGGCCGGGATCACCACCATCGCCGAGGTGTTGCGGGTGACGCTGGAGAAATAGGATGGCATCGTTCGTCTACAAGGCCACCGACCCGGCCGGGAAGGTGACCAAGGGAGTGCTGGAAGCGACCGAGGAGCGGGGCGCGGTGAGCCAGCTCCACGACATGGGGCTGATCCCCATCCGGGTGACGGCCGCCAGAAAAGGCGGCGGCGGGCTGGATTTCGGGGTTTCCCGCCTCTCCCAGACGCTTCTGGGCAGGATCACCAGCAAGGACCTGATGGTCCTCACCCAGGACCTCTCCTCCCTGCTGGAAGCGGGTCTGCCGGTGGACCGGGCCCTCGGCATCATTACGGGGGTCACCGAGAAGGAGCGGCTCAAGGCCGTGGTCACCGAGGTGCTCAAAGCGGTTCAGGGGGGCAGCTATCTCTCCGATGCGCTGGCCAAGTACCCGAAAGTGTTTTCCAGCTTCTACGTGAACATGGTCCGGGCCGGCGAGGCCGGCGGGGTGCTGGAGGCGGTGCTCGCCCGGCTGGGGGTCTTCCTGGAGAGCGCCGAGGATCTCAAGGATTTCATCAAGTCCGCCCTGGTCTACCCCGTGTTCCTGGTCTTGGTGGGCGGGGTCTCGATCATCATTCTGCTCACTTTCGTGATTCCCAAGTTCTCGGTCATCTTCTCCGACATGGGGGCCGCGATCCCTTTGCCGACCCGTCTGCTGCTGGGCTTCAGCGATGCCGTGCGCCTCTACTGGTGGGCCATCCTGGGCGCCGGCGGATCGGCCTGGTGGGCTTTCCGGCGTTACGCCGGCAGTTCCGAGGGCCGGCTGCGGGTCGATAAGCGCAAGTTGAAGCTGCCGGTCTTCGGCGAGCTTGATCCGGAAGATCGAAGTCGCCCGGTTCGCCCGCACCCTGGGCACATTGATGAACAGCGGGGTGCCCATCCTCCAGGCCCTCATGCTGGTAAAGGCGATCATCGGCAACCGGGTCATCGCACACGCGCTCGAACGGATCCACGAGCGGGTCAAGGAGGGGGACCGGCTCTCCAAGCCCCTGGAAGAGGCGGGGATTTTCCCCTCCCTGGCCATTCAGATGATCACGGTCGGCGAGGAGACGGGCCGGCTGGACGAGATGCTGCTGAAGGTGGCGGAGAGCTACGAGAAGGTCGTGAAGAACATGGTCAAGCGCATGATCAGCTTCCTGGAGCCGGCCATGATCCTGGTCATGGGGCTGGTGGTGGGGTTTATCGTGGTTTCCATGCTGCTGGCCATTTTCAGCGTCAACGAACTTCCCTTTTAGGAGAAGCACGAAATCCGAATATCGAAATCCCAAACAATATCAAAATCCGAATGCTCAAAACGGCAAACCAAGATAACCAGTCTCCGGCCACCTGTTTGGATCATTTGAGTTTTGGTCATTTTGATTTGTTTCGTGCTTGGTGCTTCGGATTTTGGATTTTGGGGGCGGCTTCAGGGCCGTCTGAGGAGGAAGCGATGAAGAAACACAGGGAGAGAGGGTTCACCCTCATCGAGCTGCTGATCGTCATGGTCATCCTGGGACTGCTGGCCGCCCTGGTGGGGCCGCGGATGTTCGGAAAAGTGGGGGCCAGCAAGCAGAAGGCCGCCAAGGCCCAGATCGCGCTGTTTGAAACCGCCCTGGACACCTATCGGCTGGACGTGGGCCGCTACCCGGCATCCGAGCAGGGGCTCCAGGCGCTGCGGGAAAGGCCGGACGGGATCGAGAAGTGGGATGGCCCCTACCTGCCCAAGGAGATCCCGCTGGACCCCTGGGGCAATGCCTACGCCTACCAGTCGCCCGGGGAACACGGCGACTTTGACATCACCTCCTACGGTGCGGACGGCAGCCCGGGCGGGGAAGGGGAGGACCTCGACGTGGTGAACTGGAAGGATATCGGCAAATGAGAAATTCGAAAGGCGAAATGGGAAATTCGAAATGCGGAATAGCAGAGAGTCGGGAGTAGGGAGTAGGGAGTAGGGAGTAGGGAGTAGGGAGTAGGGAGTAAGGAGGAGCAGGCATCGGTCGTGGAAAGGCGGAAGGTCAAAGCCCGAGGGCTGACCGCGGTCGGAATGGACGAAATAGACTAGATCAACGAGATCAACGAGATAGACCAGATGACAGATCCGAGACCAACGAGATGAGATGCCCGATAGACCAGATCAACCGGAGAGGGGGATTTTCGCTGCTGGAGCTGCTGGTGGTGCTGGTCATCATCGCGGTTTCTTCGGCCCTCATCGGCCCCCGGGTGGCGGGTTCGCTGGCGACCGCGAACCTGAAAACGGCCGCCAAGCGGGTGGCAGCCGCCCTGCGGTATGCAAGGAGCCAGGCGGCCTCTGAAAAAATCGCCTACGTGGCGATGTTCGATCTCGAAACAGGGTCGCTCGGCATATCGCCGCGGGAGCCGATGGGAGAGAAGAGCGCGGGAACGGCGCCGGGGGAAGATGAGGGCGCTTCGAAGCCGGCCAAGGTCTACCGGCTGCCCGAAGATGTGCGCATCGAGAGAGCTTCAGCCGGGGAGGTGGAGACGGAGAGCGGGATTTTCGAGATCCTTTTCTACCCGACCGGCGGCAGCAGCGGGGGGGAGGTGCTGCTGCAGAACGAGCGGGAGCGGCGCTATTGGATCAGGGTGGATTTTGTCACCGGCACCGTGAAGCTGGCTGCGGAGGAGAAAGGCTGAGCGTGCAGGAGCGGAAATGGATAACCATCGCTTTCCGGCACTCGAAGGCCGGTGGCTTCACGCTCATCGAGACCCTGGTGGCGATTTCGATCCTGGCGATCGCGCTGGTGGTCATCCTGCAGCTCTTCTCGGGCGGGCTCAGAGCGGGCCGGCTGTCGGAGGACTATTCGCGTGGCATCTTCTATGCGAAGGCGAAGATGGAGGAGATGCTCCTCGGCGAGAACCTCATCCCCGGCAGCCAGGAGGGGGAGTTTGACGAGCAGTACCGCTGGAGGAGCGAAATCACGCGGGTCGAGCGGCCGGAAGAGGAGACCGTTCGATTTCCTTTCGACTCCTTTGCCATCCAGGTGGAGGTCATCTGGGGAAAGGGAGATCACCAAAAGCGCTTCGAGATCCGGACCCTGAAAATCGGCGAAAAGCTCGAAACCGCCGGGTAGCGCAACGGCTCAACCGCATGGCAGATCTCAGGCAGAACGGGCCGAGAGCAGGCTTCACCCTCCTCGAGCTGCTCATCTCGCTGAGCATCGTGGGACGTGATGGTGGCCATTGTTTTCGGGGCTTTTCGGATCGGGGTGCGCGCCTGGGAAAAGGGGGAAAAGGACATCGAGGCGCGGCACAGGCAACGGGTGGTCCTGAACTCCATGCAGCGACAGCTGGCCTCCCTGGTGGTCAGGGAGGAGACCGAAGAGGGAATAGAAAAAGACCTGTTTCAAGTGAAAGGGGAGGAACGGTCGCTCCGTTTTGTGACCCAGGTACCCATGATCCCCGGCAATGCCTACGGCATGGTGTTGGTTCACTACCAAATCGAAGAGACCGATGCTGGAGTGCGACTGGTGCTGCATGAAAAGAACCTCGTCCTTCTGGACCGGGAGGAAGCCCTGGCGGAACCGGACGAGGAGGAGTTCGTGGAGTTGATCCCGGCGGCCGAGAGTATGTCTTTCGGCTATTGGAGATCGGGTAAGGAAGATGAGGCGGCGGAATGGCAGCCCAGCTGGGACCCCGAAGAAGAGAAGGGGTTTCCGCTGGCGATCCGGTTCACGCACACGGAGAGCGGGCAGCGCCCCCCGGTCCAGATCATCGCCCGCATCGCATCTCTGAGCACCGACGAGGGGCCGCGGGCAGCCAATCCCTGATCCGGACAGACCCGTAACCGAATGAAAGCTCCCGAAATGCTGAGACCCTGCGTTCGTATCTTTTCGCATTCCGAATTTCGCATTCCGCATTCCGGCGCAAGTGACCGTTGTGCCTCACGCCGAGTTCCACTGGGTCAGGCGGGCATCGCGCTGTTTCTCGTCCTCTGGGTGCTGACGCTCCTGTCCGTGATCGTGGGGGAGTTCTGCCACGCCATGCGGGGCGAGGTGAACACGGTCCGCAATTTCAAGGAGGAGACCGAGGCCTACTACATCGCCCAGGCCGGAGTCTTTCGGGCGATCGAGGAGCTGGTCAGGAAACATGTCTTTCCCAAGCCGCCGGAAGAAAAGACCATCAAGGCGGAGGAGGAAATCCCGGTCGATGTCTGGCGGGTCAACGTCGACATCCCGGCGGTGAAGTTCGGGCAGGGGTCTTTCGAGGTGCGCCTGGACAACGAGAGCGGTAAAGTGGATCTCAATGCGGCCAATCCGGCGATGCTGCGCATGCTCCTGAACCATTTCGAGCTGGAAGAGCAGGAAAAGGACGTGATCGTCGATTCCATCCTGGACTGGCGGGACGAGGACGACCTTCATCGCCTGAACGGCGCCGAGGATGACTACTATCTCGGGCTGCCCAAGCCCTATCCGTGCAAGGACGGAGACTTTGATGCGGTGGAGGAGCTGCTGCTGGTTCGCGGGGTGACCGCGGAGGTATTCCTCGGGGGTCTCAAGGAACTGGTCACCGTTTTCCCTTATGAAGAGTCCGGCCGGCGCGGGTTTCGGCCCGGGCAGAAAGAAGAGGCAGAAAGGTGTCGACAAGGTCAACCTCAATGCGGCGTCGCCCCGGCTGCTGGCGCGCTTACCCAGGGTGACCGAAGAGGCCATCCGGCAGCTCGTGGAATACCGGACGACAAAGGACATCCAATCCCCAGCCGAGCTTCTGGAAATCGTCGGTCCCGAGGTCTACGCGGGGATTGCCCCTTACGTGGATTTCACTTCCAGCCCGTATTACCGAATTCATTCCCTGGGCCGGGTTGCGGACCATTCGACCCGGCGTGGGGTGCAGGCAGTCGTGATGATCGACGGCCGGCTGAGCCGGGGCTATCGAATCCTTCAGTGGGATGACCGCCTTGACTATGCCCTGTTCAGGACTGCCGGCTCTGAGCGAACCTGCCGGTGATTCGGGGAAATGACTCTTCTTATTCCCGTCGGCCGCACCGCATCCATCCGGCGCATGATATCAAGGCACCCGGCGCCGGGATGGTCGGCTGAGGAGGTCTGATTTGGCATATCGGGCGAGTCTTGGCATTGCCGTGGAGGAGACCGGTGTTTCTGTCGTGCACCTGGCGAGCTCGTTTGGCAGGCTGAAAATCCTGGCCCAGGCCAGCTTCCCGCTGCCCCGGGATCTGCCGGCGGAAGAAAAGCTGCAGATCGCCCGCGAGCACCTGGAACGTTTCCTGGTTGAAAACCGCGTTCACACGAAGAACGTTTTTCTGAGCATCCCGCGGGATTTGAGCTTTGTTCGTTACGCCGAGTTCCCGGCGGCGGTGAAAGAAAACCTTCGCGAAACCCTTCAATACGAGATCGAGAAGTACATCCCGTTTCCTGCGGAGGATGTCTCCTTTGATTTCATCATCGTGCAGGAGGACGGTGAAGACGACCGCCTCGGGGTCGTGCTGCTGATGGCGAGGAAGAGCGCTCTGCAGCCTTTTCTCAATCTCATCGCCGGCCTTGGCAAGGGGATTGCCGGGATCGAGATCAGTTCCACGGCGCTGGTGAACTTCTGCCAGACCAGCCTGCCCCAGTCGCGGCGAAAAGACAGCGTCCTGGTTTACCGCAGCGGGGGTCGCCTCGAAGTGAACTTCGTGTCGGACGGAACCCTGAGCTACTCCAGGTCGACTATCCCGCGGACCGCAGACGGCGACGGTCAGGCCGGTCTCATCCGCGAACTCGAGACCCTGGAGCAGGCGCTCGGTCTGGAAGGGGAATCGCTGCCCTTGCTCTTCGGCGGAAGAGGATGAGGAGTTCGAGGCGCTGCAGGGTTTGTGTCGCGAGAAGGGCTGGGAAGCCCGGCCCATTGCGTGGGAAAAGGCCGGGCTCCAGGATCCCGCCCTGCTTCCGGCCTACGGGTTGGCCCTCCGGGGCCTGCGGCAAACCCCCATGGAAATCGATCTGCTCCCGCCGGAACTCCGGAAGAAGGCGAGCCGGGTCGGCATGTATTGCATGTTCGGACTCCTGGGGCTCATGCTGCTGGCCGGGCTTGGCTGGGGGGGGGGTGTCATCGCCCAGCAGCGAGCGGCCGTGAAAAAGCTTGAAACCGAGATCAAGAGGCTTGGCACCGAGATTGCAACTATCGAGCGGAAAAGGGAGGGCGTCAAGGAACTGGAAACCCATATCGACTACCTCGTCTCGCTGCGGCGGGATCGTCCCGTGGTGCTGGATATCCTCAAAGAGCTCACCCAGATCATTCCCGAAAACGCCTGGGTCAGAAGCCTGAGTTTTTCCGGGAAGGACGTCCAGATCGAGGGGTACGGGGATTCGGCTTCTGATCTCATCCCTCTGCTGGAAGCCTCGCCGCTTTTCAGGGACGTGGCTTTTCTCGCGCGGATCACCAAGACGAAAGACGGGAAAGATCAATTCAGGATCGGTCTGCAACTGGAGAGTCAGTTGAAGTAAGGCACCATGCGTTCCCATTGGAAAAACAAGCGTGTCCGCAGGCTGCTCCTGCTGTCCGCGGGGTTGGCGGTAGGCGGCTTGATCTACCTGTCGTGGCCTCTGATTCAAGGTTTTCAGCACGCGGACGAGCAGATCTTTATGAAGCAAAAGCAGCTTGCAAAATTCCAGCAGGCGGTTGCCGAAGCGGCCGGTCTCGACCGGGAGCTGGAATCTCTGAACCAGACCGTCAAGCAGACAGAGGCGAACCTGCTCAACGCAGCGACGGCCTCGCTGGCGGCTGCCGACATCCAGACCATCCTGAGTCAGATCGCCCGCAGCAGCGGGGTGGAGATCAAGAGCGTTCGGGTGTTGAAACCAGCAAAGCTCAAGCACGAGGGGTATGTGGGTATCCCGGTGCAGTTCACCCTGGCCACCACAGTGAGACAGCTGAAGGAGATCCTTTACCGGATCGAGAGTTCGACAAAGCTCTTGACAGTCGACAACCTGCGAATTAACGTAGCGAGATTTAGAAAAACGACAGAAATACAGTCAGATATAACCGTGATGGGATTCATGAAAAAGGGGTCCCTGGAATGAGAGGGGATCCGCTGGAGGGGCAATGTCTGCAAGAGTGTGGCTGATCAATTTCGTGCTGGCGGTCGCGACGGGACTGTTCGGGTTTGAAGCCTACACGGTGTGGTCGCAGGTGGAAAAGACCCCCGTCCCGGGAAACCCGGCGGAAACAGCTCCGGTTTCATCTTCAAGGAAGATCCCGGTCCCGGGGTTTGCCGAGGAGAAGAGCTACGACTCCGTAGCTGAAAACAACCTCTTCACCCCGGAAAGAAAGGAGGCCGAGCCCGAAGTACAGGTATCGCAGCCAACCGGGGATACCATGGCCGAGGCAGCGGGGCAGGCAGGAAGGGTTTTCCTCACGGGGGTTGTGATGACGGAGGGCGGATATGCGGCGGCCCTGGTCAGGAGTCCCGGCGCCAGGGCGGGCGGAAAAACGGAGCGCTGGGTCCGGGCCGGGGACAGCATTGACGGGTTGCAGGTGGCGAGCATCCACAAGGACAAGATCATCGTCCAGAGCGGCTCGGAAGAGAAGGAAATCCCGCTGCACGACAAGGAGAAACCGCGGCTCCAGGCTGCGAGCCAGGCGATTCAGCCCACCGTGGTGGACGTGAGCAGAGAGAAACCGGAAGTCGCCGCGAGCGCGGAGAAAACGCCGGAAGCCGCCGCCTCGACCCCGACGGCGGTCCCCACCCCGGCTAGAGCCGTGGAGGGATTTGGAAGCGGCCCGGAGAAACCGCCGATCGAGGGCTCACAGGCTCCAGCAGCCGCTCCTGCAGCTCCGGGAGAGAGGCCCGAAAACCCGCTGGTTGAGCTGCTGAACCGCATCAAGGAAGGGGCCGGTCAGAACAAACCTGCCGGGGAAAACCCCCTCCAACGGCTGGTTATCCCCCAAAAGGATAAGGATTAGGCAATGGTTTTCCGCTCGATCGTGCTGCGAGGGATCCTGCTGTCCGCGCTGCTGGCGGCAGCGGTACCGGGTGCGGGCTGCACCGGGGGTCGCCCGTACTTACGCACCAGGAGCGGTGTGGCGGAAAAGGCTTTGAAAGCACCCGCGACGGTGGAGCGTGCCCCGGAACCTGCCGTTCTGTTCAAGCCGCCGGCCGCCAGCATGGCCTCGGGAGCCGCCCAAACAGAGCCCGGGCACCCAGGGAAACCGGCCGCTGGGCCCCCGGGCCCTGCGGGTCCGAGCGGGGCTCAAGGGGGCCGCCCGAGTGCCGTGGCGATCGAAACCGGTTCGACGGAGGCTGGCGCCGGGCGCCGGGCGCTGCCCGCAGCCGCAGAAGCTCAGGCCGGGAAAACGCTCGCCGCCGACCCGCAGGAAGGCGGCGAGGTTGACTTCAACTTTGACGATGCGGACCTCTACGAGGTGATCCGGGTCATTGCCGAGCTCCTGAACCTCAACTACATCGTGGATGCCAACATCCAGGGCAAGGTCACCATCCACACCAGCCGCAAGATCAGGAAATCCGACCTTTTTCCGATTTTCAGCCAGATCCTGGAGACCAACGGCCTGGCGGCCGTCAAGGAGGGTGCGCTCTACCGCATCGTGCCGTTCAAGGACGCCTCACGCCTGCCCATCACCGCCCGTTTGGGGGAACTGCGGGGCGAGGTGCCCCCGGGCGAAAAGATCGTTCTCGAGATCATCCCGCTGCGGTACGTTTCCGCCGCGGAGATGAGCAAGCTCCTGACCCCCTTTGTCTCGGCCGGCGGCACGATCATTTCACATGGAGAATCCAACACCCTCCTGATCGTCGACAAATGGATGAACGTGCTCAAAGCGCTGAGGCTGGTGGAGGCCTTTGACGCGGACCTCTTCGAACGCTACGGTCACCGCTTCTACCCCCTGGAGCACTTCGACGCCGAGGAGATGGTCAAGATCCTCGGCGAGGTTTTCCTGCCCTACGCCAGCGGCGCCAAGCAGGACCCCAAGTTCGTGGCCATCAGCCGCCTGAACACGGTGCTGGCGATCAGCACCAACCCCCGGGTTTTCGAAAGGGCGGAGGCTTTCATCCGCCAGATGGACGTTCCGAGCCAGGAGGCCGAACCGCAGATCTACGTCTACTTCGTCAAGAACGGCAAGGCGGATCAGCTGAGCACGCTGCTGAAGGCCATTTTCAAGGACCGCGGCAAGTCCAAGGAAGCGGCCAAGAGCGCCGCCCCGCGAGAGTTCGCCAACCCCCTGTCGCGGGAGTCGGTCCAGCAAAAGCAGGCGCAGGAAAAGCAGGCCAAGCCCGAGGGCCAGCCCAACCCGGCTGAAACGGGCGGCGCGAGCGCGCCGGAAGCCCCCGGGTCCCTGCGGAGCGAGGTGAACATCACGGCCGACGAGGTGCGTAACGCCCTGATCATCGAGGCGACCCCGCGGGATTACCGGATCGTCGAAAAGATCCTCGGGCGGCTGGACGTGCTGCCGCGGCAGGTGCTGATCGAGGTCATCGTGGCCGAGATCACGCTGGACGACAGGACCGAACTCGGGATCGAGTGGACCTATACCAAAGGCGCGGAAGTGGGCTCGGGCCTCTTGAGCGCCTCGGTGGGCGAGAGCGGCCTCAATTTCGCGGTGGGCCTGGCCGACCGGGTGAAGGGCATCATCTCGGCGCTGGCGTCGGAAAACAAGGTGAACATCCTCAGCTCACCCACGGTTTTGGCCTCGGACAACAAGGAGGCCAAGATCGACGTGTCCACCGAGGTGCCGGTGGCCAGTTCCCAGTTCAGGTACACGACCGGCGAGGAGCCCCTGACCGAGACCTCGATCCAGTACCGGGACACGGGCGTGCTGCTCACCGTGACCCCGCACATCAACGAGCGCGGGCTGGTGACCATGGACATCAACCAGGAGGTGAGCGAGCAGACGGAGACCAACGTGAAGGTCGGGGGCCAGGACTACCCGTCCTTTTTCAAGCGCAGCGTCAACACCAGCCTGACGGTCGGGCACGGGCAGACCATCGTCATCGGCGGCCTCATCAAGGAAACCCGCTCCGGCGGCGCCAGCGGGTTGCCCTGGCTGATCAACGTGCCCGTGATCCGCTACCTGTTCGGGAAGGAAAAACAGACCCTCAGCAAGACGGAGCTCATCATCCTCATCACGCCGCGGGTGATCTCCAGCCTGGAGGAAGTGGACTCGGTGACCGAGGAATTCAAGAGCAAGGTCGGCCGGGTCACCGAGCGGCTCTGACAGAGCCCGGGCGCCGACGTGGTCTCCACCCGTTCAGCCGGCCTTCCGGCATCCCCTGCTCCTTTACCTGACTCAGCGGACCGACCCAGTTGATGAAGGACAAGCAGCCGTCCCTTCTACAGAAGGCCGCCGGGCCTCGGGGCGCCGTTTTCATGGTTCTGGTCGCCTGCCTGGCCGCCCTGCCGGTCCAGCCTGCCCGGCCGGAAAAGGCTTCGGCGAAAAGGGTGGCCGTGATCCTCTCCTCGGAGATCCGCCCTTACGTTGAGGCGGCCGAGGGGCTGAACGCGGCCCTGGCGGAGACCCTGGATATTGTCCCCCCGGAGGTGTTTTCCCTCGACAAGTACCCAGGCAAGGCATTGACTGACCTGGCGGGGAAGCTCGCGGCGGAAAACTTCGACCTCATGGCCTCCATCGGCCCGGCGGCCAGCCGCTTCCTGTGGGCCGAACCGGCCCCGACCGCCGGAGGCCGGCTCTACTGCATGGTCTTGAATCCCGAAAAGGTCCTGGATGGCCCGGAACGCTGCGGCATATCGCTGAACATTCCGGTCGCCACCCAGCTCGCGGCAATCAGCCGCGGGCTTCCTGCGGTGAGGCGTCTGGGGCTCCTTTTCGACCCCCTCCACAACGCTTCGTTTTTTGCAGAGGCCGCCCTGGCCGGCACCGGACTCGGCCTGGGGGTCTTTCCGCTCAGGGTCTCTGCCGGCAAGGAGATTGCGGATACCCTCGCCGAGCAGTGGTCTCGCCTGGATGCCCTGTGGCTGGTCCCTGACCGCACCGTGATTTCCGAAGCGGTCGTGCGCTACATCATCCGGGAAGCGCTCTTCAAGCGGGTGCCGGTGATCGGCTACAACCGGTTCTTCTACGACAGCGGGGCGGCCCTGGCTTTCATCATGGACTACCAGGAACTGGGCCGGCAGGCGGGCGGGCTCGGCAGGGAAATGCTCGCCGGCGGGACCTGCCGGACTACGCCCCCGGTTTTTCACGCCTGGCTCAACCCCAAGGTCCTCGCCAGGTTGGGCCTGCAGCTGCCGGAAGCGCCGCTTCCCCCGCTGGAGATCGGGCCGTGATGCGGGTCGGCATCCACATCCGGCTGCTGGCCGGGGCGATCGGGCTCATCTTTGCCACGACCTTCATCCTGGGCTACATGGGCATTCAGATCTCCCAGCAATTCCTGCGCAGCCGCTTCGAAGACCGGATCAGCTTTCTGGGCCGCTACCTGGCCCTCAACTCCGAGGTGGGAATTCTGCTGGATGACCGGGCCATGCTGGAAAGGCTGGCCCGCAACCTCCTGGCTGAAAAGGACGTGATGGCGGTGAGCATCTTCGGGACTGGCGAGACTGAGCTGGCGCGCATCGTCCGAGAGCCGGGCCGGGGGGCCTCCGTGGTGGAAACCCCGGTCCTGCTGCAGACCCAGGAAGAGATCCAGGCCTTTGAGCCCGGGACGGCCGAGGCCAGCCGGGAGATCGGCCGGGTGCGCATCGCCTACAGCACGGAAAGCATCGAGCAGCTCGCCCGGACGATGCGGAACCGCTTCGTGTGGCTTTCCGGCGGGCTGGCCCTGGTGGCGGCGATCATTTTCTTTTTTCTGTCACGCTCCCTGGTGGCGCCGGTGAGCGGCCTGGCCCGGGCCGCGCGGGAAATCGCGCGCGGCAACCTGAACCTGCGGGCCGGCGCGAGCGCTCTGCCGGAGACCCAGGAACTGGCATCGGCCTTCAACGCCATGCTGGATTCCCTGGAGCGCAACCGCAAAGCGCTGGAAGAGGCCAACGAGAAAATCACCCGCCAGCGGACCTTGGCCGAAATGGGCAAGTTCTCCCTGATGGTGGCCCACGAGGTCAAGAACCCCTTGAGCATCATCAAGAGCTCCTTGGACGTGCTCAAGAAAGACCCGGGCTTTCACTGTGACGATGTTCTGGTATTCTACATGGAGGACGAGATCCGGCGCCTCAACCGCCTCATCGAGGACTTCCTGGCCTTTGCCCATCCGGTCAAAACGGCGTTCCGGACCGTGGATCTGAATCGGCTGCTGGAAGAGGTGGTGACACGCTTCAGGGTTCAACATGCGGATGCCGGCATCCCCATCCGCTCCCGGTTGCCGGTGGAGCCCTGCTACGCAGAGGCGGATTCCGACCTGCTCGCCAGGGCCCTGGGCAACATCCTGCGGAACGCGGTCGAAGCAAGCGGCGATCAGGGACGTGTGGAAGTGAGCGCGGAGCGGGACGACGGCACGTGGAGCGCCGTCGTGGAAGACGAGGGCGCCGGCATCGAGAACGCGCACCTCGACAAGATCTTCGAACCCTTTTTCACCACGCGCTCCAAGGGGACCGGGCTGGGCCTGGCCTATGCCGAGCAGGTGGTCCGTTCCCACGGGGGCAGCATTGCGGCCGGGAACCGCTCGGAGCGGGGAGCGGTGTTCCGGATCCGAATCCCCATCGCTCCAGCGGCAGCCGGGACCGGGTAGGGGGCTTACAGGATGGCGCGGATTCTGGTCGTGGATGACGAAGAGCGGATGCGGCACCTGCTCTCCATCATGCTGAGCAGGAAGGGACACGCGGTGGAACAGGCCGGCGACGGGGCGGAAGCCCTGAGCATGCTCAAGGCAAGGGCCTACGACCTGCTGATCACCGACATCAAGATGCCGCGCATGGACGGCATGGCCCTGCTCGGGAAAGTCAAGCAGGCGGAGATTCCCTGCCCGGTGGTGTTCATCACGGCCTTTGCCACGGTGGACTCCGCCGTGGAGGCCATGCGCCAGGGTGCGGTGGACTACATCACCAAGCCCTTCGAGGAGGAGCGCATCCTGCTGACCGTGGAGCGGACCCTGGGCCTGTCCCGGCTCATGGAAGAAAACCGGGACCTGAAACGGGAGCTCAAGCGGGTCGCCGGCGACGAGATCGTCTATGTGTCCGAGCACATGCGGCAGATCATGGACCTGGCCACCCGGGTGGCGGCCGGCGACACGGCCGTGCTCATCAGCGGGGAATCCGGAACCGGCAAGGAACTGCTCGCCCGGCACATCCACAACTGCAGCCCCCGGCGGGCCGGGCGGTTCGTCCCGGTCAACTGCGCGGCCATCTCGCCCAGCCTGGTCGAGTCGGAGCTCTTCGGGCACGAGAAAGGCTCCTTCACCAGCGCTGACCGCAGGAACATCGGCAAGTTCGAGTACGCCTCGGGCGGAAGCCTGTTCCTGGACGAGATCGGCGACCTGCCCCTGGAGGCGCAGGCCAAGCTCCTGAGGACGCTCCAGGAAAAGAAGGTCCAGCGGGTCGGCGGAAACGAGGAGATTTCGGTGGACGTGCGCATCATCTGCGCGACCAACCGCAAGCTGGCGGACCTGGTGCGGGAAGGGAAGTTCCGTCAGGACCTCTATTTCCGGATCAACGTGTTCCCGGTCGAACCGTCGCCGCTCAGGGAAAGAATGGACGACGTGATGCCGCTGGCCGAGCATTTCCTTGAGCGCACCCCGGGCGGCCGGGATCTGAGGCTGACGGACGGCGCCCGCCGGCAGCTCCAGGAGTACCGCTGGCCCGGAAACGTGCGCGAGCTGGCCAACGCCGTGGAAAGGGCCGTCATCCTGGCCGGCGGGCGGGGCAGCATCACCTCGGAAACCCTCTCCTTCCTGCGGGGCGGGCCGATGGGCGAGGGCAGCGAAGCCGGCTTCCGGCTCGCGGCCGAGGGGATATCGCTCGAAGCCCTCGAGCAGGAGCTGGTGCAGCAGGCCCTGGAAGCCAGCGGCAACAACCAGAGCGCCGCGGCCAAGCTGCTGGGGTTGACGCGGGCCAAATTCAGGGTGCTCATGCGGAAGGGGCCGGAGTAGGGCCGCATCTCATTATGAGACGCGGAAATCCGAAATCCCAAACCCCAAATTCGAAACAAATAAAAATGACCAAAACGCAAATTAAGAAAGCAGAAGACATGTTAACTTCGGTTCATGGCTAGAGCGTTGGATCTTGGCTGAGCGTTGCAGTTTGGACAATAGGATGAGAGAACCCCTGCGACAGGGCACCGGAACATTCCCGAGCGCGGCGAGGTCGGAGGTATGAGAAAAGCGATCCTGGCGGCCGCAGTGTGGGTCTTCGGCCTGGCCGCTGCGGCCCTGGCCGGCGAGGTGGCGGCGCCTCGAGGAGGACACCCTGCTCATGTTCGTGGGCGAGGACCTGGAGGTGCTCAGCATCGCCTCGCGGCGGCAGGAGAGCGCCGCCCG
The DNA here is from genome assembly GCA_963704245.1 of uncultured delta proteobacterium. Classification (GTDB taxonomy): domain Bacteria; phylum Desulfobacterota; class DSM-4660; order Desulfatiglandales; family Desulfatiglandaceae; genus CAVPHJ01. The sequence continues at coordinate 189,467 of CAVPHJ010000002.1, forward strand.
GGCGCCGGCGGTGGCCCAGGTCGTCACCCGCCAGCAGCTGCAGGAGCGCGGCATCCGGACCCTGGGGCAGGCCCTGGCCATGACGCCGGGATTCCATATGGCCCCTAAAGAATGGGGCACCCAGCCGTACCTGCGCGGGATTTCGGACTCCGTGCTCTTTCTCTACGACACGGTCCCGCTCACGGCCGATACCAGCAAGTCGATCCACCCCCTGGACCACGATCTTTCGCTGGCCGGCATCAAGCGGGTCGAGATCATCCGGGGTCCCGGATCGGTTCTCTGGGGTCCCGACGCCTTTGCCGGCATTGTGAACGTGGTGCCCATGACGGGCAAGGACCTGGACGGGGTGGAAAGCGGCCTGCTCTACGAAACCCCCGGCGATCACGGCGGGTTCTTCCTGAACCTGGGGCGCGACGGCGGATCCTGGGACGGCTTTCTCAGCCTGAGCGGCCGCAGCGGCGAGGAAGACGACCGCCCGGCCGAGGTGGCGCGTTTCTTCGGCGACGGCACTCCGCCGCCCGTGTTGCCGGAAGAGCGTCTGGGCGCGGATCGGCCCGGGCGCTCCCGCTACGTGGAGGCCGCCGGCCGGTTCGCGTTCCGCGACTGGTTCACCCTGTCGGGCCGCATCGCCGATCACGAGCGCCGATACTCCATGACCGAGGCCGAGGAGGACCTGACCTGGCTGGAAAGCCGCAGCACGCCCATGAGCTTTCTGAAGCTGGAGGCCAAACGGAACATCGGTCGTTCCTCGGCGCTGCGCTTCACCGGGTACTACAGCACGCTCACTTCCGAGAGCGAGATCATCGACCTGGATCTGGATTCCCGGGAGTCGACCCTCTACGGCGAGCTGATCTACGACCGCTCTTTCCTGGCGGGCCGCAGTCTGCTGACCCTGGGGGCTTCCTATCGGGACCGCAACGTCCGGGACGCCCCCATCTGGGAGGCGTATCTGCCCGCTTTCCTGGGGCCGGACAACCGCTTCTTCCTGCCCGGGATCACGGAAGAGGACTACCGCACGCGACTCCGGTCTTTTTTCGGCCAGTACAGCCACAAGCTGGGCGACGTGGACCTCTGGCTGGGCCTGCGTTACGACGATCACGACAGCTACCGCGACCACCTGAGCTTCAGCTCCGGCGCGGTCTGGAACGCCTCCCCCGGGGTGCTCTTCAAGCTCCTGTACGGCACGGCCTACCGCACCCCCTTTGCGCGCCAGCTCCTGGGCGGCACCGCCTTTTCGCGGCAGCCGGCGGCGGGGGGAACGCCGGAGCTGGAGAAGATCGAGACCCTCAGCGCCCAGCTGGGCTGGAAGCCGAGCCAGGAATTCAGCCTGAATGTCACCGGCTTTCTGAGCCGCCTCAAGAACCACATCGTCGAGGACCCCTTCGCCGGGCTCTCCCAACCCAACGAACAGGATCTGCGGGGGGTCGAGATCGAGGCCCAGTACGGGCCCTGGAAAAGCCTGGCGCTGTCGGCCAACCTGACCCTGCTCGACAACAGCGGTCCGCCTGAAACCTACCGGTTCGTGGCAGCGACCTTCATTCGTCCGGACGGGACGATCGTGGAGGTCCCGGGCGAGCGGAGTTTCCCCTATGACAGCGGCGCGGACACCCTCTTCAACCTCAAGGCCACCTGGCGGCCCATGGAGAAGCTGACCGCCTTTGCGAGACTCGGGTATTCCTCCGGCACGGACCTCATCTTTCCCCAGGGCGGGGTGGTGAATGCGTACCCGAGCGCCTGGCTTCTGGACGCGAGCGTCACCGTGCGGGATGTGCTCTTTCCCGGGTTGGACCTGCAGCTGGCGGCCAGAAACCTGCTGGACAAGGACTTCGAGGTGCCCGGCACCTACAGCGCCGTCTCCGGAGAGCCTTTTTCCTTTTCCGTGATGCTCAGGAAACGCTGGTGAGAGGTCGGGAGACGCTCGTGCCATGACAGCTGAGACGGCATCCCTGAAACCCCTGCCGGGCCTCGGCCTCCTGTCCAGGAGTTGGTTGGCCCTGGCCCTCATTGCAGCTACCGCACTCCTCATCTACGCCAACATCTACGACGCGCCCTTCGTGTTCGACGACATCCCCCAGATCGTGGAAAAGCGGGCGATCAGGGATCTCCGGGCCTATGCCTCATGGCAGGCCCTGCGCTACCCGCGGGTGCTGGTGGATTTCACCTTTGCCCTGAACTACCGCCTGGGCAAAATCGATGTGTTCGGCTTTCACCTGTTCAACGTGCTGGTCCATGTGCTGAACGGCTTTCTGGTCTACTTCCTCTCCCGCGCGGTCCTGACCCGGCTGGCCGCAATGACCGGCGGGGAGCGAGGCCTAAGCCTTTCCGCGCGGGCGCCCCTGATCGCCCTGGCAGCAGCGCTCCTCTTTACCAGCCATCCCCTCCAGACCCAGGCGGTCACCTACACGGTCCAGCGCTACACCTCCATGGCGGCCTTCTTCTACCTGGCATCCGTCCTCTGCTACCTGAGGACCCGCAGCCTCCAGCTTGGAAAACCCCGTACGGCATTGGGACTGCCTGGGATAGCGGCTGGTTTCGGGCTGACCGGACTGTGCGGCTTCCTGGCTTTCCTCTGCAAGCAGTCGGCGGCGAGCCTTCCGCTGGCCATCCTGCTGGTGGAGTATTTCTGCTTTGACCGCAGCCGGCAGGGGTGGCAAAGGAAGCTTCTTTGGCTGCTGCCCGGGTGCCTGGTGTTCCTGGTCTTCATCCTGTACGTCAGCGGCGCTTTTCGCGGAGCGGGGGGCGGCTTCGGCAAGCTCCTGGAAGACGTTTCCCGGCTCGCCCAGGAAACGGACCGGGTCGGTCGCTGGACCTACCTCTGCACCCAGTTCAATGTGCTGCTGATCTACATCCGGCTGCTCTTCCTGCCCATCGGCCAGAACCTGGATTATCTCTACCCTTTCAAGAAAGGGTTTTGGGACGGCCTGACCCCCCTGTCCTTCCTCGCGGTCGGTGTTCTCCTGGCCCTGGCCCTGGCCCTGCGCAACCGGCGGCCGGTGGCGGCCTTCGGGATCCTCTGGTTCTTTGTGACGCTGGCGGTGGAATCCAGCGTCATCCCCATCCGGGACGCCCTCTTCGAGCACCGGCTCTACCTGCCGCTCTGGGGCCCGAGCCTCGCCATTGCCGCCGGCCTGCTCGCAACGGGCCCGGGGGGCAAAGCGTACCCCATGCGGATGGCTTTCTGCTGCGCGCTCGTCATTGCCTGCGGCTTGGCCGCCCATGCGCGCAACGGCGTGTATCGCGACGAGGTGCGGCTGTTTTCAGACGTGGTGGCCAAGAGCCCTCAGAACTACCGGGGCTACTACAACCTGGGGGCCGCGCTTGAAAGACAGGGACGGTTCGAGGACGCCCTGACGCAGTATCAGAAAGTACTCGATCTGCGCCCCGGCTATCCCCGCGCCCTGGCTTCGCTGGCCGGCGTGCTCAACAGCCTGGGGCGCTACGAGGAGGCCGGCCGGCATGCGCGGGCCGCCCTGGAGAGAGACCCGGAGCTGAGCACGGCCCGTATCTCCCTGGCCGTGGCCCTCGGCCGCCAGGGTCGGCCTCAGGGGGAAGCCGAGCAGCTGAACGAGGCGCTGCGGCAGGCCCCCCGGGACGTGGACGCCCTGGTGAACGCCGGTGTCGCGCTGGCGCGCCGAGGCAAACTGAGCGAGGCCGCGGAGCATTTCTCCCGCGCCCTGGCCCTGCGCCCCGATGCCTTCAAGGTTCGCTACAACCTGGCCATGGTGCTGGAACGCCAGGGCAAACTCGAAGAGGCCGCGCAGCACTATCAGGCGGCCCTGCGGATCGACCCGCAGAGCGCTCCCGCCCATCATAACCTGGCCGTGGTTCTGGTGCGCCTCGGGCGGGCCGAGGAGGCCGTGGAGCATTTCGTCTTCGGGGTGGCGGAGGAAAAGCAGTAGATTTCCGGCTGGCCAGTTTTAGCCATTTCCTGGTTGGATCTGGCCAGCCCGGCGGGCTGATTCCAGCGCAACATCCCCCCTCCCGGCCCGCACCCCCCGGGATTTCCAGGAAATCTTCACGGCCCCGGAAGAAAAAATTCCCAGGCGAGACGGGAATGGATCTTGCAGCTACTTTGTCCGTTATGAAACGCGCATTGCACATAGGGGTTACGCTGCTGGCCCTGTGGGGTTGGGCCGTGAACCCCGCGAGAGTCGGGGCGACCTCTCCGACCGATGTGGAAGCCGGCTTGCTGGAGCTGATCAACCAGGCGCGGGCCCACCCCCTGGCGGCTGCCGAAGCGCTGGGGCTGGATCCGGAGCGGCTGCTCGCGGACCTGCCCGAGCTGCGTCACATCCTGGAGGCCGGACTTCCCCCCCTGACATGGAATGCCCGGCTGCAGGCGGCTGCCGGCGCCCACACCGCCGATATGCTGGCCAACAGCTACTATGGGCACGATTCGCCGGCCGGCCAGAAGACCGAAGACCGGATCCGGGCGGCCGGGTACCGGCCCTTTGCCTACGGTGAGAGCCTGGGCCTGTTGGGATTTGTCAATTTCGTGGGACCTAAAGAAGCAGCCGCCAGCATTTTCGCCAACATGTTCCAGGACGAGCTGAGCCCCTCCCCGGCGACTAAACGCAACATTCTCGACCCCCTGTTCCGGGAGGTGGGGGTGGGTTTGAACGGGGGTGCCTTTTCCTGGCACGGATCCATCGCCAACGTCTACCTGGCGAGCTGCGTTTTCGCGGTTTCCGACGCGGATGCGGCCGAAGCGGCCCTGCAGAGGAAAATCAACGAGATCCGGCAGAATCCGGCCTCTGCCGTCGAGGGTCTGGGGATGACCCTGGGTGCCGCCCGGGAGGCTCTGGGGGAGCGGGCGGCGGTTCTGGACACCGGGCTGCCGCCGCTGGCCTGGAACGAGAAATTGTGGGAAGCGGCCCGCAATCACAGTGCGGACATGCTCCAAAGAGGCTATTTTTCCAGCGTTTCGCCGGAGGGTGTGGGGGTGGCGGAAAGAGTGGCCGCCGCCGGGTATGCTGGCTGAGACCGCGGGTGAGGTGCTGGACGCGGCGGAAATCGATGCCGGCCTGGGGCCGCAGGCCTGGGCCGAGAAGATCGCCGCGGCCTTGCTGATCCGGGAACTCAGCGGCGGGCCAAAGGGCTTTCTGCTGGATCGGGGGGTGACCGAGTTGGCCCTCCAGCTGGAGTTTCTGACTGTCCCCGCCGAAGCAGGGGTGGAGGCTTCCTTCTATCTTCTGGTGGCGGACTATGCCAAGCCGTTGAAGACCCGGTCTTTCCTGGTGGGCAACGCCTATCAGGACGCCAACGGGAACTGGCGACCGGAGCTGGGTGAAGGAATCAAGGGTGCCAGGGTGTCGCTGCGGACCCTCGACGGCCGCTGGCACAAGACGGTCCTGACGGGAGTCCTGGGGGAGCTTCCAGGTCGAACTGCCCTTCGGGGTCTTCCTGTGGAGCCTGGAACACGAAGACCTCGCGGCGGAGTCCCTGCTTTCCGGGATGTTCGCGAACCAGCTTCAGGACCTTCGCTTCTGAGAGCCTGATGGCGTTGGATAGCGCTTGACGGAAAGAACCCGTTCTGCTAAAAGAAGCGGCTTACGGCCGGAAAACGCATAACCAAGGCGAAAACATGATCGTCGCTGATACCATGAAAAAAAAGTTAGCCTGTCCAGGAAGCTGGGCCACGAGTTCCGTTATCCTGCTGGTTCTATTGGCGTTTTCCCTCCCCCTTCGGCTGGGCGGCCCAGGAGAAGCAGCGTGCCCTCTGCAGAAGGCGCTGGCGCTCGGCGAGGGCTTTCAGGTGACGGAGGGGGAGGTGGCGCAGTTTCAGGCCTTTATGGACGCGAGCACCCGTTACCGCACCACTGCCGAGCACTACCTCCAGGCCTGTGTGAAGTACCGGCTTTTTTCTCTGGAGGCCAAGGCGGCCAGGCTTCACGAGGCGGGTCAGGCGATCCCCGAAGACCCGGTCGCGGGAATGGTGCAGCTGGCCGAGCGTTACCTGGCCTGGCGGCTGGACGGAGTTGTGCTGCCTGAGGTGGCGATCGTTTCTTACTTCAGGGCCAACCCGGATCTGTTCGGCGACCGGACGCTGGACGATGAGCTGCGCTTCGAAATCCGGCAGAAGATTCTTGGCAGCAAGCGGCAGCAGATCGAGTGGCGGGCCTTTGACGAACTCAAGGAAAAATACAAAGTCCGCTTCTACAATCCACAAACCGGGAAGTTTGAAGAGCAATGAGGACGGCAACGCATGTTCTGGAAGCTCCTCTGTTGCCGCCTGTGCGCCCTGCTGGGGGCCACCGGGTTTCCGCGGCCGGGGCTGGCGGCTGACGCGCCTCCCGAGCTTGGCGGGAAGCTGGTTTACGCCGAAGAGCTCGCAGGGCAAGGGGGAGGAATTGTGGCCGGACCCGCGCCTGAAGCAGGCTTTTGAGCAATACTGGCATCATCGCTCCGCCGGCGCCGCCAAGGAGGCCTTCAGCCTGGAGGCTCCGTTCTTCCAGGAGATGGTCACGGAAAACAAGTACCTCAAGCTGTTCAAGGGGGCTGCCAACACCCAGCTGCTCACCATGCGGATTCAAGGCCTTGAGCGCAAGTCCGAGCACCTGTACGTGATTCGCTGCACCAAGAAGTTCAAGGACGCCGGCGGAAAAGTGCGCCAGTCCCACCACGCCGACGAATGGGTGTTTGCGGGCGAGCGCTGGTACCACGTGCTCAGAGACCCGGCCTTTTTCCCCGAGGCGCTCTGAAGCGCCCGGGGCGGAAAAGAGGCATTTTGTAGGCGGCCCAGGGTGTATTTTGGGCATGAAACGTGCATGCAATTATGGAATCGGAAAGGAGGTGAGGGAAAAAACTTACGTAAAGTGGCTTGAAATTGGGTTTGTTTGTTAGAATTGGAATGAAGACAGGAAATCGAATGACAATGGAGGAAAGAGGAATGAAAAAATTTGCTGCAGTCTTGATGGTGCTCGCGGCGCTGGTCATCTTCAGCGGGCCGGCGAAGGCTTTCGAGATCGACGAGCACGTAATCGTGGCGGCGAACAATCTGGGGGACGCGCACATCTTCCCCTTCTACATCGCGGCCGGCTCGGGTTGGGAAAACAAGTTCACCATCATCAACACCTCGAGCGGCATACAGCGCGGTGTACAAGGTCGTGGTGCGGAGCTGGGTGAACAGCGAAGAGGTCCTGGACTTCCTGATCTACCTTTCGCCCAAGGACATGTGGACCGGTTTCATTTATTTTGACGGCGTCAACGTGGTGTTCGACAGCCAGGACGACAGCTTCTTCGTGACCTTCCCGCAGGCCCTGTTCCCGGTGGAATGCGCCGATGACTCCAACGCGATCGGGTACGTGGAGGCGATCCAGGCGGTGTCCTTCAAGGCCGACCTTGAGTGCTACGACGGCGCCTTCCCGACCGGGAGCACGCTGGATCGGACAGCCCCCAAAGTCGACAAGGAAGCCATCCGCCTCATCTACAAGTGGTGGAGCGGCCCGGGCGACTGCGGCGGCAACGATCAGACCCGGGACATCACCGCGGCCTGGATGGAGTTCGGGATTCCGGAGTTCGGCCTGAACAGCATGATCCGGGCCGTCACCTTGCAGGACTACGACAACGTCACCAAGCTGAGCACCGGCGCGGCGACGGTGCTCGGCACCGGGGCCCTGAACAACCTCTGCGAAGTGGAGGCGGCTCTCAGCAAGGACTATCTCGCCAAGCCGTATGTCAACAGCCCGGATGGCGATTTCAGCATCCATTTCTTCACCTTCCCGACCAAGCTGACCTTCTGCCAACCCGAATTTCAACTTCACCGATCCGACCAAGTCGGACTACTGCAAGTGCGTCGGCGGCCGGGGGCCCTTCTGGTACACGAAGGATAAGGGTAGCTACGGCTCGTCCACTTTCGCTCCCTACTGCTCGGTAAGCTACACGCCGTGATCTTCGACATGAAGGAGAACAGCCCGGTGATAGGCGATGACTTCTCGGGCGGGACCACCACGACCTTCAAGTGGCCCTACGAGGTGAACCTGGTGTTCAGCCTGGGCCTGCCGTACCCGGAAGGCTGGATCGAGTACGTGATCGAGCCTGCTGACACCACTGCCAGAACGTGTCCGGCCAGTGGCTCTGGTTCTCGGGCGCGCCGGTCATCGACCCGGTGCTGCACTTCCGGAACAGCGCGTTTGCCATGGCCGAAGGGGCCTGGGAAGATGGGGATGTGGACTACAACTGCGAATCCACCGCGTGATCGCCAACCTGAGCCTGGACTCATTACGACGAGTACCAGTATTCGGACAACGATGTGTGTGCCTGATGAACTGATAACGGCTGACAGGACCCGCCGGGGAGGGCTTGTTCCCGAGGCCCTCCCGGCGGGTTCCCCGGCCAAATCTGAAAGGGGAAGTTTTTGGCGAAACCCCAAGCCCGTAAAAGGCAAACACCCCGAAAGGGTTGGACGCAAAGCCACTGGCCTACGTTCCGCCGCCCACTTGGCGGCGGAATAGGGAAGCAGGGCTGCCGGGCGGATTCAGTGACTCCGTGCCATCTGAAATCCGGCTCGGTATTCTCCGAAGATCAGCCAGGCGCGGAGGAGGAAGAAGTATCGTGAATACCAAATGGGAAGCGTTTCGCAAAGCAGCTGTCCTGGGAGGGCTGGTTCTGCTGGGGGGGATGCTGGTTGCCGGGGCGGCCCAGGCGGCTCACTACTCCCTGCACGATGAGCCGCAGACGATCTACTACAAGGACGCTTCGGGTGCCAGCCAGTCCGAAGTGCGCCGGGGATTCCGGCCGCGGCACGACTTGACCGACCCGAAGGTCCTCTGCGGGGTCGAAGGGGGCTCGTGCCCGGAAAAAACCAAGGTCAGCTTTCAGAACAACATCCGGGACGCCCAGTGCCGGCTACATCGAGCGAGTTCAAGATCTACGTTCCCGCCGGCACGACCTACGTGTATCTGTGGCTGGAGCGTTCCCAATCTGGCCCAGCTGGCTGCCAAGGCGCGGCTCCACGCTCCGCCGTCCGCCATCGCAACCACGGACTATTCCTCCCTGAGCCCGACGAGCCATCGGCCCGCCGAGCTGGAGCCACTTCCTGGCCGGCGAGGTGGTGGCCAAGAATGCGGAAGGATTCGTGGAGATCCTGCGCCAGTATTTTTCGACGCCGCTGGCAGCAGGGGCCTGGCTGTACGTCACGCTGACATCCTTTGACGGCAGCGCAGCCCACGCTACTACGGGCATACCTTTGAGGTGAGTGTCAACGAGTACCTCACCTGGTACCGGGGCATGACGGAAGCCGGCTGGGCGGAGTTCGGGACCTCCTCGGTGGCCCCTGGCGGCGGCACGCCCACCCCGACGCCTGGCGGCGGCACGCCCACCCCGACGCCCAGCGGCGGCACGCCTACCCCGACGCCTCGGCGGCGGGACAGCACCAGCTTCGGCGGCGACGTCGGCCCCGGTGCCGGCGGCATGGGAGATACGAGCTCGGTGGACTGGCTGTCCGCGCTTTTCGGCGGTGGGTCTACGCCGACACCCACGCCGACGCCGTCTGCGACTCCGACGCCCACGCCCACGCCCGTTCCTACGCCGGCAGCCCAGACCGTGACCGTGCCGAAAGACGGTGTCGGGATGGCGACCTTCAGCGCCGGCGGAGGGGTCAGCGTCAACCTCGACCCGGTGGTGGTGGTGGAGGATCCACCGGACGGCCCGGTGGCCTTCTACGCTGCGTACCTGAAGGACGGGAGCCTCTACGTGGCGACGAAAGACATCACCGGCAAGATCGCCTTTGAGAAGTTCCGCGAGGGGGATAGCCTCTGCCCTATGGCAGGGGCACTCTGGCAGGCGGCAGCGCCTGGGAATGGTCCTGCGACGCCTTTGGCGATCTCCCGCCGCTCGACACGAACGTGCTGAAGACCAACGGTGTGGTCTTCGCCGTGCTGGTTGTCTCGGAAAAGGACCCGGCCAAGGTCGGCCGCTGCCGTGTTCAACTTCAACTAGCCTCCCTCCGGCGGGGCCCCGGGTGACCGGGGCCCCGCCCCTCTTCAAGCCACCCGTCCGATACGCATCGCACGGTCGCCCTCGGCGGATCGCTCCGCCGAGGTATCGGCTTGCCTTTTTTGCTTAGACGCAATCCCTTGTCAAAGATGGATCCCCGCCGCACCCTGCAGCTGATTCAAGGGCCGCTCACTTCGGCGCGCAACCACCGCCACCTGCTCAGGGTGTTCGTGCTGCGGGAGCTGCGGGGCCGTTTCGCCGGCCTCATGGGCGGGGCGGCCTGGAGCCTCGTCAGCCCGGTGGTGACCATCAGCCTGTACCTCATCGTGTTCTCCCTGGTCCTGCGCGTGCAGGTGACAACGGCGGAGACCGGGACGGAGCGCTTCGGGATCTATTTCCTGGCCGGTTTTCTGCCCTGGCTGCTGTTCTCGGAGGGCCTCAGCCGATCGGTGGGCTGCCTTCCTGCCAATGCCAGCCTGATCACCAAGGTGGTCTTTCCGGTGGAGCTCCTGCCGGCCGGCACCCTGGCCGCGGCCCTGGTCATCAACAGCGTGGGCCTGCTCATTTTCCTGGCCTATCTGCTCTTCCAGGGGTACGGGCACGCGAGCTGGCTGTGGCTGCTGCTGATCCTGCCGCTCCAGGTCCTGCTGACCTGGGGGCTGGCTTGCTTTCTGGCGGCGCTGAACGTGTTCGTGCGGGACGTGGGCGAGCTGCTGGGGCTGGTGCTCATGATCTGGTTCTTCGTGACGCCGGTGATCTATCCCTTCTCTTTCGTGCCGCCCGGGCTGCGCGCGTTTCTCCTGTGGAACCCCATGGCCCACCTGGTGGGCCTTTACCGGGGGGCGCTTTTGCTGCACCAGATCCAGCTTTCAGGCCTCGCGCTGGTGGCCTGCTTTTCGCTGGCCAGCTACGCGCTGGGAGCCTGGTTTTTCATGCGCGCCAAGCCGGCCTTCGCCGACGTCCTGTGACCCGCCGCCGGCCTTTTCTCAGACAGGATCGACAGGATTTTTCTCCCTTCGGAAGAAGGGGAGAAATCCAATCCGCGCTCGGCGTGGCCATCGTTATATCCCGCTGCTTTTGATTGAGGATTTGTCCCTTCCATCCGGGAAGGGACAAAGAAATCCTGAAAAATCCTGTTGATCCTGTCCGATGAGGAGCCTGATTCCAGAAACGAAGAGCATGTTTGCCCTCGAGGCCCACCAGGTTTCCAAGGTCTACCGGATGTACCGCCGGCCGATCGACCGGCTGAAGGAGGCCTTGCTGCGCAAACCGTACCACGAGGCCTTCGAGAGCCTGAAGGACGTCTCGCTCGCGGTGTTGTCCGGCAGCACCCTGGGGATCATCGGCGAAAACGGTGCCGGCAAGAGCACCCTGCTGAAGATCCTGGCCGGCACCCTCACGCCGACCTCGGGTCACGTGGCAGCCCGGGGCCGGGTCTCGGCCCTGCTTGAGCTGGGAACCGGGTTTCACCAGGAATTCACCGGCCGTCAGAACATCCACCTGAACGCCTCCCTTCAAGGTCTCAGCGAGCGGGAAATCCGGGAGCGAGAGCCCGAGATCATCGAGTTCGCCGAACTGGGGCGCTTCATCGACCAGCCCCTCAAGACCTACTCCTCGGGAATGGTCATGCGCCTGGCCTTTTCGACCGCCACCAGCATCGATCCGGACATCCTGATCGTGGATGAGGCGCTCAGCGTCGGGGATCAGCACTTTCAGCAGAAATGCGTGGAGCGCATGAAGGGATTCCGGGACCAGGGCAAGAGCATCGTCTTCTGCAGCCACAGCCTGTTTATGGTGGGGGAGCTGTGCGAGCAGGCCCTCTGGCTGGCCCAGGGGCAGGTCCGCAGCCGGGGCAAGACCTCCCGGGTCACGGCCGACTATCTGGCCTTCCTGGAAGAGCGCGGCCGCCGCGAACCTGCCGCCCGGCCGGCGGCGGCCGCTGCAGAGGCGCCCGCGGTGCGGATCCTGAGTGTGGGACCGGTGGACGACAGCGGCCGCCCGCTGGAACGGGTGAGCCGGTCCGACACCCTGGTGCTGCGGATCAGAACCAGGCGCAGCGGCCCGCCGCTGAAGGGCCATCTGGGCATCGGCCTGCTGCGGCCGGACGACGAGATGGTTTTTGGCACCACCACCAAGAAATCCGGTCTCGCGCCGTTGATCTTTTCCGGCGAGCAGGTGAGCGAGTTCGTCGTGCCGGGCCTCCCCTTGCTGGGCGGCAGCTTCCGCGCGCTCGCGCTGGTGGGCGACGAGCACACGCTGCGGGAGATCGACCAGCTGCAGAGCCCGGTCTTCCGGGTGGAGAGCGAGCACCCCGAGCTGGGCCTCGTGTGGCTGGAACACGAGTGGCGGGTGGCGGGGGGGGATTCAGGCCGGACCGGGTCGCACGGGATGACCGGGATGCCGACCGACTCGACGCTCTGCCTGGTCGTGACCCACAACGGCGCGGCGACCCTGCCGGATCTTTTCCGGTCCCTGGGGGGCCCGGCGGGCGATTCGGCGGCCCGGCCGATCCTGGTGATCGACAACGCATCCACGGACGGAACCGTGGAACTGATCCAGTCCCTGGGACGCCGGGAGATCGAGGTCCTGAGCGGGAACCGCAACGTGGGCGTGGCCCGGGCCTTCAACCTGGGCCTGAGGAGGGCGGCGCAAGCGGGGATCCGCTGGCTGCACATCCTGGACCAGGACAGCCGCTGCGGGCCCCGCATGACGGAGCAATTGTTGGAAACCGCCCTGAGCTCCACCGCCGCCGCAGAGAGAGTGGGGGCCGTTGCGCCGTCGGTCCGGAGCCGGCGCTTTCCGGAAGCAGGTTCACCCCCCTTACCGCTGGAACGGGCGCGGGTTCGTAGCCCCTGACGGATTCCGTCGCCGGGGCTTCCGGCCGGATGGAGATCGACTCCACCCTGACCTCCGGCACCCTGTACAGCACGGCGGCCCTCCTGTCCGTCGGGGGCTTCCGGGAAAGCTATTTCATCGACTTCGTGGATCACGAGTGCCACCTGCGCCTCCGGCGCGCAGGCTGGAAACTCTGGTGGGTGCCCGGGGCCGTGCTGTATCACGATTTGGGAAAAACCCAACGCCTGACCGCCCAAGGCCTCTGGATCGAGCACGAACCCTACCGCTATTACTACATGGCGCGCAACATGCTGGAAGGTCACCGCAGGCTCGGGGGAATGGGAGCGGCGCTGCTCCTGGGCGCGGAAATCGCGCGCCACGCGTGGCGGCTGCAGCGCTACGGCCGCCGGCCGGCGTTGTGCGCGGCGTACATCGGCAAGGGGATCCTGCATGCCATGCTGGGAAAGTCTGGGCGACTGGGTTCAGCGGGCTGACTACGGGTTTCTCCTGCCGGCCCTGGCACGGCTGCCGCTGCCGCTCGGCGAGACGCTGGCCAAGATGCGGGGCGTCCTGCGGGCGGCCGCCGACTACGAGTACCGCTCCCTGGCGCTCCGGCAGCGCTTCGTCCGTCACCGGACCTTTCAGGCCATGCGCATCCTGCTCCCGGGGGCCGGCAAAAGAGCCTGGCGGGCGGCCACGCTCAAGCGGTTCGTCCACGATTCGCGGATTGAGTGGCAGGAACATCTCTTCGGCACGCCGCGGATGGCGCGCATCGCCCGAGGCAGTGCGCTCGAGGGTTTCGAAGCGTTCCTGCGGGTGCAGCGCCAGGGCCGCGGACTGGTGCTGGTGTGCTGCCATTTCGACAGCTTCATGCTGGGCCTGTGCCTGATGGGCATGCACGGGCTGCGCAGCCATCTGGTGACCTCCCACTGGGTGGAGGATCCGCGGGTTCATCCCCGCGTGGCATCCTTTTTCCGGAACAAGTTCCGCGGCATGGAAAGCCACATGGGCGGCCGCAACCTGTACCACGAAAGGGACATGGAGCATTTCTACCAGGCCCTGAAAAGCGGCGAAGCGGTGGCGCTGGTGGCCGACGTGCCGGGGAACCGCTCCAGCGTCTCCATGCCTTTTCTGGGCCGCTGTTTCCGGATGCCGCTGGGCGCCTGGCGTCTGGCCAAGGCCACCGACAGCCCCATCGGGGCCTTTGTCTGCCTGCACGAGCGGATAGGGCGATACCGATTGATCTGCCTGCCCCCGCGGGAGATCGACCCGCAGAGCCCGGAAAACACCATGCGGCCCATTTACGGTTTTCTGGAACACTGGATCCGCCGAGCACCGGAACGCTGGATCGCAGCCGACCTCCTGTCCGGAGAAGGCTATCCGCCGCCCGGGTGAACCCTGAGCGACCATGCGGCTCTGCCGCCGCAGCGCTGAAACCTGAGCCGCAACGGCAACCTTGGCGGATGGCCGGGGGCTGAATCACGGAGAAGATGGAAGCATTCCTCCGGGTGGATACCGGCGACGGCTTGAAGCTGGCCGTCGAGGTGTTCGGAAAAGGCCCCCCCCTGGTCTCCGCCCACGGCCTGCTGAGCAATCGGCACGTGATGAAACGCCAGCTCGCCCCGCTTGCCGAGCGCCGCCGCATCATTGTCTACGACCAGCGCGGCCATTGCGATTCAACCCCGGTGATCGACCCGGCTCTGTACGAACCGGACCGCATGGCCGAGGATGTGCGGACGGTCTTCGACGCGCTGGGCATCGAGAAAGCCGTGATTCACGGGGAATCCATGGGCGCCGCGATTGCCCTGCTCTTTGCCCTGGGGAGCCCGCAACGGGTGGAGGGAATGCTGCTTACCGGACCGGTTTTCGGCGACCGGCCTCATCCAAACCTCGGTTTTCTGGCCGCCCAGGCGGCGGAGGTAAAGGCGCTGGGTGTGCGGGAGTATCTCAAGGGCATCGAACAGCGCATGACCCAGGATGGAAGGGAGGCGCAGGAGGTCGTCGAAACGACCCGCTGCATGTGGAACTCCCACCAGGAGCGGAGCCTGATCACGGCCCTGAGCACCGTGATCCACTGGATCATCCTGAAGGACCTCTCGGCCGTCCGCAGCCTGAACATGCCGGCCTGCATCGTCGCCTGGCCCGATGACCCGGTGCATCCGCTGCAGCTGGCCGAAGGCCTGGCAGCCATCCTGCCAAAGGCCCGGTTGGAACGGATTCCATCGGTCGCAGCAGGTCTTTGTGCGGCAAGGAGCGGTTGTCGCCGATATATTCGGGCGCTTCCTGCGGGAAACCGGCAAAGCCAGAGAGCGGCGCCAATAGGCGGTCGTGGGATGAAGGATCAGGCACGGCTGCACCCTGTGACCTGCCAGGCGCCGGTTCAGGCCGAAGGACTTGGTTCGTGGCGCACTTCCTTCCGGGACTGGCGCCTGGTTGTCGTTCTTGGTTTCGGGCTTCTCTATGCGGTCGTTCTCCCGCCCTTTGAGGCCCCGGACGAGCCGATGCACTTTGCCAAGGCCTACGGAATCGCCGAGGGCCAGTGGCTGCTGCGGGAACACCCGCGGGAGCTGGTGGAGTTCATCGAGCAGGAACTGTCGCTCCGGCACGATCACCCCTACCTGCAAGACCTGCGACGCGCGCTGGCGGAAAACAGAGCCCGGATTCCCAATGTGGCCTTCAACGTATCCCAGTACAGCCCGCTGCCCTATCTGTTGCATGCCGCGGCGATCAAACTCGCCAAAACGCTGTCAAGGTCGTCGGGCTGCGACAGGAACACCCTGATCACCTGCCGTCTTTTTTCGCTCCTGTGTTTCGCAGTCCTGCTGGCGGCCGCCTTTCGGCTGCTGCCACAGACCTCCTGGGTGTTCTGGTGGGTTGCGGTGACTCCCATGGCGCTCTCCCAGGCTGCGGTGGTGAGCATCGACTACCTGGTGCTGGGGAGCTCCGTTCTGCTGCTCTCGGCATCCCTGGCCGGCGGCGGAGCGACGCCAAGATTCGGATGGGTGCTGTTTCTGTCCATAGTGCTGCTGGTCGTCACCAAGCCGCCCTATCTGCCGCTGGTCATCGTGCCGCTGGCCGCTGCGCTGCGCCGGCAGGGGAATGAGCGGGCCAAGGCGCTCCTGGTGGTAGGCGGGGCCACGGTCCTGGCGCTTTCAATCGGAGCTGCTCTGGTACCTGGCCATTCAATCCACGGGGATCTACAGCGAATTCCTGGCGAACCTGCAGCGCTACGCCTCCCCCGCAGTCGACCCGCCGGCGCAGGTCAAGCTCCTCCTGATGCAACCCCTGCACCTGGGAAAAGCCGTCGCCGACCTGGTCGTGGATCAGGGGCCGAGACTGTTCCGCCAGGCAGTCGGGGTGCTCGGGTGGCTGGACATCCCCCTGCCGGCCTGGATTCCGGGCCTCTGGGCGCTTTTGTGCCTCAGCAGCCTGCCGGGGGAGCGCCCGTTGATGATGTCGCACGGGAAAGAGCGGCTGGTCATGGCGCTGGCATGCATCGGAGGGGGAGTCCTGTCCTTCCTGGCCGTCGCAATCGCCATCTACGTCACCTGGACCCCGGTCGGGGCGGACGAGCTTCACCTGCAGGGACGCTATCTGCACCCCTGCCTGCTGGGGCTGTTGGCGGGGGCGGCCTTGCTCGTGCCCGTTGTGCGGGGAAAACGGTGGCCGGTCCTGCGACGCGGCGCTCTGCTGACCGGGGCACTCGTCATCCACACCGCCTCACTGCTCGTGCTCCTGGACAGGTTCAAGTCCTGATCGCTGACATACTCGCCATACTCGTGAACTACAAATCCGCCGCTCTGACCCTCCAGGCGGTGCAGAGCGTGCTCGCCTCGAGCACGGCCGGGCGGGTGCGGGTCGTGGTCGTGGACAACAGCGCGGACCGGGGCGAGGCCGCGGCCCTCGCGCAGCTTCTGCCGCCCGGGACGGAGCGGATCGTCAACGAACACAACGCCGGATTCGGGAACGCCTGCAACCAGGTGTACCAGGGCGCCAGGGAAAAATACGTGCTCCTGCTGAATCCCGACACCCGGCTCCTGCCCGGGGCGCTTGGGCGCCTGCGGGAGCTCTGTGAGCAGGAAGGCGTCGGGGCGGTGGGACCGCAGATCTACTGGGACGATAATCTGCATTTTCTGCTGCCGCCCTCCTGCTGGCCGCTCCATTTCTGCCTGGCCCCCGGCCTGAGCCGCCTGCACCCCGAGGCCCGGGTCAAGCGGTTGGCCGATGGCTTGTGGCGCAGCTACCAGATCCGGGTCTGGCAGGCCGAGGGACCGCTGCCGGTGCTCAACCTGTCCGGCGGCCACGTGTTGCTGAAGAGGGAAGCGGTGGAAAGGGCCGGTGGGCTTTTCGACCCCCGCTATTTCCTCTATTTCGAGGACACCGACCTCTTCCTGCGGCTCCGCAAGGCCGGCTACCGGCTTTGGGTGGAGCCCAGGGCGCGGGTGGTCCACTATTATGACCAGTGCGGAAAACTGCAATGGCAGGCCAAGCGGAAGCACATGCGCGCGTCACAGGGGATGTTCACCGAAAAGCACTGTCACGGGTGGCAGGACCGGCTGAACCGGCTGCTCAGGCTTCTGCTCTGAGGGCCCGCGGCGAAATAAACCCGGCTATTCCGGCCGCCACTCACGGCCCTTCACGCTCGATGTGCCCGCCGAGCTTCACCCGGCCTGGCTCTTCGAGTGGAGTCCCAGCCCGGATTTCATGCCTTCGGTCGGCTGCTTCGGCAAGGGCCCGGCCATGGTGTTCCCGGCCGAGTGCTGGTCCCTGCTGGCCCCCGGGGAATACTACGGCCGCCTCGGCCGCCCGCGCCCCTTCAGCCGTTTCAGGCAGCACGTTTCGTGGGTGAAGGAGGCCGTCACGCGGTGAAGGATCCTCTTCTCCTGGTTCGCCGACTGCCGGTCCCTTTCAACTTTTACCGCCTGGTCGTAGAGGGGGACCATCTGCACTTCGGCTATTGGCCCGAGGATCAGCCGCAGCTGAGTCTGGAGGAGGCCCAGAAGCGGATGTTCGAGCGGCTGATGGAACATTTTCCGGCCCCGCCGGCAGCGGTTCTGGATGTGGGCTGCGGCCTGGGCCTTTCAGCGGGTCTGCTGGCGGAAAAGGGCTACCGGGTGACCGCCATTGCGCCCTCCGAGGAACTGATCGCCTACGCGGCGGCAAAGTACGCTGCCGGCGGGGCGGATTTTCAGGTCGCCGGGTTCCTGGACCCGGGCCAGCCGCGCTTTGCGAGCAGCCAATATGACGTCCTCCTCTTCCAGGAGTCGCTGCAGTACCTCCGGCCGCTGGCCCAGGTGTTTCAGCGAGCCCGGGATCTGCTGAAGCCAAAGGGCACGATCATCCTCGCTGACGAAATCCTCCTGGATCAGGGAATCCTGGCAGAGACAGCCGTTCACGCCCTGGCCGATGTGATCAGCGGACTTCTGGAAAACGGCTTTCGGATCACGGTCGAGGAGGAAATGGGCGGCCGGGTCCGCAGGACCTGCGACAATGTGGTTCAGCGGTTCAGCGGGCAGTTCGATCGTCTGGTCGCCGAGGTCGGCCAGGCGGGCGCCGGGGATTTGCTGGGCCATTTCCTGGAAGGCTGGCGGAACCAGAAAGCCTGGTACGAAAGCGGGCGGATGGGTTACCAGCTGCTGAAGGCGAAAAAGGACACGGTCTTCATGCGGGGTTACCGGGTAGGGGACGAGCACGGCATCCTGAGCATGTTCAACGAGGTTTTCAAACAGAACCGGACGCTGGATCACTGGTACTGGAAATTCAGGGACAACCCTTTCGGCAACCGGCTCATCAGCGAGGCGGTCACCGAGGACGGGACCCTCGCCGCCCATTACTGCGGCTATCCGGTGCCGTTCCACTCAAAGTGGAAAGAGCCCGGGGAGTTCGTGGCGCTTCACATCGGAGACACCATGACCCACCCCCGGTTCAGGACTCTGGGCCTCGGCACCACCAGTGTGCTGAAACGCGTGACATCCCATTTCTACAGCCGGCTCTGCCGCAGCGGCTTTCCTTTCAACTACGGCTTCAACACCGGCAACATCCGCAAATTCGGACAGCGCTTTCTGCAGTACGAACCGATTTCGGAGATCCGCTACCTGGTGCGCGATCTAAAACCGCCGCGCTCCACGACCCCAGGCCTGTTCCGGAAACTCATCTCGGGGCTCAGGGTCGAGCGCGTTCTGCAGGTGACCGAGGAATACGACCGCTTTTTCGCGGAAGTGGCCGGGGACTATGGTTTGCTGGTGAAGCGGTCGGCCCGTTACCTGAAGTGGCGCTATCTGGATTGCCCGGACCGGGTTCATGAGCTGTATGCCTTACGGCGCCGCCGCGAGCTCCTTGGCTGGGGGGTTTTCCTGCCCCGCGGCGAAGTCCTTCTGTGGGGCGACGCGCTTTTCCGGAAGCAGCATGCCAAGACCGTGGAAATCCTGCTCAGCGTGGTGGCCAGCCGGTTCCATGCCGACAAAAGCCGCATCGAGACCTGGTGCTCGCCGGTGCCGGCCTGGTGGCTGGAGACGCTCACGAATTCGGGGTTCGAAAAGACCCGGGAGCCCAACCGCCTGGCCCCGGCGTTCAAGATTTTTGACCGGTCCTTTTCCAGTGAGTTCTTTGAGCGGCGTTTCTATTACACCATGGGCGACAGCGACCTTTTTTGAGCGCCGGGAATGAAGATCTCCAGTTCCTCGGGCTTCCGTCGGCGACGCTGGTGGCTGTGGGTGGGCGGCCTGGGGGCCGGCGCGGTCATGCTGGGTTGGCAGGGGTTCATCCATGCCCTGGACGGCCCCCACGACAGCCTGCGCTACCTGGCCATGGCGGAGAGCTTGCTGCGGGGGGAATGGCTGGGTCCGTACAATCATATGACCTTGATTCGTCAGCCGGTCTACCCGCTGTTCGTCGCCTTGAGCAGCCTGACCGGGTGGCCGCTGCATGTGGTTCAGCATGGTCTCTACGTGGGAAGCGCTCTCCTGCTGAGCGTCGCGCTGCGCGCCTGCAGGGTGGCGCCCTGGAGAATCGTGGTCGCCTTCGGACTCTGCGTGTTTCATCCCCTGCCGTTCTGGACGGCCTCTTTTCTGGCTACGGAGGCTCTGTATCTGCCTCTTGCGTGTCTGATCCTGGCCGGCATGCTCGGAACCTGGACCACGATGCGCGCGGGGGCCGTGCGGTTCAGCGGGTGGCTGACCCTGCTTTGCGCCTCTCTTGCGCTGGCATGGCATGCCCGGGCTGAAAGCGTCTGGTTGGTCCTGTTCGGGGCGGGATGCACGGTTTTGTTCCTGATGCTGGATGGCGGACGTCCTTTCGGCAGGCACCGGCTGAGGCTCGCCATCGTGGTTCTGGCGGCCTCGCTGAGCGTGCTGCTGCTGGGTCGGACGCTGGCCGGCCTGAACGAACGGAGCTACGGGATCCGCGTCACCCATGAGCTGGCCGAACCGAATTTCAGGCACGCCTTCCAGAGGCTGACCCGGCTGGCGCCGGAATCACAGCGGCCCTATGTGCCCATCACGACTTCCGCTCTGGAAACGGCCTACCGGGTGAGCCCCCACTTCGCCCGGCTCCAGCCGTTCCTGGCGGAACAGCGCGGCGGGAAGGGCTGGTCGAGGTTCGGCTGTGAGTGGATGAAGATCTGCGACGAGCTCGTGGACGGATGGGCCATGTGGGCGATCCGCGATGCGGCCGCTCTGGCCGGGGCCTATGGCAGCGCGGCGGAGGCCAGCGGGTTCTATGCTGCGGTGGCGCGCGAGATCCGGCAGGCGTGCGAAGCAGGAAAGATCCCCTGCTCCCGCAACCCCACCGGCAACCTGCTGTCTCCGCCGGTGTCCCTGCGGGATATCCCCCGCATCCTGCGCTCTGCCGCCGGGCTTTCCTGGCTGGCACTCGCTTTCGGGGATCTGCCGGAAGGTCAGCCGGCGGTTCCCGAAGCCCATGCCGAAGGGGCGCTGGCCGAAAGATACGCCCGGGTGACCCACGATCAGCAACCCCGCATGCCCCTGTATGCCGGACCGGTGGTCACTCCCCTTCATTTCCTGACGTACGAGGCGATCCAGATCGGGGGGGGCCTCCTGGCGGCGGGATGCCTGCTGCTGACCGCGGGCGGCTTGCGGACAAGCCGTTGGCAGGGGTGGAATGATCTCGGCCCTGAGCCCGGATTCCTGCTCCTCAGCCTGCTGCTTTTCATGATCACGCGGATCGCGGTGGTGGCCTATCTGGATGCGATGAGCTTCACGGCCCAGATCCGGTACCTGCTCGTCATCTACCCGCCCCTGATGGTGTTGATCGCTCTGGCGATTCCCGTGCGTCAAAAGGATCCGGGTCACCGGCATGCGGCACGCTGAGACCCCGCCGAACGCCAGCGGGCGCGCCCGTGAACCGGGCGTGGACCACCGGAAGTACTTCAGTGCCATCAGGGACGATTATCTCCAGGCCGCCCAGCATTCAGAGGAGCTTTACCAGAACACCGCAGCGGCGCTGGCAGGGGTGTTGCGCGGAACGGTGGTCGACTTCGGCAACGGCGGGATCATCAACTACGACACGGGTGCCATAGATAAGCTGGCCTGTCTGGACATCACCAACCAGGGGATGCACACCACGGATGCCCGGATCGATTTTCTCTTTGGTGACTTTTACGATTTCGAGCTCGAATTCCAACCCGATGTCATTCTGGCGCAGTTCCTGTTCCATCATCTGAATGATGACCGAAGGCTGTTTCAGGCCATCCAGAAGACACGCCAGACGCTCGCCCGCGGGGGCGAGCTGGTTGTCCTGGAAATCGATCTTCCGCGGTTTCTGGAAATCGTCCAGCACCCCCTGCGGCCGATTCTTGAGCGTTTGTTCGCAGCGCTGGGAAAACCGGCGGTGAGGTTCTTCTCGGCCCGTTCGCTGCTCGCCATGCTCCGGCAGGCGGGCTTCCGAGGGCTCCGGGTGAAAG
Organism: uncultured delta proteobacterium; assembly: GCA_963704245.1. GTDB lineage: Bacteria > Desulfobacterota > DSM-4660 > Desulfatiglandales > Desulfatiglandaceae > CAVPHJ01. The sequence continues at coordinate 211,158 of CAVPHJ010000002.1, forward strand.
AGATCTCTGTGGGCCGGAAAGTGAGCCCGGCTCCGGTCCTTTTTCCGCGCTTGAGGATTTCAGGGGGGCTTTACCCCTTCAAGTGCATCCTCATCCGGGCTGCTGCGTAAGGTCAGAGCGCAAGATCGGGAGGTGTCAATTGACCGGTCACTGGGAACACTGGTCGCGGCCGTTCATCCGCGCCATCGAAGATTTCCATGGGCGCCACGTGTATGACCGCCGCTTGCGGATTCTCAGTGAACGCCTGGCGGGAGTCATGCCTCAGGGTGCGACGATTCTGGATGTGGGCTGCGGCGACGGTCTGCTGGCCGCCCGGGTCCTGGGTCAACGCCCGGACCTGGCCATTCGGGGTGTGGACATTCTGGCGCGGGGTGAGACCCAAATCCCGGTCGATACCTACCAGCCCCCGGAGCTTCCTTATCCGGAAAGGAGCTTCGATGTGGTGACGTTGGTGGATGTTCTCCATCACAGCGATGATCCAATCGGGTTGCTCCGCCAGGCCACTTGCATCGGCCGTCAGCTGGTGGTCGTCAAGGATCACCTGCTCCAGGGGCTCTTGGCCGGCAGCGCCTTGCGGTTCATGGACTACTTCGGAAACGCCCGCTACGGGGTTCCCTTGCCCTACAATTTCTGGACGCGCAGGCAGTGGCGAACAGCCTTCGGCTCCCTGGGATTACCGGTGGTGTCCTGGGAGGAGCATCTGGGACTTTATCTCTGGCCGGCCTCGCTGCTTTTTGACCGATCGCTGCACTTCATCGCCGTGCTGAGGCTGGCCGAACGGAAACCCAAATGAAGGCCATCGACCGGTTGCTGCAGCGTTGGCGCATCGATAAAGCCGTACCCTATGTGCCACAAGGAGCAAGGGTATTGGACATAGGCTGCGGCGACGGCCGGCTGTTCCGCACGCTGGACTCCAGAATCCGTGACGGCATCGGGATCGAGCCGCTCCTTGCGGGACCCCGACATGCGGGCCGCTGGCGACTGCTGCCCGGGAGGTTTCCGGAGAGGGTTCCTCCCGGGGAGAAGTTCGACGCGATCACGTTCATCGCCGTGTTGGAGCACTTTCCGGCGGAGCTGCTGGAAGAGTGCGGCCGCATCTGCCACGATTTGCTGCGGCCGGAAGGGGTTGTGATCGTGACCATCCCCTCCCAGGCGGTGGACGGCATTCTCAGGGTTCTCAGACGGCTGCGGCTGGTGGAAGCCGAGACCCTGGAGGAGCACCACTGCTTTGACCCGGGCAGGACGGAGGAAGTGTTTTCGGTCCCCAACTACCGCCTGATCCGAAAGGAGCGCTTTCAGCTCGGGCTGAACAACCTCTACATTTTTCAGAGAAAAGCAGCGGCCTGGTCAGCGCTTGAGCCCCAGGATGTTGAGCACAAAGCCTGAGAACAGAGCCTGCAACCCCAAAGCGATCAGGGTGACCGCCAGGATGGTCAGGCGCAGGCTTTCCTCGAAGGCCAGGGGACCGAAACCGGCGCTTTTCCATTGGAGTACCGCCGCGGACAGAAAGCCGACCCCCAGCGAAATCAGAACGAACCCGATCACGATGCCCCATTCCACCGCCGGGCCTTCCACGATCCGTCGCCAGTACCTGCGCCCCGGCAGCAGGCCGATGTTCACCGCATAGGCCTTGATGAAAAGTCCGAAAGCCAGGATCTGCACTCCCGCGGTCATGGCCGCGGCCGAAACGAGCAGGGAGTTGAGATCGAAGGTGACGGACCCCACCTTCAAGGGCCTGGGGAGCAGCAGCAGGAAACCAAAGGCGCCGGCCAGCGTCAGGGTGAGCCCCGGAAGCGCGAACAGCCAGTTCGGGCTGAAAAACAGCATGAACCGCAGGTGACGCCAGCCGTCGCGCCAGCTCCTCAGGTGCGGGGGGCGCGAGCGGCGGTCAGGCCGCAGGGTGACGGGAACCTCGCTGAACTTGAGACCCCTGAGGCTGGCTTTGGCCACCATTTCCGAGGCGAATTCCATCCCGGCGGTTCTGAGATCCAGATTCAGCACGGCTTCGCGCCGGAAGGCCCGCAGGCCGCAGTGAAAGTCATTGACCGGGGCGCCAAAGAATAGTTTTCCCAGGCTGGACAGAATCGGATTCCCGATCCAGCGGTGCTTCCAGGGCATGGCGCCCGGCTCGATGCGGCCGCCGAACCGTGGGAAACGGCAGCCCATGACCAGATCGTGACCGGTTCGGAGCCTCTCCAGAAAACGGGGCAGCTCGCCGAAGTCGTAGCTGCCGTCCGCGTCGCCCATGAGCACGTATCTGCCCCTGGCGCCCCGGATCCCGGCCTGGAGGGCGTGGCCGTACCCTCGCGGGGCGGCCTCCACCACCCGCGCCCCCGCCTGCGCGGCGATCTCCCGGGAGCCGTCGGTGCTGCCGTTGTCGGCCACGACGATTTCCCCTGCCGTGCCACTGGCTTCCAGGGCCGCCCGGGCTTCCCGGATGCAGTCTGCCAGGGTCTCGGCTTCGTTCAGGCAGGGCATGACGATGGAGATCTCGATTTCATTCACCGAGCAGGACCTCCGGGGATAGCGGGTGGAGATGGTTTCACCTGCTCTATAGCACAACCGGACCAACGTGATCAAAGGGGATGGGGCTTGGGGCCCCGGCAGGCAAGGAGAACCCCCGGTGCTTGAAGAATCCAGTCTGGTTCCCTATGCGGCCAGCGACCTGACCGGCAAACGGGTCCTGGTGCTGGCGCCGCACCCGGATGACGAGACCATCGGCTGCGGCGGCAGCCTGGCGCTCCACGCGGCGGCCGGCGACCCCGTGAAGGTGGTCTTCCTGACCAACGGCGCGAGGGCGGATGCCTCGGGCACCTGGGACGAGGAGGCCTATGTCGCGCTGCGCCGTGAGGAAGCCCAAAGAGCAGCTGCCATTCTGGGGATCAGCGAGCTGGAATTCTGGCCTTACATGGATCGTTCGCTGGCGGCGGCTCAGGGTCTGCTCCCGAGGATGATCGATCTGCTCCAGTCCTTTGGCCCCGAGTTGGTCTACCTCCCTTCGCCGCTGGAGTTTCATCCGGACCATCGGGCCGCCTGTTTTGTGTTTTGCGAGGCGCTGCGAAGCTGCGATGTCAACTGCCGGGTTGCCTTCTGCGAGGTGGGCCAACCCCTGCGGATCAACACCCTGGTGGACATCACCGGAGTGCTGGAACAAAAGACCAGGGCCCTCGAGACCTATCAAAGCCAGCTTTCACTGCGGCCCTACCAAGAGATCAGTCTGGCCTTGAACCGCTTCCGGGCGCTGACGCTGCCCAGGGACGTGAGTCACGCCGAAGGCTTTTCCGCCTGGAACGCGGAGCTGGTGAGAGAGCTGGGCCCGCTTTCCCTACACCTTCAAGACGTAGAAGGATTGGCACCGGATTCGGGCAGCAGCGGTCCGCTGGTGTCCATTATCGTCCGAACCAAAGACCGGCCGCTGCTCCTGGCGGAGGCCGTGAGGTCCATCGCCCGGCAGAGCTACGCAAACGTGGAGATCGTTGTGGTGAACGACGGCGGGCGGGAGGTCGGGGAAGTGGTGGCGGCGGCGGCTGGAACAACGCCCGTGAGGTATATAGCCCACGAGCGATGCCGGGGGCGGGCGGCCGCCGCAAACAGCGGCCTGAAAAGCGCCCGCGGCAAGTACGTGGGTTTCCTGGATGACGACGATCTGATCTATCCCGAACATGTGACGCGTTTGGTATCCTGTCTCGAGGGATCGGACTGCCGGGTAGCCTACAGCCAATGTGAATGCGGAGAGTATGAACGGCTTCGCCACGGCTACCGGCTGCAGCGCAGATGGCCCTTTGTCACATCCGAGTTCGACAGGGGGAAATTGATCTATGAAAACTATGTACCATCCATGTGTATCCTGTTCGAAAAAAGCCTGTGCCGGCAAGTGGGGACCTTTGACGAGCAGTTCGAGATCTACGAGGATTGGGACTTCTGGATTCGCCTTGCCGGGGTGACGGCTTTTCGCCACCTGCCCGAGATCACCGGCCAATATCGCCTGATCGGCACGGGTTCCGTGGGGACGACGGGACGCGATTACGACATCTGGAAGTGGACCCGCCGGATCTACGGCAAGCACCGGGATCTGTGGGATCCGGAGAACCTGAGCGACTATCTCCGTCACACCATTGGATTTCGCCTTGCGGAGCTGCGGAAAGAAACCGAAGGGCTGAGAGAGAAACTCAGCGGCCAGGATGAGACGATTCAATCACTGCGCGCGCGCTCGGAGGAAAACGAGGACCGGGCGGAATCCCTCAGGCAGGAAGTGCAGGCCCAGGAAAAGCTCGCAGTCGCCTATGAAAGACAGATCATCGAGCGGGATGGCCAGCTTCGTTCCATGAAGGCGACGATAGGCGGGCTGGAAGCCGAAGTCTTGCGGAAGGAAGCGGAGATCAACAAGATCCGCAAGACGATTTCCTGGCGTGTGACCCGGCCTTTACGTGCGGCTCGCGAACTGCGGCATAGGCCCGCAAGGCCGCTGCAGCATGGGAAGGAGCTTGACGAGCCCTATTTGCAGTGGATACAGGCAAACGAACCCGGTCCCAAGGATCTGGCCGGAATGAGGACGGAGGCTGGACGACTCGGGTCGCGGATTCGATTCAGCGTGGTCATGCCGGTGCACGACCCGGAAAAGGTCTGGCTGCAATGCGCAATAGAATCCGTCCGGGACCAGATCTACGGGAACTGGGAATTGTGCATCGCGGATGATGCATCGCGGCGGCCTTTTGTCGGGGAGATCCTCAAGGGTTACGAAGCCCGGGACAAACGGATCAAGGTGGTTTTCCTCGCCGAGCACCAGCACATCAGCGGAGCTTCCAACGCGGCGTTGAACCTGGCGCAGGGGGAGTTCGTGGTGTTTCTCGATCACGATGACGTGCTGGCCCCGCAAGCCCTGCTGGAGCTGGCGAAGGCCCTGGAGACCACCCCGGGAACCGACATGATCTACAGCGACGAGGATCGGCTGGATCCCCAAGGGCAGCGCACGCAGCCCCATTTCAAGCCGGATTGGTCTCCCGACTTGTTTCTTTCCCAGATGTACACCGGCCACCTGGGCTGCTACCGGAGAGAGCTGCTCAACCGGATCGGCGGATTTCGCAAGGGTTTTGAAGGGAGTCAGGACTACGATCTCGTGCTGCGGTTGATCGAGCACAGCCAGAGAATCCTTCACATCCCGAAAGTCCTCTACCATTGGCGGATGTCGCCGAATTCGGCGGCCGGAAACCCGGGCGCCAAGGATTATGCGGATTCGGCTGCCCTCCGAGCCCTCAATGACCATCTTGCCAGGAAGGGGATCGGAGCGCGGGCGGAAGGGGGCCTGTTCCGGTTCACCTACCGAATCCGGTACGAGATCCCGTCCCCGCCGCTGGTCAGCATCGTGATCCCCACCCGCGATCAGCTGCCCTATTTGAGGCGCACGGTCAAAGGAGTTCTGCACAAAACCGCCTACCGGAACCATGAAGTCGTTATCGTGAACAACGACAGCCGCCAGGCTTCCACCCTTGGCTATCTGCGCGGGCTGCAACGGATTCCCCGCCTGAAGGTGGTGGAATGCCCCGGCGAGTTCAACTTTTCGGCCGTGGTGAACCTGGGGGTCCGCAATGCGGCGGGGGCGATCGTTCTACTGTTGAACGACGACGTGGAAATCGTGCGTGAAGACTGGCTGGAGGCCATGGTCGAGCATGCCCAAAGACCTGAGGTGGGAGCGGTGGGGGCGAAGCTCGTATACCCCCAACACCGGGGGATTCAACATGCGGGCATCGTGGTCGGGATTCAAGGATATGCGGGTCATCCCCACCGCTGGCTGCCGGAAGATCAACCGGACCATTTCAGCCGCGCGCAGCTCATCCAGAACGTGAGTGCGGTGACAGGCGCCTGCCTGATGACGCGCAGGGAGGTCTTTGACGCCGTGGGTGGCTTTGACGAGCAGCTGCGGGTTGCTGCCAACGACGTGGACTATTGCCTGCGCGTCCGCGAAAAGGGCTGGCGTATCATCTATACGCCCCATGCGAAACTCATTCATCATGAATCAGCCAGCCGAGGCTACGAGGACAACCCCGACAAGATCGGGCGTTTCGAACAGGAAAAACGAACCTTCGCAAGCCGGTGGGCGGGCATTCTGTCGGCCGGGGATCCTTACTACAGCCCCAATCTCACCCTGGAGCGGGAGGATTTCAGCCTGCGACTCCCGCAGACCAGGTAAGCCTGTCACCGCGGTGAGGAGTGCGGATCAGCGGATGCAGACCGGAAACGAAATGACTGACTCATGAGCGGTTCAGCAGTCAGGCTCATCGCCTTCTACCTGCCCCAGTTCCATCCCATCCCCGAGAACGACCATTGGTGGGGGAAAGGATTCACCGACTGGATCAAGGTGGTCCAGGCCCGGCCCATTTTCACGGGTCATTACCAGCCCCACCTGCCGGCCGACCTGGGGTTCTATGACCTCCGGCTGGAGGAGACCCGGATCGCCCAGGCCGAAATGGCCGCCAGATACGGCATCCATGGCTTCTGCTACTACCACTACTGGTTCAACGGCCGGCGGCTGCTGGAGAGGCCCTTCGGCGAGGTGCTCAAGAGCGGCAAACCGGATTTCCCCTTCTGCCTCTGCTGGGCCAACGAGAACTGGACGCGCCGCTGGGACGGATATGAGCAGGATGTTCTCCTGGCCCAGCGCCATTCCCTGGAGGACGCGGCCCACTTCATCCGCAGCCTGTTTCCGGCGTTCGAGGATCCCAGGTACATCCGGGTCCGGGGCAGGCCGCTGCTTCTGGTCTATCGGGTGGATACCCTGCCGGAGGTGCCCCGGACGGCCGAGTTGTGGCGCCGGGAATGCGAAAAAGCGGGAGTCGGAGACCCCTACCTCGGCTTTGTGGAAAGCTTCGGCAACCTGGGCCGCGATCCGGCCGCCCTGGGATTTGACGCCGCGGTGGAGTTTCCGCCCCACAACCAGGCGCCCCGTTACGAGGGGCCGCTGAGCAGCCTGAAGCAAGCGTTCCGCGGGGAGATCTTCGACTACCGCGAGGTGGCGCACCGCATGGCCGCGCGCGAACTTCCCGGCCACACGCTTTTCCGGACCGTGATGCCCATGTGGGACAACACCCCCCGCCGGCCGGAAGGCGGCCACATCTACCACATGTCCTCGCCCGAAGCCTACGGAAGATGGCTGGCGGAGGTGATCGACCAGACCCGCTCCCTGCGCCGGGACGAGGAGAGGCTGGTCTTCATCAACGCCTGGAACGAGTGGGCGGAAGGAAATCACCTTGAGCCCGATCTCAAGCACGGCCGTGCCTATCTTGAGGCGACCTTGAACGCGCTCACCGCTGCGCAGCAGGCCAGCCGTAACCGCGGGCCAGTGCATTCCGAAGCGACCCCCGACAGCGGCGGCACAACGCACTGCCGGACTTCGGAGGACGAGCTTTCTGAGAAGGAGATCCCAGGGCGACGAAAGCAGCAGGAATCCGAAGGACAAGCTCTGAAGCTGGCCACAGTGGCCCACCTCTACTACCCGGAGCTGGCCGAATCGCTTATCGGCTACTTGCGCAACATCCCGCTGAATTTCGACCTCTATCTGTCGACCCGGCCGGAAGCGGTGGCGGAGCTGCGAGCGCTGTTCAGCGGAGATCTTCCCTGCCGCAAAACGGTGGTCAGGGGGGTTGAGAATCGAGGTTTTGACATCCGGCCCTGCCTGGTGGAGTTCGCCCCCGATTGGACCCGGTACGATCTGGTCTGCAAGGTGCACGGCAAGAAGAGCACCAACCACCCGCAGCTGGCTGCCTGGGGGAGATACCTGCTGGACAACCTTCTGGGCTCTCCAGAGATCGTTTCGGATATCCTGGCTTGGTTTCGGGAGGACCAGAAACTGGGGCTGGTCTTCCCCGACTACTTTCCGCCGATGAGACAGATGGTGGAATGGGGATCAAACTGGGAGATTGCGGCCGGACTCGGCGCCAGGTTGAACCTGCAGCTCGACCGCCAGGTGCAGTTGGATTTTCCGGCCGGATCCATGTTCTGGTGCAGACCAGCGGCCATTCGGCCGCTGTTTGAACTGGGTTTGGGACCGGATGACTTCGAACCATCCCCTGCAAACACGGTTGACGGCACCCTGGCCCACGCAGTGGAAAGACTCTTTCCTGCGAGTTGTCGAAAGACAAGGGTACGGCTGGAAGAAGACACTTCACCGGCCGCACGGGGGCGAAACACCGGCGCAGGAAGGGAGAAAGACCGGGCCCGCACCGAGGGTGCGCTCCGGGGCGGGCAAGGCGGCCGGCGTGTCCATCCTCATCCCGACCCTGAACGGCGGGAAGCGGTTTACGGAATGCCTGTCCGCCATCCAGACACAGGAATTCGAGGGTGAAGTGCAGTTGGTGGTGGTGGATTCCGGCTCCACCGACGGCACGGCGGAAGCGGCCGAGCGGGCGGGCGCGCTGGTGAAGCGGATCGACGGGCAAGGACTTCCATCACGCTCGAACCCGGAACCAGACGATCGAACTGGCCCGGCACCCCCTGGTGCTCTTCCTGGTCCAGGACGCGGTGCCCGCGGCCGGTAACTGGCTTTCGCGACTGGCGACGTCGCTGGAAGAATACGATGCGACAGCGGCCTACGCCGGGCAGGACCCCCACGACGACGCTCAGCCCTACGCGCGCTTCGAGGTGGAGTCGCACGGCGAGCATCTGGGCGCAAGCCCCGCGGTCCAGGCGATCGGGTCGCGGGAGAGCCTTCGCGGCCCTGCCCTACGAGCAAGCCTATCGGGCCATTCGAATGGACAATGTGTGCGCGATCTACCGGAAGGAGGCGCTCATCGAGACACCGTTCCCGGAGGTGGATTTTGCCGAGGACATGGCTTGGGCTCGCGCCGCGATGCTGGCCGGCCGCCGCATTCTGTATCAGCCCGAGGTCCGGGTCAAACACTCGCACAACCGCCCGGCCGAGTACGGGTTCAAGCGCCAGATCGTGAATGCGGTTTGGGTCGCCCGGATCATGGGCCGGGTGCCCAGTGACCTCTCGTTCCTCAGCGCCGACGGGTTGCTCGGGTTACGAAAAAGGGTTGAGGAAAGGGCCGGAAAGATCCTGAACGAAAGTGTTCCCGGGGATTCGGAAGACGGAAAGGAGCGGGAAACAAGACTTTGCCGTCGGTTCGCTTCTGCGGCATGCGAACCTGCCGCTCCATTTGAGAATCCGGTTTCCGGAGAGCCGCTTTTTCCCCTGGAAAAGGCCGGCCGAAGAGGTCAGTCAGGTAGCGGAAACGGTGACCCGGGAAATGGATTATTGGTTCGGGGTGATCCGGAACCGCTATGCACTGACCGGAAGAGAGGACCTTTTCGAGTTGCTGGATCAAGTGAGCGCCATGTCCCTGGGCAAGATCTTCGGGCAGGCCTACGTCTGTCATTGGCTGAAAGGCAGCCGGATGAATGGACTGGCGGCGCTTCTGGAGAAGCGATGGATGGACCTTTGAGCGCGGCGCGGCGGGAATGCGGGTAAGGCAATGAGGGTTCTCCTGGTCAGCACCTATGATGTCAGCGGCGGAGCCGCGCGGGCCAGCGACCGTCTCCGGCGCGGACTGCTGGGTATGGGGCTGGATTGCCGCGCTCTGGTCAGGAACAAAGCCGCCAGGGCCGAGCGAGTCTGCGCAGTGGCAGCCGCGGAACAGGACTCAAAATCCGAGCAGGGATTCATGTTCGAACTCATCCAGGATCAATACCTCAACCGCAATCGAACCGAGCTCAGCAACACCTTCTTTTCTCTTTCCTATCCCGGATGGGATATCTCCCGGCTGCCGTTGGCACAGGCGGCGGATGTGATCAATCTCCATTGGGTGGCGGACTTTCAATCGCCTCCGACGCTGAAACGGCTGTTTGAAGTGGGCAAGCCGGTCGTGTGGACCCTGCATGATCAGTGGGCTTTCACCGGCGGCTGTCACTACTCAGCCGGCTGCGAGGGATACCGGAGCAGCTGCACCGGCTGTCCCCAGCTTCGCGAGGATCCCTACGACCTTCCAGCCGCCATCCTGGGGGACAAGCTGGACGCCTTCCGGAATGCGAAGCTGACGATCGTGACGCCCAGCCACTGGATGGCCGAGTGCGCTCGAAGCAGTAGGGCTTTCAGAGATGTCCCGGTGAGGGTCATCCCCAATGGTCTGGAAACGGACATTTTCCAGCCGGCGTCCAAGGCCCGGGCCAAAACCGAACTCGGCTTTAGCAGAGGACAGGAAGACGGTTCTGTTCGGCGCGGAGTACGGCAGCGAAAAACGCAAGGGCTTTCATGAACTGGCAGAGGCGCTGCGATTCTGTTTGAGTCGGCCCGGATTTCAGCAGCTGGCATCCTCCGGTCGAATCACGGTTCTGGTTTTCGGCCGTCCGCACAGGGGACTGGAGGATTTGGGAGTGCCGGTTCAGGCGCTCGGATACCTTCACTCAGACGAAGCGATCCGGACGGCATATGCAGCGGCGGACGTCTTTGTTCAGGCTTCCCTGGAGGACAATTTCCCGAACACCATGCTGGAGGCGATGAGCTGCGGCACCCCGGTGGTGGCGTTCCGGGTCGGAGGCATGCCGGATGTGATCGTGGACGGCGAGGAGGGGCGTCTTGTGAAAGCGGGAGATGCGAAGGGCCTGGGCGAGGCGATCCTCTCCCTGATCGGAGATCCGGAAACGCTGGCGCGGATGGGGCACAGGGCTCGCGCAAAGATCGAAGAGCAGTACACGCTGGAAATCCAGGCCCGCCGATATGCGGCGCTGTTCGATGAAGTGCTTGAAGGGAAACCGGAAACAGGGGCGGAGGGGGAGGGATCGGAAGGAAAGGCATGGAGCAGACCCCCAGGGGAAGGAGACGGGCCGGTTGCGGTGGCCCCTATGGAATTCCGGCTGGGAAGCCGGTTTGAGAGGATCCATGAGCGTGTCCTCCTCAAGACCCTGGGGGGGTATGCGGTTCGAAGCGACAAGGCCTTTCGGTCGCTGGAAGCCGAAAAGAAGTCCTGGCTGGAGCAGATCGAAACGCTGACTCGGGATTTGGGCAGCTCTGAAAGGTATGCCCAAGGTCTGGAACGCCAGCTGAAAACGGTCACCCAACAGCTTTCCCAATCCGAGGAGGACCGGCGAACGCTTGCTGGATCAGCTGGAACGGATTTCCGTCTTCCTGAAAGAGGCCAATGACGACCGGGAAGAACGCTTGCGACAGATTGTCCGCCTGACGGAGCACCTCCGCCAAGCCGGCGAGTATCAAGAGAGACTGCACGGGGACGTTTCCTTGCTGTTGGAACAAAGGAAGGCCCTCGAGGAGGCCCTGGTGAAGCTGTCGGCGGTCCTTAGTTCGCCGCTGGTCCGGTTTCTTCAGACGGTTCATTTGGTTCGCGGCGCGCCTGATTCATGGCAGCGCCTCGTGGAGTCGTGCAAGGAGAAGCAATAATCCCCATCGGTTTGAGGCGCCCGGCCGGCGACGGCCAAAGCCCGAAGACCTGAACCCTAGACTCCGCTCAAGCAAAGAGACCCATGAGAGACACGCCCCGTCAAAACGAATTGCCTCTGATCAGCATTGTGGTGCCCTCCTACAACCAAGGGGCTTTCCTGAGGGAAACGCTGGAAAGCATCTTTCGGCAGGACTATCCCCGTTTGGAAGTGATGGTCATCGACGGCGGCTCAAAAGACGGCAGCGTTGGAATCATCCGTGAATACGAACCCAGATTGGCGTTCTGGCGCAGTCAGCCTGACGACGGACAGACGGCGGCCATCGCCGAGGGCGTCGGACGATGTGAAGGGACGCTGGTCGCCTGGCTCAATTCGGATGACTTCTACTGGAAGGATGCTTTGTGGACCGTGGCCCGGGCCTACCAGCGCTTCCCGGGACGGGGCCTCTACATTGGAAACGGCCTTCGCTACGATCAGGAAAAGGGCACGTTTCTTCCTTTCTGTCCACGCCATGTGGCCCTTCAGCGTCGCGCGTTGAAGCAAGGGCTGGACTATATTCTGCAGCCGTCCACCTTTTTTCTCAGACAGGCATGGAACGAGGTCGGGGGACTCAATCCGCAGCTTCAGTTCTGCATGGACTGGGACATGGTTCTCCGCATCTCGGAACGATATCCGGCGGTGCTGATCAACGAATTCCTGAGCGTGAGCCGCGAATACCAGGCCACCAAGACGAGCAGCGGCAGGATGGAACGGGCCGTCGAGATTCTGCGGATGGTGCAATCGCATACCGGAGCGCAGATCACCCCGGGAAGCCTGGCTTATTTTCTGGAAACCCTGACGGACCTGCTCCAGGATGGCTCGCCGCGATCGCTTTCCGAGAGGTTCTGCGAGGAAGCCAAGCAGGGGGTGGCGTATTTGCAGGGGGCCATCAACCGGGAGTTTGCTCGAGACTGCGGCAACGCAGATGGGTTTCCGGAGAGCACGGATTCCCGGGACGACCTGTTCCTGCCGATCCCCCAACGCGGGGATCCGCAGCCTGGACGGCCTTCCGGCGGCGAGCAGGTTCCGCGGATCAGCATCATCACGCCTTCCTTGAATCAAGGCGGTTTCATCCTCAAGGCACTGCAGAGTGTATGGAACCAGGGGTATCCGAACGTTGAACTCATCGTCCGGGACGGCGGATCCACCGACGGAACCCTGAAGGTGCTGGAGCAGGTTCGAGAACGCATTTCCAGTTACACCTCTGAGCCGGACAGCGGCCCGGCGCAGGCGCTGAACAAAGGATTTGAAAGGGCTTCCGGCGAGATCCTGGCGTGGCTCAACTCGGACGACATGTTGGCTGCAGGCGCATTGTGGGAGGTGGCCGCAGCCTTTTCCCAGGACCCTGAGCTGGATATGGTTTTCGCCAATGCCCTGTACATCGATGAGGACGATCGGCTTATTCTGGCGGACCATGGAACCCATCGCACCGGCTTATACTACGGAAAACTGCAGCCAAAGGAACTGGTGCCAGCCTACTGGCGATACGTGCACGCATTGCCCCAGCCCACCGTATTCTTCCGCCGCAGGCTGCTCGAATCCTGCGGGCCGGTGGATGAGAACTATCATTACATATTCGACTTTGAGCTCTTCTGGCGTTTTCTGTGGAAGGCAAGAATCGCGAAGATCGAGAAGACGCTCGCTTTCTATCGGATTCACAGCGAAGCCAAGACCGCGGCGTGGGGGAAATTCCAGGCCGAGCTCTACCGTTTCAGCCGTCCGTGGTGGCCCGGGGTCAGCCGGAAGGAATTCCAGCATACCATGACGGATTTCCTGAGAAGCTTCATGCAGCGGCATTTCCCGGGACTCAAGAAGGGATGGCGTTTTCGTCTGACCGCCGGCGCAGTGGGGGTCAGCGCGCTGCTCCGTTTGGGGAATCCGGAAGCAGCGGCTGCGATGCTGCACAAACTTAGGCCTCAGTCGAAGGATTGCCCCTTCGTGCCCGCCCAACCGGAGCGGCTCGAGCCGGCGGATCCGCAAGAGGAAAAACCGAAGGCGGCTCTTCCCATGCTCCTGCGGGAAGTCGGAATACGAGAAGGAGCGGAAATACACCAGCCTGTTCTGCTCCTACACCTGGCCACGGCACCCGGGGCACTCCGGAGGGGAAATTCGCGATTTTCATCTCTTGTGCCGCTTGCTGCGGCGCAGTTCGGTGGAGTTTTTCGCCCTGTACGACTACGTCGCGGACGAACGCGGGAACCTGTTGCTGCCCTACATGGAGGCCGTCCACACGCCGAACACCATGGCACCGGATCGATTCGTTCAGCGCCCGGCGTTACGCAAAATCAAACAAGACCTCCTCAGGTGGCTTCGTTCCAGAAACATCGCGGTGCTGGGGCCCAAGTACCATCACGATGTGGCGCTGGGTTTGCAGATGGTCATCTCCTATTCGCTCGCTACCCTTCAGGAAACACTGGAGAAAAGGAATCCGGATTTCCTTTTTGTCAGCCCGCAAAGCAATCCGGTGGGCATGGCCGTGAGAAAGAACGGCCTGCGTACCCGTCTGGTCCTGGCCGCCTATGACGTGGAAGCCGTGAGAATGGAGCGTTTCGCGCGATCACACCGGGGCGCCGCCAGGCTGGCACTGCACCTGGAAGCCCGGCGTGCGAGACGGTACGAGAATTCCAACCTTGGACATTACGACGGCATCATCGCGGTGAGCGATTTGGACAAGGACCTGTTCGTCAAAGAATACGGTTATCCGTCGGAACGGGTGCTGGTCATCGACAACGGAGTGGACACCGAATACTTTGAATTTCAACCGCGGTTCCCGAGTGAGACTCCGGAAATCGTTTTCGTGGGGACCTTCACCTACCCCCCCAATGTGCAGGCTGCCTGGCGGCTCAAGGAGCGGATCATGCCCATCGTCTGGCGGACGCATCCGCGAGCACGGCTGTGGCTCGTGGGGCAGGGAGCCGACGAAGACCTGAAAGCCCAAAGCGACGGGGACCGAGTGGTGGTGACCGGGCGGGTCAAGGATGTTAGGCCCTATCTTCGGCGGGCGCATGTGGGTTGTGTCCCGCTGATATCCGGTTCGGGAACCAAGTACAAGGTCTTGGAAGCCATGAGCGCGGGCATGCCGTTGGTTTGCACGCCTCTGGCACTGGAAGGGCTCGAGGTTGCGGCAGGGGAGGAGGTCCTGGTCGAAGAGAGTGACGACAAACTCGCAGGGGCCATTGTGAGGTTGATCGGCGAACCCGAGTTTGCAGCTGCCATGGCCGCCCGGGCCCATCGCAGGGTCCAGCACCGGTATGCCTGGAACACCGTCCTGCCGCCGCTCGATGCGTGGCTCGATGAATTGGCCGTCCTGCTCCCCGGCCGAGGCGCCGGGGAGCGGACCACGGATACGGTGAAGCTCTGAAAGGATGAGGTCGCGTTGGAAAAGAAAGCGCTGATTCTGGGTATCGGCGGCCAGGATGGCTACTATTTGACGGAGCTTCTTTGCCGGGAGAACTATGAGGTGTGGGGCGTCCTGCTGCCTGAAGACGTCACCGAGAGGACGCTGAAGGATCTTTCCGGGAAAGCACAGTTGCTTCAGGGCAGTATCTGCGACCGGGTGTTCCTGGCCAGAGTTCTGAGTGAATTCCGCCCGGCGGAGATCTACAATCTGGCCGGCATCAGCTTTATCCCCCTGTCCTGGGAGCGTCCCGGTCTGGTGGGCGAGGTGAACGGCTCGGCGGTTGGGCAATTGCTGGAACTTATCCGCACGAACCTGCCCGAGGCCCGTTTTTTCCAGGCCGGCAGCAGCGAGATGTTCGGCCATGATCCGGTACAGTCCCCCCAGAATGAGACAACTCCATTCCGGCCGGACAACCCCTATGCCTCGGCCAAGGTGTTTGCAGCCCATCTGGTCTGCAACTATCGCAAGCACTACGGTCTGTTCGCCTGCACGGGCATCCTTTTCAACCACGAATCGCCACGGAGGCCGGCGCAATTCGTCACCCGCAAGGTGACGCAGGCGGCCGCAGCCATATCTGTCGGACTTCAAGATGAATTGGTGCTTGGGGAGATCGATGCCCAGCGGGACTGGAGCTACGCCGGGGATGCCGTGCGGGCGATGTGGCTGATGCTGCAACAGGAGGCCCCCGGGGATTTCGTGATCGGCTCGGGCAGACTTCGGAGTCTCCGGGAATGCCTGGACGCGGCATTTTCCTGCGTGGGGCTGGACTGGAAAAAACATGTCAAAATCAACCCCGAACTTCTCCGCCCCAAGGA
The DNA here is from genome assembly GCA_963704245.1 of uncultured delta proteobacterium. GTDB lineage: Bacteria > Desulfobacterota > DSM-4660 > Desulfatiglandales > Desulfatiglandaceae > CAVPHJ01. Next base: position 226,797 of record CAVPHJ010000002.1, read on the forward strand.
GCGCAGACCCTTGGTGGCCGATCCGGCGCGGGCCAACCGGGTACTGGGGTGGAAAGCGGATGTGGATCTCGAGCACCTGATCGAGATGATGGTGCGAAGCGACCTGGCATGCCTCTGCGGTTCACCCGTGCAGCCCGCTTGAAGGGAATAATCCGGGTCTGGGCAAGGGCATCAGGGAGAGGGTATTGCAAATTCGAGATATTGAGACGGAAGAGCGTCAAGCCGGGCATTCATTCTTGAAGAAAGCCTTTGCGCCGGCGCTTCCGGCAACCGTCATTTTGCTCAACCTGACGCTTGTCATGCCGGCCACGATTTTTTCCGGCAATCCGGCGGAGTTCGATGTCGGGCTACGCCAGATCTTGCAGTGCTATGTCTGGCCGGCTATGGGGTTACTGCTGCTCGTGATGCTCCTCTCGGCGCTGGTTTCAGAGGGCAGCCGGCAGAGGCTTGCCGTCGGGGCCTGTGCGGTCGGCACCCTCCTCTGGGTTCAGGGAAACTTCCTGGTCTGGCCTTACGGTCTTCTGAACGGACACTCCATAGACTGGACCCAGAACGTCTGGCGGGGCTGGATCGATGGCGCCTTATGGATTGCGGTGATCGCGCTGTGCGTTTTCTATGCCAGACGTTGGTTCCGAGCGGTATCCGTGGTGAGTATCGCGGTTATCGCAGCTCAGGGGGCAAGCGTTGCCGTGTTGACGATGCAAGGGGCCCCGTGGTTGCAAGTCATAGAGGCCGGCGCCCTGAATCCTCCCCGGGAGATCTTCGCTTTCGGTGCCCGCAACAATATCCTTCACCTGGTTCTCGATGCGTTTCAGGCGGACCTGTTTGACGAGATCGTTTCCCAGGATCCTCCGTATTGGGAAAAGGAGCTTGACGGTTTCGTGTTCTATGAGAATACCAGCGGGGTATTCGCTACCACGTATATGAGTGTGCCAGCGTTCCTGACGGGGCATGATCTATGCCAATGATATGCCCATGAAGCGTTTTGTCGACAAAGCGCTCGCAGGAAAGAGCATCGGGAACGTTCTCCACGAGAAGGGGTATGCCGTAGACTACGTGCACACGGCGGAGTTGTATGCCAAGGGTAAAGCGGACAGCACCTACGTGCTCCCGGCAAGCTACAACAGCCGGATGGCGGAACACGAATGGGGAAACGCGGCTTTCATGATGGATCTGGTGTTGTTCCGCTGCCTGCCCCACTGGCTCAAACGCTTTGTGTACAATGACCAGATGTTTCATGCTCTCCCGCTGGTCTCAAAGTGAAGGTCGCCAGGCGGGGATCAGCTTCCCGCAATTGGGCCACCGGGCGTTCCTCAAGGAATTTGGGGAAAGGATGTTCATCGGGCGGAAGAAAGCCACTTACAAGTTCATCCATCTGCTCACGACACATCCTCCGAATGTTCTGAATGAGGCCTGCGAGTTTCAGGGCCGGGTGCACGGTGAGGGGCGGCCTTTCTATCTGATCCAGGATCGATGCGCCCTGGAACAGGTGGTTGAGGTCCTGCGGCGCATGAAGAAAGTTGGGTATATACGATGATGCCCTCATCATTGTTCAGGCGGACACCGGAGCGGGACTTCCGGCGGATAGGGTGAAAAGTCTGCCCGGCGCCGGATCAGAGATCTCTCCCGAGTTGATCGGGAGCGCCATGCCTTTGTTGGCCGTCAAAATGCCGGGGAGCGCGGGAGCGATGAGGAGATCTCGTGCTCCGGTCAGTCTTACCGATATCCCGCCCACCGTGGCATCGGTCGCAGGTATCCCGGCGGCTTTCCCGGGTGAATCCGTGTCTGGCATCGATCCAGATAGTCGAAGACAGCGGAAATACTACCACTACGCATGGCGGAACGAGAACTGGCAGGACACCTATTTCCAGCGACTCGATGAGTACGTGATCAACGGGGATATCGGAGACCCGGGGTCCTGGGAGTTAGCCAGGCGTATTTTCGACCCCGGGGACGGGGATTCCCTTGAAGTTGACCGAATCGATTTCGGAAAAGAGGAATCTTCACGGTTTCTCCTGTCCGGATGGGGCAGCGACGAGTCGTCGGCTGAGGACGGAAGCACCTTCAACTGGGCGCTGGGCAGGACCGCAGAGCTGCGCCTCCGGCTGCCCGGCAGCGCGGTGCGACTGCTGGCCAAGATGCGACCCTATCCATTCGAATCCCCCGAAGAAGTGCGGGTGAGCATCGATGGAAAAGAAATCGCCTTGTGGAGACTCGAAAGGAAGTGGCAGTGGCAGACCTTCGGCGCTCTTGTGCCTCCGAATTCCGATAGGCCGAGTGTCAGCCTCCTGAGGTTCGCGTTTTCCGAGACCCACCATGCAGGCGCCAGGCCGCTCAGCGCGTCCTTCAGATCCTTGACTCTGGACAGGAGGGTTTCTCCGCGGAGATGGGGCACGGCCATCGGGTTTGGTGAGAACGGGGAGAGTGCCGCCTACCGGAGCATCGGCTGGAGCGAGCCCACCGGCGACCATTGTTGGAATGATGGAAGGTACGCCGTGCTTTCGATTCCCCTTCAGGCGGCCAAGACCGACCGGCTCTTTTTCAAGTTTGTCTTCTCGGCCTTCATCGTGCCCGGCAAGGTGGACAAACAACTCGTGGACGTGTATGCCGATGGCGCCAGAGTCGATCAATGGGTGATGGATACCCCCGGCCTCGAAGAGAGGGTCCTCGCGGTTCCGGCGGAGCTGCTGGAAACCCCTTCATTTGTGACCATCCGGCTGGATGTTCCGAATGCGGTTTCACCGCGAGCGATCGGGTACAACGACGATTCCCGCCTCTTGGCGATTGCCATGAGACAGGTGGAGCTCATGAAAGCACCGTCAGGGGCCCCGCGCAAAACGCTGGGCACCCAGGGCACGAAAATCACGGGTGGTTTGAGCCCGCGGACGGCTGGGAGGCAGTAATGAAAACTTTCCATTTTCTGATCTTGGCGGCAGGGTTATTCCTGCTCCAGGGGCTGTCACCGTCCTGCGCCCAGGCCTACATCGACCCGGGCACCGGAAGCATGCTGGTTCAGGCGCTCATCGCAGCCGTGACCGCTGTGGGAGTGTCGGTGGGCCTGTTCTGGAGCCGCATCAAATCGCTGCTCGGCCGAAAGCTCGGACGCGGAGACAACCGGGATGCAGGGTCCGAGACCGACTGAGCGAGGTTCGTTCAGAGACCCCTCGGGGTCGGTCTTCGAACAGCACGGCGTCGTCTTTCGGAGCGTCCGCGCGCCGGGAGTCCCGGATTTCGAAGCGGCCCGGGCGAAGGGGGTTTTCGCCGGGTTGCTGGAAGAGGGGCTTCTCCTGGCTTTCGAAGAGGTGGAGCCGCCCGCCGGCGCGCCGCAGGGGACCGTCCATTGCCTTCAGCACCCCCGTCTGCCGATGGTCAGCTACCCGTGGGAGTGGCCCTTTTCCCTGCTCAAAGATGCCGCGCTCCTGCACTTGAGGGCGATGGAACATCTGGTCCCCAGGGGTTTCTGGCTGCGCGACGCCAGCGCCTTCAACGTGCAGCACGACGGAAACAAGCTCAGGCTGATCGACACCTTGTCGGTGGGACGGCGGGTGCCGGACAGCCCCTGGGTGGCCTACGGCCAGTTCTGCGGCCATTTCCTGGCCCCGCTGGCCCTGGCGGCCCACGTGGACATCCGGACGCTGTCCATGTGGCGGAATTACATCGACGGGTACCCGCTGGATCTGGCGGCCGGCATGCTGCCTTTTGTCCGGCGCTATCGGCCCGGCCTGTTCATGCACCTGACTCTGCATGCGCGGATGCAGCGGAGGGCGGATCGGAAGGAGGATCTGAGGCGGAGCCTCGAACCGGTCAAGGCCAAAGTCAGTGACCGGGGGCTCATCGGGCTCATCCGCTCGCTCCGCAGGACGGTGGAGGGCATCCGGTGGGAAAGCTCCTCCAGGATCTGGGAGGAATACGGTGAAATCCGCAACTACAGCCCTGAGGATGTGACCCGCAAGAAAGTCTTCGTGGAACAGGCGGTTCAAGCGCTGCAGCCCGGGGTGGTTTGGGATCTGGGCGGGAATACCGGCGAATTCTCCCGCATTCCGGCCGGGCATGGCGCGGTTGTGGTGAGTATCGACGGTGACCCCGCCTGTGCGGAAACCATTTACCGGAATCGGCAGGCCGATGGTTCGGCGGGCGGCATTCTGCCCCTGACCATGGACCTGGGTAACCCGTCCCCCCGGCTGGGCTGGGCTGAGGAGGAAAGGCTGAGCCTCAGCGACCGGGGGCCGGTCGACCTGGTGATGGCCCTCGCCCTGGTGCATCACCTGGTGTTCTCGGGGTGCGTTCCCCTGCAGCGGGTCGCAATGTGGCTGGCAAAGCTGGGCAGGTTCGTATTGGTCGAATTCGTGCCCCCGGATGACCCGCTGGCCCGGAAACTCGCAGCGAACCGGAGGGGGGAACATCATCCCTATGACATCGACGTTTTTCTGAAGAGTTTTGGCGGCTTCTTTGATATGGTGGCCGAGGCTGGTCTAACAAACGGGCGACGGCTTTTTCTAGGCCACCGAAAAGCCGAGCCGGGATAGGAAATTGAATTCAGTTTCAGCAGGGAAAGGAGAAAGCGGTATGGGAGTCAGGCGGTTTAGGTGCGCATTGGTGATCACCCTGGTGCTGATGGGGCTTTCAGCCGGCCATGCTTTTGCGGCCAAGGACTGGTACAAGTGCACGGTTCTCAAGGCCGGGCCCACCTCTACGGGGACCACGGTCTTTCTCCAGCTGAGCCATGCAGCCACCCCGCCGGCCTTCACCGGCAAGTTCTTCAGGATCGACGGGACCCGGGGAAAAGAGATGCTGGCGGTGGCCCTGGCAGCCATGACCAGCGGCATGAACATTCTCGTCCTGGTGGATCCGGTGTTGGAATACCCTCCCGTGGAGGTGATCTACCTGACCGCCGATTGACGACTACGGCCGGAGCCGCAACCCGGCGGCCGTGAGCCCGCAACCACCCCCGCGGCGTTTGTACATGGGGGGCGGCCCACCCTTCAGGCGCGCTCCGGCTGCCGGGGTGAACCAACCAAAGGCCGCCCGGGATCTTGTCCCATTCGCTCCTTTTCCATTGCTGAAGACCCGCCGTTGGAGGTTTCCCTATGAAAACCGCACTGATCACCGGCATCACCGGGCAGGATGGGGCCTACCTGGCCGAATACCTGCTGGCGAAAGGGTATGTGGTGCACGGCCTCAAGCGCCGCTCCTCGTCCTTCAACACCGGTCGGGTGGACCACCTCTACCGGGATTTTCACGAGCAGGATGTCCGCTTTTTCATGCACTACGGCGACCTGACCGATGCCACCAACCTGATCCGCATCATCCAGGAAACCAAGCCTGACGAAATCTACAACCTGGCTGCCCAGAGCCATGTACAGGTGTCCTTCGAAACCCCGGAATACACGGCCAACTCCGACGCGCTGGGTGCCCTGCGGCTGCTGGAAGCGATCAGGATTCTGAGGCTGGAGGAGAGAATCCGCTTCTACCAGGCCTCCACCAGCGAGCTTTACGGCAAGGTCCAGGAAGTACCCCAGCGGGAAACCACGCCCTTTTATCCCCGCAGCCCCTATGCGGCGGCCAAGCTCTACGCCTACTGGATCACGGTCAACTACCGGGAGGCCTACGGCATGTTCGCCTGTAACGGGATTCTCTTCAATCACGAATCGCCCATCCGGGGTGAAACCTTCGTGACCCGCAAGATCACGCGCGCCGTGGCGCGCATCAAGCTGGGGCTGCAGCGGGAGCTCTTCCTGGGCAACCTGGACGCCCAGCGGGACTGGGGATATGCGGGCGACTATGTCAAGGCCATGTGGCTGATGCTCCAGCAGGAAGAGCCGAACGACTATGTGATCGCCACCGGCGAGGCGCACTCGGTTCGGGAGTTCACCGAGAAAGCGTTCGCGGAGGTGGGGGTGAGGCTTGCCTGGGAGGGAAGCGGCGTGGCCGAGGTTGGGCGGAATGCGGAGAACGGGGAGATCCTGGTGCGCGTGGATCCCCGTTATTTCAGGCCTACGGAGGTGGATTTTCTGCAGGGCGATCCTTCCAGGGCGCGCGAGAAACTGGGCTGGAAACCCAAAATGCCCTTCGCCGAATTGGTGAAGACCATGGTGCGCCAGGATCTCCGGGACGCCGAGCGGGATCAGCTCTGCAGCACGGCCGGCTTCAGGACCTTCAACGGCGCGGAGTAAAGTGCGGCGTTTAGGGTTTCTCATGCGGGTTGCGGGAGTGCCGGCGGCTCGGGAGGAGAGATTCGGTGGGTGAGCAGGACATCGACGTGGCTCAAGTGAGAAAGTACTGGTTGCCCGAGAGCGAGGATGCTCTTCGGGTAGCCGGGCACTTGATCGAAAAAGGGGACTATTCCTACGCTCTGTTCTTTGGTCATCTTGCGATCGAAAAGATGCTGAAGGCTATCTTGGTGTCCAGAAGGGGAGAGCATGCTCCGCCGATCCACAACCTGGTTCGACTGGCTCGGATGGCGGATCTCCGGCTGGACAGCGCCAGAGAGGAATTCCTGCTGACCATTTCCAGCTTCAACATCGAAGCCAGATACCCTGACCTGAAAAGGTCATTTCGCGCGAAGTGTACGGCGGAATTTGCAGACAAGCAGATGAACGTCATCAAGGAGCTCTACCAATGGCTGCGATCCCAGCTTCCGTGAAGCGAAGCATCGAGGAATTCATTTTGCTGGTTAGAGGGGAGATCCGGGTGGACGCAGTTTACCTGTACGGTTCTCATGCCAAAGGAACTGCGAGGGAATGGAGTGATATTGACCTGGCAGTGATAAGCCCTGATTTCTCGCAGGATCTTTTCGAGGAACGGATCAGATTGATGAAGTTGGCCCTGAGGGTGGACGACCGCCTGGAGCCTTGCCCATTTCACCCTGAGGAGTTCAATCTCAATCACCCCCTTGTCAGTGAGATTCAGAGATCGGGAATCCAGCTTGCGTGAGGAGGAATACGGCGGGATAAGGGGCGGGAAGCATGGAGAAACGTGAAAAGATCTTTGTCGCCGGACACCGAGGCCTGGTGGGATCGGCAGTTCTGCGGCGTCTCGAGCTGCTGGGGTTCTCGAACCTGCTTTGCTGCACCCACCGGGAGCTGGACCTGACCAGGCAGGCCGCGGTGGAGGCCTTTTTCGAGCGGGAACGGCCCGGGTACGTATTTCTGGCGGCGGCCCGGGTGGGCGGGATCGGTGCCAACTCCGCCTTTCCGGCGGAGTTCATCTATCGGAATCTGGCCATTCAGACCCATGTGATCCATGCGGCCCATGGTTTCGGAGTGAAGAAGCTCCTGTTTCTCGGAAGTTCCTGCATTTACCCCAGAGAGTGCCCGCAGCCGATGAAGGAGGAATACCTGCTTTCCGGCTTTCTGGAAGAGACCAACGAGCCCTATGCCGTGGCCAAGATCGCCGGCATCCGGATGTGCCAGTCCTACAACCGCCAATACGGAACCCGTTTCATCAGCGTCATGCCCACCAACCTCTACGGCCCCAACGACAACTTCGATCTCGAAACCTCTCACGTTTTGCCGGCCCTGCTGCGGAAGTTTCACGAAGCGAAAGCGGAAGACCGGGCCGAGGTGGAGATCTGGGGCACGGGAAAGCCCAGGCGGGAGTTCCTGCATGTGGACGATCTGGCCGACGCCTGTATGTTCTTGATGCAGCACTACGACGAATCAGAGATCATCAATATCGGTACCGGCCGGGACCAGACCGTGCGGGAGCTTGCCGAACTGATTGCTGCGGTGGTGGGTTACCGGGGAAAGCTCCGCTTCGATCCCTCCAAGCCGGACGGGACCATGGAGAAGCGGCTGGATATTTCGCGCCTGACAAGCCTGGGATGGAAAGCACGCATCGGCCTGCGGGAAGGGATCGAACAGACGTATGAATGGTATCTGAAAAACAAGGCGCAAGGCGCAGGGGACAAGGCCCAAGGATAAGTGCGAAATGCGAAAGCTGAACTGATTGCCGGACCCCATCCTGCCGTCCCGGATCCCCTTGAGCCTTGCGCCCTGCGCCCGCCTGAAGCCTGACACCCGACGCCCGACACCCCTGTTTTTCCATGCCCTCCTTTGCCGTCGTCATACCGAACTACAACCAGAGCCGCTACCTGGGAACCGCCTTGGAGAGCCTGCGCCACCAGCCGGTGCCGTTTCAGCTGGCGCTCATGGACGGGGGGTCCACGGACGGCTTGGGGGAGGCGATCGGACCCTACCGCGACTTGCTTTCCTGCTGGCATTCCGGCCCCGACGGCGGCCAGGCCGCCGCCATCCGCCAGGGGCTGCAGAGGATTCAGGGCGACGTCGTCTGCTGGCTGAATGCGGATGACTACTATTTCCCCGGCGCACTGAGCAAGGTCGGGGCGTTCTTGGATGAAAACCCCGGCGTGGACGCGGTCTACGGGGATGCGGTGCACGTGACCCCGGAAGGTTTCTTCCTCAGCTATTTCCCGCCGATCCAGGAATTCGACCTGCACGACCTCACCAAGTCCTGCTTCATCTGCCAACCGGCCTGCTTTGTGCGGCGCTCGGCCTACGAAAACGTGGGCGGCCTGGATGCCGCCCTGCGCTACACTCTGGACTGGGACCTGTGGCACCGGCTGGCCAGAGCCGGTGCGAGGTTCCAATACCTGCCCCAATTGCTTGCAGCGGTGCGGTACTACCCGGAGACCAAGACGGTGAGCGGAAGCGGGCGGCGGTACATGGAAATCTGGCGGATTGAGCGGAAGTACGGGAGAAGGATCTACCCCAGTTCATGGCTGGGTTCTTTCCTGTATTTCTCGAAATTCAAACCGGTCAAGTCGTTCCCGGAAAGACTGCTGCTCCAATGCCTCGAGGTCTTGAGAAACGCTAAACGGGCGGTGCTGGGGACCACGAAGCATGGCCGAATGCTTGGGGGTACCCTGTACGGCTTTCACCGTTGGGAGCCTCTTGTGCAAGGCGCGGGTACGATCCGCCTTCCCTGGTACGGGAAGAGCGGTTGGAAACATCTGACGTTGGGGGTCGATCCCCCCGAGGCGGTCTACCGGATCGGAATCGATGATGGGCAAGCCGTTGATCTGCGGGCCAAGGGCGGTCGAGTCCGGCTGGAACCGCCGCCGTCAACAGGACCCGAGAGAGCCATCACGGTGGAATGCCTGGAGCGAAAAACCTGGAAATTCCTGGATCTGAGCTGGGAACTGACCTGAGGGCGGCAGTGTCCGGCAGGGGATTACTGCCGCGTCTCATAAGTTTTGCCCCATGAACCTGCAAGACGGAATCCGCAACTATTGGCGGATCAATGACCCACTTTCCAGAGACGCGGAAATCCAAAATCCAAATATCGAAACTCGAAACAAATTCGAATGACCCAAATCCAAATGACCAAAACGCAAGACCTGGGTCCCACCGCTCTTGTTTGGAATTTTGAGCATTGGGATTTTGATATTGTTTCGGATTTCGGATTTGGTGCTTCGGATTTTGGACGAAGTTGAGCCCCTTAGGTCAACAAGATAGATGGCCAAAATCGATGACAGAACTTCCGAGATAGCGTATTAGCATGTCTCTCCGGCCCGAGAGTCTCCAGCCCCTGGTCAGCGTCATCACGGTGTGCCGAAATGCGGCCGACCAGCTGGAACGGGCGCTTCAGGAGGTCCGGAGCCAGACCTATCCCCACAAGGAGCACATCATTATCGACGGCGGGTCCAGCGACGGGACCCGGGAGGTGCTGGAAAGGAACGAAGCCTTTATCGGCCGCTGGGTCTCGGAACCCGACGAGGGAATCTACGACGCCATGAACAAGGGTCTGCAGGCTGCCGGCGGCGAGTGGATCTATTTCCTGGGGGTGGACGATGCCTTCCGGGGCCCCGACCTTCTGACGGCCGTATTCGGCGGGCCGCCGATTCCGGAGGATGTCGGTCTGCTGCTGGGGGATGTGCAGTACGCCGGCGGCCGCCGGTTCAGGAACCGGTTTGGCCGGGGGCTCTATCTGAAGAACACGGTGCACCACCAGGGAGCTTTCTACCGCCGGAGCGTTTTGGGGGATTTCCGCTTCGGCCTGGTCGATGGCTCCGGTCGAACCATAGCGTTGCAGATCTCCGGTGACTACCAACTCAACCTGCTGCTCTACCGCCGGGGCGTGCAGGCCATGGTTCTGGGCTGTCAAGTGGCCAGCTGCGGGGACGGAGTCTCCCTGCAGGGGCGCTTCGCGGGTTACCGGGAAGAGATCCGGATCCGGCGGGATCAAGTCGGTTGGTTGCCCTCGCTGGGGTTCGACGCATTCACCGTTCTGAGGTATGTGTACAAGCGTTTGCGAATGAGCGCGCGCCGGCGTTGAGGCGGGCGGCGGAGCCGGAAACCCGGGCTTCAGGGAGCGACAGACCTTGCTGGATGTCATCATTGTCAACTACGAGAGCACCCCGGTGCTGTTGCGGTGTTTGGAGTCCATTGAGAAGGCGGCCGCGGGATATTCCATTCGGGTGTTCGTGCAGGACAACGCGTCCAAAGACGGCGTGGAACGGGTCCTCGAACTCCATCCGAAAGTCGAGCTCACCGTCAACGAGCATAACCTGGGCTTCGCCAGGGCCGTGAACCAGGGTCTTGAAAGGGGGTCCTCCCCCTATGTGCTGATCCTGAACCCGGACACCCTGGTGGAGGCGGGGTTTTTCGAATCTGTTCTGGAATTCATGGAAACCCATCCCGACGTGGGGATCCTGGGGCCCAAGATTCTGGATCACGACGGAACGGTCCAGGGGTCGGCGCGCTCCTTCCCCACCCCCTTGACCGCGCTCTTCGGCCGCAAGTCCCTGCTGACGCGGGTGTTCCCGAACAACCGCATCACCCGCGAGAACATCCTGACGACCCGCTGCGACGGGAGCACCCCCATGGAGGTCGACTGGGTTTCGGGCGCCTGTCTCGTGGCCCGCAGGACGGCGATCGACGCCGTGGGTCCCATGGACGACCGCTTCTTCATGTATTGGGAGGACGCCGACTGGTGCCGGCGGGTAGTGGCGCGGGCTGGCGGGTGGTCTACTTTCCCCGGGCTTCCATCGTTCACTTCGTGGGTGCCAGCAGCGAACGGAACCTCTTCCGCTCGGTGCTCGAGTTTCACAAGAGCATCTATCTGCTTTTCGGCAAGTACGCGAAACCGCCCCTGAGCCTTCTCAAGCCGCTGGTCTTCTGGGGCCTTGTTTTCCGCTTTTTTTTCGTGCTGGCGGGCGAGCTCATCCGCCGCTATGCTGTAAGACTCAAGAGCCGGACCGCGGAAGCCCTCCTGGCCGCGCTCGATCGGGACGGGCGGATTCGGGTGCTGCGGGTCATCGCCCGGCTCAACATCGGCGGTCCCTCCATTCACGTGCATCTGCTGGCTCACGGCCTCGATCGGAACCGGTTCCGGTCGACCCTGGTCACAGGCAAGATTTCTCCCCAGGAAGGGGATATGAGCTACCTCTTCGAGGCTTCTGAGCCCGCTCCGGTGGTTATCCCTGAACTGCAGCGCGAAATCAGCCTCGGACTGGACCTCAGAGCGGTGCTCCGGATCCTCAGAATTCTGCGCCAGGAGCGGCCGGATATCCTGCACACCCACACCGCCAAAGCCGGTACCAGCGCCCGGCTGGCGATCTTCCTGTACAAGCTGCTCTGGCAGCGGCATGTGCGGGTGGTCCACACCTTCCACGGCCATGTGTTCGAAGGGTACTTCAGCCGGGGCAAGACGGCGTTTTTCGTGTGGATCGAACGCTCGCTGGCCCGGGTGACGGACGTGATCATCGCCATCAGCGGCACCCAGCGCCGGGAACTGACCGAGCGCTACCGCGTGTGCGGCAAAGACAAGATCAGGATGATCGAGCTGGGCTTCGACCTGGATCCTTTCCTGAAATCCGAGGCCCTGCAGGGCCGTTTTCGCCGGCAACTGGGGGTGGATCCCGCGACCCTGCTCATCGGCATGGTCGGCCGGCTGGTGCCCATCAAGAACCACCGGATGTTTTTCAGGGCAGCCGAGCTGTTTCTGCGGGAAAATGCCGGTCGGCCGGTCAAGTTCGTCATCGTCGGCGACGGGGAGCTGCGGTCATCGCTGGAGGAACAATGCCGGCGAAACGGGCTTCAGGGTCTCGTGCACTTCTGCGGTTGGACGAGGGCCGTTCCCGAAATTTACGCGGATCTCGATATCCTGGCGCTGACTTCGCTGAGCGAGGGGACTCCGGTTTCGATCATCGAGGCGATGGCTTCCTTGGTTCCGGTCGCCGCGACCGATGCCGGAGGTGTGCTCGATCTGCTGGGCCCCACCGTCGGCCGGCCGGCCGATAACGGATTTCTGCTCTGTGAGCGGGGGATCCTGTGCCGAAAAAACGATGCCCGCGGTTTCGCCCGAGCGCTGAAATACCTGGCTGACGAAAGCCCCACGCCGCAGCTGGAGCGGGCGGTTCGGGCCCGCCTTTTCGCCCGGGAGCGGTTTTCGGAAAAAAGGCTGCTGGCTGACATGGAGCGACTCTACCTGCAGCTGATGAAGACCCAGCCCGGAGCTTATCTCCCCGCCTGCTGATGCCCCTTCCCGCTTCCTGCCTGGCGAACCACCTTGCGCCCTGCGCCCCTCCCGGCGTCAAGCTTGAGCCTTACGCGTTTTGGTTGCCCTGCCCGTCCGGGCAAGCCGCTGGACGACCGAAGGTACGGTGAGTCGGAGGGTTTTCCAGGCCGCCGTCACGGTGGGGGGCCTGACCCTGGCCGTCAGGGGTCTGGAGGCCGGCGCCCACCTGTTCATGGCCCATCGCTTCGGCATCGCCGATGAGGTGGACGCGTTCCTGATCGCCTATCTGGTTCCCTCCTTTGTTCTGAACGTGGTCGCCGGGTCCTTAACGGCGGCGGCGATTCCCCTCTACATCCGGATCCGGCAGGAGGAGGGGCCCGCAGCGGCCCAGGGACTGATCTCGAGCGTCGGGCTGGTGTGCCTGCTCGGGCTGTCCGGCTTGTGGGGCGCCCTGGCGCTGTCAGCCCAGGACGTTCTACCGGTGCTGGGATCCGGGTTCGATCGCGACAAACTCGCGCTCACTCGATCGCTTTTCCAGGTTCTGCTGCCGGTCCTGGTATTCGCCGGGATGGGCCGGGTCTGGGCCGCGGTCCTCAACGCCCACGACGATTTCGCCCTGGCCGCCGCCGCACCGGTCGCCAAGCCCCTGCTGATGATCCTCGCCATGCTCTTTGTATCCGGGACCTGGGGGATACAAGCGCTGGCGGCGGGGGTGCTGGTCGGGTCTGTCCTGGAAGCCGGGATCGTGGCGCGCAGGCTGCTGGCAGGTGGCGTCTCGCCGGTCCCGGCCTGGCGCGGGATGGGCCGCGCCGTGGGGCAGTTGACCAGACAGTTCGCCCCCATGGCCGCCGGCGTCTCGCTCTATGCCAGCACCGAGCTCGTGGATCAGGCCATGGCGGCCATGCTGGGTGAGGGGGCGGTCTCGGCGCTCGGCTACGGCAACCGGGTGGTCATGTTCCTGCTGGTTGTGAGTTCCGGCGCAATCGGCACCGCCATCCTGCCCCATTTTTCCCGGATGGCCGCCGCCCGCGACTGGACCGGCATCCGCAGCACGCTCGGCAACCAGGTGCGCTGGATCGGCCTTTTTTCCGTCCCGGGAGCTCTGGCGCTCTTCGGGCTTTCCGAGCCCCTGGTGCGGGTCCTGTTCGAACGCGGGGCCTTCAGCGCGGCAGACACGCTGGCGGTGGCCGGCGTCCAATCCATCTATGCCCTTCAGGCACCCTTCTTCCTGCTCAACATCGTGCTGGTGCGCCTGATCTCCGCGCTGCAGCAAAACCTGTTGCTGGTGTTCGCCGGGCTGATCTGTGTCCCCCTGAACGCGGCGCTCAACTATGCGCTCATGCGGCCGCTGGGGGTTGCCGGGATCGCCCTTTCCACCGTCCTGGTCCAGGCGGTGACCCTGGCGCTGCTGGGCCTCATGACGCACCGCCTATTGAGAAAGACCAGCCTGGCCGGCTCAGGCCGGGACCTTGGAAGGGCCGGGCGCGCATGAACAAATCCGAAATCACGTTGAAAGGCCAGGAAAGAGTCTGGGCCCATTTTCAGACAAGCTCGCCGGAGACCTTTGAGGGCGCCCGACCGAGGCTCGACCGGATCCTGAGGGACATCGGCCGGAAAAAGGGTCAAGCCGGTGCGGGTCTGCTCAACATCGGTGCCGGCGAAGGCTACCTGGAGGCCCGGGCCCGGAAAATGGGCTGGCAGATCCACTGCCTGGACCCGGACCCGGGCAGCGTGGCGGGGCTCAGGCGGCGGGGCATACCCGCCTCCCAAGGCTATATCCAGGCAATGCCCTTCGCGGAGGCGGAGTTCTCTTTCGTGGTGGCCTCCGAGGTGCTGGAGCATCTGGCTGCTGCGGAACTCCGGGCCGGCCTGGCCGAAGTCCGGCGGGTGCTTCAGCCGGGCGGCTGGCTGCTCGGCACCGTTCCCTACGCGGAGAACCTGAAGCTGAACGAGGTTCTTTGCCCGCAGTGCGGCCACCTGTTTCACCGCTGGGGACACCGGCAGTCCTTTGACGAAGCGCACCTGGCGCGGGTCCTGGGCCGGGAATTCGCCAATGTGCGGATCAGGCGCCGGGCCTTTGTGTCCCCGGCCGGCCGTGGCCCCCTGGGCCTGCTGGAGGATCTGGTGCGGGTTCTGCTCGCCCGCGCCGGCGCCCGGATCGCCTCGACCCGCCTCTATTTCGAGGCGTCCAAGTGAGCCGCTGATGGCCGCCCGCGCCCGCGCCGTTCTGTTTGTCCTGCGCACCCTCAAGACCGGCGGGACCGAGCGTCAGACGGAACTTCTGATTCGCGGCCTCCACCCCGGTTTCTTCCACTGCTGGGTCTTTGCGCTGGAAAGCGAAGGGCCGCTGGCCGAGGTCTGCCGGCAGCTCGGGGTTCCGGTTGTGAGCGGCGGGCTTGCCGCCGGCGACCTGGAACGGCGGCCCTGGAAAGCGCTGGCGGCCGAGTGGCGGCTGCTGGTCCTGCTCCGGCGGCTGCGGCCGATGGTGGTGCAAGGCTATCTGCCGCTGGTCACTTTCATGGCGGCCCTGGCCGGCCGGCTGAGCCGGGTACCGCTGGTGATCACCGGCCGCCGGGCCCTGGGCACTCACCAGGAACGCCACCCCCTGCTGAAACCCCTGGACGGACTGGCGGCCTGCCTGAGCCACCGGGTGACCGTCAATTCCCGGGCGGTTGCCGAGGATGTGCTCCGCCGCCACCGGCTTGACCGGCGCAAGCTGGCCCTGATCTACAACGGACTGGCGACGGAGCGCATCGGAAGCGGCCCGGAGCGCCGCGAGGCGGCCCGTCGGGCGCTCGAAATCAGCCGGGACGAGAAGGTCGTGATCACGGTGGCCAATCTCCTCCCCTACAAGGGTCACCGGGATCTGTTTGAGGCCGCTGCGCTGGTTGTCGCCGGCTGCCCGGAGGCCCGCTTTTTGCTTGCGGGCGAGGATCGGGGCATTCTGAAAGACCTGGCCCGGCAGAGCGAGGCTCTGGGCATCCGCCACCGGGTGCGCTTTCTGGGTTCCCGCGATGACGTTTTCGACCTGCTGGCTGCGGCCGACCTCTGCGCGGTGCCATCCCGGGAGGAGGGCTTCTCCAACGTGATTTTGGAGGCCATGGCCGCCGGCCTGCCGGTGGTGGCCACGAGGGTCGGCGGAAACCCGGAGGCGGTGCTGGAAGGGCAGACCGGGTATCTGGTGCCGCCCCGCGACCCCCGGTTACTGGCGGAGCGCATCCTGGATCTGCTCGGCGACCCGCCGCGCGCAAAAGCCTGGGGGTTGAAAGGAAGGGAACGGGTACTGGCCCTATTCAGCGCCGAACGCATGGTCCATGAGCACTTGGCGCTCTACCAGAACGCGGAGGAGCCCAGCCGCTGAGTCCGCGTCAAGCATTTTGTGGAGATGGACGGATTGCCTCAGACATTGGATTGGGTTGACCCATGTGCGGCCTGGTCGGCTTTGTGAGCCGGAAGCGCTTTGCGGTCCTGCGGGCCGGCCTCGCGGAAGCCACCGCCTCGCTGGCGCACCGCGGCCCCGATGATGAGGGGCTTTTTTTTTCCGAACCGGCCGGCGTGGGGCTGGGGCACCGGCGGCTGGCGGTGATCGATCTTTCCCCGGACGGCCGGCAGCCCATGGCCTCCGAAAACGGCCGGTTGCGGCTTGTCTACAACGGCGAAATCTATAATTTCCGTGATATCCGGAAAGAACTGGAATCCTACGGCCACTCTTTCCGGACCGGGTCCGACACGGAGGTGCTTCTCAAGGCGTATCAGCAATGGGGACCGGAGTGCCTGAAGCGCCTGGTGGGCATGTTCGCCCTGGCGCTCTGGGATTCCCGGGACGGCTCGCTTTTCCTGGCGCGCGACCGGCTCGGGATCAAGCCGCTCTATTACTGCCGCCACGACGGCGATTTTCTGTTCGCTTCGGAACTGAAAGCCCTGATGGCGTTCGAGGGTTTTCCGCGGGAGGTGGATCCGGTCTCCCTGGCACTCTACCTACACTACCAGTACGTGCCGGCGCCCCGGACGATCTTCAGGAGCACCTACAAGCTTCAGCCCGGCTGCTGGGCCCGTCTGGACCGGCGTGGTTTGCGGATGGAACGCTACTGGCAGATCCCGGAAGGGGGGGAGGCGTGGTCCGGGAAGTCCATGTCCGGGAGCGAGGCGCTGGAGGAGCTCGGGTTCCTGCTGGGCCGGGCGGTGGCGCAGCGGCTGGTAAGTGACGTCCCGCTGGGCGCCCTGTTGAGCGGCGGGGTGGATTCCTCGCTGGTGGTGGCCCTGATGCAGCAGTCGGCCTCGACCCCCGTGCGGACCTTCTCCATCGGGTTTCGTGCGCCGGGCTATGATGAAGCGCCCTGGGCCGCCAGGGTGGCACGGCACCTGGGCACTGAGCACACCGAGTTCTATGTGGCGCCCGAAGAAGCGCTGGAGGTCATTCCGCGGCTGCCCGAGATCTACGACGAGCCCTTTGCCGACTCCTCCGCCATCCCGACCTTCCTGGTCAGCCGGCTGGCGCGCACCCAGGTTACGGTAGCCCTGTCCGGCGACGGGGGAGACGAGCAGTTCTGCGGTTACGTGCGCTACTGGAGCGGGCAGGCCTTGGAGCGGGCGCTCGGGTGGCTGCCGCAGCCCGGCCGCCGCGCCGGGGCCCGCGTCCTGGCGACACTGCCCAGCCGGGTGCTGGAACGGCTCTACCGGCCTTTCAGGGAGCGGTTGCCGCAGCGTTTCAGGGTCGAGAACTTCAGCGACAAGTGGCAGAAGCTGCTCACCGCGCTCCAGGGCGGCTCGGATCAGGATCTTTACCGCGCAAGCGTCAGCGTCTGGTCGGCAGCCGAGGTGGAGGCTCTCAGCGGGGTACCGCCGCCGGCCTGCGGCTTCGAGCAGGCCTTTGATAAGGCCTCCGGCTGGCCCGCCCTGGCCAGGTACATGTACGTGGACCAGCACACCTACCTGCCGGATGCGATGCTTACCAAGGTGGATCGGGCCAGCATGGCCGTAGGACTGGAAGTCCGGGTTCCGCTGCTGGACCACCGGGTGGTGGAATTCAGCAGCCGGCTCCCGCCGGGGCTCAAGTACCATGGCGGCCGCGGCAAGCTGCCGCTGCGGAAGCTCCTGGGCCGCCACCTGCCGCAGCCCCTCTTCGAGCGTCCCAAGATGGGTTTCGGGGTTCCCATCGAGAGCTGGCTGCGCGGGCCGCTGCGGGACCTGATGCAAGGCTATCTGGACCCCGGACGCCTGCAGCAGGAAGGGCGCTTCGACCGGCGGGTGATCGAACGTACGGTGCAGGAACACCTTTCCGGACGGCGGAACCACCAGCATCGCCTCTGGGCGCTCCTCATGTGGGAGATGTGGCGGGAGCGGTGGCTGTAGGTGCGTGAACGGTGAAGCGTGGTGGGTAAGGGGCTGGGGGTAAGGATTACACAGTAAGCAGTAAGGAGTAGAGAAGCTAAGGAGTAAGGAGTAGGGAGTGAGGGGCAGAGGGTAGGGGGTGAGGAAATGAGGGTTTCCGGGTGAAACGCACGATCTACAAGTATATCGGCCAGGAGCTCTGGCCCACCTTCGCCGCCAGCCTCTTTGCCGCGGTCTTCGTCATCCTGGCGACCAAGATGCTCTCCATCACCGAGCTCATCGTGACCCACGGGGTCCGGGCGAGCCAGGTGGGGCGCATGGTTGTGTATCTGCTGCCGGATATCCTGGCTTTCGCCCTGCCGGCGGCCAGCCTCATGGCAGTGGTGGTGGGGTTCCTGCGCCTTTCGGCCGACAACGAAATCATCGCCCTCAAGTCCTGCGGCATCAGCCTCTACCAGACCCTGCCGCCGGTGGTGGCCCTTTCCCTGCTGGGCATGGTGCTGGGGCTGCTCATCAGCATCGCGGCCGTGCCCTGGGGAAACCGCTCCTTCAAGGAGCTGCTTTTCCAGATCGCCGAGTCCAAGGCCGATCTGGGGATCAAGGAACGGGTCTTTTCCGAGCCCTTCGACGGCGTGGTGTTCTATGTGAACAGCTTTTCGGCCCGCGACCGCATCATGCGGGACCTCTTCGTGGTGGACCGCAGGGATCCCGCCCTCACCCACACCATCGTGGCCGGGGAAGGCCGGATCTACCGCCATTCGAAGGAAAGGGCCATCACCCTGCGTTTCCGCGACGGGACGGTATTCGTCAGCGCCGCGGGGCAGGGCAAGGACCGGACCATCCGCTTCGACACCTACGACCTCAACGTCGGCCTGCAGGACATCCTGAAAGCGCTGGCTGGCCGGAAGCGGGCGCCCAAGGAAATGACGGTCAGGGAGCTCGTGGCCGGCCTGCGGTCCGCCGAGTCGGGCCGGGAAAAATACAACCAGACGGTCATCGAGCTGATGGAACGGTTCGCGATCCCGCTGGCGGTGCTCCTGATGGGCATCGCCGGCGTGCCGCTGGGCTCCCAGCTGCGCACGGCGGGGCGCACGGCCGGCGTCGGGGTCAGCCTGCTGGTCTTTCTGGCCTACTACCTGTGCCTGGCGGCCGCCCGGAGCGTGTGCGAGACGGGGGCGGTGCCGCCGGCCCTGGGCGTCTGGATCCCCGACCTGCTGTTGGCCGTGATCTGCATCTACCTGCTGCGCCGGGTGGCACGGGAGCAAGCCGTCTTCAACCTCTCCTGGCGGCCCTTCAGAACCCGGTGAACCACCGCAGCGAAACTCCCCGACACGAGATTCCCGCGTTTTCCGGGTCTGTCCGGAATCCGGCGGGGCCGGGGGACCTTTTCGCAGCTGACTGCCGGAAGGCCGCCGTGTTTCCAGGTTTATCCGCGGGGAACGATCGCCCGCTTCCTCCGCCGGCGCTGGATCCTCGCCACTCGCCACCCGCTTTCCGCCTTGCGCCTTGCCCCTTGCGCCTTGCGCCTGCCCGTTGACCTCCATGCGGATTCTGCCCAAATACCTGTTGCGGGAGTTCGTCAAGCTGCTCGGCGTCTGCTTGACCGTTTTCGTGGCCATCTACCTGGTCGTGGATTTCCTCCAGCGGGTGGACGATTTCATGGAGGCCCGGGTGCTCTCGGCCGAGATGTTTCTTTACTTCCTCTACAAGGTGCCCTTCATCCTGGTGCACATGTCGCCGGTGGCCGCCCTGATCAGCGTGATCATCCTGTTTTCCGGCATGCAGCGGAGCAACGAGATCACCGCGCTCAAGGCCTCGGGCGTAAGCGTCCTGCGCTTCTCGGCGCCTCTGATCGCAGCCTCCCTGGTCATGGCAGCCGCCGTTTTCGTGTTCTCCGAGCTGGTGGTTCCCTATGCCAGCTCGCAGAGCCAGTCCATCTGGCTCAAGGAGGTGAAGAAACGGGATCCCAAGCGCTTTTACGGCAAGAACCACATCTGGTATAAGGGAGAGCGTGCGATCTATTGGATCCGGCATTTCGACGGCCAGACCCTGACCATGCTTGATCCCACGTTCTACTTCATGGACGAAGCCTTCCGCCTGGCCATGAAGGTCCGGGGCGAGCGGGCGCGCTGGAACGGGAAGACCTGGAGCGTTGAGCAGGGGAGCATGCAGGCTGCGGAAGCGGGCGGCGAGTACACGTTTCGCACGTTCGAGGAACTGGACCTTGAACTCCCCGAGACCCCCGAGACCTTCACCAGGACCGTGAGACGGCCGGAGGAGATGGGATACTGGGAACTCAGGCGTTTCGCGGAACGGATCCGTGAGGAAGGCTACGACGCCACCCCCTACCGGGTGGATACCCACATCAAACTGGCGTTTCCGATAATCAACTTCATCATGGTGCTGGTAGGTATCCCGATCGCCCTGACCCGCCGCCGGGGCGGCACCCCGCTGTCGGTCTCCATCGGGGTCTGCGTATGCTTCCTGTATCTGCTGGCGCTCGGGGTGGCGCGCAGCTTCGGGCTCTCGGGCACCCTGCCGCCGCCGCTCGCGGCCTGGTTTGCGAACCTGCTGTTCCTGTTCATCGGTATCCAGCTGATGATGCGGGTCGAGGCCTAGTCGACCATGTCTTCCCTGTCCCTGGGCTTTTTCTTCCTGGTGCTGGCGGGAGGCTTCGGGTTCTCCCTGCTGCTGACCCCGCTCGTGCGCCGGATCGCCATGGCCACCGGCCGGGTTGCGGTTCCGCGGGACACCCGCTGGCATCGGAAGGAGACGGCCCTGCTGGGCGGTGTGGCGATCTTTGCCGCCATGACGGCATCCTGGATCCTGTCTGCCCTCTGGACCGGCTGGGGCATCTACCCGCGAGGCCAGCTGGCCATGATGTTCTGCGCGGCCGCGGTTTTCGCCCTGGGTCTGGTGGACGACATCCGGGGCATGGACCCGCAGCACAAGCTGGCCGGTCAGATCGTGATCACCGCGGTTCTCCTGTTCTTCGGGTTCCGGCTCGGCTGGACCGATTCCAGGACCATCAACCTGTTCATCTCCATCCTGTGGGTCGTCGGGGTCACCAACGCCTTCAACCTGCTGGACAACATGGACGGCCTGTCGGCCGGGGTGGCCTTTATGGGCGGGGGCTTCCTGTTCCTCAATCTCTACCTCAACGCGGCGCCAGTCGCCGGAGGCCCTGCCCATCCTGGTGCTGACCGCCGCCTACCTGGGCGCCCTGCTCGGGTTCCTGGTCTACAACTTCAACCCGGCTTCCATTTTCATGGGGGATGCCGGCAGTCTCTTCATCGGTTTCGTGCTCGGCAGCCTGACGGTGGCCGGCAGCCGGCCGCTGCAGGCCGAAGGCAGCCCGGTGCAGCTCCTGTCGGTGATCAGTATTCCGATTCTGCTCCTGTTCGTGCCGATTCTGGACACCGGCTTTGTGAGCCTGATGCGCAAGCTCTTTCGCCGGCCGATTTCCCAGGGCGGCCGCGACCACTCCTCCCATCGCATGGTGGCCATCGGGTTCTCGGAGCGCCGGGCGGTGCTGGTGCTCTACGCGTTTTCGGGCGTCTCGGGCCTCATCGCTCTGGCCGTGTCCCGGCTGGAACTCGGGGTGAGCCTGGTGGTGATCATCCTCTACCTGCTGGCAGTGCTCTTCTTCTGGATCTACCTGGCCAAGGTCAAGGTGTATCCCGAGAAGTCGATCCTGGAATCCCGCGCATCCGGCCTCATTACCCCCCTTCTGGTGGAGATCACCTACAAGCGACGGCTGCTGGAGGTTCTGCTGGACCTGGTCCTGATCTCGGTGGCCTACTATGCGGCCTACCTGCTGCGCTTCGAGGGCCGCCCGGGGCCGAACTTCGATTTTTTTCTGAAATCCCTGCCGATCCTGATCGCCTGCCAGATCCTGTGCTTCTTCGTCTTCGGCGTCTACCGCGGGGTCTGGGCCAGCACCAGCCTGCGCGACCTCATCAACTACATCAAGGCGGTCACCCTGGGCGCCGTCCTGCCCATGCTGATCCTGCTCTTCCTGTACCGTTTCTACAGTTTTTCACGGGCGGTCTTCGTGATCTACTGGGGTCTGATGCTGATCCTGGTTTCCCTTTCCCGCCTCTCTTTCCGGCTGCTGGAAGAGGGCCTGGCGAGAAGCGACGTGAGCGGGAAACCGACCCTGATCTACGGGGCCGGCATCGGGGGGCAGATGCTGGTCAAGGAACTGGAGACCGACCATAAGCTGGGGCTCAAACTGGTGGGTTTCGTCGATGACGACCGCCGGATCCACCGCCGCCGGATACGCGGCTACCCGGTCCTGGGGGGGCAGCAGGACCTGGCGAAGCTCGTCGCCCGCCACCGGGTCGGCGAGATCATCGTCTCTTTCCGGGAAGGCGGGGAGGAGAAGCAGCGCGAGCTCAAGCGCCTGTGCGATGAGATCGGGGCCGAGGTGGAGGTCAGGCGGATGAAGCTGCTCATCGGTTGACCGGGAGCCTCCCGGATTCACGTTGACAACCTTTCGCGCGGCTGCCTATAACGTAGCCCGAAACCTGAAAAAGCCGTGAGGAGAGCTTATGGACTTCAGCCTTTCCATGGAACAGGAAATCCTGCGCAAGTCGGTCCGCGATTTCGCCGAAAAGGAGATCAAGCCGGTTGCCCGGGAGCTGGATGAAAAGGAGGAGTTCTCCTACGAGACCATGCGAAAGATGGCCGACCTCGGTCTTTTCGGCATGTTCGTGTCGGAGGACTACGGCGGGCAGGGCATGGACTACGTCTCCTACATCATCGCCACCGAGGAGATCGCCCGGGTCGACGGGTCTCATGCGGCCACCGTGGCGGCCGGTAACTCGCTGGGGATCGGGCCGCTTTACTATTTCGGCAACGAGGAGCAGAAGCAGAAATACCTGCCACCCCTGTGCCGCGGCGAGGCGCTGTGGGGCTTCGGCCTGACCGAGCCCAATGCCGGTTCGGATGCCGGCAACTCCAAGACCACGGCGATCGCCGACGGGGACGAATGGGTGATCAACGGCAGCAAGATTTTCATCACCAACGCCTCCACGCGGATCAGCTCCGGGGTCACGGTTCTCTGCCGCACCGGCACCCGGGAAGACGGGCGGCCGGAGCTTTCCTGCATCCTGATCGAAGACGGTACCCCGGGTTACGAAACACGTGAGATGCACGGCAAGATGATGTGGCGGGCCTCCAATACCAGCGAGCTGTATTTCGACGACTGCCGGGTGCCGCAGACCAACCTCCTGGGACCCCGGGGCCATGGCTTTCACCAGATGATGCAGACCCTGGACGGCGGACGCCTCTCCATCGCGGCCATGGGGCTGGGAGGGGCGCAGGGCTGTCTTGAAATGGCGCTCAGGTACAGCAAGGAACGGGTTCAGTTCGGCAAGCCCATCTCCAACTTCCAGGTGAACGCCTTCAAGCTGGCCGACATGGCTCTCGAAATCGAGTGTGCGCGGCTGCTGCTTTACAAGGCCTGCTGGCTGCGGGACAACAACAAACCGTTTTCCAAGGAAGCGGCCATGGCCAAGCTCTACTGCTCGGAGGTCATGTACCGCTGCGCGAATCACGCCGTCCAGCTCCACGGCGGATACGGCCTGATGAAGGAATACGACGTGGAGCGGTTCTACCGGGATCAGAAGCTGCTCGAAATCGGCGAAGGCACCTCCGAGGTCCAGCGCATCGTCATATCCAGGCTGATCGGCGCCCTGTGAGAAACCCAGGCGGGCCTGCCGCGCCTCCCGGGCCGGGTTCGTTGACAAATCCTGGCAGACGTGCCATGGTCCGGCAACCGGAATGCGACTTCGCCGGATCTCATCCCGCTGTCGGTCGCGACCATTCATGACGCTCAACAAAGGGGACATCATAAGAAGCGTGCAGGAGCAGGTGCGGTTCCGGAGCCGTTTGCGGGGCCGGCAGATGTGGCTGTTCCCGGAGATGAACACCCGGATGCTGAGCCGGCAACAGGCAGGCCGGCTGGTGAACACGCTGTTTGAGAAGGTCAAAGCGGCGCTGGCGCGCGGCGAGGATGTCAGTCTGCGCGGCTTCGGCAGGTTCCAGGTGAAGTTCCGCTGGGCCAGGAAGGGGCGTCACCCGCAGACCGGCGAGATGCTTATCCTGGGATCCCGGCGGACGGTCACCTTTCGGCCTTCCAGCAGGCTGCGGGAGAAAATGAACGTCGGCTTTCCGCCGGGCGCAGGCTGAAAACGGCTCAGCGAGCCGTTTGACTTTCAAGAACCCTCCGCCCGGAGCCCGGGCGGGGGGTTCTTTTTTTCCGGCTGCTACACGTCGAAGACCAGCTTGCCGTCGCGGGCGTCGATCCGCACGCGGTCGCCTTCCGTGACGCTGCCCTCCAGGATCCTGAGGGCCAGCGGGTCCTGGATGAGGTGCTGGATGGCCCGTTTGAGCGGCCGGGCACCGTAGACCGGATCGAAGCCCTCTTCGGCCAGGCGCGTTCTGGCCGCCTCGCTGAGCTCCAGCGTGATCTTGCTCGCCTCCAGGCGGCGGCTGAGCAGCCGAATCTGGATCTCGACGATTTTCTTGATTTCCTCGGTACCCAGGGCATTGAACATGACGATCTCGTCAATGCGGTTGAGGAACTCCGGCTTGAAGGTAGCCCGCAGGGCCTCCATGACCCGCTTCTCGATTTCAGCGTCGTCCTGGCCCTCCAGTTCCTGGATCCACTGGCTGCCGACGTTGGAGGTCATGATGACCACCGTGTTCTTGAAGTCCACCGTGCGTCCCTTGCCGTCCGTCATGCGGCCGTCGTCCAGGATTTGCAGCAGGGCGTTGAACACGTCCGGGTGTGCTTTTTCGATTTCGTCGAACAGGATGACCGAGTAGGGGTGCCGGCGGACGGCCTCGGTCAGGTACCCGCCCTCCTCGTGGCCCACGTAGCCCGGCGGCGCCCCGATGAGCCGGGCCACCGAGTGCTTCTCCATGTACTCGGACATGTCCACCCGGACCATGTACTTCTCGTCGTCGAAGAGGAACTCGGCCAGCGCGCGGGCGAGCTCCGTCTTGCCCACCCCGGTGGGTCCCATGAAGATGAAGGAGCCGATGGGCCGGTTGGGGTCCTGCAGCCCGGAGCGGGCCCGCCGCACCGCGTTGGCAACCGCGACGATGCCCCGCTGCTGGCCCACCACCCGCCGGGCGAGCCTTTCCTCCATCTGAATAAGCTTCTCCCGCTCCCCCTCCATGAGCCGGGATACCGGGATCCCCGTCCATTTGGACACCACTTCGGCGATGTCCTCGCTGTCCACTTCTTCCTTGAGCATCCGGCGGCCGGACTGGAGCTCCTCCAGGCTGCGGTTGGTTTCGTCGAGGCTCTTTTCCAAGTCGATCAGCTTCCCGTATTTGAGCTCTGCCGCGCGCGCCAGGTCCCCCTCCCGCTCGGCGAGCTGGGCCTCGGTGCGGGTCGCCTCCAGCTGCTCCTTGATCTGCCGGATGCCGGCGATCGTTTCCTTTTCCCGCTTCCAGTGGGCCTTCATTTCCTCGGCCTGGGCTCCCAGCTCGGCGAGTTCCTTCTCGATCCTTTCGCTCCTCTCCCGCGAGGCGGAGTCCCGCTCCTTCTTGAGCGCCTGCTTCTCGATCTCCAGCTGGGTGATCTTGCGCTGGGCGTCGTCGATCTCGGCCGGCAGGCTGTCGATTTCGATCCGCAGCCGCGAGGTGGCTTCGTCGATCAGGTCGATGGCCTTGTCGGGCAGGAAACGGTCGGTGATGTAGCGGTCCGAAAGGGTGGCGGCCGCCACCAGGGCCGAGTCCTGGATCCGCACGCCGTGGTGCACCTCGTACTTCTCCTTCAGCCCGCGCAGGATGCTGATGGTGTCCTCGACGGAGGGCTCCTCCACCATCACCGGCTGAAAGCGCCTCTCCAGGGCGGCGTCTTTTTCGATGTGTTTGCGGTATTCCTTGATGGTGGTGGCCCCCACGCACCTCAGCTCGCCGCGGGCCAGCGCCGGCTTGAGCATGTTGGAGGCGTCCACCGCGCCCTCGGCCGCCCCGGCGCCCACCAGGGTGTGCATCTCATCGATGAAGAGGATGATCTGGCCGTGGGCGTCGGTCACCTCCTTGAGCACCGCCTTCAAGCGGTCCTCGAATTCGCCGCGGTATTTGGCGCCGGCGATCAGGGCGCCCATGTCCAGGGCGACCACCCGCTTGTCCTTGAGCGATTCGGGGATGTCCCCCTGAACGATCCGCTGGGCCAGTCCCTCCACGATGGCGGTCTTGCCCACGCCGGGCTCGCCGATCAGGACGGGGTTGTTCTTGGTTCTGCGGGAAAGAACCTGGATGATCCGCCGGATCTCGTCGTCCCGGCCGATCACCGGGTCCAGCTTGCCCTTGGCGGCGGCGGCGGTCAGGTCGCGGCTGAAGCGTTCGAGGGCCTGGTACTTGTCCTCCGGGTTCTGGTCCGTGATCCGCTGGCCTCCACGGATGTCCACCAGGGCCTTGAGAACGGCCTCCCGGGTTACCCCGGCCACGGTCAGGATGCGCGCCGCCTCGCCCTGTTTCTCGCCGGCGGCCGCCAGCAGGATATGCTCCAGGCTGACGTACTCATCCTTCATCTGCTCGGCTTCGCCAAACGCCCGGTCGAGCACCGCCTTGGAGCGCGGCGAAATATAGGCCTGGCTGTATCCTGCCCCGGACACCCGCGGCATATTTTCGAGGACGGTTTCGAGAGAGCCGGCCAACTGGCGAGGGTCGGCCCCGATCTTGCCCAGCAGAGGGGGAACGACCCCCTCCTTCTGTTCCAGGACGGCCCGCACCAGGTGCTCGGGCTCGATCTGCTGGTGACCCGACTTCTCGGCCAGCTGCTGGGCCGCCTGCAGGACCTCTTGAGACTTGAGCGTGAGTTTGTCAAAACGCATGGTCGAATTCCTCCGTAGCGAGCCGGAGACGGCGCGCTAAGTCATTTTAATATGGAAAGCGCTATGAAAAATAAGCTCGAAGTAGACGCTTGTCAACTGCCGGGGCGAGCCTTAGAGGACCACGCCAAGGAAGATCTCAGGGGGGATCTTGCCTAGGGGATCGCAATCGAAATCGGGATCCCAATTTCGCTTTCAACCCCCTTTCGCCAGCCGAGACATTCTGCTAAAATATGCCCTGTTTCAGCGGCGCGGGGTACCGAAAACGAACCGTAACTGCTCCCGAGGGAGGGCAGCCTGAAGGTTTGCGGATGGCGGGCTTACAGGCCGTGGTGGGCTTCCTCGGTCCACCTGCGCCAGATGGCCTTGCGGTTCTGGAACTTGTGAAGCAGCCGGTCCAGCTTGACCGCCAGCTCCACCGCGGGGATGCTCTTTCTAGAGAAGAGCAGCAGTTCGTGTTCCAGGCGCTCCAAGTCCGGGATGCGGTGGGTTTCCCCGTGGTGGAAGCGGATGAACTGCCGGTGCATTTCCTCGATGCGGCGGTCGAGATCGGAAATAGCGGTCCCGAGTTTGACGTTTTCTTCCACTTTTCACCCGGAGACTGATGCGGGGAGCCGCTTCAGGCTGCAGTTGGGAAATTCCAGGAGGTCATAGCATGGCGCCGACGGTCATGACAAGCAGCGAATTCCCGGAGCTGAAACTGATCAAACGCGGCAAGGTGCGGGACGTCTACGAGGTGAACTCCCATCTCCTGATCGTGACCAGCGATCGCATCTCGGCCTTCGACGTGGTGATGGACGACCCGATTCCGGACAAGGGCGAGATCCTGACCCGCATCTCCCTGTTCTGGTTCCAGGAGCTCGCGGACCTGGTGGAAAACCACCTCGTCGCCACCGACCCGGCCGAGTATCCCGCAGCCTGCCGCAAGTACGCCGAACCGCTTCAGGGCCGAAGCATGCTCGTGCGCAAGGCCGAACCCCTGCCGGTGGAGTGCATCGTGAGGGGTTACCTGTCCGGCTCCGGCTGGAGCGAATACCAGGCCCAGGGAAGCGTGTGCGGAATTCGGCTGCCGGCCGGCCTGGAGGAATCCGCCCGGCTGCCGGAACCCATTTTCACCCCCTCCACCAAGGCGGCTGCGGGGTTGCACGACGAGAACATTTCCTTCGAGGAAGCGGTTTCCATTCTGGGCCGGCCGACAGCCGAGGAAGTGCGCCGCCTCAGCCTGGAGATCTATTGCCGCGGCCGGGACCTGGCGGCGCACAAGGGTATCATCGTAGCCGACACCAAGTTCGAATTCGGCTTTTTTGAAAACCGTCTGATCCTCATCGACGAGGTTTTGACCCCGGACTCCTCGCGGTTCTGGCCCATGGACGCCTACCAGCCGGGCGGGCCCCAGAAGAGCTTCGACAAGCAGTTCCTGCGGGACTACCTGATTGGGATTCAATGGCCCAAACAGCCGCCGCCGCCCCGGCTGCCGGCGGAGGTCATCCGCAAGACGCGCGAGAAATACGCCGAGGCCCTGGAAAGACTGGCCGGATACCGGGTCTCCCCTTGACGAAGCCCATCATCAGCTTCATCGACGACTCTTCTTTCGAGCATCAGCTGGTCGAGCGGCAGATCGCCTCCCAGGCCCCGGAGCTGGATTTCCGCTGCACCTTCACGTTCGAGGAGTGCCGGGAGAATCTGGCCGGCCGGGCTCCGGCGCTTTTCCTGCTGGATCTCTGGGGAAAGGATGAGGCGGTGCGGCGACCCTGCATCGCGTCCCTTGAGGAGCTGCAGGCGGCGGCCGCCGGAATTCCGGCCCTGGAGAGCGTGTACGCGGGCCTGGACCATTTCCCGGGGGACGTCCACAACGAATACCTGAAACGCCTCTTCACCATCGTGGACGGGTGGCGCGGCCTCTTTCAGGGCGCCTGCGACCGCGTCGGCCAGAACCGCCGCTACGGGCTCAAGAACCTGACCCTGGCGAGGAACCTTTACCCGGGCGTTCCGGCCGTGTTCTACACCCGCAAGTCCCTGATCCAGGACGCGGTCGCCATGCTGCAGGCCGGAATTGACGGCCTCTTCATCAAACCCACCGGCGCTGACGACGCTGAGACCCGCCGGCTCACCCGGGCCTACGCCCCGGAGCTGATCCGGGATCTCAAGCGGATAATGGCCGCCAAGCCCTGAACCCCTGAGGCTGGCTCGCGCTTGACAAAGCAAAGGCCGATGCTTAGAGTTTGCGAGTCGGCTGCCTGCCGTAACATCTCGAAATTCTTGCAAGTAGAAGCTGGAAGGGAATCAGGTGCAAAGGATCAGCGGGGAAGCGGAAAAGGAGTCCCTGGAAAACCCCCGGACTTCTGAAGTGGTTCAGGACCGGGAGTCGGAAGAACGCCCGGTGAAAGCGCCGGATGAAACAGACCCGGCGGAGTCTCGCCCGGGACTTCAGGACGCCCAGGCGCTCGCCGCAGAGAACCGCGATCTTTACCTGCGCTCGCAGGCCGATATCGAAAATCTCAAGAAACGCTTCGCCAGGGAAAAACAGGACTGGCTGAAATTTGCCAACGAGTCCTTGATCAGGGAGCTGCTGCCGGTGATCGACAGCCTCCAGCAGGCCCTTCAGCACGCCGAGGATCAGAACGCGCCGAGCGCCTTGCGCGAAGGTGTGGAACTGACCCTCAAGAGTCTGCTCGCTACATTGAGGAAAGCGGGCTTGGAAGAGGTCGAGGCAGTAGGGAGCGGTTTCGACCCCAAATACCACGAGGCCGTGATGGTGCTGGAAGACCGGGGTGCCGAACCGGGCACCGTGGTCAAGGAACTTCAGAAAGGGTACCTGCTGAACCAGCGGCTCCTGAGACCTTCGATGGTGGCGGTCAGCCAGAACGCCGCCGATAAAGAAGGGGCTTGACAAGGTTTCCCCAGGACCCGGTTTTGCCGCGAGGGTTGCCATATCGCATCGAATTCAAGGAGGCTGACAGAAATGGGAAAGATTATAGGCATTGATCTCGGGACCACCAACTCATGCGTGGCGGTGATGGAGGGTGGCGACCCGGTCGTGATCGCCAACGCGGAGGGCAGCCGGACCACCCCTTCGATCGTGGCTTTCACGGAAAGCGGGGAAAGGCTGGTGGGCCAGAAGGCCAAACGGCAGGCCATCACCAACCCCCAGAACACGGTGTTCGCCGTCAAGCGCCTGATCGGCCGCAAATACGATTCCGCCGAGGTGCAGAAGGATATCAAGATCCTGCCCTACAAGATCACCAAGGCGGCCAACGGTGACGCGCACGGTCCATACCCGGGGCAAGGACTACAGCCCGGCCGAGATTTCGGCCATGATCCTGCAGAAGATGAGGCAGACCGCGGAGGATTACCTCGGGGAGAAGATCACCGAGGCGGTGATCACCGTCCCGGCCTATTTCAACGACAGCCAGCGGCAGGCGACCAAGGACGCCGGCCGGATCGCCGGGCTGCAAGGTCGAGCGGATCATCAACGAGCCGACCGCCGCCTCCTGGCCTACGGCCTGGACAAGAAGGGCGACCGCAAGATTGCGGTCTTTGATCTGGGCGGCGGGACCTTCGACATCTCCATCCTGGAAATCGGGGAGGGCGTGTTCGAGGTCAAGTCCACCAACGGCGACACCCATCTGGGCGGCGAGGACTTCGACCTGCGGATCATCGACTACCTGGCCGATGAGTTCAGAAAGGACCAGGGGATCGATCTGCGCAACGACAAGATGGCCCTCCAGCGGCTGAAGGAGGCGGCGGAAAAGGCCAAGAGTCGAGCTTTCGGGTCCATGGAAACCGACATCAACCTGCCCTTCGTCACCGCCGATGCCAGCGGCCCCAAGCACCTGAACATCAAGCTCACCCGCGCCAAGCTGGAAGCCCTGGTGGACGACCTGGTGAGACCGGGTGGTGGGCCCTGCCGCACGGCGCTCAAGGACGCCGGGATGACGCCCAAGGACATCGACGAGGTGATCCTGGTGGGCGGGATGACGCGCATGCCCAAGGTCCAGGCCAAGGTGAAGGAGCTCTTCGGCAAGGAGCCGAGCAAAGGGGTCAACCCCGACGAGGTGGTCGCCGTGGGCGCCGCCATCCAGGGCGGCGTGCTCAAGGGCGAGGTCAAGGACGTGCTCCTGCTGGACGTGACGCCGCTCTCGCTGGGCATCGAGACCCTGGGCGGCGTGTTCACCAAGCTCATCGAGAAAAACACCACGATTCCGACCCGCAAGAGCCAGATCTTCTCCACGGCGGCCGACAACCAGCCGGCCGTGGAGATCCATGTGCTGCAGGGCGAGCGGGAAATGGCGGCCAACAACAAGACCCTGGGGCGTTTTCAGCTGGTCGGGATCCCGCCTGCGCCGCGCGGGGTGCCGCAGGTCGAGGTGACCTTCGACATCGACGCCAACGGCATCGTGAACGTTTCGGCCAAGGACATGGGCACCGGCAAGGAGCAGTCCATCAAGATCACGGCCTCCAGCGGGCTCAGCGAGGAAGAGATCCGCAACTTGGTGAAAGACGCCGAGATGCACGCCGACGAGGACCGCCGCAAGCGGGAGCTGGTGGATGCCCGCAACATGGCGGACTCCATGATCTACACGACCGAAAAATCCCTGAAGGAGGCCGGCGAAGGGGTGGAGGAGTCCACCCAGAACGACATCAACCAGGCGATCGAGCGGCTCCGCCAGGCCATGGAAACGGAAGACGCCGCCGAGATCAAGCGCCTGACCGAGGAGCTCACCCAGGCTTCCCACAAGGTGGCCGAGGCCATGTACGCCCGGGCCAGCCAACAGGCACCGGGCGGCGGCGCGGCCGGCGGTGCGGCCGCGGGCGGCAAGCCTCAGGACGAGGAAGAGGTGGTCGACGCCGACTTCGAGGAAGTGCAGAAGTGATTCTTGGGCCCGTGAGCCTTGCCAAGGCCATCCCCGGCATCCTGCTGGGGATGGCCTTTTTCTTGGCCGGCTGCCGGCCGGGCGCCCCGCCCAGGGAGGTGGCGCCGGAAAGGATTGCGGCCGAGATTTTCGCGATCGCCGAGTCCCAGCGCGAAGGCGGTCAGCAGGCCGGGGCGCTGGAAAACTACCAGCTCTACCTGGAGCGGGAACCGGACGGGCCGCTGGCGGCCCAGGCCCTGCGGCGGAGTGGCGAACTTCATTTCGCCCGCGGCGAATGGGTCCGCGCCCTGGAAGCCGGACAGCGATTTGAAAGGGATTTCCCAGCGGATCCGGCGCTGCCTGGAAGCGCGCTATCTCATCAGCGCCGCCCTGCACCGTCTGGGGGAGTTCGCGGCTTCCAGCCGGGCGGCCGCCGCCTGGTTGCAGGAGCACCCGGAAAACGAGCTGCGTGGCGAGGTGCTCGAACTCCTGGGGGCCAATGCGGAACGTCAGGGGGATATGGAGGGGGCTTTCTTCTGGCGGATCCAGGCCGCCGAGGCGCTGCGGTCGCAGCCGGAGCGGCGGGCAGACGTGGCCGCCTCCATCCGGACCCTCATTTCCCAGGCCGGGCCGGATAGCCTGGCGGGGATGGCGGAGCAGGCCGCCGGCAGCGAATTCGCAGCGCCGGCGTTGCACCGCCTGGCTCAGATCCACCTCGAAGCCGGGGATCCGGAACGGGCCCGTTCAGCGGCCCGGGCCCTGCTCGGCGCTTCGCCCGATCCGTTCTGGATCGGCCGCGCAGAAGACCTGCTGGCGCGAATCGAGACCGATCTGGCGGTGCCCAGGGACCGGATCGGCTGCCTGCTGCCGCTGAGCGGGAACTTTGCCATCTACGGTCAGGAGGTGCTGAACGGAATCCAGTTGGGTCTAGGGGAGTTGGTTCCGGACGAAGAGCAGGGCCTTTCCCTGGAAATCGTGGTCAAAGACACTGCCGGGGACCCCGATCAGGCCCTGGCGGCCATGGAGGAGCTGGTCGGCTCGGAGCGCGTTATCGGCATTATCGGCCCGCTGGCCAGCCGGGTCGCGGCGGCCGCAGCCCAGAGAGCCCAGGAGCTGGGGGTGCCTATCATCGTCCTGACGCAGAAAGAGGCGGTGACGGCGGCCGGCGACATGGTTTTCAGGAATTTTCTCACTCCCGCCCGGGAAGCTGAAACGCTCGCCCGGGAAGCCGTTTCGACCCTGGGGATTTCCAGGTTCGGGATTCTGTACCCGGACAACTCCTACGGACGCTTCTTCATGCACCGTTTCTGGGATGAGCTGGAACGCCTGGAGGCGGAGGTCACCGCGGTGGAACCCTATCATCCCGAGTTGACCGATTTCGCCGAGCAGATCAAGAAAATGACCGGTCTTTACTACCCCAGACCGGAACTGGTGGAGATCCGGCTCCGCGAGCTGCACCCCCCGGCCCAGGGCGAGGAGCTGGACCAGTACGAGCCCGGCTTGCCGGAAGAGCCCGAACCCATCGTGGACTTCGGCGCGGTCTTCTTGCCGGACAACCACCTGCGGGTGGGCATGATCGCACCCCAGCTGGCTTATCACGATGTGTCCGGGGTGCGCCTGATCGGGACCAGCCTCTGGCAGTCGCCGGACCTCCTCGCCCTGGCCAGGGACTACGTCCAGGGAGCGATTTTCACCGTCGGATTCCTGCCCGAATCCGAAGATCCCGCGGTGCGGAGTTTCGTGGAGGAGTACCGGGCCAACTACGACGCGACCCCGGGGATTCTGGCCGCCACCGGATACGACACGGTCAGGCTGCTGAGGGAGGTTCTGAAGAGCCCGGAAGTCCGGACCCGCAGCGATCTTCAGCAGGCCCTGCGCCGGAGCCCGGGCATCCCGGGCGTGACCGGCTGGATCTCCTTCGACGAGGCCGGGGAGGTCAGAAAGCTTCCGCTCTTGCTGACCGTGAAGGGAAGAACCGTGACCCCTTTCCGATAGGCGCCTGGCGCTGGACGCCCACCCGCCCCGCCCCGATCATTCACGGGCCGGAGGAACCCGCGGCCGGTTTCGGTTTCGACTCCTCGGCTTTCCCCTTCCCCGCCGCCCAGGCGACCAGGATGCCCACCTCGTAGAGCAGCACCAGCGGTCCGGCCATCATGATCTGGGTGATCACGTCGGGCGGCGTCAGGATGGCGGCCACGACGAAGCTGAGCAGGATGGCGTACTTGCGGTTGCGCCTGAGAAATGCGGTGCTCACGAGCCCTATCTTGGCGAGGAAGAAAATGAACACCGGCAGCTCGAAGATCAGGCCGAAAGCCAGCAGGAGCCTGACGGAAAAGGAAAAATACTGCTTCACTGAGGGGAGGGCTTTGACAGACTCGCTCGCAAACCCGAGAAAGAACTGGAAGCCGAAGGGGAACACCACGAAATAGCCGAACAGGGAGCCGCCGACGAACAGAATGGTGGAAGAAACCACGAAGGGGATCAGATAGCGCTTTTCTTTCTGGTAAAGCCCGGGAGCCACGAACAGCCACAGTTCATAGAAAACTACCGGTGCGGCCAGCAGGATGCCGGCCACGAAAGCCACTTTGAGGTAGGTGAAGAACATCTCCGGGAGGTTGGTGTAGACGAGCTTGTCCCCCTCGGGCATGGCGTTCTTGAGGGGGGCAATCAGGAGTTCGAACATTTGCTCCGCGAAGAAGTAGCTGACCCCGAAACCCACGCCCACCGCGATGGCACAGGTGATCAGCCGTCGGCGCAGTTCCTCCAGGTGACTCAGGAAGGGCTGCTTGTCCTCGCTGCTACTCATCGCCGCTCTGCTCCTTGGGCGCAGGGACCTCCGGCGCGGCCTCCCCGGGCGCCTCGGTGGAGGCTTTGGACTCCTGGTATTCCTCCAGCATTTCGTCGAAGTCCGCGTAGGAGGGTTTGTCCTTTCCCGGGCGGGCCGGCCCGGGCAGGGCGTCCGGCTGGCTCAGGCCGCTGACGGAATCTAACAGGCCCTCCTTGGCCTCGCGCAGTTCCTCATCCAGCTCCAGACTCTCCTTGATGTCCTGGGTGGCGCGGCGGAATTCGGACAGGCCTTTGCCCAGGGCCCGGGCCAGATCCGGCAGCTTCTTGGGTCCGATGACGATCAGCGCGATCACCAGGATCACGATCAGTTCCGGCATGCCGATGCCAAACATCTCTGCCCCCCGCTGCCGCGTCTCAATCTTTCAGCGCTATGAACCGGTAGGCAGGATCCGCATGCATTGCCAGAGACATACCCCGCCTTTCGGAGACGCGGAAATCCGAAATCCGAATACCAAAATTCGAAACAAATTCCAATGACCGAAATCCAAATGATCAAAACTCGAAACCCATTTCCAGGCGCTCTTGTCTAGAATTTTGAGCATTGGGATTTTGATATTGTTTCGGGTTTCGGATTTTGTGCTTCGGATTTTGCTTGGTGATCAGCCCTCCAGAAAAAGGATAAATGCACAAACCGATGACAGAACTTCCGAGTCAGCCAACTAGAGGTTAAGGATAAGTGCCGTTTCCCCGCAATCCGGAAACTTGGGGCATTTCAGACAGTCCCCCCAGACCTTCTGGGGCAGGAGCGCTTTTTCGGTTTCCCGGAACCCCAATTTTCGGAAAAACCCGGGGATGTAGGTCAAGACAAACACGCGCTTCAGCCCCAGGCTGCGGGCCTCCTCCAGGCAAGCCTCCACCAGCCGAGCACCGAAGCCGCGGCTCTGTTCAGCCTGGCTGACGGCCAGGGACTTGATCTCAGCCAGGTCCTCCCAGCAGATGTGCAGGCCGCATACCCCGCACAGAGTGCCGCCGGCGTCCCGTCCCTCTCCCGGGCCCCCTGGAGAGCCCTCCTGACCCGGAGGCAGACCGGGTGCTCCGGGGCCTTCGGTCTTTGTCAGCACAAAGTAGTCCCGCAGCTGATCATACAGTTCACTCAGCGCTCTTGGCAACAGGAGATCCTGGTCGGCATACCCCTTCAGGAGCTGGTGGATCGGCCGGATGTCCGGGATGACGGCCTTGCGGATGCGCAGGGTCATGGCTTGCCCTCGTCCTGGGTGGTGGTGACGAACCCGCTCATGTTTTCCTTGCCGGCCAGGGCCGCGGCCAGCTCCCGGGCTTCCTTTTCGGACTTGAATTTGCCGCAACGCACCCGGTAGAGGGCTTTGCCGCCGGCGGTCGCGGCGTGAAAATAGGCCGGGTAGCCGCGGTCGACCAGCTGGCTGGTCAGTTTCAGGGCCTGCAGCCCGTTGTTCAAGGAGGCCACCTGCACGGTGAAATCGCCCCCGCCGGCCGGGGTGCTCGGGCGTTCGGGGCCGGGCTTCGGCGTGGATTGGGGGGCCGGTAGGGGATCGCTCCGGGAAAGGGTTTCGTGAAAACGGAATTCAGGGTCCTCAGCGGCTGCCCGGCCCTCCTTCAGTTCCGAGTTCTGCACCTCGCGGGCGCTGCTCTGGAGCATCGCAATCTGGTCCTTGAGCTCCGCCAGGTTCTTGATCCCCTCCGGCAGCATACCGCGGCCGACCATAATGCCCAGGGAGAAGATCCAGCCGAGCAGGACGAACAAACCCACTCCATAGAAGATCAGAGAAGTAAGCGAGAAGGCCAGCCGGTATGGTTTGGGTTCGGCCGGCGTATTCTTCCTGCGCGCCTGCATGCGCCCCCCGTCCGCTCACATCGTTTCCGGGGCCGCCACCCCGAGCAGGTCGAGTCCCACGGCCAGCACGCTCCGCAGCGCTCCGGCCAGCAGCAGCCGCGCTTGGCTCTTGGCCTGATCCTGGCCGAGGATGCGGTGTTGCGGGAGTTTCGTCCCCAGGTTGAAATACCGGTGAAAGGCCCCGGCCAGCTCCCCGAGGTAGTAGGTGAGCCGGTGGGGTTCCAGGCTGCGAGTTGCCTCCTCCAGCAGAAGGGGGAACTCGGCCATGATTCTGATCAAAGCCAGCTCCTCTTCCAGTATCAGGTGCTCCACGGCCTCCGCGGGCCGGACCGGCGGCGCCAAGCCCTCCTCCTCGGCTTTGCGGAAGATGCTGCAGAGCCGCGCGTGGGCATACTGAACGTAGTAGACTGGATTTTCGCTGTCCTGCCGCTTGATGAGATCCAGGTTGACGTCCAGTGCGCTGTCCGGGCTCTTGGTCAGGAAGACATAGCGCACCGCGTCGACGCCCACCTCGTCCATGAGTTCCTGGAGCGTCACAAAGGATCCCGCCCGTTTGGACATTCTGACTTCCTGGCCGCCCTGCCACAGCTTGACGAACTGCAGCAGAATGATCTGCAGCCAGTCCTCCGGGAAGCCCTGGGCAACCAGCGCAGCCTTCATCCTCGGCACGTAGCCGTGGTGATCGGCGCCCCAGATGTTGATGGCTTTTTCCATGCCGCGGCGGCGCTTGTCCAGGTGGTAGGCGATGTCGGAGGCGAAATAGGTGAACTGACCATCCTTCTTCCGCAGCACCCGATCCTTGTCATCCCCGAAGGCGGTGGTCCGGATCCAGAGGGCGCCGTCCTGTTCGTACAGGTGGCCGCGATCGGCGATGGAATGGAGAGTTTCCTCCAGCAGCCCGGATTCGAACACCCGGCTCTCGCTGAACCACTCGTCGAAATGGACTCGGAAGCGGGCAAGATCGGCCTGAATTTCCCGCAGCAGGACCTCCTTTCCCCGGCGGGCGCAGTACTCGGCGGC
Source organism: uncultured delta proteobacterium (assembly GCA_963704245.1). Classification (GTDB taxonomy): domain Bacteria; phylum Desulfobacterota; class DSM-4660; order Desulfatiglandales; family Desulfatiglandaceae; genus CAVPHJ01. The sequence continues at coordinate 263,993 of CAVPHJ010000002.1, forward strand.
CTCCTCCGGGTCGAGGCTTTCAAGCCCGCCCGCTTCAGCCAGGGTCCTGGCGAGCTCGACCACGTAGTCCCCGTGATAGCCTTTTTCCGGGAAAGGGAAACCGGGGTCGGTACGCTGTTTCCAGCGCGCGAAAATGGACTGCCCCAGGAGGTGCACCTGGAGCCCGGCATCGTTGATGTAGAATTCGCGCCGCACGTCATAGCCGCAGTGAGCGAACATCCGGCAAAGGGTGTCCCCCAGGGCGGCACCCCGGCCGTGACCCAGGTGGAGAGGCCCGGTAGGGTTGGCGCTGACAAACTCGATCATGACCTTGCGGCCTGCGCCCAGGGAGCTGCGGCCGTAGTCCGGGCCGGTTTCCGCGATCCGGATGAGCAGGCGCCGCCATTCGGCCGGCCGGATGCGGAAATTGATGAACCCCGGGCCGGCCACCTCGGCGCTATCGAGGAGCCCGGCGTCCTGGTTCAGCTGCCGCAGCAGGATTCCGGCGATCTCCCGCGGCGGCCTTTTCTGGGAGCCGGCCAGAGTCATCGGCAGGTTGGTGGCGAACTCACCATGTGCCGGGTTGGCGGGGATCTCGATGACGTAGGGGGTAAGCGGAGCAGGCGTCAGCTCTCCCTGATCAAAGCAACGCCCCAGCGCGGAGTCAAGCAGGGCTCGCAGCCTGTTCCTCATGCCTCGAAGTTCCTTTCCGTTCGGGTTCCCGCGCGCTGCGGAGCGCCCTCGTGAGGGCGGACCCCGCGGGAACCGGCGTCTCCTGAAGAAGCAACCAAAACTCATATATTCGCCGATCCGTTTACGCAGATCAAGGACTAACTGTATCAGCTCCCGGGGCTGCGGCCGAACCGCGGTTGACACCGGACGATGGCCGGACTATCATCCCCCGGGGTTTCGGAGCCCCGCCGCAGACGGGGCTGTGCGCTCCGTTTTTCTTGAAAGGCCGCCGCATGGAGCTGCTTCTCAGCCTGCTGGGACTGATTCTGATCGTGGAGGGGCTTCCCTATTTCGCCTTCCCGCAGCACGCCAAGCGGTGGCTGGCGAAACTGCAGGAGACCCCCGACGAGCACTTGAGAGTCATGGGGCTGGCGGCCATGCTGCTGGGCCTGCTGCTGAGCTACCTGGCGCGAGGCTGAAATCGTTTGACTTCGGCGTGGTTATTGACTAAATTCAATCCTTTTTGAAAAACAGGGATGTTCGCTCTAGAGGACTATGACTATCCTCTGCCGCAGGAGTTGATCGCCCAGCATCCGGCCGCACGGCGCGATCACGCCCGTCTCCTGGCGCTCGAGCGGGGGAAGAACGGGTTCTCGGACCGCGTCTTCCACCAGCTGCCGAAGCTTCTGACTCCCGGCGATCTGCTGGTGGTGAACGACACCCGGGTCGTTTCGGCCCGTCTGCCGGGCAGAAAGGAAACGGGCGGCGCGGTCGAGGTGCTCGTGATCGAGCAGCCTTGGCGCCCCGGGGAGGACATCCTGACGCGGACGTGCCTTCTCAGATCCTCCAAGCCACCCAGGGAGGGAACCCGGTTGCTTTTCGGGGCCGGCGGCTGGGGGGAGGTGGAAGCGGTTCAGGGGGACGGCCGGGTCCGGATCCGGTTCGGGGGCTGCCGGTCGGTGGAGGAAATGCTGGATCGCCAGGGGCGGATTCCTTTGCCCCCCTACATTCGGCGGCCGGAGGGCGCTTCGGACCTTGACCGGGAAAGGTACCAGACGGTCTATGCGGCGCACCGGGGCGCGGTGGCGGCGCCGACCGCGGGGCTGCATTTCACCGCAGACCTGATCGCCCGGCTCCGGACCGCAGGGATTTGCCTGGCCGCCCTCACGCTGCACGTGGGATACGGCACGTTCAGCCCGGTTCGCAGCCGCGACATCCGGGAACACCGGGTCGACGGGGAAGACTACGAGATCCCGGAAGAGACGGCGGCTGCCATTGCCGCTGCCCGGGCAAAGGGGCGGCGGGTGGTGGCGGTGGGGACCACGGTGGTCAGGGCTCTGGAGAGCGCGGCCGGGCCCGACGGCCGGGTGCGACCCCGAGAGGGCCGCACGGAGCTGTTGATCACCCCCGGATTTCCCTTCCGGGTGGTGGACGCCCTGATCACGAACTTCCACCTGCCCCGAAGCTCGCTGCTTTTCCTGGTGGCGGCTTTTGCCGGGCTGGACACCGTCCGGCGGGCCTATGCATGGGCCATCGAGCGGCGCTACCGGTTCTACAGTTACGGCGACGCCATGCTCATCCTGTGAAGCGGAATCCCGGGGCCGCGCCGCTGCCCGAAAGGGGCGTTCAAAGGGTCGCGAAAGGAGAGCCACCGAGGCTGTTGTTCGAATTCCGAATTGATTGCAGGTGCCCGCAGAGCCGGGCGAGGACAGGTGAAATCAGAACCGGCCACGGGGTTTTTTCCACCCCGGTCTTCATGCCGGTCGGAACCCAGGGCACGGTCAAGGCCGTATCCCCCGACGAGCTCCGCGAAGCGGGGGCCGAGATCGTCCTGGCCAACACCTATCACCTCTACCTGCGGCCCGGCCACCGGACGATCGAAGGGCTGGGCGGGCTGCACCGCTTCATGGGCTGGCCGGGTCCGATCCTGACGGACAGCGGCGGGTTCCAGGTGTACAGCCTGGCGGGATTGCGAAGCATATCGGAGGAGGGGGTCACCTTCCAGTCGCACCTGGACGGTTCCCGGCACTTTCTCGGCCCCCGGGAGGCGATGGCCATTCAGCGCTCGCTGGGGACCGACATCGCCATGGCCTTTGACGAGTGCGTTGGCTATCCTGCCGAGCGGGCGGATGTCAGCCGGGCGGTGGAGCGCACCGGCCGCTGGGCCCGATGCTGCCGCGAGCAGGCGCGCGACGGGGCCCAGGCGCTGTTCGGCATCGTGCAGGGAGGCATGTTCCCGGATTTGAGGCGCCGCAGCGCCGAGGAGCTGATGGCCCTGGATTTTGACGGCTACGCCGTGGGGGGGCTTTCGGTCGGGGAGAGCCGGGAACTGAGGCTGGAGATGGTCTCGGCGACCGTGCCCCTGCTGCCGGAGGATCGGCCGGTGTATCTGATGGGAGTCGGGGCGCCGGAAGACCTGGTGGAAGGTGTGTTGCGAGGGGTCGACATGTTCGATTGCGTGCTGCCCACCCGCAACGCGCGCAACGGGACGCTTTTCACTCGCCGCGGAAAGATGGCGATCAGGAATGCCCGCTACCGCGACGACGGAAGACCGGTGGAGGAGGGCTGCGGCTGCTACACCTGCCGGCGGTTTTCCAGGGCCTACCTGAGGCATCTTTACCTCGCCCGGGAGATCCTGGCCTACCGCCTGAACACGATCCACAACCTTACCTACTACGGGAGCCTGATGGCGGAGCTGCGCCGGGCGGTAAAGCGGGGCGAGACCGAGGCATTCCGTGAGCAGTTTTATGAAGAGCAGAGGCAATTACAGGAGGAGGTAGCATCATGATCGATTTGGCGTATGCCCTGGGTGGAGGAACCGGCGGTGCCGGGGGACAGGGAGGTGGGTTCGGGGCCTTCATTCCCCTCATCCTCATGTTCGCCATCTTCTACTTTCTGCTGATCCGCCCCCAGCAAAAGAAGGCCAAGGCGCACAAGCAGCTGTTGGCCGCGTTGAAGAAGGGCGACCGGGTGGTCAGTTCCGGCGGCCTACATGGGTTGGTCACCGGCATCACCGACGACATGGTGACCATGGAGATCGCCCCCAAGGTGCGGGTCAAGGTTTCGCGGGGCTCCATCGCCGGGATAACGGGCAAGAGTTCCTGAAACCGAAACGTTCAACCTGAGAAAGCGGACCGGCTTCGGCGCCCCGGGCACATCGGTGCCCGACGGCGCAACGCCCGGGTCATCACCGGTCGGGGAGCGGTCTCATGCTGTGAAGGAGTGGCACGTGTCTAGGAGTCTGATCTGGCGGATTGTCATCGCTTTGGCGGCGATCGTGGTGGCACTGGTCTACCTGGTGCCATCGTTAAGACAGGATGCCCCGGGCTGGTGGTCCAACGTCCTGCCGCAGGAAAAGATCCGGCTGGGTCTGGATCTGCAGGGCGGTATGCACCTCATCCTGGAGGTGCAGGCCGGCAAGGCGGTGGAAAGCCATCTCGAGCGCGTGGTGGAAGAGCTGAGAAGCGACCTGCGGAAGAGCAAGATCCGCTACCGGGAGCTGGAGCGCCAGGGGCAGCAGGCGATCAGCGCGAAACTCATGCGGGCGGAGGACGCCCAGGTTTTCCAGGATCTGGCGGCCGCCAACTTTCCGGATCTGGAAGTGGGCGCTGAGGCCGGGCAGGGCGAGGAACCGGCCTTCCAGCTGATCCTGCGGGAACAGGCCAGGGAACGGATCATGACCATGGCGGCCGATCAGGCCCTGGAGACGATCCGCAACCGGATCGACCAGTTCGGGGTCACCGAGCCGGACATCCGACCCCAGGAGGACCACCGGATCCTGATCCAGCTGCCCGGCATCCGGGACCCCCAGCGGGCAGTGGAGCTCATCGGCCGGACCGCATTGCTGGAGTTCAAACTGGTGGACGAGGAGAACTCGCTGGAGGAAGCCCTGAAGGGCAACGTCCCGCCCGGGGATGAGATCCTGTACCAGGTGACGGTCGACCCCCAGACCGGGCGCCAGGGCAAGGCGCCGTTTCTCCTCAAGAAGCGAACCATGCTCACCGGCGAGTACCTGACCGATGCCCGGGTGCAGATCGACAACCAGTACAACGAACCCTACGTTTCCCTCTCCTTCGACGCGCGGGGTGCGAGACTCTTCGAGGAGATCACCGGCCAGAACGTCAAGAAGCGGCTGGCCATTGTGCTGGACGGCAAGGTGAACTCGGCCCCCGTGATCCAGGATCGGATTTCCGGCGGGCGGGCTCAGATCACCGGAAGGTTCACCATGGATGAGGCCCGCGACCTGGCCATCGTGCTGCGGGCCGGTGCGCTGCCGGCGCCGGTGAAGATCCTGGAGGAACGCACCGTAGGTCCCTCCCTGGGTCGCGACTCCATTGAAAAGGGGTTCAAGTCCATGATCATCGGCGGCCTGGTGGTGGTGGCTTTCATGGTCCTCTACTACGGCCTGTCAGGTCTGATCGCGGATTTCGCCCTGCTGCTGAACATCGTCTTCATCATGGGCGGGCTGGCCTTTTTCGGGGCCACCCTGACCCTGCCGGGCATTGCCGGGATCATCCTCACCATCGGCATGGCGGTGGATGCCAACGTCCTGATCTTCGAGCGCATCCGGGAGGAGCTGCGGCTGGGCAAGCCGCCGCGGGGCGCCATCGAAGGGGGGTACGCGAAGGCCATCGTGACCATCCTGGATGCCAACGTTACGACCCTGATCGCAGCCCTGGTGCTGTTTCAGTTCGGCACCGGCCCGGTGCGGGGCTTTGCCGTGACCCTGAGCATCGGCATCGTCGCGAGCCTGTTCACGGCGATTTTCGTGACCCGGATCGTTTTCGACTACTTCTACGTGCAGCGGCGAATGAAAAAAATCAGTATCTAGATCGGCCTCCGGACTTCGCCGGCAGGTGACCGGGCGAGGGGTGCCGGAAACACGGGAGCAAAACGATGCAGTTCATCAAACCGGACATCAACATCAATTTTGTGGGCAAACGGAAGATCGCATTCCTCCTGTCCGGCGCCATGGTCGCAATCACCCTCGTCCTGCTGATTGGCCGCGGCGGCCCCAACTACGGGGTCGACTTCTCCGGCGGGGTCTTGATCCAGGTGAAGTTCGAGCAGCCGCGGACCCCCTCGGAGATCAAGTCCGCGCTGCAGCCCATCGGGCTGCAGGACAGCATCATCCAGGATTTCGGTGAAAAAGGGGAGTTCGAGTCCCTGATCCGCATCCGCCAGACGAACGTGGAGCTGGAGGGTCTGGGAGACAAGGTGCAGCGCGCCCTCAGCACCCATTGGGGCTCCAACGTGGAGCTGCGGCGGGTCGAGATGGTGGGCCCGAAAGTGGGCGAGGACCTGAGACAGAAGGCGCTGTTTGCGATCTTCTACGCCATCCTGTTCATCGCGATCTATATCTCCGGTCGTTTCGAGATGAAGTGGCTGATGAGCATCATTATGGCGCTGTCATTGGCCCTGGTGGTCTATGTGGCTTCGGGATTCGGCATCAGCGTGACCTGGCTCATCGTCATCGCGCTCCTGGTGACCCTCGGACTCTGCTGGTTTCTGAACCTGAAGTACGCCCTGGGAGCGGTCGTCGCTCTCATCCACGATGTGATCATCACGATGGGGGCTTTTGCCCTGACCAACCGGGAGATATCGCTGCCCATCATCGCCGCCTTCCTGACCATCGTGGGATACTCGCTCAACGACACGATCATTGTCTATGACCGGATCCGTGAGAACCTGCGCCGTTACCGCCGCCGGCCCCTGGAGGAAAACATCAACGCCAGCATCAACGAGACCCTCAGCCGCACGATGCTCACCTCCTCCACCACCCTGGTCGTGGTGGTGGCGCTCTTTGTGCTCGGCGGGGGGGTGATTCACGATTTTGCATTTGCCTTGCTGATCGGCATCGTCGTTGGAACCTACTCCTCCATCTACGTGGCCAGTCCGGTGATCCTGTTTTGGGAAGGCAGACAGGTCAGGAGGACGGCGATCAGGCAGGCCAACCCGAAGCGAAGTTCCCCGTGAGAAGGCGCGCGGGCGGCAGAACCATGCCGCATCGCCGCGTCTTGTAAGATCCGCGCTGTGAGCCGGCAAGACAGGATCCGCGGATCTTGCCGGATAAATGACCCACTTCTCAGAGACGCGGAAATCCCTCCGGGGCGTAGGCCCCACGGGCCGGAGGCCAAAGTTCCAATATCGAAACTCCCTCCGGGCCGTAGGCCCTACCGGCTGGAGGCGAAACAAATTCAAATGACCCAAATCCAAATGCATAAAACACGAAACCAGCGTCGCGCCGCTCATGTTTGGGATTTTGAGCATTGGGATTTTGATGATTGTTTTGGATTTCGGATGTGGAGTTTCGGATTTAGGTAGGGATTCAGCAGTCCCGGCCCGCCGGCGGGAAGAGACACCCCGACCAAGGCGAGTGAGTGCCGCCCGTTGCTGAAAAGGAGAAAGAAAAACCCCCTCCTCCTCCGCCCCGGCTTCTGGTTCGTCAGCGTCCTTCTGGTGCTGTTCTGCCTGGCGAGCTGGTGGCTCTGGCTGGGCCGCTATCGGGCCTCGCCCCGCTTCAACGCCCTCCTGATCCAGGTGAACCAGGAACCGCGCCGGATCCTGGCCGGCGAAACGGTCCGGTTCCATCCGCGGGACAGGGTGCAGGTGCTTGAGATTTCGACCAACATTCCCCTCAACCGGGGGGTCAGGCTCGCCTGCCGGGGCCTGGATGTGAACGCCTTTCTCAACGAGCCGACCCCGCTTTCCAACCTTCTGCCGGAGCAGGAAATCTTCGAGCACTACGATTTTCGGATCTGGGTGAAATACCGCAACCAGGACCTGGGGTATTTGGACTGGCAGGTGCAGCCCTATGTGGAGGACTGGCTCGACAAGGCCAACCGCATCATCAATGGCGAAAGGCGGCTGGCCTTCCTGGAGAAGGCGCTCGCCTTTGTCCCCGCTAACCAGGCGCTCGGGTTACGGCTTCTGGAAGAGCGCAAGTCCGCCGGCCAATGGGACCGGGTGGCAGAAATGCTCGAGCAGCGGCTTCGGGAAGCTCCCAGCCGGGCCTTGCTGGACGAACTGCTGGAGGCTCACTCGCACACCTCCGGCCCGGAGGGCCGATTGTCGGTGCTGAGACGGATCGTGGAGATGGAGCCCGACGATCTGGAGGCCCGGGCCCGGCTGGCCCGGCTGCTGGAGGAAAGCGGCGACCGGCACGCCGCGGTTAAGGTCTACGAGGCCGTCGCGGAACGGGTGGCCGGAGAGGAGCGGCTCGGCCTGTACAAGCATTTGGGCTACCTGCACATGGAACTGGGCCAGCTCGACGAGGCTGTTCAGTACTACCTGCAGGCCTCCAAGCTGGATCAGCGGGACGCGAACCTGTACTACAATCTGGCCTACCTTTTTGAGAAGCTGGGGGATCAGGAAAAGGCGGATTTCTATCTTGCCAACGCCGTTACCCTGCAGGCGGAGGATGTGGACGGACGCTTGAAGCTGGCGGTGCACCTCCTGGACCGGAACGAGCTTCGCAAGGCCGAGCAGTACCTGCGGGAGATCCTGGAGCGCCGGCCGGACTCGCTGGAGGCCCTGCTGCTCACAGTCCAGATTCTGGAAAAGCAGGGTCGCCGGGCCGAGGCCAGGGAGACCTACCGCCGCCTGCTGCGGCTGGATCCCGAGAATCCGACCATCGCTTTCAACCTGGCGGCGCTCGAATACGAGAGCGGCGAGCTGGACGCCAGCCTGGCGAATTTTCGCAAGTACCTGGAATCCAACCCGCGGGACCAGAAGGTGCACGCCATTCTCTTCGACATCTACCGGCAGCAGGGCAAGGAGGCCGAAGCATTTGCCCAGGCCGGGCTGCTGGCGGAGCTGAACCCCAAGGAGATAGCGGCCTATCGCTACATGTTCGAGCGCCTGGAAGCCCAGAAGGCGTATGCCAGGATCGTCGAGGTGATGAAGAAGGGTCTGGAGGTCAATCCGGGCCAGCTTGAACTGCGTGAGTACCTCCTGCTGGCCTACATCCGGCTCGGCGACGACCAGGGCAGCATGCAGCAGCTGGAGGAAATGCTAAAGATCAGGCCCGCCGACGCGAAGCTGTGGCTCAGCCTCGCCCGCTTGAGGGAGAAGAACGGCCAGCCGGCACCGGCCCAGGAGGCCTACCGCCGGGTGATCGAGCTCACACCCGGAAACCAGGAGGCCGAAGAGGCCTACCTGCGCCTGCGGCTGCAGGGAGTCGGCGGTGACGGGGCAGCGCGCTGAGCCCCTGGTTCAGGTGACGGCCGGATTGATCTGGCGGGACGGCCGGGTGCTGATCGCCAGGCGGCCGCCGGGAAGTCACCTGGCGGGTTTCTGGGAGTTCCCCGGCGGCAAGCAGGAGGCCGGAGAAAATCTCAGGACGTGCCTGGAGCGCGAAATCCGCGAGGAACTGGGCCTTGAGGTGCAGGTCGCGGAAGAGCTGATGGCGATCCGACATGACTACGAAACCAGGCGGATCTGCCTGCATGTCTTCGCCTGCGTTGCCCGGGAAGGCGAACCGCAGGGCCTCCAGGGTCAGGAAATCCGCTGGGTGGCGCCTCAGGACCTCCGGCGCCACCGCTTCCCGCCACCCGACGAAGCGGTCATCGAGTACATCACCCGCCACCGCCGGCCGGGTTCAGACCCCTGACACCGGCCCACACACTTACTGCAGCGGCGCTGCGGCCTATGGCCGACGCTCCCGGGCGTCCCGGATTTTGCGCAGCAGTCCCGCATCGGCGCCGGCCAGCGACTCCGCCTTGTCGAAGTGGAAGCGGGCCTTTCCGGCCTCGTCCAGGGCCTTGAAGTGCAGGCCGAAATGGTAGTGCGCTAGCGCCAGTTTGTCCTGCCGGCCGTAGGAAACGCCGAGATGGTAGTGGATCTCCTTGCGGGCCGGCTTTGCGGCCAGTGCGCGCTCCAGGAACTGAACGGCCCGGCCGTGCTGCTCCAGGCTGGCGTAGGCCAGGGCCAGGTTGAAGAGGGCGGCCGGATTTTCGTTCGTGTCCGCCCGCAGGGCCTGTTCCAGGAAGCCGATGGCCTCGCGGCTCTGGCCGCTGAGGCGGTGGACTTCACCGAGCTGGACCAGGATAAAGGGAACTGCGGGAGCCTTTTCCAGGGCCAGCTGCAGGTGATGCGCGGCCGTTGGATAGTCCATCCGCTCCTTGTGCAGCACGCCGAGGCCGAAGTGGGCGACCGGGGAGCCCGGCTGGCTTTTCAGCTGCGCGCCGAAAAGCTGCTCCGCGGCGTCCGGATCCAGACAGGTGGCGCGCACCAGGGCCTTGAAATAGGGGTATTGACTTCTCATGCGGGCCGCTTCGGATTTCGGGGCTACGGAGCCGGCCATGGCGGCCAGCAGAACGTCCAGATTGGCCATCCTCTCGGGCCCGCCGGGGTGGGTCAGCAGGTAGGCCGGGATCTGGTCGGAGCGCAGCCAGCGCCCCTCTTCCAGCTTTCTGAGGGTGCCGAGCATGGCCCGCGGGTCGTAGCCCGCAGAGGCCATGTAGCGCAGACCGAGAAGATCAGCCTGGCGCTCGTCCTCGCGGCTGAAGTGCAGCTGGGTCTGGATCCCGGCAGCCAGGGAACCGGTGATCAGCGCTTGGGCCGCCTCGCCGCCGATGAGGGCGCCGGCCAGCACCCCGGCCAGCGTGGCCAGTCCGATCTTCTTGTTCTGCTCGATCCGCTGGGCCAGATGCTTGGCGGACACGTGGGCCACCTCGTGGGACACGACGCCCGCCAGCTGATCCACGTCGTCCAGGGCTTCGACGAGCCCGGAAAAGAAGAAGATATGTCCCCCGGGGCGGCAAAGGCGTTCAGGGTGGGGTTCTTGATGAGGTAGAACTGAAAGGGGAAACGGGCGGTCTCGAGCTGCCGGACGAACTGCTGGCCGAGTTCGTTGATATACTGGCCGGCGAAATCATCCTCCAGGATCTCGAAGTGGCGCCGGATGCTGGCCAGGAACTCCTCGCCCAGCTTGGACTCTTCTTCCACCGAGAGGCCGAAAACCGGAACGCTCCAGAGGAGCGCCGGTACCAGGAGGAGCACCAGGCTCACCCGACTCACGAGCCGTCCGACTGCTGATATTGCGCGGCCGGTCACCCCCCTAACCCTCCTCCCTCCCGTCCGGGGCGATGCGCGGGGCCCCGGTCCAGAGGCCTTCCAGATCGTAGAACTCCCGGAAAGGATGATAGAAAATGTGGATGACCACATCGCCGCAGTCCATGAGCACCCAGTGCCCCTCGCGCTCACCCTCCACCCCGTACGGCCGGATTCCCATGTCACGCAAACGGCTCTGCAGGTGGCGCGCCAGGGACTGGACCTGGCGGGTGGAATGACCGCTGACGATCAGGAAAAAATCGGCGATGGAAGTGAGTTCGCCCACCTCCAGCAGGACCGGGTCGACCGCCTTTCTCTCCGTCAGGATCCTGTGGCACAGGTGCGCTTTATCCAGGGTTTCCATGCTCTTGGTAGAGTCCTTTGTCGTGGATGTAGCACCGAACCGTTTCCGGCACCAGGTAGCGGATGGAACGGCCTTTGGCCAGCAGCGCCCGGATGTGGGTCGAGGAGATGTCCAGCCGGGTCGGTGACATCACCCGCAGCTCATTTCCGGTTGAAGCCAGAAAACCGCCGGGTCCGGGGAGTTCCGCGGCCTCGAGCCCGATTTCGCGGAGGAAGGCGGCCAGGTTTCCAATTGGCCGGCCGGGCCGCTCCAGGATGACGAAGTGGGCAACCTCGAAAAGCCGCAGGTAGTCCTTCCAGGTCTGGATCTCCAGGAAGGCGTCGGTTCCCAGCAGGAAAAACAGCTCGGGCTCCGGCCGGATGAGACGGCGTAGCTCCTGCAGGGTTTCGATGGAGTAGGACAGCCCGGGGCGCTTGCCCTCCAGGTCCAGGACCTCCAGCAGGGGTGAGTCGCCGGCGCCCAGCCGGGTCATGTGCATCCGGTGCTGGAACGAGGCCACTGGCTGCCGGGTCTTGTGGGGCGGCGAAGCGGAGGGAACCAGATAGGCTTTGTCCAGCGCCAGTTTTTCGGTGATTTCCTCGGCGGAACGCAGGTGGCCCAGATGCACGGGGTCGAATGTGCCACCCAGAATACCGATCCTCAAAGAAGCCTCCCCGGGCCCCGCCCGCTCAGGTCCTCGTCTGCCCCTGGCCGTAAACGATGAACTTTGTCGTGGTGAGTTCCTCGAGCCCCATTGGGCCGTAGGCGTGGAGTTTGGAAGTGCTGATGCCGATCTCGGCCCCGAGCCCGAGCTGATTGCCGTCGTTGAAGCGGGTGGAGGCGTTCACCAGAACCACGGAGGCATCCACCTCGCTGAGGAACGCCTGGGCGCGGTCGTAGCTGCCGGTGACGATGGCTTCCGTGTGGTTGGAGCCGTACCTCGCAATGTGATCGAGGGCCGCTTGCATGTCGGAGACGACCCGCACGGCCAGGATGAGATCGAGGTATTCGGCGGCCCAATCCGCTTCGTCGGCGACCCGGGCTTCGGGCCAGAGGCGCCGGGTCGCCGGGCATCCGCGTACCTCCACGCCTGCGCTCTTGAACCGGGCGAGCATGACCGGCAGGAAATTCTGCGCCGCCGCCTCGTGCACCAGCAGCGTTTCCATGGCATTGCACACTCCGGGCCGTTGGACCTTGGCGTTGAGGCACACCTCGGCGGCCATGCCCAGGTCGGCCGAATCATCCACGTAGACGTGACAAACCCCTTTGTAGTGCTTCAGCACGGGCACCCGCGAATGGGCGGCGACAAAGCGGATGAGGCCTTCCCCGCCGCGGGGAATGACCAGATCCAGAAATTCGTCCAGGCCGATGAGGATGGTCACCGCCTCGCGGTCGGTGGAGGCAAGAAACTGGACCGCCTCGGCCGGCAGGCCGGCCTCGACCAGGGCTTCCTGCATGAGCCGCGCCAGGCTCAGGTTGGATTCGATCGCCTCGGAGCCGCCCTTGAGGATGACGGCATTGCCGGATTTCAGGCACAGCCCCGCGGCATCCACCGTCACATTGGGCCGCGATTCGTAGATGAAACCGATGACGCCGATGGGGATCCGCACCCGGCCGACCTGGAGCCCGTTGGGTCGCTTCCACATGCCGATCACCCGGCCCACGGGGTCCGGCAGGCCGGCGACTTCCCGCAGCCCTTCAGCCATGTCCCTGAGCCCTTCGGCGTCCAGCTTCAGCCGGTCGATCATGGCGGCCGGCAGGCCTGCTTGCCTGGCCGTGACGACATCCTTCGCGTTGGCGGCGATGAGTTCCGCCTGGCGTTGCTGCAGCTTGTGCGCCATGGCCTCCAGGGCGGCGTTTTTTTGGCCGGTGGGCGCCCGCCTCAGCAGGCGGGCGGCGGCGCGGGCCTCCCGGGCCTGGCTGCAGATCAGGTCGTGGAGCGACACGGTTCGGTTTCCTCCTCGATTTGCGACATGAGGACCAGATTGTCGCGGTGGATCACCTCGTCATCGTGCTTGTAACCCAGCAGGGATTCGATGGCCGGGCTCCTGGCGCCCATGATCTTCCGGGTGTCGCCGGAGGAATAGTTTACCAGTCCCATTGCCAGTTCGGCGCCGGACCGGTTGGCCAGCACCACCGAATCTCCCTGGCTGAACCGGCCGAGGACCTCAAGAATGCCGGAGGGCAGGAGGCTCTTGCCGTTTTCCAGCAGAGCCCTTTCGGCGCCCTCATCGACGACCAGCCGACCCTTTGGGGATTGGGTGATGGCGATCCAGCGTTTGCGGCCGCACAGGGAAACCGGCTGGGGGAGGAATAACGTGCCCACCTCCTTGCCCTTGAAAATCTGTCTCAGAATGCCGGGTCGGGTGCCATTGGCGATGATCGTGGGGACTCCGGCCAGGGAGGCCCGCTGGGCGGCGCGGATCTTGCTCGCCATCCCGCCGGTGCCCAAGAAACCGGGGATGGAGCTGGCGTACTTGCGGACCCGCGGATTGACCCGGTCCACAACCCGGATGAACTCGGCATCGCTGTGGGCGCGGGGGTCCCGGTCGAACAGCCCGTCGATGTTGGTGAGGTTGACCAGCAGCTGGGACTCGGTCAAATGGGTTACCATGGCGCTCAGATTGTCGTTGTCTCCGAACTTGATCTCATCCACGACCACCGTGTCGTTCTCGTTGATGATGGGAATGATGTCCCAGGACAGAAGCGTGAAAAGGGTGTTGCGGGCGTTGAGGTAGCGGCGCCGGTTGGTGAGATCGTCCCGGGTGATCAGGATCTGGGCGACCTTCTGCTGCTGCCGGCCGAAGATCTCCTCATAGGCCTTCATGAGGCTACTTTGGCCGACGGCGGCCACCGCCTGCTGGTGGGAAACAGAGGGCGGTCTGCGTGCCAGGCCGAGCTTGCGCAGGCCGGCGGCGATGGCCCCGGAGGAGACCAGCACGATTTCCGTCCCGCGCTTGCGCACCTCGCAGATGGCGCCCGCCAGATCCTTCATCACCGTCAGGTTCAGTCCGTTGTTGGCCGTCAGGACACCGCTGCCGACCTTGACGACGGCCCGGCGGACCTGGGCCACGATCTCTTTCCGGGTGACCCGAAGGTCAGCGTGGCTCACTTCTTCCATCCGCTTCCATATCCTGTCCGCGCCTGATCAGCGCCTGGAGCTCCCGGATCCCTTCACCGGTGAGTGCGGAGACCCCCAGGGACCGGACGCCGAGCCCCCGGAGCGCCTGCTGAAGCCCGGTCAGATCCCTGGTAGCCGGTCCCCCCGGAGATCGATTTTGTTGATCACGGCCAGCTGCGGTTTTCGGGGCAGTTCGGCACTGAAGGCCTCCATCTCCCGGTTCACCGCATGGAAATCCTCCAGCAGATCGCCTTCGGGCCGCAGGGTGATATCCAGGACGTGCAGCAGAAATCGCGTCCGCTCGATGTGTTTCAGAAAACGCAGTCCCAGGCCGCGGCCCAGGCTCGCCCCCTCGATCAGCCCCGGGATATCGGCCAGGATCAGCGTGCTTCCGTTCTCCGAGGGCATGGCCCCCAGGTTGGGGCTCAGGGTCGTGAAGGGAAAGGCCCCGACTTTGGGCCGGGCGGAGGTGAGCTGCCTCAGGAGGGTCGATTTGCCCGCATTGGGTCGGCCGATGATGCCGATGTCAGCGATGAGTTTGAGGGAGAGCCGGAGCCTTCGGCTCTGACCCGGGGTGCCGTTCTGGGCAACCCGTGGGGCCTGGCGGGTGGGCGTGGCGAAGTGCTGGTTGCCCTTGCCCCCGCGGCCGCCGACGAGGACGGCCAAGCTCTGGTTCTCTTCGGTGAGATCGGCAAGCAGCTCACCGGTCTCGTCGTCCGCCACCAGGGTTCCCAGCGGCACGCTCAGGATCAGGTCCTGGCCCCGCTTTCCAGTCTGGTTGCGACCCCTTCCCGGGGCCCCGTTGCGGGCGTCGAAGAGAACGCGGGAGCGGAATTTAGCCAGCGTGTTGAGACTGCCGGTGGCCCGGATCACAACGTCGCCGCCGTCGCCGCCGTCGCCGCCGTCCGGCCCCCCCCGCGGACGAAATTTCTCTCTCCTGAAGCTGACGCAACCGTGGCCCCCGTCTCCGGATCTGGCCGCGATCACCGCCTCATCCACGAGGGCCATGCTATCTCTCGATCCGGGGGTCTGACAAGGGGGGATCAGGGTGCGTAGACACTGGCCTTGCGGCGATCTTTCCCCAGGCGTTCAAAGGCCACGACGCCGTCGATCTTGGCGTAAAGCGTGTAATCCCGGCCGACTCCCACATTGCTGCCGGGGTGAATCCTGGTGCCCTTCTGACGGACGATGATGCCCCCGGCCCGGATCTCCTGACCGGCAAAGGTCTTGATGCCGAAGCGTTGACCGGCGCTGTCCCTGCCGTTGCGTGAACTGCCACCTGCCTTCTTGTGTGCCATGGCTCGATATCCTTTTCCTTCGAAGTTCTAAGCCGCGGGCTGGATGCTTTCGATCCTGACCAGGGTGAAGGGCTGTCGATGGCCGCGCTTGCGGCGGTAGTTCTTGCGGCGCTTGTACTTCACGACGAGTACCTTGCGGTCCTTGCCGTGGCGGAGGATCAGGCCCCGGACTTTGGTATCGTCCACAACCGGCTGGCCGACCCGCAGGCCCCCCTCGTCGGAGGCCAGGAGGACCCGGCCGAAGAAGACCTTTTCGCCCACCTCTCCGGAAAGCTTCTCGACCTTGATTTCCTGCCCCGGAACCACCCGGAGCTGCTTGCCGCCCGTTTCGATCACTGCATACATGGCTGAATTCTCCTGCTGCGAGGCGTAAACCGATATAATAAGGAATACGGACATGCGAAGTCAAGGCAAAAAGGCGCTCTGCCTTTCCGCTGGTGTTCCGGCAGCGGGTTGGTGTATAGGTGACGGAGAGACACCCATGCCCGGCCCAGGAGGTGGCAGATTGGAGACGAGCAGACTGGATTCCTACTACTATGCCCTGGTGCGCGTCATTGACGCCATCTACACTGAGGAGGAGGAACTGGGTGATATCCTGTACTTCATCGTTTCGCTGGCCACCGAGCTGACCGGCGCTAAGGGCAGCACGATCCGGGTGCTGGAGCACGGGAGCTTCAATCTGAAGGTCGTCTCCAGCCACGGGCTGAGCCAGCGTTACCTCAACTCCGGCGCCATCGATTTCGGCCGCAGCGTCACCGAGATCCGGCAGGGCGACACCATCATCATCAACGACTTCGAAAAAGACCCCCGCATCCAGAACCGCAAAGCGGCCGAAGAGGAGGGCCTGCGGGCCGTCATCGGCATCCCCTTTACCGTCAACGACACCACCTACAGCATCCTGCGGGTCTACTTCCCGGCCCGGAAGGTGCCCAGCCACGAAGAAATGGATTTGCTCTACAGCCTGGGGAAGCTCAGCTGCCTCGCCATCCAGCGGGCTGCCGTGAGCGACTGGGAGCGATTAGAGTCCCCGGGGCAGTAGCGGGGCAGGGACCGGACCGCTCAGGGGACGAGCACGACCAGCGCGTCCACCGCCACCGGCCGGCTTCCGGCCAGGATGATGGGGTTGATGTCGATTTCCTGGATCCGGTCCTGATCGAGTCCGATCTGGCCCAGCTGGATCAGGATGTGGGCCAGGATGTCCAGCTCGGCGGCCGGCATGCCGCGGACGGCCTCCAGGATCTTGCGGCCCTTGATCTCCTGCATCATCTCCAGGGCGTCGCGGTGCTCGATGGGGGCCACCCGGAAGGACACGTCCCGCAGGATTTCGGTGAAAATGCCGCCGAGGCCGAACATCACGCAGGGGCCGAACTGCCGGTCGCGGGTCAGTCCGGCGACCAGTTCCCGCTGGCCCTTCACCATTTCCTGGACCAGCACCGCCGGCCGCTCCTCGGCGGCCGCCTGACGGATTTCCCGAAAGGCAGCTCCGGCCTCCTCGGCCGTGCGGATATCCACCCGCACCAGGCCCCGTTCGGTCTTGTGGCTGAGGCTGGGCGCGCAGGCTTTCAGTACCACCGGAAACCCGATCTGGGAGAGCGCGGCCTCGAGGCCCGCCGCGTCGTGGACCTCGATTTCCCGGGCGACCGGGATGCCGTAGCTCTTCAGCAACTGTTTGGATTCGTGCTCCGAAAGAGTGCGGCGACCCTCCCGGCCGGCTTTCTCTAAGATGTCCACGGGGTCCTCCGAGCTTCAGGGGTGAGTTGCGAACAGGCCAGCAGGGACGCCATGGCCCTGGCGGCCCTCTCCGGGGTGGGAAGGTGAACCAGCGCCGCGGCCTCCTCCAGCCGGCGCACATGGGGGTCCCAGACCCCCGGCGGCGCCACGAGGCAGCCGATGAGCGGTTTCCGCTGCCGCCAGCCGGTAAGGAAGGGGACCAGGTTGGGCAGCGCCTCGCGGTTGGCCGAGGCGAACATCATGAGCAGCAGAATACCGTCGATGCCGGGATCGGCGGCGACCGCCCGCACGATGCCCTCGATGGCCCTGGAATCGTACCAGGCCGGTCCCATGTCCACCGGGTTGCTGCGCATGGCCAGCGGCGGCAGAAGCTCGTTGATGGCCAGCTGGGTGGCCGGCGAGAAGAAGGGCACCTCGAGCCCCTCGGCTTCGCAGACGTCGCAGGCCGCCATGCCCGGCCCGGCCTGGCCGGTCAGGATGGCCACCCGCGGACCCGCCGGCAGGGGGCACAGGGAGAGGGCTTTGGCCGCATCCAGCAGCCGCTGGGTGCTGTCGACCGGCAGGATCCCGGCCTGCCGGAACGCCCCGTCATAGACTTCGCTGCGGCCGGCAAGCGTCCCGGTGTGAGAGAGGGAGGCCTGATCCCCGGCCACGGCCCGCCCGGTCTTGTAGGCCACCACCGGCTTGCGGGCCCGCAGCGCCAGCGCCGCTTCCATCAGCCGGCGGGGATCGTCCAGGCCCTCGAGATAGAGGGCCACCGCCCGGGTGGCCGGGTCGTGGGCCAGGTAGTGCAGCAGGTCGGCGAAGTCCACATTGAGCCGGTTTCCCAGGCCCACGATTTTGGCCAGACCCACCCCCTGCTCCATGGCCCGGAAGGCGAGCAGGTGGGAGATTCCGCCGCTCTGGCTGACGAGGCTCACTCCCCCCCGCGGAGCCAGGGAAAACTCGGGGGTGAAGGTGGCGTTCAGCCGGGCGTGCAGGTTCACCAGACCGAAGGTGTTGGGGCCGATGACCGGGATGCCCGCCTGCCGGGCGAGCCCGGCCAGCCCTTCCTGGCGGCGGGCGCCGTCGGGGTCGTCGATTTCCTTGAACCCGGCGGTGATGAGCACGATGCCCCGCACACCCTTGCCGCGACACTCCTCGAACACGGCCGGCACGCTCCCGGCCGGGACGACAACCACCGCCAGGTCCACCGGCGCGGGGCAGGAGGAGAGGGAGCTGTGGGCCGGGATGCCGAGCACGGCCGGGGTGGAAGGGTTCACCGGAATGATGGGCCCCGGGAACTTCCCCTCGCAGAGGCTCCTCATGACGTGGAAGCCGAGCTTGCCGGGATTCTCGGAGGCCCCGACGACAGCCACCGAACGGGGTTCGAAAAAAGCGGTCAGGTCAAAGGTCATGGCTGGGAAAGCCCTCCGGAACCCTTCTTTAGCTTCCCCGGCGATTCGACGTCAACAAAAAAGCACGGCCCTTGCCACGCGCGGCCGCGGCCGCGCGCGGTTGAGTTTTCTGAGCATCGATGATACTGCTTTGACATCCCCGGGCGCCGGCCGCGGACGCCCGGAGTGCGCAACCGGGGCAAAAGGGGGTGGGGTTGTTTCGGGCCGGGACATGGAAAGCGGTATGAACGCCGGGCAGAGCCTTCTGAACAACGTGCGCGCCACGGTCCGCCGCCACGGGATGCTGCGAACCGGGGACCGGGTGGTGGTGGCCGTGTCCGGCGGCGCCGACTCGGTCTGCCTGCTGCACGTTCTTCACCGGCTGCGGGATGAGTTCGGGATTTCCCTGGTGGTGGCCCATTTCGATCACGGGCTGCGGCCGGACGAGGACGAGGATGAGACCCAACTCGTGGCCTCCCTGGCAGAGGCCTTGAGCCTGCCCTTCGAGAGCGGGACGCCCGAGAATCCGCTGACGGGCCGGGCGTCGCTGGAAGAAAGGGCGCGGGAGGCGCGCTACCGGTTTCTGAAGGAGGTGGGCCGCCGGCGCGGCGCGGACAAGATCGCGCTGGCGCATCATCTTGAGGATCAGGCTGAAACCGTGCTCATGCGCTTGCTGCGGGGGAGCGGTCCGGCCGGGCTGGGGGGGATTCCCCCCAGCCGGGACCCGGGCATCGTGCGGCCCCTGATCGGGGCTGGCAGGGCGGAGATCCTCGGGTATCTTAGACACTCGAAAATCCTTTTTCTGACCGATTCCAGCAACCGGGAAGCGGTCCACCTGCGAAACCGGATGCGTCTGGACCTGATTCCGCTTCTCAGCACCTACCAGCCGCGCATAGTGGAAGTGCTGGCCCGGACTGCCGAGATCATGCGGGCCGACGAAGCCTGGATGGCCCGGACCGCCCGGGACTGGTTCGCGGCCGAGGCCAAGGTCGGTGCGGCCGGCGAGATCCGGCTTTCCGTTCAGCGGCTGCGGGACGTGCCCGAGGCCATGCGCAGCCGGGTGATCCGCCTGGCGCTGAAGCGTTCCGGCCGGCAGCGGCTGAGGCGGATCGGGCTCCGTCACATCCGGGCCGTCGAGCGGCTCCTGGGCGGTGCCGGGCATCACCGGCAGGTGAACCTGCCCGGCGGGCTCACGGCGGCGCGAGACTACGACGATCTGCGCTTTCTGAGTGCCGGGGCCGACCAACCCGCCCCCTTTTGCCACTGCGTACCGGGGCCGGGAGCCTATTGCTTCGGACAGCCGGCGATCGCCCTGGAGCTGAAGGAAGTGGCCGCCGGCCGGTTCCAGCCCGAGCTGAACCGGTCTCCGCAGACCGCCCTTCTGGACGCGGAACGGGTGCGCTATCCGCTGACCCTGCGCGGTTACCGGCCCGGCGACCGCTTCGTCCCGCTGGGCATGAGCGGTCGCCGGAAGGTCAAGGATTTCTTCATGGACCTCAAGATCCCGCTCGCGGAGCGGGCCGGCATCCCGATTCTCTTTTCAGGCGAGCGGGTTGTCTGGGTGTGCGGCTACCGGATCGACGACCGCTTCAAGGTCACCCCGCGCACGGAGCGCCTCCTGAGCATCACCTTCTCGCGCTGATCCGCATCTGCCGGGATTTCTCATGCCGCAGACACCCCGGCCTGTCTTCAGCTCGCCGCTGACATCGACTGCGACTTTCGGAATTCTGCAGTTCAGGAACGCCTGATCGGAAGGCGCGAAGGAGACCGCCCGGGGGGATACTCTGCGTGTTCAGGGTTTCTGCTTGGTGGCGCCAGGGTGGGTACACGAGCCTGGCGGGCGGGAGGGGGGGCTTCGCCAAGGTGGCGGCGAGCGGGCAAGACCCAGCGCCGCGTCCGGGGCGCGGCACGCCCTGGAACTTCAGCGTTTTTCGAGTTGTGCTGACCGGATAAACGCGGTCAGTGGCGCAGTGACTCAGCCGACCACTTGCTTGTACTTCAGGCCTGCATCCGCCAGGTCCATAAAGCCCCTTTTCTGATGGATCAGCTTAGGGTTCTTGGACCCAAAGAAACGCACCAGGTAATCGTACGCTTCCTTGTGGAGCATGTGTTGCCCGCAGGTCTCAAAGGTGACGGCAGCGAAATCATACTCCGGCCACGTGTGAACCGCGAGATGAGACTCCGCAATGGTTACCGTGCCGCTGACGCCCCAAGGCTCGAACGTGTGAAATGCATCCCCGATCACCTCGGCCCCGAGAATCCCCGCCGCTCTGAGCATCCCTGCCCTGATCAGGTCCGCATTAACGAGCCTTTCCCGGTCGCACTCATACAGGTCAATGAGAACCAGGTCCAGCAGTGCATTCAATTTCCCAATCTCACTTTCTGATTTAGACTAGAGTTTTGAAGTTCTCAACTCCCTTCCAGCCGCCCTCGGCAGGGCGGCCCCCGTTTGGCATTGCACGCCGATGGCGCTTGGCAATGGAGACTATTCCTTATAAGTCATGCACCGGGAGAAATCAAGGAACAAAAAAGGGTTCAGGCGATTTCAGCCAGGCGGCGGAGCCCCCTGGAATAAGGCGGGCGGATGATGCCCTTCTCGGTGATGACGGCGGACACGCAGCGGGCCGGCGTGATGTCAAAGGCCGGGTTGAGGACTGCGACCCCGCGGGGACCGATCCGGGTGCCGCCGATCCGGCAGATCTCCTCGGCGCCCCGTTCCTCGACCGGGATTTCGTCCCCGCGACCGATGCGCAGATCAATCGTGGACCAGGGGGCGGCGACGTAGAAGGGAATCCGGTGCGCCCGGGCCAGGACCGCCAGCGGGTAGGTGCCGATCTTGTTGGCCACGTCGCCGTTGGCCGCGATGCGGTCGGCCCCGGTGATGACCAGATCCACCTGCCCGCGGCTCATGAGCAGGCCGGCCGCGCTGTCCGCGATGACGGTCACCGGGATGCCTTCCTCCATGAGTTCGAAAGCCGTCAGACGCAGGCCCTGGAGCCAGGGCCGCGTTTCATCGGCGATAACGCGGATGCGCTTGCCCTCCTCGTGGGCCGCCCGGATCACCCCGAGGGCGGTGCCGTAGCCGCCGGTTGCCAGTGCGCCGGCGTTGCAGTGGGTCAGGATCGACGCGCCCTCGGGCACCAGCGCGGCCCCGAGCCTTCCCAGGGTCTGATTGATCCGGATGTCCTCGGCCAGGATATCTTCCGACTCTTTTCTGAGGGCCGCCCGGATCTCCCCCACGGGCATGTCCGCGAGCCGTTCCACCAGGCCCCGCATCCGTTCCACCGCCCAGCGCAGGTTGACGGCCGTGGGCCGTGCGCGGCTCATTTGGTCGGCCATGGCTGAAAAACGTTTCCGGAAGGCTGCCGGGGAGCGCGCTTGGATGCGGGCGGCGCCCAGCGCCAGCCCCATGGCCGCGGCCACCCCGATGGCCGGCGCCCCCCGGATCACCATGCTGCGGATGGCGCGGATCACGTCCTGGTGCGTCCGGCACACGTGCCAGACCTTCCGCAGCGGCAAATGCCGCTGATCGATCATCCGCACGACCGGCCCTCGCCATTCAATGGTCGGTATCACCGATCGGAACTCCACGAGGAGAATGTCTCAGAATTTTTGGCGGTGGCCGATTCACGGTCCATTATCGGAGATCTCGTCAGTCTGAATATGGAACATAGACGATTGGAGGCTATGGGAGAATGCTCAGATGCAAGGCGCCCGCAGTCCCGTGGAGCGAGGCGTACAGAAAAGTACGTCGCAGTGACGCGGGGCAAGGGCAACGCCGCAGATGGGCGTTCTCCCTCAGCCTCCTAGGCGATCCGTTCCACCCAGTTGCGGGTATCCTTCCGCTCGCCGTACTGCAGGCCCACGATCTCGTCGTAGAGCTTCTGGGAAAGCTCGCCCATCCGGCCGCCGGCCACCACATGGTCTTCCCCCCGGAAGGTGATCTGCCCGACCGGCGAAATGACCGCCGCGGTGCCGGTCCCGAAAGCCTCCCGCAGCGAGCCGTCCCGGGCGGCCGCAATGACATCCGCGATATCGAGAGATCGTTCGGTCACCTTCATGCCCCAGTGGCGGCAGATCTGGATCACCGAGTCGCGGGTGATGCCCGGCAGGATGCTGCCGTTCAGGGGAGCCGTGATGACCTCGTCTTGGATGCGGAAGAACATGTTCATCGTACCCACCTCTTCCACATAGCGGTGTTCCGCGGCGTCCAGCCATAGGACCTGGGTGAAACCCTTCTTCTTGGCCTCCTCGGCGGCCAGCAGGCTGGCCGCGTAGTTCCCGGAAGTCTTGGCCTCGCCGGTGCCGCCCAGGGCGGCGCGCACGTATCGGTCTTCCACGTAGATCTTGACGGGATTGAGGCCCTCCTTGTAGTAGGCGCCCACCGGGCCGATGATGATGTAGAAAACATAAGCCTTGGCCGGCCTGACCCCCAGGTGGGGCTCGGTGGCCAGCAGATTGGGTCGGATGTACAGGGATGTGCCCGGACTGCGGGGGACCCAATCGCGATCCAGCAGGATGAGCTCTTTGAGGGCCCGGAGGGCGAAGTCCACGTCCACTTCGGGCATGCACAGCCGACGGGCCGAACGGTTCAATCGATGGAAGTTCTCACGGGCACGGAACAGATAGATGGCTGCGTCCTTTCCCGCATAGGCCTTCAGTCCCTCGAAAACCTCCTGGGCGTAGTGCAGGACCATGGCCGCCGGATCGAGACGGATGGGACCATAGGGGACGATGCGCGGGTTGAACCAACCCTTGTCCAGGTCGTGGTCCATCAGGAACATGTGATCCGTGGTGATGTCGCCGAATCCGAGCTGGGACTCGTCGGGCGGCTTGGGTTTCATCTGGGCCGGGTCCACCTTGAGGATGCTGATTTCCATGCTCTCTTCCTCCCTGACAGGTCTTTGAAGCAATCTAACACAGCCCGGGGGCTCAGCACAAACGGGTTTTTCGGCCTACCGCGGTTATACCTGGATGAGGGAATACTGCCGGTTGCCGAGCCCGATCTCCTCGGCGTGGCGCAGCTGGATCTCCCAGTCCACTTTCGGGTACAGGAGCCTGAATTTGTCGGAGCCGGCTCCACCCGGCTCGCGGAGCGCCGCGCCCCGGGCGGGGTCCTCCCGGTTGACCAGGTCGGCGGAGGCCTGATCGATGGCCACCGGATCAAGGGAAGCGAGGAAGCCGATGTCCTGAACCACCGGAGCATCGTTGTGTCCGTGGCAGTCACAGCCCGGCGAGATGTCCGTCAGGAAGTTCAGACAGAAGACCCGTCCGGGTTTGACCTGCAAGACGGCCCGGGCGTATTCCGCCATCCTCTTTTGAAAGGCGGGGATATCTTTGTCCCAGCGGATCGTGATGGCGCCCTCGGGACAGACCAGGAGGCACTCGCCGCAGCCGACGCATTTTTGGGCCTCGATGGCCGCCTTGCCCTCCTTCTCACGGATCGCCCCATGGGCGCAGTGAGGGAGGCACTCGCCGCAGTTGACGCATTTTCGGCGCTTGACCTTGGGCGCCATGGAGGAGTGCTGGACGAGCTTGCCCCTCCTGGCGGCGCAGCCCATACCCAGGTTCTTGATGGCGCCGCCGAAGCCCGTCAGTTCGTGCCCCTTGAAGTGTGCCACACTCAGCAGCGCGTCCGCCGCGACGATCTCCTTAGCCAGGTAGGCGGTGCGGAGGGTTCCCGCGTCGAGGGCGACCTCTTCGCAGGAGGCGCCCCGCAGCCCATCGGCGATGATCAGGGGTGCCTGGACTACCGAGTAGGCGAAGCCGTTCTCGACGGCCGTTGTGAAATGGGCGACACTGTCGCTGCGGGTGCCGGCATAGAGGGTGTTGGTGTCGGAGAGAAACGGATGAGCGCCCAGTTCGCGGATTTTCTCCACAATGCGGCGTACGAAAACCGGGCGGACAAAGGCCGTGTTCCCCTTTTCGCCGAAGTGAAGCTTCACCGCCACCAGGCCTCTCGGCGGTACGATCTGGCGGATCCCGCCGCGGTCCATGACGCGAACCACCTTGTCGGGAAGGTTCTCTTTGAACGAGGCCCGGAGATCGGCGAAGAAGACCTTGCTGGCCGGCATGGCTGATTCCTGAACGATGGGCGTTCCGCGGCTGCCGCTCCCCGGCCTGGCCGACGGGTGGCGCGATGCTATGCCCCTTACCGGCGGATGTCAAGGCGTGAGCCGGGGTACCGGACCGTTTTTTCATTGACAAGCAAAACCGGGTTGGACTAATAAGTCTGGGGAATTCTAGGTCTTTGGGTTCTCCCGTGCCGGGGTTCCCCGATTGCGGCCGGATGGCGCTCTCGACACCGCCACTCCTGCCCGGGGGTGGGGAGGCCCTGCCATTACAAGAGCGGCACCATGATCAGAAGTCGTCTATTTCACGGTTGGATGTTGATCAGCCTGTGCTGGCTGCTTGCCGGGGCGGATCCGTGCCCGGCCCAGGAACCCAAAGCCATCCTGAGCATCGAAGCCTACGACATGCTGAACACGGTCCCCGACACTTACCTGGTCGATGTCCGCACCCGGCCGGAATACCAGTTTGTGGGCCACCCCATCAACGCCTATCTGTTCCCCTACCTGTTCTGGACGGGGGAGTTCGAGAAGCAGGACGAAGAGCAGTACGGATACCGGCACAATACCCGGAACAAGGCTTTCGTGTCGGAGATCAGCAAGGTTTTCAAGAAAACCGACAACCTGCTGATCATCTGCCGCGACGGCGGCCGCAGCGCCCCGGCGGCCAAGGAGTTGATGGCGGCGGGCTTCAAGAACGTCTTCAACGTGGAGGACGGCTTTGAGGGTCCGGCATTCCCGGCCTTCCGGGACAGCAACCGCCACAAATTCTACCGGCAGCTCGCAAAACGCAACAAGGTCTACGGTTATGATCACCGCAGGCGCTACGGGTGGCAGTACTGGGGGCTGCCGTGGACCTACGACCTGGATCCCAAGTACATTTATCCCCCGGACCTCAGCCCCGCGAAGAAGTAAGGAGACCGCGCATGGATTCCAAAGAGCTGGTTCAGCTCATGCAACAGATAGAAGACCGGAAAATGGACTGGGACGCGGTGGAGAAGAAGATCAAGGTTTCTCACGCCATTCTCGGCCTCTACGCCCGTTCCGGACCGGTTCCGGTGACCATCCTAAAGAACCTCAGGAAAGTTCTGGAGGAGCCCGCCCAGTAGACCCGGCAGCGATCAGAGATCCCGGTCGGCGCGGTTTCCGGCGGATGTCCGGCCGGATCCAGCGGGGGAAGTTCCTGCCGCTGCGAAAGGCGGCCTCGGTTGACAACCAGACAGCCCGATGCTAAATTGCACCATATCGCGTAGTCGAAAGGAGCATCTTCATGGCGGATGTGGTACAGGTAACCGATAAGAATTTTGACGAGGAGATCCTGGAGTCGGATCTGCCGGCCATGGTGGACTTCTGGGCTGAATGGTGCGGACCGTGCAAGATTGTCGGTCCGACGGTGGAAGAGCTGGCCCGCGAATACAAAGGGAAAGTCAAAATCGCCAAGATGAATGTGGATCAGAGCCGGCAGACGCCGGCCCGCTTCGGCATCCGGAACATCCCGACCCTCATCTTCTTCAAGAAAGGCGAGGTGGCCAACACGATCGTCGGCGCCCATCCCAAGAGCACCCTGGACGCCGAGCTCAAGAAGCTGCTCTAGGAATCGGCCATCGGCGTTGATCTCTCGCACCACCCGGCACACGCCCCGTACCTGCCTGGGTAACGCGGGGCCTGTTTTTTTCGGGAACAGCCATGAGCAAACAGGACCTGATCATTGTGGGGGCCGGTCCGGCCGGCCTGACGGCCGGCATCTACGCTTCGCGGGCGCGCCTGAAGACCACCCTTTTCGAGCGTCTCGCTCCCGGCGGCCAGATTCTTCTGACCGACTGGGTGGAGAACTACCCCGGGTTTCCCGAGGGGGTCTCGGGCTTTGAACTGGTGGACCGGATGAAGCGCCAGGCGGAGAAGTTCGGCCTGCAGATCACCAGCCGCGAGGTGCAGGGCCTGGAGTTCTCGGAGGCGGGCCAGGCCGCGGTCACCGACGAGGACCGCCTGGAGAGCCGGGCGGTCATCCTGGCCACCGGGGCCTCCCCCCAGAAACTGGGCGTGGAAGGCGAAGAGCTGCTGACCGGCAAAGGGATTTCCTACTGCGCCACCTGCGACGGCCCGTTCTACCGGGATCAGGAGGTGGCGGTTATCGGCGGCGGCGACACGGCGGTGGAGGAGGCGCTCTTCCTGACCCGTTTCGTGAGCAAGGTGTCGCTGATCCACCGGCGCGACCGGCTGCGGGCCGTGCGGTTGCTCGAGGAGCGGGCCAGGGCCGAGAAGAAGATCCACTTCGTCTGGGACACGGTGGTGGACCGGATCGTGGGACGCGAAGGCGTCAGCGGGCTGGATCTGCGAAACGTCAAGACCGAGGAAACGTCCCACCTGCCGGTGCAGGGGGTCTTCATCTTCATCGGCTACCGGCCCAACAATGCCCTCGTGCAGGGCAAGCTGGACCTGGACCCGTGGGGTTTCGTGAAGACCGAGGGCGGGATGGAAACCTCGGTCAGAGGTGTGTTCGCGGCGGGCGACATCCGTGCCAAGGCGCTGCGGCAGGTGGCTACCGCCGTGGGAGAAGGCGCAGCGGCGGCTTTCGGCGTTCAGAGATATCTGGAAGATCTGGAGTGATCCATCGCGTGAGGCGTATTTCCTGCCGGAGAGTTGCCTGTTTGGCCGTGGCCGCGGCTGTCCTGCTGGGCCTGAACGGTTGCGCGCTATGGGATAAGTTCTTCCCGAAGGGGGAGAAGGCGCCACCGCAGTTGATGGCCGACGGGCTGCGCGACCTGGAGAAAAACCGCTACAGTGCAGCGGCCGAGGCCTTCCAGAAGATCAAGGACCGCTACCCCTACAGCAAGTACGCGGTGGAGGCGGAGCTGAGGCTCGGCGACGCGCTCTACAAGCAGGAACTCTTCGACGAGGCCTTCTCGGCCTACGACGACTTCGAGCGGCTCCATCCCAAACACCCGGAAGTCCCCTACGTCATCTATCAGAAGGGGATGTGCCATTTCAGCCGGGTGAGGACGATCGATCGGGATCAGTCGCACACCCAGAAGGCCAGGGAGGAGTTCGAGCGGCTGGTCAAACGGTTCCCGAAAACCGAGCAGGCCAACCGCGCCCGCCGGCAGATCCGGGAATGCTATATCAACCTGGCGGAACACGAGCTCTACGTCGGCCACTTCTACTTCCGGAAAAAGAGGTACCGGGCCGCCATGGAGCGCTACCGCTATATCCTGGAAAACTACCCCGACCTCGGCCAGTACCATGAGGCCCTGGAGTACCTCACGCGCTGCCGGGAGAAGCTCGCCCGCAAAGGGGGCCTTTCTTAGACGGCCTGTTTTTCGATGAGGCCGTAAAAGGCCTCGATGGCTTCCGGAATCCTCTCCGGCCGGCTTCCCCCGCCCTGGGCCATGTCGGGGCGGCCGCCGCCCTGACCGCCCACAATTCGCGACAGCTCACTGACCATGCTGCCGGCCTGAAAGCGATCCGTCAGATCGCGGGTCACGATGCAGGTCAGCATGGCCTTGCCTTCCAGGCCGGCGGCCGCCAGGACGATCCCGGAGCCCAGGCGGTCCTTGATCCGGTCGGCCGCGTCCCGCAGTTCCTTGGGGTTCCGGGCTTCCAGCTGCATGGCCACCACCGAAATGCCCCCGATGTCACGCCGGCCGGCCAGCAGATCCTCTGACTTCTCGGAAAGCAGCTTCGCTTTCAGGGAGACGATTTCCCGATCCTTCTCCCGCTGATCCCACAGCAGTCGCTTGACGCGCTCGGTGAGCTGCTCAGGCGTGGTCTTGAGGAGCGCGGCTGCCTGCCGGAGGCCCTGATCCTGCTCCTGATCGTGACGCAGGGCGGCTTCGCCCGTAAGCGCTTCGATCCGCCGGATGTTGGCGGCGACGGCGCTTTCAGCGAGGATCCGCAGGAGCCCGATGTCGCCGGTGCGCCCCGTGTGGGTGCCGCCGCAGAGTTCCAGGCTGACCCCCTCGCCCATGCGCACCAGGCGCACCCGGTCGCCGTAGCGTTCTTCAAAGATGGCCATCGCCCCGGTCCGGAAGGCTTCTTCCTTGGCGAGTTCCAAGGTTTCAACCGGCAGGTTGGCCCGGATGTGGCGGTTGACCAGCAGCTCCACCTCCTGCAAGCTCTCCGGCCTGACCTGGGCGAAATGACTGAAGTCGAAGCGCAGCCTCTCCGGGGCGACCAGCGAGCCGGCCTGTTTGACGTGGTCTCCCAGGACCTGCCGGAGTGCGGCATGGAGCAGGTGGGTGGCCGAGTGGTTGAGCGCCGTGGCATTCCGCTTTTCCTCGTCCACCCGGGCCTCGATCATCTCGCCCCGGCGCAGCGCGCCGGCCTCCAGGGTCCCGCGGTGGACAATGAGCTCGTCATCGATTTTCACGGTCTCGGTGACCCGGAACCGGCTTCCCCCCTCGAGCAGCAGGCCCACATCGCCGGCCTGACCGCCGGCGCGGCCGTAAAAGGGGGTCTCGTCCAGGATGACTTCGGCCTGGCAGCCCGGCTCGACCGCTTCCCGCTCCGTGCCTTCGACGATGAGGGCGGCGATCCGGGCCCGGGACTGACAGGACCCGTAGCCGACAAAACGGCTGGTCAGGCCGCGGGAAAGCAGACGACGGTAGATTTCCGGGATTTCCTGTTCACCGCTTCCGCGCCAGGATTCCTGAGACTGCTGGCGCTGCCGCGACATGGCCCGCTCGTAGCCCTCCCGGTCCACCCGCAGCTGCTCTTCCCGGGCCACGTCCTCCAGGATGTCGAGCGAAAACCCGTAGGTGTCGTAGAGTTTGAAGGCCAGTTCTCCGGGGATGGTCTCCCGGCCGTCGGCCTTCAGGCGCGCGACCTCCTCGTTCACCACGCTCATGGCGTGGTACAGGGTTTCGGAGAAGCGCTGCTCCTCGTTTTCCACCACCCCCTCGACAAAGGAGCGGGACTGCAGCAAGTCGGGGTAATCCTTGGCCATGAGGCCGATGACCTCGCTGCATACCGGACGCAGAAACACACCCTTGATCCCGATGGCCTGACCGAACCGGAGCGCCCGCCGGATGATCCGGCGCAACACGTACCCACGGCCTTCATTGGAGGGCATGATGCCGTCGCCGATGAGAAAGGTGGCCGCCCGCGCATGGTCGGCGATGACCCTGAAGGACACGTCGTCCCGGCTGTCTTCGCCGTAGCGCTTTCCGGACAGCTCCTGGATGCGGGCCATGATGTCGCTGAACAGGTCTGTGTCGTAGTTGGAAAAAACTCCCTGGACGACGGCCGACAGCCTCTCCAGCCCCATGCCGGTGTCGATGTTGGGCTTGGGCAGGGGGATCAGGCCGCCGTCCGGCTGGCGATCGAACTGGGTGAAGACCAGGTTCCAGATCTCGAGATACCGGTCGCACTCGCAGCCGGGCGCGCACTCCGGACGCCCGCAGCCCACCCCGGGCCCCTGGTCCAGCAGAATTTCCGAGCAGGGACCGCAGGGTCCGGTCTCTCCCATGGTCCAGAAGTTGTCCTTTTCGCCGAGCCGGATGATCTTCTCGGCCGGGACACCGATCTTCGTCCTCCCAGATCCGGAAGGCCTCGTCGTCGTCACGGTACACGGAGACGTAGAGCCGGTCGGCCGGCAGCCGATACCCCACGGTCAGCAGTTCCCAGGCCCAGGTGATGGCCTCCTCCTTGAAATAATCGCCGAAGGAGAAGTTCCCCAGCATCTCGAAGAAGGTGTGATGGCGCGCCGTGTACCCCACGTTGTCGAGATCGTTGTGCTTGCCTCCGGCGCGGACGCATTTCTGCGAGTCCGCCACCCGGGTGTAACCGCGTTTCTCTTCCCCCAGGAAGAGCCGCTTGAAAGGGGCCATGCCGGAGTTGATGAAGAGCAGCGAGGGGTCGTCGCGCGGGATGAGGGAAGCGCTGGGCACGACCTCGTGCCCGCGGTTCTTGAAGAAATCCAGGAACTGCTGTCTGATCTGTCTGAAGTCCATGGCCATTGGTCTAGTTCGCTCCCTGCTCCGGGGCGGGCTTCTCCTGCGCCTGCTTGAGCCCGGCCTTTTCAAGGATCAAGGCGGTGATTTTTTCGCGCAGGTCGGGATGTTCGACGAGGAAGCGTTTGGCGTTTTGCCTTCCCTGGCCGATCCGCTCGTCGCCGAAGGAGTACCAAGCGCCGCTCTTGTCCACGATTCCCAGGGACACCCCGAGGTCAATCAGGTCGCCCTCCTTGGAGATGCCCTGCCCGTAAATGATGTCGAACTCGGCTTCCTTGAACGGCGGGGCGATCTTGTTCTTGACCACCTTGACGCGGGTCCGGTTGCCCACCACCTCTTCGCCCTCCTTGATCGCCCCGATCCGGCGGATGTCCAGCCGCTGGCTGGCGTAGAACTTCAGCGCGTTGCCGCCGGTGGTCGTTTCCGGGCTTCCGAACATGACCCCGATCTTCATCCGGATCTGGTTGATGAAGATCACGCAGGTTCGGGACTTGCTGATGGTGGCGGTGAGCTTCCGCAGGGCCTGGGACATGAGGCGGGCCTGCAGCCCGATGTGCTGATCCCCCATCTCGCCCTCGATCTCGGCCCGCGGCACCAGGGCGGCCACCGAGTCGATGATCAGGACGTCGATGGCGCCGCTGCGCACCAGGATCTCGGCGATGTCCAGCCCCTGTTCGCCGGTGTCCGGCTGGGAAACCAGCAGGCTGTCCACGTCTACCCCCAGCTTGCGGGCATAGTTCACATCCAGGGCGTGCTCGGCGTCGATGAAGGCCACCATGCCCCCCTTGAGCTGGGCCTCGGCCGCGACGTGCAGCGCCAGGGTGGTCTTGCCCGAGGACTCGGGCCCGTAGATCTCGACGACCCGGCCCCGCGGGACGCCGCCGATTCCCAGCGCCAGGTCCAGGGAGAGCGAGCCGGTTGAAATGGCCGGGATATCGAGCGCTCGCTCCTCCCCCATGCGCATGATGGAGCCCCGGCCAAACTGCCTCTCGATCTGTGAAATGGCCTGTTCGACCGCTTTTCCTCGATCCATCGTGGTTCCCCCCATTGGCTCACCTCGAACCCAAGATTTTCGAATCCAGAACACCGAATGCCGAGGCGGTTCTCTGCCGGAAACCGCGCAGTCAAAAACCGATGCCAGGCCGTCCATCGGCCCCTTCGATATTCAATATTCGCTATTCAGTATTCGTCATTCGTTCTTGATCAACCGGCTCCGGTTTCACGCCCCCGAGCGGGAACCTGGCCAGCGGGGTGTACTCGGCTCCCCCCGGTCTGAGGTCGCTTCTGAAAAGGACGAGCTCCGCCAGCGTCCAGGAGGGGCTCACCAGTTCCCGGTGCCGGTGGAGCAGGTTCTCCAGCGCGTTCCCGCCCGCGGCGGCGCCCCGGCGGAAGCGGCCCAGAGTGAGGTGGGCGCTCAGCGGCCGTTCCTCGGCCTTGAAGCCCAAGGGTTGGAGGGCCCGCTGAAGCTCACGGCGGAAAACCCCCAGCCGGTCCAGATCTCCTTCCAGGCCCACCCACAGAACCCGTGGGTTCCGGCGGCTGCCGAACACACCCGTCCCTCTGAGGGAAACCCGAAACGGCGTATGGCGTGCGCAAACCCCGGAGAGCGCCCGGCCGATGGGGTCCATCAGATCGACCGAGGTGCTGCCCATGAATACCACGGTCAGGTGGATGTTGTCTACCTTTACCCAGCGCACGTCCAGCGCGGTTTTTCGGGCTTCTGCCAGGACCTGGGTGAGCAGGCTCCGGACGGAGCCGGGGAGCTCAAAGGCCAGGAAGGAACGGATCTCCACGCAGATGTCTCCTGATCCAGTCCAGCGCCATGACGGCGGTATGGAGCTTGATCTGGCGGCGGTCGCCCCAGAAACGGTATTTGCCCGTGAGAACCCGGTCGCGATCCGCCAGGGCGACGTGGACCGTGCCCACCGGCTTCTCCCGGCTTCCGCCCCCGGGTCCGGCGATGCCTGTGACCGCCACCCCCAGGTCCGTCTTCAGCCTGTCCCGGACGCCGCCGGCCATTTCGCCGGCCACGCTTTCGCTCACCGCCCCGTGCCGGGTCAGGCTTTCGGGACGCACGCCCAGGAGAGCCGTCTTGGACGGATTGCTGTAAGCCGTCACTCCCCCCAGGAAGTAGGCTGAGCTGCCGGGGACGCCGGTCAGCAGGTGGGCGATGAGGCCTCCGCTGCAGGATTCGGCAACCGCCAGGGTCAGCTTTCTTTCGGCCAGGAGCTGCCCGACTACCTCTGCCATGGTCCGGTCGCCGCTGGCGAAGTGACAGGCTCCCAGCCGCCCGGCGATGTCGGACTCCACCTGGTCCAGTTTGGCCAGTACGTCGCTTTCGCTCTGCCCACGCAGGCTGAGGGTGATGTGGTTTTCGGGGAAGTGGGGATAAAATCCGAACACCATGTCCGACTCCCGCTCCCGCAGCGCCCGGAAGACCTCCGCGATCCCCGGTTCGCTCAGCCCGAAGATCTTCATGACCCGCTGCCGCACGACCGGCAGCGTCCGGTAGAGATCCAGCAGTTCCGGCAGCACCACCTTGTCCATGAGATAGCGCATCTGATCCGGCACGCCGGGCAGGAAGTAGAGCGGCGTCTTCTGCTCAAGGATCACAAAGCCGCAGGAAGCCCCGAGAGGGTTGAGCATCCGGGCGCCCCGCGGCATCCAGGCCATCTTTTCCAGCGACGGGGTCATTTCGATGCTGTGGGCGAAGGCGTGGTTGCGGATCTTGTCGAACATGTCGCGGTCGAGGCACAGGGGCCGGTCCAGCGCCCGGGCCGCGATTTCGTTCGTGATGTCGTCCTCGGTGGATCCGAGCCCGCCGGTGATGATGACAAAACGGCTGTCCGCCAGAGACCGGGTCAGGGCTTCGGCCAGCATCCGATGGTCGTCGCCCACCGAGGTGATCCGGGTCACCCGCAGACCGGAGGCGGTCAGCCGTCCGGCCGCGTACCAGGCGTTGAGATCCGGGGTTCTCCCCGAGATCAGCTCGTTTCCAACCGTGATAATTTCGCCGTGCATCTTCGGGTGCTCCCGGCCGCCGGCCGGCCGGGCAGTTCGGATCTAGCTCAGCCAGTAAGCGACAACCCTCAGGGCGCAAAGGGCATAGAGCCCCGCGGCCAGGTCGTCGCCCACGATGCCCCACCCGCCGGGCAGCCCTTCCAGTTTCCGGATGGGGAAAGGCTTGAGGATGTCAAACCCGCGAAAGAGCAGGAAGCCGATGATCAGGTTGGGCCACGTGAGCGGGAACAGGAACATTGTCAAGGTGAACCCGGCTGCCTCATCGATCACCACTTCGGCCGGATCGCTTTTTCCGGCACGTTTTTCATACCGTCCTGCCGACCAGATGGCAAGCCCGGTGATGAGCGGCAGGAAGAGGGATCTCCAGGCGCCCCCCAGGGCCTCCAGCGCCAGGAGAGCGGGAATGGTCGCCAGGGTCCCGAATGTGCCGGGCAGCAACGGCAGCAATCCGGTGCCGAACCAGGTTGCCAGGGCGATGGCGGTTCTGTCGCGCAGCGGCGATGCCGCGAACAGCTCCCTCGCCGCAAAAGAGGCGGATCGAGTTCCAGGTCGGAGTTTACCCATCAGGCTTGCATCCCGCGCCGGTCATGGCCCGCGCCGCCCGGTCACGCGCGGTCGCGGCTCAGCACCCAGTCGTAGATCTCCCTGAGCGGGCGCTGGTGTTCCAGGGCGACCCGCCGGCAGGCCTCGTACTCGGGGCGCAGGAAGGAGGAGCCGTCGGGTCGCGACACCCGCTTGGCTGCGAGCTTCCCCCAGGGGCTGTCCAGCTCTGCCGCTTCACGCCGAAGCAGCTTTCTGAGGCTGTAGCGGCAGCGGATTCCCAGGGTGCTGCTTTCGGCGAAGATCAGTTCGGCGAGGTCATCCGCCTTTCCGGGGGGGCAGATCACCTGAACCTGGGTGCCGGGGCGGTTCTTCTTCATCTGCACCGGCAGGAAAAGCACGTCCAGGGCGCCGGAATCGAAAAGGCGCTCCATCAGGAAGCCGAGGCCCTCGGGCGGCATGTCGTCGAGGTTGGTCTCGAGGATCGCCACCGTGTCGGTTTCAGGACCGGATGGCGGCTTGCCGATCAGGAGGCGCAGCAGGTTGGGCAGCTGCGGCAGATCCCGGCTGCCGACCCCGTACCCGATGCGCTCGACTACCAGGGGCGGCATGGGACCGAAAGAGGCACCCAGAACGCGGATCAGGGCGGCGCCGGTGGGTGTGACCAGTTCGGCTGCCACGCCGGCATCCTGCACCGGCACTCCTTCCAGCAGTGCCAGGGTGGCCGGGGCCGGAAGCGGCAGCCGGCCATGGGCGGTTTCCACGAAGCCTCTTCCCAGGGGGAGCGGTGAGACGTGCAGGCGATCGATTCCCAGGCGTTCCAACCCGAACACCGCGCCCACGATATCGATGATGGAATCGGCGGCCCCCACTTCATGGAAGTGGACTCTCTCGGGCGGGACCCCGTGGATCCGTCCCTCGGCCAGCGCCAGACGCTCGAAAACCGCGAGACTCCCTTCCGTCACCCGCGGTGGCAGCCCGGCCTGCCGGATGAGTTCCCGGATGGCCGCCAGATCCCGGTGGGGCTGAGGCTCATCGCCCAGGATGACCCGGAAGCGGGTGCCCTGGATACCGTGACGGCTTTCACGGGAACGATGCAGCTCGCAGCCTGAAAGAGGCAGTCGGGCGAGGGTCTGCTGCAAGTCCTCGAAGGGCAGCCCGGCGTCCAGCAGGGCGCCCAGCAGCATGTCGCCGCTGAGGCCTGAAAAGCAGTCGAGGTAAGCGATGGTCATGGCTTGCTTCGGAACCGCAGGCATCGGGAATCCTGCCGGGCGCTACGCCGGATCGCCCCGGTCCGGGGGCCACTGGTCCCTGGCCTGGAGGACCTCCCGGAACACATGCAGGGCTTCGTTCACGGCCGGCATGCCCCCGTAGGGGGCGACCTGGAAGAAAATCTCGGCCAGCTTGCGGGGGTCGCAGCCCACGTTGAGGGCGGCGTTGACGTGCAGCTTAAGTTCGTCCCGCGCCCGCAGGGCCGCCAGCATGGCGCAGGCCGCCATCTGGCGCTCCTGCAGGGTCAGAACGGTTCGCGAGTACAGGTTCCCGGTGATGAATTTGGAAAAATCGTTGGCCAGGTCCTTGTCGAACTCCCGCCAGAGGTAGTAGGGCGGCTCGATCTTCATGCCCTTGCCGAACAAACGGCTGGCGGTTTCTTTGGTTTTACTGGCCAGGGTTTCATCGGCCATGGGTATGTACCTCCGTTAAGTCTGGAAACCGTTTCGAGCCTGCAGCATAGCGAAACCCGGGCGCCGGCACAACCTCAAAGCTGAAAGCGGGGCCGGGCTCCTCAGAGCGCCTGGCAGTTTTGGTTGGCCCCGTTCCGGGTCGTCGTGCCCGCGGAGACGGTCGGGAAGGCTGCTGGTCTGGCAGCAGTAATATCGGCCTGCGGTTTCGCTCCAGGGGATGAGGCTCATGCCGGCCCTGATCCGCCAGCAGATGGGCCAGCGGCAGTTTGTGGCAGGATCAAAATCCCCAGCGGCGGCACACTGCAGGGCGGATCCCATAATGATAATTCTCCCTGAAATCCTTTCTGTAACTAAGTTGCCAGTACCGTAACTCTTTTTCTTGTTGAGGCGGGTGCTTTTGGGCTTGCGAACTTGTAATTATTTTTCTTGACAGATGCCAATAAATAACTATAATTCTTGTTTCGTAATCGTTTTTCTGCCTGTCTACCGAAGTCCCTGCCTGTGTCGTGACACGGCTGACAGGTCGGCGCAGGCAGGGAGGAAGCCATGGCTGAAAATGAACAGGATCAATCGATACACAGACCTGCAGGATATGCGGCGCTTATCGAAGCGGTACGATCTCGATGTCATCCCCAACTGGCACAAGTCCCTGGTGACATCCAGCGGCATTCATCGGGTAAATTCGAACGAAGTTGTAATCGAGGAGATCTACCCTTCCAAGTACTGGCCTGGGGACACACTAGGCGACCATCTCGAATTTGCGCTCAAGTATGATGGGACAAATCTGGCAATCCTAGGCCTCTTGTTTCAGAAGATTGCGGAGGAAGATCTCCTTGTCTATGTGAGGTCCAAACCGACCGGCAAGTATGCCAGGCGCTTGTGGTTTCTTTATGAATTTCTGACCGGCAAGAGGCTCCCCCTGGAGGACCTGAAGCGGGGCAACTACATCGACCTGCTCGAACCGAATGAATACTATACGGTCACACCGATCCGGAAGGTTCAGCGGCAACGGATTAACGACAATTTGCTGGGCGACAGTCGATTCTGCCCAACGGTTCGACGCAGTGACACGCTGCGCGATTTCGAAACCGCCGACCTTTCCGGACGGTGCCGGCAAGTGGTGGCCGGCTATTCTGCGGAATTGCTGAAGCGGGCGCTCGGGTACCTTTACACCAAGGAGACGAAATCGTCCTTTGAGATCGAGCATGTCAAGCCCACCTCGACCAGGACCGAGCGTTTCGTGGCCTTGCTTCAAACGGCTGAACAAGAAGACTTCTGCCGAAAAGAGCGGTTGATTGAGGTTCAAAACCGGATTGTCGATGCACGATTCCGCGATTCTGATTACCGGTCGAGTCAGAATTATGTCGGCGAGACAGTAGCCTGGCAAAGAGAGCGAATCCACTTCGCATGTCCGAAGCCTGAAGACCTGGCTGGCCTGATGGACGGCCTTATCGCAGCCCACGAGCGCATGAACACCGGAGGCGTGCCCTCGGTGATTCAGGCCGCCGTCATTGCCTATGGATTCGTTTTCCTGCACCCGTTCAGAGGACGGCAATGGCCGAATCCACCGCTTCCTGATCCACAACATTCTTGCCCGACGAAGTTTCAATCCCGAGGGCGTCATGTTTCCCGTCTCGGCGGCCATGCTGAAAAATGCCGCCGACTATGACGCCTCTCTGGAAGCGTTCTCCCGGCAGCTCATGCTTTTGGTGGAATACTCTCTCGATGAAAACGGCCATATGACCGTTCTTAATGAAACGGCTATATGGTATCGCTTTATCGATATGACGCCCCAGGCGGAGGCGCTCTTTCGGTTCATCGATCAGACCATCGATACAGAGCTCGCCAACGAACTGGCATTCCTGGCCAACTACGACAAGACCAAGAAAGCCATACAAGAAATCGTGGACATGCCGGACCTGCAGATCGATCTCTTCATCCGGTTCTGCCTCCAAAACAACGGTCGGCTTTCAGCACGGAAGCGCGCGAGCCGCTTCGATTTCCTGTCTGATGAGGAAGTCGCTTTGCTCGAACAGGCCGTTCAATCCGCTTACGGTGCTGAAACCCTGAACGATGCTTGACAGGGGATGGGGCAACCCCCCGGGTACTGCACGGGTACCAAGCCATATTTCAGCCACTGCCTGCCGAGTTTGACGACTCTTGATGCAAACGGCCTTATGAACGGGGAACTTCAAAAACGCTTCAGAGCCACAGCAGTGCGAGGAAATAGATTCATTGAGGAATCGGGCAATGCCCCGCTTCTTGATTCGTCGTTCCAGGAGCACGGCTGCGGAACGACCGGCGCACTGGCAAGACCCAAGAAAAGACCAGGGACCTTCGTAGCGTCAGGTGGTTTTCGTGGTGCGGTGATGCGGGTCGTTGCGCCGGCGCAGGCAGTCGGGAAGGCTGCTGGTCTGGCCGCAGTCGGTCGGCCTGCGGTTTCGCTCCGGAGTATGCAGACCCAGACAGTCATTGAATCGCCCCCGGGGAGCTGCAAAGGAAAAAGCCCGGCTGAGGAGCCGGGCTTTCGGTTGGTCTGGCTCCCCGTGTGCAACCCTCTTCATAACCGTTCTCTTTCTCCCGCAGTTAACCGAAAACCTTCAATTTCAAAGGGTTATCAAAGATCAGGCCGCTCCCGATGAGGCGGAAGTGGTGTCAACTCAATTTTCCAGTTTGTTTTGGTTTCACACTTCATGTCACAGTGTGTCACAGCTCGACATTATTCCACGCCAATGGTTTAATTCCGGTTGTTTATCAAGTTGACGATCAGCTTGACCATGGT
Source organism: uncultured delta proteobacterium (assembly GCA_963704245.1). GTDB lineage: Bacteria > Desulfobacterota > DSM-4660 > Desulfatiglandales > Desulfatiglandaceae > CAVPHJ01. The sequence goes on from CAVPHJ010000002.1 coordinate 302,610, forward strand.
CTCTTTATCCGCAGGATTGCTTTCTGCGATCATCAGCGTGATGGCCACCAATGCGTTGTCGGCAATCCGCTTGGAGCCATCTTTACTGTAAAGCGATTTGTTGCCGGCCAGAAAAGCGATGAACAGGGCTGCGGCGATACGTTTGTTGCCGTCGCTGAAGGCGTGGTTTTTTACCACGAAGTAAAGCAGGTTGGCGGCCTTTTCCTCGATGCTGGGATAGAGATCCTCACCGCCATAGGTCTGATAGACGGCACCCAGCGCGCTTTTAAAGCCCTGATCCTTTTCCAGACCGAATAAGCCACCGAACTCCGTTCCCATGGCCTTGACGATTTCCATGGCCGCCTCATATGTCATTATAAATGGTGCCGGGCGCGTTACCTCCTCGATGGTCAACGTGCCGTGGTCAAATCGGTCCAGGGTCGTCAACGCATAGGCATAATCAGTGATGACTTGCAAAAGCCCTTTGGCTTCATCCAGACCGATGGCTTGGTGAGCCAACGTTTGTTCTAAAAGGCCGACAGTGCGCCGTAAATCAACCAGTTTTTGTTCCTGTTCCCGCAGCCGCTTTTCGTTGAGGGTGAATCCCCTGATCAGGTGCTCCCGCAGCACATTGGTGGCCCAGATTCGAAATTGGGTGCCGCGCCTGGACTTGACCCGGTAACCAACCGATATGATAACATCAAGATTGTAAAAATTGACCTTACGGCGAACCTGCCGGCCACCTTCATTTTGAACTACCGAGGATTGCTCGGTAGTTCCCTTTCGGGTCAACTCACCTTCTTTGTATATGTTACGGACGTGCAGGCCGATGGTGTCCGTATCCTTATCAAAGAGTTCGGCCATCTGACGTTGATTGAGCCAGACCGTTTCCTGTTCCAGGCGCACATCCAGCGCAGCCTTGCCGTCCGGCGACCGATATAGAATGATCTCGCCTTTATCGGAACTTGCTGTTTTATCAATTTTTTTTGCCATTAATCCGTTCTCGGAATATAATTTTCTTAGACAACATTTATTTCGCTGCCCAATTCGCGACCCAATTCATTCGACATTAGCCTGCTCTTCAAAACCTGATTCAGCTCCTCTTCGGTTTTCTTGGCCAACGTGCCTTTGCACGTTCCAGAAAAGACGGCTCAACTTTTTGGGTGCGCCGGTGACGATATCCTCGAACCCGGCCATAAATCCCTTCTTGCGAAAGTGCCTTTTGCGTACATCGGCAACCACCGCCTGCCAGTCGGCATCAAGGCCGGCTTTGGAGTAGCATTTCTTGGCGTGCTCGATGTGATCAAGCGCCGCATCGTAATATTTGCTTTTGCCGGCATTGACGATCCGCATGCAGAGCGCACGGTACACTCTGGCGGATACATCAGGGTGAGAGCGCTCCAGCTTCCGCGCCAGCGGCTCGGTCCGGTAGTGGCTGAGACCTTCCAATTCGTCATCCGTGATCCGGTGCAGGTACGATACAAGGCGATCGAACTCTTTATGCTCGAGCCAGAGTTCAATCAGAGAGGACAAATCGCCTTTTTCCGATGCCGCCATGGCCTTTTGGTGCCAATCCGTTTTCTCTTTGCCCGGCACATAGCGCATCAATTCCTTGTATGTGAACGTGGAGGGGTGTGCCTCAAACTCGGACCAGGCGGATTGAAGCGCATCTTCCGTCCGCCCGATCCTGGCCAGCAGCACCCGTTTTAGCTCACCTAATTCGTATTCTTCATATGATGTTCGGCTGTCCGCCCGCGCGATCTTCAAGCCTCTTTCGACCCAGGAAAGCGCATCTTCAGGACGTCTCCGGCTTTTGTATATTTTCGCGATGGCAATGCAGTCCTTGGCTTCAAGCCCGGTCTGATCGCAGAGCGCGATGTAAGCGTCAACATTACGCTGGGCTGCCAGCAAAGTCTTCAGTACGCCGCCCCACCGTCGGCGTTCGTAGCCGGAAAAGCGCTTTTCATCGTCATCCCTGGGTCGGAGCGGATTCGAACTTGGCGCGAATCTGCTGGATGAATGCCGCCAACCCCTTCTTGTCGAGCACTTTCACAACCCCACGCTCAAGGTCGTGACAGAATCCGTAGGGGTCATCTTCCATCCAGGATATCAACGATATTGCGGTCTCGTCCGGATCAAAATTTGCATCCTGACGCGCTTTGATCCAACCTTGAAACAGTTCCTCAACCAGCATGCCGAAATTACCGCTCGAGTCGTCGATCTCATCGGCTTTTTCATGGCAAGCGGCGATGAAGATCTCGTACAGATCGCGCTGCCCGTGCCGGCTCTTTCTGGATGATTTTACCGATGTCATCGGCAACACCCTGAACATCCTCCACGAACGACCAGGCGGCATTATAGGAAATGAAACGGCCGGGAGACAGTGCCGCTTCGATGGCCTTTTCCAGCGGATCGATCTGTTTTCGCTTTGCGGGGCTCATGGTGTTCCTTTGATGGTCATTCGACTTCTCGATCCTCCCAGGCTGTTTTTGCCTTCACCTCGTCGATGAGAAACCGCACGCCCTGGTTGTCGGACGGGTTCAGCCAGAGCATCTGTTGAAATATGTGCTCCGCCTCGTCAAAGCGCCCAAGACGCCAGAGACACAATCCATAGCCGTGCATGCAGCGCAGAAACGGACGGTTGTCGATCAGGCCCCACGCCAGCACGCCGGTAAAGTCGTCACCCAAAGACAGCTCGCCGATGCGCAGACCGACTTCGTAATGCCGGATGGCATCCTGGGGATGGTGGTCAAAGACGAAATTGCCCAGATGCGAATGGGCATCGAGGCAGCGCAGGTCCGCCTGGCACAGCTCCATCAAAATCTTTTCCGCCTCTGCCCGCTCGCCGGCATCTTTGAGATCATTGGACCGGGTGATGGGGTCATTGAAAGGATCGTCAGGGTCCTCGCCGGGCAGCACCTGCTCCATTTCGAACATGGGGCGGGGGCCGTGAGCGATGATCGGCTTGGCCCATTCCTCGATGGGTTCGTCTTCTTCTCCCCAGTACTCTTCCTTGGGGTCCCACATGCCCATCTCTGCAAGCCCCAGAGGCACCAGATCGAGGGCCTTCACGTCGATTCGGGTCGACTGAATCTCGCCGGAAAGATACGGATGACCGCCATAACGCCACTGCTTTCGGGGCTTGACCGTGACAATCGCGCCAGGCACCACCTCCCAGAGGCGGCTTGCGCGCAGGGTAATGATCCGGTCGCTTCCCAGCAAACGGCACCGGGCGGCCCGCTCCTTGACCGATAGGGCGACCAGTTCGACCGGTTTGCTCAGGTCGATGTCATCGTCTGCTGACCTTGTGCTGCCGCCCGCGTCGGGAAGGTTTCTTGGTTTCGGCAGGGTAAGGATCGAGGTTGAGCCACCTGCGGTAGGCGGCGATGTAGCGCGCCCCTGCCGATGCCTGCGGCAACACGACATCGGAGACCGCAACCACATATTCGGACCCGTCCTCGCGGCGGCATTTTGCCGTCAGACCGCGCCGTTCGTTACCGTCGTAGTCCACCGCGATCACCGAAACCGGTTCCCCGATGACGAAACCGTCGGCCGGCAGGGCAACGTCATCCTCGAAGGCCTGCCGAAAGGCCCAGAGCTGCTCATCATCGCCGTATGCGTCGACAGTGATTTCCTCAATAAGTCTCGTCCAAGGCTTCGAGTTCCTTACCCTCTTTGGGGCTTCGCGTGCTCATCTTTTATTGATCCTTCCAGATACCGGCCTTCACCAGCCGTTGAATCAGCGCCTTGCGCCGCAGGTGGCCGGCCATGAACTTTTTCAATTCTTTTTGGAATTGCTTTTTGGTCGCAAACAGGTCATAGGCTTCGGCGATGTCGACAAGTATGCGGCAGGCCTCGTCATACCCCCGCCCCGATCCGCGCTCGACGGGTTCTTTGAACCGACGCCCAGGCCTTGGGAAAATCGCTGGACAGATTCTTCAGATACGCCTTGCGTTTCTCACGGCGCTTGATCTCCCGTTGCTTGCGGTCCCGTTTTTGCTTTTCCAGCCGGATTAGACGCGCCTTTTCGGCGTTCTGCCGCAATTCTCCCACCGTACGCCGGGGTGCGTCGGTATCGCCCGTCTGTAAGCCGCGCCGCCATGATGCGAACCGGTTCCTGATGGACCGTTCGGCCTGCTGCCCCTTGCCCTCCAGCAATTGTTTCAGGATCGAATTGACTTCTTCTCTTGGCAGGGCATCGATCCACTTTTCCATTTCCCGTCGTGAAACTTCCGTCTCCTGCGCAGCCGGGCTGCCCATGCCGGCGCCCGCCAGCAGGTCCGGGTCCACCTCCAGAAATTCGGCCAGCGCCTGCTGGCTCGCCGTCAGGTTTCCCAATCCGCTCACGGACAGCGGCTCCATCTCATCGTCATCCATCATCTCCCCGGCTACGGCCGGCAGCCAGCCGATGTACAGGCTGCGCAGGTCCCCGCGCAGCAGTTCATCCCGCACCGGGGCCAGACGCGCCATCCAGCCGCGGCCGTCCTCCATGCCGAAGCGGTCGTAGTTTTCCGACTCCTCCAGACTCCAGGTAATGATCCAATGGGTCTTGGTGGCCTTGATATCCAACAGGTAAGGCACGGCCACGGCCTTGGCGGTCTCTCGGGTCAATGCCTCGATGGGCAGCCGCACCATGAAAATGGCCGTCATCCAGTTGGCCACATAGACATGGGCGTCGAAATAGCGCTGCATCAGCTTGTCGGGGTCGCCCTTGAAATCGCCCCAATTGTATTCGTTGGTGAAGCTGACCGGCGTGATCGTGGCCCGCGTCGAGAGCGCCCGCAGCTCGGCCATCTCATCTGCCGTCAGCGGCCGGTCAATGGCCAGAAACTCGTAGTATTGGTATTCGCTCATCTTATGTTTTCTTGTCCAACAATCTTTTTCTGGGCAGTTTATATTGAACAGTAACCGATGGGTGCATACGGCCCGTCCGGCTTGAAACAATAATATCAAGCGCTGAATCTTGCCGCCAGAGCATCCAAAGTAATGTTTACCGCAATTTCATTGTGCGGGATCAACACATAGCACCAGGGTTTGCCGCCGTGGCTTTGGGCGTGGTCCGAGGCGTAGGCGCACCACTTCACTGCTGCTTCTTTTTTGGCGAGAACGACCGGATCTTCCATCTGGTTGCTGGCCTTGGGTTCGATCATAAAAACGGTATCCGCCGTTTCGGCGACAAAATCAGGAATGTATTCGAGGTGATCGGCGCCGTGCCGGTAGATGATCTGGAATTGACCTTTAGGTTCAAAAGTTCAGTTTCCCCTGTTTGATCATTTTTGAACAGAAGGCGTCCAACTGTGCCCGGGCCAGCTTCGAAGGTTTGACATGACTGTTTTCCCAACGGTTGACGGTGGCGAAACTCACCCCCAGTTCACGGGCCAGGCCCTCCTGACTCAGCGACAACTGCCTGCGTACTTCCTTGACCAAAGCGGGAAGGTCCTGATGGTCCGTCTGCATTATTTATCCTTTGCAGGTTCATCAAATGACATTGTTGAATAAACGATAAATTGTTATAACATGTGTGATATTCCCTGTAACCAAGAATTGCGTATCCATTCCTCTTTTTCTTGATGGCAGTTTCAGTCAATGGACCCAAGCAATTTGACAAATAGACGCTTTAGTAGCAATTTATTAAACATTATTTCGCCCGATTGTTAAATCATCCAAAAAGATCCGAGTTCAATATATTTGACTTTTTTGATAGATAAGACTAATTATATTGATGCGATATCGGCCAAACGTCAAATTGGATCAATCGATGAAAATGGATGAATTTCTGCAACAGCATGCGGTGTTTACCGTGGAGGAGCTGGACCGCTTCCTGTCCGCAAGGGGCGCGGGCAATCCGAACACCCGCCGGTCGCTGTTGACCTACTACCGTAAAAAGGGGCGCATCATACCGATCCGGCGGAGCCTGTATGCGACGGTGCCGGCGGGAGGCGATCCGGCATCGAGCCCGGTAGACCCCTATCTGGTGGCGGCCAAGCTGACCCCGGACGCGGTGCTCGCCTATCACTGCGCCCTGGCGTTTCACGGCAAGGCCTACTCGGTCCACATGCGGCTGCACTATGTGTCGGCAAGCAAATCCATGCCGCTGACCTTCCAGGGTCATGAATTCATACGAGCTCCCGTGCCGCCGGCCCTGCAGGCCAAGAGTGAGGAGCTATTCGGCGTTATCCGGCGCAACCGGTCCGGCGTGGACCTGAGGGTCACAAGCCTTGAGAGAACCCTGGTGGATGTACTGGACCGGCCGGACCTGACCGGCAGTTGGGAGGAGATATGGCGCTCCCTGGAATCGGTTGAATTCTTCGACCTGGATCAGGTCATCGCCTATGTCCTTTTACTGGAGAATGCAACCACGGCCGCAAAGGTGGGCTTTTTCTTGGAGCAGCATAAAGAGGCATTGATGGTTGAGGATGTCCACCTGGAACCGTTGCGAAGGCTGCGTCCACGCCAACCCCACTATTTTGCTCGCGGCAAGCGCGATGATTGCCGGTGGGTCGGGGAGTGGAACTTGATGATCCCGGAGGAGATATTGAACAGATCTTGGGAGGAGGTGCTGTGATTTTCTCACCGTCGGAAGTATTGCCCATCGCCGCATCCACGGGATTCAGGGCGGAGATGATCGAAAAGGTGCTCCACCTGCTCAATCTTCTGGACCAGTTGAACCGCCACCCGATGCTTAAAGGCAAATGGGTATTGAAGGGTGGTACGGCGTTTAATCTGTTCGTCTTCGATCTTCCCCGTTTATCGGTGGACATCGACCTCAACTATGTCGGGGCGCTGGACATGAAACAGGCGGTTTGGCGGAGAATGGAGAATGCGGCCGGGGATGTGGGACAAAACGTAACTTTATGAAATCACAGCTCTAATAACAACGAAGCCCCGCATCACTGATGCGGGGCTGTATTCGTTAAGCAACCGGTTAGGAAAAGGGTTGCATTCGTTGTTGGCTCCCCGGGACAGACTCGAACTGCCGACCAAATGGTTAACAGCCATCCGCTCTACCGACTGAGCTACCGGGGAGTGCTGCCGGGCGGGTACTTACAGGTCAGCCAACCCGCTCCGGCTAGGCCAAAAATACTAGCAAAGCGCGTTCCCGCGGTCAACAGAAATCCTTTTCCCGCGCTGTCCGAATTGCGGCGGGCGGGGATATGGTTTATGATGATGACGCTTGGGCCGCGACGGAAGCGAGCGCCGGGCGAATTTCCAAAGGGGCGGCATGAAGACCATCGGCCTGATCGGCGGAATGAGCTGGGAGTCCTCCATCGAGTACTACCGCATCATCAACGAGACGGTGCGGGAGAAGCTGGGCGGCCTGCACTCGGCCCGCAGTCTCATGCTTTCGGTGGATTTCGCCGACGTGGAGACCCTGCAGAGCGCGGGCGACTGGGAGACGGCCGGCCGGCTGCTGGTCGAGGCAGCCGCGCAACTGGAGGCCGGCGGGGCGGACTTCGCCGTCATCTGCACCAACACCATGCACAAGGTGGCGGATCGAGGTGGAGCGGAGTCTTTCGATCCCGTTGCTCCACATCGCCGATGCCACCGCCGGGGCGGTCATAGAGCGAGGAATCGCCCGGGTGGGCCTGCTGGGAACCCGTTTCACCATGGAGGAGGATTTTTACCGGGGCCGGCTCGAGGAGCGGCACGCGCTGGAGGTCCTGATACCGGACGGGCCAGGCCAGGGAGAGGATCCACCGGGTCATCTACCAGGAGCTTGTCCTGGGAAAGATCCGGCAGGAGTCCCGGAGTCGCTTTTCAGCGGATCATCGAAGACCTGGTCGCGCGGGGGGCGGAAGGCGTGATTCTGGGTTGCACGGAAATCGGTCTGCTGGTAAAGGAAGGGGACGTGGCGGTGCCGTTGTTCGACACCACCCGGATACACGCCGAGGCGGCTGTGGAATGGGCTCTGGCTGAGGGTTGAGGGCATCGATTGCAAAGGGGTACGGACACCGGGACCAGTGCCTCGGATAAGGCCGAGGGGCGACGATGCCGATGGCGCCACCGATCCCAGAAGTCGGAGAAATGAAGGAGTTTGCGAAACCCGGGAGAAGAAGCATGCCCAAGCGCGCGTCGAAACGGGACATCGAGAAGCAGTACCCCGTTTCCCAGACCGTGGCCAAGCTTCGAAGGCTGGCCGAATGCCTGGAAAAGGGGAAACCATTTCAGATCCAGGTGGCCGGGGAGCGGATCCGCATCCCGGTGCGCGCCGTGTTCAACGTCGAACACGAACGGGCCCGGGACTGGGAAGAGGTGGAGTTCCAGTTCAAGTGGAAGAGAGACTGAGAACGCGACGGAATTCCGGAGGTGATCGGCAGGAGTCTATGGAACAGCAAGTGGTGGTACGATTTGCCCCCAGCCCGACCGGGTATCTGCACATCGGCGGCGCCCGGACGGCGGTCTTCAACTGGCTCTTCGCGAAAAAGACCGGCGGTCTGATGGTCCTGCGGATCGAGGACACCGACGCGGAGCGCTCCACCGAGGAGGCGATTCAGGGGATCGTCGAGGGGTTGACCTGGCTGGGAGTCACCTGGGACAAGGGACCCTACTTCCAGTCGGAACACGTCAGCGAGCACCGGGAGGCCGCCCGCGCAATGCTGGCCAGCGGGCACGCCTACCGGTGTTTCTGCTCCAGGGAGGAGCTGGATCGCAAGCGCGAGCAGGCGATGGAGCGCAAGGCCAACCTCATGTACGACGGGACCTGCCGCCGCCTGCCGGCTGAGGAGGCCGCGCGCCGGGAGGCGGCGGGGCTGCCCTTCACGATCCGGCTGAAAGTGCCGCGGACCGAAGGGGCGGTGGTCTTTTCGGACCTGGTCTACGGGGTGATTGAGAAGAAGCACGAGGACATCGAGGATTTCGTCATCCTGCGCTCCAACGGGCAGCCGCTGTATGTGCTCTCCAACGCGGTGGACGACATCCGGGACGGAATCACCCATGTCCTGCGCGGCCAGGACGGCCTGGCCAACACGCCCAAGCAGATTCTCATCTACCAGGCCCTCGGCGCGCCGCTGCCACGGTTCGCACACATGTCGCTCACCCTGGACCCCCAGAAGACCAAGATCTCCAAGCGCCGCCACGGCGAGGTGGTGGCGGTGCACTTCTACCGCGAGAACGGGTTTCCTGCCCTGGGCGCTGGTGAACTTCCTGGTGCTGCTCGGGTGGTCCACGTCGGATTCGCGCGACATCTTTTCGCCGGAGGAACTCATCGAGGCTTTTTCGCTGGAGGGCCTGGGCCGCACCAACGCCATTTTCGACATCCGCAAAGACGACCCCAAGTTCTTCACCGACCCGCGCGCCATCAGCATCAACGCCCACTACCTCAGGAACATGCCGCTGGAGGAGCTGGCGCCGTACGTGAAAGCCGAACTCGAAAAAGCAGGGATCTGGGATCCGGCCCATGAGGCCGGCAGCCGCGACTGGTTTCTCCGAACCGTGGATCTCATCCGGACCCGCTTCCACCTGCTGACGGATTTCGTGAGCCTGGGGAGAGCCTACTTTTCCGACGAATACCCGCTGGAGCCCAAGGGACTGGAGAAAAACATCCTGAAACACGAAGCCCTGAAGGAGTGGTTCGGCGCGCTGGCCGACCGGCTGGAGGCCCTCGAAACCTTCGATCCGGTCGAAACCGAGCGGGTCATCCGCCGGGCGGCCGAGGACCTGGCGACTAAGCCTGGCGTGCTCATCAACGGCATCCGGATGGCCGTGACCGGCCAGGCGGTCGGGCCGGGACTGTTCGAGGTTCTGGCGGCCATCGGCCGGGAGCGGGTGGTCGCCCGGCTGCGCAAAGCGCCCGCACTGTTCGAGCGCCACGGAGACCCGACGAACCGTTAGCTGCGTGAGCTCGACGATGGGAAACGGATCCGACTGGGGCATCGCCGTCGTTCTCTGGCTGCAGCAGTTCAGCCCGGCCCTGGACTGGCCCTTCCGCATCCTCACCTTCCTGGGTGACGAGCCCTTTTTCCTGCTCCTGCTGCCCTTCATCTACTGGAGTGTGGATGGCCGCAGCGGCGCCCGGCTGATCCTGCTGTTTCTCTTTTCCGCCTATCTGAACGCCCTGGCCAAGGTGATCGCGGACCAGCCCCGGCCTTTTGCGGTGGACCCCCGCGTCCAGGCGCTGGTGGCCGCCGGCGGCGGCGGTTTCCCGAGCGGACACACCCAGCATGCCGTGGTGGTGTGGGGCTTTCTGGGCCTCCGGCAGCGCCACCCCGGGTTCAGGGTGGCCGCCGGCCTGCTCATCCTGGGGATCCCGCTCTCGAGGCTCTACCTGGGGGTCCACTTTCCCGTCGATCTGCTGGGGGGGTATGTCATCGGTCTGATCCTGCTCGGGCTTTTCGAGCGGCTGGCACCAGCCGGGGAAGCCTGGCTGGCGGCCAAAGGCCTCGGCGCCCAGCTGGCCCTGGCTGCCGGAATCCCGCTGCTGCTGACTGCGACAGCGGCCGCCATATCGAGCGTTGCGGTGAGCGCCGGTGCCACCCTGCTGGGGATGGCACCGGGGTTTGTCCTGGAACGGCGTTTTGTCGCTTTCGGGGTTTCCGGGAGCTGGAGCCGGCGGGCTCTGCGCTTCCTGCTCGGCGGGTCCGTCCTGTTCCTGCTCTGGGCTGGGCTGAAGGTGGTTTTTCAGGATCTTGAGCCGCAGCTCGGCTTCCGGGTGCTCCGCTACGCTCTGGTGGGTTTCTGGGGGGCGTTCGGCGCACCCTTGGTCTTCGCCAGAACCGGCCTGGCGCCCAGAGAAAGCTGAAACCGGACGGCCGGACCGGGGAGGTTCCGCACTGGTCCGAGGAGCTCTCTTCGCCTGTCTTTCCCGGCGGTTTTCTGGTCCTGGCTGCGATCCTCCTGGCCAAGACGGCGTCCGGCGGATTGGATGCCCCTGCCAAACGGGTGCACCCCGAGAGGCCTGACCGAAGGCCTGCTGCACGGCTGGCGGTTCAACCGCGCGCATGGTTTTCGTGATCCGCGGCGCGAACCGGCCGCCGGAAAAACCGCGGCGCCGAAAGTCGGTGAAGGGCTCCTCCAACCGGGTCGGGGTTACGATCAGCATCGGAGTCGCCGAGCGCAACGAGCGTTACCCCACCGCCGAGGACGTGGTGAAAGCGGCCGACGCGGCCCTGTACCGGGCCAAGCGGGCGGGCCGCAACCGCATCGGCCTCTGAATCAGGCCGGATCGGCAGGAGGAGCGGGCCGGGCGGCTCTGCCCAGGTCGCCCCACGCATACTGCACGACGGCGACCAGAACGATCCCGGCGGTTTCCGCCCTCAGGATCCGGCGGCCCAGCGAAACCGGGGAAAAACCCGCAGCGCTGGCCTGGCCGACCTCCCCGGCACTGAAGCCTCCCTCGGGCCCCACCAGCCCCACGAAACGTACCCCGCGTGCTCCGGCCCTGCCAGCCGGCTTTGAAGGTCCGCTTCCGCTTCCCGTTCCCAGAGCAGGATCTTGCAGGCCGTTTCCGAATCCCAGGCAGCCAGCAGATCCCGAAAAGCCAGCGGCGGCCGGATCTCCAGGGGCGTCGCCCGGCCGCACTGCTTGGCGGCGCCGCGCGCCACTTCCTGCCAGCGGCGGAGCTTGTTTTCGACCCGCTCCCGGTCCAGGCGCACCACCGTGCGCTCCGAAAAAAAAGGAACGACCCTTTCGGCGCCCAGCTCGGAGACCTTCTGGATGAGGGTGTCCATGGCCTGGGACTTGAGCACCGCCTGACCGAGCGTGATTTCCACCGGCGAGGGAGCGGGGGGCGGGCAGGGATCCAGCAGAGCGACCCGCACCGCGTCGCGCTCCGCGGATTCGATCTTTGCCAGGAAGTGCGAACCCTTGCGGTCCCCCAGGATCAACTCGTCGCCGGCCCGCATCCTCAGCACCAGCGCAATGTGCCGGGCCTCCGACCCCCGGATGACGACCTGCCCGGCGGCAGCCGGGAGCTCCTCGACCAGAAAACGTCTGAGGTCCCTAGGGTCCATCGTTCCTGCGCATAACCAGACAGACCCACTCCTCCTGGAGATGCACCTCCGGGGCCTGCCAAAGGGAAAGCGGAAAAGAGGCGGATACGGCCGCGACCTGATCCTCCAACACCCCGGAGAGGACGAGGTGCCCGCCGGCAGGCACGAGGGGCGGGAAGAGGTCCGCCAGGTTCCGCAGTTCCCCCAGGATGAGGTTGGCCACCACCAGCGAGAAGCGCTCCCGGATTTCGCCGAGGTTTTTCGAAGAGAGCTCGATGCAGTTGGCCACGCCGTTCAGCTCCAGGTTGCGGCCGGCCCAGCGCAGCGCCTCGGGGTCGACATCAATGGCCAGGATCCGTTCGGCGCCCAGCTTGGCGCCGTAGATGGCCAGGATGCCGCTGCCGGTGCCCACATCCAGCAGGCTCCACGGGCTTGGCCCGGCGAGGGTCTCCATGGCCCGCAGGCACATCTGGGTGGTCGGGTGCTGGCCGGTGCCGAAGGCCGAGCCCGGGTCGATCCGGATGATGTGGCCGCGCATCTGCCCGGGGGCGCTCTCCCATTCCGGCAGCACCAGCAGCTGCTCCGATACCCGGAGCGGCCGGTGGAATCTGCGCCAGGAGGAGGCCCAGTCCTCATTCCGCACCGGAGTCAGGGAAAAATCCGGAACCGGCATGCGGGGAAAGATGCCGCAAAGATGGTCCAGAAACCGCTGGACCCGTGCCGGCAGGCCGGCCGGCGCCAGGTCCCGGGGCAGGTAGGCGCGGATCTCCGGCCGCGGCGTTTCCGTGGTCAGGATGCCGCTGCAGCCCAGGTCGAAGAGGAAGGCGCTCACCGCCTCCCGGCCGTCGGGATGAACTGCGACGGTGATCTCCAGCCAGGGGTTCTCGTGAGGCAGGCTCATGGTTCTCGGGTGCCCGGCGGGCGCCGGCGCCTGGCAGCCTCCCGCCTAGGCTTTCCGGAATACGTAGTTGAGCTGCCCGTTGGGCAGCTCGTTGGCCGCTGCGGTCAGTTCCATCCCCACCCGGATCTCGGCTTCGGGAATGTCGCTCGCCAGCCGGCCGAACACCTTGAAGGCGCCGAAGTCCACCACCGCGATGCAGTAGGGCAGATCGTCGCCAAACCCGATGGGCGCGTACTCCAGCTTGCTGTAGGTCACGAGTTTTCCGTTCCCGCTCACGACAAACCAGTCCATGTCGCTCTGCAGGCAGTGGTGGCAGTCGGCCCGCGGCGGGAAGAAGGGGCGGCCGCAGCCCTTGCAGCGGGTGCCGCGGATTTCGCCCTGCTCGAGGAAGTCGACGAAGTCGTTCACCTTGGATATGGAGGTGAAGCTCACCGTTCCGAACTTCCTGAACCGCTCGTCTGCCTCTTTGATTTGTTTGGCCATGGCGCTACCTCCCGAAAATGCTGACGTTGCCGTAGATCCCGACCCCGCCGATGTTGTGGACCAAACCGATTTCCGGGCTCTCGACCTGCATCGCGCCCGCTTCCCCGCGCAGCTGCAGAACAATGGTCCTGATCTGGGAGCCGCCGGTGGCGCCGATGGGGTGCCCCTTGGAAAGCAGCCCGCCGTCCACGTTGACCGGGATGGGACCCTCGCGGTAGGTGGCTTTTGACCCGATCAGTTCTTTTCCTTCGCCCGGGGCGGCGAAGCCGAGATCCTCGTAGGCCATCAGCTCGGCGATGGTGAAGCAGTCGTGAACCTCGGCCACGTCGATTTCCGCGGGGGTCACCCCGGCCATGGCGTAGGCCTGCCGCCCCGCCTCGCGGGCCACCGCCAGCCCGGTGAAGAGATCGCGGCCGGCCAGGTTCACCGAGGCCGAGGCCGCGCCCAGCCCCAGGATCCAGACCGGCTTGCGGGTGAAGGAACGGGCGCGCTCCTCGTCGGCCACGATGACGCAGGAACTGCCGTCGGCATTGGCGCAGCAGTCCCCCACCCGCAACGGGCTGGCGACCGGGGACGTCATCGGGCTCTTGGGGTCGGAAAACATCTCGGCGGTCACCGCCTTGCGGTACACGGCCCGGTCGTTGATCTGGCCGTAGGTGGCGGCCTTCACCCGGATGCGGGCCAGGTCCTCGGGCGTGGTGCCGTGCTTGGCCATGTGGGCCCGGGCATACATGGCGTAGTAGGCCGGCATCATGGTGCCGAAGGGGCTTTCCCACTGGATGTCGGCGCCCCGGCCCATTCGTTCCTGGGATTCCGCGGAGGAGATCTCGGACATCTTCTGGAAGCCGATCACGGCCACCACCCGGTGCAGCCCGCTCTTGACCAGGGAGTAGGCCAGGCGCAAACCGGTGCTGCTGGACGAGCAGAGGCTTTCGGCATACAGGGTGGGCTGGGGCGTGAGGCCCAAGTACTCGGCGAACACGCCGGCCGGAGAGCGCTGCTTGTCGTACTCCGGCGCCGAGCAGACCACCGAGCCGTCGATGTCCTGGGCCGTGATCCGGGCGTCCCCGAGCGCCTCCCTGAAGGCCTCGAAAGCCAACTCCCGGATGGATCCGGGATACCCTCGCACAAAGGCGCTTTGCCCGACTCCGATGACGGCGACCTTTCCCATGGATGACCTCCCCCGATGAGTTCTGCAGAAGCAGGGCCGCGTGGGCGGCGCGCGGGCTCCTGCACTGGCCCGGAGTATAGGCGAACCGGGCGCAAGGTGCAAGGCGCAAGACAATTCTGAATGCGGAGTTCGGAATGCGGAATTTGAAATGCGAACAAGGCGGGCGTCGAGTGCAGGGAGTCAGCCTGACCGGATGCCGGCTTAGGGGAGGCGCGCGGGGTTTCTTCGAAGCTGACTGACGGGAGGCCGCCGTGTTTCCAGACTTACCAGAGGGGGAAACCCCCGCCGACCCTGCAAGGCAGGGGCGGACGGCGGGAGGGCCTCCGGCTCGTAGAACGAGCCTAAGCCTCGGAGAGGGCAATACTCCCCCGCAGGTAAGTCGTAAGAAACACCAGGCCGGGAGTCCTTGGCCTCCGGCCCGCCTACGCCCCGGAGGGAAGCGGAGAAGAATCCCGCTGGCCGGAGGGGTTTTCTTGACAAGCGGCGGGTTTTGGGGGAATAGGAATAGGTCAGCCGGCGGGGCGCCCCGGGACACGGGGCCGGGCCGCCGGGAAAAGGAGGACCCCGGTCGATGCCGCAGATCCTGAGTTTTTCCCGCAACCGCTGCACCAGCGTGGAGCAGCTCGACGAGCATACCCTGCGCTCCATCTGCCGCCTGCAGGACACGCTGATGGACGCCTCGGTGGAAATCCGGGTGAAGCTGCCGGACCTGGAAATCACCGGCGTCGCGGGGGCGGTGGGCCGAAGCGCGGAGGGGGCCGGCGAGGGGCCGGCCGACGATCTGGCAAAGGTGATCGGCATCCGGGTCGGACCCGGCATGACCAAGATCATCAAGGGCCTCATCGGAAGCGCCGGTCAGAGCCGCCAGCTGGGCTTCATGCTGGAGGAATGCTGCCAGGCGGTCATCCTGGCTTTCACCAAGGACGTGCTGCTGGGCCGGCCCCAGGGCGCCCCGGCGGAGTTGCGCTTCTACCAGGAGATGGTCAAGGGCAACCCTCGGCTCTACAACCGCTGCGCCGCCTTTGCGCCGGGCAGTTCGCTGGTGGAAGGGATCGAGCCTTCCAAATGATACAGACGAGGCGTCCACGGGCGCAGCGCTGGAAAGGAATCCGGAACCCATGCTCAAGTTCGTGCGCAACAAGCTCGTGAGCGTCTACCGGGCGGATCAGGGAACCCTCAAGGTCCACGGGGTGCTGGACGATGACATCTACGGCGTGGAGATCGACGTGGTCTTCAGCCGCAGCGACCTGAGGGTCCTGGACATCGAGGGCCGCTGGAACCGCTGGACCACCCCCGAGTGCCCGCGGGCCGTTCCTTTTCTCAAGGAGGCTCTGGGCCTGGCGGTGGGGGATCCGGGCTTTTCGGAGCGGGTCCAGAAGGGCCTCAGCCGCAGGTCTTGCCGCCACTTCGCGAATCTGCTGCTGGAATGCGCCCACGCCGCCCGCGCGGCGGACGGGATTGCGGACTGGGAGGATCGGAAAAAGGCAGACCCCGGCCTGGAATTCGAGCAGTGCCTGCGGGACCGCGAGGAGCGGGGCGCTGCAGGATCGGGCGAAGCGCGCGGGTGCTGCGACTACCAACCGACCGGCCGCCCCTGAAAATGGGGACCTCGGCGGCCGGAAAACCGCAGCCCGTCTCCGGCGGGACGACCATCGATCTCCACGTCCACACCTCTGAGGGCTCCCCCTGCAGCTCGGCGCCGGTGGAGGCCCTGATCGCCGAGGCCAGGCGGATCGGCCTCCAGGGCATCTGCCTGACCGACCACAACCACCTCTGGCAAGCCGAAGAGGTGGAGGCGCTGCGCCGGAAGCACGGTTTTGCCGTCTTCCGGGGCAACGAGGTGACCACGGATCAGGGCGACATGCTGGTCTACGGCCTCTATGAGCCGATCGAAGGGATCATCCAGCTGGATGAGCTGAGACAGAGGAGCGAACAGGCAGGCGCGCATATCGTGGCGGCCCACCCCTTTCGCGGCTTTCTGACCTTCAACGTGGGTCAGCTGGGGCTCACCACCGAGAAGGCCATGGAGCGACCGCTCTTCAGACAGATCGACGGGGTGGAGGTCATGAACAGCAAGGTGACCGCCGAGGAGAACGACCTTGCGCTGCAGGTCGCCAGGGGACTGGGGCTGCCGATGACCGGCGGCAGCGATGCCCACGAGGTGAACGAAGTGGGGATCTACGCGACGCGTTTCCCGGCGCCCATCCGCACTGACCGGGAGCTGGTGGCTGCGTTGCGACGCGGCGAGGGCCTGCCCGTCGCTTTCAGGGAGGAGAGAGGGGGGAGCGCAGGATGAAGACAGCCGACTCGAAGCCGTGGGAGAAAACGGTGCGGCGCCTGGAGCAGCTGCTCCGGCTGCGGTCCTTTCCGGTCGCCTTCCGGATGCTGGAAAGCCGCGCAGAGCTCGACGGGATTCCGTTCCTCAGACGGCCCGGGAAAAAGACCCTCCTGTGCCAGCTGATCAGCCAGGTGCGGAGCTTCGACTGGACCGTCGGCGCCGAGCTCTCGGATTTCCTGAATTCCACCTGCCCCTCCATCCTGGGCCTGTGCGACATTCCCGAAACCTCCCGGGACGGCACCTTCCGCAGCATCGTCTGGGTGAAGACCAAGCAGGAGGGCCGCAAATACGAGGCCGCCATCCCGCGGCTGCCGCTCGGGCGCTACGAGGCGCTGGCCATGGGTCCCCTGGTCTACAGCCCCTTCGAGCCGCAGATCGTGCTCCTCTACGCCAATCCGGCCCAGATGATCCTGCTCATCAATGCGCTGCAGTTCGAGCGCTACGAGGTCATGCAGTTTCACTGCGTCGGGGAGTCGTCCTGCTCCGACGCGATCGCCCGCTGCTACCGGGACGGGAAGCCCTCGCTCACCATCCCGTGCTACGGCGAGCGGCGCTACGGCCACGCCCAGGACGACGAACTGGTCATGGCGCTGCCGCCCGCGGCCCTGGAACAGGCGCTGGCCGGGCTGGAGGCGCTCTACCGCCGCGGGGTGCGGTACCCCATCAGCTATGCCGGGGCCGAGCAGGATCTCACCAGCGCCTTCCCGGCCGCCTACGGAGGCATGGAACAGCTGCAGGCCCTGCGGGGCACGGACGGACGTCTCCTGCTGGGCGTGACCGGCGGGATCGCCAGCGGCAAGAGCACGGTGGCGGAGATGCTGGCCGAGCTGGGAGCGCCGATGATCGATTTCGATCTCCTGGCCCGCCGGGTGGTGGAACCGGGCCGGCCGGCCTGGCAGGAGATCGTGGACTTCTTCGGCCGCCAGATCCTGGACCCGGAGGAACGGATCGACCGCAAGGCGCTGTCCAGGATCGTGTTCCGGGACCTGGAAAAGCGCAAGCGGCTGGAGAGCTTCACCCATCCACGGATCCTGGCGGAGTTCCTGAGACAGGTCAACGAACTGGCGGCCGGGCACCCGGGCGCGATCATCCAGGCGGTGGTCCCGCTGCTGCTGGAGCTCAACCTGCAGTACATGTTCCACCGGGTGGTGGTCGTCCACGTGCCGCCGGAAACCCAGCTGCAACGTCTCATGGAAAGGGACGGGATCGACCGCGGGGAAGCGGCCGACATGCTCAAGGCCCAGATGCCCATCGACGAGAAGACCGGCTATGCGGATTTCGTGATCCGCAACGACGGTTCGCGGGAAGAGACCCGGCGCCGGGTGGAAGCCCTGTGGCGGGAACTGCAGCGGCTGCAGGCCGGACGGGAGGGGGGGACGGAGGCATGAGTCCCCGGACGCTCCGGTCCTCGAGCCGGTGGATCGGGTCGAGGTGCTGACCCTGGTGGACAACTACGTGGATCTCCTGCTGCCGGACACGCCGATCGTCACCCGCCCGCCCAGGGCACCGGGGAATCGGATCCCCAGCGACACCCTGCTGGCGGAACACGGCCTGTCGCTGCTGGTCCGGGTGGATTCCGGCGAGCAGAGCCGAACCATCCTTTTCGATGCCGGCTACACCCGGATCGCCTTGCCGCACAACGCCCGCCACCTGGGCGTACGCTGGGAAGAGGTGACGGCCGTGGTTCTCAGCCACGGCCACATGGACCACACCGGGTCGCTGGAAACCGTCTTGCAGGGAAGATCCGGGCCACTGCCACTGATCCTTCATCCGGCAGCCTTTCACGCTCCCCGTTACCTGGTCACGCGGAACGGGCGCAAGCTGGAGTTCCCCCGAACGCTGCGGCGCGGCAGACTAAGGGCCATGGGATTCACTCTTCAGGAGAGCTCCGGGCCGACCCTGCTGGCCGGCGGTCGGATCCTGGCCAGCGGCGAGGTGCAGCGGAGCACCGAATTCGAGAAAGGCCTGCCTAACGCTTTGGTGGAAAATGGCGGCCGGCTGGAGCCGGACCCGCTGGCCGACGATCAGGCGGTGGCGATCCGACTCAAGGACAAGGGCCTGGTGGTTATCTGCGGCTGCAGCCATTCCGGCATCATCAACACCCTGATCCACGCCCGCCGGATCTCCGGCGAGGAGCGGGTTCATGCCGTGCTGGGGGGGTTGCACCTGTCTGGGCCGGACTTCGAAGCCGCCATTCCGCCGACCATCGAGGCGCTGCGGCGTCTGAATCCGGCCGTGCTGGCGCCCATGCATTGCACCGGCTGGCAGGCGGGTCAACAGCTGGCCGCGGCATTCCCGGAGGCCTTTGTCAGGAACAGCGTGGGCTCACGCATCCACCTTACGGCCTGAATGCGGAGACGTTCCGGGAAAAACCGGCTCCTTCCGCGGGGACCTGTGGCAGACACCCCGTCCGGGCTGCGGAGCGCTGCCGCGGCGCGGACGACTACCGCAGGCAGACCCGGTTTCAGCCGGCCCGCATTCAGATGCCGGGCGGAACGGGAAGAGATCCAGTTTGAATCATGTCGGAGAGGACCCTATGAACCCCGAAGTGGAAGCCAAATACCGGCGGCTGCTCGCCGGGATCGCGGACATGGGCAAGGTGCTGGTTGCGTTTTCGGGCGGCCTGGATTCCGGCCTGGTGGTGTACGCGGCCCTCAAGGCGCTGGGCCGGGAAAACCTGCTGGTGGTGAGCGGCGACTCGGAGAGCCTGCCGCGCGATGATCTGGCGAGCATCCGCAGCTACCTGGCCGGGCTGGGGCTGACAGACCGTCACCTGACCATCCGGACGCGGGAACTCGAGGACGAGAACTACGCCGCCAACCCCGAGGACCGCTGCTTTTTCTGCAAGCAGGAGCTCTACGGCCAGCTCACCGCGATCGCCGGGGAGCAGGGTCTGCGCTTTGTGCTGGACGGCTGCAACGCATCCGACCTGGGCGACCACCGCCCGGGCCGCCGGGCGGCCTCCGGGCTGGGGGTCCGCAGCCCGCTGCTGGAGGCCGGGCTTCACAAGGAGGAAATCCGCGAGATCGCCCGGAGCGAAGGCCTCCAGATCTGGGACCGGCCCCAGTCGGCCTGCCTGGCATCCCGCATCCCCTACGGCGAGCGGGTGACGGCGGAAAAACTCGGCATGATCGAGGAAGCCGAGCGCTTCTTGCGGAAGGAGGGCTTCCGCCAGCTGCGGGTGCGCCACCACGGCGACCTGGCCCGCATCGAGCTGCCGGAGTCCGACCTGGAGCGCGGGCTTCAGCCGGCCCTGCGGCAAAGGATCGTCGCCCGGATGCGCGAGATCGGGTTTCTCTGGGTGACCCTGGACCTGGCCGGGTTCAGAAGCGGCAGCATGAACGTCATGCTGGAAAACGTGGATCCGAGCGGCCCGGCAGGGGATGAGCCGCCCGCCTGAAATGCTTATTTGACTAAGTGCCGGGCTTCGGGTATAAGGTTCGGGACATGGTAGCGCATCATGGGTAGTTGCCCGTTTTCGCTGGGAAACCCCCTTCTGTGACGGGCGGTTCCGGCAGGTTGGCACAATACTTAACAAAATCCGACCTCGGAAGGAGAGCGCGTGAAGAGCACGGCAAAGACGAAGAAGCAGACCGGAGCGGGTTCCGCGGCCCGCGGGCGGAAGCCCCGCAGAGCGGAGACCTGGCAGGATCAGCTTTTCAGCAACTCCATCAACGGCATCTATCTTTACCGCCCGTGGAGCTTCATCCTGGTCAACGAACCCTTCTGCGTGATGCTGGGGTATTCCTGGGACGAGCTCAAGACCATAAGCCCGCTGGATCTGGCTGCGCCCCAGCACCGGGAGTGGGTCGAGGCCCGGGTGCAGGCGAGGCTGAAGGGCAAGAAAGACGAGAGCCCCTACGAAATCGAGCTCGTAGGCAAGGGCGGGAAGGTGATCCAGGGTCGTGGTCCAGGCGAGGGCGGTGGACTACCTGGGCGCGCCGGCCATACTGGGGAACGTCATCGACGTGACCGAGCTGCGGCGGGCCGAAAAAGCGCTGGCCGAAAGCGAGGCCAACTTCCGCCGGCTGGCCGACAAGCGCCGGCGACGGCATCCTGATCACGGCCGATGACGGCAGGTTCTGTTTCGCCAACCAGACGGCGGCGGAACTGCTGGGCCACAGCCCGCAGAAACTGATCGGCATGCACTACAAGAAACTGGTGCGTCCCGAAATCGTCCCCGAAATCCAGCAGAACCACGAAAAAGTCCTGAAGAACCAGCCGTACGCTCGCCTCTACGAAACCCGTCTCATCCGGAGCGGACGGGACCGAATTCGTGGCAAGCTTGAGCGTGGCCCGGACGATCTGGGGAGGAAAGCCGGCCACCTTGACCCTGTTCCGGGACATCGGCGAGCAAAAGGATCGGGAGCGGAAGCTGCGGGAGAGCGAGGCCCGGTACCGGAGCCTGGTGGAGCAGATCCCGGCCGTGGCCTACGTGAGCGGGGCGGAGAATGGAAGTCCGCACCACCTACCTGGGCCCCCAGACCCTCGACATGCTGGGGTTACGATGCGGGCGAGTACAGGCCGGGCGCGACCCCTGGCACGGCCGTCTGTACCGGAGGACAGGGAGCGGGTGCTGGCCGAGATGAGGCGCTGCCGCGAGACCGGTGGCCAGCGGATGGTCGAGTACCGGATGATCGACGGAAAAGGCGAGGTCATCTGGATCCGGGACTACGCCCAGATCGTGCTGCGACGAGGATGGGCAGCCGATCTGCCTGCAGGGCGTCATGTTCGACATCACCGAGGAGGTGCGGAGCAAGGAAATCCTGGAGAACGAGAAGAAGGATCTGGAAGAGACCGTTCAGGAGCGGACCCAAGAGCTGCGGGCGGCCAACCAACAGCTCAGCCAGGAGGTGGAGCAGCGCCGTCTGGCCCGCGACCTGATGGAGACGCAGCGCGATCTGGCCCTGAAGCTGAGCGCCACCCCCAGCCTGGAGGAGGGGTTGCGCCTGAGCCTGGCGGCTGCCATCGCGGCCTCCGGCATGGATGCAGGCGGGATCTACCTGGTGGAGGAAGTTTCCGGCGACCTCGTCCTCGCCGAGCACAGCGGCCTTTCACCGGAATTTGTGGCCGCGGTCGAGCGCTATTCCAAAGACTCCGCGCGCTTCCGGATCGTGACGGATCGGCTACCGCTCTACTCTCGAGTGGAGGAGTATGAGACCGACAGGACCGAGGTCGAAAGGCGCGAGGCGCTGAAGGCGCTTGGGGCGTTAGCCCTGACACATGAAGGCCAGGTGATCGGCTGCCTCAACGTGGCCAGCCACGAGAAGGAAGACCTGTCCGAACTGGCGCGGGTGGCCCTGGAAACCATCGCCGCCCAGATCGCCGCGTCCCTGGCCCGGCTCAAGGCGGGCGAGGAGCTGCGCCGGCGGGAACGGGAACTGGAAATCGCCAACATGAAATTCGAGGAGCTGAACACCGCGCTGAAGGTCATGCTGGAGCGGCGCGAGGAGGACCGCCGGGAATTCGAGGACAAGGTGCTGACGAACGTCAAGGAACTGGTCCTGCCCTATGCGGCTAAGCTGAAAGAGGGCGAGCTCGACACCCGGTCGATCGCCTACGCCGAGATCCTGGAAGAGAATCTGGAAAACATCGTCTCGCCCTTCCACCGCCGCCTCTCGGGGTCCTACAGTGGCCTCACGCCCCGGGAGATCGAGATCCTGAGCTTCATCAAGCAGGGCCGCTCCTCCAAGGTCATCGCCGAGATCATGGGCACCAGCCGCCGCACCATCGAGGCCCACCGCTTCAACATCCGCAAGAAGCTGGGCCTGCTGCAGAAGCGGGTGAACCTCAGGACCCACCTCCTTTCCCTCCAGTAGGAGGTTTCCGGCCGCGCTCGGCCTTTACCTTCCGCGCGGAATCCGGTAAAAGGGACCAAAGCCTGCCCTGATCCGGCGATGCCGGGCCAAAGGGCGGGAAAACCCTTTGCGAGGAAAGGCGGGAACCCATGGAAGAGAAGATCCCCGGCGGCTACAACGGCCAAATCCTGCGCGTCAACCTGACAAACGAGAAGATCACCCGGGAACCCATCGACGAGGCCTTCTGCCGGAAGTTCTTAGGGGGAACGGGCTTCATCGCCTACTACCTTCTGCGGGAGCAGAAGGCGGGCGCGGATCCGCTGGGGCCGGAGAACCGCCTCGTGTTCGCCGGCGGACCCCTGACGGGCCTGGCGCTCGCCGGCTGCGCGCGGCACACGGTGGGCGCCAAGTCCCCTCTCACCGGCGGCATCGCCAAGACCGAGGCCGGCGAGCACTGGGGCAGCCAGTTCAAGCGGGCCGGCTTCGACGCCCTGATTGTGGAGGGCAGCGCCAGGCGCCCGGTGTATCTCTGGATCCGTGACGGCGAGGCCGAAATCCGGGACGCGGCCCGGCTGTGGGGCCAAGAGACCAAGGAAACCCAGCAGCGCATCCGATCCGAGCTGGGCGACGCCAGGGTCCGGGTGGCCATGATCGGACCGGCGGGCGAGAAGCGGGTGCGGTTCGCCTGCATCATGCACGGGCTTTTCGACGCCGCCGGCCGCGGCGGCATGGGCGCCGTCATGGGCTCCAAGAACTTGAAGGCGATCGCCGTGCGGGGCAGCCGGCTGCCCGAGGTGAGGGACGCCGGCGGGGTCCGCAAGCTGGCCCGCTGGATGAAGGAGAACATGGGCCAGGTGAAGGGGTTTTCAGAATACGGAACCGGCTCCCCCATGCCGCGCTTCGAGCGCCTGGGCAACCTGCCGGTGCGCAACTTCCGCGACGGCGGTTTCCCCGAGGTGACGAAGATCACCCCCCAGGCCATGCAGGACACGCTCCGGGTGGGCATGGAGGGCTGTTACGCCTGCCCGGTGCGCTGCAAGAAAAAGGTGGCTTCCAAGAGCGGGCGGATTATCGACGGCGCCTACGGCGGGCCGGAGTACGAAACCCTGGCGGCCCTCGGTTCGGCCTGCGGGGTGGATGATCTGATGGCCATCTGCAAGGGCAATGAGCGCTGCAACGCCCTGTCGCTGGACACCATTTCCACCGGCATGAGCATCGCTTTTGGCATGGAGTGCTTCGAAAACGGAATCCTGACCCCTGGAGACACGGGCGGCCTGGAGCTGCGCTTCGGCAATGCCGAGGCCATGCTGGCGGCGATCGAGGCCATCGGCCGGCGGGAGGGGTTCGGTGACCTTCTGGCCGAGGGCACTGCCGCGGCGGCCCAAAGGATCGGGAAAGGGGCCGAAGCCTTCGCCATCCAGGTGAAGAAGCTGGAGATGCCCATGCACGAGCCGAGGCTCAACAAGTCCCTCGGGCTGGGGTACATGGTGAACCCCCACGGCGCGGACCACATGGACAGCCTGATCGACATCTTCTTCAGCGCTTTCGGCAAGGAGCCCCGGGTAACCGTCCCGGATGCCCTGCCGCTCGGGTTCGGGCCGGCGGCCTTCGAGAGCATCGGCCCGGCCAAGGTGGCCCTGTTCAAGGCGTACCAGGCCAAGCGCATCCTGGGCGATTCCCTGGTCTACTGCCATTTCCTGCCCTACTCCTTTCAGCAGGTGGCGGATCTCACCGCCGCCGTCACGGGCTGGGAAACCAGCCCGGCCGAGCAGCTGCGGGTGGCCGAACGGATCCTGACCCTGTGCCGGCGGTTCAACGTCCGGGAAGGGCTGACAGCCGAGGACGACCGGCTGCCGGCCCGCTTTTTCGAGCCGCCGCAGGGCGGCGCGCTGGCGGAAACAAGCCTGGACCCGGATGAGATGGACCGCGCCAAGCGGTACTATTACCTCCTCATGGGCTGGGACCGCGAGGGCGTCCCCCGGCCCGAAAAGCTGGAGGAGCTCGGCATCGATGAGCTCTGATGCCGGTGCCGGCAACGGCGCGGTGGCGAAATGGGCGTGAACGTGAGAATCCCGGGGGTCATCGCGGAGCAGAGCGGGGGGGAACGCCTGATCCGGCTGCCGGCCTGCCCGAGCGTGCGGGAGTGCCTGGAGAGCCTGGTCCGGCAGTACCCGGGGCTCGCAGGCGAGCTCTTCGATGACCGCGGCATCCTGCTGCTCCGCTGGGTGGTGGCGCTCAACGACCGGATCTGCTCGGAGGAACTCTCGCGGGCCGTGAAAGACGGCGACACCATCGCCCTGGAGCCCCTGATCGCCGGAGGCTGACATGTCCCTCTTGCACGAAAAACCGGCCAGCGAGCTGCTGCGGCTCATCCGGGGCCGGGAGATCTCCCCGCTCGAGCTGATGGAGGCCTTGCTGCGGCGGGCGGAGGAAGTCAACCCGCGGATCCACGCGTTCGCCACGCTCCACCCCGAAGAGGCGCTGAAACAGGCCCGGGCCGTCACCGAGTCGCTGGCCGCCGGCCGCGACCCGGGCCCGCTGGCGGGGCTCCCGATCGGGGTGAAGGACCTCGAGGATGCCGAAGGCATGGTGACCAGCTACGGCTCGGTGCCGTACAAGGACAACGTGGCCGCCCGGGATTCGGTCCAGGTGGCCCGGCTGAAAAGGGCCGGCGCCATCGTGCTGGGGAAAACCAATGTGCCGGAGTTCGGGTTCACCGGCTTCACCAAGAACCGGGTCTACGGCGTCACCGGGAACCCCTGGGACCCGGAGCGGACGGCGGGCGGGTCGAGCGGGGGTTCAGCCGCCGCCGTGGCGGGCGGCCTGGCGCCCATGGCCACCGGCTCGGATGCCGGCGGCTCCATCCGCATTCCCGCCTGCTACTGCGGCTGCTACGGCCTGAAACCTTCGGCCGGCCGGATCCCGGTCGGGCCGACACCGCTGCTCCCTCCCCAGCCGCTCATGGTCCTCGGGCCGCTCACCCGCACGGTGGAGGACGCAGCCCTCTACCTGGACTGCACGGCCGGCTCCCATCCCTGCGACCCGAGCTCCCTGCCGCCGCCGATGGCCTCCTTTCTGGCGAACCTGGATCAGCTTCCCCGGAACATGAAAATCGCCTTCAGCCCGACTCTCGGCCATGCCCGCGTGCAGCGCGACGTGATGGCGCGGGTGGAGGAGGCGGTGCGGGTGTTCGAAGAGCTGGGGCACCGGGTGGAGGTCTGGCAAGGGGCCATACCGGACCCGGCCGAGGCCTGGTCCACCCTCATGAACACCGAGCTCTACGGGGTGCTCGCCGACGATCTGGAGCGCCACCGCTCCGAGCTGGGCCACACGCTGGTCATGGCGCTGGAACATGCCCGCACCCTCACCACGGCTGACTTCCTGCGGGCCAACCGGATGCGAAGCGAGCTGAACCGCATCCTCTGGGACCTGTTCGAGGCCTATGACCTGCTGCTGACCCCCACCATGCCCACCGAGGCCTTCGGCGCCAAGGGCCCCCCGCCCGGTGCGATCGAGGGCCACCCCATTCCGCTGCTGGGCGCGGTGGCGTTCACCTACCCCTTCAACCTGAGCGGCCACCCGGCCGCCACGGTCCCGGCCGGCCTCAGCCGGAGCGGCCTGCCGACCGGGCTCCAGATCGTGGGCCCGCGCCTGCGGGACGACCTGGTGCTGCAGGCCTCACGGGCCTTTGAAAAGGCCCGGCCCTGGCCCCTCACCGCCCCTTAGGAGGCTGACGGAAAACGCCCATCTGCTGCGTTACCCTCATCCCTCGTCACTGCGGCGTACTGCTATGTACGCCTCGTTCCTCGGGATTTGTCCGCGCTGCGCTTGGTCTCCCCACCCTTCGGGCGGGTCCCCAGTTTCGGAAGCCTTGCATCTGGGCATTTTCCGCCAGCCTCCGCTGGAAACGACGATTGAGTGGTGCTTTGGTGCTGCAGCCAACGATCCGGCGGCAGAGGGGACCTTTTCAGCCGCGACTGTCGGGAGGGCGCCGTGTTTCCAGGCTTGCCAGCGGGGGAAGCCGCGGCTCCCCGGCGTAGTCGGGGAGAACGCGGAGGGGGCAAGTGTCCCCCGGAGGCAAGTCGTTGGAAACACCAGCCCGGGAGACCCGGAGCGGCGGAGAAGGTCCCCCCTGCCGGCCCGCACGAGCACCGGCGACTATGGCGCGCCAGCGGCTTGGCATTCCTTTCAAATTTCCAATTCACCTGGTCCGCAGCCGAATGCCGACATGAGAAGATCCAGGAAACGGATCACTCCGTTCCAAAAGAGCCGGGGTCCGTTGGACGAAGTGTTATCGGAGGTGGCAGGCGACCTGGTGATCCGGAGCGAGGTCGCGCAGCGGGGGGATTTCCCGGGTGCAGACCGCCTGCCGCTCCGGGCAGCGGGAGTGGAAGGCGCAGCCGCCGGGCGGATCAAGCGGGCTGGGGACATCGCCTTCCAGCAGGATGCGCTGCTTGGGGTTATCCGGGTCGGGAATCGGAACGGCGGAAAGCAGGGCGCGGGTGTAAGGGTGCTGCGGGTCCTGGTACAGGGTGCGGTCGGTCGCCAGTTCCACGATCCGGCCCAGGTACATGACCGCCACCCGGTCGCTGATGTGCTCCACCACGCTCAGGTCGTGCGCGATAAAGAGGTAGGAGAGGTTCATCTGTTCCTGCAGCTCGGCCAGCAGGTTGATGACCTGGGCCTGGATGGAGACGTCGAGGGCCGAGACCGGTTCGTCGCAGACGATGAGTAGCGGGTTCAGGGCCAGGGCGCGGGCGATGCCGATCCGCTGGCGCTGGCCGCCGGAGAACTCGTGGGGGTAGCGGCCCATGTGTTCCGGGTGGAGCCCCACCCGCTGCATGAGCCGGGCGACCCGCTCGCGGATCTCCGGCCTGCTCAGCCGCAGGTGGTTGCGGAGGGGTTCGGCGATGATCTGGCCGATGCTCATGCGGGGATTGAGGGAGGAAAACGGATCCTGGAAAATGATCTGCATCTGGGCCCGCGTCTGGCGCAACGCTTCCCGGTCCAGTTTCCGCAGATATCGGCCGTTGAAAATGATCTCGACCGGCTGTGGGTTCGGTGAGCCGCAGGATCGAGCGGCCCACGGTGGTCTTGCCGCAGCCGCTTTCCCCGACCAGCCCCAGGGTTTTCCCCTGCTCCAGGGTGAAGCTGACGTCGTCGACGGCCCGCACCTGGCCCGCCCTCCGGCCGAAGAGCCCGGCGCTCACCGGGAAGTACTTTTTCAGATGGCGGACTTCCAGCAGGGCCATGAAGGCGTTTCCTCAGGAGATTTGACCGGCGTTCCCTGAACGGCCGCCGGCCTCGAGCCAGCAGCTGACCCGCCGCTGCGGTGCAGGCTGGGTCATGGGCGGCTCGCGGGTCAGGCAGATCTCCAGTGCCTGGGAGCAGCGCGGGTGAAAACGGCAGCCGTGCGGCATTTCCAGCGGGCTGGGGACCATGCCCGGGATTTCCTTCAGCCGGCGGCCGGTTTCGGCCTTGCGGCCGATGACGGGCACGGAGCCGAGCAGGCCGCGGGTGTAGGGGTGGCGGGGATCCTTGAAAATGTCCCGCACCGGCGCTTCCTCGGCCACCTTGCCGGCATACATGACGATCACCCGGCTGGCCATCTCGGCGATGATGCCGAGGTCGTGGGTGATCAGCACGATGGCGGTGCGGAACTCCTGCTTCAGGCGCATCAGCAGGTCCATGATCTGGGCCTGAATGGTCACGTCCAGGGCGGTGGAGGGCTCGTCGGCCAGAATGAGCCGGGGGTTGCAGGAAAGGGCCATGGCGATCATGGCCCGCTGCCGCATGCCGCCCGAGAGCTTGTGGGGGTACTCCCGGGCCCGGGCCCAGGGCCCCGGGATCTGGACCCGCCGCAGCATCTCCACCGCCCAGCGCCAGGCCTCCCGCCGGCTGAACCCTTCATGAACCCGCGGGGCTTCGGAAATCTGCTCGCCGATGGTGAGGACCGGGTTCAGGGAAGTCATGGGCTCCTGAAAGATCATGGAGATGCGCTTGCCCCGAATCCTGCGGACGGCCTCGCGGTCCAGCTCCAGCAGGTTCCGTCCTTCGAACAGGATGCGGCCCTCGATCTCGGCCGGGGGCGAGCGCAGCAACTGCAGGATGGAAAGCGCGGTGACGCTCTTGCCGCAGCCGCTCTCCCCCACCAGCCCCAGGGTTTCGCCGGCGGTACACGTCGAAATCGATCCCGTCCACGGCGTTGACCACGCCGTCCAGGGTGTGGAAACGGGTGCGCAGCGACCGGACGCTCAAAAGCGGCTGTCGGCTCTCGGTCATACCTTGAACCTGGGATCCAGGGCGTCCCGCAGCCCGTCGCCCAGCAAATTGAAGCTGAGAACCGCAAAGAAGATCGCCACCCCGGGGAAGGTGGCCACATGCGGGGCGTTGAAGATATAGGCCCGGGCCGAGCCCAGCATGGCCCCCCACTCGGGGGTCGGAGGCTGGACCCCGATACCCAGGAAGCCCAGGCCGGCGGCGAAGAGTATCGCCGTGCCCATGGCGAGACTGGTCTGCACGGTGATGGGCACCATGACGTTGGGCAGAATGTGACGCCAGAGGATAGCCGCGTCCCGCGTGCCCACCGCCCGGGCCGCTTCCACGTAGGCCTCCTCCCGCACCGCCAGCACGCAGCCGCGCACCAGCCGGATGTAGAGGGGCACCATGCTGATGCCGATGGAGATCACCGTGTTCCTCAGCCCCACCCCGAGGACCGCCACCAGGGCGAGGGCCAGCAGGAAACCCGGAAAGGCCAGCAGGATGTCGGTCACCCGCTGGATACCGAAATCGATGCGGCCGCCGTAGTAGCCGGAAATCAGCCCCAGCGGCACGCCGAAGAGCAGGCCGAAGCAGACCACGCCGAGGGCGATCGTCAGGGAGACCCGGGCGCCGAAGACGATGCGGCTCAGGATGGGGCGGCCCAGTTCGTCGGTGCCCAGCGAGTACTCCAGCGAAGGGCCCTCCAGGGAGCGCATCAGGTTCGGCCCCGAGGGGCTGCCGCGGATGAAGACCGGCGCCAGCAGGGCGCTGACCACGTAGACCAGGAGCAGCACCCCGCCCGCCAGGGCCGCCTTGTTCCGCTTGAGCTTGATCCAGCCCCGCCGCAAGGGGGTATCCCGGCTGGCGCTGCGGGGGCCGGGCGCGGCGTGCGGTGCGGCGCTCTCAGTCATAGCGGATTCTCGGGTCCACGTAGGCGTAGAGGATGTCCACCAGGAGATTCACGAGGATGTAGAGCAGGCCGAAAATCAGGATCGCACCCTGGATCATGGGGTAGTCCCGGGCCAGGATGGAGTCCACGATCAGACGCCCCAGCCCGGGCCAGGCAAACACGGTTTCGGTCAGGACCGCGCCGCCCAGCAGCAGCCCGAACTGCAGCCCCACCACGGTGATGATGGGGATCAGGGCGTTTTTCAGGGCGTGCTTGATGACCACCACGTTTTCCCTGAGCCCCTTGGAACGGGCGGTGGTGGTGTAGTCCTGGCTGAGCGCTTCGAGCATGGTCGAGCGCGTCATGCGGGCGATGAAGGCCACCACAAAAGAGGCCAGGGTCACGGAGGGCAGGATGACATACTCCCAGCCGCCGGTGCCGCCGGCCGGCAGCCACTGGAGTATGACCGCGAAGACGACCACCAGCATCAGGCCCAGCCAGAAGACGGGCATGGAGATCCCGAAAAGCGCGGCCATGGTGAACAGGTAGTCCAGCCAGCTGTAAGGCCGCACCGCGGAGATGATGCCGGCCGGGATGCCGAAAAGGCAGGCCAGGCTGATGGCCACCACGGCCAGCAGGACCGTGTTGGGCAGCCGGGCCCAGACCTCCTCGGTCACCGGGTTCTGGGTGCGTGCCGAGCGGCCCAGGTCCAGGCGGGCCAACCGGCTGAGAAAGGTCGCGTACTGCACATGGATAGGCCGGTCCAGGCCGAGCTGCTGGCGGATCGTCTCGATTTCCTCCGGGGTGGCCATCTGGCCGGCCAGGACCTGGGCCGGGTCGCCCGGGAGCATGCGCAGCATGAAGAACAGCAGCAGGGAGATTCCGATCAGGACCGGAACGGTGGAGTACAGACGCTTGAGCACATAGTGGAGCATGGTGCCGGCGGCGGGGCGGATTGCAGGCCGGCCGCAATCCGCCCCGCGCAGGGGCTAGTCCATGGTCACGTAGGTCGGGTAGAAAAGCTCGGTGCTGGTCACCACCATGCCTTTGATCTTGCTGCTGTAGGCGATGACGAACTTCTCCACGTGGAGCCAGATCCAGGGGCTTTCCTCCCACACCAGCTCAGAGGCCTGCCTGAGCAGCTCCGAGCGCTTGGCCGGATCCTGCTCCAGCCGGGAGGTCTCGATCGCCTTGTCGTATTGCGGGTTGCTGTAGAAGGCGGCCCCCAGGCCCTTGGGCGGGTTGACGCTGCTGTGGAACTGGCCGTAGAGCGTCATGTCCGCGTCCAGCACCAGCGGGCCCCAGCCCAGCAGGAACAGCTCCAGCTCGCTTTCCTCGAGTTTCTTGAGCAGTCCGGCCACGTAGGTGGGCCAGTCGTAGGTCCGCAGTTCCACCTTCACCCCGATGGCCTGCAGGTAGGCCTGGATGGCTTCCGAAACCTGCTTGTCGAAGAGATAGCGGCCGCTGGGGGTCCGCATCTGGACGGTGCGGCTGAAATCGAAATTAGCCTGTTTGAGCAGTTCCTTGGCTTTGTCCGGATCGTAGTCGTACTGCTTGGCCATCTTGTGGTAGCCGAAAAGCACCGGCGACACCGGCGCATCCATGGGGACCGCGGTATCGAAGAGAACCTTCTTCACGATGGCCTTCTTGTCCACGGCGTAGTTGAAGGCCTGGCGGATCCGCTTGTCCTGGGTGACGCCCTTCTGGCAGTTCATGCCCATGAAGATGGTCCGGGTGTCCAGCGGCATCTCCACGGTGATGTTGGGGTCGGCCTTGAGGGCCGCCACGTT
Source organism: uncultured delta proteobacterium (assembly GCA_963704245.1). GTDB lineage: Bacteria > Desulfobacterota > DSM-4660 > Desulfatiglandales > Desulfatiglandaceae > CAVPHJ01. Next base: position 334,147 of record CAVPHJ010000002.1, read on the forward strand.
GGCCGGGGAGGGTTTGTAGCACACGTCGATCTGCCCGGCCCGCAGCATGGACTCGCGGGTCGCGGTCTCGGGCACAATCTTGAAAATCAGTTTCTTGACCGTGGGCTTGGGCCCGTAGTAGGTCTCGTTGCGCTCCAGCACGATGCGGTCGCCCTTGACCCACTCCTTGAGCACGTAAGGCCCGGCGCCGACCGGGTGCTGGCGCACGTCGTCGCCGTATTTCTCGATGGCGGCCGGGGAAATGGGGCTGAGGACGGAGAAGGACAGCGACGGCCCGAAAGGCGCGAAGGGGAACTTGAGCCGGATCTTCACGGTGTAGTCGTCGACCACGGTCGTTTCTTCGAGCATGTTGATGGCGAAGCGCAGCGGCACCCGAAGCTTGGGGTCCAGGACCCGGTCGAAGGTCAGCTTCACCGCCTTGGCATCCAGCGGCGTGCCGTCGCTGAACCGCACGCCCTTGCGGAGCTTCACGGTGTAGGTCAGTCCGTCGGCGGAGAGCTCATAGCCGGTGGCCAGCCGGGGCTCCAGCTTGATGTCGGGCGTCTGGTAGAGCAGCGTGTCGTAGAGGAGGGCGCACAGGTTGAAGAACAGCGAGGTGGTCTGTTCCTGGGGGTTCAGGGTGTCGGCGTCGACGCCGATCCCGATGGTCAGCTGCTCGATGTCGGCCCGCGCGGCTACCGGCCCGAAGCACAGGGCCAGCCCGGCCGCCAGCAGTCCGATCAGGACAAAGCGATGGAGTCTTCCCGCGATCCTTTTCATGCCGCACCTCCTTCAGGTTTGAAGTGACTGCCACTGGCCGGCGGCCGGATGCCCGCCGCTCATCACAAGGCGGATGTTCCCGGGGTCAAGCAGGAGATCCGGGTCCTCCAGCGGATTGCCGGCCACCAGCACCAGGTCGGCCAGCTTGCCTTGCGCCACGGTTCCCAGGTCCTTTTCGAGACCCAGCACCCGGGCGGCGACCCCGGTGGCGGACTGAAGCGCCTCCGGGATCGAAAAACCTCTTTCGCAGAGGAACTTGAGCTCACGGAGGTTCTCGCCGTGAAGGTTGAAAGGAGTCCCGGCGTCCGTGCCCATGGCAACCCGCACGCCGGCCTGCCGGGCCATCTGCAGGCTTTCCAGGTGGTGGGGTTTGACCTGGCGGGTCTTTTCCACGGCGTAGGCCGGAACCCCGGCCGCCAGCCCCCGCTGCTCGATGTGAAAAAGCGCCGAGAGGGTGGGAACCAGGGGCACGTCCCTTGCGAGCATCAGGGAGACCGCCTCTTCGTTGAGGAAAACGCCGTGCTCGATGGAGTCGATCCCGGCCCGCAGGGCGTTCAGGATGCCGCGGTTGCCCATGGCGTGAGTGGCCGTGCGGCGGCCGGCCTTGTGGGCTTCCTCGATCCCCGCGCGGAGTTCCTCCTCGGTCAGCTGCTCGCTGCCGGGCTCCACGCCGGGGGTCATGACGCCGCCGGTCGCCATGAGCTTGACGATGTCCGCGCCGGCCTTGATCTGCTCGCGCGCGGCCTTGCGGACCTCACCCGGGCCGTCGGCCTCGCGCCCGAACGGCCAGCCGTGGCCGCCGGTCATGCAGATCAGCCGGCCGCTCACCAGCATCCGGGGGCCGGGGACGGTTCCGGATTGAATGGCCTGCTTCAGCACGAGGTCGACCCCCTCCCGGCCGCCCATATCCCTGACCGTGGTGACCCCGGCCAGCAGCGTGCGGCGGGCGAACTCGGCCGCCTTCAGGGCGGTCAGGATCAAGGGTTCCCGCGCGATGCCGGTCACGGGGTCCGGACCGCCGTCGAGGCAGAGGTGGACGTGGCAGTCGATGAACCCGGGAAACAGGGTGTGGCCCTCCAGGGCGATGGGGCGCGCCTTGCGGGGCACGGCGATGTTGCCTTTGGCCACCTTGACGATCCGGTTCCCTTCCACCAGGACGGTCGCGTGTTCCAGGACGCGCCCGTCTCCCACAAAGACCCGGCCGTTCACGAATGCAAAACCCATGTCTCCCCCCACGGGCGGCCGCGGAACTCCGGCACGCTGCAGCCCCTGTCCAGGCTATACCATAACCCCAATGCATTTCCTACTGCAATCATCCCGAAAGGGCTGGGCCTAGCGATAGACAACCGGACCCCGGTGAGTGGCGTCCAGCCCTTCATCCGGGAAGCGGGGTGGCGGTTCGGATCGGAAAGGGGGTCTTCTGAAGAAAACCATTGACGTTTTCTCGCAACCGGGTCTTCGTTCAGCCACCGCTTTGCGGCGCGGGATCGGTTGGGGGTTGAACAAGGGGCGCAGGCTGTGCCATAGTTCCAGACAAGCCGTTCTCCGGCGGGACCCGGCACGGCAACCGCGCGGCAGTGGGTGAGGCGTAGAGGAGTGGCGGGCATGAAGGACCTGATCCGGTCACACGAGGGAGCGTATCGTCCAGGCGCGGCGGGACCTGCACCGCGTGCCCGAGCCGGCCTACACCGAGGAGAAGACCTCGGCCTACGTGGCCGAATACCTGCGTCGGGAAGGGCTGGCGGTGCAGACCGGGATTGCGCGCCACGGGGTGGTGGGCCTGCTGCTTACCGGCCGGCCGGGACCCACTCTGATGATCCGGGCCGACATGGATGCCCTGCCCATTCAGGAGGAGACCGGACTGCCGTTCGCCTCGCTTCACCCGGGTGCCATGCACGCCTGCGGCCACGACGCCCACATGGCGATGGTGCTGGGGGCGGCCGGCGCACTCGAAGGGATGAAGGAGCGGCTGCGGGGCCAGGTGAAATTCGTCTTCCAGCCGGCGGAGGAAGGCCCGGGCGGCGCCAGGCCCATGATCGAAGCCGGGGTCATGGAAAACCCGAAGGTGGATTACAGCGTCGGTTGTCACCTCTGGCCGGGCAGCCCGCAGGGCACCATCGGCATCCGGGCGGGCACGGTGATGGCGGCCATGGACCGCTTCGACATTCGAATCCTCGGCCGGGGCGGGCACGGCGCCATGCCGCACCTGTGCGTGGATGCCCTGGACGTGGGCTGCCAGATCGTGAACGCCCTGCAGCGGATCGTCAGCCGCCAGATGAACCCGCTCAACCCCTCGGTGGTCACGGTGGCCACCTTTCACGCCGGCAGCGCCTTCAACGTCCTCCCCGGCGAGGCGGAACTGTCCGGGACCACCCGGACCTTCGACCGGGAAATCTGGCATTCCTGGGAGCAGCGGCTGGAAAGGGTGGTCCGGGGGGTATGCGAGAGCATGGGGGCGCGCTACGAGCTGAAGTTCGCCCAGGGCTACCCGCCCACCGTCAACGACCCGGAGATGGCCGAACGGATCCGCCGCTGCGCCGAAGAGGTGGTGGGGCCGGAGAAGGTGGTCGAGCCTCAGCCCACCATGGGGGGTGAGGACATGGCTTTCTTCCTGGAGCGCTCCAAGGGAGCCTTCTTCTTTCTCGGGGTCGGCCGGGAGGGGGGTGCAACGCTGCACAACCCGAAGTTCGACTTCGCCGAGGAGGTCCTCCTGCTGGGGACCGAAACCTACTGCCGCCTGGCGCTGGACCTGCTGGGAGAGGAATTGAAAGCCGCTTGACAAGCGTCGGGGGGAAACGTATAGGTTCGTGCCGACCTTTGAACCAACGGGTTTCCGGATGCTGCGATGTGCGGGTGTGCCCCGGGGACCTTTCCGGAAATCGAAGGCTGCAGCGGGCGGGTGGCGCCTGCTGCCCGAAGGATTCACCATCAGAATCAAGGAGGTGCGTTCATGAAAAGGATGATCTGTCTGATCGCGGGTGTGCTGGTTTGCCTGGCGGGCCCCATGTCGGCCGGCGCGCAGGACAAGGTGGACCTCAGGATGATGACCGGGCCCATGGGCGGGTCCTGGTACCCCCTGGGCGGCGCCATTGCCGACCTGATCCAGAAAGAGATCCCGGGGGCGTCGGTGTCGGTGCAGCCCGGAGGGGGCATGGCCAACGTGGTGGGCGTGCAGGGGGACAAGGCGGACCTGGGGTTCGGCAACTCCTCTTCCAGCGTGGACGGCGTTCACGGCCGGGCGCCCTTCAAGGAGGCCACCACCAACGTGATGCAGCTGGCCAACCTCTATCCGCAATACTACCAGATGGTGGTCATGGAGGACTCGGGCATCAGGAGTGTGGCCGACCTCAAGGGCAAGGGCATCTGCCCCGGGCCCAAAGGGCACACGGGCGAGCTGTTGAGCCGGCAGGTGCTCCAGATCTACGGCCTGTCCTACGACGACATGAGCAAGGTCAACCACGTGAGCTATTCGGACGCCGTGTCGCTGATGAAGGACGGCCATGCCGACGCTTTCCTGCTGGGGACCACTACCCCGGCTTCCTCGATTCTGGACCTGGCGACCACCAGGAAGATCCGGATGCTGCCCATTCCGCCGGACAAGCTCAAGGAACTGCAGAAGCTGAACGTGGGCTACCTGCCGCGGACCATTCCGAAGGGGACCTATCCGGGCGTGGATTATGACGTTCAGGGGGTGGGCTACTTCACCCATCTCGTGGTGAGCGCCAAGCTCTCCGAAGACCTGGTCTACAAGATCACCAAGGTTCTGGCCACCAACGTGCCCCGCCTGGCCCAGGTGGTGAAGGACATGGAGGGCGTCACCGCCGCGGATCTGGCCATGGACATCGGAGTTCCCTTTCACCCCGGCGCCCTGAAGTACTACAAAGAGGTCGGGGCCATCAAGTAGATCTCCTCCCGGGCCTCTCCGGGCTTGCCGGAGAGGCCCGCCATCGTTCACCGGCGGGAATCCCACCGCTCCCGCATGCTCCAGGGAAGGGTGAGCCATGGAACGTTTCATCAAGGCCACCAGGAAACTCCTCGCGGTCATCGCCATGGCCATGTCCGCCTACCACCTGTACTCGGCCGCCTTCGGCGCGCCCGAGGCCATGATGCACCGCTCCATTCACCTGCTTTTCACCCTCACGCTCATCTTCCTGGCCTCCATGACCGTGAAAGGGGAGCGGAGCCGCTGGAAGATCGGGGCGGACCTTCGTGCTGCTCGGCCTGGCCTGCGTGACCATGGCCCACCTGTTCCTCAACTACGATTATGTGGTGAATCGGTACCCGTATGTGGAATCCCTCAGCCCGTGGGATTTCTGGCTCGGCATCATCCTGACGCTGCTCCTGCTGGAGGCCTGCCGCAGGACGATCGGCTGGGCGTTGCCGATCACGGCCTCCGCTTTCCTGCTCTACGCCCTGTTCGGGCAGCACCTGCCGGGGCTGGTGCGGCACACCGGGATTCCGCTGGAAATGATCGTGGACCAGCTCTACCTCACCACGGAGGGGATCTTCGGGATCCCGCTGGGGGTCTCGGCCACCTATGTGATCCTGTTCGTGATCTTCGGCGCCTTCCTGGAGATCTCCGGGACCGGACAGGTCTTCATGGACTTCGCCACCGCCCTGGTGGGCGGGGCCCGGGGCGGGCCCGGGAAGATCTCGTGCGTTTCCTCCAGCCTGTTCGGGACCATCTCGGGCAGCGCGGTGGCCAACGTGATGGTGGACGGGTGGCTGACCATCCCGCTGATGAAGAGGACGGGTTTCAAGCACGATTTTGCCGCAGCGGTGGAAGCCACCGCCTCCACCGGCGGTCAGATCATGCCCCCGGTCATGGGCGCGGCGGCCTTTGTGATCGCGGAGTTCACCGGCTTCCGCTATATCGACATCTGCAAGCATGCGCTGATCCCGGCCCTGCTCTACTACCTGGCCCTTTTCATGGCGATCCACTTCGAAGCCACCAAGACGGGACTCTTCGGCATCCCGAAAGAGGAAAGGCCGCAGCTCTGGAAGGTGATCGTATCCAAAGGACACCTTTTTCTGCCCCTGGTGGTGATCGTGTATTTCATGCTGTCGGGCTACACGCCCATGTACGCCTGCATCTACGCCACGGTCTCGGTGGTGCTGCTGGCCGCCCTGCGGGCCGAAACCCGCATGGGCCTCAAGAAAACTTTGGCGGCGCTGGAATTCGGGGCCAAGAACATGCTGCCGGTGGCGGCCGCCTGCGCCTGCGCCGGCATCGTGGTGGGGGTGATCAACCTCACCGGGCTGGGATTGAAGTTCACCAGCATCATGCTCTACATCGCGGGGGATTCCCTGGCCCCGGCCCTGATCATCACCATGTTCTCCGGCATCATCCTCGGCATGGGGCTGCCCACGACGGCCGCCTACATCGTCCAGGCGGCGCTCCTGATCCCGGCCCTGATCAAGCTCGGCGTGCCGGTGATCGCCGCCCACCTCTTTGTCTTCTACTTCGCCATCATCTCGGCCATCACCCCGCCGGTGGCCATGGCCGTGTATGCGGCGGCCGGCATCAGCGGTTCCAACGTGTGGCGGACGGGCATCACCGCGGTGAAGATCGGGGCCACCGGCTTCATCGTGCCCTTCATGTTCGTGTACGGGCCGTCCCTGCTGATGATCGGCACGCTGCCGAGGATTCTGGTGACGATCGCCTCGGCCTCCCTGGGCGTGATTCTGCTGTCGGCCGGGCTGGTGGGGTGGTTTCTGAGGGCCGCGAACTACGCCGAGCGCGCCATGCTGGTGGGGGCGGCCGTGCTGCTCATCAAGCCGGGGCTCTACACGGACCTGGCCGGGCTGGGAATCGCCGTGCTGGTGGCCCTCCTGCAGAAGTACCTGGACAAGCCGCGCCGGGCGGCGGCAGTCTGAAACCCTTCAGCCGCCGTCATCCGCCGGGGGGAAGTGTCCTTCCGGGCCGTCATCCGCCGCCGGCCATCAGGGTGATGAGGTCCTCCTGGGTCGCGACCGTCCAGCCGGAATTCACGGCCTGCGCCATGTCCGACGGGCCGCCGTAACCCCAGGCGGCCAGGATCAGGCGCAGCCTGCAATCCGCCGCCCGGGGGTCCTCGGCGAGATCGTGGAGGTTCTTGACCGAATCGTCCACGCAGGTGTAGCGGGGTTGGGGGAACCGCCTGCGGATGGCCGCGAAGTTGTCCGTCTTGGAAGCCCCCCCGTCGCCGGAAAAGACGCGCTCTTCGGACAGCGGGAGGTCGAAGCGCCCGCAGAGCTCCAGGGTCGCGTGGCGGTCCTTGTTGGTCAGCAGCACCCAGGCGGCGGCCGGCTGCTGGCGGAGCCTTTGCCAGAGGGGCTGGAAGGGCCGGTGAAGCGCAAACCAGCCTTCGGGATTGTGCTTCATGAAGCGGTTGCGGGCGGCATAAACCCGATCGGTCCGCTCGTTCAGGGGCGTCCCCTCCCGGGCCAGGAGGCGGTCGTATTCATCGGCGCGCAGCAGCCGCGCGGCTTCGGTGCGGTGATGGGCCAGGCACCAGGTCATGAGCGGGAGGGCGTCGCCGATGGACTGCACATGAAAGCGGTTGCGCAGAAAGAGCGCCAGCAGGCCGGGCGGCAGTTCCTCGGGCGAGGCGGCCGTCCGTCCGGTGACGGCGTTGTGGACCGTCACGGCCACTTCGGTGATGGAATCCATCAGGACTCCGTCAAAATCCAGCACCAGCATGATCCTCTCCTGACTGCGGACCGGTTCCGCCGGTCACGGGCAAAATAGGATTTTTCGGAGGGCCATGTCCACCCTTTGAGGTGCCGGTCCGGGAATCGGCCGGGGGCGTCATCCGGCCTCCGGGCTGCGCGGCTTGGCCGTTGACGGGGTGCCCGGGTTGCACTGAGAGTGCAGGGTACGGCAGATCGCCGCGGGCAGAGGGCGGGAACGGAGCGTGTTGAACCGCGGGTCGGAACCGAAGCGAGGCAAGCGATGGGTAAGCGCGTGTTGATCGTGGACGACGATCCCGATGTGGTGGTCTACCTGAGCACGGTGCTCCAGGACAACGGCTACCAAACCCTGGAGGCCGCCAACGGCCGCGCGGGGCTGGAAAAAGCCGCTGCGGAAAGACCGGACCTGATCCTGCTGGATCTGATGATGCCGCACAAGAGCGGAATCGCGCTGCTCGGCGATCTGCGGCAGGACGCAGCCCTGCGGCACATCCCGGTGATTATGGTCACCGGGGTCTCCGGCGAGACCGGCATCGACCTGCAGTCCATCTTCGCCGCCCGCTCCGCCGGGGCTGCGGATCAGGGCCCGCCCAGACCGGATGGCTTCCTGGAGAAACCGGTCAATCCCGAGAAACTGCTCAAACTCATGAAGGACATCCTCGGGGAGCCGTGAAAGCGCTCCGCCTGGCGATCCACGGGGGCGGGCCGGCCTCCCTGGCCCTGGTGGAGGCGATCGCCGAAACCTTCACCGGGTCCCCGGAAGTCCGGCTGCTGGGGGTGGCAGACCCCGACCCGGACGCCCCGGCCCTTGCCCGGGCGCGTTCCCTCAACATCTTCACCACCGTTGATCCGTGCGAACTCCTGCTTCTCGAAGGCCTGAACCTCCTGGTTGAGCTCTCGGAGGACTCCCCGGCGGCCGAAGCGCTGCGGCGGGAGAAACCGGAACAGCTCCCGGTGCTGGGCCGCGAACTGCTGCCCCTCCTCTACGGCCTGCTCCGCTCGGAGGGCCGGCGGCTCAATGCGGAGCACAAGTCCCGCGATCTTTTCGACAACGCCCGGGAGGGGATCGTGTTCTGCACCCTGGAAGGCGGTATCCTGGACGGCAACTTCAGCCTGGCCCTGATGCTGGGGTATTCCAGGGCCGAACTGAGGGGCCTGAACGTGGCGGAGCTGGCCGCCGGATTTTCAAAACGGATCCTGCGGGATCACCTGGCCGGGCTCAGGAGCCTGGGAACCAGCCTGGTGGAGATGGATTTTCGGCGCAAAGACCGGACCCTGCTGCCGGTCGAGTGCGATGTGACCTGGGTGCCTCAGGAAAAGCACTTCAGGATGACGGTGCGGGACATCTCGCTCAAGCAGAAGCTCGAGGAGTCCAAGCGGATCTACGCCGAGGCGCTGGAAAGGGACGTCCGGGAGCGGACCAGGGCGCTGCAGGTGTCCGAGGAAGAGGCGCGCCGGCAACGCCAGACGGCCGAAGGCATCATCTCGGGCTCCCCCATCCCCATGTACGTGCTGAACCGGGATCATCGGGTGATCTACTGGAACCGGGCCTGCGAGAGCCTGACCGGCTGCGCGAGCGGCGAAATGGTCGGTACGAATCATCACTGGAAGCCGTTCTATCCCCGCCGCCGACCGGTGCTGGCCGATCTGGTCATCGACAACCGGGTCAAGGAGATCGAGCGGCGCTACGGCCGCATGCAGCTGCGCCGCTCGGCGGTGGTAGAGGGCGCCTTCGAGGCCGAGCACTTTTTCCCGGAGCTGGGCCCGGCCGGCTCGCACCTGTACATGAACGCCGCTCCGATCCGTGACGAGACCGGCGAGATCCAGGGGGCCATCGTCACTTTCCAGGACTTCTCCGAGCGCGTCCGGATGACCCAGCAGATCCGGCGGCGGGAGATCTTTGTCCAGAACCTCATCCAAAACTCCATCGACGGCATCCTGGCCACCGATGAACGGGGCAAGATCGTGATCTGCAACCGCGGGGCGGTGGAAATCCTGGGCTACCGGCCCGAGGACATCCTCGGCCGCCTCAGCTACCAGGACATCCTGTCCGAGGCAAACGCCAGGTCGATCCGGGAGGCTTTCTACGGGAACCGCTACGGCCCGCCGGACAAGATCATCAACATGGAAATTCAGCTCCTCAACCGCTCCGACGAGTCCATTCCGGTGAGGTTCTCCGGCGCCCTGCTGTACGAGGAGGGCAAAGAGGTCGGCAGCGTGGTGTTCATCCAGGATCTCAGGGAGATCCACCGGCTTCAGCGGGAGAAGGAACAGGCCCAGCGGATGGCGGCTATCGGCCGGACGGTTGCCGGCCTGGCCCACTACATCAAGAACATCCTGATGGGCCTGCAGGGCGGCGCCTATGTGATCCGCTCGGGAAGCGCGAAAAAAGATCTGGAGCTGGTGACCAGGGGATGGGCCATGGTGGAGCGCAATATCGAGCAGATCGCCAACGTCGTGACCGACATGCTGATCTATTCCAAGGAGCGGCAGCCGAAGGTCGAGCCGGTGGATCCCAATGATCTGGTGCGGGAGATCCTGGAAATGATGGGCGAGCGGGCCAAACTGTCGGGTGTCCGGATTGTGGCCGACGTGGCACCCGGCCTGCCGCCGGTTCCCATGGAGCGCGACGCCGTCTACCGGGGGCTGCTGAACCTGGTGGGCAACGCCATCGATGCCTGCACCCTGCAGGGCCTGGTCAACGGCAAGGGGTTGGTCAAGGTCAGCACCGGCCGCGCACCAGGTTGGGGGGTGCGTTTCCAGGTCAGCGACAACGGCATCGGCATGGACGAGGAAACGCAGCGCAGACTCTTCACCGACTTCTTTTCGACCAAGGGCTACAAGGGCACCGGCCTGGGACTGCCGGTCACCCAGAAGATCGTCCATGAACACGGGGGCCAACTGATCGTGGAGTCCCGGGTGGGCGAGGGTGCCACCTTCACCGTGCTGCTGCCCGCCGGTCCGGGGGAGGGGAACCAGGGCGGGTAGGCGGGAACGCCGGCTGTGCCTTACGTGGCGCAGCAGCTGCGTCCGCCGACCCGGCAAGCGTTGCCGCCCCCTGGCGGGCGGGTCTCTACGGGGCGGGTTCGGTGAGCCAGCCGGCCACCCAGCCCTCCTGGCCGGCCTCGCTGCGGATCCGGATCCAGCTGCCGCTTTGTTCCAGCACCGTCAGACGCTCTCCGCTGCGGGCCCCGAACACCACCGAATAGGTGGTGCCGGGACCGCTGCGCACGTTCAGGGTATCGGGCTTGACCACCACCGCGCCGCTGGCGGCCACCGGCACGGCGGCCGGAGCGGACGCGGGCGCGACGGCCGGCCGTCCGGCGGCTGCCGGTGCGCCGTGACGGTAGTACGTGGCCGGGGTCCGGGACACCACGAACTCCACCGCCTTCTGGATGCAGATCCGCAGGGCCTTCTCGGTGGGGGTGTTCTTCCAGCCGCCCAGACCCGCCGCCAGCGCGCCGCTGCTGCCGAAGGCCCCCAGCAGACCGCCCAGGTTCACATCCGTGGCTTCGCCCTCGACGCTGGTGGCCGCCACCACCCGCGAGGTCCGGGAATCCACGATCCGCATGTCAATGGCCATGTGGGCGCGGCGTAAACCCCCGGTAATCCCACCCAGAATCCCGCTTCCGATCCCGCCCAGCCGGCCACCGCCGCCGGAGGCCGCGCCTTCAAATTCGGTAACCGCGCCCACCACCAGGAGCTCGGCACCCTCGATTTCGCCGATCGGCGCGGCCGTGTCCTTGCGGATGCGCCCGGAGGCGCCCAGGTCCTGCTCGGTGAGGACGTCGCCCAGCGTCTGACGTTCCAGGACGATGTAGCGGTTGGTGTTGAAAAGCTCGGTGGTCAGCTGATCCGCCATGCCGTCGCCGATCCCGCCGGTCCACCAGCCCTTGCCGGTCTTGTCGGTGAAGCGCGCCACCGCTATGCGGGCCTTGGGTCCGTTATAGGCTTCGGCCTGAACCTCGCCGATGGAGGGCGAGGCCTGACCCGAGGTCACCGTGGCCTGGGTGCCCGGGGTAACGCAGCCTGCCAAAAGAAAAGATGCCGAAAAAAGCAGGCAGAGCGTTCCAAACCATCTGGTATCCTTCATGTTCCCTCCCTCCTTGCTGGATGGTGACATTCCACCCGGACACCACCGGCCCGGGGACTGCTCGACGCTAGCAGATCGCGGAGGCTTTGTAAACCCGGGTGGGGCTGCAGACGGCGTGCGGTAATCGGACCTCGGCCTGTCTGTCAGGCTCCTAGGCGATGAAGTCCCTGGCGTATCGTCGCACGTGATGGCCGTCCAGGACGTGAAACTGACGGATCTTGCGGAGGGTGACGGGCGAAAAGATCCCGATCGGCAGGTAGATGAGCTTCTTGCCCAGGCGGGAGGCCATGCTCTGACACCAGCCGGAGGGCGGCGTGCCCGACACGTAGACCACGTGCCGTTCCACGGCATAGTCGAGGGCGGCCATGAGCAGCCTTTCCGGCTTGTTGCGGGCTTGGCCGAAAAACGGATCCTTCCAGATGTCGTACACCCGCATGGGGGGGTAGGTCAGCATGAAACCGCCGTACTGGCAGCGGGAGATGCCGGGGCCGTCCATGACCTCGCCGGCCGGCGTGCTGTAGAAGGCCATGTCGGATTCCTGATCGTGCTCGCCCAGCCAGGTGACGCACCAGGGGAAGGCCTCCTCCCCCTTGGGCTCCGCATAGTCCGGATCGAAAACGACCACCACCGAGCCGACCTTGCCCCTGAGCGGCCGGGCCTCCCTGACGAAGATCTCTCCCCGCGCCCACTGCCGGATGGTCTCGCGGATGTCCGGCCCGTCGAGCATGGAGGCAACAAAAGGCTGCAGCCTCAGGTTCTCCTCGCTCTTGATCTCGAGCGCCCTTTTCTGGAGATATCTCCCGTAGCCCTCGATGACCACGTCCTCGGGCGGATAGGAGCAGATGGAGTATTTCCCGAACTCGCGCTTCCACTCCCCGGGCTGCTTTTCCCGCCGCCGCCGCTTGACCGGCACCGGGACCAGCCGCCGGCGCAGCGTCTTCAGACTGCGGTGAAACCGGATCCGGCGGTGATCCAGAAAGAGATCCTCGCCCCGCAGGCGCAGCACCGGCAACCCGGGTTCCTCGCTCTGCCAGGGGTAGTCGCTGCCCAGTTGCCAGAGCTCGTAGGCGAAATCGTCATCGGCGGCCCCCCGGGCGGAGACGATCAGCTGGTAGAAATCCGGTACCAGCCGGCCGCTCAGCAGGGCGTAGTTGCGGGAGAAGCGGTTCATGACCCGGAGCTGGAGCGGCGTCAGCTCCTCCTTGTTGGTTTTCCGATGGCTTTCCAGCGCTTCCCGCACGAGGCCGGCCTGCAGCTCCAGACGGTCCAGCCGCGCCGCCCCGTGGTGCTCCCGCGCCCGTTCATAGGCGGCGGCGAGATAGGGCATTTCGCTCAGGATCTCGCGGCTGGAGTCCTGGTCCAGGTGGGCCAGGCCGATGCCCTCCCTTTTCCGCCTCCCGATCACCTCGGTCTGCGGCTGCTCGAGCATCCGCCGAATGCCGCCCAGATGGGCCAGCCCGCAGACGAAGAGGATGCGGCGGCCTTGGCCGCTCAGCCGCTGCAGATGGAAGGCCATGGTCTTTTCGCGAAGGACGTCCTCCAGATCCGGGCCGTTCCCGCGCTGGGCGTCCAGATAGGCCCGGCAGAAAGCATCGTAGCCCACCCGGCTCACGGCGTAGGGGTCCGGCATGGGCGCCAGGTCCTGGGGATAGGCCTCCGTGTCGCGGTCGATGAAATGCACCGGGATGTCCCGGGCCAGGGCCAGGCGGAGGGCCTCCAGCTGGCCGTCGGTGGGTTCCAGCACCAGGTAGACGAGGGTTTCGTCCCGCTCCTGGTAGTGTACCACCGAGAGCAGCGGAAGGCGGCGGACACCCTGCAGGACCCGGTCCTTCAGGGTCTCCGGGAACTCCAGCGCCAGCAGGTCCGGATCGAACTCCAGAAACTGGCGCCGCACCTCCCGCGCGAATTCCATCCGGTTGTGGAGGATCGGGACCAGCCGGACGTTCCGCCAGCTGAAATCACTGCTCGTCTTCGTAGTCATCGACGATTTCCGCGAAATACTCCGCCGCGGCGCTGTCCAGAATCATGGAGGCGGCGTGCTTGAGCAGGGGCAGCGTCTGATCGGTCTCCGCCCCGGCATCCGCCCGGCGAAGGCCGCAGCCTCCGGCCGGCCGGAGGCCTTGGCCAGGCGCTTGAGGGCGTAGCGGGCGATGTTGATGCCGTCGCGCACCGAGTAGCGCTCGTCCGCTTCGTGGGCGGCCTGCAGGAAGGTGACGACGTAGTCCAGGATCTCCTCGTCGGCAAACGGGAGATTGCTCTTCAGGATCTCCAACTCCTCCTCCCGGTCCGGGAAATCGATGTAGATCTGGGGCTGGAGGCGGGAGTGGATGTACTCGGGCAGTTCGAAGGTGCTGGCATCGTCGTTCATGGTGGTGCACAGGCGGAAGTCCGGGTGGGCCTTGACCTTGATGCCCGCGATTACGGACTCCACATAGCGCCGGCTGTCCAGCAGGGGCGCCAGCGATGCCCAGCTCTTCTCGCTCATGCGGTTGCCCTCATCGATGACGGCCACGCCGCCCTTGATCATGGCCGAAACCACCGGGCTGGCGATGTACTTGATCTTCCCCGCCTCGGCGATCACCGGCGTGATGATGAGGTCTTCCGGGCGGGTGTCCATGGTGGACTGAAACAGGTACACCGGCCGGTTCAGGGCCCGGCCGGCGTGATAGGCCAGGGTGGTCTTGCCGACCCCCGGTTTTCCCAGCAGGCGCGGCGCGAGGGGCAGGTCGTCCTTGTCCAGTACCAGCCAGGCGGCCAGCACCTGGGTGACCAGCTCCTCCTGGCCCACCCAGTTCATGGGGAGTTCGTCGGGGTCGGTGAGGAATACCTCCACGCCATCGATGACGGTTTTTTCCATTTCGATTCATAGCCTCCGGTAAGTTCCACGGTCCAATGGCCAATTGTAAGCTCTTCGGCCGGGAATTCAAACCCCCCGGGATTTCCCGGCATTATGGCCCGGATCCAAATTCCAAGTCCATAACGGCATTTCCGTACCAAAAACAACGTGAGATTAAGCTGATACCTTATCACGGGATCCTTTGCCAGCAACGCCCATGGCGTGCCGCGACTTACCCTGGATGCGGATATTGTGGTGGATCCCGACGTGCCAAGTTTGCGACGTTTTCTGCTAAGCCTGGCCTCGGCTCTTGAGACAGCTCCGGAGCGGTTTCAGGGCATCCTCGCCAGTTTCTCCCGGGCCTTCCGGGCGTAGTCGCTCTCCGGGTGCTTCTCCAGGATCCGGCGGTAGAGTTCCCGTGCGTGCCCGGGGTTGTTCTGCAGTTCCTCCAGCTCGGCGGTTTCGAACAGTTCCTTGGCTTCCCGGTCGCTGCAGGCGCCCAGCAGCAGGGCCAGGGCCAGCATCCCCACGATCAGCAGTGTCTTCATAACGCCCCCTTCAGAACAAGAAAATCCGAAATCCGAAATGCGAAAGAACCCCGCGGAGAAAACCGCAACGGCAAAAACCCAAACCGGTGGTCAGAGGGTGCCCACGGCCGCTAGAAACTCGCGGCAGGCCTCCCGGGTTTCGGCCTTCTTCTCCAGATAGGGCACGTGACCGCAGTCTTCCAGGATCACTGTCCGGCAATCCCGGATCCCGCTTTTAAACCGGCGCACGCTGGAGACGTGGGTGATCCGGTCCCGGGCGCCCCAGATGAGCAATGTCGGCGCGCTGATGCGCTC
>CAVPHJ010000003.1:0-477557 GCA_963704245.1 uncultured delta proteobacterium
CACTCTTGTCCAAAATCGGTTTTGAGGTAACGGGTTGAAAATGTCCTCCAAGTGGGGCACCGTTTGTTTGTCAACACAAACGGTCAACCACAACATGGAGGACAGAGGGATGGTACGCTGCGCAAGTCTGTTCAGTCAACTCGTTGGTCTCTTCAGTCGTCGGCGGTTCTATGAACTGGTTGGTGAGCATAGGTGCTGAACGCTACGCGAAAGGCTACAGCTCCTGGGATCATTTCGTGGCCATGCTTTTCTGCCAGCTGGCCCAGGCCAAGAGCCTGCGGGAGATCTGCGGTGGGCTGGCCTGCACCACCGGGAAACTGCGGCATCTGGGGATGAAAGAGGCACCCAACAAATCCACCCTGTCCTATGCCAACGCCCATCGGCCCTGGCAGATGTTTCGCGATCTGTTCTACGAGACCTTGAGCTATTGCAGGATGGCGGCACCCAAGAACCGTAAATTCCGTTTCAAGAACAAGCTCCTGTCCCTGGACAGCAGCACCATCTCGCTGTGCCTGTCGCTTTTCCCCTGGGCGGAGTTCCGGCGCACCAAGGGAGCGGTCAAGCTTCATCTGCTCCTCGATCACGATGGCTACTTCCCCACCTACGCCTACATCTCCGAGGGCAAGAAGCATGATGTCACCATCGCTCGCCGAACGCCGCTGCCTCCCGGTTCCATTGTCACCATGGATCGGGGATACAACGACTATCGGCTCTTTTCCACCTGGACCCAAAACGGCATCTACTTCGTCACCCGGCTCAAGGAAAACGCCGACTACGAGGTGGTCGAGGAAAGGGTGGCGCCCCGCAACCTGGACATCCTGGCAGACCAGTGGATCCGCTTCACCGGGCCACGAGCCAAAAAGGACTGCCCGCATACCTCTGCGAATCGTGACGGTCTGGGACAATGAAAACGAGCGTCCCCTCGTGTTGCTGACCAACCATCTCAAATTCGGCGCCACCACCATCAGCCGGATCTACAAGGACCGTTGGCAGATCGAGCTGTTTTTCAAGGCCCTGAAACAGAACCTCAAGGTCAAGACCTTTGTCGGAACCAGCCAGAACGCCCTCTACATCCAGATTTGGACAGCATTGATCGCCATGCTGCTGATCAAGTTCCTGCAGTTCAAGGCCAGCTTCGGCTGGTCCCTGTCCAACCTGGTGGCGTTCCTGCGCTGGAACCTCTTTACTTACAGGGATCTTTGGGAGTGGATCGACGATCCCTTCGATATTCCACCATTGGTGCCCGAGCCTGTCCAATACACGTTTCCAATGCCTGGTCTTGGACAGCATCTCGGAAGGACGACAACCTGATTTCCCAGAGCGGCATCTCGGCGCTCTAACCTCAGAACTCCTGACATAGGCCTCGGGAAGTGGCGTAAATCAGGGGGGTATAGCGAATCTAAACCGGAAAAATTGATGATACATTTATCTTGACATTGGATGCTTTTGGGGGCTATCATGCCCCCATGAAAACACAACAGACTATTTTACTGAACGAGACCGAGGTTGCTCCTTCTACGATTCATATCAATGGACGATGCAACTACCGCGAAGAAGGAGAGATGAAGGTTGTTTTTGCCAACGGCATCCCCCTATTTCATTATGCCAGAGCGGACAAGGCGGCTGATCACTATGCGATGATCCATCTTGTTGAAAGCGGTCTTGCGAGTCAACAGGAAGTGGCCTCGGCCTTTGGTTGTTCGCGATTGACCGTTTTTCGCTCCCAGAAGAAGTTTGATCAAGGAGGTGTGTCGGCGCTGGTTGCCGCGAAAAAGAGGACCTAAGAGATGGCTTCCAGATCAACCGGGCGAAGTCTCGGCGAATTGTGGCTTTGAAGAAAAAGGGACTGACCAATGTTGCCATTGCCTCGCGGTTGGGACTCAAAGAAGATGCAGTTCGCAAGGCATTAAAACGCATGGGGTGGACGCCGCCAAAGGTGCCAGAAGAAGTCAGCTTGGGTCTGGAGCAAAGAGCGGCCGAGGTAGAGATTCCAGAAGCGAGTGTAACCGAGCAACCGATGGGCGAGGTTGAGGAAGCGGCTGCAGCGGCAATATGGACGTGAAGGAGAAGCGAAGTTGAATCAGAAAATGAAGCACTTGACAGCTATGATACCGATCCTTCGAACCGCGCCATTGACCGTGCTTTTGCCCGTTTAGGTTTCTTGGAGGATGCTGCTCCTTTATTCCGAGACGGGGAAAACATTCCAGGCGTGGGAGTCCTCGTTGCCATTCCGGCTCTTATTGAAAGCGGCATACTGGATACAGCCCGCAAGGTCTATGGCAGTCTTGGGGCATCATTTTACGGATTGCGGACGATTCTGCTCACCTTGGTGCTGATGGCACTTTTGCGCATCAAGCGACCTGAGGGTTTAAAGGAATGCACTCCGGTTGATTTAGGGCGTCTTTTGGGGCTTGACAGGGCCTGTGAAGTGAAGACGCTTCGCCGCAAGCTGGATTGTTTAGCGGCCAAGAACAAGGCCGAGATTTTCGGTCAAGAACTGGCGAAGATGCGTCTTAAAAAGAGGGAAAGCGCCCTGGGGTTTCTCTATTTGGACGGCCATGTAAGGGTCTACAATGGGAAGCGTAAATTGTCCAAGGCCTATGTGACCCAAAGGCGGCTTGCCATGCCGGCTACAACGGATTACTGGGTCAATGACCAGGAGGGGGAGCCCTATCCTGGTAATCACTGCGCCGGCCAATGAGGGGCTGGTGAAGATGCTGGAGCCGATTGTGGAAGAAATCAAGGGGCTTATTGGTGAAGATCGTCGTCTGTGCATTGTTTTTGATCGTGGGGGATGGAGTCCCAAGCTCTTTTAAAAGCTGGTGAAAGACGGTGTTGATATTGTCACCTATCGAAAGGGAAAGACGGATCTGATTCCGGAGGAGTCCTTTTATCTCCTGGCCGAGGAGATAGAGGGGAAAAAGGTTGAATACAAGTTGCATGATCGAAGTGTTGCCTTTTTGGATGGCAAACTGTGGCTGAGGCAAGTGAGCCGATTGAATCCGTCGGGGCACCAGACTCACATCGTTACGAGCCGCCAGGATCTGTCGTCGGTGACAATCGCTTACCGGATGTTTGAGCGATGGAGACAGGAGAATTTTTTCAAGTATATGTCCGCCGAATATGCTCTTGATGCATTGGTGGATTAGAGTGTTGAAGCGGATGACATGGAGCGGTTCGTGCCCAATCCGAAGCGCAAAGAGATCAACCGAGAGAGGGCCAAGATCAAAGCGAAGCGGGAGGGGTTAGAGCAGGACTATGGCCTTAATGCCCTGAACAATGAAGAGGCGAGAAGACCCACCATGCGCGGTTTTAAGATCGCCAACAGTGCTGTAGGGCGAAAGATTGAAGCGTTGCGGCAGCAAGAGGTGGAACTCAAAGCCCTCTATGAGAAGATTGCCGGCGAAAGTGCCTCTTAAAGCTACCCTTGACAACGAGTCCGCATACAGACTCAAGAAGGAAAAGAAACACCTCACAGATCTTCTCAAAATGGTGGCTTACCAAGCCGAGACGTGATCTGCTGGGGCTGATTAGGACTGATTATGCCAGGAGCGATGATGAGGGTAGAACTCTCATTCAGTCGGCACTAAACAGCTCCGGTGATCTGGAAGTTGCTGATAATGAGCTCCGGGTTACCCTAAATCCTCTGAGCTCACCTCATCGAAGCAAAGTCGTGAGGATGCTCTGCGAGAAACTGAATCCAATGAATACGATCTTTCCTGGCTCCAAAAAGCTTCGCCTTGTTTATGGCGTCAAAGAAGCACGGCCATGTTACATAAAACGGACCGCCTATGTCAGGTCCCCCCAACGCAGGCAAGACCATAAAATCAAAGGGGGGAGCTCCCTGACTCAGGGTAACATTACATGCCGCAGTCCCACTTCTTGGCTTCTCGCCCTTTACGGGATTCAGCGCATCGGTGCAGGGCAGTTCGAGAACCCGGAGGCACGCTCGACGGGCATGGAGTCTCAGGGCAACGGCAGGATCATGGAATGATGATGAGGTCGTCGTTCTCCGTGCGGTCCGAAAGGACTTCGCATCCCTCCGGCGTGACAATCACAGTATCTTTGAGCTGAAGGCCGAAGCCCTTGCCCCAGCCGTACACGAGAGGTTCCACCCCCAGCACCATCCCGGCCTCCAGGCGGCTGTCTGAATATTTGCCCAGATACGGTTCTTCATGCAGGTGAAGTCCCATGCCATGGCCGACGAAAGAAATGGGCGGGAGTTTCAGCTCGCCGAACCTTTTCAGAAAGGCGTCGTAGATTGCCCTGGTGCCTGCGCCGGGCCGGATCATATCCAGGACGAGGTATTTGCACTCCACCAGGTTTTTCCAGACCCGCTCGATCTCGGCAGAAGCCTTCCGGACCACTGCGGTCCGGCAGACCGCCGCGTGGTACCCGCCGATGATGCCAAAGATCTCCACCCGCAACGGATCGCCGGGTCTCAGCTCCCGGTCTGAAGGGCCCACGTTGGGGAATTCGCTCCGTTCTCCTGACGCGACGATCAGCAGTTTGAAATGCTCCGCCCCGCGAACATACAGGCCCTTAAGCAGGTTTCCGGCCAGATCCAATTCGGTCATGCCGGATCTGGCGGTACCTAGGGCTTCGCCCACGGCCTCATCCGTGATCCTGGCAATACGGCGAATCAGATTGATTTCCGATGACGTCTTCACTTGGCGAAGGCGGGCGAGAAGGTCTTGCACGGCCGTGAACTGCGCGAGAGGAAGAAAGAGCCGCAGGTCTTCAAGGTCTCCGGCCGGAAGATAGTCCATCTCGATGCCGATACGGCCGCCTTCAACGCCCAGATCCTGCAGGAGCCCGGCGAGCACGCTCATCGGCCGGTCCGTGAATTCGCCCCATACCGCGATCTCAGCGTCTGGGGCTTTGGTTCGCACGGTCGTCGCTTCCATGTCGACCACGAGCAAGACCTCTCGGCCCCCCCGCGTTACAACGGCCATGGCGTGGCGCCAGCGCATGAGGCTCTGGGAGGGAACCGCAAATCCGGCAGTGTACGCGAAGTTCTCCGGCGAGACGACGACCATCACGTCGATGTCTTCCTCATCCATGGTTCGTCGCAGACGGTCAAGGATTTCATGTCGCATGAGAAACTCCTGCACTAGATCACGGACAAGATCCGCTCAACGGTCATCCCGGAAAGTCTCATTTTTTCCAGGGTCAGACCCGCCTTACGGTAGTCCGTGCCCACGGCTACAGATGCAATCGTGATCAGGCTTTCCATTGCCTGTGTCTGGAGCCCGGCCGCTCTTCCAAGTTCCGTCATGGGGACAAGTCCATACCCTACGTCCTCGTGGATATAGCGATGATCGAGGCTCTGAGGCGCTTTGATCGTCTTGTTGGGTCCGCTCTCCTGCATGGCGCGGTACACCGAACGCGACTGCCGTGCCTCTTCGGTCGTTAGGCCGGCATCTGAAAAGTAGTCTATGAAAGCCGGAATCCGCAACCTGAAACACTCACAGAGGGCAAGCCGTTCCCTATCCACGGCTTCAATGACCCGGGCGACGGAAGGGGTGATCGCTTCCTTGTAGAAGAGGAATTCACCTCCCGTGAACTCGGTCCAGCCTGCGTTCATGAGCACACCCGGCGGGTGGATCACGGCGTTGATGTTCATGAATCCGGTTTCCAGGACATTGGCGGCGGCGGTCAGATTCGGGAAGAGCGGCTCGATCAGAGCAAGAAGCTCGGGGGTCCTTGAGGCTGGCAGTGCTGCAAAACGCAGGTTTCTCGTTTCCCGGTAAACGCCCACCGTTGCAGGCCCTTCCATCCGGCATATGAAGGTGAGAGTCGTGCTCTCACAGAGCAGAACTGCTGGCGCGCCTCCTTTTTCGAGTTCGCCTGCAAAATGAAGCGCACCGCCTGTATGGCCGGGGTTGAGATAGACGATCTGGTTCGGATGGAGGATTGGGCCGAGGGCTTTCGCGTATTCTTCGTGTGCGACGGAAGGAACCACGAGCATGACAAGATCGGCGCCCTGGACGGCGTCACGGAGCCGTGTTGTGATGAGGGAAGGGGTCGCCCGGCCTTCATGGCTGTGCCGGACCGTGATGCCTTGCCGCAGTGGATTCAGACGTTTCTCCGAGCGGCTGTGGAGCCGGACCTCGTACCCTCTGAGGCTGAGAACCGCGGCTGCAGCGCATCCCCCATGGCCCGCCCCAAGGACGGCCACCTTGCGTATCTCATCCATCCTTGTCCACCCGATACCTTTGGACTTTCTCTTCGTCCACATCTATGCCCATACCGGGGCCTTCAGGGACCTGGACGGCCCCGTCAACCAAACGAAAAGGCGTTTTGATCAGGTCGTCCCTGTAATAGATGCCCGCCAGTTGGCCGTGCTGGGCTTCCGATGGGGTTGAGACAGGGACCACACAGGCAAGACTCACAGGGAGAGCCGCGGCAGCGAGTTGGATGTTTGCAAGGTTTCCCACACCGGTTTCCACAGAGCCGTTCACGTTGCAGGGAAGGCCCGCGGCGTGGGCGACAGCCGCGACCTGCATGGCCTGGTAAAGCCCGCCGGGCTTCGTGGTGTAGATGGAAATGATGTCGCCGGCCCCCCGTTCAATGATTTCGAACACATCCTGGGGTGTCCAGGCGCTTTCATCAGCCATGATCGGGGTCTCGAGTGCCCTTGCGACCTCAGCCATGGCAGCCATCCCTTCAACCGGCTGTTCCACGTATTTGAGCCGCGCCGGTTCCATGGCCCGGATCACCCTGATCGCCTCAGAAGGGCCAGCGTAGCCCTGATTCGCATCCACACACAAATCCACCGTCGGGCCTACAGCCTCGCGAATCCTGTGTACGAGCTCCACGTCCCGCGAAGGATCAATGCCCACCTTGATCTTGATCGTGCGGATACCCTCACCGGCAACCTGCACGCACTCCGCCACCGCTTCCTCCATCGGCAGGAGTCCGATGGAGTGCGCGACAGGAACGGCGGTTCTCACACAACCACCGAGCAGGGTGTAGACCGGCACCCCCAAGTATCGGCCCAGGAGATCATAGACAGCCATTTCTATGGAAGCCTTAGCATAAGGATATCCCTTAATCGCTCGATCCATGAGCAAATGGAGCTTTGCTGGATTGCTGGCTTCGGCACCGATCAGGGCGGGAGCAAGATGCTCCTCAATAACGAGCTTGGTGGTCCCCGGCGTTTCCCCGTAATATTTCCCGTGGTCGCCTCCCCAATCCTTGATGGCGGGTGCCTCGCCCCAGCCTTTGAATCCCCCGCTTCCTGCCACGCGAACGAGGATGTATCCGCCGATGTCGCCGCTCAGCCCTTTCCACTTGTGAGTCCGGCGCGTGGGAAGCGCCACGTGAAAAAGCTCGATCTTTTCGATCCGCATCATCACTTCCGCCCTTGTTGGATGAACATTGAACTTCAGAGTATTTAGAGCCATAAAATATACCACCCGGAAGTATGATGACAAGACCGAAACCCATTATTCGCGCACATACCGGCACAGAGTGAAGAAGATCATTGACAAGTGCTAACTCGGTCAACTAAGTTTGGTTCTCAACTGCTAGTCAATTCAAGTTGAAAGAGGCGAAGGAGGATCAAAGATGGACAGTAGACGAGTCATTGGCATTCTGGTAAGTTTCTTCATGGTTGTTACCGCATTTGGGATTTGTGCTGCCCCGGCTCTCGCGAAGTTCCCCGAAAAAGCCGTCACCCTCATCGTTCCCTGGTCACCCGGCGGCTCCGGGGACATGACCTGCAGGATCCTGGCGGCACAGATGGAAAAGGAACTGGGGCAGCCCGTGGTGGTGAAGAACATGCCCGGTGCGGGATCTCTCGTCGGAGCCAAAGGCCTGGTGGACTCGGCCCCGGACGGCTACACCCTGGGCTTTCTCGGCATCAGTGCGGCCATCGCCCAATACACGTCGGTGTCCCCAGTGATGATGAGTGAATACAAAGCCGTTTCAGGCGTCATCAATCCTTCCCTGTTTCTTCTATTGAACAGCGCATCTCCATGGAAGACGCTGAAGGAGTTCGTCTCCTTTGCAAAGGCAAATCCCGGCAAGATCAAGAACGGGAATGCCGGCGCGGGGGTTATCGACCACCTCTATTCAACGGAGTTCGGGAAAGTGGCGGGAGTGGAGTTCACCCAGGTGCCTTTCAAGGGCTGGGGCCCTTCTCTGGCCGCCTTGGCGGGCGGGCATGTGGATTCCATGTTCGTCGCCATCGGTCCGGCAAAGGCCATGATCGGCGCCGGCAAAATCCGTGCTGTTGCCCTCGCTGCAGAGGAAAGACATCCCGCTTACCCGGACATCCCGACCATGAAGGAAGGCGGGGTCGACATCACCATGCCCTTCTGGGAGTCCATCGTGGTTCCGGCCAATACGCCGGATGACGTCGTCAAGATCCTCGACGGGGCGATTCGGAAGGCATTCCAGGACCCGGACACCCAGAAAAAGATCAAGGATTCCGGGCTGGATGTGACCTACATGGACACCCCGAACATCGCCATCCTGCGAGCGGAGTCCGATGCCACCGTGAAGAAAATGGTCGAGGCTCTGGGGCTGAAGCAGAACTAGCATGCTGTCCAAGAAGCGAGATGCCTGGCTGACGTGCATTGTCTGCTCGCTCACCGGGATTTTCGTCTTCATCGAAACATTCGGCTACCCGATAGTGAAAAGTCAGGGTTTCGGCCGGGGCCCGGGGTTCTATCCCCAGGTCCTCGCCGGCACTCTGATCGGCCTCGGTCTCCTCACCCTCATTCAGGCTATTTGGCGCGAGAAACCGGGTTCCTCCGCGCTCGCTGATCAACCGGGAACGGTTCCCGCCCTCAGCCACTGGCCGGTGGCGGCGCTGATATTTTTGTCGGTGGCTTCGATTATTGCCATGGAGTATGTCGGGTTCCTGCTGAGCGGGTTTGTATTAACTTTTCTGTCGGTTATCCTGATCAAAGCCTCTTTGAAAGGCCGGTGCGTGGTTCCCGGTCTCATTTACAGCATCGGCATGATGGCTCTTGTCTACGTGGTTTTCGAGGTCTTCGTTGGGGTCCAGCTGCCCGGGGCATCTTTTTTCAAGTGAGGACGCTGACTCGTGGACGCGCTTGAACTTCTCATTGCCGGCTTGCCGAATTTCACGAAAGCGTATTCCTTGTTTCTCATCGTTGCGGGAAACGTGCTCGGGATCATCTTCGGCGTCATCCCCGGGCTGACGGCGACCATGGGAATGGCCATTTTTCTACCCATGACCTTTGCCATGAGCGATGTGAACGGCATGCTCTTTCTCATCGGCATCTTCGTGGGCGCCTGCTATGCGGGATCGATTTCGGCGATTCTCGTGAATATCCCGGGAACCCCTTCCGCCATTGCCACCGGTTTTGACGGTTACCTGATGGCCAAGAAAGGGGAAGCCGGCCGGGCCATCGGATACTCCACCCTGGCCTCTGCTCTTGGAGGTCTCTTCGGTGTTCTGGTTCTCGTGTTTGCGGCACCGGTTCTGGCAAGTTTCGCCCTTGAGTTCGGAGCCCAGGAGTACACGGGCGTGGCCTTGATGGGAATCAGCATTGTCAGCTATATCTCCTTCGGATCCACGATCAAAGGATTGATTGGAGGAATCATCGGCCTCCTTCTCGCATCCATCGGCCAGGATGTCATCACAGGATACCCCCGGTTCGCTTTCGGGTCCAAGAACCTGGAAGCAGGGCTGGAAATGATCCCGGTGATGGTGGGTTTTTTCGGTGTGACGGAGGTCTTGATCAAACTCGAGCAAACCACGGACATCAAAGTGACTGTGGCCAAGATCACAAAGGTTCTCCCCAGTTTCTCAAGGCTTGTCCGCATGTCGCCCATGATGGCTGTCTCTTCGCTGATCGGGACGTTTATCGGCGCCGTGCCCGCAGCGGGTGGAGCCATCGCCTCCATGGCCGCCTATGGCATTCAGAAACGGTTTTCAAAAAGATCCAGGGAGTACGGCACGGGGATCGCGGAAGGAGTCGTTGCCGCGGAGGCGGCGAACAATGCGGCGGTCGGAGGCGCCTTTGTGCCCATGCTGTCATTGGGCATTCCCGGGGATCCTCAGACAGCGATCCTCATCGGCGCTTTGATGATCAATGGGCTGGCTCCAGGGCCGATGCTTTTCACGACCCGGCCTGATATGATTTCCACCATCTATCTTGGCAATGTCGTCTCGGTGCTGGTCTTCGCGCTCATCGGTCTGGCGGGGGCCAGGTATTTTGCCCACCTCATCAGAGTGCCGCGCCACTACCTCCTGCCGGCCATCATGATCTTCTGCATCATCGGCTCCTTTGCTATACGGAACACCGTGTTCGATATCTGGGTCCTGCTTGCATGCGGCCTTCTTGGATATCTACTTCAGAAAATCGGCATCATGCCAGCCCCCATCATTCTTGGTTTTGTGCTGGGACCCATCCTTGAAGACAATTTCAGGCGGGCCTTGATCATGTCAAACGGAGATTGGACCACCTTTTTCACCCGGCCTATCAGCCTCGCCCTCCTCCTGGTCAATCTCTTCATTCTCGTCGGTCCCTACCTCATGGCCATGGCAAGAAAGAAGAGTTGAAGCCGGGATCAAGCCTGCCCCTGCAAGGGTGTGCTGCCCCAGAAATCTCATAAAGCGTTGACAACCCTGTAGGCCTCATGAACGGCTCGAATAGGTCAGGCGCCAAGCGATATCTGCCTTCGCACCAAGATCATGGTTCTAAGGGAAGTAAAGAGGCTGTGGTACTGAAGTATGCGGCCATCTTCCCGGATGTTGAAATCAGGTCCTCTGTCAGCTGATTCACTCCCCCCCCTTTCTTGATCCACGTTCCATGATGAATAAGCAGGGTGTCCTGCCGAATGTTTTCGCTAATACGGGTTTCCACCGTCAATTCCCCGACGCCGGATTTCAAGAGGGCTTTTGATCTATGCTGAACCCCGGATTTTTCCGCTGTTACAGGGTGTACGAAAACAAGCGGTATCATGGGGTGTTCTTCCTCCAGAATGAGAGAATTCAGCCAGTCTTTTGATAGACAGGATATGAGGTGGTAAGGGAAAGTGTTTTGCCGTTCTTTGTAAAAGGAAGTAATGAATTCAAACTTGCCGGAAGCGGTTTTGAACCTTTTGTCCTCAAAGGCAACCATGGGGGCTACCGGGCACCTCTTGGGTGATCGCATGACCTCTTCGACCGACAATCCGGCTCTTTCCATGGGCTGGAAAATTCGCTCAAGCCATTCTCTGGGGGTCCCCTCCATGTCACTGCTCAGTCCAAGCTTTGCAGCGAGGTCTTGAACGATCCGCAAGTCGGATCGTGATTCGCCAAGCGGTTCAATGGCTTTATTTACCGGCCCGATCCAGTTGTGGCCCCAACTGACCACAATGTCTTCCTCTTCGAGAAAGGTTGTGGTGGGAAGGAAGAGGTGCGCGAGGTCTGCTGTGTCGGTCATGAAATGATCCACCACGACAACAAAGTCGAGGCTCTGCAACGCTCTGGCGACTTTTCTTGAATTGGGGCAAGATACGGCAGGATTCGTTCCGTTGATCCAGATCATTCTTATGGGAGGGTTTTCCGAATCGAGAATACCTTGGCCCAGAAGAGGCTCGGGAATTTCTCTCTTGAAAGCTGCGGCTGAGGTTGCCAGGATGGATGGGTCGAAATGCCGCTTGGTTTGAAAGCCGTGATTGACTCCTCCGCCGGCCACACCGATGTTTCCGGTCAAGGCGCCCAGGGCATCGATGATACGGATCATTTCCGGGCTGTGCTCCCATTTGTTGATCCCCCAGCCGAGGAGAATAGCCGATGGTTTTTCCCCGGCGTAGGTTCGCGCCAGCGCCTCAATGCGGGATCGCTCCACGTCGCATTTCTCGGCAATATCATGCAAGGAAAGAGCGTTGATCATCGACAGGTAGTCTTTGAAGCCTTGGGTATGCTGATCGATAAATCGTTCATCGTGGAGTTTGGTATCCACGATATGTCTTGCCATCCCGACGGCCATGAACCCATCCGTTCCAGGCCGGGGGGCAATATGTTCATCGGCTATGGAAGCGGTATCCGTTCGGACCGGATCTATCAGGACTATCCGAGCGCCCCTTTTGCGAGCCTCTTTCAGAATCGGAATGAGATGAACGGTGCTTTTGAACGGATCCCTTCCCCAGATAAGGATGTTGCGGCTGTTCAGCAGGTCTTCGGGATCGTTTCCGAGGCGGGCACCCATGTCAGTACCCTGAGCAGCCATCACCGAACCGGAGCAGAGCGACCCGTTGTGGGTCGTGACTCCGCCGAGGAGGTTGAAGAACCTTCTCACCAGCTGCTTTGTTGCTCCCCAGGATGAAGAGCGATGAAAATGCATGATCGATCCGCTGCCGCAGGTGGCAGAAAAATACCGAATTTTCTCAGCGATTATGTCGAGGGCTTCCTCCCAGTTGATTCTTTTCCATCCACGGTCTGTTCTTTTTAGCGGCCCGACAATTCTACTGGGACTGTATACCCGGCGGGGGTAGCGGTATCCCTTCTTACACAAGAACCCCCTTGTGTAGGGTTGATCCGGGTTCGCTTCGAGACGAAGTATCCTGCCATCCTGAACCTTTGCAATGATCCCGCAATTGTCGGGACAATCCAGCGCGCATGTCGTTATAATTCGGCCCAATTTCTTCCCCAATTTCAATTTTTATTGACGATAGGAAGTTAACGAAAAAAACATCACGTCGTCAATGCTTAGTTGAGCTTGTGCTGATTTCAGGAACGTCATCTCACCAAGAAAGCGTGAAACGTTGAGTGAGCTACTACAGGTCCTTGATCACTGAATAGGCATGGTGAATAGCGTCGTGGATTTTTCCCACCGTTGACGCATCGCCGATGACATGGACCGGGCCTTTGAACGGGCTGCGACTCAGCGCTTCGGATAGTGCCCTTTCAGGTCGTCGGCCGCCTGCCCACACGATAAGCTTGAAAGGGACCGAAACCGTGGCCTGCTCTGTTTTTGAAGTTATGAGCCTCATGCCCTCCACTCCCGAAACCGTGGTGCCCGTATGGATCCGGATGCCGCTCTCTATGATGCGTTCCTCGAGATCCCAGGCGCTGATGGGTTCCATGTCCTGCGCGAGCGCCGGCAGTTGTTCGAAGAGGCTTATGCGGTAGCCCCTCCCATGAAGAAACAGGGCCGTCTCACAGCCTACGGAACCTCCCCCGACGATCGCCACGCTCTCGCCGTCAGAAAGGGGGGGAGGACAGGAAAGGACATCGTCCGCAGTGACAAGGGAGGAAAAGGCAGGGATCTGCGGTGTCGAACCGGTGGCCACAACCACAACGTCAGGTGTTGTGGCAAGGATAAATTCCACTCCGGCTTCCCGGCCGAGATGGAGATCAATCCTCAGGCGTTGTACCTGATGCCGGTAGTACTCGATCGCCCAGCGCAGCTTGTCTTTTCCGGGCGGGAGCGCTGCGAGTCGCATCTGTCCGCCGAGCTCCTCTTGCCTTTCCAAAAGGGTCACCTGGCAACCGCGCAGGGCCGCCACCCGGGCCGCTTCAAGTCCGGCAGGGCCGCCACCCACGATGGTGATCCGTTGTTTTTCTTTTTTCAGGGGGAGAATCCTGCAGCTTTGCTCATGCCCCGTCTCCGGGTTAAGCGAGCACTGAATGGCATGGGTCAGCCGCTTGCTCAAACACCCCACGTTACAGCCGATACACCGCTTGATGTCCGAGACCTTTCCGTCCCGGGCTTTGTTGGGCCAATCGGGATCTGCCAGGAGACCCCTGCCGATCGCCACGAAATCCGCGCCGCCTTCTCGCAGGACCTGCTCAGCAAATTCAGGCTCGCGGATAACGCCTACCGCAGTCACGGGCACGCTGACCGTCTTCTTGATATCCGCGGCAAGGTGACAGCGCCATCCCTGAGGGTAGGACATGGGTTCGAGAAGGGTGGGAAGGGATTCATAAATACCTGCTGAAACGTGAAGCAGATCCACGCCGGCCTCTTCCAGCTCCTGCGCAATCCGTTGAGCCTCCAAAATATCGATTCCCCCTTTGACAAACTCGTCGGCGCTGAACCTGAAGCTGAGCGGGAAATCCTTGCCGAGGGTGTCCTTGATGCCCCGAACGATTTCGACCGGGAAACGCATTCTCTGCCGGAAGCCTCCCCCGTACTCATCGGTCCGCCTGTTGGTGTAGGGAGAAAGAAATTCCCCCACGAGATACCCGTGGGCTCCATGGATTTCGACCAGGTCAAAGCCCGCTTTCTTCCCTCGAACCGCGGCAGCGATGAACTTGTCGACGATGTCCTTGATTTCGGCCCGTTCGAGTTCCCGGACGGGGGTCTTTAGGTGGCCACAAGAAATAGGGGACGGGGCGACCGGCATCACACCGCCCGTCACCTCGAGTGTTGTCTCCCGGCCTGCATGATGGATCTGAATGGCTGCACGTGCGCCGGCACTGCGGATGACTGCAGACAGCTTCTTGAGGCCCTCCACCTTGGCGTCGTCATGGATGGAAAGCTGTCGCTTCGTGTTCTTGCCCACCGGAAAGTCGACTTGAGCATTTTCCACGATGAGAAGACCCACGCC
The DNA here is from genome assembly GCA_963704245.1 of uncultured delta proteobacterium. Lineage (GTDB taxonomy): Bacteria > Desulfobacterota > DSM-4660 > Desulfatiglandales > Desulfatiglandaceae > CAVPHJ01. Next base: position 14,521 of record CAVPHJ010000003.1, read on the forward strand.
GCCGCAAGCTCTTCTTTGGTAAAAAGCCAATAGCGCATCGGTCACCTCGCCAAGCTCGCTTGCAAGATTGGTGTCGATGGGTGCCATTACAATCCGGTTTCTTGTCGGAAGCATTCCTATATTGAAAGGCGAAAATAGCAGTGGAAAGTGATTCACATCATTTCCTCCTCACTTTTTTGGATTTAATTGCAACCTGGCTTACCGCTCGCTCCATGCAGGAGGCCGTCGTGCCGTCTTTCGGCTCAAGGATGAGCAACCCGGGCATTCCCGTTCGGCTGCGCCTGAAGACCTTGAAGCGTTCGGTGCGTCTCCGCATCGATCGGATTCTGCGCGGTGGCGTCAGTCTCCTCGCGCAGTTCCCGGTGGCACTTGAGCACCTCGCCCAGTACCTCGGCGCGTTCGTCGGGATTCAGCTGCGAGACGAAATCTTCCGCTTTTTTTCGCGGCATACTCCACATGCTCCTTTCTCTTTTTCGCCGCCACCAGAATGTCCAAAGAGGCCGAAAATGTAAAGAGCACAATGGTTGGTCTGGAGAAGGGGTGTTGAAGTGGAACGGCTCAATGCAGAAATGACGGCTTGCGAAGGCGTGGCTGGATCCGGACATCGATCCCGCTCATGCATTTGACAAACACGCGCATATCGTCTGCAGTGCAATTAAACTGCATTTTGGACGACCCTGCAGGCCCCTCATGCATGTCTCTAGGACTCTTGAGATTTTTTTTTGAAAGCATCCGGCCGGTCCTCGGTGATGCTGGTCACCGGCGCACGACAGGTTGGAAAGACCACTTTCCTCCAGCACCTGAGCAGGAAAAACAGAGCGTACGTCACCCTCGACGATCCCTTGGTCCCGAGTCTGGCAAAGAAGACCCGGCGCTGTTCATGCAGCGGTTTCCGGCCCCGGTGCTGATCGACGAAATCAAGTACGCGGCGCAACTGCTCCCTTACATCAAGATGGAGGCGGACAGGAGGCGCAGGCCGAACCTCTTCTGGTTGACCGGCTCGGAGCACTTCCATCTGATGCAGGGCGTGTCCGAATCCCTTGTCGGCCGCGTCGGTATCCTGCCTCGCTGAACGCGCCTTGCCGCTGACACCTACAACCTCTTCCATCCCGGTCAGCGCAATCTCGAGCGACAAACGAAACCAGGAATGCCAGGTTGATCCCCTGTCCGGGCCTTCATGCACTGAAACAGGGGAGTAGCCTCAGCCGGCCTGTGCACGCCTGTCAAAACGCCAGCGCATGTGTAAACCCGGAGCAGATCAGAACGTCTATATCCATTGCAGGCCTTTGAAGGGCCTGCGAAATCCGGGGTTCAGGGATGTTCAGAGTCGCTTTGTGTCTCATGCTGGCCGTACTTCTTAGCGCAAACGTCGTCCAAGGGGCTTCGCTGCGGTGCGGCAACCGGATCGTATCCAGGGGTGACCCGATTCCGGAAGTTTGGGCCAAGTGCGGTGAAGCGCAGCACGTTCGCTTCTGGCAGGAAGTTCGCATCAAACGGGATTTCTACGATCTCTTTGCCCCCGACTTCGACTACCGCCCCCGGCGTGCACCGCTCTACGCGGTGGAATACGTGGCCTTGGAGGAGTGGACCTACAACTTCGGCTCCCAGCGCTTCCTCTACTATTTAACCTTTGAAAACGGAGTGCTGCGGCAGATCGTCTCAGGCAATTACGGACACGAAGTGGGCCCATGACAAGGGGTACAGGCTCAGGCCGCCAGCCGGGCGACCCGACTGGGGAAACCCTGAACTCGCTATAGTGACTCCACCTCCCGCTCTATACATGCCAGTTATCAAGTAACTTCGTTTTTTCGACTCTGCAAGATAAAGACAAATTCGGCGGCGGCCGGTAATCAGTCCAGGTCAACCGGTTCGCGGCACTCCCGGCAGCGCTTGGCCCCGCGGAACTGGATGTACCCGCAGTGGGGGCAGCGGTAGCGGGCTTCCTCGTCGGCCACATACCTCTCCGTGCCGACCTCGCGCCAGTACGGAACGGCCCGCAGGATCACCTGCTTGCCCACCGGAACGGGAAACTCCTCAACAAAAGCGCAAGGCCAGTCGTCGCACAGGTGACAGCCTTCGTAACCTTTCTCCCGGCAGCAGGCCCGGATGCGGCAATGGCGGCAAAAGACGGCCCGGGTATCCGACATGCAACCTTCGCAATGCAGGTCGTCAGCGGAAACCCCATAGAACCCAGCCAGTTTCTCGCGGAACTGGTCGTTGCCGTCACGCTGGGCGTAGAACACTCCGCAGACCCCGCAATAAAGACCGCAGGGGCCCAAAAGCTTGGGATCGACCATGGCATCTCCTCCCGGTGTTGAAAGGTTTGAACTCCGGTCACAAAGGTCCGTCTGCGCCGGGCCGCTCAGGCAACTCGGTCAATCGACGATGAAAAGCTTGGCCCCAAGCTCTGTGTACGAGCGGTGAGGTTCTGCATTGTCGGCGACCTGGTAGCTCATGCCGGGCTTGAGCGTGAACTTGCGCCCGTCTTCAAGCTCGGTGTGAAGTTCACCTTCGATGCACAGGAGGATGTGACCCTTGACGCACCAGTGATCTGCAAGGTAGCCGGGCGTGTACTCCACCATGCGGACACGGATGTTGCCGAACTGCCGGGTGCGCCAGTAAGCGAACCCGCGTTCGCCTTTGTGCTCGATCCGCTCGATCTGCGACCAGTCGGTCGTGCCGAACGGAATGGATGACAGCTGCACTCGCGACCCCCTCTCCGAAGTGCCGAACCATGAGTATGGGTGGGCACCTCTTTCTCTATAACACCCCGCAACCGAGATTGCCATACGCCAGGTGAAAGCAGCACCTTGCGGCGCCTGAACCGCCTGCCTTGCTTCGGTCAGCCTGAAGTGAAGGCGGATCTTGGATGACATGCGACGCTGGCCAAGAGAGGGAGGATGAGGTTATAATAGGCAAGTTGGTGCGCGGCTTGGAGTTTTCAGGACAGGCCGCTGCAGGACCCTATCCTCAGGATGACCCATGGAGCACAAACTCGCTTACCCGCTTCTCCTTCCCGTCGGCCTGCTTCTGATCGTCGGATATCTTTTCGGTGTTCTGGCGAATCGGGTCAAGCTGCCGCGGATCACTGGCTACGTGGTCGCCGGAGTGCTCCTGTCCCCCTCGGTGACCGGGCTTCTGGACGCGGGACTCACGCAATCCTACCTGGGGCTGGTCTCGGCCCTGGCCCTTTCCGTGGTGGCCTACGCCATCGGCGGCAGCCTGCACCTTCCGCGCCTCAAGGCGCTGGGCAAACCCATCCTGTGGATCACCCTCACCCAGGGGTTCGGCGCCCTCGTATTCACCGCTGTGACCGTCTACCTGATCGGGCGCTGCTCATCCCTGCTGCCGTTCGGGCCCGATTCACTGCTCAGCGCCGTCCTCCTTCTGGGCGCCATTTCCGCCGCCACAGCCCCGGCCACCGCCCTGGCCGTGCTCCACGAGCTGAGAGCCGCCGGCCCGGTCACTTCGACCTTCCTCGGCGTTGTGGCTCTGGACGATGCGCTCACCCTGGTTTTCTTTTCCGGCGCCGTAGCTATTGCCCATTTCTTGGGTGCGCAAGGGTCCTTGCCGCATATGGCTTTGCTGAACGGCGGGCGCGAAATCGCAGGGGCTGTCGCGCTCGGCGGCCTGGCGGGCGGCCTGCTGCCTTACCTCTTCAGAAAGCAGCGGCGGGCAGAGATCCACCTGGTGGCCATGTTCGGCACGATCTTCCTCCTCAGCGGCGCGGCCTTCGAACTGGGCTGCTCGCCCTTGCTGGCCAACATGACCATGGGGTTTGTGGCGGTCAACCGGATGAAAAATGCCGACGAGATGCTGGACCAGCTCGAAACCGTGGAAGAACCCCTGTACTGCCTGTTTTTTTCGCTCGCCGGAGCGCACTTTGACCTGGGTGTTCTGAACACTTCCGCAGGTCTGGGGGCGGCCCTGCTGCTCAGCCGGTTTGCCGGAAAACTCGTGGGCACGCGGATCGGTGCACGCCTGTCCGGGGCTCCCCCGCAGATTGCGAAGTACCTGGGAGTCACCCTGCTCCCCCAGGCGGGCCTGTCCCTGGGCCTCATCTTCATGGCCCGCCCGGTCCTTTCGCCGCAGACCTACGAAGTGCTCCTCAACGCGGTCCTGGCCTCGGTGATCCTCAACGAACTGATCGCCCCCCCCATCGTGAAGTGGGCGCTCAAGCGCGCCGGGGAAGCCCGGGAGGAGGCGGCGTGATGCGGATCAAGGAAGTACTCGAGAAAATCGGAACACGGGAGATCCCCTGCGTGCCTGCCGACGCCGAGATCGACGAAGTCATCCGGGTGCTCGCGCTTTTTCATCACACAAGGGTGGTGTACGTCCTGGGCCCGGAAAGACGGCTGCTAGGAACGATCGGCATGGGCCGTCTCCTGCGCCACATCTATCCCCATCTTTATGAGGGCAAGATCCATGCGCACGGCATGCTGCGGCGCCTCACCGCCCGGACCGCGGCGCAACTGATGGACAAGCAGAGCCCTCACGCCACGGCCAAGGAAACCGTGGAAGACGTCCTTGCCAGGATGGGACGCACCGGTGTAGAAGAGATGGCAGTGCTGGACGCGGCAGGCGCCGTTCTGGGCGACCTCACCCTAGCCGACCTGCTGCGGTACTATTATCTGGAGTCACAGGGCAAACAGCCGCCGGGCTGAACGGGGGCATCCGTGCACGGCCTTTTCCGGCTGCGCCTCCGCCATGTGCGGCGTCTGCCCTCTCCCCGCTCAACCGGAGCATGCGCATCGATGGACCTGCCTGTCATCGAAACACCGATAGCTCCCCGCTGGGTCTGGATGGAGGAGGTCACCTTCTCCCATATCCCCATCGCGACCCTGATCACCGCCTTCCTGATGCTGGCCCCCATTTTCGAGTACGCGGGTTACCGGCTGAAAGACCCGCGCTTCGACCGCCTCGCCAAGAGCATGGTCTATTTCTGCATGATTCTCTACTCACCCGGTGCGGCCCTGGGTACGGGGATCCCCATGTTCATCATCGGGCTATGGCCCGAATTCTGGTCGCGCTGGGTCGACCTGTTTTTCTGGCCGCTGATCGTGCAGTTCATCTTCTTTCTGCTGGATGTGGGCTTCCTTTTCTTCGGGTACTATCTGCCGTGGGACCGCATGCAGAACCGCAAGCGCCTGCACATCTTCTTCGGCGTCATGACGGCGGTCTTCGGACTGCTCATCCAGGCGGTCTGGGACAGCCTGGGGGCCTACATGACCACCCCCGGAGCCGCGCTGCCGGCGGTCAACACGGGCGTGGGCTGGTCGGCGGCGGCCTTCTTCAACCCCAGTTATCCGTTCCTGTTCTTTCACCGCCTCTTCGCCAATGTGAGCTACAGCATGCTCCTGACCGGCGGGGTCTTCGGCCTCCTGTGCTGGCGCCGCAAGCAGCCGGAGGAAAAGGCCTATTTCGGCTTTGCCGCCGACCTGACCTTCACCGTCGGCTTTCTGGCTTTCTTCGCCCTGCCCTTCGTGGGCTGGGGCTTTGCCAGGATTCTTCAGGCAAACGCGCCGGTGGCCTTTCACGCCATCATGGGGGGCCACGCCTCTCCGCATTTCATCGTCAAGATGGTCTCATCGCGCTCATGCTGGTGCTGGGGGGGACCTACCTCTTCAGGCGGCACCAGCGCAGGGTTCTGCACGCGGCTTTGACCCTCGGCTTTGCCAGCCTCTATCCGGTTCTGGCCTGGCATCCTCCCCTGGACTGGCTGCCGGGGGGGGCGGTTGTCTGGCGGCTCTCCTACACGCTCGTCTTGATCGTCTTGCTGGCGCTGTTTTGGAGCCGCTGCCGCGGCAAAGGGAAACCGGACGGCAGAGCCTGGAGAATCGGCATGCTGGTCACCGGCCTGGCTGCTTTTTTCGCCTTTGTCCTGGGAGGATTTGTGCGTGAGCGGGCGCGGCAGCCGTACAATGTCTATGGCCAGCTGGTGAAGGTGGAGGTGACGCGCTCGGAGGCGGACCGGCTGCTGGTCTATGAAAAGTGCATCGGCTGCCACCACCGCAGCCCCAAGGACCTGGGGCGTTACGAAAAACGGGACTGGGAGACGCGCGTGCAGCGGGAAAGGGAACGGCCCGGCGCAGGCATCAGCGATGAGGAGGCGGCTCGAATCATCATGTACCTCAAGGAGCACTACCGATGACGCCTCTTGCCTTTCCCGGCCTGGGCGCCAAGTGGGCCATCGGCTCCATAGCGCTCTTCCACACGGCGGTGGCTTCGCTGGGCATCGGTTTTGCCTTTTTCGTCACGGTGGCCCAGATCCTCGGCTACCGGCAAAAGGACCGGCGTTACGATCTGCTGGCCAAACGCCTGCAGCTGATTCACGTCTGCATCTACAACGTGGGGACGGTCAGCGCAATCGGTCTGGTCTTCGCGCTCTCCGGGCTCTACCCCCAGTTCTGGAGCCAGATTTTCGTCCAGTTCTACTGGGCCCTCATTGTCGAGGAATTCCTCTTCTTTCTGCTGGCCACCACGCTCACTTTCCATTACTTCCTCTGGGACCGACTCTGGGGGCACAAGAAACTCCACATCTTTCTCGGAGCCCTGCTCACGCCCCTGTTCTTCCTGCAGATCTACATCATCAACGGCCTGGGCGGGTTCATGCTCACGCCCGGGTTCGGCGAAGCCGAGCTTTCCCTGCGCACCGGCATCCTGGGCTGGGACAAACTGGGGTTCTACAATCCGTCCTTCCTCATGCTGCAGGCGCACCGCACCTTTGCAAACGTGGCCTACGGCGCCTTCGTCGTCGCCGCCCTGTGCGGGGTCTTCCTGTACCTCAACCGCCGGCCCAAGCTGCAGGACTTCTACCAGCAGGGCGGACAGCTGGCCTTTTCCGTGGGGTTCATGGCGTTCCTCTCCCTGCCTGTGGTGGGCTATTTCTACGCCCACGTTCTGCGGGGACACGCCAACGAGGCCTTTGTCAACCTCATGTGGGGCCGAGGGGATGTGGCGGCGGGCGGCGTGGACTGGTGGTGGCTGAAACAGATCCTGGTCGTCGGCATGCTCGGCATGTCCCTGACCCTGTTTCGCAAGGCCTCCGCCGCGAAGCAGCCCCTTGCGGTCCCGGCCGTGATGGTCTACAGCGTGGCCTTCTTCTACCTCATGTTCTACCTGGCCATGGGCATGATCATGACCTGGGCCTTCTTCTGGACCATGCTGGCCTTCGGGCTGGGCGGCGCGGCCCTGGCCGCGCACCTGATCCGTTATCACCAGGGGTCGCCGCAGGCCGTCTACGTTCTGGTAGGCCTGCTTTCCTTCGCCACGGTCTTGCTGGGGGGGTACTCGCGGGAGGCCTCACGGCCGCGCTTCGTGGACCGCATTGCGCACTACGACAAAGTCTTCGTTCCGGAGGAACGCCAACCTTTTCTGATGGTGGAGGTGGACCCCGCCAGCATTCCCAAGGCCCCGCCGCAACCCAAGCCCGCCGGCGCGGCCGTGCTCATCCGCGAGAAATGCAGCGGCTGTCATACGCTGGACCGGGTCAAGGCCTATCGGCTCGGGAACTGGGAAGTCATCGTGCATCAGATGACGGCCTACGGCCTGAAGCTGACCCGGGCGGAAGCCGGGCTGATCACCGCCCATTTGAGTTCCCGCGATCCCTATTGAAGGCATCCAGAATCATGGCTGAAAAGAAACACCCGCCGACAAAAACCAAAACCGCTGCGCCGCCGACCCCTTCAGAGGAGCCTTCGGCCGGCGAAGCCCGGCCCGCCGACCCCGCCCGGCAAGCCCCCGGACCGGCCTGGGAAGCCGAACTCGACAATTACCCCTTGCGTGAGGAAGAGGAGGATCCGCGCTGGGCCCGCAGAATGGTGCGGATCTGGATCGGCTTTGTCCTGCTCTCCCTGGCCTTCGTCCTGACCCTGCTCATCCTGGGGGCCATGTACGATTAGGGCGGCCGCAAGCGCGACGCGCAGTGAGGACCGCGGTGTTCCTGAAAAACAAGAACTTCTGGCTGCTGCTGCTGAAACTGTCCGCCCTGCTGTTCGTGGGGGCCATGATTCTCGTTCAGATCCCCGAGCTGCGTTACGATCTCGGTCCCGGGGAGCCGGTTCCGGTGGCCGGCCCGGACGAGCTCAGCCTGGGGCGCTTCCCGCGTGCCACCTTTGTTTCCGTTGCCGGCAAGGCCGATTTCGAACGCGCCTTTGTCTACCGCCGCTACGGGCTTTCCTACACCTTCTTCAACCTCCACCCGTACGGGCTGCGCCTGGTGGTGCGCACCTACGATCCGGTCACCGAGCAGTGGCGCGACCTCGAGCGCTTTCTGGGAAAACTCAGGCCATTCCGACGCCAGCCCTTCCACTACCATATCCGGGATATCTACCGGGACCGGTTCAAGGCGGAGATCCCGGAGGACGCCTTCTTCCTGGCGCTCTATGACGTGCCGGGGTTGAACGGATGGCAGGTCGGGGCGGTGGCCTTCGCCAGCCTTCTCTGGCTCGGCATGGCGTACGCCTTTTTCGGAAGGCGCGGCTCCTCCCCCTTCAGGAAGGGCCCTACATGAGCACCAGGAACATCCAGCCGGCCAAGCCCCAGAGAACCAGCGTGCCGGAGGCCACGATGATGCCCAGCAGCGGCACGTAGGGCCGGTAATTCCGATAAAGGCGGACGAAGCCGATCTTGAGCAGCAGCACGGCGAACAGGCACATGGCGAAAAAAGCATGGATGACCGCCCGGGAATCCGGCATTCTTCCTGCTCCGCCAGGCGGTCCATGAGGTCGATGCAGATCCAGGATATCCAGATGAAATAGACCAGGAACAGGTATCCGCCGATGCGGTGCAGGCGCAGCACCTGCTTGGCGGATGGCCCTGGCGGCCCTTTGGCCCCGAATATCCTCATGGCCGCCCAGAACTCGAAGAGGGCGAGCACCACCAGGCCCAGCGAGACATAGGATTTCGTTATGGGATCCATTCCCTCCCCCTACCGGTCAGAATCGGCTTAAACAGCGCCATGGGCCTCGATGGTTAGCGGGAGCCCTCCGTCAACCCGGGTCCGCGCCAGTCCAGGGCCCGCCAGAGGAAAACCAGCAGGAGCGCCAGCAGAAACGCCCCGCCCCCCATGGGACTGCTGCCTGCGAGCCCGCCGTCGGCCATGCGCTCCATGGATTCTGCGAGCCGGCTCAACGGGTTGGCGGCCGAAAGGATCCCCGGCGCTCCGCGCAAGAACGGCGGCACCGGAATCAGCCCTGAAAAAAATGCCAGCACGCCCACTCCCAGCGCCCCGAAAAGATGCACCTCGGGGTTGCTGCGCAGGATCCGCCCCAGCGCCAGGCCAAGCAGATTGAGGGCCAGAAGGGAGGCGCACAGCAGGACGCCTACCTGCACCCAGGCCGCCACATTGACCCGTTGACCATAGAGAACCACAAAGAGGGCGAAAAGCGGGCCCAGCTGGAGGGCATCCACGAAGCCGCCCGCCAGGACCTGATCCCCGATAATCTGCCAGCGCGGGATGGGCAGCAGCCACAGGCGGGTCATCCGTCCCTCTGACCGCGACCGGACGGTTGCCACGGCGGCGCCGAAAAAACAGGTGAACAGGGTCAGCATCAGCAGCCCGACCACCCGCACGCGCATGGGCATGGCCACCACGAGAAACGGAAGGCCCAGCAGGAAGGCGGCTCCGAGCTTCATGGCCAGGATCCGGGGCCGGACCAGCGCCCCCGCGATTTCGAGCTGGCAGACGTTAGCGGTATTCACAGGTCCCCCGCCGCGCCCGTTCGCAGCAGAAAGGCGTCGCGCAGGGTGCAGCCGCGCAGCCGAAACGCCCGGGCGACAGCCCCCTGCGCCGCGAGCCATCCCAGCAGATCGGGAATTTGGGCGTGGTCGCGTTCCATGAGTATGGTGATCTCGTTGCCCTGCTGGGAAACAGAGCGCACCCAGGCCATGGGCGGTCTGCCCACCGGGGCGAAGTGCTCCAGGGTGATCTCCGCCTCCAGGAGCGGCTCGAGCGCCGCAGTCAGCTGCGCCACCGTACCCTGGGCGATGATCTCGCCGGCCTGCAGGAAAACCACCTGCGAAGCCACACCGGCCAGCCATTCCGGATCGTTTCCCCCCACCCAGGTGCTCCTGCCGGCCGAACACCGCTGGCGGATCACATCGGTAAGGGTGCACATGAAAGCTGGATCCAGGCCGGCGGTGGGTTCATCCAGCACCAGCAGGTCCGGCCCGTGGCTCAGGGCCTCCACCAGGCTCAGCTTGCGGCGCATGCCCAGGGAATAGGTGGCGACCGGGTCGTGAGCCTGTTCCTCCAGCTGCGCCATTCGAAAAAGCCGGATAAGTTGCTGCTCTGCCTGCTGCGGGCCCAGGCCATAGGAACGGGCCACGAAGAGGGCATTCTGAAAACCGGAGAGGTTATCCCAGTGAACATCGGTGTCCAGAACGACCCCGAGCCTTCTCAGAAGAGACGGGCGGCGTCCGCCGGGCGGTTCGCCGAACAGATGCAGGCTGCCCGCCTGGGGACGGAGAAGGCCCAGCACCAGACGTGTCAGGGTGGTCTTGCCGGATCCGTTTTGACCCAGCAGCCCCAGACAGGCTCCGCGTTCAATGCACAGGGAGACCCCGTTGATCCCCCTTCCGGAACCATACTGGAAGTGCACCCGGTCGGCGCTGAGGACCGTCACGGGTCCTGCTCAAAACGCAGTCGGCTTCTTTCGGTCACCGCGACCCTGCCCTCTGGTACGGTTCTTGTGACCTCGTAGACCACGATGCGGTCACCCTTCTCGCAGGCGGCCCCCACCAGGCGGGAGCGGACGATATGCCGGTGAAAGGGCGGGGCGAGGGGATGGATCTTTCTGAGGACGACCTCCAGTGCTTCGGGAAATTCAGCCACCCTCAGACCCCCTTGCCGCCGGGCGCCGGTTGCGCGGGCCCTTGAGCCCCGGTTTCAAGCTCCACCACGAGCACATTTGTGGGCGCCAGACGGGCCACCGCCTCGGCGTTGGATCCGATCTGCGACAGGGCCTCTTGGTGATGCCCGTGGCGGCCGACGACCAGCAGGTCTGCCGGCTGCTCCCGGACCTGTTCGATCAGCGCCCTGTAGGCCTTGCCCCTCACCACGTTGCAGACGGGCTCCGCTCCCAGACCCTGAACCGCCTTCTCGGCCCGTTTCAGAAACCCGCGGTACAGCTCGCACAGGCCTTTGTCGATGATTTCTTCGTGCAGCGCCTCCTGCTTGAACAGCCCCGCCTCTGTTTGACGCTCGACGGACATGGAATGGGAGATGGTCCTGAACACGCTGAGGTGCAGGTAGGGGTCGTAGGAAGCGACCAGATGCAGCGCGCCACCCAGTTTCCGCGACCAGAGGGCGGCTTTGCGCGCCGCCTCGACCGCGGCATGGCTGCCGTCGATTCCCGCCAGGATTGTGGTAGCGGCCAGGGGCCTCCTGGCCACCAGTACGTCGCAGGGCGCGTGCCGGACAACGCGCATGGCGGTGCTGCCGAGTTGCCCGTCCTGCACATCGTTCAGGCCGGCGGCTCCCACCAGGATGAGCTCGACGCCCTTCTCACGAGCGGTCTGCAGGATCTTCACGTAGTTCCTTCCCTCGGCGCTGGCCTCCGTCACTTCGGTTCCGCTCCGCCCGGCCGCGGCCAGAAAATCCTCCATGTATCCGCGCGACAGCACCCGCAGCCCGTCTGAAATCAGGGAGCCGTGGGAAAGGCGCAGATCCCTCAGCACGGCTTCGTCGCGGTAGCGCGCGGCCAGTCCGGGCTCCATATCCCGGAAGCGGGAGCTGTGCAGCCCGGCATCGTACACATGGCAGGCCAGGATCTTCGTAGGTGTTGCGCGGGCAAGGGCGATCGCGATTTCACCCGCCAGTTTCGAGGAGGGGGAACCGTCAAGCGCCACGAGGATGGAGGAATAGACGCGTGTCATGGTCGCAGGGTGATTCTACCAGACCCGCACCGCTTTGCAAACCGGAACCAGGCCGGTACGGTTCACTGAATGCCTGCCGAAGGGCAGCATGGAGCGGCAAATCCCGTTCCGGGCCGACAACTCAGAATGGAATGGAAAAAGCACTCTGGATCTGAATTCTCTTCTACAGTTTCGTTTCCGAGAGATGATTCCTACTCCGCGAGTAGGGATTTTCTGTGTACTGAGCGAAGGTGTCGGATAGACCGCTCAGAATCCTTTCTTTTGGCGATGCCAGTCAGAAGGCTATGAGCCGTGGGAGGCGCTAATCCGAGTTAAGTTAATGCTATTTACTAACTCTTCTCCTCCGCAGAATCCCCCACACGGCTGACAAGGCCAGGATCAGCATGGTTGTGCCAGCACCCCAAGCGTTGAGGGCAGGGACCGGGGTCGGGGTCCCCGCCGGCGGGGCGGCAGCGAGGAACTCCACTGCACCGCGCTCGCAGGTGTTCACCCTCCCTTGCCCGAGCTGGTCCTGCGGGGTGCAGGCCGCCGGGTCGGCACTGTCGATCGCCTGGCTGCCAGCCAGCGCCGGCAGGTGACCCGCTCCCGGGGCACCGCTGTCCGTGTAGGCGCCCAGACCTGGATTCCCGATCAGGTCCGAAGCCTGCAGTGCGAGACCAGACTCCGTCACATCCCCGATGATGTTGTGCCCCTCGGAGGCCTCTCCGCAGGCGTAGATGTCGGGTGCGATGTCGGCGGTATTCAGCGCCACGATGCTGTTTTTCAGTCCGGCGGGGAAGAAAAGGCCGCCGCCGATCGAAACCGCGTCGGTGCCCTCTGACACGGCCTGGTTCCCGGTAACCGTCACAAGGGTAACTCTATTTCAAGAATTGGATTTAAGGGTTGGTTTGGTAAAGGCGGCCGAAGCCGTCCCCAAGTCCAGGAAGCTCATCCAGCTCACCGTGGACATCGGTGAGGAACGAAAGGTGGTCGCGGGGCTTGCCGGTCACTGCAGCCCCGAGGAGCTGGGGGGAAGACCGTCATTCTGGTGGCCAACCTGGCTCCCGCCAAGCTCATGGGGGTGGAGTCCCAGGGCATGGTGCTGGCGGCCGAGGATGAAACCGGAGTTCACCTGCTCGTCCCGGACGCCGGAACCCGGCCCGGCAGCCGGGTGAAGTGAAGCGGCCTGAGCGCTTGGCACGGATCGTGAATCGCTGAAGGGCAGGCTGCATGGCGCGTGGCGGCCGGAAGGATCCGCGGCAGCCATGAAATCCTGACCGGAGAAAGCGTATGACTCCCTCGTGCAAGGGCTGCGTCCTGGTGGTGGACGACGAGGAATCCATCCGGGTGCTCCTCCAGCAGGGCATCGTTATGGCGGGCTACGAATGCCTGATTGCCGGCCGGGCCGAGGAGGCCCTTGACCTGCTTACCAAAAACCAGGTCGACGTGGTCATCACCGACATCATCATGCCCGGCATGGACGGGATCGAGCTCCTCAGACGGATCCGGCAGCAGTACCCCGCCGATGTGATCGTCATGACCGGCTTTGCCGAGGACTTGCGCTACGAGAATGTCGTCTCACAGGGAGCCCGCGACTTCATCCCCAAACCGGTGAGCCTGAAGGAGTTGGTGGTGCGGCTCGAGCGGGTCTTGCGTGAGCGGGCCGTCCTGGCCGGCCGCACCAAAGCGGAGCAGGAGGCGCGCGACACCGTCAGGCGGCTGACCAAGGTCTTGTCGCAGGTCGTCAACGCCCTGGCCTCGGCCATGGAAAAGCGCGACCCCTACACCTCGGGCCACCAGCAGCGGGTGACCCAGCTGGCCTGCTGCACGGCCAAGGAAATGGGGCTCGGCGAGGCGCAGCTCGAAGGCATCCGGATCGCCGGCCTGCTCCACGACATCGGCAAGATTTCGGTTCCTACCGACATTCTGAGCAAACCCAGCCGCCTGAGCGAAAACGAGTTCAGCCTGCTGAAGGAACACCCCCAGGTGGGCTTCGACATCCTGAATGGGATCGAGTTCGCCCACCCGGTGGCCAGCGCCGTGCTGCAGCACCACGAGCGCGAGGACGGCTCGGGCTACCCCCTGGGCCTCGCGGGCGGCGAAATCATCGTCGAGGCCAAGATCCTAGCGGTGGCCGACGTGGTGGAGGCCATGGCCTCCCACCGTCCCTACCGTCCAGCGCTGGGCATCGAAGCGGCGCTGGCGGAGATAAGCCGCGGGGCGGGCAGCGTCTACTCCCCCGAGGTGGTAAAAGCCTGCCTCAAGGTGTTCCGCGAAAACGGCTTCGCCTTCGGGTAGACCGGTGCAGAGAGCCGCTCTTTTCCGCGACCCAGGAACGAGTCCCGCCGACCCGCCCGCATCCGACCCATTCTGGCTTTGATGGCCTTGCTCACCTTCCTGTCCATGGCCGCCGGCGGTGTTGGCCAACTTCATGGACATCACGGCCGGCAAGAAGACGGAGGCCGAACGGGTCAAGGTTCAGCGGCTGGAATCCATCGGGTTTCTGGCGGCCGGCATTGCCCACGACTTCAACAACCTGCTGACGGCCATTATGCGGAACATCGACCTGGCGGAAATGCTGAAGGACCACTACGGCCTGTTCGGAGACGTACCCGCAGGGGCTTTGGTTGAGGCGCTTGGCCTCCTCAAGAATGACGCGCGTGATTTCCTCAATCGAGAGTTCCGGAGTGTTCAGCAACCCGAGGAGTGCGAGAAGCATGTCGGAGCCCGGCTGTTTGCGCGCACTTCCCTTGCGGCGTGCAGCAGAGGCAGGCTGCTTTTTCAACCGGATTCCCCCTTGAGGGGTTGTGGCGGACCAGGACCCCGGGCTCAGGGTTCGAGGAAAAACCTATGTGAGTCGGGCGGGTCTGTCAAGCAATACCTCGGCCCTCCGGCGGACGCCCCATGCCCGACCCCGAGGCTGGTTTCATCACTTGGACTGCAGCCCTGGCAGCCAGCTAGGCTTCCAGTACCTCCCGCACCTTGCGGGCCAGGTCCTTTTGTGAGAAGGGCTTGGGGATGAAATGCACGCCCTCGTCCAAGACCCCGTGGGGGGCGATCACGTTGGCCGTGTAGCCCGACATGTACAGGCACTTGAGATCCGGCCGGAGAGAACCGAGCCGCTGCGCCAGCTCCCGGCCGTTCATCTCCGGCATCACCACGTCGGTGATCAGCAGCTGGATCGTCCCCGGCGTACTCCTCCGACCAGGCCGATGGCCTCGCCCGGCGTCGCCGGCGGTCAGGACCGTGTAGCCCAGACCTTCGAGAATCCGCTTGCCCAGGGTCAAAATCGCCGCATCGTCCTCCACGATCAGCACGGTCTCCGTGCCTCCCGGCACCGCTTCTGCCGGTCCTTCAGCCCGGGTCTCGGCCGCTTCGCCCCTGAACCGGGGCAGGTAGATCCTGACGGCTCGTTCCTTCCCCCGGCTCGCTGTAGACGTTGATGAAGCCATTGTTCTGCTTGACGATCCCGTACACCGTCGCCAGCCCCAGACCGGTCCCTTTCCCCGACTTCCTTGGTGGTGAAGAACGGCTCAAACACGTGCCCCAGGATCTCTTTGTCCATGCCGCGGCCGTCATCGCTCACCGTCAGACAGCACGTACTCGCCGGGCACGAATCCCGCATGCACGGCGCAATAGGCCTTATCCAGCACCACGTTGTCGGTCTCGATGGTCACCTTGCCCACCCCGGCGATGGCATCCCGGGCGTTGACCACCAGATTGGTCAGGATCTGGTCGATCTGCGAGGGGTCCACGTTCACCTCCCAGAGATCGTGGCCGGGCATCCAGGCCAGATCGATGTCCTCGCCGATCAGCCGCTGGAGCATCTTGAGCATGCTCCGCGATGGTGTCATTCAGAGTCCAGCACCATGGGGCTCACGGTCTGCTTGCGGGCGAAGGCCAGCAGCTGCCGGGTGAGGGCGACGGAGCGCTGGCCCGCTTTGCGGATTTCCAGCAGGATCCTCGCGCAGGGGGCTATCCGCTTTGGTCTGATCGAGCGCCAGCTCGGAATACCCCAGGATCGTCTGCAGCATGTTGTTGAAGTCATGGGCCACACCGCCCGCCAGCCGGCCGACGGCCTCCATCTTCTGGGCCTGCAGCAGCTGGGCCTGGAGCTTCTTGGTTTCAGTTACATCCCAACCCAAGGAAACCAGGCCCATGGGTGCGGCCGATGCATCCTTCAGGCCGCGCGCGTACCAGACCATGGTCTTCTGCGAGCCGTCCTTGCACCGGATGGTGGTTTCGTATTCATTCAGAACTTCCTGTTCCTCTATGACCCTCTTGCTCCTTGCCGTGAGTTCTTCGCGGTAGGCATCCTCCGGGTAGAGTCTCTCCCAAACCTGGTCGCTGCCCACGACCTCCTCTTTGGAATAACCGCTGATGTTCTCGGCAGCCGTGTTCCAGACCAGGACCCGGTGGTCCATGGCGCGCACGTGGAGCCACACGCTGGCATTGTCGATGATGCTTTCCAGGAACTCGCTGAGCCTGCGGATCTCCTCTTCGGCCTGCTTGCGCTCGGTGATGTCGCGCGCGAAGTTCAGCACGGCATACTCCCCCTCCCATTCGATCACGGCGACGTTCAGCTCCACCCACCGCGCCTCGCCCGAACGGTGGATGATCCTGAAAGAATGGGTCAAAGGCACCTCCATGCCCTGCTTGTGCTGGCTGCGGTGTTCCACCACCAGGGCACGATCCTCTGGGTGGCATAACTCCTCCAGCGGCTTGGATGCCAGCTCTTCGCGGGTGTAGCCGGTGAGCTCTTCAAGCTTCTTGTTGGTGAACTTCAGGGACCCCTCCCGGCTTACAAAGATGGCTTCCCCCGCGTTTTCCACCAGGACGCGGTATTTCTCCTCGCCTTCCCGCACCGCTGCCTGCGCCGTGTATAGGGTGCGGTACTGGGCCTTAGCGTTCCGCTGCCAAATTGCCGCAACCGCCGCGACCGCGGCGGCCAGGAGACCCAGGAGTATCGCCAAAATGTTAGCCGAATGGAGCCGCAAGTCGGATAAGGCCTCCACCGTGTCTACCTTGGCCACCATGAACCACGGGGACTCCGGCACAGCCTTTAAGAACGCCAGCACCTCGACCCCGCGATAGTCCTTGCCTCGCACCACGCCTTCCTTGCCCTGCACCGCCATGACTGCCGGCAAGTCGCCCTGCTTCAAGGAGATCCTTACCGTGAGCGCCGTGTTCTTCCGGTGGCGCACGTCGTTCAGGAACAGTGCCTCATTTCCCTCGCGCCGCACCAGCAGGGTCTCGGCCGTGGAGCTGGGCGTAGGCCAGGACTGGAGGAGGGGGAAGAGGAACTGCCGGGCGTCGATTTGCAGGACGATGGCACCGGCCGCCTTCGGCTCCTCCTGCACCCCATCAAAAAAGGGGGCGATAACATCGAGATGGGGCGGCAGATCGCCCGGACCGATCTGCAGTTCGGCAAGCACAGGGCGCCGCTCGTGCAGGGCAACGGCCAGGGCTTCAAGCAGGTCCGCGTGGAGTGGGCCGGAACTGCCGTCGAGGCGCAGTCGCACCTGACCGTTGACATCCACCAGAACTACATCCCGGAAATGGTAGTGTTTGTGCAGGGATCGGAACCGGGTGAGGATCTGGACGGCACCTTCGGGGGTCGGGTTCGTCATCCATCCGGTCAGCCCTTCGGTGAGGAAAGGACTCTCCATGAGCACATCTGCATCCGCCAGCCGCTCGGCCCGCCAGGCGGCGATCTGGTCCACTTTCAACGAGGCGATAGTCTCGAGTTCCTTTTCAGCCTCTTTGTGCAGGAATTTGTTCTGGGCGCTGAAGAACCAGTAGCCCCCGGCAAGCAGGACACCTGTCGCCAGCACCAGGACAGCGATGAGCGAGCGTTGAAATGGTTTCACCTCAAAGAACCTCCACAAGGGTCTGATTACGTCTGTGCTGTCCGTATCAAGAGGGCGGATTCAGAGGGCGGAATTCAGATAGACAGGCGCAGGATTACACAATAGCATACTTGTCAAGCGAATCATGAAGAGTGGCGTGAGGGAACTGGCCCTGTGACCGCCCGGCAACCCCGCCATCCGGCGGGGTGCCACTGCCAGCCCCGAAGGGAACCATGAGGTCGTAAGCGGCAAACGGAATCCGCGGACCTCCCTTCGGGGAGGTCCTCCCGTTTCAGGGGGCTAGGGAATCCCTCTGGACGGGTCGGCCTTGGAGCGGCTCTATTTGGAGGGCATCAATGAAAAAAGGCCGGCCGATTAGGCACAAAGGCGATCGGACGGCCTGCCCCGGGGGGCTATCTCATTGGATTTACTGCAAGTCCACTTGGTGGAGGCGGGGGGAGTCGAACCCCCGTCCGGAAGAATTCCGCCCAGGCATCTACATACTTAACCCGGCATTTATGTTTCGCTCTCCAGGTCCGTACCGGGTGGCGTTGCCGGAAAGCTAACCTGTGTAAGATTTCACATTCCCGGCCCACAGGTTGATCGGGTTTGCTAGCCCGTTAGTCGGCGCCCCCATCGGTCCCACGGGCAAAGACCGCGGGGACGCTAGCCATCTAGGCGGCTAGAGCGTACGCATAGTCGTCTGCGTTTGTGTTTATCCCACCCGTTTTACGAGCGGATGGAACCTCGGTATGCAACCTGAGCTTCTCTACCCCCGTCGAAGCCGTTTCGCCCCCAAGCGGTAGATTTGGATTGCAGATATATTCTAGCGCTTCCCCGGCCGCTTGTCAATGCCCGCCTCGTTTGCGGGCCTGGTCCATCTCCCTTTTCTGGTCCTTCTCCTTCAGCGCCTGGCGTTTATCGTACTTCTTCTTGCCGCGGGCCAGGGCCAGTTCCACCTTGGCCCGGCCCTTCTCGTTGAAGTAGATCCGGGTCGGGATGAGGGCGTAGCCCCGCTCCTCGATCTTGCCGATCAAACGCCTGATCTCCCGGCGCTTGAGCAGGAGCTTGCGGGGCCGCAGCGGGTCCAGCTGCATGTGGGCGCTGGCGAAGGGGTACGGGGTGATGTGCATCTTGTAGATGAACAGCTCCCCGCCCTTCAGCCGGGCATGGCTGTCGTTCAGGCTGGCCCGCCCGTCCCGCAGGGACTTGACCTCGGGGCCCAGCAGGACCATGCCGGCCTCCATCCGCTCCTCGATGAAGAAGTCGTGGGTGGCCTTTTTGTTCTGACAGACGACCTTCTGTGCCATGACGCTCCTGAGTTCCGCCTGGTTGCAGACCCCGGCCTGTCTCAGCCGGGAGCCCCTAGAAATCCCCGGGCTTCGAGCTCGGGGAGAAGGTCCTTCATGCGGGCCCGCAGGTGGGTCCGCACCCCGGAAGGGGTGTCCTGTGCCATGACCGCCTGCAGGATCCCCCGCATGTCCTCCAGCGCCAGCACCTGAACCACCTTCTTGATCAGGGGCACGGCCCCCGGGTTCATGCTCAGCTCCTGGATCCCCATCGCCACCAGCACGGGCACGCAGAGCGGGTCCCCGGCCATCTCGCCGCACAACGAGACCCCGATCTTCGCGCTTCGGGCGGCGGTCGCCACCTGCTGGATCATCCGCAGGATGGCCGGGTGGTAGGGCTCGTAGAGGTAGGCCACCTGCTTGTTGATGCGGTCCACGGCCAGGGCGTACTGGATGAGATCGTTGGTCCCGATGCTGAAGAAATCCGCGTGCTTCGCCAGCCGGTCGGCCATGGCGACCGCCGACGGCACCTCGATCATGATGCCCAGGGGCACCTCGGGATCGTGGGCCACCCCCTCGCGCTTCAGTTCCTGCTTCACCTCCGCCAGGATCTCGCGGGCCGCCAGCACCTCCTCGAGCCCGGAGATCATGGGCAGCAGGATCCGCACCCGGCCGTGGCGGCCGGCCCGCAGGATCGCCCGCAGCTGGGTCTTCAGGATCTCGGGTCTGCGCAGGCAGATGCGGATCGACCGCAGTCCCAGAGCCGGGTTGGTTTCCCCGGCCATCTCGCTGTCGGCCAGGAGCTTGTCGCCCCCCAGATCCAGCGTCCGGATGGTCACCGGCTCCGGGTTCATGAGTTCGACCACCTCGCGATAGTCATCAAAGAGCGCCTGCTCCGGCGGCGCTTCCTGGCTCCTCAGGTAGAGGAACTCGGTCCGGTAGAGGCCGACCCCCTCGGCCCCCAGATCCTTGGCGGCCACCACTTCTTCCAAAAACTCGATGTTGGCGCGCACCGCGATCCGATGACCGTCCAGGGTTTCGGCCGGCAGATGACTGGTGCGGGCGATGTTGGAGCGGAAGGCCTCGTGCTGGAGCTGCTTTTCCTGGTAGCGGATGATGGCCTCGTCCTCCGGGTTGACGATGACCCGCCCGGCGCTCCCCTCCACGATTAGCAGATCGCCGTTCTGGATCAGCGCGGTGGCGGTCTCCAGGCCCACCACCACCGGGATCTGCAGCGCCTGGGCCATGATGGCCGCATGGGAGGTCCGGCCGCCGACCTCGGTCACGAACCCCATCACCTTGCTGGTGTTCAGCTCGGTGATGTCGGTCGGGCTCAGGTCGCGCGCCACGATGACCACCCGCTCGTCGATCTCCCCCAGGCTTTCGTCGGTTTTCCCCGCCAGGTTGCGCAGGATTCTCTCGCTCACGTCCTCCACGTCGGCGATCCGCTGGCTGATGTAGTCGTCCTCGATCTGGGAGAACAGGAGCCGGATTTCCTCCAGCGACTTCTTGAGGGCCCACTCGGCGTTGATCTTCTCCCGGCGGATCCGATCCAGCGTCGCGTCGCTCAGCATGCTGTCCTTCAGAATCATCAGCAGGCTGTCCAGGATGAAGGCGTGTTCCTTCAGCTGCTCGGGGATCCGCTCCTTGAGCCGCTCCAGCTGCTGCTCGGTCGCCCGCAGGGCCTGCCGGAAACGATCCTCCTCCTGGGCCAGCTGCCCGTCCCGGATCAGGTACTGGTAGAAGATCTTGACCCGGGATCTCTCGACCAGCCGGGCCCGGCCGATCACGATGCCCGGGGAAACCCCCACCCCCTGCAATACCCTCTGCTGCCGTGCGACGGGCATGCTCATCCCCCCTCCTCGAAACGGTCATCGACCAGTTGACGGAGGGCCCCCAGCAGCGCGGAGGAGTCCTCGCCCACCGCCCGGGCCTGGATCTCCGTGCCCCGGGGACAGGACAGGGTGAGAATCGAAAGAATGCTGGAGCCGTCCACCTCCTGCTCCCCTTTTCTGAGGTACAGGGCCGAGTGGTACTGAGCGGCCAGCTTCACGATCTTCGCCGCGGCGCGGGCGTGCAGACCCAGGCCGTTGGATATCTTCAGGGTTCTGACCTCTTCCATGTTCGCCGTCCGCCGGCCGCTGCGCGCTTTGCTCAGCAACCCTCCGTTTCTCTCTTCATCGCCAGGCAGGCCTGATAGGCGCTTCGATAGCTGACCCCGGCTTCGGCGGCCACCAGGGCCGCGATGTCGCGCACGCTTTTCCGGCCGGCTTTCACCAGGCCGCGCGCGCGGCCCAGAACTTCCTCGTCAAGCCCGCTCTCGCGCTCCCGTACCTCGCGGCCCGCCACCACCAGGGTGAATTCCCCCCGCAGCGCGTCCCCGCCCAGCTCTTCCTTCAGCCGGCTGATCCGGCCGCGCCGGATGTCCTCGAACATCTTGGTCATCTCCCGCAGCATGACCAGGTGCCGGTCGCCGAGAACCTCGAGCAGGTCTGCCAGCATCGCCTGCAGGCGGTGCGGGGCTTCGAAGAAGACCAGGGTCCGCGCTTCGCCGCTCAAAGCCCGCAGGGCCGTCCTGCGCCTTTCCCTGCGGCTGGGCAGGAAGCCCGCGAACAGGAAGCTCTCCGTGGGGAGCCCGGAAACGGACAGCGCGGCGCTCACCGCGGACGGCCCCGGCACCGGAACGACCCGGATGCCTTCCCTGGCCGCGTGATCGATCAGGTGCCCGCCCGGATCCGAGATGCCGGGGGTCCCGGCATCGGTCACCAGCGCGATGTCCGCCCCCTCTTTCAAGCGCCGGACCAGGAGCGGCGTCTTGCGGTTCTGGTTCTCCCGCCGGAAGCCGGTGACCGGCGTCCCGATGCCGTGCTGGCGGCAGAGGACCCGGGTGTGCCCCACCTTTTCGGCCGCAATCACCTCGGCCTGCCCCAGCACCCGCAGGGCCCTGAGGGTCACGTCCTCCAGGTTGCCGATGGGGGTGGCGACCACATAGAGCGTCCCGCCCTCGTCCCCCCGGCTTTCAAGCGGCTTTCGCGGCTTGCCGGGTTTCATTTGCCCCCACCCCCCCCAGCTCCGCCGGCCCCTTACCAGGCCAGCTCGAACGCGTTGCGGACGACCTCAATCTGCGGCGCCCGATCCGGGAGCAGGCTCACCGCGACCACATCGAAGCGGGCCTTGAGGTCGCACCCCCCGTGGGATTTCAGATAGGCCAGCGCCACCCTGGAAAGCTGGCGTTGCTTGCGGGGGTTGACGGCCGCCTTGGCTTCGCCCGCCGGCACACCCCGGCGCGTCTTGATTTCCAGAAAAACCAGCGTGTCCCCGTCACGGGCCACCAGATCCACTTCGCCCAATGCGCAGCGGAAGTTGCGGGCGATCTCGCGGTAGCCCAGCTGCTGGAGATGATCTCAGCGCCAGCGCCTCGCCGAGCCTGCCGGTCTGCTGCCGCGCCCGGGTCACGGGTTTCTGCCCCGGGGCCGGTCGGAGCCGGTGGCCTCCGGCAGGACCCCCCGGAAGCTCAGGCGGTGAATCCGGCACGGGCCGTGGCGCTCCAGGGCGGCCAGGTGCTCGGCGGTGCCGTAGCCCTTGTTGCGGCCGAAGCCGTACCGCGGGAACATCCGGTGATAGGCCTGCATGATGCGGTCCCGGTACACCTTGGCCAGTACCGAGGCGGCCGAGATGCTCCGGCTCAATTGGTCTCCCCGCTTCAGGCAACGCTGCGGGATGGCCAGCGGGACGGGCTGAATTCCGTCCACCAGGAGGAAATCCGGCTGCCGCGGCAACCCCAGCACCGCCCTTCGCATGGCCTCCAGGGTGGCCTCCAGGATGTTGCCTTCGTCGATCCGCCGGTGGGGGACCACGGCGATGGCCGTAGCCAGGGCGTCGCGCTGAATGACCGGGAAGGCCGCCTCGCGGGCCTTCCCGGTCATCTGCTTGGAATCTCGAATTCCAGGGAGATCGGTTCCGGGGCGGAGGACGACAGCGGCAGCAACCACCGGGCCCGCCAGGGGGCCGCGCCCGGCCTCGTCCACGCCGGCGATCAGCTCGTAGCCCGCGCCGCGGGTCCGGATCTCGTGAAACAGGGGATCGTCGGCCGGCTCAGCGACCCCATCCGGGAAAAGTGGAAGATTTCCAGGTGACGTGAACAAGAACCTGCAAGAATCTCAGCGAAACCTTTTTTCCTTGATCCGGGCCGCCTTGCCCCTCAACTTGCGCAGATAATACAGCCGCGCCCGGCGCACCCTGCCGCGGGTCACCACCTCAACCCGATCGAGGAGCGGGGAGTGCAGCGGAAACACCCGCTCCACCCCGATGCCGTAGGAAACCTTGCGCACCGTGAATGTCTGTCCGGTCCCGGCCCCTCTTTTGCGGATCACCACTCCCTGGAAGAGCTGAACCCGTTCCTTCTCCCCCTCTCGGATCCTGGCGTACACCTTGACCGTGTCCCCCGACCGGAACTCGGGTATGTCCACCCGCATCTGTTCTCTTTCGATCATTTCAATGACGTTCATCGTCTCCTCCTGATATTCACCACGTAAGCCCGCTGCCGGGCCTCAGTCCGCGTCCAATAGCCCGGATCGGTTCTCTTTCAACGGCTCTTCCCGCCCCCCGCCGGGAGCCCGTGCCCGAGTTCCCTGAGGATGAGCCGGTCTTCCTCGGTCAGCCCGGCCCGGGCCAGCAGGTCGGGGCGTTTCGCCAGGGTCCGTTCCAGGGCCGCCCTGCGGCGCCAGCGGCGGATCTTCTCATGGTTCCCCGACAGGAGCTCCTCGGGCACGCCCTGTCCCTGAAACACCCGCGGCCGGGTGTAGTGCGGGTACTCCAGCAGCCCGTCCTCGAAGGAATCCTCCCGGTTCGACCGCTCGCCGCCCAGCACCCCCGGCACCAGCCGGCTCACCGCGTCCAGGATCACCATGGCGCCGAGCTCGCCCCCGCTCAGGACATAGTCGCCCAGCGAAACCTCCTGATCGACGCAGGCCTGTACCACCCGCTCATCGACTCCCTCGTAGCGACCGCAGATCAGGATCAGGTGATCCATTTGCGCCAGCTCCCAGGCCAGGCGCTGATCCAGCGTCCGCCCCTGGGGGCTGAGCAGGATCACCAGGCTCCGGCCGGTTTCCCGCTCCAGCGATTCCAGCGCCCGCTGGATGGGGCCGGGCTTCATGACCATGCCCTCCCCTCCGCCGTAGGGGCGGTCATCGGTGGTGCGGTGAGGTCCGCGGGCGTAATCCCGGATGTTCCTCACCCCGACCCTCACGATCCCCGCTTTGACGGCCCGGCCCAGAACCCCTTCGCGCAGATAGCCGTCGAACATCTCGGGAAATATGGTCAGGACATCAAATTTCATTCAGACCGAGCAGCTCTTCCCCGGCGTCAACGATCATTTCCCGCTTCCCGAGGCGGATTTCCCGAACCACTTCCGCGGTGGCCGGCAGCAGGAACTCCCGCTCCCCGTGCCGGACCACGTAGATGTCGTGGCCCGGAGTCGGAATGATGTCGTCCAGGGCGCCGAGGTATTCGCCGCTCGCCTGGTACACGCCCAGACCCAGCAGCTCCTGCCAGAAGAACTCTTGCGGCTCCCGGCTCAGCCGCCCGGCCTCGAGCAGGATCTCCGCCCCCTGCAACGTCTCGGCCGCCTCCCGCGTGTCGACCCCCTGGAGCTGCAGGAGCATCAGGTGCTTGAACGGCTTGGCGGACAGCACCCGGAAATCCCGTTCCTCCCCGTCGCT
This sequence comes from uncultured delta proteobacterium, assembly GCA_963704245.1. Lineage (GTDB taxonomy): Bacteria > Desulfobacterota > DSM-4660 > Desulfatiglandales > Desulfatiglandaceae > CAVPHJ01. Next base: position 39,238 of record CAVPHJ010000003.1, read on the forward strand.
CCGCCGCAGGCGGGCCGTTCCGCTCTGCAGAAAGAGAGCTTCCGACTCGGGCTGCGAGGAGACCCGCATCAGCCCGCCGAGCCCGTGCGGCCGGAGGACCTTTCCCAGGGCCAGCCACCTGCCGGGGGTTTCCTCCATCCTGGCTATTCGATGATCTCCAGGACGGACCGCTTGTTAATCTTGGTGGAGGCGGCACTCAGGATCGTTCTCATGGCCCGCGCCGTGCGCCCTTGCTTGCCGATGACTTTCCCGAGGTCCTCCTTGGCCACTTTGAGCTCGAGCACGGAGGTCTGTTCTCCCTCGATTTCGGTCACGACCACATCCTCAGGCTTGTCCACGAGCGCTTTCGCGATGTAGGTGATCAGCTCCTTCATGTCGAACCCCCCATGCCTGCGGTTGGCTGCCGCGTCAGTTGTTCGTGGCCTGAGCCTTGAGCACCCCCTTCTTCTTGAGTAGCGCCCTTGCGGATTCCGACAGTCCCGCGCCCTTGCCGAGCCAGTAGCTGACCTTGTCCTGGTGCACTTCGATGACTTCCGGGTCCCGCATGGGATCGTAGTAACCGAGGATTTCCAGGAACCGGCCGTCCCGCGGGGCTTCGGAATCCGCCGCCACGATCCGGTAGAACGGTTTCTTTTTCGCGCCCATTCTTGCCAATCTGATTCTCACTGCCATATCCCTAGTTCACCCCCTCCAGTCTGTCCGCGTTTCCGGGCGGACATGCGATCTCATCTCATGAAAGCCGCCATTTTTCCAAGGCCCCCCTTGGATACGCGCTCCATCATTTTCTTGGTCTGGGCGAAGTTCTTCAACAGCCGGTTCACGTCCTGAACCGTGGTGCCGCTGCCGAGCGCGATGCGCCGCTTGCGGCTGCCGTTGATCATGCGGTAGTTGCGCCGCTCCTCGCCGGTCATGGAATTGATCATGGCTTCCACCCGCACCAGCTCCTTCTCGTCCGGCTTGAGTTGCTTGAGCTTCTTGAGCTGGCCCATCCCCGGCAGCATCCCCAGGATCTGTTCCAGGGAGCCCAGCTTCTTCATCTGCCCCAGCTGGGTCTGGAAATCTTCCAGGTCGAATTCGTTCTGCCGGAGCTTCTTCTCCAGCTGCTGGGTCTGTTTCTGATCGAACTCGAGCTGCGCTTTCTCGATCAGGGTGAGCACGTCCCCCATGCCCAGGATCTGGGAGGCCATCCGTTCGGGGTGAAAAGGCTCCAGCGCGTCGAGTTGCTCACCGACCCCGATGAACTTGATCGGCTTGCCGGTCACGGCCCGGATGGAAAGCGCCGCGCCGCCCCGGGCATCACCTTCCACCTTCGACAGGATCACGCCGCTGATGTCCAGCCGGCGATCGAACTCGGAAGCCACGTTCACCGCATCCTGGCCCGTCATGGCATCGGCCACCAGCAGGATCTCGCTGGGCCCGACCAGATCCCTGATCCGCACCAGCTCAGCCATCAGGGCCTCGTCCACGTGCAGCCGTCCCGCGGTGTCCAGGATCAGGATGTCGGCCCCCACCCGGCCGGCCTCGGACAAGGCCAGCCGGCAGATTTCCTCCGGCTTCTGCCGGGCTTCCGCCGGATGGACGGGGACCCCGACCTGAGCGCCCAGCTTCTTCAGCTGATCGATGGCGGCCGGCCGATAGACGTCGGCCGGCACCAGGTAGGGATGCCGCCCCTGGCGGCGCAGGTGCTTGGCCAGCTTGGCGCAGGTGGTGGTCTTGCCGGAGCCCTGCAGGCCCACCAGCATCAGCGACAGCGGCGGCCGGCCCCCCAGGCGCAGTTCCTGGCGGACCCCGCCCATCAGGCCGGTCAGCTCTTCATTGACGATCTTGATGATCTGCTGGCCCGGGGTGAGGCTCTCCATCACCTCCCGGCCGACGGCCCGCTCTCGGATGTCCTCCACCAGCCGCTTGACCACCTTGTAGTTGACGTCGGCCTCCAGCAGCGCCAGGCGCACTTCCTTGAGCGCATCCTGCACGTTGGCCTCGGTCAGGCGGCCCCGGCCGGTGACCTTCTTAAAGACGCTGTTGAGTTTCTCCGTGAGGCTTTCGAACATCCGCCGTCCTTATTTTGCCCAAACGGGTAAATTATCTTTTTCGTGCCTGCTCTGTCAATACAAAACCTCGGCTATTGGCCGCGGTTGCTAGCTTTTCGGGAGTTTACACCATCCTGTCTTTTTTTTCATCAGAATACCGCACATCCCTTTGCGCCAAGACCGGGCTTCCCCGGCCCCGGCTCTTTTTCGGGTTGCCAAGCCCCGGGTTCCCCGGTAGTATTTGTTCCCTATCCAGAATATGGATGCTTGCTGGATTGCGCTGACGGCTGTCAGCCGACAGCTGTCATAGGGTGTCTCCGACATGCAGCAGCCTCCCAGCGCGAACGCCGTTTCCATGAACGATCAATGCAATCAGGGCGCCGACACCGACCGGAACCAGGGGCTCATCCGGCCGACCCGCCGCCGGCAGGATCCTGCCCTGGGCCCGGACGCCCTGATGGTGATGATTCCCTCCGCGCTGAAGGGCCTGGTCCGGGAGCAGGCGGCCCGGCGGACCGCGCTCCGGGATGCCAGCCTGCCGGAGATCCACCTGAGCGCCGATACGCCGCCGGTGACCCTGGCCGGCCCTTTCCTGGGAGCCCCGCAGGCCGTGATGGGCCTGGAAAAACTCATCGCCCTGGGGGCGCGCCGGCTGTGGGCGCTGGGCTGGTGCGGGTCGCTGGATCCGGCCCTGCGGATCGGTTCGCTGCTGATCCCAAGCGGCGCCTTCGGCGACGAAGGCACCTCCCGGCACTACCCCATCGGCCGGGACCCGCAGCCCGACCCGGCCATGCGGGCAATGCTCGCACGGGCGCTCCGGGAAGCAGGCCTTGACTTTGCCGAGGGCGCGGTGTGGAGCACGGATGCCCCCTACCGCGAAACCCCCGCCAAGGTACTGGAATTCCAGGAGCGGGGGGCGGCGGCGGTGGAGATGGAGATGTCGGCCCTGATGACGGTCGCCCTCTTTCGCTCCGTGGCCCTGGCAGGCCTGCTGGTAGTTTCCGACGAGTTGTTCGAGCTCACCTGGCACCCGGGTTTCACGAACCCGCTCCTCCTCCAGCGGACCCGGGCGGCCGGAAGGCTGCTGCTGGACCTGGCGCGGAGCACCGGGCCGCAGCCCGAGGAAGGAGGCGGAAAACAACCGCGATGAACCTGAGCGCCGGTATTCTGGCCGTGGATGTGGGCAGCGGCACCCAGGACATCCTGGTCTGGCGGCCCGACCTGGGAATGTCCAACTGCCCCAAGCTGGTGCTGCCCTCGGCCACCTCCATCCTGGCCGGCCGCATCTTGGAGGCCACCGGCGCGGGCCGCGCCATCTATCTTTCCGGCCGGACCATGGGCGGCGGACCCTGCTCGGCCGCGATCCGCCGGCACCTGAAGGCCGGCTTTAGGGTGCTGGCGCAGCCCGCGGCGGCTCTCACCCTCCACGACGACCTGGAGCGGGTGCAGGCCCTGGGGGTCGAGATCGTCGACCGGGCGCCGGCCGAGGCCCAGGCCCTCGAGCTGAGCATGGGCGACCTGGACCTGGAGGCGATCGGCCGCGCCCTGGCCATCTTCCGGGTTCCCATGCCGCAGCGGGTCGCCGTCGCCGTCCAGGATCACGGGTTTTCGCCCCGCCAAAGCAATCGCGCCTTCCGCTTCGAGCAGTGGCGCCGCATGCTCGCCTCGGGCCGGGGCCTGGACGAGCTGCTCTATTGCCCGCCGCCCGAGCATCTGACCCGCATGCGGGCGGTGAGCGAAAGCGCCCCCGGCGCCTGGCTGATGGACACCGGCGCCGCCGCGATCCTGGGCGCCCTGCTCGACCCCTGGGTGGCGGCCAGGAGGCAGGCCGGCCTCACCCTGGTCAACGCCGGCAACGAGCACACCGTCGCGGCTCTGGTCAGGGGGGCTGCCGTGTACGGCATCTACGAGCACCACACTTCGCTGCTCGAGCCGGCCAAGCTCGCTGACCACCTCCTCCGCTTCCGCCGGGAGAAGCTGTCCAACGCGGAGGTGTTCGACGACCAGGGCCACGGCTGCCAGGTCCTGCCCGGGACCGGGCTGGCCGGGGATTTTGCCGGGCTGGCCCTGACGGGCCCCAATCGGGAGCGTTTCGCCGAGCTGGGCGGCCACATGGCCGCGCCCTTCGGCGACATGATGATGACCGGCTGCTTCGGGCTCCTGGAGGCAGTCAGCCGGAGAGTGAGAGGCCATGGCATCCAAGGTCCAGGACCAGCTTGACACGCTGAAAGAGCAGATCCGCCACCACAACCACCGCTATTATGTGCTGGCCGACCCCGAGATCCCGGATGCGGAGTACGACCGACTGTTCCGGAGCCTGCTCGACCTGGAGCGGCAATACCCTGAGCTCGTCACTCCGGACTCCCCCACCCAGCGGGTAGGCGCCGAGCCTCAAGCCGCGTTTCAGGAGGTCAGGCACCGGGTGCCGATGCTGAGCCTCGAAAACGGCTTTCTGGATCAGGACGTGGAGGATTTCGCCGCCCGGGTCCAGCGTTTTCTCAAGGATGACTCTGCGGTGGAGTACACTGTTGAGCCCAAGATCGACGGCCTGGCGGTGGAGCTGGTCTACGAGCGGGGAAAGCTCATCGTGGCCTGCACCCGCGGGGACGGCTACACTGGGGAAGACGTCACCGCCAACATCAAGACGATTCTTGCCGTCCCGCTGACGCTGATGCAGCTCAGAGGGGACCCGGCGCTGCCGGAGCTGCTGGAGGTGCGCGGGGAGGTCTACATGGAGCGTGAGGCCTTTGAGGCTCTGAACCGGGAGCGCCTTGAGCGGGGCGAGCCGGCCTTTGCCAATCCGCGCAATGCGGCGGCCGGCGCGGTGCGCCAGCTGGACCCCCGGATCACGGCCCGCCGTCCGCTCAACATGTTCTGCTACGGGCTGGGCGAGGTGCGCGGGGCGGACTTCGAGACCCACTACAAATCGCTGTTGACGCTTCAACACTGGGGCCTGCGGGTGAACCGGCCCCACATCCGGATCTGCCCCACGGTGGCGGAGGCGATCGAGCACTGCCGCCTGCTGGAGGACAGCCGCCCCGGCTTCCCCTATGAAATCGACGGAGCGGTCATCAAGGTGAACCAGCTGGCGCTGCAGCGCCGCCTGGGCGTCAAGGCCCGCAGCCCGCGCTGGGCGCTGGCTTTCAAGTTCCAGCCGGTGCAGCGGAGCACCCGGATCCTCGGGATCGACGTCCAGGTAGGACGCACCGGGGCGCTCACGCCGGTGGCCCGCCTGGAGCCGGTGGAAGTCGGCGGCGTGACCGTGAAGCGGGCCACCCTCCACAACGCCGAGGAGATCCGCCGCAAAGACATCCGCGAAGGGGATACGGTCGTCGTCCAACGGGCCGGCGACGTGATTCCGGAGGTCGTCCGGGTGATCGCCGCCGGCCGCAGCGGCCGGGAAAAACCCTTCGCCATGCCCGAGCACTGCCCGGCCTGCGGCAGCGGGGTGATCCGGCGCCCGGGCGAGAAGGTGACCGAGTGCCCCAACGACACCTGCCCGGGCCGGACCATGGAGGGATTCAAGCACTTCGCCGGCAAGGGCGCCATGAACATCGAGGGCCTGGGGGAGAAGATCCTGGCCCAGATGCTGGACCGCGGCCTTGTCAGCCAGATCCCGGACCTCTACGAGCTGCGCTTCGAGGATCTGCTCACCCTGGACAAGATCGAGGAGAAATCGGCCGGCAACCTGCTGCGCTCCCTGGAGCGCAGCAAGCGCCCGACCCTGGCGAAGTTCATCCACGCCCTCGGCATCCGGCACGTGGGGGAGCAGGTGGCTATCTTTCTGGCCAACCACTTCGGCACGCTTGAGCGCTGGCTGGGGGCTGCCGAGGAGGAGCTCGCGGCCATCCACGGAATCGGGCCGGTGCTGGCGAAGAGCATTGCCGACTTTCTGAGCCGGGAGCGCAACCGCCGCACCATCGAGCGCCTGCTCCAGGCCGGCGTGACGCCCCAGGAGAGCCGGCCGGCCGTCGGCCGGCCCCTCGCAGGCAAGACCTTCGTAATGACCGGCACTCTGGTTGCCATGAAGCGGGAGGAAGCCAAGGCCCGCATCCTGGCGCTGGGGGGAAAGTGGGGTTCGTCGGTCACCCGCGGCACCGGCTATCTGGTGGCCGGCGACTCGCCGGGCTCCAAGCTGGACAAGGCCCGCACCCTGGGGGTTACCGTTCTGGACGAGCCGGCGTTCCTGAAGATGTTGGGGGATGGATAGGTTTTCGTCAATATCGAAATCGGGATCGGGATCGAGGCCGAAAATCCCGGGGTACCGAAAGGCAAAAGGGTCGATACCGATAGCGATTTCGATAGCGATTTGGACAAGGTAGATCAGCTATCCGGCTATCGGGATCGGGATCGACAGACGGGGCCGTATCCGCGGCCCGCCCCGGCCGGAAAAGGCGCTTGACCGGCCGACGGAGGAATTCCGTGGATGAGATCAGAGTGCACCTCATCATTCAGGGCCGGGTCCAGGGGGTCTGGTTCCGGGACTCCACCCGCCGGGAGGCGAGACGGCTCGGCCTGAGCGGCTGGGTGCGGAATATGCGGGACGGCAACGTGGAGGTGCTGGCCGAAGGACCCGCGGCGCAGATTCGGAAGCTGGTAGCCTGGTGCGGGCACGGCCCGCCCTCGGCCAGCGTGACCCAGGTCCGGGAGACCCCCCAGCCCTGGCGCGGGGAGTTCACCGATTTCGACATCATCTTCTAGCCCGGCGATACGGGCAGCGGGTATTCGTAAGGGGTAGACATGGTAAAGCATCACAGGCTTATTCGGGCCTTTTTCCTGCTGGCCCTCGCAATGTTCGTCACCGGCGGCTGCGGCACCGCCAAGACGCTGGTCCGCAAGATCACCCCCGGCAAGGCCGAGCTCAGGAAGCGGGTCATGGTGCTGCCCTTCCTGGACCGCGCCGGCCTGGGCCCCGAGCGCACCGCCGAACTGGGCGCGGAATTCAGGGGCCGGCTGGAGCGCTCCGATCGCCTCGTCGTCCACGAAGCGCCGCCGGGTCTCGGCTGGCCCCAGGGCGACCGATCGCCGGACCTGGGAATCCTGCCGCAGGAGGATTTCGTGCGGGTCGCCGAGGACCGCGCCATGAATGCGCTGGTATTCGCCGTGATCAACCCGATCGAAGTCCGAACCGAGCGCCGCGGCATCTGGCCGCTGCGCAAGCAGCGCCGGGTCTATGAGTTCTCGCTGGTGGTCAACGTGGTGGACCTGGGAACCCGCACCCTGCTCTATTCGCAGATCGAATCGGAGGAGGTCAGCCGGGTGGTCAAGGAAATCCCCCGGGGGACCAAGGAAACGCGGCCCGACAGCGAGCTGCGCAAGGAGATCGCGAACATCCTGAAGAGGCAGGCCGGCGGAGCCGCGGAAAGCCTGGCCCGGGCGCCCTGGACGGGCCGGCTGCTTTCCGTGGAAGGCGAAACGCTGACGCTGAGCGCCGGGGAGCAGCTGGGGGTGCGTCCCGGCGACCGCTTCCTGGTCTTCGGACGGGAAGACCTCCCCCAGGTAAGGGGCGGACAGGCCGTCCGCCTGCTGGGTCCCCAGATCGGACTGATCGAGGTGAACGCCGTCAGCGCGGAAACGGCGACGGCTATTGCCGTGGAAAAAGGCGCGTTCACCGCCGAGCAGTTTATCCGCCCGGCACCTTAGCGGAGCATCTCCCGGGCGTGGGCCAGGGCGCTGTCTTTGATCTCCCGGCCGCCCAGCAGACGCGCGATCTCCAGAACCCGCTCCCCGGCGGCCAGCTCCGCGATAACGGTCTGGGTGCGGCCGGCCTTGACCTCCTTGCGAACCAGGAAGTGGGTGCGGCCCTTGCTGGCAATCTGGGGCAGGTGGGTGATGCAGGCGATCTGGTGGTAGCGGGCCAGGGACAGGAGCTTGTCCCCCAGCACCTCGGCCGTCGCCCCGCTGATGCCCGAGTCCACCTCGTCGAAGACAACGGTGTCGATGGAGCCGCTGCGCGCCAGGATGGTCTTCATGGCCAGCATGAGGCGCGACAGCTCGCCGCCGGAAGCGATCCGCGCCAGGGGCCGCAGGGCTTCCCCCAGGTTGGGCGAAATCAGGAACGCCACCTGATCGATGCCGTCGGCCCGCATCCGCCCGGAACCCGGCTCCGCCCCCTCCGCGGGCGGCAGAAACGCCGCCTGGAACCGGGTCTCGGCCATGTGGAGCTGCTTGAGCTCCTGCTCCACCTCCCTTTCCAGCTGCGCAGCGGCGGCCCGCCGCTGCTCCGAGAGGCGGCGCGCTTTTTCCCACAGCTCCAGCTCCAGGGCCTCCTGCTGCCGGCCCAGGCGCTCCAGCCGGCCGCCCTTTTCCTCCAGGTCTTCCATATCGGAGGCCATCCGCTCGCGCGCGCTCAGGACCTCGGCCAGCGAGGCGCCGTACTTGCGCTTGAGCCGATGCAGGAGCGCCAGGCGGTCCTCCACCGCCAGCAACCGCTCGGGGTCCACCGCGATCTCGCGCTGAAAATCCCGCAGGCTGTAAGCGGCATCCTCGATTTTCAGCTCGATCTCGGCCAGTAGATCCCTGAGCGGCCCCAGGCCGGAATCGATCTGGGCCGCCTTGTCAAGCCGCTTGGCGCACTGGGACACGGCCGAGAGCGCCGAGTCGGAGCGCTCGTAGAGCTGCTGGTAGCCTTCGGCCACGATTTCCAGCAGCTCGCCGGCGTGCCGCAGGCGCCGCCGGTCCTGCTCGAGCGCCTGGTCCTCGTCGGGCTGCAGCCCGGCCTGGTCGATTTCCTGTGCCTGGAACCGGGTGAGCTCGCGCCGCGCCTCTGCCTGCTCCGTTTCCCGCCGGAGCTCCCGGATCTCCTCCCTCAAGGCCTGGTTTTCGGCATAGCGGACGCCGAAAGCGGAGCACTCCTCCGCCAGCCCGGCAAAGCCGTCCAGCAGGGAAAGGTGGTTGTCCGCGTTCAGCAGCAGCTGGTGCTCGTGCTGGCCCGATATGCTGACCAGCAGCGGGCTCAGCCGGGCGAGCAGCTGCAGGGTGGCCAGCGAACCGTTGATCGAGACCCGATTGCGGCCCTCGCGAAATAGGATCCGCTTGATCAGCAGCTCCCCCTCGAAGGGAATCCCGGCTTCTGCCAGCAGCCCCGCCACTGGTTCCGGCCGGGGCAGCGTGAACAGGGCTTCGACCCGGGCCTCGCTGCAGCCGCTGCGGATCAGATCCGCGGAAGCCCGGGCCCCCAGGATGAGGTTCAGCGCGCTGATGAGAATGGATTTTCCGGCACCGGTCTCGCCGGAGAGAATGTTGAGGCCCGGCCGGAAGCTGATCTCCAGCTGTTCGATGATGGCAAAGTTGGCGATGGTCAGGTGCGAAAGCATGGCATCCCCGGACCGACGGCAAAGATCACCGCAATCCTACCACCTCCCAGGGTCCGTTGAAAAGGCTTTCGCGGACGGGCCCGGCTCATATCCCGGGCCTCCGTTCCGCGCCTCAGGCCGTGCAAAAGCCTCGGGGTTCATGCTACCATGGGATCTGAAACTGCAGCGGGGCGGGAGGGACGTCGATGAATCTGCGCAAAGGCGCGCTTCTGGAACTGGATATCGAGAAACCGGTTTTCGGGGGCCTGGGTCTTGCCCGGCTCGACCGCTTCGTGGTTCTGGTCCGGGGCGGCCTGCCCGGCGATCGCCTCCGGGCCCTCGTGACCCGCAGGAAAAAAGACTATGCCGAGGCGCGCACGGTGGAAGTGCTGGAGCCGTCCCCGGACCGCGTTCAGCCCCCCTGCCCCTACGCCGGGTACTGCGGCGGCTGCCAGTGGCAGCATGCCCGTTACGAGCGTCAGCTGCAGTACAAGTCGCAGGTGGTGCGCGAATCCGTCTCCCACATCGGCGGGGTGGCGGCAGAGCTGGTCCGCGAAACGGTTCCTTCGCCGGAGATTTTCGGGTACCGCAACAAGATGGAGTTTTCCTTTTCGGACCGGCGCTGGTACCTCCCCGAAGACATGGCATCCAAACCGGATGGGCAGGATTTTGCCCTGGGCCTGCACATCCCGGGAACCTTCGACAAGGTGCTCGATGTGGCCGCCTGCCTGCTGCAGTCCGAATACGGTAACCGGATCCTGCGGGAGGTCAAGGCCTATGCCGGCGCGAGCGGCTTTCCGCCTTACGGCCTCAAGAGCCACGAGGGTTTCTGGCGGTTCCTGACCCTGCGCCATTCGCGCGCCTTTGACCGCTGGCTGGTCAACCTGGTGACGACCCACGAGCAGCCCGAGCTCCTGGGGCCCCTGGCAGAGTCCCTGGCAAGCGACCCCCGGGTGGCGACCGTGGTCAACAACCAGAGCCGGCGCAAGGCGGCCGTTGCGGTGGGCGAGCGCGAGACGGTGCTCCTGGGCGAAGGCTCCCTTGAGGACCGGATCGGGCCCCACACCTTCCGCATCTCGGCCAATTCCTTTTTCCAGTCGAACCCGCCGGTGGCCGAGCGGCTGTACCGGCAGGTGCTCCGGTATGCCGAGCTCTCCGGCACCGAGCGGGTCCTCGATCTCTACAGCGGGACCGGAACCATCCCGATCTATCTGGCCGCTTACGCCGACTCGGTCACGGGCATCGAGATCAACGCCAGCGCCGTAGCCGACGCGGAGCGGAACTGCCGCTTCAACGGGGTGGACAACTGCCGCTTCCTCTGCGGCGACATCCGTGAAACCCTGCCGGGGATTTCACCGGCCCCCCAGGTCCTGGTCATCGACCCCCCGCGGGTCGGCCTGCACCCGGATGTCACCGCCCAGGTGCTGGCCCTCGCTCCCCGTCGGCTGATCTATGTTTCCTGCAACCCGGCCACGCTCGCCCGGGACCTGAAGCTGCTCCTGCCCGACTACGAGCCGCTGGAGATCCAGCCCTTTGACATGTTCCCCCACACCTACCACGTGGAGGCCGTGACCCTGCTGGTGCGCCGCAGCACGGCCGTCTGAAAGCGGCAGGCGTTCACGGAAAAAAGGATTGACAGCCGCTGAGTGCGCGATTAAGATGCTTTTCATTTGGTATTCAGCGGGGTTTGCTCAACTGACCCTGCGCACTCTAAGGGTAAAGGGGGTGGATAGCTTCCACCGAAAGCGGCGGGTCCTGTTTTTTTCAGGCGGCAAAGGCTTTCGGGCTTTTTATCAGCAAAAGCATAATACCCCCTCGACTAGTATGAGTGCTTTCAGAACAGAGATCGAAATGGAGACCTGGGACAGCGCCTGCAATTGAACGACACGGATCACGCAGGGGCCTTCCCTGTCTCGATCGGTTTAGACCAACGCGAAAGCATCTCGGAGATTCAGGCGAGGTGCTTTTCTTGTTTTCTAAGTGGGGTGAAGAACAGATGAGAGTGATCGTTCAGGACAATCAGATCGAAAAAGCCATCCGGGATCTCAAGCGCAAACTGACCAAGGAGGGCTTTTTTTCCGAGATCAAGGAGCGGCGCTTCTACGACAAGCCCAGCGTGCAGAAGAAGAAGAAGCAGGCCAAGGCCGCCAAGCGGCGCCGCAAACGCATGCGCAAATTCTGATCCGGGCGCCCGGCCGACGCCGTAAAGGGGCCGGAGCCTGTCGGAGAACCGGATGAAGCGGATCGGGGTCATCGTCCTGATCCTGACGGCCCTGTGCCCCGCCGGCCCGGCTGCATCAGAGCCCGTGGCGCCCGCCGCAGTCCAGGGCAGCGGGGAACTCAACCTGGGCGCCCGGCTGGCTTCCTTTTTCCGGGAACACATCTCGGCGGTAGACGGCGACCGCTGCCCGAGTCTGCCCAGCTGTTCCGCCTTCAGCATCCAGGCCTTCCAGAAACACGGGCTCATCCGGGGCTGGCTCATGACGGTGGATCGCCTGATCCACGAAGGGGCCGAGGAGCGGGCGGTCTCCCCCCTGATCTATCACCAGGACCGCCTCAAGATCCATGACCCGGTCGCGAACAATGACTTCTGGTGGTTCCGCCCCCCGAAGGAAGAAGGCCTGGATTGACTGCCTGGCCCTGGGGCTTCTGGCTGCGCTCCTCCAGGCCTCTCTGCTTTGTGCCCAGGAAGTGGTCATCCAGGGCCCGGATCAGTTCAGCTATGCCGCCGGCCTGATGGCCCGGGGCGAAACCGACGCCGCCATCTTCGAATTCAAACGTTTCCTGCACCTCTTCCCTGAAGACCCCCAGGTCCCGCTCGCCCGGCTGAACGTGGGCCGGTGCCTGCTGGCGGCCGGCCGCCTCGATGCGGCCCGCCAGACGTTTGACGAACTGAGCGAGAGCGCACCGGAGCCCGGAATCCGGTCCCGGGCGCTCCTGTTCTCGGCCGAGGCGCTCTTCCGGCAGGGCGCGCTGAAACAGGCCGAGGCCCGGCTGCTGGAGCTGCTGGAGCGGGACCCGGCGCCCCAAATCCGCGACGCGGCCCTCTACCGGCTGGGGTGGGTCGGCCTGCGGGCTTTCCGCTGGGAAGACGCGGCCGGCGCCTTCGGCCGGGTGCAGGCAACGAGCCCGCTTTACGCGGATGCCCGCGAGCTGGAAAAGCGCGCCTTGGACGGCCGTCTCCTCTTCCTGAAAGACCCCGTTACCGCCGGCACCCTGGCCGCCCTCCTGCCGGGCCTGGGCCACGCCTACGTGAACCGCTACAAAGATGGGATCGTGGCCCTGCTCCTGAACGGCCTGTTCATCTGGGCGGCCCTGGAGGCCTTTCACGAGGACCAGGAGGTGCTGGGCGGAATGCTGGCTTTCCTGGAACTCGGCTGGTACTCGGGCAACATTTACAGCGCCGTCAACGCCGCCCACAAGCACAACCGCAAGCGGCGTCAAGACCACCTCGATTCGCTCCAGGACCTTCTCCAGCCGCTCTCCCTGGGCACCTCCCGCGACGGCCTGGTGGCCGGCGTGACTTTCCGCTACTAGTACCGCGTCTCCATCTCCGCTGACCGTTTTCTTCAGACCCTTGGGAACAGCGAAGCCCTGGGATTTTGAGCCTGTTTTGGATTTGAAATCCCGGTTTGACGCTCTGGCCGCTGCAAGAAAGCGGTTCTCCGAAAGCGGTTCCCGGACATCTTCGGCAGGGATTCTATTTTGTTGATTTTCCTATGGCTTCAGGGAAAAACCACTGCTTTTTGCTTGACAATAAAGCCGGCGACCGAGTACAACCCCAAAGCTGTTGATCTTCTGATCGAAATCCCGGCAACTCCAAGTCACATGAGGCTGGTCCCATGGAAAATCAGGCCAAGTCCCCTCGGCAGTTTCCGATCGCCAAACGTCCGTTCTGGCTGAGCCGCCTGCTGTCCTTCGAAAAGGACGCCGTGTTCCTGCCGCCTTTTTCTTTCGGGGGCTGGATCTACTTCCTGGCAGGGCTCACGGGGGCCATGTTCACCGGCTGGGTCGTCTTTCCCATGCTGCTGTACTCCGAGCAACCGCAGCCCATGGAGTTCAACCACGCGCTGCACATGAACCCCGAGATCGTGGACGGTATCGAGGGGGACAGCGAGACCGAGAAGTGCCTTTACTGCCACAACTTCCGGGAGGACGGCACCTTTGCGGGGATTCCCCGGCTGGCCTCCTGCATGGAGTGCCACGACGACCCCGAGTTTCCGTTCGGCGAAACGGAGGCTGAGAAGGCGTTCCTGGTCAACTACGTGGCCAAGGGCAAGGAGGTCCCCTGGCGGGTGTACTACCGCCAGCCCGACAACGTGTACTTTTCCCACATCGCCCACGTGAAAATGGGGGAGATCGACTGCGAGGTCTGCCACGGCAACCACGGCTTGACGGAAAAGCTCCCGGTGTACAAGGAGAACCGCCTGACGGGCTACAGCATCAACATCTGGGGCCGCAACATCGCCGGCTGGAAACTCAACTCCTGGGATCGCATGAAGATGGACGACTGTGCGGAGTGCCACAAGGAAAGCGGCGAGGAGCAGAACAACGCCTGCGCCGTGTGCCACAAATAGCCGTCCAGCCCGCTGGCCGGCAGGGGGGTAGATAGGGTCGGGAGAAGGATGTCATGGAATTCACCAGACGCAATTTCATCAAATTCCTCGTGGGCGGCGTCGCCGGGATTCACGCGACCCCGCTTCCCTGGAAACTGATCGACGACTCGGCCATCTGGACCCAGAACTGGCCCTGGGTGCCGGTTCCGCCGGCGGGTGCCTTCACCCACGTGGACTCGATCTGCACCCTGTGCCCCGGCGGCTGCGGCATCCGGGTCCGCAAGGCGGATGAGCGGGCCGTCAAGATCGACGGCCGGGGCGACTACCCGGTCAATCCCGGCGGTCTGTGCCCCATCGGCAGCGGCGGCCTGCAGCTGCTCTACGACCGGGACCTCCGCTTCCCGGGCCCCATGAAGCGGGTCGGCCCGCGCGGCGCGGGCCTGTTCGCCAACATTTCTTGGGACGAGGCGCTGGACACCCTTGCCGCCCGGATCACCGCGCTGAGGGAGCAGGGAAAGCCAGGGGCCCTGGCCGCGGTGGACGGAAACCGCGCGGGCGGGACCCTGTCGGCGCTGGTCCGGCGTTTGCTCCAAAGCGTGGGGAGCCCCGCCTACCAGCGGCTTCCCTCCCTGGAGGACACCTACGGGCTGACCCTGTCGCTCATGTTCGGGGCCTCCGGTCCCATGGCCTACGACCTGGAAAACGCGGACTACATCCTCAGCTTCGGCGGCGGCCTGCTGGAGGGCTGGGGGGCCCCGGGCCGGGTCCTGAATGCCTGGGGCCTCTGGCACCCGGCGCCCGGAAAATCCGCCGCCCGGGTGGTGCAGGTGGAGTCCCGGGCGTCCAACACGGCCTCCAAGGCCGACCAGTGGGTGCCGGCCCGGCCGGGCACCGAGGGCCATCTGGCTCTCGCGCTGGCCCACGTGCTCATCCGGGAAAAACTCTACGACGCGGCCTTTGTGGAGGCTTTCTGCGCCGACTTCGAGGCCTTCGCGGAACTGGCCCTGAAGGGCTATGCGCCCGCCCGGGTCGCGGAAGCCACCGGCCTCAAGGCCGAAGCCATCGTCGCCCTGGCGCACGATTTCGCCGGCGCCAAGGCCCCCCTGGCCGTCTACGGCAAAGGCAAGGGCACCCTGAACGGCTCCCTGCACGAATCCCTGGCGGTGCACGCCCTCAACGCCCTGAAGGGCAACATCAACCGCCCGGGCGGCATGCTGGTGCCCCAGCCCCTGCCGCTGAGCCCGCTTCCCGAGCCGCAGCTCGACGGGATCGCCCGCAAGGGGCTCGAGGCCGGACACGGCGAGCCGGCGCTGGACACCCTGCTGGTTTTCGGGGCCAACCCGGCCTACACCCTGCCCGACGGCGGCGCCTTCAGGCACAGGGCGGCCAAGATCCCGTACCTGGTGAGCTTCTCGCCTTACCGGGACGAAACCGCCCTGCTGGCCGACCTGGTGCTGCCCGATCACACCTACCTGGAAAAACGCGACGACCTGGCCTGGCCCGAAGGCCTGCAGTACCCTCTTTACGGGCTCAGCCAGCCGGTGGTGGCGCCGGTCTACGACACCCGCCACAGCGGCGACGTCCTCATCCAGCTGGCCCGGCGGCTGGGCGGGGCCATGGCCGAGGCCTTCCCCTGGGAAAGTTACGACGAGGTCCTCGAGACCCGGGTGCGGGGCCTGTTCGAGTCTCCGGGCGGCCTGGTCAGCTTCGAGAGCGGGGAGCCGGTCTGGGAGAGGATCACGGCCGGCGCCGAGGTCGAGCCGGACTACGATTCCCCCGAGGACCTGTGGGCCAAGATCCGCTCGGGCGGACTATGGTACCGCCCGGCCCACACCTTCGAGAACTGGGAGGAGCTCTTCAGCACCCCGAGCGCCAAGCTCGAGTTCCGGGCCGACCTGCTGGTTCGGGCCATGGGCGCGGCGGCCGGGGAGCCGGCCGGAGACGACCCGATCATGGTCCCCTACGGCATTATCAACCTGGCGAGCGGGTGGGTGCCCAGCCCCCCTTTCCTGAACAAGACCCTGTTCGACCATCAGCTCCGCAAGGAGGACTCTTTCCTGGAGATGAACCCGGCCACCGCCGCCGGCTACGGCCTGCGGGAGGGCGACCGGGTCACGGTCGCCAGCGCTGCCGGCGAAGGGACCTTCCGGGTCCACCTCTTTCACGGGGCCATGCCCGGCTGCCTGTACGTGCTCCAGGGTCTCGGGCACACCGGCCTATGACGAGTTCTGGCGTGACAAGGGGGTCAACCCCAACCACATCATTCACGCGGGTCAGGATCCCCTCAGCGGCCACCCGGTTTGGTGGAAGACGCCCGTGAAATTGACCAAGATCTAGCGAACGAGGGAAAGCATGGCAAAGGAAGTCGTCGAGGGCCAGCGCTACGGCATGGTGATCGATCTGGACCGCTGCACCGGCTGCGGCACCTGCACCATCGCCTGCGCGGCGGAGAACAACCTCACGGTCAGACCGGACGAATCGGACCGGCAGCGCAGCATCGCCTGGATGCGGCTTTACCAGATCACCAACGGAAAGCCCTTTCCAGAAACCGAGGTCTGCTATTTTCCCGCGGCCCTGCATGCACTGCCATCACCACACCCCGTGCGTCTCCGTGTGCCCGGCCACGGCCACCGAGACCGACTACCACACGGGCTGGTCAGCCAGATCTACACCCGCTGCATCGGCTGCCGGTACTGCATGGCGGCCTGCCCCTATCACGCCCGGGTCTTCAACTGGTGGGACGGCTACTTCCCCAAGGGCAAGGGACTGGAGCAGCTACCTCTCCCCGGAGGTTTCGCCTCGGCTGCGGGGGGTGGTGGAAAAATGCACCTTCTGCCACCATCGCCTGATGCGGGCCAAGACCCAGGCCTACACCGAAGACCGCCGCGACCTGGAGGAAGGCGAATACATCACCGCCTGCGCCGAGGCGTGCCCGGTCCAGGCCATCACCTTCGGCGACCTGAACAACTCCGAACACCAGGTCGCCCAGCTGAGCCAAGAGCCCCTATGCCTTCCGGCTTCTGGAACGACTGGGAACCGATCCCAAGGTGTACTACCTCTCCAGCCAGCGACTGGGTCAAGCGGACTGGCGGACAACTACCTGCCCGGGGAGTTCAAACCCCTGAGCAAGGCTGAGCAGCGCGTGAGGAGGCTTGTCTTCTTCAGGAGGATCATTTCAGGATTCGGCATTGATTCCGGACGGCGTCAAGAGGTGCTCCCCCAGGACTCTTTTTCCTCTGGACGCTGCCTTGGCTCGGACTGCTGGCCTGGGGCGGCTCTGGTCGGCCTTTCTGTGCCTGTGGAAAGGCCTGAACCAGACCAACATGACCGACTATTTCGCCTTCGCGCTCTGGATCGTCTTCGATCTGGCCGTCATCGCCCTGGGCGCCGGCGCCTTTTTCACCGGGTTCCTCACCTACATCATCGGCCAAAAGGAGCTCAAGGACATCATCAACGCCGCCGTGATCATCGGGTTCATCTGTTACTCCGGGGCGGTGGCCATGCTGGGCATCGATATCGGCCAGCCCATCCGCGGCTGGTTCATTTTCTGGCACGTCAATGTCCATTCCATGCTGGCCGAGGTGTCCTTCTGCATCACCGGTCTACCTGGTGGTGCTGGCCATCGAGTACCTGCCCCATCATCCTGGAGAACCGCAAGCTGGACGAAGATCAGGGAGATCTGAGGCTCTTCGGCCACAACCTCCACCGACATCATGGTCGTTTTCGCCGCCACCGGGACCTTCCTGTCCTTTTTCCACCAGGGCTCCCTGGGCGGCATGTTCGGCGTCATGTACGCGCGGCCCTTCGCCTTCCGGGAGGGCTTCTACATCTGGCCCTGGACCTTTTTCCTGTTCGTGTTGTCGCGCCATCGCGGCGGGCCCTGCTTCACCATCCTGTGCACCAAGCTGACGGAAAAAATCAGCCGCAAGAAGCTGGTGCCCGACAAGGCCTTCCAGACCCTGGCCAAGATATCGCCGCGCGCATGCTGGCCCTCTACATGGTGCTCAAGATCGCCGACACCCTCGGCTGGGTCTACGGCGTGGTTCCCCGGGCCGGGCCAGTCCTTCGCAGGACTTCTTCCGCGAGGGACCTTACGGCGCCTGGCTGCTGGTGGCCGAAATCGGATCTGTGCGGGATCGTGCCGGCCATCATCCTGATCATCCCCAAGGCCCGCGAGCACGAGGGCTGGCTGATCGGCGGCTGCCTGCTGAACTGCACCGGCATCGTGCTCAACCGCTTCATCTTCACCGTCGTCACGCTGGCCATCCCGGTGATGCCCTTTGACGTGTTCGTGAGCTACTTGCCCACCTGGCAGGAGTGGGGCATCGCGCTGGCGGTGATCGGTTACGGGTTCCTGCTCTTTTCTCTGTCCTACCGCTACCTGCCGGTTTTCCCCAAGGAGCGGGAGCTGAACCTGGCCCAATAGATTCCCCCGCCGCCCCCGGGGGGCCGCAGCAAGCGGCCCCCCGGTTTTCTTGCCGCCCTCTCCAGGACGCCTCCCCGCTGCGGCCCGGCGCGTTTCAGGAGATCGATGAGCAGCCCTCTCTGAGATGAAGATCCTGCTTCTCCAGCCGCCCATTCAGGACTTCTACGATACGGACATCCGCCTTCAGCCCATCGGTCTGTGCATGCTCAAGGCCGCCCTCCTCCGCTCTCTGCCCGAGCTGGAAGTGCGGGTGAGGGATTACCACCGGGGCTGGGGCCGGCGGACCATTCCCCTGCCGGAGGAGTTGGCCTATCTCGGCGAATACTACCCCTGGCCGGATCAGAGCCCCTTTTGCGGCTTCCATCACTACTACCACTTCGGGGCCGAATTCGAGGCGCTCGGGCGCGACGTGGCACGCCAGAAACCGGATCTGGTGGGGATCTCCTCGCTTTTCTCGCCCTATCATCGGGAGGTGCTCTCCTGCGCGCGGGAAATCAAGCTCCGGCTGGACGTGCCCATCGTGGTGGGCGGCGCCCATGCTTCGGCCGCTCCCCAATCGATGCTCGCCGCACCGCAGGTGGACTACGTGATTGTCGGCGAGGGGGAGAAAGCGCTGGTCGAGCTGGTGAGCGCGCTGCGGACCGGCGGGCCGCTTGAGCGTGTTTCCAGCCTCGGCTTCAAGCGCGACGGGCGGGCCCTGCTGAACCCGGTCCGCGACAACTTTGCCTTCGAGTCCCTCCCGCCCCCGGACTTCTCGGACCTTCCGCCCGACCGCTACACCTATCGCGGGCGCCCGCTGTGCTTCGTCAACACCTCCCGGGGATGCCCCCATCACTGCTCCTTCTGCGCGGTCCACACGACCTTCGGCAGCGGGTTCCGGCGCCGGCCCGTCGAGTCGGTAGTGGAGGAGATCGGCGAGCGCTATCGTCAGGGGTACCGGGTGTTCGATTTCGAAGACGACAACCTCGCCTTCGACCGCCAGGCCTTCGCGAAGCTGCTGCGCCGCGTGGCGGCGGGGTTCGGAGCGGAAAAGGTGACGCTGGCGGCCATGAACGGGATCTCCTATGCCGAGCTCGACGGGGAAATCCTTGGCCTCATGAAGCAGGCCGGATTCGAACACCTCGACATCTCGCTCGTCAGCGGCCGGGCCGGGAGCCGGCGGCGGATCGGACGGCCGCACACGCTGGACCAATTCCTGCGGACCGTAAACGCGGCCTGCGGCCTGGGCTTTCGAACGGTCGCCTACCAGATCCTGGGGCTTCCGCACGAAACCCTGGCCGACATGACCTCCACCCTGGCCCTCACGGCGGCCCAGCCGGTGCTCATAGGCGCCTCGATCTTCTACCTGACGCCCGGATGCCCGATGGCTTCGGAGTTCCCCGCCCCGGACGGGACCGACTTGTTCCGGGCGCGGTCCACCGCCATGGCGATCGAAGCCTCCGACTTCACCCGTGAGGACCTCTACACGCTCTTCATGACGGCCAGAATCGTCAATTTCTTGAAGGGTCTTCCCCTGGGAGCGCCGGCCGTGTCCCTGAAAGACGCCCTGGTTTCGGCCGCGGGCCTGGGGAAGCGCGCCGGGCTCGGGGCCCGGATCCTTGAGAAACTGCTGATCGAAAAACGGCTCTGCGCCGCCACCGATGACGGCCTGAAGCCGCTTGCACGCTTCAGGGCAGCCCTGTTCTTCGAGGTGCTGAGGAAGGCCCGCTTGATCAGCGGGCCGGGCGGCGCGCTCATCGAGCTGCCCACGGACTTCAACTGACCGGCACTTGCCGGCCGGACCCCTGTATTGACACCCGGGTTCTTCTTCTCTAGATTAGATGCCCATCCACCTTTTTCAGCCAGCACGCGCATCCGGAGTGGTTCCCATGCCCGACAGGCGTTCGGCGGTCATTTTCGACTGTGACGGAGTGATGTTCGACTCGCAACAGGCCAACACCCATTTCTACAACCACCTGCTCGCCCACTTTCAGCTCCCGCCCATGACCGCGCACCAGGAGTTGTTCGTGCACATGCACACCGCGGCCGACTCGGTGGACTACATCTTCCGCGGTTCGCCGCATGCCGGCGCGGCCCAGCGCTACCGGCTGCAGCTCGACTACACCCCCTTCATCCAGAGCATGGTCCTGGACCCGGAACTCCTGCCTCTGCTGCGGCAGCTCCGGCCCCATTTCGGCCTGGCGGTGGCCACCAACCGCAGCAACACCATCGGCACCGTGCTGCAGCGGCATGGGCTGGAGGGGTTTTTCGACATCGTGGTGTCCTGCCTGGACGTGACGCGCCCCAAGCCCGATCCCGAGGGCCTGCACAAGATTCTGGATTTCTTTGCGCTCCCGCCGGGCCGGGCCTTTTACGTGGGAGACTCGGAACTCGACGCGCAGACGGCCCGGGCGGCGGGCGTGCCTTTCATCGCCTGCCGCAACCCGCAGCTGGAGGCCCGGCATCACGTTGTGGGCCTGCTGGAAATCGCCAGCATCGCAAAGCGGGCCCTGGGCGGAAACAACGAATGACCCCCGGCGGCTGGGGGAGGAGGCCCGCGCCGCGCGGGAGCCTCTGCCGTGCGGCTCACCCGGTGTATCGCCATGCCCGTCTACGAGTATGTCGCCCTTGAAGCCTCGGGAAAGCAGCTGCGCGGAATCATCGATGCCGACAGCCCGCTGACGGCGCGGCAGAAGCTGAGAGGCTCGGGCGTGTTCCCGGTGGCACTGAACGAGGCCGCCCGGCGCGAACCCCGGCGCACCGCCCCGCTCGGCCGGCTGCTGGCCCGGGTATCCCCGGCGGAGCTGGCCGCCGCCACGCGGCAGCTCGCCGTCCTGCTGGAAGCCGGGATGCCGCTGGTGACGGCCCTGGATGCCCTGGTGTCCCAGTCCTTCCACCCGCTGCTGAAGAGGACCCTGGCCCAGGTGAAGGACTCGGTTAACGCGGGCCAGAGCCTGGCCGTCTCCCTTGCCGAGCACCCGCGGGTTTTCTCCCCGGTCTACGTCAACATGGTCCGGGCCGGCGAGGCGACCGGCGCTCTGGACCGCGTCCTGGGCCGGCTGGCGCATCTCGCTGAACGCCGCAACGCCCTGCGCGGCCGCCTGAAGGCGGCGCTGGCCTATCCGGTTTTCATGTTCGGGGTGGGGGTCCTGGTGCTTTTCGTGCTGCTGACCTTCATCGTGCCAGGCATCGTCGAGATCTTCGAGGAGATGCGCCAGGCCCTGCCCTGGCCGACCCGGCTGCTCCTCCGGCTGAGCGCCCTGTTCACGGCGTTCTGGTGGGTCCTGCCCGCCGCGCTCGCTGCCGCCGCTCTGCCGCTGCGCCGGGCAGCCCGGACCGCGCGGGGGAAAAAGCTCCTGGACGAACTCCGGTTGCGGCTGCCGCTGGCCGGCCCCATCACCCGGCGGATGGCCCTGGCACGCTTCGGCAGCACCCTGGCCAGCCTGCTGCACAGCGGGGTCGCGCTTCTGCCGGCCCTCGACATCGGCCGCAGCGTGCTCGACCATGTCCCGATGGCAGAAGTCATCGAGCGGGCGGTGGTGGAGGTGGAAGCCGGCAACAGCCTGGCGGCCGCGCTGGGGCAGAGCCGCTGGTTTCCGCCCCTGGCCGGACAGATGATTGCCGTCGGCGAGCGCAGCGGCCAACTGGCAACGCTGCTCGAGCGCTTTGCCGACCTGCAGGAGCAGGAAGCCGAGTCGCGGCTCATGACCCTGACCGCGCTGCTCGAACCGGTGATGATCCTGGCCATGGGAGCAGCGGTCGGATTCATCGTGGTCGCCATACTGCTGCCGCTTTTCGAGATGAACCAGTTCATCCGGTAGAAGCGGTCACAAGGCTGGGCATCTATCGGAGCGCGACGGAAGAAATCCGAAACGGATCCGAGTCCCGAATGCACGGAATTGGAAACAGAACCGGAGCGTCAGCCGGTCCAGCGGTTGATTGCCTTGAGCGAAACCGGAATCCCGGATAAGGGGTTACCCGGTCTGAGGAGCCGGACATGGGCCTTAAGCGCGGTTGGCAACCGGGTTTCACCCTGATCGAACTCATGGTGGTGATCGTCATCCTGGGCATACTGGCCGGCCTGGTGGTCCCCCGCATCATGGGCCGCCCCGAAGAGGCCCGGCGCATGAAAGCCCGGATTCAGCTGGAGAGCCTGGAGACTGCGCTGCGGCTCTACCAGCTGGACAACGGCGTTTACCCCTCCACCGAACAGGGTCTGGAAGCCCTGGTAACGCCACCCGCCACGGGCGAGCTGCCGCGCGCCTGGCGGGAGGGCGGGTATTTGGAAAAGG
This sequence comes from uncultured delta proteobacterium, assembly GCA_963704245.1. Classification (GTDB taxonomy): domain Bacteria; phylum Desulfobacterota; class DSM-4660; order Desulfatiglandales; family Desulfatiglandaceae; genus CAVPHJ01. The sequence continues at coordinate 61,816 of CAVPHJ010000003.1, forward strand.
GCCAGCTGCCCAAAGACCCCTGGGGCAACGCTTATATCTATCTTTCGCCGGGACTGCACGGTGAATACGACCTGCTCTCCCACGGGGCCGATGGCCAGCCCGGGGGAGAGGGCCGGAACCAGGATGTCAAGGCCTGGGAACCGGAATAACGCCGCGTCTTACAGACTCGGAAATCCAAAATCCCAATATCGAAACTCGAAACAAATTCGAATGACCGAAATCCAAATGACCAAAACTCAAGATACTGGTCACGCCCCTCTTGTTTGGGTTTTTGACATTTGAATTTTGATATTGTTTCGGGTTTAGGATTTGGTGCTTCGGATTTCGATGGGAGGTTAGCCGTTCAGGAGCCACGCTCGATGACTGAACTGCCGCGACAGCGCAATCCAAAAACTGAACGGCGGGGCTTCACCCTGGTCGAGCTGGCGGTGGTGATGATGCTGGTGGGCCTCACCGCCGGTCTGGCGCTTCCCCGGCTGAGACCGGCGCTGCTTTCGGATCCGCTCCGGGCAAGCGTCCGCCAGCTGACAGGCATCATCACCGAGCTGCGAGACCGTGCTGTCGAGGAGCAGCGCGACCAGGTCCTGGTGCTCGAGCCCGGCACCGGACGCTGCTGGGCAGAAACCTCGATCCAGGGAGATCCGGAGCGCGCGCCGGCCCCGGCCGGAGCCTGGCGGGTACCCTCGGAGGTGCGGATCCTGGAGGCCGAAGGGACCCGGACGGCTCCCGGCACCCGGATCCGGGTTGCCTTCACCCGGCGGGGGTATACCCGGCCCGTCACCCTGCGGCTGGCTTCCGAAGACGGGAGGGTATTCCACCTGATTCTGAGCCCCTTTCTCAACCGCCTGCAGGCCTTTGAGCAGCCTGGCGGGTCGGCCGGCTCATGAAAGACCGCCCGAAACGCCGCCCGCCGCGCGGAGCCTCTTTCGGAGGGTTCACCCTGCTGGAAGTGCTGCTGGCCATGGCGATCATCGCCATCGCCGTCAGCGCGGTGCTGCGCTCGCAATCCCAGGGCCTTTCCCTGGCCCGCGAGGCCGGCTTCCTCAGCACGGCCGCCCTGCTGGCACAGGCCAAGATGGCTGAGGTGGACGCCGCTGCGGCCGGCGCGCTGATCGCCGGGACCGGCGAGTTCGGGGACGCGTTTCCGGGCTACGCCTGGGAACTGAACCTCGGCGGCCGGACCCCCGGCCTGGACCCGGAGGTCAACGACCGGCTGCAGCCGGTCGACCTCACCGTGCTCCGGCGCGAAGACCCCGGGTTCCGCTACCGGCTGCGGCTCTACCGCCTCTTGAACCCGTAACGCGAAAACCCTGGCTGCCGGTTCGCGGGCCGCAGCCTATCGAAAACCGAACCGGGCAACGCTTCTCCGCGGAGCGCTGAAAGCGGCCCCCGCAGTCCCGCCGGGACGGCACTTGTTTGTTTGCGCAAGAGCATCGCCGAGGCAAAGCCAGGACATGACGGCGTTTCCGAAGCGGCCGGGCTTCACCCTGGTCGAGATTCTGATCGCGCTGGCGATCCTGACGGCTGTGGTGGTCAGCCTGATGGCGGCCCATGCCGGCACGCAGCGGGTCCTCGCCGAAGGGGGCCTGCGCGCCGAGCTGAACGCCATGGCGCGGGCGGCCCTCGAGCGCCTGTGCGAGGACCTGGAGTCCCTCTACCTGCCGCCCGCCCATCTGCGGCCCTGGGAGACGGAAGCCGGGGAGAGCCTGTTTCTGGGCGAAGAGCGCCTGGTGGACGGGCGCCGGGCGGATGGGCTACGGTTTTTGTCCCGGGCCCAGCTGGGGCTCGAGCAGGAACCTCCGGGGGTCAGCCGCATCCGTTACGAGGTGCAGCCGGGGGAGAGCGGCTGGCGCCTGCTGCGGTCCCAGAGTCCGGAACTGGGGCCGGAGTCCGAAGAAGGATGGGTGCTGTGCGACCGGGTGGAGTCCTTGACCTTTGCCTATCATGACCCATGGGGTAACCCGTCCGGGCGCTGGGATCTCCGCGATCCGGCCTTCGGCAACCGGCCGCCCGCCCTGGTTTCCATCCAGCTCGAGCTCGCTGATCCCAACCGCCCCGAAAACCCTTATCGGTATGAGACCCGGGTGGCCCTGCCGGTTACCGTACATGACGCCGCGACTGCAAGATGAACGGGGTTTTGCCCTGATCCTTACGGTGCTGATGGTGAGCCTGATGGTGGTTCTGACGCTGCAGTTCCAGCGACAGATGCGGGCCGAGGTGGGCGCCGCAGCCGCCTTCAGGGACCGGGTCCAGCTCCTGGCCGTGGCACGCTCCGGAGTCCGCTACGCCATGGCCCGGCTCTCCGCCGACGCCGCCGCGACTTCGAGCGACACCCTGCTGGAGCCCTGGGCGGACCCCTCGAGACTGGCCGCCGACGCCGCCCGCCTATACGAGGCCCAGGACCTGAGGCTGGACATCTTTGATCTTTCCGCCCGGGTCCAGCTGAACCGACTGGTGGATTCGGCCGGTCAGCCCGACCCGCAACAGTTGGCGCTGCTGCGGCGCTTGCTCGCCTCCGCCTTCCCCGACCTCGACTCTTCGGCAGTCGAGGCCTTGCTGGATGCCCTCAAGGACTGGATCGACCCCGACGACGCGGTGACCGGCGCCGGCGCCGAGTCCGCCTTCTACCGGACGCTCGACCCCCCCCGGACCTGCCGCAACGGCCCGCTGGTATCGATCGAGGAACTCCTGCTCGTCAAGGGCTTCCGCCCTGAGCTGCTCCAGGGCGACGAGGGCCGGCCGGGACTGGCCGAACTGCTCTCGATCCACGGCGATGGCCGCATTAATCTGAACCTGGCCGAACCGGCCGTACTGCAGGCTTTGTCGGAGTCGCTGACCGAGGAGCGGCTCTCCGACCTGCTCGCTTTCCGCCGCCACCCGGATAACGATCTCTCGGACCCCGCCTGGTACCGCCGGGTGCCGGGGCTGGAGCACCTGAACCTGGCGCCCGCTCTCCTGACTACCCAAAGCACGCATTTTGAGATAAGATCCCACGCAAGCCGCGGCCCCCTGAGCCGGCGCGTGACCGCCGTGGTCAGGCGTGAGCGGCCCGACCGGCTGGAACTCCTGTCCTGGAAGGTGGAATGACCATGCCCGGCAGCACGCTCGGCCTGGAAATCGGCGAGGAGGCGATCACCGCCGTGGTGGTCCGCGGCGGAATCGGGGGCCGCGAGATCACCGCCTGCGGCCGGGTTTCCCTGGACGGCGGGCGATCCGCCGGCGAGGGGTTGGAGCAACTGCTCCGCTCGGCGGATCTCCGGGCGGAGACCTGCGCCGTGGCTGTCCCTCCGGCTCAGGTGTTTTTCCGCAACCTCCGGCTCCCCTTCAGCGACCCGCGGAAACTCCGGCAGACGCTGCCGTTCCAGATGGAACCCCTGGTTCCGGTCCCCATCGACGAGCTCGTGGTGGATTTCACCTGCCGGCGCAGCAAAGACCACAGCGAGGTCCTGGCGGCCGCCCTCGAAAAGCCCCGACTGCGCCAGCTCCTCGATTGGCTCGCGACCCACGGCCTGGATCCCGAATCGGTCCAGGTGGGCGGCGCAGCGCTCGCCGGCTGGCTGATACGCAGGAAGGATACCCCGGCGGACGGCCTCCTGCTGGAGCTGGGGGAACGCGCCTGCCGGATGCTCCTCTTTCTCGACCGCCGGATCGTGCTGGCCCGCTCCCTGGGGCTCGCTGAAGACCCGGCTCCCGACAGCCTCGCCGGCCCCATCCGCCGGACCCTGCACGCCCTGGCCTGGCAGTCCGGCGAGCACTCCCAACCGCGGCAGATCTTCCTCAGCGGGCCGGCGGCGCTTCTTCCCGAAACCCAGCGCGCCCTGGCCGGTTGTCTCGGCCTGCCGGTCACGGTTGTGGATGCCGCCGCGGTCGAGCGGCTGCGCCTGGCCCCAGGGGCGCGCCCCGGCTGGAGCGCACCCCTGATGAACGGGGCCCTGGCGCTGGCCCTGCAAAGCCAGGGTAGCAGCGCCGGCCTCGACTTCCGCAGAGGGGAATTCGAGCCGCAGCGCCGCCGGAGCGGCTTGCGGCGTCAGCTGCAGCGGGCCGCCGTGTTCGCCGGGCTGATCGGCGCCCTGCTGGCGGCGGACCTGCTGGTGGAGGCCCGCTTCCTGGAAAGCCGCGCCGCCCGCCTGGACCGCGAAATCCGGGAGGAATTCCGGCGGGCCTTTCCGGAGGTCACCCGGATCGTCGACCCGCTGCAGCAGGCCCGCATCCGGCTCCGCGAGGCCCGCGGCTCCATCCTGCTCCCCGAAAGCGTAACGGGCGGCACCACCGTCGAGCTTCTCCGGGAGATCTCGCTCCGAGTTCCCCCCTCGCTGGACGTGCTGCTCACCCGGATGGTGGTGGACAGCCAAAGGGTCCGCCTGAGCGGCGAGACGGACACCTACAACACCGTGGACGGGCTCCAGGGGGCTCTCGAACGTTCCAGCCTCTTCAGCCGGGTCACGATCCATTCCGCCCAGCTGGACCGTGAGGGCCGCCACGTCCAGTTCGAACTCAGCCTCGAGCGGCGGGGTGGCGAATGATGCGGCTTTCCATCCGGGAAAAGCGGGCCGTGATCCTGGCGGCCTCCCTGCTGGCCCTGTTCTTCCTCCTCCAGCTGGGAGCCTTCCCCCTGCTGGAGACCCGGAAGCAACTGCAGCGCCTGGCGCTCGTCCGGGAGGCGGCGCTGGAGGAGATCCGGAGCCTGGCGGGCGAGTACGAGGCTCTGCGCCGCCATGCCCGGGACCTGCAGGCGGTGCTCGCTGCGCGGCCAGGGAACTTCAGCCTGTTCTCGCTGCTGGAGCAGGAAGCCGGCCGGGCCGGGGTGAAAGAGCACGTGAAATCGCTCAAGCCTTTCGATTCGGCGACCGCCGGGCCGTACCGGGAATCCCTGGTCGAGATGAAGCTGGAGGGCATCGGGCTGGAGAAGCTGGTGGACTACCTGCAGCGGATCGAGAAACCCGCGCAGGCCATCCGCCTAAAACGGGTCACCATTCGCCGCAACACGGGCGAGCCGGGGCGCCTGGAAGCCGTGCTGCAGGTGACGACCTATCAGTAGCGCCGGAGGAACCTCCAGGAAACGGTGGAAACGGTACGACTGAGGAAGAAGTATTTTCTGGCCTGCCTGGCCTACGGCCTGCTGGTAACCGCCGCCCTGCTCTACCTTCGCTTCCCCGCCGAGGCCCTGAAGGGCCAGCTGGAGCGGAGGGCCGGCGCGGGCCTCTACGGGCTGTCGCTCACCATCCGGGAGCTGCAGCTGGCGTTTCCGCCGGGACTCAGGCTGCGGGGGGCGGCGCTCGGAGAACCCGGCTCCCAGGCCGGCGCGCCGGTCTTTCTGGCCGAGGAGACCGTAATCCGGCCGCAGCTCCTCCCGCTGCTGTTCGGAGAGCGGGCCTGCACTCATGTGACCCGGGCCTACGGCGGCGAAATCCGGGGCGAGACGCGCTTCGCCGGAGGGCGCTTCGGCGGGCCCTTTTCCCTGAGGGCGGAGATCGAGGGGCTGCGGGTCGGGGCCGGCGCCCTGCTGGCGGATCTCCTGCCCGCCGTCTCGGGCGGCGCGGCGCGGGGGTCGCTGGACTACCAGGGCAGCCTGGGGCAGCTGAGCCTGGGCCGCGGCACCGCGGAACTGCGCATCGGAGAAGGCCGGCTGGCGCTGCCGCCCCTGGTTTTCGGGCTCGAATCGCTGGAGTTCCGGGAAATCCTGCTCCGGCTTACCCTTGAAAACCGGCAGCTGCGCCTGGAAGGCTGCCGCATCCTGGGTAAGGCGTTCGAGGGTGAGCTGTCCGGCACGCTGCTGCTGGAGCCCGCTATCGGCCGGAGCCGCCTGGAGCTTCGCGGCGAGCTCGTGCCCTACCCCGCCCTGCTGGCCTCCCGGGCCGGGAGTGTGGCCGGGGTCGAGCTCCTGCGCTCCATGCTCCGCAAGGGACGGCTGGTGGTTCTGATCCAGGGCTCTTTGTCCGATCCGGTTTTCAAGGTGCTCTGAGCCGATGCGTGCGAACAAGACCTTTTCTCTGTTCTTCACCCTGCTCGCCGTTTCGGCGGCAGCCTACCTGGCGGTGGATATTTTCTACCGGGTCCTGCAGCACGAGCTGTGGCACGCCGAGGCCGTCGCTCCAGCCGTCTCCCAAAGCCCCGGAGCGCGTCCGGACCCCGCAGGCGCGAGCGATCTCCGGCCCATCATCGAGCGGGATCTCTTCCGGGCCCGGGAAACGGGCGGCGGAAACCGCAGCGAGCCGGCAGGACTCAAACCCACCGGCCTCAACCTCGCCCTGCTGGGAACGGTCACCGGCCCGGCCGGTCAGTCCTTCGCCGTGATCGAGGAAACCGACCGCAAACAGCAGCGGCTCGTCCGGGTGGGCGATCCGATCCAGCAGGCAACGGTCAAATCCATCCTGCGCGGAGAAGTGCTCCTGCGCATCGAGGACCGGGACGAGGTGCTGGCCGTCCGAAAGCCGGCGGCATCCGAAACCGGCCCGGGACCGGTTTCCCGGCCGGCTCAGCCGGCCGGCGTCGCTCCGGCCCCCGACCTGGCCGGCGCCCCGGCCGGCGATCTCACCGCGCTGCTCGGCGAACTGCGCCTGCGCCCCCACCTCAGCGACGGCCGGGAGGACGGTTTCAGGGTCCTGTGGATCAAACCGAATTCGGTCTTCCTGCAGCTCGGGCTCCGGGACGGGGACGTGATCCAGCAGGTCAACGGCCGGACCCTGGCCACCGCCGACGATCTGCTGGCGCTCCAACGGGGGCTCCGCCCCGGATCCCCGGTGTCGCTTCAGGTTTCCCGCCGGGGCGTCAGCCGAACGCTTACGGCTCCTCTTCACACGAACTGAGGGATCCGAACGGAATGAGCGGAATCCGACAAGATAAGTCGTTGAAATCCCTTTGCGGCAGAGATTCAAACATGCTCCGATGCCCCTGACAGAGATTGCAAACCATGCCGCAGCCGTATGTTGCCGGCTTTACCGCAAGCAGCGGCGGGCCGGCTTCCGTTTCACTTCGGATCTTCCGTTTCCCGGGAGACGCCATGTACACTGAATTCTTCGGCCTCAGAGAAAACCCCTTCAGTCTGACTCCCGACCCGCGGTTTCTGTTCCTGAGCCCCACCCACGAGGAGGCCCTCGAGCACCTGCTTTACGGCATCCGGGAGCGGAAGGGCTTCGTGGCGGTCACCGGCGGCATCGGCACGGGCAAGACCACCCTCTGCCGCACCCTGCTGGGACACCTGGACGAGAACACGCGCAGCGCCCTGATATTCAACCCTTTCCTCTCCGACCGGGAGCTGCTCGAGACCGTCCGCCAGGAGTTCGGCATCCCCGCTGCGGAGCCGCCCCCGGGTCCGAAAAAGGACCACCTGGACGCCCTGAACCTGTTCCTGCTCCAGGTCTTCCGGGGCGGCGGCAACGCGGTGCTGATCATCGACGAGGCCCAGCACCTTTCGCCTGAGACCCTGGAGCAGGTGCGGATGCTCTCCAACCTGGAGACCGAGCAGGAAAAACTGCTCCAGATCGTCCTGGTCGGTCAGCCGGAACTGCAAGCCCTGCTTTCCGCCCCGGCCCTGAAGCAGCTGGACGAACGCATCACCGTACGCTGCGAACTCAAGCCCCTGACTCCCCGGGACGCCCGCCAATACATCGAGCACCGCCTCGCCGTGGCCGGCGGCGCGGACGGCCGAAAGATCTTTTCGGCGGCCGCGCTGCGCCGTGTGGCCCGGTGCTCGGAGGGCATCCCGCGCCGGATCAACGCGCTCTGCGACCGCGCGCTGCTGGCGGCCTTTGCCCGCGGAAAAGACCGGGTGAGCGGGCGCCTCGTGCGGGCCGCGAGTGCCGAGCTGAGCCGGCCGGGTTCGCGCGCCCCCAGGTTCCGCGGGATCGCCCGCGCCCTGACGGCCGGCGTGCTGCTGGCGGCGCTGGCGGCCGGCATACTGCTCGCGCTGGAGCGCCTGCCGCCTCAGCCCCTCGAACGGATCCTTTCCATCCTGCGCGGGCCGGAGCCCGCCAACGGAACGGATCACGGCCTGCCCCCCGACGGCCTGCCCGCCCTGGAGGCCGCGGCCAGCGTTGCGGCACTCTTCGAGCTGCAGCCCCTCTCCCTTTCCAGCGGGCTGGACGGCCGCGGCCGGGACCCGCTGGGGCTGGTCACCTTTCAGTTCGAGCCTCAATTCCTCGGGCTGCTCAAGCGGCCTTTCCGGGTCCGGCTGGCCGCACCTTCCCCGGGAACGCCGGCCCGGCCGCGCTTTCTGGTGGTCCGCAGGACGACGGTGGAGCGCTTCGTGGCGCTGGATGCCGCCGGCCGGGAACACCCGCTCAGCCGCGACGAGCTCCGGCAGCGCTGGGGCGGGGAGGTATCCTGGCTCTATCCCTTCCCGGAAGGAACGCCGCACCTGGTCAGGGGCATGCAGGGCCCCGGGATCCTGGAGGCCCAGCGGGTCCTGCGGGCCGCCGGCTACCTGGTGGAGCCGAGCGGCGTTTTCGATGAGGACACCTTTCAGGAAGTGGCGCATTTCCAGCGCGATTTCGGCCTGAAGGCCGACGGCATCCTCGGCCCGCGCACCCGGGCCCTGCTCTACCAGATGGAAGACGGATATGAGTTTCATTCACCAGGCCCTCCGCAGAGCTCAACACGAAAAGGACGCTGAAGCCGGCCGGCCGGCCGGCGGCGGAAAGGCCGGAACCGGCCGGCCGCTGCGTTCCGGGCGCAGAGCCCTTGCGGTGATCGCCGTCCTCCTCCTGCTGGCCGGGCTTGCTTTTGGCTTGCGTTCATGGTTTGATCTGCGGGGGTTACGGGCATCATCGCCGGTGGCTGAGAAATCGGCCCCGGCTGCGATCCGAGAATCCATTCCGCGCCCCGTTGCAGGCCTTGAAGCGGAAGCCTTGTATCAGCGCGCGCGGCAATCTCACCGCGATGGAAGGTTCGCTGAAGCCCGGCAGGGATACGAGGCTGCCTTGGCCGCGGATCCCGGCCACGCGGCCGCGCTCAACAATCTGGGCGTGCTGCACCTGCGGGCCGGGGATTTCGCCGCGGCTGCGGGACGCTTTCAGAGCGCCGTCCGGCTGAACCCCCGGGCGGCGGATCCCTACTACAACCTGGCGTGCCTCCATGCCCTGCAGGGCGAACTGGCCCGCGGCCTGGCCTTTCTGCAGCGCGCCGCCGAGCTCGAGCCGGCGGTGATCGAATGGTCGCGGAAGGACCCCGACCTTGAGCGTCTGCGCGGCTTGCCCGGGTTCGGGTTCCCCGGCCGGAAAAGAGCCCAGGCACCGGATCTCCGGCGCGGGGACCGGAATAAGGCCGGACGGAAAGGGCTTACGTGAGATCCCGAATTACCAAGAAAGCGCTCTGCTGCGCCGCCCTGTTCCTCGCGCTGCTCGCCGATCCGGCGCCGGCTGCCAGGATCGTGGGAGAGGAAGGCGTGACCCCCAGCGCGGCCACCCGGCCCCAGGTCACCCCAACACCCGCGCCGCAGCCGATGGAAACCCCGGCGCCCGCGGAAACCAGGCCGGCCGCCCTGGGAGCGCCGGCCGCTGAGGCGGTGGCGCCCGCAGATGGACCGCCGGGTTCGGGCGTGACCATCGACTTCGACGACGTGGACATCCGGCTCTTCATCAAGTTCATCAGCGAGCTGACCGGCCGGAACTTCGTGCTGGACAGCGCGGTGAAGGGCAGGGTGACCATCGTCTCCCCGGCCAGGCTCTCGCCGGACGAAGCCTACCGGGTGTTCGAGTCCGTGCTCGAGGTGCACGGCTTTGCCGCTGTCCCGGCCGGACGGATCACCAAGATCGTCCCGGCCATGGCCGCCCGGGCCAAGAGCGTGGAAACGCTGCTCAAGGAGACCCAGGACCCCGGGGACAAGGTGGTCACCCAGATCATCCCGCTGAAGTTCGCCGGTGCCGGCGAGCTCAAGGCCCTGCTCGCGCCCTTCATTTCCAAGGACAGCCTGCTGGTGGCCTACGACCCCACCAACACCCTGATCCTGACCGATGTGCTTTCCAACATCAGCCGCCTGCTGGCCATCGTGCGCGAGATCGATGTCGAGGGCCTGGGCGAGGAGATCTCGGTGATCCCCCTGCGCCACGCCGGCGCCGCCGGCGTGGCCCGGTCGCTGACCACGGTCTTCCAGAAGCCCGCCGCCCCGGCCAAGCCGGGGGAGCCGGCGCCGGTGTTCCGCCTCGCGGCCGACGAACGGGCCAACGCCCTGATCCTGCTGGCCAGCGAGATGGACACCGAGCGCGTGAAGAAGCTGGTCGAGCTGCTGGACCAGGAACTCCCGCGCGGTGCCGGCAACATCCGGGTGCACTACCTGCAGCACGCCAAGGCCGAGGACCTGGCCCGGGTGCTCTCGACCCTGCCCGCCAAGCCGGCGCCCGGCGCCGCCCGGGCGCCGGTGCTCTCCGGGGAGGTCCAGATCGTGGCGGACAAGGCCACCAACTCCCTGGTCATCACCGCCGAGAAGGAGGATCACCTGGTGCTGGAGGAGGTGATCCGCAAGCTGGACATCGCCCGCCGCATGGTGTACCTGGAGGCCCTCATCATGGAGGTCAGCCTGAACCGGGACTTTAACCTGGGGGTGGAGTGGCAGGCCATCGAGGGGGTCGGCAGCCATGAGGGCCGCCAGGCGGCTGCCTTCGGCGGCTCACGGCCGACGGATTCCAGCTTCCCGTCCGTGGACCTGACCACCTCCAGCGCCCGGCTGCCCCTCGGCTTCTCGCTGGGCGTGCTGGGAGAGGGCATCACCATCGGCGGGATTCTCTTCCCCACCATCGGCGCCGTGGTGCAGGCCTTTCAGCGCGACTCCGACGTCCACATCCTGTCCACCCCCCAGATCCTCACCACCGACAACGAGGAGGCCGAGATCAAGGTGGGCAAGAACATCCCGTTCCTCACCCGCCAGGAAACCTCGACGGCCGGCCTCGACTACAGCAACTACGAGTTCAAGGACGTGGGCGTGACGCTCAACGTAATCCCCCAGGTCAATCAGGAACGCTTCGTGTTTCTCAAGCTGACCCAGGAAGTCACCCAGCTGGTCAAGGAGGAGTCCGAGCTGGGGCTGCCGACCACCCTCAAGCGCCTGGCCAAGACGGCCGTGGTGGTCAAGGACGGCCACACGGTCGTGATCGGAGGCCTGATCGACGATACGCTGGAGCAGGGCACCTACGAGGTCCCCTGCCTGGGCGGCGTGCCCGGCCCTGGGCTGGCTTTTCCGCTCGCTTTCCCGCACGCGAGCCAAAACCAACCTGTTCATCTTCCTCACCCCGCGCATCATCGAGACCCAGCAGGAGGCCGCTGCCGTATACGAGGACAAGAAGGGCCAGATGGAGAGGCTCCGCGACGGCGTGATCAAGCTTTACGAAAAGCCCGCCGGCCAGCGCCGCAGGCCATGAACGAAACGCCCGGCCAGATCACCCCCCTCAAGCGGATCGGCGAAATCCTGATGGAAACCTGCGGGCTGGGTGCCGAAGCGCTGGCCCGGGCACTGGAGCTGCAGCGGCAGCGCGGCGGCCGGATCGGCGGGATCCTGCTGACCGAAAAGGCGATCCAGGAAAAGGACCTGCTGGCGGCCCTCGGGGTTCAGTTCGACCTGCCGGTATTGACAGACCTCCCGCCGCTGCAGCCCGGCAGCGGGTTCACCGAAAAGGTGCCGATCCAGTTCCTGCGGCGGTACAAGCTGGTGCCGCTTCCGGGTCCCGACGGCGGGCGCATCGCCGTTCACGACCCGCTGCTCTTTCAGCCGCTGGACGATCTCCGCCGGCTGGTCGAGCTCGAGCATGCGCAGGTCGTGCTCTGCGAGGAGCGCAAGATCCTCTCGGCCATCCACCGCGCCTACGACCGCTCCCGCGACACGGCGGAGCGCGTCATGCAGGACATGCAGGCCGAGGACGGCGAGCGGGTGCTGTCGGAAATCCAGCAGGCCGACGACCTGCTGGATGAGACCAGCGACGCCCCGGTCATCAAGCTGGTGAACCTCATCCTTTCCCAGGCCGCCCGCGACCGGGCCAGCGACATCCACATCGAGCCCCAGCAGAATCAGCTCAAGGTCCGCTACCGGGTCGACGGCATCCTCTACGACCTGCTGGCGCCGCCCCAGCACATCCAGTCGCGGCTCATCTCGCGGATCAAGATCATGGCCCGGCTGGACATCGCCGAGAAGCGGCTGCCCCAGGACGGGCGCATCGAGATCCGGCTGGGGGACCGGAACATCGACATCCGCGTCTCCACCCTGCCCACCGCCTTCGGCGAGCGGGTGGTGCTGCGGCTGCTGGACAAGTCCAAGGCCCTGCTGCAGCTTTCCGACCTGGGCATGGGCCCAGGGCTGCTCGGCGACTTCGACCGCCTGATCCGCCGGCCCACGGCATCGTGCTGGTCACCGGCCCCACCGGCAGCGGCAAGACCACCACCCTGTACGCCGCCCTCGGCACCCTCAACCGGCCCGAGATCAACATCATCACCATCGAGGACCCGATCGAGTACCAGATCGACGGCATCGGGCAGATCCAGGTCAACCCGAAGATCGGCCTGACCTTTGCAAGCGGCCTGCGCTCCATCCTGCGCCAGGACCCGGACGTGATCCTGGTGGGCGAGATCCGCGACCGCGAGACGGCCGAGATCGCCATCCAGTCGGCCCTCACCGGCCACCTGGTCTTCTCCACCCTGCACACCAACGACGCGGCCAGCGCCGTCACCCGGCTGATCGACATGGGCATCGAACCCTATCTGGTCACCTCGTCGGTGGTCGGCATCCTGGCCCAGCGGCTGGTGCGGACCCTCTGCCTGCATTGCCGGGAACCCATCCGAGCGGAGGACCCCTTTCCCGGGCACCCGGGCCTGCCGGCCGAGAAAGTGGCCGGCCGGACCCTTTACGGGCCGCGCGGCTGCGCTGCCTGCCTGCAGACCGGCTACCGGGGCCGCACCGGCATCTTCGAACTCATGGTGCTGGACGACCGGCTGCGGGATCTCATCGCCCACACCGCGGATGCCAAGCGGATCCAGCAGCAGGCTCGGTGCCCAGGGCATGGCCAGCCTCTCGGAGGACGGCCTGCAGAAGGTCCTCGAAGGCCTCACCACCCCGGAAGAAATCTTCCGGGTCACCCAGGCGTGAGGCGATGAGAAAAAACAAGGTCTTTTTCGGCTGGTGGATCGTGGCGGCTTCGGCCGTCATCTCGTTCTGGGCCGGCGGCATCTTCTACGGAACCACGGCCTTTTTCCGGCCCCTGGTGGAAGAATTCGGCTGGAGCTATCTGTCGGTTTCCCTGGCCGGGTCCCTGCGCAGCGTGGAGATCGGGCTGCTGGCGCCGGTGCTGGGCCTGCTCGCGGACCGCTTCGGACCCCGCCCGGTGGTGCTCCTGAGCGGCATCGGCTGCGGGTTGGGGTTCCTGCTCCTCAGCCGGGTCCAGGATCTCTTCCTGTTCTACACCGCCTTCATTCGTGCTCTGCATCGGGCTGAGCGGACTGGCCACCGCCGTGACGACCAACGCGGTGGCCAACTGGTTCAAGCGCAACGTGGGCCGGGCCATGGGTCTGACGGTGGTGGGCTACGGCGCCGGCGGGCTGCTGATCCCGTCTCATCGTCTGGCTGATTCAGGTCTGGGGCTGGCGCACGGCCTTCGTCTGGCTCGCCTGTCCTGACCTGGGCGGTAATCACCCCCGCGGCACTTTTTCTGCGCCACCGGCCCGAGGCCTACGGCTGGTTTCCCGACGGCGACGCGGCGCCGGATCTCTTTCCTGACCGCGCAGACGCCCGGCGACAAGGCGGAAGTCCGGCTCGGCCCGGTGCTTCGCGAGTCGGCAATTCTGGTACATGTCGGCGGCGTTTTCCAGCCAGTTCATGGTGGTCAGCGCGGTCAGTCTGCACGTCATGCCGTATCTGCGTAACCTGGGTCTGGCGGAAAACCCCGCCGCCCTGGTGGCCATGTTCATCCCCCTGGCGAGCATCCCGGGCCGGATTCTCTTCGGCCTGGCCGCCGACCGGGCCGACACGCGGCGGGTGGTGGCTCTCTGCTTTCTGCTCCAGGCGGCCGGGATGGCGTTGTTCACCTTCGGCCGGACGCTGGGGCACATGGTTCTGTTCCTGGCGTTTTTCGGGCCCGGCTTCGGCGGCATCCAGGTGCTGCGGGGAGTCATTGTCCGCGAGCATTTCGGCCGCAGACGCTACGGAACGGTCCACGGCCTGGTGCTGGCGGTGATGACGCTGGGCGGCTTCATCGGACCGGCGCTGGCCGGCTGGGTCTTCGATCTGACCGGCAGCTACCGGCCCTCCTGGATGGCCCTCACCCTGGCCAGCCTGGCCTCGGTGCCCCTGATCCTGCTGCTGGAGCGGGTCTCCCGCCGCTAGCCCGCGGACGCGCGCTCCAGATGCCGGACCAGGCTGACCAGCAGGGCGTTGGCCGGGGTGGGGATGCCGTGGCGGCGTCCCAGGCGGACCACTGCGCCGTTGAGGACCTCGATCTCGGTCGGGCGGCCGCGCTCGAGGTCGGTGAGCAGGGACGGGACGTTGTCCGTGCTCAGGTAGCGGTTCAACTCCGCCACGGTCGTTTCCAGGCGCACGCCTTCGGCCCGGGCGACCAGGCGCACCTCCTCCAGGATCGCCGCCTTGGCCGGGTCCAGCTCCGGGCCGGCGATCCGGCGGTTGGCGATCTTGAGGATCCCGGCCAGCGGGTTGGCGATGCAGTTAATCAGCAGCTTGGACCACTCGACATCCCGGAAGTTCTCCGCCTGCTCGCAGCGCAGCAGGGAATCCCCATGCACTTCGCAGAAGGCTGCGGTCACGGCCGAGGGCCGGAGGCGAATCCGGCCCGGGGCAAAGCGCACCCGGCCGGGTGCCGGGCTGTGGGCGCCGAAAAAAAGCAGCCCGCGGTCCACCCCACGGCCCAGCTCAGCGGCGATCAGCTCCTCGGAGCCGAACCCGTTCTGAAGGGCGATCACGCCGGTGGCTTCCCCGACCCGCGGTTTCAGCCAGGCCAGGGTGGAGGGCAGATCAGGGACCTTGCCGGTCAGCAGCACCAGGTCGCCGCGGCCCCAGCGGGGGAACCCCCTCCGGGTTCACGGCCTCGATCCGCACCTCCAGCGCCGGCGCGCCGGCGCGCTCGAGCGCGAGCGGCGCCTCCCGCAGCCGGCGGCAGTGCTCGCTGCGGCCCACCAGGTACGTTTCCGCCCTGTCTTGAAGTTGAAGGCCGGCGGCCAGCACGGATCCCACCGCGCCGGCGCCCACCACAAAGCAGCGCCTGAAAACCGACATGTCTGATTTCTCCTTGGCCGGAAACGGGGCGGGAGCCCTGCGCTCAGGGCTGGATGATCCAGATGCTGTTCACGTCGGCCTGGACGCGGTTGCCCGCGCCCGCTGTCGGCGCTAGCCGTAGACCGTCGCAGGTGTACTTCGAGGCTCAGGCTGACGGGAACGAGCATCTGGACCCTGCACCAGGGCATCCGGCGCGGTGGTGGCGTAGAGCCAGATCTCACTCGCCCGACGAGCAGGAAGGCCAGCATCACTTCCTCTGCCCGACCGCACATCCGCCGTCCAGGCGCCCCAGCCCGCCCCAGGCGATCCTGCGGATCTCGCTTGAAGTCCGGCGGTGAACTCGCCAGACCTGGTACTGGACGTGCTGCTGGCCGCCGCAGGTGCTGCATCACGAATAGCAGCACCCAGGATCAGCGTGTCCGCTCGGGGTGGTGGCCAGGTACCGCTGGATGCCCGATCTGGCCGAGCTGCCCTTGAGCTCGGTCGGCTTGAGGCTCACGGCCATGCCCGACCGCATCCGGGCACGTCGCTCTGGATCATGCCGCAGGCCTCGCCCTTGGTGCCGGCCGAGGGCGCCAGCCGGAGGCCGGGGGCGGGATTGAAGCCATCCGCCCGCCCCCGGCCGGCAGCCGGGGGCGGGCGGATGGCGGTTGGGTTGGGGCTAGGGCTCCACGGTCACGGTGACCTGGCGCACTGAATCCCCGCCCGCGTTGCTGGCGACCATGGAGTAGGTGGTGGTGACACAGGGAGCCACCACAGCAGTGCCGACCGCAGGAACGGTGCCCACACCCTGGTCGATGGTGATCGAGGTGGCGCCAGTCACGTTCCAGGACAGGGTGGAGGTAACGTCATTCGGCCCGCCTGGACAAGCCGGCCCCGCGATAAGCGTGTCTGGCGTCGCGGTATAAAAGTTGATCGTCGGTGCCGGGACCGGCGTCGGCGACGGGACCGGCTCCGGTTCGGCCATCTCGTATTCCTTTTCCACCGAGCGGCCGGTGACGTCGTCCCGGACCCGCACCAGGCCTTTGCCCGGGATCGTCCCCGGGATCAGGCTGACGGATTCGCCGTAGCTCAGGGCGGCGGTCTGGCTGGTGCCGTCGGGCCGGATGTGGGTGACCGTGTAGCCGCCGCGGGCGTTGGCGGCATCCGTGTTGTCCACGGTCTCGGACCCGCCCCGGGGAGTGACCTGGAGCGGGGTGCCGAAGTCCGGGGCCTCGGGCGTGAGGTTGAAGGCCAGCGGCCGGATCAGGGTCCGGGTGACGGTGAGCGCCAGGTTGCCGTTGCCCGGCAGTGCGGCCGTGCCGGCCGAGGTCACATCAATGGTCAGCGAAGCCACCTGGTTGGCGTCTTCGGTGATCGAGTTTTGCCAGCTCACGGTGTAGTTGCGGTTCTGGAGGCTGTCGGGCAGGGTCTCGCCGGTTTCACCGGACAGGGCTCCCTGGTCGGCGGTGAGGGCGATCTGGGTGCCCCCGATCAGCGGGTTGCCGTTGCGGTCCTGGACCGTGTAGAGGAAGTTGGCGCTCGTGTCGTGGTAGATCACGCCCCGGCTGCCGGTGTCGTTCAGGTACTCCAGGCCCCCGGCCCCCTGGCCGCCGGTCTCGGCCTGGACGACCCGGATGCCCGTGTCGCCGCTGAACACCACCCGGGTGGTGGCGAAGAGCCGGTTGGTGAGATCGTCGGGCGGGGCACCGTTCGAAACGCTCCAGCTAGCGCCGCCGTCCGTGCTCTTGAACACGTTGCGGCCCCAGGTGCCGGCATAGAGCGTATCGTTGAGCCCGCCGGCAACCGGTACGATGCCCAGGGCCAGGCAGTGGTTCTCGGGCAGGGCCGCGCGGCGGGTCCAGTTCAGACCCGCGTCGGTGCTGGCGTAGATGCCGCCCAGGGGGTCGGTCCCGTCGCCGTCGGTGGCCGCGTAGATCACCTGGGCCGGGGTGAACGAGGTGTCGAGGGCCAGCCTGTGCACCTGCTTGCTGGTGACATTGGCAAGCGGGGGATTCCAGCTGGCGCCGCCGTCGCTGCTCCAGTAGACCCCGTTTTCGTTGGTGCCCACGTAGAGCCGGGTGGTCCGGTTGGGGTCGATCCGGATGTCGTGGATCACGCTGGCCGGCAGGCCGCGTCCGGAAGGCGCCCAGATTTCGCCGGCGTTCGTGCTCTTGAACACCCCGCCGCCCAGGGTGCCGGCGTACAGGGTGTCGGGGTTGGCCGGGTCCACCGCCAGGGAGAGCACGTCCTGGTCGCTCAGCCCGTTGTTCTTGGCCGCCCAGGAAAACCCGCCGTCAACGGACTTGTAGATGCCCTTGCCCAGGGTGCCGGCGTAGATGACCCGGTCAATGGCCGGGTTGCCGGCCGAAGGCCCCAGCGCCACTGCGCGCACCGGGAAGAGCGGCGGGAAGACCGTGGCGGTGCGGTAGTCGATGCTCACCGTTTCCCCGGCCCGGCCCAGCAGGTCCTTCACGATGAAGCGGATGGTGTTGCCGGAAAAGTACCGGTACTGCAGGGTTTCCACGCCGTTGAGGTACACCTGGGTCCTGGAGCGGATCAGGTTGCTGTCGTAGCGCAGGGTGTAGAACTGGTCCGAGTAGCCGTCCAGGTTGGCGTCGGTCACATTCAGGATGCCCAGCGACTCGCCGGTCACGCGCTTGTCGATGCTGATCTTCTCCCAGGCATCGCCGCTGCCGATGGAGCGGAACAGACCTTCGTCGGTGGCGGCGTAAATGATGGCGATGTTGGTCGGGTCCACCTTCAGGTCCCAGACGATGCCGTTGGTCAAACCCCGCTCGGGGACCCCCTTTTCGTACCACTTGACCCCGGCGTTGTCGGACTTGAACACCCCGCCGCCGTCGGTGCCGATGTAGAGGATGGCGGGGTTGCTGGGGTCGATGGCCATGGACAGCACCCGAGCGTCCGAGCCGCCCTGGGTGAAGGCCCGCGGGGTCACGAAGCCGTCGCCGGGTCTGGGCACGGTGGCGATCAGGGTGGAGGTGGCCGAGGAATCCGCGGTCGGCACCTCCTCCTCGCCGGACTTGATCAGGCCGAAATCGGTGGAATAGGCGATGATGGTGCCGTCCGGGACCTCGTTGAAGTTGCGGTCCGAGACCCGCATGGTGATCTTGTCCTCCAGCCCGGTGAAGCGCAGGCCGGCGATGTTCAGGAACTCCGGCGCGAATCCCATGTGCTCGCCGTAGGGCGGCCCGCCGACGACCACCGGCGTGAACAGGGCGTTGATCTTCTGGCTCACGGCATGGGAGGTGCATGTGATCTGGACGCTGCCCGACACCGTGCCGGCCAGCAGCGAGACGCTGATCACGCCGCTGTCGTCCAGGGTCTGGCGGGTCACCGTGGCGCCGCCGCCGGGAAAGCTGCCGCGGTCGGTGGCGAAGAGAGCCGAGGTGCCGGCGGGCACCGCCTCGCCGGAGGCCAGCGTCAGGGTCGCGGTGATGACCAGCGAGCTGGCGCCGTCGGCCGGGACGCTGGCCGGGTTCACCACCAGATCGATCTTGGCGGTTGCGGTGAAGGAAACCAGGGTCTGTCCCAGCACGCCGTTGGACTCCGCCGTGACGAGCGCCGTCCCCTCCAGCTTGGAGGAGGTCAGCGTTACCGAGATCAGGCCGCTGGCGTCGGAGGTGGTCACCGTGATCTTGGTGTCGCTGTTCGCAAACAGGCCCAGGGTGGTGCCAAAGGTGACGCTGGTGCCGGCCGGCACCGGTTCGCCCACCCCGTTCAGCAGCTGGGCCACGATCAGGGCGGCGCTCACCCCGTCGGCCGGGATGCGGGTCAGCGAGCCGGCCAGGGAGATGGAGGCCGTGCCCGAGGTGATGAACTGGACCAGCACCCGCTGGGTGACCCCGGCGGAGGAGCAGGTCACCTCGGCCGTGCCCGGGCTGGCGCTGGCGATCAGGGAGACGATCACCGTGCCGGTGGCGTCCAGGGTGTCCATGCCGAGGCTCTTGGCGCCCCCCTTGAAGCTCCCCAGGGTGGTGCTGAAGGTGACCTTGGTTCCCGTGGGTACCGGCTGGCCGGTGCTGTCCGTGATCGCGGCGGTGACGGAAAGCGAGCTGAAGCCGTCAGCCACTACGGTGGACGGGCTCAAGGTGAGGGTGATGGTGGCCGTGTCCTTATCCCCGCCGCCGCCGCCGCCGCAGGCCAGCGCGGAAGCCAGGATGGCGATTGCCAGAGCGCCGAACGCACCATACCGAATGGCTGTTTTCATCATGCCGGATGCCCTCCCTGCAAGTGGTCGTTCTAGTTCAACTCGCCCAACAGCCTCTTGGCTTCCCCGGAAAGCGGCCCCGCGGGATCCAGATCCAGAGCGATCCGCAGCGCCTTCGCGGCCTCCTCCCGTCTGCCCAGCCGGAGAAGAACGCGGCCCAGATGGACATGGGCGTTCGGGTATTGCGGCACATAATAGATAGCTTTTGAATAGGCGTCAACAGCTTCTTCGGGTCGGTTGAGCGCCTCGTAGGCAAGCCCCAGGTTCGAATGGCAGATCCCGTAGGCCGGGGCCGCCTTCAGCGCCTCCTTGAAGTGCTCCGCGGCGGCCGCCGGTTCGCCCCGGTGGAAATAGGCCAGGCCCAGGTTGTTGAGGGCGAAGTGCGGCGTGTCGTACCCGGCCGTGACGGCCGCCTGGCGGAACCAGGGGATGGCCGCTTCCCAATGCCCCTGGCGCAGGTAGGCGGTGCCCAGGTTGTTCATGGCCTCGGCAAAGTCGGGCCGCAGCGCCAGGGCGCGCTCGAAATGGGTGCGGGCCTCCGCGTCGAAGCCGGCTTCCAGATAGGCCAGGGCCAGGGAGTGCTCGGCATCGGCGTTATCCGGCTCCAGCCGCAGCGCTTCTGAGAGCTGCTCCACGGCCCGCTCGAAATCCCCCTGGCGCAGGTAGGACAGGCCGAGATCCTGGTGCGCCCGGGCGGCCTTGCGGGCCGCTTCCTGCCGCCCGGCGCAGCCCGGCGCAGCCAGCAGCGAGCCGGCCAGCATCAGGATCCCGAGGGCCTTGGGAATCGGCGACCGGCAGGGCATGGCGCTCAGGTGCCGCGGGGGGTGGTTTCAACGACGCGCGGCGTCAGGAAGATGAGAAGCTCGGATTTTTCCTTGGATTTGGTCTGGGCCTTGAACAGCCAGCCCAGCAGCGGCACGTTCTTGAGCAGGGGGACCCCCTCCTCGTCGCTCACCTGGTCCTCCTTGAAGATCCCGCCGATGACCAGGGTCTCGCCGCTCTTGACCATCAGCTTGGTCTTGATGCGTTTCTCGAGTTTCTGGTTCTCCGTGATCGCCTTGTCGTCGGTGACCTCGATCTCCATGGTCACGTAGTCGTTGAAGCTCACGTTCGGTGTCACGGTCAGGGACAGGGTGGCGGCGATCTCGCGGGTGTCGACCCGCTCGGCCGTGACGATGTCCTTGTAGAGGATGTCGCCCCGGCTGATCACGGCCTGCTCGCCGTTGCTGGCGATCACCTTGGGGGCCGAAATGATCTTCACCTTGCCCTCGGCCTCGGCCAGCGCCAGGGTGGCGTCCAGGGCCAGCGTCCCCAACCCGCCATCGGTCAGGCGGGCGAAGTTGAGCCCCACGTTTCCGACCCAGCCGCCGGGCGAATTCGTGCTGAAGCTCCCGCCGGCGGTCAGATCGCCGGGCCGCGCGAACTGGGTCGGGTCGGTCTGGCTGAAGTCCTGGCCGGTGCGGTCGCGCCATTTGCGGCTGATGGAGTTCCACTTGACCCCCAGCTCGCGGCTGAAATCGGTGGAGGCGTCCACGATCCGGGCCTCGATCAGGATCTGTTTCACCGGGGTGTCGAAGCGCGCCACGATCTGCCGGGCCTCCTCGAGGTTGGAGGCGATGTCCTTGATGATGATCGTGTTGGTGCGCTCGTCCACGCTGATTTTGCCCCGGGCGCTCAGCAGGATATGGTCCTTGATCTCCAGCGCCTTGGCAAAGTCCAGCGGGAAGTAGGCCGTCGCCAGAGGCTCCAGCTCCTTGGCCTGCTGGGCCTCCTCCAGGCGCTTCTTCTTGTCGGCTTCGGCCGCCTCGCGCCGCTGGCGCTCCTCTTCCTCGATCTGGACCAGGTGCGCGCGGCTGGTCACCCAGATCACGTTGCCCTGGTGCCGCATGGCCAGGTCGTTGTTGGTTAGCACCAGGTCGAGCGCCTGATCCCAGGGCACGCTCTTGAGGCGCATGGAGACCTTGCCCTTGACCTCGGGGCTCCAGACGATGTTGAGGTTGCTCATCTCGCCGATCAGGCGCAGGATGTTGGTCACCTCGGCATCCACGAAATCCATGGACATGGGCTTACCGCTGTAGTTCTTCCTGGCCAGTCCGGGGATTGCGGTGGCGGCGGCACCCGCCGCGCTCTGGCCGGCGGCCGGCTCCGGCGGGGCGGCCTTGCCGTCGGAGACGGGCGGGACCGGAGCGGCCTTGGCCCGCAGCTCTGGGGTCCCGGGGGCGGCTGTCCGCACCGGAACCGGAGTCAGCTCCGGGGGCCTGACGGCGGAGGTTTCAAAGTCGATGAAGATGCTTTTTTCGTCCTGGTCCAGATGGAAGGGGACCATCTCCCGCAGGCGGATGTGCAGCGATAGCCGTTTGTCCTCTGCCGAGTACTCGGGCTTCACCTGGTCCACGGCGCCCTCGAAATGGGTGGTGTCCAGGTGACGCTGCAGCAGTTCCGGGATGGTGGTCTTCTCCAGCCGCAGCGCGACGACCTTCGGCCCTTGGCGTTGGAGCTGGTACGGCGCCAGGCGGTCCATGGTCACCCTGAGCCGGGTCTGGCCCTTGTCCAGGGGCGCGAAATCGACCCCCAGCACCTGGTGCAGGGCGCTCGGCCGGGGCGTGAAGAAGATCCGCGAGTCGGCGGCGGCTCCGGGGGCGGTCCCCGTGGCCGGCGCCGGCCCGGGGGCCGGGGGAGGCGGGGGAGGCGGGGCGGCCTGGACCGGTCGCTCATCGGCGCTGAGCAGCAGGCGGATCCGAGTTCCCTTCACTCTGCGCCTCGAACACCACCCGGCGGGCCAGATGAAACGTCAGCCGGGAGGCCTTGCCGTCGGGCTCGGGCGGGGCGACCACGATGCGCTCCACGCAGGGGTCGTTCGTCCTGCGCTCGACCGTCAGGCTGTCTCCCGGCAGGGCCTCCACGTCCACCACCAGCCGCAGGGGTTCCACCAGCAGAAAGGCCGCATAGGGCGCCGGCCGGCTGGTGCGGATTTCCGCGGCGCTCCGCAGGCCCTCGAGGGCTTTCAGCTCCACGTCCTCGATCAGGGCCGCGCCGGCAGCCGGGTCGGCGGGCGCGCTCCATCCGGGACTGGCCGACGCAGCCGGCCAGCAGCCAGGCCGCAGCGAGCACCGCCGCCTTCCAGAGCACCCCGCTTTGCCCCCGGGCCCTGCCTGCCCCGCTCAACATGGCTTTTCCCCCCTCCCGCAACCGGGCGCTGTCCCGGCCTGCAGCCCGGCATCTCCGCAGACTCCCGCCGGTGGAGCTCAATGCAACTTCCGCGCCAGGGCCCTTCAACCGCATCGGCGCGGCTGCCGGCAAGGCCCATTAGACCAGAAAAATTATTTCATATCAATTAGTTAAGTCGACTGCCGCACCCATCGTAACGCTGCCTGCCCAGGCGCCCCGTTGCACCGATGGATTCCGAATTTCGTCCTCCTCCTCCCCGTCTTGTCCGGCTCAGGGCTTGGGCAGCGATTTCAGCACCTCTTCTACAGTGAGCTGCCCCCGAAAGTCACGGTGTTTTTCCCGGATCACGACTTCGCTCTCCCGGATCTGATGCACGACGCCGTCCCGGGTGCCGATCAGCGTGCCCTCGCGGATGACGTAGCCCACCCCCTTGGCGTCCCTGACCATCGCCCACCGGCCTTCGGGCCCGGCCACGACGGCGATCAGGTCCAGCTGGGCCAGGTCGAGGGTTTCCAGATAGGTTCGGGGACGGCTATCGCGTTCCTCCTCGGCCGCTTTCTGCTTGACGATGAACGGCTTGAAGGGGTCGGTTTTATCGATGCCCGCAGCTGCCTGCGGCTCCGGGGCGCCGCTCTCCTGGGCCAGGGCCGCGGAGCCCGTCAGCACCAGCAGCCAGGCCAGGGCCGCGGCAGCCGCGCGCCGGCCGGCGCTTGCCGGCCCGCTACTTCCTACTCTCCTGGGCGGCTTCATCGCCAGGCTCCTTGAACCGGTAGGTGACCAGGTCGCAACGGGTGATCAGCCTGGTGGAGAGCGGCTCCACCGGCCGCATGGAAACATCAAGCACGGTGACGATCCGCTCCATCCGGCCCACCTGGTCGAAGAACCGGGCCACGTCATGGTAGGCACCGCTCAGCTCCACCGCCACCGGTATCTCCGCGTAGAAATCCTGATTTCTCTCGGCCTTGGGGCTGAACAGGAGAAACTCCAGGCCGGAGTCGCTTCCGAGCTGGGTGATGCTCTTGAGCAGAGCGGGAATCTCCCGCTGGTTGGGCAGAAGCTTCAGGGCTTTCTGAAACTGGGCCTCGCTCTCCCCCCCCTCGGCCTCGAACTTGGCCAGGTTGGCGGCCCGCATGCGCGCCTGCTGCAGGCGCTGCTCGGCGAAGCGCACCTCCTCACGCAGCCGGGCCACCTCTTCCCGGGCCGGCAGATAGTAAAGCCACAGGAAGGCCCCGGCCATCATCCCCAGGGTGAGTGCCCATATGGCGATCCTGCGGCCCGGGCTGATGGCTTCGATCCGCTTCAACAGGGCGGTTACCGCCATGTGCTTGATCCTTTTTGGGTTATTTGCCGCCCGTCTTCTTCCTGCCGCTCGCGGGCGTTTCCGGCGGCTCCTCCCGGAAGGCGCCGGTCTTGCAGCTGAGCACGAAATCGCTCACGCTGACGCGATACTCCGCCAGTTCTCTGAGACGGGTGCTGTTCAGGTCCACCGAACGGATAAAGGCCCCTCGCTCCAGATTGCCCATGAAGAGGGCCACCGTGTCGTGGTCCATGGCTGTGCCCCGGAGCGTCAGGATCCCGTTCTTCTCTTCCAGCGACTGGAGCCACAGGCGGTCCCGGGGGACCGCCAGCGAGATCTCCTCCAGCAGCTGAACCGGCCCGGTCTTGCCCTTCTCCAGTGCCTGGATGACCCCCAGCTTGGCCCGGGTCTCCTCGATCTTGGCGCGGATTTCGTTCAACCGGGCCGTGATGTCGGCATAAGGGGCAAGATCCGCCTCCCGGCGGGTCTTTTCGGCCCGCAGAGCGTTGCCGACGCCCCGCACGTCCAGCCAGAAATAGCCCATCAGGGTGAGCAGGAAGATCACCGAGAGCCCGTAGATGCTCACCTGCCGCTTGATGTTCTCCCGTCTTCTGGCGGCTCGGAACGGGAGAAGGTTGATGCGGATCATTTGTCCCCCAGGCTCCGCATGGCCAGCCCCACGGCCACCGCGGCCTGGGGAGCCATGTAGTCCAGGTACGCGCGGTCGAACTGCTTTTCACTGATCAGCAGGCCGGCAAAAGGATCGAGCGGCTTCGCCGGAATACCGGTCTCCTTTTCCAGGAGTTCTCGGAAGCCCGGCAGCCGGGACGATCCTCCGCTCACCAGGATCCGCTCGATGATTTCCTGGGGATAGTTCCCAGCCACGAAGTCCAGGGCCTGTTTCACCTCGCGGATCCATTCGCCCACCCTGGCGCGGAAGACGGCTTGCAGGCGCTCCTCGTCGCGCTCCGGCCGCAGGCCGCCCAGCTTCATCTTCTCCGCCTTTTCGAAGCTTAGGTCAAAGAGCTTCATGATCGCTTCGGTGATCTGGTTGCCGCCGAAGGATGATTCCCGGCTGAAGAGCGGCACGCCGTTGCGGATCACCGAAATCCCCAGCTCCTCGGCCCCCACCTGCAGCAGCGCATAGCAGCCGGCGGTTCCGCCGGCGCCTGTCTCACAGGCATTCTGAAGTGCCAGGAGATCCACGTCCACCACCGCGGCGCTCAGCCCGGCCTGATGTACCGCGCTGACATAGTCCTCGATCACGTTCTTGCGGGCCGCGGCGAGCATCACTTCCAAATGGCCGCCGAAGGCCTGTCCGGAGGTGTCCAGACTGGGCTCGTGACGCGCCGCGATGTCGAAATCCAGGTTCACCTCCTCGAGGGGAAAGGGGATGTACTGCTCGGCCCGCTCGTTGATCACCGCCTCCAGATCGACTTCGTCCTGCGCGTTGATCTCGATCCGTTTCAACAGGACCGGGTAGCCGGATACCGAGAAGGCCACTTTGCGGTTGCGGACGGCCAACTGCCTGGCCAGGGTCCGGATGGCGTTGGCGACCACCTCCATTTCCCGGATGACCCCTTCCACAATGGCGGCCGGCGGCAGGCCGATAAGGCCCAGGCTTACGAGGATCCTTCCGCGCCTGCTGTGGTGGATCTCCGCCAGCTTGATCGCATGGGATCCGATGTCCAGCCCCAGCAGCTGATTCTTGCGGGCAACGGCCATTGCGCGGCTTCTCTCAGTCCCCGGGGAAGATCCGTTCCTTGTCGGAAAGGTCGTATCCGAGCGCCAGGATGATCTTGCGCTTCGTTTCCATCCGGCAGTTCTCGCCGCGCTCCACCCGGTCGATAGTCAGGGGCGAGAGGCCGGCCTTTCTGGCAAGCTCGGCCTTGCTCACGAGAAGCCGCTCTCTGATTTCTCTCAAAGCATTCTCACCCAATTTCTCCTCCTCTGCTGAGTCCCGGCGCTGTCCGCGGTCATTACTAGTGCAAAATCCCTGCCTTTTGTCAACTATTTTTTATAATTTGTAATAATTTTGCATAATTTATATATATATTGTGTTTATATGACCATCCAAACACCACATATTGTGGGAGGGTGGCGAAGCCCGCCGAGAAAGTGCTTTACAAACTTTGGACCTGGGATTACAGTCCTGCACGTACTTGCTGGCGAGGTGGCGTTTGGCGGAGGAAATGGTCAGGCAGAAGATCAAGCGGAAAAGCGCGTTCAGGGAGTATGCCGAGGCCGCGCTGGTGGCCGTTCTGCTGGCGCTTTTCATCCGCACCTTCGTGGTCCAGGCTTTCAAAATCCCGTCCGGCTCCATGGAGCCGACCCTGCTGATCGGCGACCACATTCTGGTCAACAAGTTCCTCTACGGCATCAAGATCCCCTTCATCCACAAGACCCTGGTCCCGATCAGCCAGCCCCGGCGCGACGATGTGGTGGTCTTCATCTACCCGGTGGACCGCAGCAAGGACTTTATCAAGCGCGTCATCGGCCTGCCCGGCGATGAGATCGAAATGGTCGGGAAAACTATCCACATCAACGGCCAGCCTTATCAGGACCGCTACGGCTTTTATTCCGGGCCGGGGAACCCGGGCCACCCTTCGCTCGAAACCGGCCGTTTCGGCCCGGTCACGGTTCCCGAAGGGCACCTCTTCGTCATGGGCGACAACCGCAACCACAGCTACGACAGCCGATTCTGGGGCTTCGTGCCCCTGAAGTGGGTCAAGGGTAAGGCCTTCATCATCTACTGGTCCTGGCCCCACTGGAGTCGCTTCCTGCACGTGATCCAGTAATGATCCAGTAACTGCCGGCCGATCTGCCCGCGTCATAGGGGACGTTGTTGACTAAGTAAACTTTGGTCCGGACACTCGGGAAAGAAGACCGCCTATGCCGCGTCAGGCTCGACTGGATGCCCCTGGGACTCTTCATCACGTCATGGTGCGGGGGATCGAGAAGCGCGCGATCGCGGATGACGATGAGGACAGGGAGAAACTCTTGAGGCGCGTCGGGCGGGGGGCTGCGGCGACGGACACGGGGATCTACGCCTGGGCGCTGATGGGCAACCACGCCCATCTCCTTCTGCGGAGCGGCCCAAAAGGGTTGCCGGCCTTCATGCGGCGCCTGCTCACGGGCTACGCCATGGACTACAATCGGCGCCACAGCCGCCACGGTCATCTCTTCCAGAACCGTTACAAGTCCATCGTCTGCGAAGAGGACGCCTATCTCTTGGAGTTGGTACGCTACATCCACCTCAACCCCTTGCGGGCCGGATTGATCACGAATCTCGACGAGTTGCAGCGGTACCGGTGGTGCGGCCACTCTGTTCTCATGGGAGAGGGGAGTTACGATTGGCAGGATCGCAACTACGTGCTCGCCTTTTTCGGGAGAAAGGAGCGGGAGGCGGTAGCTGCCTATAGGGAATATGTGACTCGCGGAGTCTCCCTGGGGCGGCGCCCCGAGCTGGTCGGAGGGGGTCTGATCCGGTCGGCGGGTGGCTGGTCGCAAGTCAAGTCCCAGCGCGTTGCTGAGGGGATGCTCTCTGATGAGCGCATCCTCGGTGGAGGGCATTTCGTGCAGGCAGTACTCAGCGAAGCGGAAGAGCGAATCAGACGCCAGCTGCCGATGGATCGTCGTCTTGGGCGGGCCCGGGAGTGGATTGATGCGGCCTGCATTCAAGCCGGGCTATCGCTGCCGGAGCTGCAGTCAGGGAGTCGACGGAAACCGGTCTCCGCCTTGCGGCAAGCGCTCGCATACCGTCTCGTCCGGAAACTCGGGCTACCAATGGCCGATGCAGCCCGGCTGCTCGGCGTGACCACACCGGCCATTGCCAAAAGCATCGAAAGGGCAACAAAGTTTAGTTAGTTAACAACGTCCCCTTCTGGAGGAATGTATGGCAAAAGGATATAACGGAAGAATTCTGAGGGTAAATCTGTCGGAGGGCTCCATTACGGAAGAAGCGCCCGCTGAACGCATCTACCGCCTCTACATGGGCGGGTCAGCGCTTTCTCTCTACTTCCTGCTCACCGAACTGAAACCGGGTATCGATGCCTTCGACCCCGAGAACAAGCTGGTCTTCATGTCCAGCGTGATCTCCGGGCTTCCCATCGCCGGCCTGACCCGCTACACGGTCGCGGCCCTCTCGCCCCTGACCGGGGCCTTCGGGGAGGCCGAAGCCGGGGGCTTCTGGGGCCCTGAGCTCAAGCTGGCGGGCTTCGACGGGATCATCTTCGAGGGTCGGGCACCCTCCCCGGTCTACCTCTGGATCAAGGACGGGAAGGCCGAGCTCCGCGATGCATCCGAACTGCGGGGCAAGGACACCGGGGAGGCCC
Source organism: uncultured delta proteobacterium (assembly GCA_963704245.1). Taxonomy (GTDB): domain Bacteria; phylum Desulfobacterota; class DSM-4660; order Desulfatiglandales; family Desulfatiglandaceae; genus CAVPHJ01. The sequence continues at coordinate 90,027 of CAVPHJ010000003.1, forward strand.
AGCGCCTGATCCGGGAGGAGCTTGGCGACCCGCGGATCCGGGTGGCCCAGTGCGGCCCGGCCGGCGAAAACCGGGTGCGCTATGCCTGCGTGCTGAACGAGCTGAAGCACGCCAACGGCAGAACCGGCATGGGCGCGGTCATGGGTTCGAAGAACCTGCGGGCGGTCGCGGTGCGCGGGACCGGCAAACTCCCGACCGCCGACCCGGACCGGATCCGGGAGATCTCTCAGCAGGTGGTGCACCTGATCTCCGAATCCCCCATGGCCAAGAGCCTCCGCAAGCTGGGCACGCCCATGTTCGTCAGGCCCCTGAACGAGGCGGGCATTCTTCCCACCCGCAACTTCCGCGAAGGCCGTTTCGAGCAGGCTGCGGCGATCTCCGGCGAAACCATGAGCGACACCATCCTGGAGGCGGCCAAGGGCTGCTACAGCTGCGGAGTGCGCTGCAAGCGCGCGGTCAAGGTGGACGGGAAGTATGCCGCCAGCCCGGAGTACGGGGGCCCGGAGTACGAAACCCTGGCCTCCCTGGGCTCCCTCTGCGCGATCGATGACCTGGGGGCCATCTCGCGGGGAAACGAGCTGTGCAACCGCTGGGGCCTCGACACGATTTCCACCGGCGCGGCCATCGCCTTTGCCATGGAGTGCACGGAACACGGAATCCTCTCCCCAAAGGACGCCGGAGACCTGGACCTGCGCTTCGGAAACACCGATGCGATGCTGGAGATGATCCGCAGAATCGCTTTCCGCGAAGGATTGGGCGACCTTCTGGCCGAAGGGGTCAAACGGGCGGCCGTGAAGATCGGCAAGGGTTCCGAGGCCTACGCGCTGCACGTCAAGGGGCAGGAGCTGCCCATGCACGACCCCCGCGGCAAGCCGTCTTTGTCCCTGAGCTATGCGGCCTCACCGACCGGTGCCGACCACATCGAAGCCCCCCACGAGACGACCTTTCTGAATGCCGGACCGATCCTCCAGGCCGCTCAGCCGGCGGCCATCTTCGAGCCCATCGGGCCTCACGGCCTGGGCGCCGACAAGATCCGGCTTTTCGTCCACACCCAGCTGATCTGGAACTTTTTCAACTCGCTGGGCATCTGCAATTTCGCCGCTGCACCCTACTCGGCCCTGAGCCTGCCTTTGATCGTCGAGACGGTGCAGGCGGCGACCGGCTGGAGCACGAGCCTCTACGAACTCATGGAGCTGGGCGAGAGGACCGTCACCATGGCCAGGGTCTTCAACCTGCGAAGGGGCCTTTCCAGCCGGGACGACCAGCTCCCCGATCGGCTGTTCGAACCCCTGGAGGAAGGAACGCCCCGCCAGAAAAGCCTCGTCCGCGAGGAATTCAGCCGGGCGCTCAGCACCTACTACGAGGCCTTGGGCTGGGATGCCGAGACCGGCACGCCCACCAGGGGCCGGCTGAGCTTTCTGGGGCTGGACTGGCTCCTGGAGAACTAGGTTGCCGCGATTGCTGCTCAAGCTCTTCGGCCCCTTCCGGGACTATCTGCCCGGCGGATCGGCCGTGGACGGGGAGGTGCGCTTCACCTCCGCCGCAACGATCGCCGCCCTGATCCGGGAGCTGGGGATCCCGCCGGAAGACCCCCTGGTCGTGATGGTCAACGGCGCCTATTGCGACCCGGACTTCCGGCTGCATGACGAGGACACCGTCTGCATCCACCCGCCTATCGCCGGCGGGTAGTCCGCCCCGGGTTCCGCGCCCGCGGACCCGCCGCTGGGCGCCTTCGGTCTTTTCCCCGCACCCGGGTTCCTGCCCGCCCGCGCGCCGGTGCGGAAACACTTGACAGCAAGCTAACCTATGGCCTAGAAATAACATTTCGCCCCAACCCGGCGGGCTTCGCGTCCCAGCGAGTCCGCCGCCCCACTTCATAGCGCGAGGAGAAGAAGCACCATGGCAGAAATGAAAACCATTGAAGGAAACGAGGCCGCCGCTCACGTGGCCTACGGCCTGAGTGAAGTGGCCGCCATCTATCCCATCACCCCCTCCAGCACCATGGGGGAGTACTGCGACGAGTGGGCCGCCCACGGCCGTAAGAACATCTTCGGACAGACGGTGAAGGTCGTCGAGATGCAGTCCGAGGCCGGCGCCGCCGGCGCCGTGCACGGCGCCCTCTCGGCCGGCGCCCTGTCCACCACCTTCACCGCCAGCCAGGGCCTGCTGCTGATGATCCCCAACATGTACAAGATCTCCGGCGAGCTGATGCCGTGCGTCTTTCACGTCTCGGCGCGCGCCGTGGCCGCCCACGCCCTGTCCATCTTCGGCGACCATTCGGACGTCAACGCCGTGCGCCAGACCGGCTTTTCGCTGCTCGCCTCGGCCTCGGTCCAGGAGGTGATGGACCTGGGCCTGGTGGCCCACCTGGCCAGCATCCGGACCAGCCTGCCTTTCCTGCACTTTTTCGACGGCTTCCGGACCTCCATGGAGATCCAGAAGATCCACGTCATCGACTACGACCACATGGCCGACCTGGTGGACTGGGACGCCATCGAGCAGTTCCGCGAGCGGGCCATGAACCCGGCCTCGCCCCAGCTGCGCGGCACGGCCCAGAACCCCGACATCTTCTTCCAGAACCGTGAGGCCTGCTCTCCCCTGTTCGCCCGCATCCCGCACATCGTGGAAGAGGAAATGCAGAAGGTGCGCGACCTCACCGGCCGGGCCTACGGGCTTTTCGACTACGTGGGCGACCCCGAGGCCGACCGCGTGGTGGTCTCCATGGCTTCCAGCTGCGACGTCATCGAGGAAACCGTCAACTATCTGACCCAGCAGGGCGAGGCGCGTGGGCCTGGTGAAGGTGCGCCTCTACTCACCGTTTTCGGCGGAGCACTTCCTGCGGGCGCTGCCGGCCTCAGCCGAGCGGATCGCCGTCCTGGACCGGGTCAAGGTGCCCGGCTCGCTGGCTGAACCCCTCCACCAGGATGTCTGCACCGTCTTCCAGCAGCGGGACGATTTCCCTGTCATCGTGGGCGGCCGCTACGGGCTGGGCAGCAAGGACCTGACCCCGGCCATGGTCGCGGCGGTCTTCGAGAACCTGCGCGGCAAGGCGCCCAAGAACCGCTTCACGGTGGGCATCGTGGACGACGTCAGCCACACCTCGCTGGAGGTCAGGGAAACCATCGACCCCTCCCCGAAGGGCACGGTGCGCTGCAAGTTCTGGGGCCTGGGGGCGGACGGAACCGTCGGCGCCAACAAGAACGCCATCAAGATCATCGGCGAGAACACCGATCTCTACGCCCAGGCCTATTTCGCCTACGACGCAAAGAAATCCGGCGGCATCACCATGTCGCACCTCCGCTTCTCGCCCCACCGGATCCAGTCGCCGTACCTGCTGACCACCTCGGATTTCGTGGCCTGCCACAATCCGGCCTTCGTGAACCAGTACGACCTCCTGGAAGGGATCCGCCAGGGCGGGGCTTTCCTGCTCAACTCGCCCTGGAGCGTGGAGGAGATGGAGACCCAGCTGCCGGACCACCTCAAGCGCACCCTGGCCCGCAAGAAGCTCGAGTTCTACAACATCGACGCCGTGAAGATCGGCGCCGACCTGGGCCTGGGCGGCCGTATCAACATGATCATGCAGGCCGCCTTCTTCCACATCGCCAAGGTCATCCCGCCCGAGGAAGCTTTCAAGTACATGAAGGAGGCCATCGAAGAGACCTACGGCAAGAAGGGCGACAAGGTGGTTCAGATGAACGTGGACGCCGTGGACCAGGCGGTCGGGGCGCTGGTCAGGATCGAGGTGCCCGCCGCCTGGGCGGCCGCCGGCCAGGAGGCCTACCTGGAAAAGGACGAGCCGGAGTTCGTCAGCGACGTCATGCGGCCCATGCTGGCCCAACAGGGCGACCGGCTGCCGGTAAGCGCCCTGCCCCCGGACGGGATCTTCCCGACCGCCACGACGCGCTACGAAAAACGCGGCATCGCCATCCACGTTCCGGAGTGGCAGCCGGAGAACTGCATTCAGTGCAACCAGTGCGCCTTCGTGTGCCCGCACGCCGTGATCCGCCCGATGCTGGCGCAGGCGGACGAACTGAAGAAAGCGCCCGCAGGATTTCGTCACCGTGGAGGCCAAGGGCAAGGAGCTGAAGGGTTTCCGCTACCGGATTCAGGTCAGCCCGCTGGACTGCACCGGGTGCGGCAACTGCGCCGACGTCTGCCCGGCCAAGAAAAAGGCGCTCCTCATGAAGCCCCTGAGCAGCCAGACCGAGCTTCAGGTGCCCAACCATCTCTTCTGGGAGACCCTGCCGGTCCGGGATGAGCTCCTGCCGGTCACCACGGTCAAGGGCAGCCAGTTCCGCCAGCCGCTGTTCGAGTTCTCGGGCGCCTGCCCCGGCTGCGGCGAAACCCCGTACGTCAAGCTCATCACCCAGCTCTTCGGGGACCGCATGCTGATCGCCAATGCCACCGGCTGCTCGTCGATCTACGGCGGGTCCGCTCCCAGCTGCCCCTACACGGTCAACGCAGAGGGCCAGGGACCGGCCTGGGCCAACTCCCTTTTCGAGGACAACGCGGAGTACGGCTTCGGCATGTCCCTGGCCGTCACCCAGCGGCGCGAAAAGCTGGCCGACACGATCCGGCTGCTGCTCCAGAAGGAAGTCTCCGGCGACCTGAAGGAGGCCCTTGAGGGGTGGCTGGAAAACCTGCAGGACGGCCGGAAATCCCAGGAGCTCGGGCGCCGGGTGGTGGAGCTCATCGGCCACGAAATCACCCAGCCGGACACCGAGTGCGACCCGCTGCTGTTCGACATCCTGGATTCGCGGGACGATCTCACCAAGAAATCGGTCTGGATTTTCGGCGGGGACGGCTGGGCCTATGACATCGGCTACGGCGGACTGGACCACGTGCTGGCCCTGGGTCACGACGTGAACATCCTGGTCATGGACACGGAGGTGTACTCCAACACCGGAGGGCAGTCCTCCAAATCCACGCCGCTGGGCGCGGTAGCCAAGTTCGCGGCCAGCGGCAAGCGGACCCGCAAAAAGGACATCGGGGGCATGGCCATGACCTACGGCTACGTCTACGTGGCCTCGATCTCCATGGGTGCCAACAAGAACCAGACCCTGAAGGCGATCCTGGAGGCCGAAAGCTATCCCGGACCCTCTTTGATCATCGCCTACTCGCCCTGCATCAACCACGGCATCAACATGGGCCGCAGCCAGGAGGAGGGGAAGCGGGCGGTCGAGTCGGGCTACTGGCCCCTGTACCGTTTCGACCCCCGGCTCAAGGAGCAGGCCAAGAACCCCTTCCAGCTCGACTCCAAAGAGCCGACCGGCGACCTCAAGGAATTCCTGATGGGCGAGGTCCGCTACTCGAGCCTCACCCGGACCTTCCCGGACAAGGCCGAGTCGTTCTTCCAGCAGGCGGCCGAGGAGGCCAAGGAGCGTTACGAAGACCTGAAGCGCCTGGCGGCCGTGGGGGAATAGGGTTTCTGCGGGTCGGCCGGCGGGGCGAACCCGGCGAAGGAAGTCCCGGCAGCCGACCTGAGCCCTTCGAGGGCCGCTTCGCAGGTCAGGTCGAAGTGGATGGGCGTGATGCTGATGTAGTGGCTGCCCAGGGCCTCGGCATCCGTGTCCGGCTGCCCGTTGGCGACGAACTTCTCGCCGGCCAGCCAGTAGTAGACGTTGCCCCGCGGATCGGTGCGCCGCTCGTAGCGTTCTTCGAACCGCGCGGTGCCCTGCCGGGTGATACGGACCCCCCGGATGCGCTCCGGCGGCAGGGCCGGCACGTTCACGTTGAGGGCCACACCGGGACCGACGCTGCGGGCGGTCAGAAAGGGAACCAGCGCCCGGGCGAAGCGGGCGGCGTGCTCAAAGTCCGCCTCGCGCCTTGTGTCCAGCGAAACGGCCGCCGACGGGATCCCCAGGAAGGCGCCCTCGGTGGCGGCCGAGACGGTACCCGAGTAGAGCACGTTCACGCCCACATTGGCCCCCAGATTGATGCCGGAGAGGATCGCGTCGGGCGGTTGCGGCAAGATCTCCTGCAGCGCGATCTTCACGCAGTCAGCCGGAGTCCCGTTCACCGCGTAGCCGAAGAAATCCCCGTCGCGGTGCACCATCCGGACCCGCAAAGGGGTGGCCAGGGTGATGGCGTGGCCGACAGCGCTCACCTCCACCTCGGGTGCCACCACCTGCACCTCATGCTCCGGCTTCAGCGCCTGTGAGAGGGCCCGCAGCCCGGGGGCGTGGATGCCGTCGTCGTTGGTGAGCAGGATCCGCAGCCTGCGGCCCGGATCCCCGGTCAAGGGTCTGTCCATTGCCTGGAACGCGGAATTGCTGTATAAGGTGTGGTCTCCGGGCAGATCCGCAAACCCCCCGGAGTTGCCGTCAAAGACGGGCCGCCCGACTGCCTAGGGTATTGGGCCTGTCCTGAAAAGTCAAACCCGCTTTTGGAGGTATGCATGCGCCAGATCCCGGCCCGGACGATCACCGAGGCGATCAAGGATGCGGCCATACAGGCCAACTTCGCCCTGGGGGAGGACGTCCTGCGCTCCTTGCAGGAGGCCGGCCGGCGGGAAGAGTCCCCGGTCGGCCGCGAGATCCTCTCCCAGCTGCTGGAAAACGCCCGCATCGCCAGGGAAGAGAGGACCCCCCTGTGCCAGGACACCGGGTTGGCCGTGGTCTTCGCCGAGCTCGGCCAGGAGGTCGCGGTGGTGGAGGGCGATTTCAATGCCGCCGTCGAGGAGGGCATCCGCCGGGGCTACGCCGAGGGCTACCTGCGCAAATCCCTCTGCCACCCGTTTACCCGCAAGAACACGGGAGACAACACGCCCGGCATCCTACACCTGGAAATGGTGTCCGGTGACCGGCTCAAGCTCTGGGTCGTGCCCAAGGGCGGGGGCAGCGAAAACATGAGCCGCCTCTTCATGCTGCCGCCCTCGGCCGGCTGGGCGGGCGTGAAGGAACGGGTGGTGCAAACCGTGGTGGACGCGGGTCCCAACCCCTGCCCGCCGACGATCGTGGGAGTGGGGATCGGCGGCAATTTCGAGCGCTCGGCCATCCTGGCCAAGAAAGCTCTGCTGCGGCCGCTGGGACGTCCAAACCCGGATCCGGAGCTGGCCGGCATGGAAGAGGAACTCCTGGAAGCCGTCAACCGGACCGGCATCGGTCCGCAGGGCCTGGGCGGCCGGGTGACTTCGCTGGCCGTCCACGTGCTCCTGGCGCCCTGCCACATCGCCAGCCTGCCGCTGGCGGTGAACATCCAGTGTCACGCCAGTCGCCACGTGGAGATCGTCCTGTAGAGGAGGAAACTCATGCCGCAGAAAGAACATCTTCTCGAGACCCCTTTGAGCGTCGAGGACGTGACGGCACTGCGCTCCGGAGACCGGGTTCTGATCAGCGGGCGGCTGTACACCGCCCGGGACGCGGCTCACCGCAGGCTGGTCGACCTCCTCCAGGCCGGCAAACCACTGCCCATCCCGCTTGAGGGCATGATCATCTACTACGTGGGACCGTCTCCGGCGCCCCCCGGCCGGGTCATCGGGGCGGCCGGCCCGACCACCAGCTACCGGATGGACCCCTACACCCCCAAACTGCTGGAACTGGGGCTCAGGGGGATGCTGGGGAAAGGGAAGAGGTCGGCCGAGGTGAAGCAGGCGCTGGTCAGGCACAAAGCCGTCTACCTGGCCGCCATCGGCGGTGCCGGGGCCCTGATGGCCAAGGCCATCAAGGAGGCCCGGGTGGTGGCCTATGAAGACCTCGGGCCGGAAGCCATCCGCGAACTGCGTGTCGAAAACTTGCCGGCCATCGTCGTCAATGATACCATGGGAAATGATCTCTACGTGGAGGGTCAAAGGGCCTATCAGATCGCTTGATCCGCAAGCAGGCCGCTGACCCCCTTCAGGCCGGCCGATCCAGTCCGGTTCCGCCGGGCCTTGCAGAGGCGTTCCATGGAAAGAACTGGAAAGCGTTTCACCTGGCTCTGGTTCGCGCTGCCTTTCCTTCTGCTGCTGGGCGCCGGCTACTATCTGTACGCCACCGTCCTGAGGACGCCGACGGTTCCCTCCCCCGCCCCGCACGCCGGCCCGCCGGCCGCTGCGCCCGGCGCGGCCGTGATCAAGGCGCCCATCCCTATCTCTCCCGCCGAGCGGAAGCCGCCCGGCGGCCCGCAGGCCGAGAGCCGCTGTGAGCAGCTGCAAGGCTCGCTAGTCGATTTTTTCCGCTATCTGGACGGGAAAAAATATGTGCAGCACCTCGGCGCCGGCGCAGATACCTACCAGCGCTTTCAGCGCATCCTCAAGCGAGTGGCCTCCCGGGTGCCCATCCCGGCCGGGGAAGGCATCGATCCCAGGATCACCGTGGAAAACGTCTATCACCTGTTCCGGGTGCTGGACCGGCAGGATCTCCGGCTGATCAAAGATGTCATCCGCAACGAACCGGATACGCTGGAGGTGAACCTCCGGCTCCTGTACGAGTGGCTCGTCGCCCAGGGCGGCTGTCAGGAAGCGGCCGACTACCGACCCTCCATGAAGGCCCTCTACCACTACGCCGGCTTCTTCCTGAACACGATCGGGGGTCGCGCCTACCTCTTCCGCCAGGCACCTGCGCTCCGCCTGCTGGTCAGCCATTACAGCCTGCTCATCCTCCATGAAGCGGATCTGAAGGGCAGGAACACTTACGGAATCGACGTTCTGCCCTTTATCGGCCCGCTGCGCAAGGAAATCCTGCGCTATCCGGATCTCCACTTCCAGGCCGACTACATCGCCGGCCTGGACCGCCTGGAAAGCCATTACCTGGCCAGGAGATAGGGGTGCTGGTGACGCCCACGGGTCCGCTGGCCGATTCCTATCTCTGGTTCAGCGGGCTCACGGTTCCGTGATCGGCAGGCGGGCTGGAAGCTCCCCGCATCCGCTTACCCGCGCCGGTAGAAGCACTTGAAGAGGGTGCTCTCGTAGACCCGCCCGACGATGCGCGCCAACCGCTTGGGCAGACCCAGATCCCTCATCCGGCAGTAAAGGTGGAGGGGGTTCAGGTAGTGCTGAAACCCGGACAGCACGGCTTACCTCCCGGTCTGCCAGGAAACGGCCCCGCTCCGCCCATGGCGGGCCGGAGCTTTCTCTCTGGCAAGGTTCTCTCTCCCCGGCAACGGAAACCCCGATCAGCAACCTTCCCGGCAGCCTGCAAAGCGGGTCGGAACGCTCCCGCAGCCGGGATGCCAAGGCCGCCCCCGCTTTCAGGAGGGCCGCGGCAAGACATCGGGGGCTGGCGTCACTCCTTGCCCCGCTGACCACAGTTGCCGAAAAGCTGGGGTCGCAAGGGCTGTGCCAGGACATGCCGGGGCAAGCCAACAATCACATTATCACTTGTAATTTCTGGATGTTATGCAGTCAGTCGGCTGGGACGGCGCTTGAGAAAAACTTATCTCATGAAAGCCGGGGGAAAAAACCGTAATTGGCTGGTGCCGGGGGTTCCCTCAGTGCACCCGGAAAGCTGCGGGAGGCGGTTCCAGGGTCCCCCCGGAACCGGCCAGCCGCACGATCACCCGGGCCACGTGCTCGCCCGGCTGAAGCGGCCACAGGAAGCGGGCCGCCTGGGTGGTTGCGAGCCGCGAGCCGTCCACATACCACTCGGCGGTCGCACCCGGCGGCAGGCTCGACAGCTCGAAGAGCAGAGCCTCGCGCCGATCGTCCAGGCGAGGATCCCTGGCCAGTTCCAGGCCCGGGGTCGGCCGCAGCAGCCAAACCGCCGGCCGGGAACCTAGGGGGGCGGCGGCGCATCGCGGTTCCGTGCCGGCCATGAACCATTCGGTCAGCCTGGGGCACCCGGCGTCAGCCGCCAGCCCGCTGTCACGGCAGATGGCCAGCGGCCGCAAGCCCGGGCTCATGACCAGCGGCGCCCTGGTGCGGTAGCGGTCGAGCTCCGCGAACACCGAGCGCAGTACGAGCGCCGGCCCCAGGGTCCCGCTGAGCCCGTTGGTGGCCCGGCGATCCAGATTGCCCATCCAAACCCCAATCGTGTAGCGATCGTTGAATCCCATGGCCCAGGCGTCCCGATGGTCGCTGGAAGTTCCGGTCTTGACGGCGGTCTGGCAGGGAAAACTCAACACGCCGCTCGCCCCGAACTCCAGCCGCCGGGCTTCGGGGTCCGACAGGATGTGTGCGATCAGGCGGCTCACCTCGGGAGAGAAAATGCGGCGCGGCGGCGACCCGGGCCGCCCGCCCTCCGCAAACCACCGCAGCGGGGAAAGGATCCCCCCGCCGGCCAGCACCGCGTAGGCCCGGGCAAGCTCCAGCAGAGTGACCTCGCCGTTGCCCAGGGCCAGGCCCTCGCCATAGTGCTCGGGGGGCCGGGACAGGCTTTCGATGCCCAGGTCGTGCAGCCGTTCCAGGAAACGGTCCACCCCGACAAAGCGAACGGTTCTCACCGCCGGCGTGTTCAGGCTGTTGCCAAGCGCCTCCCGCACCCGCAGCCAGCCGTGATGACGCCGGCTGTAGTTGTGGTAGGTGTGAATCCCCTCCCCCACCGCCTGGCTCAGCGGCCCGTCCTCCACCAGGGTGGCGGCGGTCCAACCCCTCTCGAGCGCCATGGCATAGAGAAAGGGCTTCAGGGCGGAGCCGGGCTGCCGGGGCGTGAGTACCGCGTCGAACCAGCTCCGCGGGTCCTCCCCGGGGTTGCGGGCCCCGTTGACCCAGGCCAGCACCTCGCCGCTCCGGTGATCCAGGACCAGCGTCGCCCCGTGGGCCACGTCCCACCCCTCCAGATCCCGCAGGCGCTCATCCAGGATGCGCTGCACTTTCTGCTGCAAGACGGCATCCAGGGTGCTGCGAATCCGGCTCGAATCCGGCTCAGCCGGAATCCGGGCCAGCAGGTGGCGCACGAAGTGCTCGGCCTCCACCGCAGAACCCGTGCGGGAGGCGGACGCGGGTTCCAGGCGCAGCCGCGCAAGCGGCCCGGCCGGCAGGATGCCCTTGCGAACCAGCCGGGCCGCCAGCTGCACAACGGAGCGCCGCAGCCGCTCCGCAGCCTGCTGCGGATCCAGGCGGCCCGGGGCCCTTACCATAACGGCCAGTGCCAGGGTTTCAGCGGTCGTCAGGCTGTGCAGATCCCGGTCGAAGAACAGCCCGGCGGCCTGCGCCACGCCCCGCCGACGCCGGCCGTAAGGCACCTGGTTGAGGTAGAACTCCAGGATGTCGGCCTTGCTGAAACGGATCTCCAGCCGGCGGGCCTCCAGTCCCTCCAGCCAGCGCGACCACAGCGTGCGGGGCCGGTCGTGCCACAAGCGCACGACCTGCTCGGAGATGGTGCTGGCGCCCCGCAAGGGGCGCAGCGCCGCCAGATTCTGGAAAAAGGCGTGCGCCCGGGCCAGCCAATCGACCCCCCGGTGCTCGAAGAAGCGCTGATCTTCCGACACGATGAACGCCTGTCGGAGCAATCCGGGGATGACGTGCAGGGGCCTTGTGTCATGCAGGTTCCAGTGGTTGTCGTAGGTGACGTTCAGCGGGATGCCGCGCCGGTCAAGCACCTGGGGCTTGCGAATTCCGGTCACCGCCGGATCGAGGCTGGCCGGGATCGGCCGCAGGTCGACCGCGGTCCTCCAGGCCAGCAACGCCAGTCCGGCGGCCAGGATCCCCAACGCCAGCCAACGCCTGCGCTTCACCATAATCCCTCGGCTCTCTCTCCGCACTGCACCCTCACTCCTCCATCCTGACCACCAGCTTCGTCGACCCGCTCTTGCCGAACACCTCCGGCGCATACATCTCCTCGGCGTGCGCGGCCAGGATGTGGAATTCCCCTGCCGCGACGGCCTGGGCCGTGTAGCTCAGATGGTAGCGGCCCGCCGGAAGAACCTCGGAGTAAAACCGGGCCGTATCGTGGCGCAATTCCTGGTGGTAGAACCGCCAGTGGGACGCTGCCTCCGGCGCCCGCTGCGCGGAGCGCACCAGGTCCCCGCTTTCCCGCCCCGGGGTGGTGGCCAGCTCCGGGTTGAGCGGCTCGAGGCCTCCCGGCACCGGGTCCTCCACCACCACGAAATGGCGTTCGGTGGGGACCGAGACCAGGAGGTCCACCCGGATGCGCTCGCCGCGCTTGAGCTCCAGCGGCTCGGCCAGCGGCTGCCAGCCGCCGTCCCGCTCCACCTGGTATTCCCGTCGAATTTCGATGCCGGCCTGGATCGGACCCGCTTCAGGCGGATCCGGGACCCAGGCCAGCTGAAGCCCGTAGTAGGCCGCTCCTTTTCCCTCCCGGCTGAGGGTGACGGCGGCCTCCCGTCCCGGATCTCCCGGGGCAAAAGGCCGGAAGAGTTCCACTGGCCGGTCCCGGCGGTCCCGGAAGCAGGCCCCCCCGATGACGACCGGCCCCAGCCGCACCTCCAGCGCCATGTCCGGTCTTTCCGCTTCCCGGGCCAGGGCGTAGTCCAGCAGGCCGTTCAGGCAGAACCCGTTTTCCTGGGTATTCCCCCAATGCTCGCGGGTTCGGCGGCCATGCAGGATGCCCCGCGCCAGCTTCTGTGGCATATCGCCGGCCAGCACGCCACCTTCCGGCGTGCGGCTCAGCCCGATCAGCGCGCTCAGCAGCGCCCCGTTGGCGCGCAGGGGCGTGTCCAGGATCCGGCGGTGGCCCCAGTCCGGGCTATCGTTGAATATCAGTTCCCCGCTCGACTCCACCCCGTGGGCCAGGATGCGGGTGAGCGCCTCCTGCCGGAGCCTCTCGCTACCGGGAACCCGGAGGGCCGCCGACAGGAACTGGGCCCGGCCGAAAAGGCTCATTTCCGGCAGGTGCGGCGCAAGGCGGTGCAGATCGGAGGCCTGGACCTCGCCGGCTGCCGCCAGGGCTGCCAGCGCAGTGGCCCGCACGGTGAAGGCCATCCCCGGGGTGTAGAAGTCGGGGAATCGGTCGTGCCCCAGCAGGTCGCGCAGGTAGCCGTGGAGCGGCTGCCGGACGTGGGGAGGAATTGCGTTTCCTTGGCTCTCGAGCCACCCGAAGGCCAGGGCCGTGTACGCGCTCAGGTAGGGGCTGACGCGGTCATCCTCCGGCAGATAGAAGCACATGCCGCCGTTGGGAGCCTGAAACGCGCCGGCGCGCGCAAGCGTCTCCCGGGGCAGATCCGCGCTCTCCGGCCAGTGGAAATCCTCGGGCAGGGAGTCCCTGAGGGCTTGGTACTGGGAGGCCATGACCGCGCGGGTGAGGATCTGCTCCCAGCAGGCATAGGGATAGTCTTTCAGGTAGCGGAAGGAGCCTTCCAGCTGCGCCATCAGGGTCGGCGCCAAAGTGACTGTCAGCCCTCCCGGCTGAAGACGGATGCCGTCCGGGAAACGCACCCGCTCCAAGACCCGCTCCTCATCCAGCGTCCCGTAGACTGCGGCCCGCTGGAGTGCACCCCGGGGACGGACCGCCAGTGTGTGGAGCAGGGCATCGCGGTCTTGCGCGTCGCCTGCCGCGGCCGTGAACCGCACCGCTCCCGCGCCGGCGGTTTCCACCGGCAGCCAGAGGGTCCCGCGCTCGAAGGGCCCGAGCATCATCTCCCGGCTGAGGGCCGGGGCAGCGCCTTGCGCTCCGCCTGCGAGCGCGCCTTCCGCCCGGATCTCGACCTGCAGCCGGCGGGCCCCGGGCGTGCGGTTCAGGACGGCGAACCCGGCCATGAAGCGGTCCCCCTCGGTCACCTGGTTGGGCATCACCGGCCGAAGTTCGGTCGGCCGGTTGACCACGAAACGGGTTTCGCCCAGCCCCATCCGGTCCGTGGGAGTCACCGCCATCGCCAGCACCCGCCAGCCGGTCAGGTTGTCCGGCGCTTCGAATTCGAACTGCGCTGTTCCGTCCTCCGCGGCCGGCAGGGACGGATTCCAGTAGCTGACGTAGCGAAAGACGGAGCGCGGGGAGATGTCCAGCCCGCCGTCCCCCCCGGCGCTGACCCCTTTGCGCGCATACAGCTGCCGACTCACCAACCGCGCCAGGAGGCTGTAGTTCTCCAGATCCAGGCTTTCCAGGGCGTAGAAACCGCGGTAGGGGTCGAAATCCTCCCTGCCCCGCGCCAGCAGGTCCAGCACCGACTCATCAAGCACGGCCACGGCCATTTCCACCGGTTCCTTCCGCGACCCGCTCCGCAACGCCGCCTGCAGCCGGACCTTCACCCGTTCGCGGGGCCGGTAGCTGCCGCGCTCGGACAAGACCTGCACTTCCAGTTCCCGGTCCGGGTCCCAGACCTCCATCCGGGCATACCCCATCCGGTAGTCGGGCCGGCCCAGATCCACCCCGCCCGCGGTCCCCGCTTCGGCCACCCGGGGAGACATCACCACCACGGACACGAAGCAGCCCGGCAGGAAATCCCGCTCCACCTTCAAGGAAACTACCGGCGTGCCGGTCTCCAGGGCCTGCACCCGGTGCCGCAGGACGCCGTAGCGTTCCACCGTGATCAGCGCCATGGCCTCCGGAAAAGGGTTCTGCACCAGGTAGCGCGCGGTTTCGCCGACCTGATAGCGGGCCTTCTCCGCGATCAGCTCGAGGGCTTTGTCCGGGGCTTCCGCCCAGAGTACGGCACCCGTGCCCGCCACCCACTGCTGCAGTTCGCTCCGGTGGGGCCGCCCGCGGGAGTCCACGATGGATGCCGTCACCCGGTGAATCCCCGGTTCTCCGGGCACGAAGCGGCAATCCACCGGCTGCCCTTCGGAGTGCAGACGACAGCCGGCCACCGCGACCCACTCGTGGCTGTATTGGGCAAGGTAGGCTTCCCCGGCCCCCTTCACCCGGGCCGCCCGGGTCTCCTGCCGCTCCACCCGGACCTCCACCGCCACCCCGCTGACCGGCTGCCCGCGGCCGTCCACCACCAGGGTTTCGAAGCGCGCCGGCTCCCCCTGGCGCAGCAGCCACGAAACCGGCCGCAGTCCCACCAGGCGGTCCCGTCCGGCGTACGCGGCGGTGGCCGCCTGGCCCACCCGCTTGCCGCGGGCATCGCTCACCGCGCTTTCCACGATCAGGCGCCCGTAAGCGATGTCGGATTCCGGAAGGGTGAATCCGCTGGTCAGCAGGCCCTGGTCGTTCAGCAAGCCATCTAATTGATGGACGAGTCGTCTATCTTCTTTTCCCTCTCCTGCTGTTTCGAAATGAAATCCTTCGGGCGCGGGGATCTCCGGCCGGAAGGGCTCGCTCGCCAGGGTGGCGCTGATGCGGCCGGGGGCATGGGTAAAGGGGCCGCCTGAATGAAGGGTGGCCCGGGCGGTGACCTGCACCTGCTGACCCGCTGCAAAGCGGGTTGCGTCGAGCTCCGTTTCGACCCTGAACGGCGCCGGCGTGAAATCGCTGACCAGCACCCGCAAGGGCTCCCAGGTTCCCGGATAGAAGGATGCACTCAGCTCAAAGCGATACCAGCCGACCGCACCGCTGCGCGGCACTTCGAACCGGCCGGCAAAGGCCCCGAATTCCGAAAGCGCCAGTTTCGGCACTTCGTGGGCGATCTTGCCGAGCGGGTCCAGCACCTTCAGGGAGTAGCCTTCCCGCGGGGCCGGAACCAGGGTGCGGTTGTCCTGGTTGCGCACGTAGAACTTGAACTGGACGGTGTCGCCCGCCCGGTACACCCCCTGCGCGGTGGTTCCCCAGGCCCGCATGTGGCCGTAGCGCGGGTAGGCGGAGGAATAAACCGTGTAGCGGGAGGCCTGGAAGGTGTCCTCCCGGAAAGCGTCGTCCAGCGGCAGGAGCGCCATGTCCGGCCCCTTTTCCACCCGCGCGAAGAGGCGCTCCGCAGCGGGCTCGTAGGCATAGACATGCTCGAGCCGGGGGTCCAGATCCTGCAGCCCCTTCAGCTCGGCGATCCCCCACCGGTCGGTGCGGGCCTCGTCCAGCACCGCGGGCGCGAAGGAGAGGTTCTGGTAGGTGTCGCGGTAGATCCTGACCGCGGCATCCGGGACCGGCTTGCCATCGGCCAGATCCGTGACCCAGATCAGGGTGTTGAAATGGCCCGCCTTGACGTGCACGAAATAGGGGGTCACCTGGGCGAAGAACTCCCGGGCGGCGGCCGTTTTCCTGACCGCCGGCGAGGTTCCTTTCACCGTGCCCCGGATGACGCCCGAACTCCCCTCCAGCATCCCCCGCACTCCGAGACCGATCACGGTCGGGCGGTCTTCGGCACGGGGTGGCTCTGAGACTCCGCTCGCCGGTGAGCTTTCCGGCCGCCGTCAGCCGGTCGTAGCGCAGGCTGACGGATTTCAGGTTGGTGACCCGAATCGCCAGATCCGTGCCGGCGGCCTTCTCCAGAACGGCCTTTTCCTGGGCCAGGGAAAAATCCGGGGGCAGGTGCCCGGTCGTGAAGCTCATCTCCATCCCGCCCCGGAGCGGCCGGCCGAACTCATCCCGGAGCTTCCCAGCCTCGCTACGCAGCCGGTACCGGGTGACGGGTTCCATTGCCGGCGGCAGCCGGACCGGGTAGTTCTCCCCCCGGCGGTGGTGGGATGAGAGCCTCGAATACTCGCTCTGGCCCGCCCAGGCGTTCCGGCCGCCGCGTTCCCCGCCGAGCTGCGGGGAGAAATGCACGTGGGCTTCCACCTGCTCCTGCATGACCGGCGCGCTGAACAGCAGTCCGATGGCGGCGGCGGGGTTGCAGCGCAGGGGTTCCCCGGGCGTCGCTGCCGGGGGCAGGTGCAGGGAGCGGCCCCGGCTGTCCGTGCAGGCCACCCCAAGGAACTGAAGTGCGGGAAAGGTGTGAAAGGAAAGCACGGCGCGGTTTTCCACGCCCGGCTCGGCGCCCTGCTGGGACACGAGACCCGGCGAAACCCGCAGCTCCACGGCTGCGTCGGGCCCGAGGTCGGCCTGGGGGCTGACCAGCCAGACCCGGGCGGCCCCCGGTTCTGTCTGCTCCTCCGGTTCGGGCTCGGCCCGGACCGCGGTCCTCCCTCCCGCCGCGGTGACCAGCCCGAAACAGTTTTCCACCGAGGCCGCCGTGACCGGTTGGTTGAAAACGAGCTGAACCAGGGGCCGCTCCGCCGAGAGCCAGCGCTGCAGCCAGGCGTGCAGCAGCCTGGGCCGCTCGGTGACCAAGCGGTGCCGGATCTCCGAAGGCAGCGGCGAGCCGTCCTGACCCTGGAATCCGGGCCCGATGACCACCTCATACCGCGTGGCCGGCTGCAGCCCCTGCTCCTCGGGCAGCTCGCAGGCCAGGGCGCTCTGATCCAGCCATCGCCACTGGCAAGGCAGGCCGGGCTCCACCCGCACCGGCACCGAATCCCGCTGCATGCGGCCGAGGGGCACCACGGCCCGGTCGAACTGGATCACGATCTGCCTTCCCGGAGGAACATCCTCGCCCGCCGGCGTGACCCGCAGGACTGTCAGCGGCCGGCCGTCGGGGCCGGGCGCACGAACTTCGGCGCCCGCGCCGGGACCTGCCGCAACCAGAGTGGCCAGGAAGCCGAAAAGGACCCATACGCCCCAACGTTTCATGCCGGCCCTCCTTTGTTCCCGCGTGGGAAATCAGAAGATCTCATATTTCACCAGGCGCCCGTCCAGCCCGCCGCTCCTGAGCGGCCGCTTCCAGGCGGGGCGAAGACCGATCAGTTTGACGGCTTCCCGGTTCCCGAAATAGAGGTAGGCCGTCGACCCGGCGCAGTTTCGTTTGAGAAACGTTCCCAGCCCGGCCCAGAACTCGCCCATGTCCAGCCCCGCTCCCAGCCGGATGCCGTAGGGCGGGTTGGAGACGATGATGCGGCCGCCGAGAGACTCGATCTCGGCGAAGGCCCGGATCCGCAGATCGATTTTTTCGCCTCCGGGCAGCCGGTTGAGGTTCGTGCGCGCAGCCCGAACGGCCTGGGGGGAAAGATCGCTGCCGGTGATGAGTCCGGCTGCAGGGGGGCGGATGCCCGTCCTCCCCCTCCCGGCGGACCTCGTCCCACAGGGCCGGGTCGAAATCGGGCAGCGACATGAAACCCCAGGATTTCCGGAGAAAGCCCGCCGGAATCCCGACAGGCCAGCATGTGGGCCTCAGCCAGCAGCGTCCCTGAACCGCACATGGGGTCCACCAGCGGTGTTCGGCGGTCCCACCCGGTCAGCCGCAGAACCGCGGCCGCCACGGTCTCCTGCATGGGGGCGGCCACCGACTCCACCCGGTAGCCGCGCCGGTGAAGGGAGTCGCCGGAGGTGTCCCAGTAGATCCGGGCCCGGTTGTTGGCCAGGTGCAGAACCAGGCTTACCTCGGGAGCGCGCGGGTTCACGGTGGGCCGCCGCCCCAGGGCGTCTCTGAAAGAGTCCACCACGGCGTCTTTCAGCACCTGGGAAGCGTAGCGGGAGTGTCGCACGCGGCTGTCGCTCACCCGGGCCGCGACGGAGAAGGTCTTCTCCGGTTTGAACAGGGCGGGCCAATCGATGTTTCTTGCCGTGCGGTAAAGATACCGGGCGCTGTGGCAGTCGAAGCTGATCAGGGGGGCGAGCACCCGGGAGATCAGCCGCGCCCGGTGGTTGATGCGGTAGAGCCCGTCCTTGTCGGCCTCAAAAAACAGGCCCCGGTAGCCGGGTTTCACCCGCCGGGCACCCAGCCCGGACAGCTCCTCCCCGGCGAGGCTCTCCAGCCCCTCGTCGGTCTGCGCGAAATACTGATGGAACCGCTGATACTGAAGCACCGGAGTTTCCGATCCGTCCCAAGCCGCCCTGATCCACAGGCACCGCGTCCCAGTATACTCGCCCGGCGGTGAACTGCAATGGCCCAGTGCGGATCATGCAGAGCTTGCCCCCCGGCAAAGCGGCCTTATCTTTTGCCTTAGTGTTAAGACCAGAAACAGGAGGAAGGAAATGGAAGATGCCAAATTTGTCTGCGGGGCTTGCGAGAAGAGCAGCGAACAGAAGGACGCGATGACCGAGTGCCGGGTCTGCCGACGCATCCACTGCAGCGACTGCGTGGATGAGTACGGCCGCTGCGTGGCCTGCGCCGAGAAGGGTTCCTGAGGGGCTTTCGGCGCCGCGGGTTTCAGGCTCGCGAGGCCCGGTTGGCAACCGGGGACCGCATGCCAGCGCGTGGCAGGCGGCGTCAAGCTCTTTGGCGCCTGGAGCCCGAAAGCAGCGGAGCGCCCCCGTCACCGGGGTTGCTCCCCCGGGACCGGAGACGCTCCGCGCAGAATTTTTCCCGCAACCGGGCCTGCTCGGCGCCCAGCCGCTACAGCTCCAGCCAGGAGTCGGAATACAGGGTGTGGCCGAGAATGACCTTGGCGGTCTTGACGTAGCCCAGCATTTCTTTGGAAAGCGCGCCGGTGTCGATCTCCTCGGCGTCCATCACCCGGTGGACGATCTCCACGATATCGGGCCGCTTGCCCCGGGCGATTTCGATGAGCCGGTCATCATAGGCATCGGCGATGCAGGAGTACATGCCCTTGCGTTCCAGCATGATCATGTAGGTTTGGTTGAGAATCGGCCGCAGATGGTCCGGCGGCCCGTTGGAGATGTTGGAAAGGCCGCAGGTGGATTTCACCCCGGGGAACATGTCCTGCAGCATTTCCTGAAAGGCCATCAGGCTGATGAGCTGGGGCTGCTGAATGTTGACCGGGGTGACAATGCCGTCGACGAAGATGTCCTCGTTGGCAACTCCGGCCTCGTTGGCCGCATAGATCAGCTCCGCGGCCAGGGCACCGCGCTCGTTTTCGTCCCGGGGCAGGCCTTCCGGACCCCACATCAGGGCGATCATGCTGGCCTTGTGCTTGCCCGCCAGCGGGATCATCTTCTCGTAGCGTTCCGGGCGACACATGATGGAGTTGATGATGGCCTTTCCCCGGTGGGCGGTCAACCCGGCCTCCATGGCCTCGATGTTGGAGGTGTCCAGGCACAGGGGCGGCGAGTCGCCGATGGCCTCCTGAACGGTCTTGACCACCCACTCCATGAGTTCCGCCCCGCCCTTGCGCGCCGGGCCGAGGTTGATGTCGATCCAATCCATCCCCTTCGTCTGCTGGCGCTTGGCCTCTTCGACTATGGGGCCCGGATCCTTTTCTTTGAAAGCTTTTCCGATCTGTCGGTTGATGACGTTCAGGTTCTCTCCGATTAGTAGCATGACCACTCTCCCTCATCCAGGGTTGAAGGTGCGCGGGCCTCCGCCCGCTTCTCCTTATAGCCTAGGCGACCATGTCGCGCAGGAACTTGGGGATCAGGGATGCATCCCGTGGGCCCACGATCACCTTCCAGTCCGGCAGCTCCTCTTCCATGTCGCCGGCAATGGAGGCCGCGTAGCCGGGGATGACCACATTGCGGTGCGCGACCTTGTCGGCTATCCCGCTTTTCTTGATGAATATGCCCACCGCGTCGCCGGCGAACTTCCCGGCCGCCCAGGCGGTCATGACCGAAAGCCCTTCGGTGTCCATGATCAGCAGCCAGCTCGGTACCCGGCTACCCTCGATCTCGCCGCTCACGATGAAGTAGGTCAGCGAGAAATTGGTGGTCACCAGCACCGGCGAGTTCTCGTTCGGGGTTCCGATCTCGTAGATGCCCTGGGTCACCGTCATGGGCCGCTGCGGGTCGGTGTAGATGTTCAGGCGCTCCAGCAACAGCGGGAAGAGGGCCTCGCCGGCAAAATCCGAAAGCACGATGATGCCCGCGTACTTGGCGATCAGCATGCCCGCCAGCATGGTTTCCACATCCAGGTTCCCGGCCATCTCGCACGGAAAAGTGATGGTCGGAAAGCCCAGCGATCGATTGCCGGCCTTGAGCGCCGCCCGCCGGATGGCCACCTGATCTTCGAAAACCTGTTTCGGCTCGCGCGAGCCCGAATCCAGGACCAGGTCCTTCAAGCCCATCTCGGTCAGCTGATCGCTCAGGGAAATGAGCTCGTCGATGCTCTCCGCCCTGACGGCCAGCGGCAGTCCGGTCTCTTTGGCCAGGGCACCCATGTCCGCCGCGTTCCCCTGGGTGGCCGCGTAGAGCAGCGGGCGCTTGACGGCAGCGGCTTCGGCCCCGGCCTTGAGCACATCCACCCGTTCACTCATCAGCACCAGTCCAAACTCGCTCTCGGTCGCAATCTTCCCGGCCGCAGCCGCGAACGCCGCTCCATCGCCGCCGGCATCCTTGAGCGCCACCAGTTGCGGAACCAGGTTGAGACCCACCCGCTCGTACTGCAGCGCGTTCCAGGTTTTCAGCTTCTGGTCGAGATCCGCCGGCGCGATGTCCGAGCTCACCAGCGCGGCCAGGCCGGGGGGGTTATAGAATGTCTTCTCATGCCTGAACATCACCGTTTCGCCGCCGACCTTGAAGGCCCGCACCCCGGCGCCGATGGCCACCGGTCGCACGGGGGGCGCCGAAGCCTCGGCCAGCTGCGCCCGGGCCTCATCGGAAACGTACGGGCACGCTTCCAGCTCCGCCTTGCCGGAGGCAAGATTCATGGCGAAGGCCAGACAGGTGGGCACGCCGCACTCGCCGCAGTTGGTCTTCGGAAGCAATTTGAAAATCTGAATTCCCGTCAGTGCCATTTTCTTCTCCTCGTCACGGTAGTCTATTGCCCGTCCGGCAGGGCAGCCGGAGCTGCCCTGCCGCAGGCCGGCAGCATATTCTCCGCACTAGCCGACGATCGGCTCCAACTCCAGGGCCGGGTGCTTCTTTTCCTTCAGGAAGGGCAGGATCTCCTCCTCGGTCAACCCGACCGTTTCGTCCGCAATGCGGTCGATCAGATCGGATACACCCATCTCCTCGCCCCGCTTGATAAGCCGCTCGCGGATTTCCTCCTTCAGCGACTTGGGCATCCAGACCATGCGCAGCAGTCCGCCGTCGCCAAGGATGAACTTCCGCTGGGTGATGTTGAACTTGGAGTGGCCGACAAACCCCGGGGAAGACTGCCCGCCGCCCATCACGCCGGCCAGGGTCGTGAACTTCATACCCGAGGGCGTTTCGCCGGTGTAGTCCCGGTGGACGGTCATGACGCCGTTGCAGCTCGGCAACACCGCGGCGATGCATTCACAGCAGCCGCAGGTGGTCATCGGGGTCGACCAGCAGGCTGTAGAAGTTGTAGTGGTCGATGGCCTGGCGCGAGGCCTTGTAGATGAAGTCATTGACGCCTTTCCACTGCCCCAGCTTGGGAT
The DNA here is from genome assembly GCA_963704245.1 of uncultured delta proteobacterium. GTDB lineage: Bacteria > Desulfobacterota > DSM-4660 > Desulfatiglandales > Desulfatiglandaceae > CAVPHJ01. Next base: position 111,985 of record CAVPHJ010000003.1, read on the forward strand.
CCAGGCACTCGCCGACCTTGACCGGCTGGTTGGGGCCGGTGGGGTTGATCTCGAAGGAAGCCTTGCAGTCCATCCAGTTGTAGGCCCCGCACAGGCCGGTCCGCTCCGGGCTCACCACACACACGTGGGTCGGCGCGAAGGACTGGCAAAGGGTGCAGGAGTAGAAGGTGTCCACGCTTTCGTCGGTCATCTTCTCCACCCGCTCGTCGCGGGTCTTGTATTCGGCGCGCGCCCGCTTGGTCAGCTTGTCCACGTCCTCTTTCTTCGTGTACAGGGTGACCTGGACCTTGTCCAGGATGTTGCCGAAGTCCTGATGCAGCTTGGCGTGCAGGATGGTCCCGATGTCCTTGAGGCTGAATCCCTTGTCCACGGCCTGGTCTCCCACCCGGATCCAGGCGATATCGCGTTGCCCGATATGCATGATGCCCTGGGCGTAGTTGATCAGGTGGTGGATCTGGCGCTCCAGGATGGGCTCGAAGTCCGGCTGCATCTTGCGGCCGGCGACCTCGATGAAAATGCCGAGGGGCAGGCGGTCGCCCTTCTTGATGTCCTTGATGTCCGGGCCGACCACCACGACCTTGCCGTCCTCGATCGCGTTCATCTCGGCCATTTTGCAGAGCTCGGTGCACTGGGTCTTGCCGCCGCCCATCTCCAGGAACAGGTCGTCCTTGCGCACGCGCTCGCCCTCGAAGGCGGGGCCGTAGGCCAGCGGGATGTCGATCTCGGCGATCGTGACCTTCAAGCCTCGAATTTCGATGGATCTGGCGGTGATGTCATCGTGGAGCACATTGGCCACCACGTGCTCGTAGGTGCAGACGCCGGTGGGCAGGACCTCCGGAATGTCGGTATCGGCGATGGTGGGGAAGCCCCAGTTGATGACGCCGGCCGCGTTGGCCGCCCATTCCGCGTTCACGTCGCCCAGGGCGTTGACAAAGGCGAAAACCCGGTCTTTCTGGTATTTCAGCTGGCTCTTGTAGTCGCCCGGCTCGATGCCGCCGAAGGCCATGCCGGCCCGGTTGGCAAAACCCAGCGCGAAGACCGCGGCCGAGATGTCCGGCCCGAAGGGGACCAGCCGGGTGTTCCAGCCGATCTGAACCTTCTCCTGGACGAGCTGCTCGGCGAAGGTGGTGCCGTTCTGATTGGCGCACATGAAGACGTAGATGGTCTTGAGCTGGTATTCCTCGGCGATCTTCTTGGCCGTGGCCGAGTCCGGGGCCGAGCCGACGATGGCGGCAAACCCCGGGGCCGTCCCGTCCACGAACTCCACGCCGCGCTTGCGCATGATGGTGTCATCGGCCGCGCCCAGCCAGAGCTTGCCGTTGTCCAGATCCGGATCTTCCACGCTGGGCTGGTAGAAGTCAGGGGTCTCGACGTAGCGGATGGCCTCCACGATCTCCTCGGCGAACAGCGCCGCCATGCCGGCATCCAGCAGCGGCCCCAGGTAGGGGATATGGCAGTCTTTCTTGATGTGGGGGGGAGGAGCTTGCGCGCAAACTCCAGGGGCTTCTTGGCCGAATCGAGATCCGTCACCTTGATCCCGGTCAGCGAATAGATGATCGGCAGAAAATAGGCCGTATTGGGAAACTCCAGTTTTTGAGCTCCTCCGTAGGTCTCCAGGGCGCGATTCAGCTTGCCCTCCGCTTTGGACACGATGTTGTAGGCGCCCTGTATGGCCGCAAACGCAACAAGTTTTGACATCCGTCTGTTCCTCCCTTCTTAAGCGGTTGTTTTGCCTCTAAATTCTTCTGTGTATCCGGTCCAGCTGAACGCTCAGCCTCTCGACCAGATCCTGTCCTGTAAGCGCAGCCGCCTTGGGAGCTGCTTCCGCCGGTTTCGCCGCGGCCCCGGCCGGCTTGGCCGCGGCCTTGGCGGGCTGGGCGGCAGGTTCCCGCGCAGCCTTCTCCTTGGCCCGCTTGGCCCGCAGCGCCTTCAGTTCCTCCTCTTCGCGGATCTTGGCCATCGGCTTGCGCCTTGGCGTCGGCGGCCGCCTTGGCTTTCTCCTCCTTCTTCTGCCTTGGCTTGGGCTTCGGCTTCCGCTACCGCCTTGGCCTTCGCCTCCGCCTTGGCCGCCGCTTCAGCCTCCGCCTTGGCCCTGGCTTCGGCTTCATCCTTCTTGGCCTTCAGATCGACCACCTTTTCCGGGGGCTTCGCGGCCGCCGCCTCAGCGACCGGCGCCTTTTCCTCTTTCTTGGGTTCCGCTGGCTTGGGCGCGGCCGGCTTGGGCGCAGCCGGTTTGGGCGCTTCTTTCTTCGGCGCTTCCTTCTTGGCCGCTTCCTTCTTGGCCGGCTCCCCAAAGTCGAGGTTCGGGGCCGGCGCCATCGCCGCCAAGTCGACGCCCTCGGGTTTCAAGGCCTTGGAAATGCCCGCCAGGTCGATCGCCGAGCCGCCTTTCATCATCAGGTCAATGTAGGAACGCACCAGCCGGACGCTCTCCGGGTGCCTCAGCACCACCACGTCGGCCCCAGCCAGCAGGTAGCAGACGGCCCCGACCGTCTCCATCAGAATGGCGCGTTTCTCGGGGTCGCCGAGGGTGGGGGCGTCTTCGATCTTCTGCCCGGCCTCTTTACATTTCCAGATCTCGTTGGCCACGTTGGAGATGATGGGGATCTGGAGCTTGTCGTCCTCCTGGGTCAGGGCGGCCATCCGGATTCTCTCAATGACCGAGTAGCTGTACTCCAGGCCGTAGCCGAGTCCGCCGGTCGTGGGATCGATGAGCAGCTTCTGGCTCGACACGCCCAGATTTCCGAGCAGGATGTTGAGCTGTTTGGCCAGGTTGACGTCAATCGGAGAGGAAGCCACAATGGTGTGGGCATAGGCCAGCGCGCCTGCGCCGACGCCCTTGTGGTTGCCTTCCTCGACCGGGGCCAGCGAGAGGTTCTTGCCCTGACAGGACTCAGCGATCTTCTTGAGGACTTCCTCGTCCTTCTGGTTGTTGGCGGTACCCCACAACACCACCGGAACCTTCACCGCATCCAGGACCTTCTGGACGACCTTCACGGCGTCGTCCGCGCCGCGGTTCATCCCGTTGGGATCAATGCTCTTGAGCTGGACGACAATAAGGTCGGCCCCGTATTTCTCGACACACTTCTTCGCCCAGGCCTCCGGTGAAGAGATCACATCCTTGAACGGCGCCACCGCCGCCGCCGGCCAGTCCTTGGAAGGGTCGAAGTCCCAGACTTCCATGGCCACCCGGGGCGGATTCGGCATGCTCCCCTCAAATAGGTGAAAGGGGTAGGCGTCCTCACCACCGAGTTTCACGGCGGCCTCACCCGTCCCGACCGTCGTTACCCCTATTTTTCCTGAATAGGGCTGCTTGGGAATCGCAAAGGCCAATTTCCGTACCTCCTTACTTAAGGGTTTCTGGGGAAGATCCTAATTGTGAAAAAAATTACAAAGCCGCGCAAAAAAATTTCCCCTTGGTCAAGGGATCCACGGTCGCAGGGTCGTAAAATAGATGAAGCCGAATTCATTTGTCAAGATATTTTTGGAGTGATTTGAAAGACTTTGTCAGATATTCGCTGCCCATATTTTGTGTTTTCAACCACCTTCACCACCACATCTTGTGGACAGCCGGCCAGTATTCCCCGAACCGTTTCACTCCCCCGGGTGGCTGTCGAGCAGCGCGTCAAACGCGGCATGGGCCGCCCTGAGCGCCGGGCTGTCATCGGGCAGCGTCGCGGTGGGTTTCCCGGCCAGATCAAAGGCCCGCACCTGCGGGTCATCCGGCACGATTCCCAGGACGGTCAGCCCGGAGTCTGAGGCCCAGCTTGCCAGCGCTTCCGCCTCTGCCGGCCTGGCTTGGTTGATGATGAGCAGGTTCCGGCCGATGTTGAGCTTCAGTTCGCGCGTCAGCTCCACGATCCGCACGGCCGCCTGTAAACCCCGGCGGGTGGCGTCGGAAACGATCAGCAGGGCATCCATGTTGTTGGTGGTCAGGCGGCTGATGTGCTCCATTCCGGCCTCGTTGTCGATGACCACATACGGGTAGTTTCCGATCAGACGGTCCAGGTACTGCGTAAGCAGGGTGTTGGCCGCACAGTAGCAGCCGGGCCCTTCGGGCCGGCCCATGACCACCAGATCAAAACCCGAAGACTCCACCACCGCTTCCTGGAGCTTCATCTCCATGAACACGTCCTTGGTCATTCCGCTGGAAACCCCGCGCTTCATTTCCTCGCGCGCCTCGCCGAGGGTTTGCCCGACCGCCAGGCCCAGAACCTCATTGAGGTTGGCATTGGAGTCCGCGTCCACCGCCAGAACCGGGATCTTTCCTTTCTGCACGAGGTATTTCACCAGCAGGCCTGCCAGCGTCGTTTTGCCCGTCCCTCCCTTTCCTGCCAAGCCAATCGAGTAGGTCATCTGCGTCTCCCAGCGGGGCGTATTTTACTTGATTTTTTTTGCTCTATTTCGTATGCTGACCGCACTTCCAGTAAACGGGATGTTTTTTGTTAACTGCTTGTTATGAATGATAAAAATAATATATGGGCTCAAGTCATCGCCACCCTTCAAACCCGTATCTCGCAACCCGAGCTGAAAACCTGGTTCTGCGGTGCCGCTTTGCGGAGCCTGGAGGGGTCTTCGGCCCTCATCGAGGTGCCGAACAAGTTCCATGCGGCCTGGCTCCGGAGCGAATACTCCGATCGCCTCCGGGAGGCTTTTCACCAGGTCACCGGCACCTCACCCGAATTGGTGTTCTGTCACGCCCCGGTCTCCGCCCCGGAGGCAGTCTGCGGGCCTTCCCAAGCGTCGCTGCCGGCCGAGCAACCCGACAGCTTGAACCCGGATTACACGTTCGAGGGTTTCTTCACCGGAGCCTGGAATCATTTTGCCTATTCGTGCGCGCAGTCGGCCGCCATGCGCCCCGGCCAGGAGTATAACCCGATTCATTTTTTCGGAGGACCCGGCGTCGGCAAGACCCACCTGCTTCACGCCATCGGCCACACCGCCCGGCGACAATATCCGGCACTGGCGACCGGCTACGTCACGGCAGCGCGCTTCGCCAGCGAGCTTTCCGCTTCCCGCAGACAGAGAGAGTTAACCGATTTCCGGGTCCGGTACCGTGACATCGACCTGCTGCTGTTTGACGACGTCCATCTGCTGGCCGAACGCCACCCCTCTTGCCAGCACGAGTTGGCTCTGCTCTTCGACTTTCTGCTGCAGTCCAACAGACAGCTCGTCACGGCGGCCACGGGCCCGCCGGCTGAGATCCGGAACATCCTCCCCCGCCTGCGCAGCCGCCTGGAGTGGGGGCTGGTGGTTCACCTGCCGGAGGTGGAGCAGGAAGCCAAGATGGCGATCCTCGCAGGCAAGGCAGAGCGCCGAAACCTCTCGCTGCCCGAGGATGTTCTGTTTTTTCTGGCCAACGCGACCGGCGACCTGAAGGTTCTCGAGGCCTACATCGCGAGGCTGGAAACGCACGTTTCTCTATACCAGGCCGGCACAGATATGTCTACGGTGAAGAGCATCATCCGGCTGGGAACATCCAACGGTCCGGACGTCAATCGGATACAGAAAACAGCGGCCGACTACTTCCACATACCGCTGGCGGATCTGCTGTCCGCCAAAAAGACTCGGCGCTTCACCTACCCCAGGCAGCTCGCCATGTACCTCAGCCGCGAACTGTCAGCGCTGTCCTACAAGGAAATCGGCAAGGCTTTCGGCGGCAAGGACCACTCCACGATCATGTATGCGGTGCGGCAGATCCAGAAGCGCAAGGAAGAGGACGTGGCCGTGCTGGAGGATATCGTGGGACTGGAAAAACTCCTCGTTTGAACGTGGCGCTGAAACATCGCCCGCTTGGGGAATTCGAGGGGCGGAACGTCATTGTGCTATGTTCAAAACCCCGTCCCGACCGCCTTGCAACCGCCGCGCCGGGGAAGAAGTTCAGAGCCTGTCGATTCGAAACGCGGGTTTTTGCGCAGGCCTGTCAGGGGGATGGCGGCTTTCTCGACCACTCCACACCCCCTTTATGAAGATGGTGAGAAGAACTTTATATTCTTAATCAACAACAACCCTGGAAACGGTTGTTTCCGGAGAAGCGCGAACCTGAGAAACCCAGCTTTGCCCCCTGGAGGAAGACATGGAAATTAGAATCGGACGCGATGAGTTCTTCAAGAGCGTTTCAAGAGTTCAGAGTATCGTGGAAAGAAAGAGCAACATGCCGATTCTTTCCACGGTGCTTCTCTCTGCTCAGGGGGATGCGCTGAGCCTGTCAGCCACTGACCTGGAACTGGGGTTTCAGCAGCGCCTGCCGGCCCAGGTCCTCGAAGAAGGGCAGGTGACGATCTCGGGAAGAAAGCTGTTCGAGATCCTGAAGGAGGGGAAGAAGGACAGCTTCCATATCAAGGAAAAGGAAAACCACTGGGTTTTCATGTCCGATGGTGTGGCGAGATTCGAACTGGCTTGCCTGCCGGCCGACGAGTATCCGACTTTCGTGGAACCGGAGGGGGTTGCGACGGTGCCCATCGAAGGCGAGGTTCTGAGTGAGATGATCAGCAAGACGATTTTCTCGGTGACCATGGAGGAGGCGGGCTTCAAGCTGTCAGGGATATTTGTGGAAAAGGTCGTGCGCGACAGCGGGACGTTCCTGCGGATGGTGTCCACCGACGGGCATCGGCTCTCTTTGGTGGAAAAACCGCTGGCGGAGTTGAGCCGTCTGGAGTTCAGCAAGGGGATCATGGTACCGAAGAAAGGAATGAACGAGATCAGTAAACTCGCTTCGGAGGGGGGTGTGGTTCAACTGGGCTTCAAGCAGAAGAACTGTGTGGCGAAGACCGACAACGCCCTGCTGGTGATACGGCTTCTGGAGACGAAGTTCCCGGACTACTCGGCGGTGATTCCGCAAGAGCGCAAATACGCGGTTCCGGTGAGCCGGATCGCGCTGCTGGAAGGCATGCGGAAGATGATGATCCTGAGCAGCGAGCGCTACCGGGCAGTGAAGGTGACCATGGCAGAGGGGGCTATCGAACTTGTTTCCACGAATCCGGAACTGGGGGAAGGGCGCGAGAGTCTGACGCGTGGAGCACAAGGGAGAGCGAATCGAGATGGGGTTCAATCCGCGCTATTTCACTGACGTGCTGCAGGCCATGGAGAGCGAGACCGTCGTGCTGGGGTTTATCGACAACGCGAAACCCTGCGTTCTCGAAGGAGAAAGCGACAAGGGTTTCTTGGGATTGATCATGCCAATGAGGCTTTAAGAATGAAGGAAAAAGAGACAGCCGGGACATATCGGGCATCGGATATCAAGGTTCTGGAGGGGCTTTCTGCGGTGCGCAGAAGGCCTGCCATGTACATCGGCAACACCGGCCCGGAAGGACTGCATCACCTGGTCTACGAGGTTGTGGACAACAGCATAGACGAGGCGCTGGCCGGGTACTGCGATCACATTGATGTCCAGGTGATGAGCGACGGCACGGCGGTGGTGGTGGATAACGGCCGCGGCATTCCGGTGGACATGCACGAGACCGAGAACATGTCGGCGCTGGAAGTGGTCATGACCAAACTGCACGCCGGCGGCAAATTCGACAACAAGATCTACAAGGTGTCCGGGGGCCTGCACGGGGTTGGCGTTTCGGTGGTCAATGCCTTGTCGGAGTTTCTGGAAGTGGAAGTCTACCGGGACGGCAACATTCACTATCAGTGCTATGAGCGGGGTGTCGCCAAGCAGCCACCGGAGGTCAGGGGGCAAACTGCGAGGACCGGCACGCACGTGCGGTTCAAGCCGGATGCGTCGATTTTCGAGACGACGCAGTTCGATTTCGAGACACTCAGCAAGCGGATGCGTGAACTGGCCTTTCTGACCAAGGGGTGCGCATTCAGATCACAGACGAGATCAGCGGCAGGAAGGCCGAGTTCCTCTACGAGGGCGGCATCCGGTCGTTTGTCGAGTACCTGAACCGCAACACGCGAGGTTCTGCACCAGGAACCGATCTATGTGTCCGGGGAAAAAGACGGGGTGCTGATCGAGATGGCGATTCAGTACAACAGTTCGCTATAAGGAAAACGTTTTCACCTTTGCCAACAACATCAACACCCACGAAGGAGGCAGCCACCTGATCGGGTTCAAGTCCGCGCTGACCCGAAGTATCAACCAGTACCTGCAAAGTCGCAGCTGGCCAAGAACTTCAAGGACAAGCTGAGCGGGGATGATGTCCGGGAAGGCCTGACCGGCGGTGATCAGCGTGAAGCTTCCCAACCCGCAGTTTGAAGGCCAGACCAAGACCAAGCTGGGCAACAGCGAGGTCAAGGGCCTGGTGGAAACCCTGGTGAATGAAGGACTGGGCATCTATTTCGAGGAGAACCCGCATCGGTGATAAAGGCGATCTGGGGAAGGCGATCGATGCCGCGCGGGCCCGCGAGGCGGCGCGCAAGGCCAGGGATCTGGCGCGCCGCAAGGGGGTCCTGCTCGGACCGACTCTCTGCCGGGCAAGCTGGCCGACTGCCAGGAGCGGGACCCGGCGCCACTGCGAGACTGTTCCTGGTGGAGGGTGACTCGGCCGGCGGCTCAGCCAAGCAGGGCCGGGATCGAAGTTTCCAGGCCATTCTTCCGCTGAAGGGCAAGATTCTGAATGTGGAAAAGGCGCGTTTTGACAAGATGCTGCAAGCGAGGAAATCCGAACCATGATCACCGCGCTTGGAACCGGCATCGGCGAGGAGGACTTCGACATTGAACGCAAGCTGCGCTACCACAAGGTGATCATCATGACCGATGCCGACGTGGACGGCTCGCACATCCGCACCCTGCTGCTCACTTTTTTCTTCCGCCAGATGCCGGAGCTGATCGAGAACGGCCACCTTTTCGTGGCCCAGCCGCCGCTCTACCGCGTTGCGGAAGGCAAGAAGGAGCTCTACATCAAGGACGAAGAAGCGTTCAACGAGTTCATCCTCGAGCGCGTCTCCGAAAAAGAGAAACTCCTGCTGCACGACGGCGGGGAACTCTCGGGCAGCCGTCTGGCGGGCCTGCTGGATGCGCTGGTCAAGTTCTACGACAGCCTGGAACGGCTGTCGCGCAGGGGGTACAGTCGCAAGGTGGTGGAATTCCTGCTCCAGAGCGGCGTGACCGAACGCAAGGTCTTCAAGAACCGGGAGTTTATGGAACGCCTCTTTGAGAGTTTTCAGAAACAGGGCTTCACGGTGAGCGACATCCGCCTGGACGAGAGCGGGTTTCACGAGTTCTTGGTCACCGAGGTGCGCAACGGAGGCCAAATCACCCTGGTGGACTGGGAGTTCGTCACCTCACCGGAACTGCGGCGGATGATGACGCTCTCGAAACAGTACCGTGAGTTCAGCGAGGCGGCCAATGCGCTGCATTCCGAGGGCGCGGGTCCGGATGATGCGGAACCGGAGACGCTTCTCAAGGCGCTGATGGACAGGGCCAAGAAGGGAGTCACCATTCAGCGCTACAAGGGTTTGGGGGAGATGAACCCGACACAGCTGTGGACGACCACCATGGATCCGGACAAGCGCACGCTGCTCCAGGTGCGGATAGAGGATGCCGTGGAAGCCGACGGCATCTTCACGATCCTGATGGGCGACAAGGTGGAACCGAGGAGGGAGTTCATCCAGAATCACGCCCTGGATGTGACGGCGCTGGATATTTGAGGCGCGCAGGCCGCCGCCGCACAGGCCGCGGCCGAGTTGTGTTCGCGACAGGCGCCTTTTGCCTGGATAAAGGAGTAAGGAAGCAGCCATGATCCCGGAAACCAATATGCGAACCGTGAACATCGAAGATGAGATGAAAAAATCTTATCTCGAGTATTCCATGAGCGTGATCGTCGGTCGTGCGCTGCCCGACGTCCGCGACGGGCTCAAGCCGGTTCACCGGCGCGTGCTGTATGCCATGTACGAACTGAAGAACTACTACAACCGGCCTTCAAGAAGTCGGCCCGGATCGTGGGTGACGTCATCGGTAAGTACCACCCCCATGGGGACGCTGCGGTGTACGACACGATGGTGCGAATGGCGCAGGATTTCTCCATGCGGTATCCGCTGGTGGACGGGCAGGGCAACTTCGGGTCGGTCGACGGCGACCCGCCGGCGGCCATGCGCTACACCGAGGTCCGCATGACGCGCCTGGCCCACGACTTCCTTTCAGACCTCGACAAGGAGACGGTGGAATTCGCGCCCAACTACGACGACTCCCTGATCGAACCGCTGGTGCTCCCCACGACCATTCCCAATCTGCTTATCAACGGGTCCTCGGGCATTGCGGTGGGTATGGCCACCAACATCCCGCCCCACAACCTCTCCGAGGTCTGCGACGCCCTGATCCGGCTGATCGATCGGCCGGAAATCGGGGTGCAGGAACTGATGCGAAGCATCCCGGGACCGGACTTCCCCACCGCCGGGTTCATTCTGGGCCGGAGGGGGATCCGGGAGGCCTACGAGACCGGGCGCGGGATCATCAAGATGCGCGCGCGGGCCTTCATCGAAACCTTCGGGCAGCGCCGCGAGAAGATCGTCATCTCGGAAATCCCCTACCAGGTGAACAAGACCAAGCTGCTGGAGAAGATCGCGGAGCTGGTCAAGGAGAGCCGCATCGAGGATGTGGCCGACATCCGGGACGAGTCCGACCGGGACGGCATGCGCATCGTCATCGAAGTGAAAAAGGAAGGCAACGGCCTTGTGATCATGAACCGTCTTTACAAATACACCCAGATGGAGGTGTCCTTCGGCATCATCCTGCTGGCCATCGTCCACGGCCGGCCGGAGGTCCTGACCCTCAAGGAGGTTCTGGAGCATTTCCTGAAGCACCGCCGCGAGATCGTCATCCGGCGGACCATTTATGACCTGCGCAAGGCCGAGGAGCGCGCTCACATCCTGGAAGGCCTCAAGAAGGCGTTGGATGTGCTCGACGACGTGATCGAGCTGATTCGCTCATCCTCCGATCCCAAGGAGGCCAAACGCAGGCTGATGGCCGAATTCGAACTCTCCGACCTCCAGGCGCAGGCCATTCTGGACATGCGGCTGCAGCGCCTGACCGGCCTGGAGCGGGAAAAAATCGTCGCGGAATACCAGGAACTCATCAAGAATATCGCGCGGTTCAAGGCCATTCTGCAGAGTCCGGCCATGGTGCTGGAGATCATCAAGGAGGAGATCCAGGCGATCCGGGAGCAGCACGGCGATGAACGGCGCACGGAGATTATCGACGAGGTGGAGGAGATCGATCGTCGAGGACCTGATCGCCGAAGAGGACATGGTGGTGACCATCAGCCACGAGGGGTACATCAAGCGAAACCCCATCAGCCTGTACCGGGCCCAACGCCGGGGAGGCAAGGGGTTGACCGGCGTCCGGCCGAAGGCAGAGGATTTTGTGGAGCTCCTTTTCGTGGCCTCATCCCACGACTACCTGCTCTTTTTCACCAACACCGGCCGGGTCTACTGGCGCAAGGTCCACGAGGTCCCGGAGGCCGGGCGGATGTCGCGGGGCAAGGCCATCGTCAACCTGCTCAACCTTCAGAAGGGCGAGCGGGTGGCGATCACCCTGGCCGTGCGGGATTTCGAGGAAGCGCGATTCGTGGTGATGGCCACCCGCCAGGGGCTGGTCAAGAAAACGGAACTGCTGGCCTACAGCAATCCCCGGGCGGGCGGTATCGTGGCGCTCAAGATCCGCGAGGGCGATGAACTGATCGCGGTGCGGGTCTCCGGCGGCGACCAGGATATCTTTCTCACCACCCGACAGGGGAAATCCATCCGCTTTCCCGAAAGCAACCTGCGACCCATGGGACGCGTGGCCGAGGGAAACATCGGGATCCGAATGGAAGAAGGCGATGAAGTGGTGGGCATGGAGATCCTGGGCGAAGGGGCCACGATCCTGACCGTCACCGAGAACGGCTACGGCAAACGCACCGACACCCAGGAATACCGGCGCCAGACCCGGGGCGGCAAAGGCATCCTGACGATCAAGACCAGCGCCAGAAACGGGCCGGTGGTGTATTCCTGCCAGGTGGAAGACCAGGATCAGCTGATGATCATTACCGAACAGGGCAGAATCATCAGGTTGTGGGTGGCGGAGATATCGGTCATCGGCCGCAATACCCAAGGCGTGACGCTGATCGACCTGGGGGAGGGCGAAAAGGTGGTCGGCGTGGCGAAGGTGATCGAAGATTGACCCGCGTGCGCCGATCACTCGGCAGAACGAAGCGGGACTCGGTGCGGGCGAGGCCCCGCCAAGCGGTCCGGGAGCGGAGGAGCCGGGACCTCAAGGATGCGGCTTTCGCTGTCTCGACGCCGAGAGCCCCCGCGGCCGCGAGCGGCGGAGCCTGTACGGCGATGTGTCGGTTCGTCCCGGGGCCCGCGGCTAACGCCCCTTCAAATTCGGCAGCAGGCTGCTCGAAAGCCCGCCGTGGATCACCTCCTCGATGGAGGAAACCGCGTTCAGCAGGCTGGTGTAACTCATGGCCAGCGCGATGTTCTCGGCCAGCAGGTTCAGGGAGTCGAGGTCCTGGTCCGAGATGTGCCACACTTCATGGTGATACAGTCTCAGCGACCCGAGGATATCCCCCAGAAACACGATCGGGATCGAGATGATGGCCCAGATCCCTTCTTTGCGGGCCGCATCCGGATACTGCACCATGTCGCTGGCGGTGACGTCCGGGACGATCACCGGATCTCCCTTGAGATTGGCGGCCAGGCTCCGGTCTGCGTTGAGGGGGCCCTTGGTCAGATACTTGGGGCTCAGCCCGAAGCTGGCCAGAATCTCGAGTTGCTTGATGTCCAGATCCAGGACGAAAATCGCGCAGCCCTTGATGCCCAGGGCCGCCACCAGAAGCTGGGCGAGGTGGCTGGCCATGATGTCGAGGTTGGCGGACTGGGCGATGGCTTTGGTGACCGTCTTGAAGGTATCGATGGTGATCTTTGTTTCGGTGCTCATCCTCCCCTCCTGAATCGGGTTTAGGTCGGAATGCAGATCGTGATCCCTTTGAGGGTGGACAGAAGCTTGGTGTGGACGCTCTTGGCGAAAAGCCTGGTTACCTTGCCCGGCTGCCGGCTCAGCACCAGCACCCGGTAGGCCCCCTGGGCAACGAGAGCCAGGATTTCCTCGGCCACCGGCTTTTCACGCTGCCGGAAGAGGACATCCACGCTGATCTTCCAGGAAGCCGTTTTCGGCCAGAAAAGCCTTGACCGCGTTGAGGCCCTCCTCCTTCTGGCGGAGCTCTTCGGTGAGCGACACCACGGCACTTCGCAGCTTGGCCATCTCCGGGCTGGCGGCCAGGTCGATGGGGGGCAACGGGGTGTAGGCGTTGAACAGGGTGACGTGGACGTGCGGGCGCCCGCCAAAGGTGCTGATGAGAAAATCGAGCGCCCTTTGCTCATAGGCGGTGAAATTGTAAGGGACCAGGATCTTCAGATTCGCCATCTCTCCCTCCTTTCTCCCTCGCGGGACGCTGGTTTGGGGATGTGTGCGCTCTGCACGGTCCTTTGCGATTTTGAGGATCAGCAAGATGGAGGGACTTGTCAAGCCCAAAACATGGCAGACCCGGCAGAGTGCGGACGGGCCGACAGGCCTTTGGGTCCGGGCAAGGGTTCCGCTACAGGGGAAGGATTGCGAAGCGCCTGGCGCTTGCGCAAGAAAGGAGAGTTCGCATGGCCACCATCCAACCGAAGGGGGAGAATCTAAGGCAGGCCGTGAGATGGATATCGGAGCGACGACGGGAGGAGACGAAAGCGACGATCGCGGTGCTCATCGGAGAAGCTTCGCTGCGGTTCAATCTTTCGCCCAAGGACGAGGAATTCCTCGTGAATTTCTACCGTGCGGGTGGGGAAGGTCAGATCTGAACCGAATTCTTTTCCTTGAACAGGCTCCAGAGCCGGCGGGTGACGACCAGGAAGAGGCCGAGGATCAGGCACAGGAGCGCCAGACCGGTGACAACCGGCAGCCAGGCGCCCTTCTGCCCCGGGTGGGACAGGCCGGTGAGGATGCAGAACAGGGAAACCAGACCGAAATAGAGGGCCAGCACCGCGCTCACCCCGATCAGCAGGGCGCCCCATATTTTTCTGGGGGGTATGGGTTCCCGCGGGAATCATGTTTTCAGGCTCTCGAGCCGCTGGCTCAGGAACTCGATCTGGTGTTTCATCTGCTTGTCGGAGCGCATTTTCTGCTGAATCATTTCCGAGGCGTAGAGGACCGTGGAGTGGCTGCGGTTGATGGTGCCGGCAATGCCCTCCAGGGTTTCATCGGTGTGCCGCCGGCAGAGGTAGACGTAGATGCTGCGCGGATAGGCATGGATCTTCTTGCGCGATTTGGAGGCCAGGATTCCGGGGTCGAGCTTGAAATAGCGGCACACCACCTCCGCCACGGTTTCCGAGCTGATGAGCGAGGCCTCCGAGGCCAGGCAGCCGAGGACTTCCTTGGCCATCGCCAGGGTGAGCTTGGCACCCAGCAGTTCACGCTTGGCCTTGAGGCACTTGATTGCGCTTTCGATCTTGCGCACGTCGTGCTTGAGGCGGCCGGCGATGTGCTGCTTGATCTCTTCGGGGAGTTGGAGGCCATGTTCGGTGGCCTTGCCCTCCAGGATTCGCATCCGGGTCAGGTAGTCGGGGTTGTCGATGGTCGAGACCAGCCCGGAGGTCAGGCGTGAAGCGAGATCCCGGGACATCCTGGGGATGTCCTTGGGCGGAATCGCGCTGGTGAAAACGACCTTCTTGTTCTCGTTGGCGAGCGCATCGAGGGTGTAGCCGAGCTCGGCCTGGGTCTTCTCCTTGCCGCTCAGGAAGTGGAGCTCCTCCAGCAGCAGGACGTCGCAGCCGCGGCGGTATCTGTCCTTGAACGCCTCAATGCGGTTGTTCTTCAGCGCGGAAATCATTTCATTGGCGAAATCCTCGGCCGTCATGTAGAGCACCCGGGTCTGGGGCCGGTTGGCCAGAATGCAGTTGCCCACCGCCTGGGAGAGATGGGTCTTGCCCAGACCGGTGTTGGCCAGCATCAGCAGGGTCTGGTAGTCGAAGCGTTTTTCGTGGGCCAGCGCCCGGGAAGCCGAGTAGGCGAACTCGTTGCAGGGTCCCACGATGAAGCGGTCGAAGGTGAAATCCCGGTTGAGGGTCAGCATCCGCGTGCCGCCGTTGCGCGGGAAAGCGGGAAGCCCCAGCTGGCGCGGCCACTCGGGATCTCCGGCAGGGGGCCGCCGGGCGCGGCGGGGCCTTCGCCCGCCTCCGGGGCCTCGACCTTGAGCGTGATCTCCAGGCCGGCGGCGCCGGCGCGCTGAAGCGTGGTGCGGATCAGTTCGAGGTAGTTTTCCGTGATCCAGTTGCGTGCGAACTTGTTGGGACATCCCAGGACCCACGTGCCGTTCTGCGAGGCAAGCAGGGTGATCGGGTTGATCCAGAGTTCGAAGGAGTTCTTGGGAACCTGACCTCGAATTTGCTCTCTGATCTGGTCCCAGGTTGGCCCCATGGAAAACTCCCGCAAGACGATGAGGATGAGTGGGTGTGACGTGTCGCGTTGGCCGGTTGCCGACTGGACAGGGGCCCTTCTACAGAATCCCCGGAACCCTGTCAACGCAGGTGGCCCGGAGCGGGGAGTTAGGGCGCCTGGGGTTCTTGACAGCGGATAAGGTCGCCTGAGGACAGGCAAAAATTGAGAGGCGAACGTAACTTGCTGATAAAAATGGGCAAACGGGCCGCCAGGTTTCGTCAGCCAATTCAGCAGGTTAGCGGAAAAGGCGCGGGTGTGCAGAGATTTGTCCACAATTGAGATCTCCGGATTTCGTCGGTTTGCTGACGTTTTCGGCTTTTTTCATTTTGAGGCACCGTCTTTTCGAGACGCGACGCCGGGACCGGGCCGGCGGGGGCTTTACCCCGGCCCCGGAAAGCCGGCGCTCGGTTTGAGCTTTTTGAGGCGCGGGATCCGGGTTTCCGCCTCGCTGCCGAGGAGGGGTGCTGGCCGAAGATGTCTGCGGCTTCGGAATGGCAGGTTTCCGGCGGAGAGGTGATGCGTCGCGGGGCTAGCAGATTCGAGGCAGCTGCTCGCCGGTCAGCACCGAAAGAATGCGCGTTCCTCCGATGCGGGTCTTGAGCAGCACCCGCCCGGGATGCTGTTCGGTCACCTCGCCGATGATCGCGGCGTTGCGGCCGTAGGGATGCCGCCTCATGATGCGGAGGGTCTTTTCCGCGTCCTCGGGGGCGACGATGACGAGGCATTTGCCCTCATTGGCCACGTAGAGCGGATCGAGGCCCAGGAGTTCGGCTGCCGAGCGCACGGCCCGGTCCAGGGGCAGATCTTCCTCGAAAAGCCGGATCCCGGTCCTCGATTGACGGGCGATCTCGTTGAGTGCGGTGGCCAGCCCCCCGCGGGTGGGATCCCGCATCGTGTGAACCCGGCAGCCGGCCTGCAGGATGCCGGCGACGAGGGTGTTGAGCGGCGCGGAGTCGCTCGACAGCTCGGTGCGGAGGCGGAGCCCCTCGCGCCGGCTCAGGATGGCGATGCCGTGGTCACCGATATTGCCGTTGAGGAGCACCCGGTCGCCGGCCTGGGCATTGTCGGCGGCCACCGTGACTCCGTCCGGAATCAGCCCGATGCCGGAAGTGTTGATGAAAATCCGGTCAGCGGCTCCTTTCGGGACCACCTTGGTGTCGCCGGCAACCACGGCAACCCGGGCCTCACGGGCCGCCTCGGCGGCGGAATCGATGATGCGTTTCAGATCGGCCAGCGGGAGGCCTTCCTCGAGGATGAGGGCCAGGCTGAGATACATTGGAAGGGCACCCTGCATGGCAAGATCGTTCACCGTGCCGTGAACCGCCAGGCTGCCGATGTTGCCGCCGGGAAAGAACGGGGGGTCGATAACGTAGGAATCCGTGGTGAAGGCGAGGCGCTGCCCGGGGGGAGGCAGCACGGCGCTGTCATCGAGCCTGCGCAGCAGGGGATTGTCGAGGCGGGTGAGGAACACCTCCTCCACGAGCCGGCGCGACGCCTCGCCGCCGCTGCCGTGGTCCAGGGTAATGTGTTTTCTTGTCACTGGAAACCCCGATCTCCGGTTCCCGCAGGTCAAGGGTCTGGTTGTTGGGCCGGCGCCCAAGGTAACCTCGGCCGCCGGCTGGTGTCAAGGCGGGGCAGGGCGAAGGGATGGGACGCGAGGGTGGGCGGCAGGCCGTGGAGGCGGGGAGGTTGCACGCCGGAGTCGCCTGGTCATCCGATTCAAGAAGAAGAAAGAATATAGAGTTTTGAAAAAAGGAAAAATGAGCCTTAATGCCAAAAAATATGACAAAGTGGATCAAACTAAAAAGCAGCTTCCGCGTCGATTCCGGCGAGCCGGGGGAGAGGCGTGGCCCGCTGTCCAGTGCATGTTTCACGTGAAACATGCTTTGCGCTTTCCAAGGCAGGGGGATTGTGTTATCACCGTTCAGCTTGGAAGGGCAGGCTCGCTGCCCAGCTGGCTGCCAAGGGAGGCCGTTGCAAGACCGTGGGACTGGTGATCAGCATCGCGAACCAGAAAGGGGGCGTCGGCAAGACCACGACCGCGGTCAACCTGTCCGCGTCGCTGGCCATTGCCGAAAAGACCTGCCTGCTGATCGATTGCGACCCCCAGGGCAACGCCACCACCGGTCTGGGGATCGACCGATCCCGGGTGCAGCGGGGCCTTTATGATCTCATCGCGACCGGGGAGCCCGGAAAGGACCTGATCACCACCACGCTGCTCCCGAGGCTTCACCTGGTGGCGGCCACATCGGATCTCCTGGGAGCGGAGGTGGAGCTGGTGGCCATGGAGAACAAGGCCCACCGCCTGCGGGACGGCCTGGCCGCGCTGAGAACCGGCTACGACTACGTTCTGCTGGATTGTCCCCCGGCCCTGGGATTTCTGACGGTGAATGCGCTCTCGGCCTCCGACCGGGTCCTCGTGCCGCTGCAATGCGAGTACTATGCCCTGGAGGGGTTGGCCCACCTCCTCAAGACCGTGAAGGCTGTGAAAAAAGGTCTCAATCCAGAGCTCGGGCTTGCCGGCATCCTGCTCACCATGTATGATGGCCGGAACAATCTGTCCCAACAGGTGGTGGATGAGGTGCGAGCCCACTTCGGCCGTTCGGTGTTTCGGACGGTCATCCCGCGCAACGTTCGGCTCAGCGAAGCCCCCAGCCATGGCAAGCCGGTTATTCTGTACGATGCGCGCTCCAAGGGCGCCCAGAGCTACCTGGCCCTGGCCAAGGAACTTATCGAAAGCGAAGGAGGGGAAGATGGCTAGACGCAAGGCTCTCGGCAAGGGCTTGGCCGCCCTGATCCCCGACGCCCAGCCGTTGGAGGACACCGGCCGCTTCTTCGAGTGCCCGATCGAGTCCATCGAGCCGAATCCCTATCAGCCGCGGCAGGACTTCGCCGAGAAGGAGCTGGAGGAAATGGTGGCCTCGGTCCGGGAAAGGGGCATCCTGACCCCGCTGCTGGTCTCCCGGACAACGGCGGGGTACCAGCTCATCGCCGGAGAGCGGCGCTGGCGGGCGGCCCAGCGGGCGGGTCTTGAGCGCGTGCCGGTCGTGGTCCGCGAAGTCAGCGCGGCGGAAAGCCTGGAGCTGGCACTGATCGAGAACATCCACCGCAAGGACCTCAACCCGATCGAGGAAGCGCTGGCGTACCGGAGGCTGCTGGAGGAGATCGGCATCACCCAGGAGGAGCTGGCCAGGCGCCTGGGAAAGGACCGGTCTTCCATCACCAACCTGCTGCGGCTGCTCAGCCTTCCGGGCCACATCCAGAAAGACCTGATCGACGGCCGCCTGAGCATGGGACATGCTCGGGTGCTGGCCGGCCTGAAGAGTGTGGAATGGCAGCGGGAGCTGCGGGACGCGGTCCTGCAGCGAGGCCTTTCGGTTCGCCAGCTGGAGGCCCTGGCGAAGCGGGGCCGGCAGGGCCCGGCGGCGCGCCGGGAAGACCCGCGCGCGCAGGACTATCTGCGCTCGGTGGCCGACGAGCTGATCCGGGCGCTGGGCACCAAGGTGGAGCTCCGCCGGCGGGGCCGCCGGGGGCGGATTGTCATCCACTTCTACTCCGACGATGAACTGGACCGGCTGCTGGGCCGCCTTGCGAATCCGGGCCTGTGACGCCGCCGGCGCGGACGTCTCTACCCCCGCGCAGCGGGGGCGCCTCAGTGCTCGATCTCCACCGGCAACTCATAGCAATCCACCGGGTTGCTGGCGGTGAAGCGGCTGGCAAAGCCGGATTCCTCCTGCCAGCGATGCGGGCAGGCGACACAGTGCCAGTCCGGCCAGCTCTTCCGGACCGCCAGGTCCAGGCAGTCGTCGTACAGGGGGCAGAAAAGATTCCGCTCCCCGTTGCGAGGAGCGGGGTTGGGTTTCTGGCTCATCGGTTGTCTCCTCGATTGAGTTCCCTCACGCCGCTTTTCCGGCCGGCGAGGGGTTGCGGCCCAGTGCGCGCGGGCCGTTTCCCTGTGTAGCCTATCCCTCCTCGGCACGCCCGGTCTTTCAGACCGCAGAATGGCCGTCTGGGAGAAGTCCGTAAGTCCGGTCAAGCCCCCGTTTCGGCGAAGGAAAGACCCCAGTTACCGTCGCAGCCCCTCAGTGCGGCGAATCGGCCCCGTTTGTCCCCGGTGGACCGCCGTCGATCCGAGCCGCCACCGCGCGGACCAGCCGGACGATCTCCTCCATGGAGACGGAGCCTTTGGAAAGAAAATAGTTGGCCCCGGTTCTGGTGGCCGCCTCCCGATACTCGGGCAGGTCGTAGGTGGTCAGGATAACGACGACAATGTCGCGGTCGCATTGCTTGATCCGGCGGGTGAGTTCCAGACCGCTGGCGCCGGGCAGTTTGATATCCATGAAAACGAGATCCGGCCGCAGCCGCTCCAGTTTGCCGACGACCTCCTCTTCGTTTCGCGCCTCCCCGATCTCCATGCGCGGAAAGACCGATTCCAGCAGGCCCCTGAGAGCGCGCCGAAATCCGTCATTATCTTCTACCAGCAGTGTCCTGATCATTGTCCGCAGCCAGTCGGGATTCTTGTTGTCGGGTAGACTTTACCGGGGCCGGAATCTGTGGTAAATGGGGTTTCAACCCCATATTCGTCGTTCGTGGACCGTATTTCGCTGCGCCCCGGCCGCGGTCGGATCGCCGGAGGCGAGGCTGGAGGAGAGAGCATGGGTAAGGCCAGGCGGCTTGTGATTGCCGAGGATCACACCATTCTGCGGGAGGGCTTGAAAGCCCTGCTGGCCGCCGAAAACTCCATCGAAGTGGTGGGCGAGGCCGATGACGGCCGGGATGCGATCCGCTGTGTGGAGAATCTGCATCCGGACCTGGTGCTGATGGACCTGTCCATGCCGCGCATGAACGGCCTTGAGGCTATCCAGGAAATCAAGCGCCGCAGCCCCGAAACCCGGGTGCTGGCCCTGACGGTCCACCGCAGCGAGGAGTATGTTCTGGCGACCCTGGAGGCCGGGGCGGACGGCTATGTGCTCAAGGACGCCTCCCGCCCGGAGCTCATGATGGCCATAGAGCACGTGCTGAGCGGAAAGCGCTACCTCAGCCCGAGCGTCTCCGCGCGGGTCATCGAAGGCTACCTGGAGGGCCGCAAGACGCTCAAGACCACATCGACCTGGGACACGCTCACCCAGCGGGAAAGAGAGGTCCTGAAACTGATCGCCGAAGGCCACAAGAACAGAGAGGTGGCGGATTTCCTGTGTATCAGCCTCAAG
The DNA here is from genome assembly GCA_963704245.1 of uncultured delta proteobacterium. Taxonomy (GTDB): domain Bacteria; phylum Desulfobacterota; class DSM-4660; order Desulfatiglandales; family Desulfatiglandaceae; genus CAVPHJ01. The sequence continues at coordinate 132,604 of CAVPHJ010000003.1, forward strand.
ACGGTGGAAAAGCATCGGGCGAACCTCATGCGGAAACTTGACCTGCACAATGCCGCCGCCCTAACCGCGTTTGCCATTCAGAAGGGGCTCGTCAACCCGGAACGGATAGCGTAACGAAAACCCCTGCCGGCCACGATTCCTGGGGGAGGCGATCCGCACTCCGCTGAAACCCTGTTGCCTTGGGTTTTCCGGCAGGCGGCAGCGGCTCCGCCAGCGGGCGGCCAACCCCCCAAGGACTTCAGTAACTATTTGATATTAAACAGAATTTCGATGGCATGCGGCTGTCAGCCGCCGGGGCTCGCCGGATGACCCCGGAGTCTGCCCGGTAGCTCCAGATAGAAGCCGCCTTCGAAGGGGCGCCCCCGTTTGCGGCATCCCTCGCCGTAGACCCGGCATTTTTCCTCCAGGACTCTCAGTGCGGCCTCCCGCTGCGGCGGGCGGAGGCGGCCGCTCCGGATGAGGTTCACCAGGGCCCGGACCCGGAACCGGTCCAGACCTTCGAACCGGCTGGAAAGTTGATCCGGGTGGCCGCCCTCGCGGACCACAAGCGGCTCGCGGATGAGTTCCACCGGGTGGCGGCAGGCAATGCGCAGCCACAGGTCGTAGTCTTCGCAGGCCGGCAGGGCCTCATCGAAGAGTCCAACCTCGTCCAGCAGCGAGCGCCTCAGGGCCACCGCCGACGGGCTGACCAGGCAGAGTTCCAGAGACGGGTAGAAGAGATCACCCGAAGGCTTCCGATGTTTCCGGCGGGGGTTGACGCGGCGACCGCGGCGGAGCCAGATTTCCTCGGTCTGGCAGGCCACCGTCCGGGGTCGCCGCAGGAAGAGGGCAACTTGAGTGGCAAGTTTCCCGGGCAGCCAGTAGTCGTCGGAGTCCAGGAAGGCGACCAGGCTGCCGCTGGATTTGCGGATTCCCGTGTTGCGGGCGGCCGCCACCCCCCGGTTGGCGGGGTGAAAGACGGGACTGACCGCGTTCCCGAAACGGGCCAGCACCTCCCGGGTGCGGTCGCTGGAGCCGTCGTCAACCACGACAATCTCGAAGGGGGCGAAGGTCTGTTCGAGGACCGAGCGGATGGCGCGCTCCAGCGGCTCGGCCCGGTTGAAGGTCGGAATGACAACGCTCACCCGCATCATGGCCACAGCTGCCAGATCAGGGCCAGTACCCCGGCCAGGAGAAAGCTGCCTTCCAGCAGAACGCTGAAAAGCGTGCCGGGGTAGATCCAGCGCTGCTCGTGGGCTGCCAGGCACAGGGAAAAGCCGAGCGGGCTGAGCAGCAGCGGGTACGCGAACGGAGTCAGCCAGCCCGTGAGCCCGCCCAGCACGAGCAGGGTGGATGCCAGTCCCAGGGTCCAGCGCAGGATTCTTAGGACCCGTCTGCGGCCCAGCACGACCGGCAGGGTTTCGCTGCCCACAATGAGGTCGCCCTGGAGCTGGATGATGTCCACCAGCATGGACCGCGACAGGGCCATCAGGAAGACGAAGGCGCTGACCGCGAGTGCGGTCGGCCAGCGGGGATCCGGGGCCTCGATCAGGGGCAGGAGGCTGATGAGAGCGGTCCAGCCCAGGGCCTCGGAGAGATTCTTGGAGCCCGGCAGATCCTTGATGCGGGAGAAACGGTAGCGGGGCCTCATTGGCCTGGGGATGAGGGGCAGGCTGTAGAGAGCCCCCATCAGACCAAGCAGGCCGAGCGCGCCGAAGGTGAGGGTGCCGACGCGCAGGGCCAAGACCAGGGCCGAGCCCGCTGCCGCGAGGCCCAGGAGGGTCAGAAGACGGCGGTGGCGGCTGAGGAAGGCGGCCACCTCGGGGTCGTTGAAAGCGCTGGCGCCCTTGTCCAGGAAGCGGATCAATACGTACATCGCGTAAATGAAGAGGAAGGTCAGCAGCGGGAACGCCGGACGGACCTCGAGCGCGGAGAGGGTGCAGACCGCGTAGCAGAGGGAAGCCGCTCCGCCGGCTACGGCCAGGTTGCTCGAAACCAGAAAGGCGAACGCGCGCCCGGCGAGGCGCCACCAGCGCGAATCCTTGCGGCCGCGGATCGCTTCGACCTCCCGCACGACGTTCTTGATCAGCCAGCTGGGCGTGGAAGCTCCGGCGGTGACCCCGATGACTCCCATCCGCGCCAGCTCCCGTTTGTCCAGATCCCGGTGGGTTTCCACATGAAAGGTCGGCAGCCCCTCTGCGCGCGCGATCTCCACCAGGCGCCGGGTGTTGCCGCTGTCGCGTCCTCCGACGACCACCAGGGCATCGACTTGGGGGGCCAGCTCCCGCACCTCCTGCTGGCGCTCCTGGGTGGCCTCGCAGATGGTGCGGAAGACCTGCAGATCAGGATAGCGGGCCTGCAGGGCCTCGACCACCGCGGCATAGGTCTGCTCGTTCTGGGTGGTCTGGGCCACCACGAAGAAGCGGCCTTCCGAGGGCAGGCCGGCGACGTGCGCAACTTTCTGAATGACATGCACCGGCGTCTTGCTGTAGCCCATGAGGCCGATCACCTCGGCATGTCCCTGGTCACCCACAATGATGGGCTCATAGCCCCGGCCGCTGTGGTAGCGGATGATGGCCTGGACACGGGCCACCCTCGGGCAGGTCGCGTCGATGATCCGCAGCCCCGAAGCCTTGACGGCCTCGCGCAACCGGGGCGGAATGCCGTGGGCCCGGATGACGATGCGGCCGGCACCCAGGCTTTCAGGGTGTTCGACGGCCCTGACCTGTCGGGTGGCGAGCAGCTCCAGGACCTGGGGATTGTGGATCAGGGGGCCCAGGGTATAGAGTGGGCCCTCCGTCTTGCGGGCCTCGGCCAGGGTGATTTCCATGGCCCGGCTCACGCCCATGCAGAACCCGGCCGTCCGGGCGAGCCTCACTTTCACCCGGCCACCTCTTGCAGCGAGCCGAGGAAACCGTCCAGGGCGCCGATCAGAGTGGGAAGGTCCTCGACCCGGGTGAGACGGCCGCGGAATCCGGCGCTGCCGGGAAGCCCCTTCGTGTAGCGGAGCAGCAGACCGCGCATCTGGACCGCCGCCCGTGCCTCGCCGACGGATTGGGAAAGGAGGGTGAAGTGCTGCATGATCAGCCGGCGCCGCTCGGCATGCGTCGGCAATGAAGCTGTCCGCCCGGCCAGAAGATCCAGGATTTGCTGGAAAATCCATGGGTTACCGATGGCACCGCGGCCGACCATGACCCCGTCACAGCCGGTCTGGCGGAGCATCTCAAGGGCCAGCGGGGGCTGGAAAACATCTCCGTTGCCGATGACCGGGATGCGGACCGCCTGCTTGAGCGCGGCGATCAGGCGCCAGTCGGCGTCCCCGGAAAAGCCCTGGGTGGCAAAGCGGGGGTGGAGGGTGAGGGCGTCGACGCCGCAGTCCTCCATGAGCCGCCCCAGGCTCAGCAGGTCTGCGTCGCGAGGCGACCACCCGGCCCGGGTCTTCACTGTCAGTGGCAACGGACAGGCGCGCCTGACAGCGGTCAGCAGGGCCCGGACTTTCAGGGGGTCCTTCAGGAGGGCGGCCCCTGCTCCGGTGCGGACCACTTTCTTGACCGGGCAGCCCAGGTTGAGGTCCAGGATGTCCGCGCCCCAGTCTGAGACCATGCGGGCCGCTTCGGCCATCACCGCCGGGTCAGCCCCGAAGATCTGGACCGCCAGGGGACGTTCGTCCGACTGACTCTTGAGGTAGTCGAGGGTTCTCCGCTGGCGTCGCACCAGCCCATGGGCGCTGACCATCTCGGAGGTCACCAGGCCGGGGCCCAGCGGCTTCACCGTGCGCCGAAAGGCGAGCGTCGTGATGCCGGCCATGGGCGCCAGCACGAGGGGGTCCGGGATTTCCAGGGAACCGATCCGCAGCATGAGCCCATTGTACCCCGAAAGACGCGCCAAGAACAGGGCGTTGCGCACCCGGCCGGCGCGGCGCAGGGTTGGCTGCGCGTCAGCCCGAGCCGGACCGGCTCAGCAGGGCCGCGACCGGACAGACCGCAACGCAGGCCAGGCACTCGGGGCAGCCGCGAACAGAGGCCTGGTCGTCGGCGCGTGCGCTGATGACGGTGTCGAATCCCCGCTTGGCGAAAGTCAGCAAAGGAAGCTCCCGGGCGCTGCGGCAGACATGTACGCAGCGGCCGCAGCGCACGCAACGATTGGGATAAAAGTCGAGCAGCGGGAGAATGGGCTCCACCTCAGGTTCATGCAGCAGCCGGGCCAGACGCTTGGGCTTGAGGCCGATTTTCAGGAAGCCCGCCAAGCGCTGCAGTTCGCAGCGTTTGTTGGCCGGGCAGGCGGTGCACTCCACCCGGTGCACGGAAAGGAGCAGTCTGAGGGCTGAGCGCTGTAGTCCGCGGAGCGCGGGCGTGTCGGTTCTGACCCGGATCTCCTCCTGGATCGAGAAGGCGCAGGCGGTGACTGGAGCACTTCTTCCCTCGATTTCCACGAAACACAGCCGGCAGGAGGCCGGCGGGAGGTCCATGTCCGGGAGGTGGCACAGGTTGGGCACATAGATATCGTGCTCGAGGCAGGCCTGGAGCAGGTTCCGGCCTCTCTCGACCCTCAGCTCCCGCTCGTCCACCACGATCCGGATCCTGTCGTTACTGCGCTGTCGCAGTGATCCCGTCATCGATACTGCCCCCCGGTCTTTCCTTCCTCCCGTGCCGTCTATTTCCGGTCTCATTCGTCGGGAGGGCTCGGCCATGGGTTTCGTGCCGGTCGCCAGCTGGCAGCGCGGAGCCGCCGGCCATTTCGCCTGTCACGTTTCACTTTTCGCCTTTTGCATTTCCTTCTCAGCCCGCTTGATCACCGGCGCCTGTTCGGCCGGGGAGACCCTGCGCACCGCCTTGTACTCCGGCGGGCAGGCGGCCAGGCATTCCCCGCATTTGACGCAGAGGCTCTGATCGATTCCCTTCTTGCGGTCGGGAGTGGTGAAAATGGCCTCCACCGGGCAGCATCCGACGCAGGCATCACAGCCGCGGGCACACTTGCCGAGGTCGATATAGTAGGCGGTCAGCCGGCGGCAGACGCAGGCCGGGCAGCGCCGCTCGCGAAGGTGGGCCTCATACTCGGCGCGAAAATAGCGCAGCGAGGTGAGTACCGGGTTGGGGGCGGTCTTACCCAGTCCGCAGAGCGAGCCCTGTCGTACATCTTCGCTCAATGCCTGCAGCAGCTCCAGGTCCCCCCCAAGACCCTCTCCGCGGGTGAGGCGCTCCAGGATTTCGAGCAGGTGCCGTGTTCCGATGCGGCAAAAGGTGCACTTGCCGCAGGATTCCTTCTGGGTGAAGTCGAGGAAAAAGCGGGCCACATCCACCATGCAGGTGTCTTCGTCCATCACGACCAGCCCGCCGGATCCCATCATGGCGCCGGCCGCACTCAGGGAGCCGAAATCAATGGGGGTGTCCAGAAAGGGCGCTCCCAGACAGCCTCCCGAAGGGCCCCCGATTTGAACCGCCTTGAAGTCCTTCCGGTGAGGGATGCCGCCGCAGATGTCGAAGATCAGGGTCCTGAGGGACACGCCGGTGGGAACCTCGACCAGTCCGGGATGGACCACGTCGCCGACGACCGAGAAGACGGCGGTGCCCGGGCTTTCCGGGGTCCCGATGCGGCGGAACCACCCGGCCCCGCGGGAGAGGATGGGGGGCACGGCCGACAGGGTCTTGACGTTGTTGATCAGGGTCGGATGTCCCCATAGTCCCCGTTTCACCGGGTAGGGTGGGCGAAGGCGGGGCATGCCCCGGCGGCCTTCGATGGAGGCGATGAGCGCCGTTTCCTCGCCGCAGACAAACGCCCCGGACCCCTGGAAGACCGAGACCTCCAGGCTGATTCCGCTTCCCAGGATGTCGGGCCCCAGCAGCCCGAGTTCAATGGCCTGCTCGATGGCCCGGCTGACCGTCCTGACCGCCAGCGGGTACTCGGCCCGCACGTAGACGATGGCCCGGCGGGCGCCGACGGTCAGGGCGGCCACGGCCAGGCCCTCGAGCACCCGATGCGGGTCGCTCTCCAGGATGGTCCGATCCATGTAGGCCCCGGGGTCGCCCTCGTCAGCGTTGCAGATCACGTACTTCTCCGGCCCCGGGGCTTCCTGCGCCAGGCGCCATTTGGTCCCGGTCGGAAACCCGGCGCCGCCCCGGCCTCTCAGCCCGGAGGCGGCCACCTCAGCGACGCTCTCCCCCGGGCTCCCCAGGAGAACCCGCAGCAGGGCGGCATAGCCGCCGGCGGCCAGGTAGTCGTGGATATCGTGAGGGTCGATGCGGCCGCAGTTTTCGGTGATGATCTTCATCTCCCGGTTGAAGCGCGGGAAATCAGTCACCGTCGGGATCAGCTCATTGGCCTCCATGGCGCCCAGGATGTGTTCAAAGAGCGGGTCCCCATCTTCCAGGAACGACTTCACCAGCATGCGCGCCTTGCCGGGGGTGACCTGATGGTAGAGGATCGGGGGAAAGCCCGGGTTTTCCAGTATCACCAGCGGTTCGCCGTAGCAGTGGCCGAGGCAGCCCAGCTCGCGGATGTGCGCCTGGATGCGCCGTTCGGCGAGGATCTCCTCGAAGGCTTTGCGGGTTTCCAGCGCGCCCGAGGCCAGTCCGCAGGTGGCCATGCCGATGGAAATCTTGACCCCCGGCGCCGCGGCGAGTCGCTGCCGCCGTTCGAGCGCCTGGTTCCGGAGGGCCTCGAAAGCCTGTTCCACCGCAGCGGGGCTAGGCATCGGAAGCGTTTCCCTCCCGCTCCCGCCGGCGGCGCTGTTCTTCGATCTCGAATGCCAGCATCAGGCCTTCGACCTTGCTCGGGGCGACGTGTCCGTGGACGGTCTCATCCACGATCGCGACCGGGGCCAGGGCGCAGCAGCCCACGCAGGCCACCCGGTCGATGCTGAACTCCCGGTCCGGAGTGGTTTCGCCGGCGACGATGCCCAGCTTGCGCACGAAGTTCTCCAGGATGATGTCGCCGCCTTTCACATGGCAGGCGGTTCCCAGGCACACCTTGATCTGATGCTTTCCGGGGGGGTGAAAGCGGAACTGGTTGTAGAAAGTGGCGACCCCGTAAACCTCGCAGGGCGCAATCCCCAGGTGCCGGGCGACCAGGGTGATGGCGCAATCCGGCAGATAGGCCTGACGCTCCTGGATCCACTGCAAAATGGGGATCAGGCTCCCCCGACTTTTCGAAAAACGGGAGAGCCCGGCGGCGATTTCGCGGCTTTCCTCGGTTTCGGGCGCCTGGCTGGGGTTCGATCCGGTCGGCTCCATCGCTGCTGGGCCTCTTTTCTCAGTCGCTCGGGGCCGCTGCGGCTCAGATTTTTTCCATGGCGCCGTAGGCGCTCTGAATGCGGTCGCGGAGCAGGAAGCACAGCTTTTCCAACACGCTGAAGCCCAGCTCGCGGTTGCCGAGCATGACCCGCCGCAGGTCTTCCCCCTGGATGGTCACCACCGTGGTGGGCTTCTGGCAGACCGCGCTGGACATCAGCCGGTGGGAATCGCCCAGCAGGGCCGACCAGCAGCCCAGCACCCGGCCCGGGCCGAACATGCCGATCAGGGCCTTACCCTTGCGCTCGCGGAGGTCCAGGGCCCTTTCCAGGACCACGTGGCCCTCGGCGACGACGTAGAGGCGCTCGCCCACGTCCCCCTGCCGGAACAGGCAGGCGCCGCTCTGGTAGGCCTCCAGGCGGGCGGACCGGGCGATCTCCCGCAGGTCCCCGGCTCCGAGCCCGCGGAAGAGTTCACAGCGTTCCAAAGCCTGTTCGATTTCTGAACGCGTCACAGGTCACCTCCCTTTTCGGTGGGCCGGCCCGGGGCGGCCGGGACCTCAATAGGTCACCGAGGGAAAGAGCTTGCGGTTGGTGTGGGGCAGAAAAAGAGCGGCCACATACTCGTCCATGAAGGGCGGATAGCTGGTAAGCTCGATGTTGGTCATGGACCTGGACACGGTCACGCACTTCTCAAAGGCCTCCTCGGAAAGCAGGGCCAGGCGAGCGCCGGTCAGAGAGCTGTTCCCGATGAAGCGGATCCGCTCTCGGGGGATGTCGGGCAGAAGCCCGATGGCCACGGCCTTGGGGATGTCCAGGAAATTCCCGAAGCCGCCGGCCACGTGGAAGCGCTCGATCTGGTCGAAGCCGAGGCCGATGTAGTCTGTCAGGCACTTGATGGCCGCGAAAACCGCGCCTTTGGATTTGATCAGGTTGGCGATATCCGGTTCGGTGACCACCACCGGGTCGCCCGATTCGGACTCGGCGGGCCCGGCCAGAGTATAGACCGGGATGCCGTCGACCACCGAGAGGCGCTCGTCCCGGCGGCCGAGATTGAACTTGCCGTCGGCGCCGATGATGCCGTTGCGCACGAACTCATGAATGCAGTCAATCAGCCCCGAGCCGCAGATGCCCCTGGGCCGGCCCTCGGCGATGGTGCGGTAGTGCAGCTGCCCGTCCTCCCGGATTTCGATCTTCTCGATGGCGCCCTTGGTCGCCCGCATGCCGCAGCGGGTTCCGCCGCCCTCGAAAGCCGGCCCGGCCGAGGCCGAACAGCACACCAGCCACTCCTGGTTGCCGATGGCGATCTCCCCGTTGGTTCCGATGTCGATGAGGCCCTGCACCTCGGGATGCTCGGTCATGCCGCAGGCCATGACGCCGGCCACGATGTCGCCGCCCACGTAGGAGGCGACGCCCGGGATGACCTGCAGCATGCCCTGGGGGTGGATGCGCAGGCCCACCTCCCGGGCAGAGACCAGCGGGTACACATCGGCGGTCGGCACGTAGGGTTCCAGCCGGATGGAGCAGGGGCTTAACCCGAGCAGGAAATGGCTCATGGTGGTGTTGCCGGCCGCCACGACGATGCCGACGTCCTCCACCGCGATCCCCTGAGCGCGGGTCAGCGTGTCGATCAGAGCGTTCAGATTGGTCGCGACCGCATCGTGCAGCGGAGAGAGCCCGCCCTTGCCGCAGGCGAAGATCATCCGCGAAATGACATCCTCGCCGTAGCTGGCCTGCTGATTCGGCGTGCCTTCCACCCCCAGGACCTGCCCGCTGTTGAGGTCTACCAGCTGGGCGACCACCGTGGTGGTGCCCACGTCCACCGCCACCCCGAAGTGGGAGGCGGTGGTGTCGCCGGGCTCGAGGCGTTGAATGCAGTAGCCGCTCCCGGTATGCAGCACCGAGGCGGTCGCGCGCCAGTCGCTCCGGCGCAGGGTGTCGGCCAGGTTCTGGAGGCACTCCAGGGTGACATCGAAGGAATGCCATCCCAGCTGGCGGCGCAGCTCACGGGATACCCGGTCGATGTCGGCCGCGTTGTCGTCCGGGGTAGGTGGTGTCAGCTCCAGGTGGATCTTACGCACCAGGGGCCGGATCGGGAACCCGTCCCCTGCCGACCCCTCCTCCCGGGTCAGGATCTGGACGCCCTCGACCCGGGATTGGGGCGGGACCTGGATCTCCAGCTCGCCCGTTACCCGGGTCTGGCAGGCCAGCACATAGCCGGCGGCGATTTCCTCGGCGCTCAACAGGGCCCGGGCGTGGGCGTCAGCCTCGGCCGGTCCCCGCAAGACCTGCAGCCGGCACTGACCGCACACGCCTTCGCCGCCGCAGAGATTGTTGAGTTCCACCCCCGCCGCCCGAGCCGCCTCGGCCAGGGTGGTCCCGGGGGCGACGGCGGCGGAGCGCTGCGCAGGCAGGAAGCGTACGCTATGTTTTTTCATATCCGATCTCCGGGTGCTGAAAATGCGGCCAACATTCTACCACGCGGGGTCGAAATGGCAAACCGAATCGGCCGGATCCCCGGAGGCCCGGCTGGGGCGTTGTGCAATCGCGGCGATCCTGCTAAGATAAGATTGTGGCAAGAACCCCCGCCAGGACGAGGCTCCCATGGAACGCCCCCGAGACCAGCTGACCGTGCTGGATCAGATCGCGGCTTCAGACCGGGTGCGGCGGAAAATCATCGACACCGCCAGCGCCCTCTACGCCCGGAAGGGTTTCACGGCCACCTCGATTGAGGAAATCGCCGAGGCGGCCGGGGTCAGCCTGCCGGTCACCTACCACTACGTCCGCAACAAGTCCGAGATCATGCGCCTGATCATGGAGGATGTGCTGCAGGCCTTCCGCGACGGCCTGACCACCCAGATCAAGGGCGTGGCGGATCCGGAGGAGCGGCTGGCGATCGCCGTCGTCCTGTACCACCGCGTGCTGGACCAGCAGCGCGACAAGGTGCTGCTGATCTATCAGAAGTCCAGCGCGCTGGACCGGGCCTCCAGGGCGCGGGTCATGCAGCTGGAAGTGGAGGTGGCCGAGATCTTCGGTGCGATCATCCGCGAGGGCGTGGAAAGCGGGGTGTTCAAGGCCGCGGACGTGGATCTGATGGCCTACAACATCCTCATCCTGGCCCACATGTGGGTCCTGAAGCACTGGCATTTCAAGCATCGGCTGGATCTGGACCGCTACATCGACCTGCAGCTGGTGACCATCCTGGATGCGCTCCGGAAATAAGGGCGCCGCCGACCATTCCGCATTCCCTTGCGCCTTGCGCCAGCAGCCTTTCCGAATTCCCTTCCCCCGGCGCTGGCTCAGCGGGGCTGATTCGTTGGGAACCTTGGATCGTTGGCAAGGCCCGGCCAAGGGATTGGTGCGGGCATTCAGCCGCCCACCCTGAGCCGTCATACATTTCGCATTCCGCATTTCGAATTCCGAATTCTCGCCTCACAGAACCCTCACCACCTCCATGCCTCCCGGATACGCCTCGGCAAAGGCCTTGAGCGCATCCGGGGATCCCAGGACCTTCACCAGCCCTTTTTCGGCCACCGCCTTCAACACCTCCGCAAAGGCCCGAAAATCCGCTGCCCGGGTGCCCAGGATCTCGTCGCGCATCTTCTGCCGCCGCTCTTCGGTGTCCCCGGTCAGGAAGCGCAGCAGCGAAGCGTAGCCCTTGGCATCCGGGAGCAGGTGCGCATCCAGATCTCCGATCGCACCGATGACGGCCTTGGTGAGTTCCTGGCGGTCCAGCCGGAGCCGATCCAAGAACCCGGCCGCCTGGTCGAAAGCCGCCAGCGTTTGCCGCAGGTTGGGGTCGCGGTAGGATACCATGCCGAGCACGCCCGTGAGACGGTCGAAAAGGCAGAAGGCGCCGTAGGCGCCGCCCAGAACCCGGACCCGCTCCCACAGCCAGGAGTTGCGAAGGTACCGGGTGATGACCAGGGCCGAGCCGTGGAATCGGTATCCCAGGGCGTAGAGATCGGCCCCCTTGCCCACGTAGTTGACTTTGGCCGGCAGAGTGAAAGCCTCGGGGCGGGCGGTTGCGGGCCGGGTCCAGCGCGCCGGGGCCCGCTGGGCGCCGGGCAGCCGTTCCAGGAGGGAATCCAGCCCCTTGCGGGCGTGGGAGCCATCGGATTCCGCGGCGGTAAGGTTCAGGATCATTCCCCCGCGGGTGACCAACCGTTCCCGGATTTCCTTCAGAATCCGCGCAGTTTCCGGGACGCTGTCCGGAAATCCGCCGGCCAGCTCCCGCAGGAAGAACAACTGGCTGAGTCCGCCCATTTGCTCGGCCGCCCAAAGGGCCTCGCTGAAGACCGACCGCAGCCGGAGGCTCACCATCTGGTGGCCCATGGGAACGAGCTCGTGTTCCAGCCGCGCCTTTTCCTCCAGGATCATCTGCTGCAGGCGCCGGCCATCGTCCAGCCGGGCGCTGAGCAGGACGTCGCGCAGGATGTGGATCAGGTCCCCGGCCCGTTCAGCCACGGCCTTGCCGCGCAGAAAAAGCCAGACGGCGCCGGTTTCGGCCCCGGTCACCCCGGCGGCCAGGGTCTGGGGCACGATGCCGCCGGTCAGGCGGGTGATCCGCTGGGTGAGGGTGACGAAGTCTTCCCTGGCGGTGCCCGTTTCGAGGAGCGCCCGGCCGAACAGGGGGATGTAGGGTAGATATTCGGCGGGCAGGGAACGAAGGTCTAGCCCGAGATCCAGGTAGACGATGCCGTTGGTGAAAAGCTCGTGGCGCAGAAGCCGGGTTCCCAGGTGCGGGGCAGATTCGCAGGGGATGGAGGGGTTTTCCCGGGCGAGATCGGCGAGCTCCAGCCGGGGTATCGAGGCCAGCGCCTCGGGCGGGTCGGGGGTTTCCTGCAGGCGCCTGAGTTCACGGGTGGTTTCCAGTACGACCCGCAGATCATCCTCCCCCATGGCCGAGCGCGCCTCGGCCAAGCGGGTCTGTTCGGCGGCCTCCTCCCGCAGGCGGAGTTCAGGATCCGGTTTGAGGAGCACGGAGCTGCGGTGCGGGTTGTCCAGCAGCCGATCGCGGATGAACTCCTCGAAAGCGAAGGTTCCGGATGCGAGGTCGCGTTTCAGCGCCTGCAGGGGTTCCTCGAAGGCCAGCAGGGCAAAGGGGTCTGCGTCGTGGAGCCAGGTGGTCAGGGAGCGCAGCATGAGCGCCAGCCCGCGGGGAAAGCGGCCCGTGTTGTTCTCCCGGAGGCGGAACTCCAGCGTGTTGAGAGCCGCATCTACGGCCCCGCGGTCAAGGCCCTTTTGCACCAGGCGCCCGAGGGTCTCCAGCAGCAGCTCCTCGACCCGCTCCAGCTGCGCCACCCTCACGCCCTTCAGCCCACTCGAGAAATAGAGCTGCCTGAGCTCGGTCCCCAGTCCTTCCCCGGCCAGGTCCTCTCCCAGGCCGGAGTCGATCAGGGCCTTGCGCAAGGGGGAGGCCGAGGTTCCCAGGAGAATGTGCTCGAGGGCCCGCAGGGCGAAGTTCTGCCGTACATCGCTGGTCTCGGCCAGCACCCAGTTGACCGTGGCCATGCCCCGGCCGGAGGATGCCGTTTCTGCCCCGCTCACCATGTAGCAACGCTCGCAGCGGGACGGGCCGCTGAAGGGCGGATGCGGCGGGACGGAAGACGGTACGGCCAAGGGTTCGAAGTCCGCCAGATAACCTTGCAGGAAAGCAAGCCGTTCTTCAGGGTCGTCGTCGCCGTAGAACCAGACAAAGGCGTTGGAGGGGTGGTAGAAACGACGGTGAAAGGACCGGAAAAGCTCAAGCGTCAGGTTCGGGATCACCTTTGGGTCGCCGCCCGAGATGAGCCCGTAGGCCGTATTCGGGAAAAGCGACTGCAGGACGGAGTCCCCCAGCACGTTGTCCGGGGACGAGAAGGCCCCTTTCATTTCGTTGAAGACCACTCCCTTGAAGCTCAGCGGGCCGGATAGATCCTCCAGCTCGTAGTGCCAGCCTTCCTGCTGGAAGACGGCCGGTGTCAGCCGCGGGTAGAGGACCGCGTCCAGGTAGACGTCGATCAGGTGGTAGAAATCCTTGCGGTTCTGGCTGGCCACCGGATAACAGGTTTTGTCCGGATAGGTCATGGCGTTCAGAAAAGTCTGCAGAGATCCTTTCAGGAGCTCCACGAAGGGTTCCTTGCTGGGGTACTTGCGCGACCCGCACAGCACCGCGTGTTCCAGGATGTGGGCCACCCCGGTGGAATCCGTCGGCGGGGTGCGGAAAGTGATGCCGAAAACCTTGTTTTCGTCGTCGTTGGACAGGGAGAGCAGCCGGGCACCGGTATTGCGGTGCCGATACAGCCGGGCCCGGATCCTCAGTTCCGGGATCTCAAGATCCCGCTGCAGCTGGAAGTTCGGATGGTCAGACATGCTGTGCTCCTTTCCACTGGAACCGCTTTGGAGGTTGATCAATCCACATGTAGTGCATCTTTTTCGCTTGACATACTATATCTTGTGGGTAGAATAGCAACGTTCCACATGCAGGCTTACTCGTAGGAGGGCTGCCAGGGTCCGGCAGCCTGAAGCCAATTCAACCCGTATTTGCGTGGATCTCCGGGCCGCAGCCGGGAGGGGCCTGGCCCGGCAATTTCACGCGTAAGCGTCTATTGGATGCTCGTAAGGGTCTATTTGACCCTCGACAGGCATCATACCATAAAGTAATATTACGTCTCACACAAAGGCTCGTGAGATGTCGCTCGAGTTGCTGAACCTGCCGGGTCCCTTCGCTGTCTGAGGCCGGCCCGGGGGTAGGCGGTTTTCGCGGCGGCGTGCATGGGGCGGCATTCCGGGAGGAGCGGGCATGGGTCAGAGGAGCAAGGTGCTGGTCACGGATGAAGGAAGCTTTGATCTCGCGGCCTACGGCTGGGACGACTACCGGTTCTCCGATCTGCTGGTGAGGGACAACGCCATCAATGCCGACCTGGCGATGGACATCAGCCGGTTCGTGCGCCAGGAGATCACCAAGATGGAGCTCCACACGATCCCGATGCCCGTGATCGAGAAGATCATCGAGGCCAAATTGCTGGAATACGGGCTGAGCAGGGCGGTGCCGGTGCGGCTGGACAAATCCCTGCTGGTGAAGAGAGGGCTGGACCTGTCGGAGAACGCGCGCCGGGTTCTGCATCGGCGGTACCTGCGCAAGGACGGTGAGGGGCGGGTGATCGAGACCCCGGAGCAGATGTTCCGGCGGGTGGCCCGGCACATCGCCGAGGCGGAACGCCCCTACGGCGAAGAGGGCCAGGTCCAGAAGGTCGAAGAGATCTTCAATGCGCTGATGACGGAGTTCAAGTTCCTGCCCAACTCCCCGACTTTGATGAACGCCGGCCGCCGGCTGGGGCAGCTGGCCGCCTGTTTCGTGCTGCCGGTGGAAGACAGCATGGATGGGATCTTCGATGCCCTCAAGAGCGCCGCCCTGATCCACAAGTCAGGCGGCGGGACCGGGTTTTCCTTCTCCCGGCTGCGGCCCAAGAACAGCCGGGTCGGGACCACCGGCGGCGTGGCTTCGGGTCCGGTGTCTTTCATGCGGATCTTCAACACCGCCACCGAACAGGTCAAGCAGGGCGGAACCCGGCGGGGGGCCAACATGGCCATCCTGCGGGTGGACCATCCCGACATTCTGGAATTCATCCACAGCAAGAAGAACAACCGGGAGCTGAACAACTTCAACATCTCGGTGGCGGTCACCGAGACCTTCATGCAGGCCGTGAAGAGCGGCGGCTCCTATGAACTCATCGACCCGCGGGATGGGGAATCCGTGGGAGAGCTGGACGCCGGCGAAGTCTACGACACGCTGGTGAAGCAGGCCTGGGAAAACGGTGACCCGGGGGTCATCTTCATCGACCGCATCAACCAGGACAACCCGACCCCCGCGCTGGGCGAGATCGAGAGCACCAATCCGTGCGGCGAACAGCCCCTGCTTCCCAAGGAGGCCTGCAACCTGGGCTCCCTCAACCTGGCGAAGTTCGTCAGCGAGGGTCCGGATGGTCCGATGATCGACTACCCGGCGCTGAAGGAGACGATCGGCTGGGCGGTGCGGTTTCTGGACGACACCATCGATATGTCCCGGTACCCGCTTCCCGAGATCGACGAGATGGTCAAGGGCAACCGCAAGATCGGGCTGGGCGTCATGGGGTTTGCGGACCTGCTCTACCAGCTCCGGATCCCCTACAGCAGCGAAAAGGCCCTGGCGGTCGGCGAGGAGATCATGGAGTTCATCAATCGGGAATCGCACGCCGCCTCCGGGGAGCTGGCGGCCGAGCGTGGCGTGTTCCCGAACTTTGAGCGGAGCGTCTACCGCGACCGCCCGGGCTGCGCCTACCGCAATGCCACCACCACCACCATCGCGCCCACCGGCACGCTGTCCATCATCGCCGGCTGCTCGAGCGGCATCGAGCCGCTGTTCGCACTGAGCTTCGTGCGCCGGGTGATGGACAACGACGAGCTCACCGAGGTCAATCCCTGCTTTGAGAGGGTCGCCCGGGAGCAGGGTTTCTACAGCCGGCAACTCATGAACACCATCGCCCGGACCGGCAGCGTTCAGGCGCTCGAGGAGATACCGGAAGCGCTGCGCCGGGTGTTCGTCACCGCCCACGACGTCACGCCTGAATGGCACATCCGGATGCAGGCCGCCTTTCAGAAGCACACCGACAATGCCGTGTCCAAGACCGTCAACCTTCCCCGGGACGCCACTGCGGAAGACGTCCGCAAGGTCTACGATCTGGCCTATGAGCTGGGGTGCAAGGGGGTCACCATCTACCGCGACGGCAGCAAGGAGAATCAGGTTCTGTCTTTTGCCGAGCAGGCCAGAGAGCCCGATGGCTTCATGACGGCGGTCAAGGAGCGGCCCGAAACCCTGGATGGATTCACGACCAAGGTAGCCACCGGCTATGGCAACCTGTATGTGACGGTCACGGAATACGAGGGCCGGCCCTTCGAGGTTTTCGCCACCATCGGCAAGTCGGGCCGCTCGACCACCGCCAAGACCGAAGCCATCGGCCGGCTGGTATCCCTGGCGCTGCGGTCGGGGGTCCACGTGGAGAAGATCGTGGAGCAGCTCAAGGGCATCGGCGGCGAGCACCCGGTCTTCCAGAAGGACGGCCTGGTCCTCTCGGTGCCCGACGGCATCAGCCGGGTCCTGGAAAAGCGGTATCTTAAGAACGGCGCTCAGGGCCGGCGCCGGAAACCCGAGCGAAGCCTCCTGGGCGAGGTCTGCCCGGAGTGCGGCGAGACCATCAGCTTTGAAGAGGGGTGCATGACCTGCCATTTCTGCGGCTACACGAAGTGCTGATTGCCGCCTGCGCCGAAACCCCGCCATCCCGCCAGTCCAGGCTTTTCTCCCCCCAGTGCGGTGCCGCCCCGGGACCGCAGGGAATTTCGCCGCGGTCCTGCCTGCCGATGTTGCCACCGCCGGAGGGCTCTGCATTGGCTTCGCTGGACCCAACGCCCTGCGGCAGTTGAATCGGCCGCGCAAGAGAGGTACGATACCCGCTGGGGTGCGCCGTCCCGGGGAGCTTCCACAGCCGGCTGGGGAGATTCGAGCGGGTGCACCCGCCGGCCGCGGGTGCCTTGCCGGAAACGGGTTGCGCGACCTCCGGGACGGGGGTAAGCTGGGAATGCGCGGCCGGGAGGGGGCGAGGGCGGATGGAAAAGGATGCAGGCTACCGGCAGGCCCGCAGGCGGGTGGAATCCAGGATCCGCTTTTATGTCCACGCGGCCGTCTATGGCGGGGTCAACCTGCTGCTGGCGCTTGTCAGCCTGGGCACCTCGGTCCGTTACGCCTGGTTCGCGCGGGCGATGCTGGGCTGGGGCGTCATGCTGCTCCTTCACGGGGTCTGGGTCTACGGGTTCGGCAAGGCCGCGTCCCTCAAGGAACGGATGATCGAGAAGGAGCTGGACCGGGATAAACCATGAGAAGAATCGAGCGGGTCCAGAGCGACGCCTTCAGCGCGCGCGTCTTTCCCTGGAATCCGGCGGCGGTCTGTCGGCTGCAAGGGGGCACCTGGAGCTGAGCCGCCCGCGGGGCGCAGGGAGGACCAGGAAAGGAGAGGGGGGGATTCATGGAAGCCGGCCTGTTCCGCCACTGCGTGCCGCGCCTGCGGATCCTGGACGAGACCCAGATCCAGCGCATTCATCACGCTGCCCTGCGGGTTCTCGAAGAGGTCGGGGTCCGGGTCCTGCACCCCGAGGCGCTGGAGATCCTGAGCGCTCACGGCGGGCGGGTCAAGGGGAACTCCCGGGTCCATCTGCCGGGTTTCCTGGTGGAAGAAGCCCTCCGTTCGGTTCCCCGCAGCCTGGTGATCTACAACCGCCGCAAAGAGGCGGTCATGGACCTGGGCGGCCGGCGGGTCTATTTCGGCACCGGCACCGATCTCCCCAAGACCGCCGATCTCAGAACCGGAAAAATACGCGACACGCTGGCCGAGGATGTGGTCAGCGCCGCGATCGTCAGCGACGCCCTGCCCCATATCGATTTCATCGGGTCCTACGGACTGCCCAGGGACATCCCGCCGGGGCTGCACTACGCGCGCTGCTTCCAGCTGGAGGCCGAAAACAGCGTCAAGCCCATCTTCTTCACCGCCGAATCCCAGGAAGACCTCAGGACCATCTGGGAAATGGCCAAGCTGATCGCCGGCGGCCGGGAAGCCGTCCAGCAGCACCCCTTCCTGATCCACTACTCGGAGCCGGTATCCCCCCTGACCCACTCCCGGGAGGCGCTCGCCAAGCTGATCTTCTGCGCCGAACGCCGCATCCCGCTCAACTACACCCCGGCGCTGCTGGCGGGCTCCAGCGGCCCGGTGACGCTGGCCGGCGCCCTCTCGGTGGCCGTGGCCGAAGCGCTCTCCGGCCTGGTGATCCACCAGCTGGTCCAGCGGGGCGCGCCGATCATCTCGGGGGTGGCGGCCACCATTATGGACATGCGCCATGCCACGGTTTCCTATGCGGCGCCGGAATACCGGCTGACCCACTCGGCCTATGCCGATCTGTTCCATCACTACGACATTCCGATTTGGGGCACCGCCGGCTGCAGTGATGCCCAGTTTCCCGACCTGCAGGCCGGCGCCGAGTACGGTTTCAGTCTGCTGAACGCCGCGCTGGACGGAACGAACCTGATTCACGATTGCGGCTATCTGGGACAGGGGTTCACCGCGGCGCCGGAGATGATCGTCTTTGCCAACGAGATCATCGGCATGGTCAAGCGCTATCTCCAGGGCTTTGCCATCGATGAGGAGCACCTGGCGCTGGAGGTCATCAAGGGGGTCGGACCCGGCGGGCATTATCTGGGGGAAAAACACACCTTGGACCACTTCATGACCGAACACTGGCGGCCCGAGGTGTTCAACCGCCAGAACCTGGACAACTGGCTCCAAGGGGGCCGGAAAACGCTGCAGGAAAAGCTGGTGGACCGGGTGCAGGCCATCCTGGAGAACCACCGGCCCGAACCGCTGGCGGTGCCGGTGCGGGCCGGGCTTGACGAGATCTGGCAGGAGGCCTGCCGGGGGGCGGGGAGAGAGTCGTGAGCGTGATCGAGAACCTATACCAAGCCGTGCTGGAGGGCCGGGTGGAGGAGGCGGTCGGCGGGGTGGACCGGGCCCTGGCCGAGGGTCTCGCGGTTCAGGAAATCCTGAACCGGGGCCTGATTCCGGCCATGGACCGGGTCGGGGAACGGTTTGCCGAGGGCGAGCTCTTCATCCCCCAGGTCCTCTGGTCGGCCAAGGCCATGCAGGGCGGAATGGACCGCCTGGCACCCCATTTTGCCGAAGCCGGCCAGGCGCGGCGGGAGACGGTGCTGATCGGCACCGTCAGGGGTGACATCCACGACATCGGCAAGAACCTGGTGGCCATGCTGCTGGGCGCCAGCTTCCGGGTGATCGACCTGGGGGTGGATGTGGCGCCGGAAACGTTCATCGAAAAGGCCGTCGCCGAGCAGGCCGACGTGATCGGCATGTCGGCGCTGCTGACGACCACCATGCCGGCCATGGGGGAGGTGGTCCGGAGGCTGAAGGCGCGGGGGTTGTCGGGCGTGAAAACCATCGTCGGCGGCGCGCCGGTGTCCGAGTCCTTCGGCCGGGAAATCGAAGCCGACGCCTACGGGGTGGACGCGATGGACGCGGTCCGCAAGGTGCGCGCCCTGGTGGGCCGCTGAGGGGGAGGGAAAGACCCATGGCAGGCGGGGTGCTGGAGCAGGCCAGGGAGCGGGGGCTCATCTTCGACGGCGCCATGGGCACGCTGCTGATGGCCGCCGGGCTGGCGCCGGGCGAAGCGCCGGAGCTGTGGAACCGAAAAAAGACCGGAGGTGATCCGGGAGATTCACCGCCGCTACTACGAGGCCGGCGCGGATGTGGTCCACACCAACACCTTCGGGGGCAACCCGGTCAAGCTGGCGGACCGGGGCCTCGCGGAGCGGACCGAGGCGCTGAATCTGGCCGCTGTCCGGCTGGCCCGCGAGGTGTGCCCGGACGGCAGGTTTGTCGCCGGCGACATGGGCCCCACCGGCAAGATGCTCCGCCCGCTGGGGGAGCTGGGCGTGGAGGACGCGGAAGCCGCCTTCCTGGTTCAGGCGCGCGCCCTGGTCCGGGGCGGGGCCGATCTGCTCAGCATCGAAACCATGTTCAGCCTGGAGGAGGCACTGGCCGCCCTGCGGGCGGCGAAGGCCGCCGGCGATCTGCCGGTGGTGGCGGCCGTGACCTTCAACCGTACCAGGCGCGGCTTCTTCACCATGATGGGCGAGAGCGCGGGCCAGTGCGTGGCGGCGCTCGAGTCGGCGGGGGCGGACGCCATCGGCACGAACTGCTCCCTGGCGAGCCGGGACATGGTGGACCTGGCGCGCGAGCTGAGGTCCCTGACCGACCGACCCCTGCTGGTGCAGGCCAACGCCGGCAAGCCGGTCACGCGCCAGGGGATCACGTTCTACGAGCAGCCGCCCGAGGAGTTCGGGCGGGATGCCGGTCACCAGCGGGAGGCCGGCGCGAACATGATCGGAGGCTGCTGCGGCACCACGCCGGAGTTCATCCGGGAGGTGGCGCGGGTGCTTTCGGCCTGAATCCGCCGCCTTTCCAGACCTCACCGTGGACGGGAGCTTCGCCCTGGGCGGGGCGGTGGTGGCCCAGGACCAGGGTTTTTCGGACATCGGCATGGGAATCGGGATGATCATGCTGCACGAGGGCCGGGTGGAATTCGACGTTCAGGGGGAGGAAAAGGCAGAGCCTGACGGTGGAACACGTGGTCAGACGCTTCGGTGCCAGCCTCAAGGACGAGGCCTTGCTCTGCTAGCAGCCGAGGACCGGCGTTCAGTTTTCGCCCATGTAGACCTTGCGGACCATCTGGTTTTGCTGCAGGTTCTTGGCCAGGTCGCTGAGCACCACCGCGCCGGTTTGGATCACATATCCACGGCCGGCCACCTGCAAGGCCATCCGGGCGTTCTGTTCCACGAGAAGGATGGTCGTGCCGGTGGCGTTCAGTCTCCGGATGGTGTCGAAGATGCCGTCCACCAGCACGGGGGCCAATCCCATGGAAGGCTCGTCAAGCAGGAGCACGGCGGGATTGGCCATCAGCGCCCGCCCCATGGCCAGCATTTGCTGCTCGCCGCCGCTCAGGGTTCCGGCCACCTGCCGGCGCCGTTCCTTCAGCCGTGGAAACAGGGTGAAGACCCGGTCTAAGTTCTCTTCTATGACGTGGCTGTCCCGGCAGGTAAAGGCCCCCATGTCCAGGTTTTCCCTGACCGTCAGCTGACCGAAAATCCGCCGGCCTTCCGGGACCTGGACCATTCCTTTGGTCACGATGAGGTGGGGCAGCATGCGGGTGAGGTCTTCTCCCTCCAACCAGATCTTGCCCTGGCGGGGCCGCAGCAGGCCGCTGATGGTGCGCAGGGTGGAGCTCTTGCCGGCGCCGTTGGCCCCGATCAGCGTCACGATCTCGCCCTTCTCGACAGAAAGGGAGATGTCTTTGAGGGCATGGATCTTCCCGTAATAGGCGTGCACATTTGCGACTTCAAGCATAGCCATGGATCGTTCGCTCCACAGAGAGGGTTATCCATCCCCCAGTTCAACCCGCAGGTCGATCAGTGGGCCTCGGCGGCACTTCCGCGCCCCAGGTAGGCTTCAATCACCAGGGGATTGTTCTTGATCTCATCCGGGGTGCCTTCGGCGATCTTTCTCCCATAGTCCAGGACCGTTACGGTTTCCGAGATCCCCATCACGACCCGCATCTGATGCTCGATGAGAAGGATCGTGATCCCCAACTCATCCCGCAGGTGCTGAATGAAGTCCATCATGTCCTGGGTTTCACTCGGGTTCATGCCGGCCGTGGGTTCGTCCAGCAGCAACAGCTTGGGGCGAGTCGCCAAGGCACGGGCGATCTCCAGCCGTCTCTGCTCGCCGTAAGGGAAGTTCTTGGCCAGAAATTCCCCCTTGCCGCCCAGACGGGTGAATTCCAGGAGTCGCTGCGCCTCTGCGGCGGCCTCCTTTTCCTCCTGGCGGGTCCTTGGCAGATTCAGCACGATGCCGAAAAACCCCGATTTGAGATGGCTGTGTATGCCAACCAGGATGTTCTCCTGGGCAGTCAGGTTGGGGAAGAGACGAATATTCTGATAGGTGCGGGCGATGCCCAAGTGAACGATCCGATCCGGGAGCAGGCCCACCAGGGAGTGGCGGTTGAACTCTATCGAACCTTGTTCGGCCTTGTAAAACCCGGTAATGCAGTTGAAGACGGTGGTCTTGCCGGCCCCGTTCGGACCGATGACGCTGTGAATGCTGTTTTCCTCGATTTGAACATTCAAGGCGGAAACGGCAACCAGCCCGCCGAATTGTTTGGTTAAGCTGTTTGTGCTGAGAATAGCGGCCATAGGTCCTCCTCATTGCCGAACTAGGCTGCCGCTGTGGTTACCGGGTCGGCCGCGCTGTTTTCTTCTTCGTGAAGCTCAATCTTGTGCTTTACCTCCGGCCAGAGACCTTCGGGCTTGAGAAGCATCATGGCCACCAGGGCGGCTCCGTAGACCAGCATCCGATAGTCTGCAAACTCCCTCAGGAGCTCCGGCAGCCCCACCAGGGCGGCGGCACCGACGATGACTCCGGGAATGCTGCCCATGCCGCCCACGATGATCAGGCAGACGATATTGATGGAGATGAACACGCTGAAGGTGTGGGGATAGACCGAACCCAGCTTGGTCACAAAGATGGCGCCGCTCAAGGCCGAGAACCCGGCCCCGGTGGCAAAGGCCAGGAGCTTGGTGGCGACCAGATTGATGCCCATGGCCTGAGCCACGTCCTCGTCTTCCCGCACGGCCATCCAGGCGCGGCCCAGGCGGGAGGATTTCAGCCGCAGAGAAATGAAAATCACGAGCAAGCACCCGGCCAGAATGAAGTAGTAAATCTGCTGCGGGGTACCGAACGTATAGCCGGCAATGGCGGCTTTGGGGATTTTTCCGATGCCCTGGGCTCCCCCCAGCCAGGGGCGCAGGAAATCGGAAAGGACCAGGATGCGGATGATTTCGCCGAAACCCAGGGTGGCGATGGCCAGGTAATCGCCCCGCATTTTCAGCACCGGCACGCCCAGCACCACGCCCGAAAAGACGCCCAGGAGAACGGCGAAGGGAAGCGCCTGCCAGAAGTTGAGACTGAAAAAGCCTAATTCCGGAGAGGTCAGGATGGCCGTCACGTAGGAGCCGATGGCAAAAAAAGCCACGTACCCGAGATCCAGCATGCCCGCATAGCCGACGACGATATTCAGCCCCAGTCCCAGCAGGACGTAAAGGCCCACAATGGTGAGCACCTCGCTGAGGAAGAGACCCAGAACATGGGGCAGCACAAACAAGACAAAGGCCAGCAGCAGGAAACCGCCGAGCTTAATCCCGCGCTGGGTTCCCGTGCCCAGGTGGGTGAAGCCGCGCTTGACATCCTCCCCTTTGAGGCCCCAGGCCGCGATGATGCCCGCAATCAGCAGGAAGAGTGAAAGGGAGCCCATCACGGTAAGTCCATTCCCGGTATAGAGCCACTCGGCGATGAAGCCCATGGCACCCCAGGCAGACAAAACCGGTCTCAAGAGATCCTGCAGGACTCCGGCGATCACCACGCTGCTCAGCGCGGCAATCAGCATTTTCCGCAACAGCCCGGGCAGGAAGTACAATACGGCCGCGAACGCTCCGCACAGCAATCCGATCAGAAGGATGAGCAAAATGCCGGCCGTCCCCGCGTGCCCGAAGGTCAGAAACTGGTACAGCATGGGGGAGGCGTTCACGAGCACCGAGCGCAGATTGATGAGATGGCCCACGATGACCAGGAAGGCCAGGAACCCGGCCGTAACGAGGCTGCCGATGAGGGCGTTCAGACAGCGCAAGGTTGTCCCGGCCCGGGTAGTCCGTTTCGCCGCCAGGTACCCCATCAGCACGATGACCAGGAAGACCAGGGTATGCCCCATGGCCACGACCTCGGCGACGATTTCGCGCTTGTTGAACGCCTCCACCATCCCGACCAGGGCGATGATCAGCGCGGCAACGCCTCCGATGACGCCGGTCTTGACTCCATGTTCCCACAATGAGCGCGCTTGGTTCATGCTCACGCCCCCCTTAGGCTTTCTTTACCGCCAGGCGTTCACCCAGAATGCCCGTGGGCCTGAAGATGAGCACCAGGACCAGCATGGTGAAAGCGATGGCGTCTTTGAGCTGGTACGGCGCAACGATTCCCAGGCCGTCCAAAAAGAGGCTCGGCCCCACGGATTCGATCAGGCCGAGGAAAATCCCTCCCAGCATGGCGCCCGGGATGTTGCCGATACCGCCTAAGACCGCAGCCGTGAAGGCCTTGATGCCCGGAATGAAGCCCATGAAAAAATGGACCTGCTTGAACATCAGGGCATAGAGGACGCCGGCGGCACCGGCGGACATGCCCCCGATGATGAAGGTCGTGGAAATCATGCCGTCCACATTGATTCCCATCAGAGAGGAAGCCTCTTTATCTTCCGACACGGCGCGGATTGCCTTGCCCACCCGGGTCACCATGATGAAACTGTAAAGAGCGGCCATGAGCAGGATCGCCGCCACAATGACCACCAGCTGGAACTTCAGGATCCGGATGCCGAACAGGACCCACTGGCCCTCGAGCATCTTGATCACCGGGTAGGCCTGAAACCCGGACCCGTAGAGCCCCCGGAACATGTACTGCAGAAAGAAAGACGCGCCGATGGCGGTGATCAGGGGGATCAGGCGGGGGGCGCCCCGCAGGGGGCGGTAGGCGATTTTCTCCAGGAAATAGGCGACGACCGTGGACGTGGCCATGGCGACGAGGAAGATGACCAGCAGGCCGGCAAACGGGTGGTTGTCCAGGAATTCTGAGCGGTACATGGCGGCGGCCACGAAATAGGCGGTGTAGGGGCCGCTCATGAAGACCTCGCCATGGGCGAAATTGATCATTCTCAGCACACCGTACACCATGGTGTACCCCGTGGCGATGAGGGCATAAATGCTCCCCTGGGCCAGGCCGAAAATCACGAAGTCGATCCAGTGGCGTCCGGTATAACGGCCGGCGGCCAACGTGGCGACGGAGCCCCAAATGATCAATCCCAAGAGCAGGCCCGCCGATCAGCCACATGACCACATCGGTGGGCGTAAGCCGTTCGATCCGTTCCTTCCAGCGTCGCAGCATAGTGACCTCCATCCCCCGGCGTTGCGAAAGGTCTGCGGCCCGCGCGACAATTGTCAAGGGCAGGGGATTCGGTGTGTTGAATTGGGCAGGCTACCGGAACCTGCCGCTACCGTTCCGGGATTTGAAGCGCGAGAAACCCGGTTTCAGCTTCGAAACCGGGTTTCTCGTCAGACCGTCTTAGAAAGGTTTCCAGAACGGCACGGTTGGCATTTCAAGCTTCTTCACGTTTTCGAGCTTGGTCTGGTAAATGGCAATGCGCGGGTCCGCGCAGTCGCCGTACTGATCGCAGTTCAGGGTTCCGGTCATTCCCTGCAGCGCTTTAGTCGCATACAGGGCGTCGCGCAGCTTCATGCGGTCGATGCTCAGGGAGCCGTCCGCACCCTTTTCGGCGACCTTGTCAATCGCCTTCAGGATCATCATGGCGGCGTCATAGGCGTGGGCATGGAACGGAGCCTCGGGCCTAATCCCGTATTTGGCCTGATGTTTCTTCAGAAAGCTCTGGTATCCGGCCGGGAAGGCGGAGAAGTCCGGGCTGGAATGAAACATCCCGACGGCGGCTTCGCCGGCGGCCTTCAGGAAGTCAGGCGAGAAGATGCCGTCGGCGCCCATCAGGTGGGCTTTTTCCAGGCCGGCCACCTCTTTGGCCTGGCGGGTGATGTGGCCGCCCTCGGCGATGAAGATCGGGTAGTAGATGAACTCGGGCATCCCGGTGGAGATCTTGGTCAGCACGGGACGCATGTCCGTGTCGCCCGGTGACACGGCTTCCATGCTGGTGATGGTGCCGCCCAAGCCTTTGAAGGTCGCGGCAAACACCTGGGCCAGCTGCTCGGCGTACACGCTGCCGTCATGGATGGTGGCCGCCTTCTTGACCTTCAGCTGATTGAAGGCGAACTGGGCGGCCACGGCGCCCTGCACCTTGTCGTTGTGGCAGGTGCGGAGATATCCGTTATACTCCGGACCCCGATTCGGGTCGGTCAGATAGGGGGCGGTGTTGGAGGGCGAAACCGTGGGGATGCCGGCATTCCACAGGATCGGGACACCGGGCTTGGCCTCGCTGGAGCAGTTGGAACCGATTGCCGCCACGATGGTGGGGTCGGAGGCCAGCTTGGTGGCCGCCGCCTGGCCGCCCTCGGGGTTGCAGCCGCTGTCCTGGCCGCTCAGCTTGACGGGGTGGCCGGCAACCTTGCCGCCGAAATCCTCGATGGCAATTTCAATGCCCCGGACCGTGTCCATGCCCAGAGAGGTGTTCGGTCCCGAAACCACGAACCAGTAGGCGATGTGGACGGGCTCGCCTTTTTTGATCGTTACGACACCCTTCTCGCCCGCTGCAGCAGCCGGGAGAACCCCTAACCCAATGACGAGACCCATGACGATCAGAACGGTAAGTAGGCGTTTCATCTGTGCATCTCCTTTCTCTCAGGAAAAAAGTTGACGTTGGGAACTAAAGAACAAACCCCTTTCTGCTTTTCATCACCTCCTCTCTAGAGCTCTGCGCGGTGTACCGCGCCCATCGGCTGACGCGTCTCCCGGGCGCAGCAAACGCCGCGGGGCTGATCAGGTGGATCAGCAGGCAGCCGCATAGTCCTTTCGACATGATCGGGAAGAATGTGGCCAGAGGCCCCTTGGAGCGGATGTCCGAGGCGCTGCCCGGGTTTCAGGGTCGGGGTCGCGAGGTCTGGGCTGTGCGCGAAGGCAATCACCAAGACGGCTCCCATCCGCACGGAGTTGCCAGCCAAGAAGCCAGGGCAGTGCAACTTCAGGATGCTTCTTGACCGGAATCGGGTAATCAGCCTGCCCGCCAATCCCCCAACCGGCCAGAGAAAGCCGTCGCCACCCTGCCCATCACGAAAGCACTTGCCGAGGGGAATCCCGTGCAAAATCCTCGGAAAGCTTCCTTTTATAGGCTGTCGAGCTGTTTGTCAAGTGATACCATGTTGATAGACGCGGGTTCTTCCTCAGGGCAGAGGACTCGGTATCCCTTTAGGGCCCCGCTTGGTTTTCTGCTTCCGCCCCGCCTTCCTCACCTACTTAGGGCAGCCCGGCGGGCATTTCCGTTCACCGGACAGGGTCGACGGGTCGCCAGGAGGCCCGCCTGTCTTGACAGGTGCGGGATCGGTTGATTAAAGGATAAGTGCCGGGTGCATCCGGAAAAGGGCCCGGAGGCCCGGGAACCTGCCGGCCTGCAGCAACCGCGCCCGCTGGCGCCCGATTCCCGGCCCCGCTCAGCGGGGAGGAGCGAAAGAACAGGATCGCCGGAGGACACAGGAGGGAGGGCAGATGCTGAACCCGGGGACACCGATCGAGATGACCAAGGGGTATCGCGGGGTGAAAGGCGTGATCCTGCAGCAGACCGGGTCGCGCTTCGAGTTCTACGTGGTGAGGCTCGAGAACGGCATCCATATTGTCGCGGGACCCAGCGCTTTCGAGACCCGGGCCGGGAGCCGGAGCGACCGCCGGCCCGCCGTCGTGCAAGACGAAGCTTGACAGGCCCCCCCCGCACCCGATTATCATCGGCGCCCAATCCCCTTGCAGAGGCAACCGGCATGATCGAAATCAAGAACCTGACAAAGTGTTTCGGCAAGAAGAAGGCGGTGGACAACCTGTCCTTCGGCGTCGGCCGGGGCGAGGTGCTGGGTTTCCTGGGGCCCAACGCGGCCGGCAAGTCCACCACCATGCGGATGATCACCGGCTACCTGCCCCCGACCTCGGGGACCGCCGTCATCGGCGGGCAGGATATCATCCGCTCTTCGCTGGCGGCCCGCCGGATGATCGGCTATCTGCCGGAGAACGCCCCGGTCTACCCGGACATGAACGTCATCGGCTTTCTGGATTTCGTGGCCGGGATCCGGGGCTACACCGGCCGGGAAAAGGTCCGGAGGGTCGAGGAAACGGTGGAACGCTGTTTTCTGGCCGAAGTGCGCTACCAGACCATCAACACTCTGAGCAAGGGGTTCAAGCAGCGGGTCTGTTTTGCCCAGAGCATCCTGCATGACCCGGCCTACCTCATCATGGACGAACCCACCGACGGTCTCGACCCCAACCAGAAGCACGAGGTGCGCTCCATGATCCGCCAGATGGCGGAGCGCAAGACGATCGTCCTGTCCACCCACATCCTCGAGGAGGTGGAGGCGGTCTGCAGCCGGGCGATCATCATCGCCGGCGGCAGGATCGTGCTGGATGACACCCCCGCCGGTCTCAAGGCCCGGGCCCCCACCCACGGGGCGGTCCGGGCGCGGGTCGCAACCGCGGCCCGGGAGGCGACCCTGAAGCGGCTGGCGGCGCTGGAGGGGGCGGAGCGGGTCGAGAGGCTGGCGGAAACCGATTCCGGCCTTTGGGTCAGGATCTACCCGCGGCCGGCGGCTGGCGGCGCCACCCTGGCACCGGCCATCATGCGCCAACTGGTCCAGGGGGACTTCGGGGTGGAAACGCTGTACCTGGAGGAAGGCCGGCTGGACGAGGTGTTCCGGATGGTCACCAAAGAAATGCGGAATGCGGAATTCGAAATGCGGAAAAGCTAAAAAAGGGCGGAATTCGAAATTCGAAAAGCGGAAAGGCCTGAAGGACCAAAGAAATTCGGAATGCGGAATCGGACGGAATTCGAAAAAGCGGGTAGACTCGGAGCCCTGGCATGGCGCCGGGGGGAGCGCAGGCGGGGAGCGCGATGAGAACGTTTTATCGAAACACGAGAGGCATCATCAGGCGGGAGCTGGCCGGGTACTTCGGGTCCCCGGTGGCCTATGTGTTCATCGTCATCTTCCTGCTCCTGTGCGGTTTTTTCGCCTTTTCGGTCAGCCAGCTCTATGAGCTGGGGCAGGCGGACCTGCGGGCCTTCTTCCAGTGGCACCCGTGGATCTTCCTGTTCCTGGTGCCGGCCGTGGGGATGCGGCTGTGGGCGGACGAGCGGCGCACCGGGACGCTGGAACTGCTGCTCACCCTGCCGGTGAGCCTGCCCGAGGTCGTCCTCGGCAAGTTCCTGGCGGCCTGGCTGTTCATCGGCCTGGGTCTCGGCCTCACCTTCCCGCTGGTGCTCACCGTGATCTATCTCGGAAGCCCGGATCTGGGAGCCCTCTTCTGCGCCTACCTGGGCAGCGTTCTCATGGCGGGCGCCTATCTGAGCGTGGGCAGCATGACCTCTGCGTTGACGCGCAACCAGGTCATCAGCTTCATCCTCTCGGTGGTGATCTGCCTCTTCCTGGTCCTGGCCGGATGGCCGCCGGTGACCGGTTTCCTCTCGGGCTGGGCGCCCGTGTGGCTGGTGGACGTGATCGCCGGTTTCAGCTTCATGCCCCACTTCGAAGCCCTGCAGCGCGGGGTCCTGGATCTGCGGGATGTGGCCTACTACGTTTCGGTGATGTTCTTCATGCTTTTTGCCAACGGGGTGATCCTGCAGAACCGCAGGGTCACGTGAGAGAGGGGTTGCGCCATGGCCAAAACGCGCGGCTATGACTTCAGGAAAACGGCCATTTCCATCACCGGGCTGCTGACCCTGCTGGCGATTCTGGTTCTGGTCAACGTGCTGCTGTCCTTTGCCAGCATCCGCTGGGACGCCACCGAGGAGCGGATCTATTCCCTGTCCCAGGGCACCCGGAACATCCTGGCCGGGATGAACCAGCCGGTCACCGTCAAGTACTTTTTCAACGCCTCGAGCCGCGACCTGCCCGGGAACTTCAAACTCTACGGCAAGCGGGTGGCGGAGTTTCTGGACGAGTACCGCCACGCCAGCCGGGGGCGCATCACGATCGAGGCCCACGACCCCAGGCCGGACTCCGACGAGGAGGAGTGGGCGCAGAAATACGGCCTGCGGCCCGTCCAGCTCGGCGGCGAGCGGGTCTACGCGGGGCTGGTTTTCCTGGCCGCCGAGCGGGAGGAAACCATCGAGTTCCTGGACCCGGCCCGCGAGGAACTGCTGGAATACGACCTCACCCGGATCATTCAGCAGCTGCAGAGCGTGGAGCGAAAGAAGGTCGGCATCCTCAGCACCCTGCCGGTTTTCGGGCAGCCGGGGGGCCCGCCCGGGCCGGGTCAGCCGGGCGGTTTCCGGCCCTGGTTCTTTGTCGAGGAGCTGCGGAAGACCTACGAGGTGCGGGAAATCGACCCCGCTGCTGCGGGGCCGATCGACCCGGCCTTGGACCTGCTCCTCCTGGTGCATCCCAAGGGACTGAGCCTGAAACTCCAGTATGCCATCGACCAGTATGTGCTGAGCGGCCGCAACGCGCTGGTTTTCGTGGATCCACTCGCCCTCACCGAGGGGCAGCAGCAGCGTTTTCAGCCGCCGGAAGGGTCGGGCCTGGAGCGGCTCCTGACCGCCTGGGGCGTGGAGATGGACCCGCAGAAGGCGGTGGCGGACCTGGATCAGCCGACCCGGATCCGGACCCGCACCAACGCGGTGGAGGACAGCCCGGTCTGGGTGTCGGCCCAGGGCGAGGCGTTCAACCCCAAGGAGGTGGTCACCGCCAAGCTCGAGCGGATGCTGCTGCCGGTGGCCGGGGCACTGAAGAAGAGGGACGACAGCGCCTTCGAGTTCGAACCCCTGTTGCAGTCAGGCAGGAATTCGGCCCTGGTGAATTCCTTCGTGGCCGGGTTCGGGGCGGCCACCATCCGCAGCGACATCACCCCCGGGGGGAAGCGGCTGAACCTGGCGGTCAGGGTCCGCGGCGAATTCAGGAGCGCCTTTCCCGCCGGGCCGCCCAGGGAGGAGAATGCGGCCGCCGGGCAGGAGGCGCCGGCCGCCGCCGCGCATCTGGAAGTCGGCCCCAGGAAGAGCACCGTGATCATCGTGGCCGACGCGGACATGCTGGCCGACGAGTTCTACGTGCGGCGTAACAATTTCATGGGCTTTGACCTTTCCAGCGTGTTCAACGACAACCTCAATTTCCTGGCCAATGCGGTCGAGATTCTCTCCGGCAGCCAGGACCTGGTGGATCTGCGCTCGCGGGGCAAGTTCGAGCGGCCCTTCGAGAAGGTGCTGGAGCTCAAGCGCCAGGCCCAGGAGCGCTGGCTGGCCAAGGAGAAGGAGCTGACCCGGCAGGTGGAGGCCACCAACCGCAAGCTGAGGGAGCTGGAGCAGCAGAAGGATTCCGCCCAGAACCTGATCCTCAGCGCCGAGCAGGAAGCGGAGATCGCCAGCTTCAGGGAGCAGAGAATCCGGATCAACCGGGACCTCAAGGAGGTGCGCAAGAACCTCCGGGCGGACATCGAGAGCGCTGGGCACCACCCTGAAAGCCGTCAACATCTTTATGATGCCGACGCTGGTTTCCCTTTTCGGCATCTTCTTGGGCCTGTACCGGCAGCGGCGAATGAGGCGGAAATGAGAACCCGGACGCTCTTCATCCTGTTGATCATCCTGGGGGCCCTGGCGGCCGGAGGCGCCTGGTTCCTGCGCTCCAAGGCCGAGCAGAGCCCGGAAGGCGGCCTGGGCAAGCCCCTGATCGGCGCAATCCCGTTCAACGAGGCCCGCAGCATCACCCTGAAGGGCGCGGCCGGGGGAGTCACGCTGGAGCGCCGGGCCGAGCAATGGACGGTGCGGGAGCGGTTCGGCTACCCGGCGGATTTCGGCCGTATCCGGGACCTGGTGCGCAAGCTGAAGGAAGCCAAGATCGGCCGGCAGTTCGACGCCTCGGAGGAGAGCCTGGGGCGGCTGGCCCTGCGGGACCCGGCTGCCCCGGGGGCGGCGGAGGGGGAGAAGGGCACCCGGGTGGAGTTCCTCGACGCCGAAGGCAAGCCGGTGGCCCGCATCCTGCTCGGCCAGGCCCGCCAATCCGGCGACGAGCGCGGCCAGCCGGTCGGTCAATACGTGCGCCTGGGGGAGGAGCCGACCGTCCGGCTGGTGGACCAGCACTTCCAGGGTTTCCCGACCGAGCCGGCCGGGTGGCTGGACAAGGGCCTGCTGCAGGTGAAGGCGGAAGACATCCGGCGGGTGACGGCAACGGATTCGGGGGGCGCGGAGACCTTCTATGCCTTTGAGCGGCCGGAAAAAGGCAAGGATCTGGAGCTGCGGAGCCCGGCGGCGGAAGGGAAGCTCAACCGGGCGAGCCTGAACCGTCTGGCCGGGGCGCTGGCCGCCCTGCGGATCGAGGACGTAATGGACCCCGCCGCGCCTGAGATCGGCGCTCTCGGCGAAGCGGACCGACTGGACTTCGAGCTTTTCGACGGGCTTGTCTACCGGCTCTTCCCGGGGGGGCCGTGCGGCGAGGAAAAAAGGTGCTTGCTGAGGGTGGAGGTGGACTACCGGGTGCCCGCTGACACGCAGCCGCCGGCACCGGGGGCGGAGCCGGGAATAGAAAAACCCGGCGAAGTCCCCGGAGGAATGGGCCCTGGAAGCCAGGGCCTTGAACGAGCGGCTGGCCCCCTGGGGCTACGTCATTCCCCAGTGGCAGCACGGTGCGCTGGCGACCCGGCTCGAGCCGCTGCTCGAAAAGCCCGAACCGCAGGCCACCCCGGCCCAGTGAGCGCCCCGCCGGTCAGCGGAGCGCCAGTTTTTTTCTGACCCGGTCCTTGATGCGGTTGATGTGGCCGCGCCCCAGCCCCTTGACCTCGCATCCCAGCTCGAAATAGCGCTCGATCTTGGCATCGCTCAGAATCCCGAAGCAGTCCAGCACCGCGCAGGGGGCCCCCACCATGCGCACCACCTCGTCCGGCTCAAGATCCAGATAGGCACGGTGCCGCACCGCAAAGACGACCGCCTCGGCCCCGGCCAGGGCTTCGGGCAGCTCCGCGGTCATGGAAAAGGCGGCCAGCGGCTCCTGGTTGCGGAAGAAACGGGCCAGGCCGGCGCCGACGGCCGGGTAGGAGTCCTGCTTTTCCAGCTCCCACCAGTGCTGGACGTAGGGATCGTGCGCCTTGATCTCGGCACCCATCTCGGAGAGCTTTCTGACCAGCACTTCGGACCCGCTGTAGCGGGTGTCGCCCACGTCTTCCCGGTAGGAGACGCCCAGGACCGTGATCTGGCTGGCGGCCACGATCCGGCCCCGGTTCCGCAGCGCGTCCCGCACCAGCTGGGCGGCGTGCAGGGCCCGGGTGTCGTTGATGTTGATGGCTTCGGGCGTGATGCGGAAGATCTCGTTTTCGAAGCCCATGAGGTGCTTGTAGGCCCACAGACCCAGGCCGCCGTCCTTGGGCAGGCAGTACCCGCCGATGCCCGGGCCGGGGAAGATGATGTTGCTGTGGGTGGGCCGCACCTTGATGGCCTCGATGACCTTGAGCAGATCCACGCCGTTGGTCTCGGCAAAGCGGCTCCACTCGTCCAGGAAGGCCAGGATGGTGGCCCGGTAGCTGTTCTCCACGATTTTGCAGGTTTCGCTCTCGATCGGGCGCTCCAGCACCGTGAGGGGGTACTGATCGACGTTGATGATTTCGGAGAGGAACCTGACGACCCGGTCCCGGCTTTCGGGATTGGTGCCGCTGCAGACCCGCCAGAAATCCCTCACCGAGCGGACATAGTCGCGGCCCGGCATGACCCGTTCAAAGCTGTGGGCCAGCAGGGGATCCTGCTCGATTCCGCGGGAGCGGAAGCCCTTTGCGATCAGGGGGTAGGCCACGTAC
This sequence comes from uncultured delta proteobacterium, assembly GCA_963704245.1. Classification (GTDB taxonomy): domain Bacteria; phylum Desulfobacterota; class DSM-4660; order Desulfatiglandales; family Desulfatiglandaceae; genus CAVPHJ01. The sequence continues at coordinate 165,964 of CAVPHJ010000003.1, forward strand.
TCGGTGGTTCCCGGCGGCACGGTGGTCTCGACGAGCACCAGGCAGTGAGGCGGGATCTTCTCGCCGATCACCCTGAAGCTCTGCTCGAGGGCGCTGATCTCGGCCCGGCCGCTGCGCAGGTTCCCCAGTTCCTCTTTGATGAAGTCGCACTGCACGTCCACCACCAGCACGTCGGCCAGGCGCAGGGCGTCATAGGTGAAGGTGGCGGTGAGGGTCTGCTTGTCCATTCACGCAGCGGGCGATCAGGGGGGCCACCTCCGGGTCCTCGGCGCTGATGGGGCAGAGGCCTCGGTTAAGCAGGGGGATTTTCCAGAAACTGCGGGGGCTCGGCCGCTGCATGCCGATGACGAACTTCTGCGGGCGGCCGCTTTGGCGGTCCACGCTGTCGGCCACCACCCCGGCCATGACGGCCCCCACGAACCCGAGCCCCATGACCACCACGATCTCGCAGCCCTGCTCCCGGCGGGCCAGGACGAGCCCCTCGAGGCGCTCGAACTCCCGGCGGTAGTCCTCCGGCTCGGGGATCCTGAACTGCTCACCGTCCGGGCTGACCGAATACTCCATCCGTTTCCTCCCTCTTGATCGGCTTGCGGGCACGGGCCGCAGGCGGCGGCCGCGCTATCGCCCCTGGGCCCCTGAATTATTGGAAGCCCGGTCGAATGTCAAGCGAATCGCGGCGTCAGTCGATTCCGGCCCGGTGGAGCCGCAGGCTGTTGCTGACCACGGTGATGCTGCTCAGGGCCATGGCCAGGGCCGCCAGAATGGGGTGCAGGTGCCGCAGAAACCCGGGCAGGAACTCCAACGGGGACAGCACTCCGGCGGCGATGGGGATCAGGGCCAGGTTGTAGAAGAAAGCCCAGAAGAGGTTCTGCCTGACGGTCCGCATGGTGGCCCGGCTGAGGCGCACCGCGCGGGGCACCCCGGAGAGCTCGCCGCTGACCAGGATCACGTCCCCGGTTTCAATGGCCACGTCGGTGCCGGTCCCGATGGCCATGCCCACGTCGGCCTGCGCCAGGGGCGGAGCGTCGTTGATGCCGTCCCCGACCATGCCCACTTTCCGCCCCTGCTCCTGGAGTTCCCGTATTTTGCGCGATTTCTCCTCCGGGCGGACCTCGGCGGCGACCTCCGCGATGTGAACCGCGGCGGCGATGGCCTGGGCGGTCTTGCGGTTGTCGCCGGTCAGCATCACCACCTGCAGACCCATTCCCTGCAGTTCATCGATGGCCTCCCGTGAGCCCGGTTTCAGGGTGTCGGCCAGCGCCAGGAGGCCGGCCCATTGCCCGTCCACGGCCGCCACGATGACGGTCTTCCCCTGATCCTGCAGCCGGTCGATCTCGGCCCGGGCGGCTCCGATGTCCACTTCCAGGGAACCGAACCAGCCCGGCTTGCCGGCCAGGACCGTCTTTCCGCCGACCTCGGCCTGCACCCCCAGCCCGCTCACCGCCCGGAAGCCGGCGGGATCGAGAAGCGCCAGCCCGCGGGCCGCGGCCTCCTTGACGATGGCGCGGCCCAGCGGGTGCTCCGAGCCTTTCTCGGCCGATGCCGCCAGGCGCAGCAGCTCCTCGGCCGTGAAGATGGCGTCGTTCGCGGGCACCACGTCCACCACCACCGGTTTGCCGGCGGTGATGGTGCCGGTCTTGTCCAGCACGATCGTGTCCAGCTGGGTGGCCAGTTCCAGGGCTTCGCTCTTCTTGAAGAGGATGCCCCGTTCGGCTCCCAGGCCGGTTCCGGCCATGATCGCGGTGGGGGTGGCCAGGCCCAGGGCGCAGGGACAGGCGATGACGAGCACGGCCACCAGCCGGATCATGGCGGGCACGAACTCGCCGCCCAGGGTCCACCAGAGGACGAAGGTGACGAGGGCGATGCCGATGACGCCGGGCACGAAAACCGCCGCCACCCGGTCGGCCAGGGCCTGGATGGGCGCCTTGCTTCCCTGGGCTTCCTGGACCAGGCGGATGATCCGGGCCAGGGCCGTGTCGCGGCCCACCCGGGTGGCCTCGAACTTGAGCCGTCCCGCCTGGTTGATGGTCCCGCCGGCGACCTTGTCTCCGGCGCTCTTGTCCACCGGGATAGGCTCGCCGGTGAGCATGGATTCGTCCACGGCGGATTCGCCCTGGAGCACCCGTCCGTCCACCGGCAGGCTCTCGCCGGGGCGCACGATCACCACGTCACCGACCTTGACCTGGGAGATCGGGATCTCGATCTCCTTTCCCTCGCGCTCGATCGTGGCGGTCTTGGGGCGCAGTCCCATCAGCTTGCGGATCGCGCCGCCGGTGCGGCCCTTGGTGCGGGACTCGAGCATCTTGCCGAGCTTGATCAGGGTGATGATGACGGCCGAGGTCTCGAAGTAGACGTGGGATCCCAGCGGCGGGTGAAGCAGCACCGCCAGGGAGTAGAAAAAGGCCACCGAGGAGCCCAAGGCCACCAGCACGTCCATGTTGGCGCTGCCGTTTCGCAGGCTCTTCCACCCGCCAATGTAGTAGTCCCAGCCGGTGTAGAACTGAACCGGTGCGGCCAGCGCCAGGAAGAGCCAGTTCACCCAGGACGCGTGGCTCCAGGCCCCCAGCAGCGAAAAGTCCCGGCCCATGCTGAGGAGGAAGAGCGGCAGGGCGAAAAGGACACCCACCAGAAACTTGCGGGTCTGGTCACGGATTTCGCCCAGGCGGGCAGTGGATTCGGCATCTTCCGCGGCCAGTCCCTCCTCGGGCAGGATGGCGCCGTAGCCGGCCGCCTGAATGCCGGCGGCGATATCCGCGAGGGTGACGACGGAGGGCAGGTAGTCCACCTGAGCGCGCTCGGTGGCGAAGTTCACGCTTGCCCGCAGCACGCCGGGAACTTTGCGGCTGAGCGCCCGCTCGATGTTCATGGCGCAGTTGGCGCAGGTCATGCCGGTCAACGGGATTTCCACCCGCTGCTTCGGCCACCCCGTAGCCGGCGTCTCTGATCTTCGCAACCAGATCCGCCGGGCTCGCCTGTTCGGGATCGAAGGAGACCGCAGCCTGCTCGGAAGCGAAGTTGACCTGGGCCTCCTGCACCCCCGGCTGCTTCCTGAGCGCCCGTTCGATGTTCATGGCGCAGTTGGCGCAGGTCATGCCGGAGACCGGCAGGCGGATGCGGCGAATGGCCATCGGTCCCCCTTCAGCCCTGTCAGCCGGCGGCGGGGTAGTGGATTTCTTTGAGGGTGGCCTTGATCTGCTCCAGGGTGGCCGGAGCGTCGAATTCCACCGTGATCTGCTTCGCGGCGGGGTCGCCCTCCACCCGGGCCACCCCGGGTTTTTCTCCCAGTTCGCGTTTGATGGCCATCACACAGTGGCCGCAGGAAATGTTGGGGATGGACAGGGTGGTCTTGGACATGGGAGCTACCTCCGGAAGTGAATTTTGAGCCACGTATACTAAGGTAAGATAGGACTGAGGGTGCGTCAAGGAAGGGGGCGCGGCGAGGCGCGCACCTTGCCATAGTCATCGACCATGCTCAAGTGTGGCTGTTTCGCCCGCTCTTTTGACAAATTCCGGGACGTCCCCTAGACTCGGCTGCCGGAGCCGCTTTCGGAAAACCCCAAGACGCCGACAGAGGAGCACCCCATGACGCAGTACCGGATCCACCCCATCGTGGTGGGCACCAAAGTCTTCGACAAGGGCATGATGACCTATCAGCACGACTACGGCCGGTCCTTCACGATTCCCATCTACGCCTGGTACCTGGAGGGGGGTGAGCGGAAGATCCTCGTGGATACCGGGGAGATGAGCCCCATCCGCTCCGAAGATCGGGAAAAGAGCATCGGCGGCCGGATCTACACCTTCGAGGAGGGGCTGGGGCGGTTCGGCCTTTCGCCTTCTGACATCGATCTCGTGCTTCACACCCACCTGCACAACGACCACTGCGAAAACGACTACAAGTGCGTGAACGCCACGGTCTACGTCCACGAAAAAGAACTGCAACGCATTCACGATCCCCACCCCCTGGACTTCCGCTACCTGGCGGACTACATCGAAGACGTGGAGGACAACGGTCAGATAGAGACCCTGGCGGGCGACCGGGAGGTCGCGCCCGGGATCCGGATGATCCACACCCCGGCGCACACCGAAGGCGGCATGACGGTCCTGGTTGATACCGTGAGAGGGAAGGCGGCGATCACCGGCTTCTGCGTGATCGAGGAGAACTTCGAGCCGCCGGCCCGGATCACCGGCATGGAGATGGAGGTCATCCCGCCGGGGACCCACGTCAACGTCTACGATGCCTATGACATCCTGCTGCGGGTAAAAAAAAGCGCCGACATCCTGCTGCCCCTTCACGAGCCCCGCTTCGCCGCGCTGGAAAGCATCCCGTAAGCGGGCTTTCCTATCCGGGCCGGGGAGGGCGTTTGGTTCCCATTGGCACATGAGCAAACCGCCGATTCCATCCGTTGCCAGCGCTCTGGCTGCCCTGACCCGCGAGGCGCGCCTGCTCGGTGCCGCCGCGGCCGAGCCGGTGGCGCCCGCTAGGATCCCGATCGAAGATGCCGTGGTCAAGCTGTGCCGCCCGCCGGCCTGCCCGGGCTACGGCCGGAGCGCCTTTTGCCCGCCGCATGCCATGCCGCCCAAGGAGGCCCGCCGCTGGGTCCGGGGCTATGCCGGGGCGCTGGCTTTCAGACTGGACCTCCCCCCGGAAGAACTCCTGTCGGAGTGCCGTTTCCGGCATTTCCGGCGGGTCTACGAGATCAGCGCGGCGCTGGAAGCGCTTGCCGCCGGCCACGGATGGGAGGCCAGCAAGGGCCTGGCGGCCGGCTCCTGTAAGCCCGTCTTCTGCCCGGCAGCGGATTGTCTTGTGCTCCAAGGCGGCAAGTGCCGCCGCCCGGACCTGGCGCGGCCCTCCATGGAGGCCCTCGGCATCAACGTCTTCCGGCTGGCCCGGGGCCTGGGCTGGCAAATCCACCCCATCGGGCGGGACAGCGACCCGGCCGCAAATCCCATCCGCCATGCTGGCCGGCCTGGTGCTGCTCGGTTGATGGCGGCCGGCGGATTCGCGGGAACTGGAGTTTTCGCTAGTGGGGAGGCGGGTGGGCTGCTACAATGCCCGGTACAATTCAAGGCGAAAGGAGCATGCGATCATGGCCGGTACGAGGTTGGTGGACCTGAGCATCAGCATTGAAGCCGATCTTCCGAGCGACCCCCCGATGATGATTCCCAAGATCGAGTACCTGGATCATGCCCAGGGGGCCGAGCAGATGAAGGACTTCTTCCCGGGCGTGCAGAAAGAGCACTTGCCCGGCGGGCTGGGTTGGGCGGTGGAGTTCATCCATTTGACCACCCACAGCGGCACGCATCTGGATGCCCCCTATCATTACCACCCCACCATGGACCAGGGAGAGCGGGCATTGACCATCGACGAGATTCCGCTGGAGTGGTGTTTCGGCGACGGCGTGGTCCTGGATTTCCGAACCAAGGAAGATGGCGCGCGGATCACGGTCAGGGACCTGGAGACAGAGCTGAAGCGCATCCGATACAATGTCAAACCGCTGGATATCGTGTTGATTCAGACCGGTGCCGATCAGGCCTGGGGCCGTCCCGAGTACCTGGTCAAGGGGGCCGGCATGGACCGCGAGAGCACCCTGTACTTGACGGAAAAGGGTGTGCGGGTGGTGGGCATCGATGCCTGGAGCTGGGATCGGCCGCTGCCTTTCCTGGCCAGGGAGTTCAAGGAAACCGGGGATCCCCGGGTAATCTGGGAGGCGCATTTCGCCGGGATCGAGACCGGCTACTGCCACATGGAGAAGCTGGCCAATCTGGCGGCCATCGGCCGGCCCTTCGGATTCAAAATCTGCTGCTTCCCCATCAAAATCAAGGGGGCCAGCGCGGGTTGGACCCGGCCGGTGGCCATGGTGGAGGAGCCCTAGCTCTTTCGGCGGCTATGCTCGCAGGGAAGAAAATCACGAAGCGTTTCGGTGGGCTGGTGGCCCTGTCCGAAGTGGATTTCGAGGTCCGCCGGGGGGAGATCGTAGGGCTCATCGGCCCTAACGGGTCAGGCAAGACCACCCTGTTCAACGTGATTTCAGGGCTTCAGCGTCCGGAATCCGGTGTGGTCACCTGGGAGGGGGAGCCGATCAGCGGCCTGCCTCCCCATCGCATCGCGGCCCGGGGCATCGGGCGCACCTTTCAGATCGTCAGACCCCTGATGGACCTGAGTCTGGTCCAGAACGTGACCATTGCCGCGATGTATGGCAGCCGGCCGGTGAGAGACCCGCGCGCCGCCCGGGCAAGGGCCGCGGAGATATTGGAATTCACGGGCCTGGCGCACAAGAGCCATGCCAGACCCGGGCAGCTGGCCCTGGAAGACCGCAAACGCCTGGAGGTGGCGCGGGCCCTGGGCGGTCACCCGGAAGTCCTCCTCCTGGATGAGGTGTTCGCCGGGCTTAACCGCAAGGAAATCGAAGGGGCCATTGACCTGACCTTTCGCATCCGGAATGAATTCGGCGCGACGGTGTTCATGATTGAACACGTCATGCAGGCCATCTTGGGAACCTGTTCGCGGATCCTGGCCCTTCATAACGGCGTGAAGATCGCCGAAGGCGACCCGCAAGAGGTGGCGAATGATCCGGAAGTGATCAGGGCCTATCTGGGAGCCGGATATGCTGGAGGTTGAGAACCTGGAGGTGCTTTACGAGGAATTACGGGCCCTGCAGGGGGTCTCCTTTCGAATCCCGGACGGCAGCCTGGCGGCCCTAATCGGCTCAAACGGGGCCGGCAAGACCACGCTGCTGAATGCGATTTCGGGCCTGGTGGCCGTGCGGCGGGGGCAGGTCCGGTGGCAGGGAGAACCCATTGTCGGGCAATTGCCCGACGAGATCTGCCGCCGCGGCATCATTCAGGTCCCGGAGGGCCGAAAGCTTTTTGCGCGGATGACGGTCGAGGAAAACCTGGCTATGGGCGCCTACTCGCCGGGTGCCCGGCAGAAGGCCGCGGAGAGCCGCGAGAGGTCCTACGCGCTTTTTCCCCGGCTGAGCCAAAGGCGGCGGCAGATGGCCGGAAGCCTTTCCGGCGGAGAGCAGCAGATGCTGGCTCTGGCCCGGGCCATCATGGCCCAGCCCAAGCTGCTCATGCTGGATGAGCCTTCGCTGGGGCTGGCACCCATTGCGGCCGACGAGATCTTCAGGGTGGTGCGTTCCCTCAATGCGGAGGGATTGACGACCCTGCTGGTGTCGCAAGAGGTGCTCCAGGCCTTGAAAATCGCCCGGCAAGCCTACGTCCTCGAAAACGGCCGCATCACCCTCGAGGGCCCGGCAGGCGCCCTCTTGACCGACCAACGGGTGAAAGAGTCCTACCTGGGTGTGTAGGGAGCTCCGGACTCCTATCCGGAAAGAATACGCTGAAGGAGGGAATGCACATGCAGAAGAGAGGCGGAGTTGTGGTGGTAGGAATGCTGGTGGCCTTTTCCCTGGTGCTGGTTTGGCCGGGCCCCGGAACTGGGGCGGGCAAGCCGATCGTCATCGGCGGGTCACTGCCCCTGACCGGGCAGTTTGCGGAAACCGCCAAGTGGATCGAGAAGGGCTACCAGTTCTGGGCGCAGGAAACCAATGCCAAAGGAGGCCTGTTGGGCCGCGAGGTCGTTTTCAAGATCTACGACGACGAGTCCAACGCGGGCAAGGCGGTGACCTTCGCAGAGAAGGCGATCACGGTGGACAAGGTGGATCTGCTTTTCGGCGGCTACCCGGGAACGGCCGCCCGGGCCGTCATGCCGCTGGCTGAGAAGCACCGTTATGTCTACGTCTCCATGGGCGGCCACATGAAGAGCTTCGAGCAGGGCTACAGCTACTCCTTCGGCGGTCCGCCGCTGATGGGGGAATGGTGGTATGAAGGCTTCTACCAGTGGCTTGCCTCGCTGCCCGCGGATCAGCGTCCCAAAAGAGCCGCCATCTACACGATGAACAACCCCATCGGGGCCGCGCTCATGGATTCCATCTATCGCATGACCGATGAACTGGGCATCGCACGGGTGATCGACGAAAAATACAACCTGCCGCTGCCGGACGCCACCCCCCTGATCGTCAAGGCCAAGCAGCTCGATTGCGACATCCTGTTCGCCAACGGGTTTTTCGCCGACGGCGTGATGACCATCCGCGCGGCCAAGGCGCTGAACTACAACCCCAAAGCCATCGTTCAGGGCGTGGGATCGGTCGTTCCGGCCTGGGTCAAGGAACTCGGGAAAGACGGGGATCATGTCTTTTCCGGCACGTCGCTGCACGACAAGCTCAATTTCCCTGGCAATGACCGCCTGAACGCCTTCGTCAAGGAGAAATACGGCGAGGACGGGTATCCGCTCTACTTCGGCTTCGGTTACGCCTGGATGCAGACCCTTTCCCAGGGCGTGGCGGGAGCCGGCAGCCTGGACCAGGCGGCCATCCGGGACTGGCTCAAATCCAATAAAGTGGCAACCATCGCGGGTCCCATGACGTTCGATCAGAAGGGCCTGCCGAGCCCCATCAACTTCTGCACCCAGGTCATCAACGGGCAGGTGGAACTCATCTGGCCGAAGGAGGTCAGGACGGCCGAACCAGTGTTTCCTAAACCGGCCTGGCAATAAAGGAAATACGGCGGGGGGCGTCCCCTCGCCGCCTTGGATCGGTTGACGACGAGGGAAAGCCGGGAAACATGAACGGAGTCCTGCTGGCGCAGTCCCTGATCAGCGGCGTCATGATGGGCGCGGTCTACGCCCTGCTGGGGGTGGGGTTTTCCCTCACCTGGGGGGTCATGAAAGTCATCCATATCTCCCACGCCGCATTCGGTTTGCTGGGGTCGTTCCTGGCGTACACCCTGCTCAAAGTGGCCGGGATCGATCCGCTTCTCTCGCTGGCCGTTTCGACCCCGCTGCTTTTTCTGCTGGCCTGCCTGATCTACCGTCTCCTGATTGCCCGCATCATCCGGGCGCGGGAGGTCATCGTTTCCTCGATGATCATGACCTTCGGGCTGGCCATCATCCTGGAAAACGTCATGCTGTTGCTGTGGAGCCCGGACCCGCGCCTGCTGACCATGTCCTACACCAGCAAAGTGCTGATTCTAGGCCCCCTCTATTTCCAGTATCCCCGCCTGGCAGGCTTTCTCCTGGCCACCGCGGGGGTCGTTCTCATCCATCTGTTCCTGAAGCAGACCTACACCGGCAAAGCGGTGCGGGCGGCCTGGCAGCAACCGGAGGCCGCGCAGCTTTATGGCGTGAATCTCCAGCGGATCAGCATGATCACCTTCGGGCTGGCCGTGGCCTCGGCGGGCGCCGGCGGCGTGGGCATGGCCCTGCTGTACTCCTTTGAGCCCCACAGTCACAACCTCTGGCTCATCTATCTGTTTCTGGTGGTGATCGTGGGGGGTGTGGGAAACGTTTTGGGGACCGCCTTGGCCGGGCTCCTGATCGGCGTGATCACCGGCCTCAGCCTGGCGCTGCTGCCCTATCAGTGGGTGAACCTGCTGACCTTCGGCCTGCTGATGGTCGTGCTGCTGGTCAGGCCGCAGGGGCTGTTTCAGGGAGAGGTGTAGGGATGCCGGAGCAGCGGCCGGGGAGATGGGGGAAGTGGGGCCTGCTTGCGGGGGGAGTGGGCGTGCTCGGCGTATTCCCCTGGCTCGGGCCGCCGGTCTATTTCGTTTCCCTGTGTTTCACGGTTTTCCTTTACGTGTGCCTGGCGTCGTCCTGGAACGTCATCGGCGGATATGCCGGGTATCTGTCCTTCGGGCACGTGGCTTTTTTCGGGATCGGGGCCTACACCACCGGCATGCTGATGAACACGTTCAGCCTTTCACCCCTCACGACCCTCTTGTCCGTCGTGCCGGCCGGCGGGGTGGCGGGCCTGATGGCCATTGTCGTCGGCTACCCCTGCCTCAGGCTGCGGGGCCCCTATTTCGCCGTAATCACTTTCTGTTTCGCTTTTGTGGTGGACTTGGGGGTGAAGAACTTGGCGTTCCTGGGCGGTCCGGAAGGTCTGTGGCTCAAGTCCATGGATCTTCCGATCCACATCATTCGAGCGATTTTTTTCGAGGTGATGCTGGCGATCACGGCTTTCAGCGTCCTGCTGAACCTCTGGGTGGATCGCAGCCGCTTCGGTGCAGGCCTCAAGGCCATCAAGCAGGACGAAGAGGTGGCCCAGACCATGGCCATCAACGCCCCCGGGCTGAAACTGCAGGCCTTTGCCCTATCGGCGTTGTTTCCGGGCATGGCCGGCGGAGTGTACGCCTACTACCTGACCTACATCCACCCGGACATCGTCTTCGACGTGATGATCTCGATCCTGATCGTCCTGATGGCGCTGTTCGGCGGCGGCGGGACCTGGCTGGGACCCGTAATCGGCGCGGTCCTGCTCACCTTGGTCAACGAGGGCCTGTCGACCTTTGTAAGGGCCGAGCTGGCGAGAATCATCTATGGATGCCTGTTCATCGGCGTCATCGTGTTCATGCCCAACGGCATTGTCGAGTTCCTGAAAAGAAAGCCTCCGACAACCATCAACGGGGGAGGGGAAAATGGGTAAGAATCCGATCATCGGATTTCAGGTGGATCCGGAGGAGATCCGCTACGTGGGGCATGATCTTCAGCGTCCGGAGTGTATTCTGGCCGAGCCGGACGGGACCCTGTGGAGCGCGGACGCCCGCGGCGGGGTGGTCAGAATCAGTCCGGACGGGGAACAGCGCATTATCACCCAGGCCTTTGATTCCGCCTTTGCGCAAGCCGGCGACGATGCCAGCCGGTTTACCGCAGGCACCCTGCCCAACGGCCTCGCTTTTGCCGAGAACGGGGACATCCTGATCTCCAATTTCGGCACGGACGTGCTGGAAGTCATGACCCGCGCGGGCAGCACCCGATTGCTTCACGACAGCATCGACGGGCAGCCCATCGGGAAAGTGAATTTCGTCCTCCGGGATTGCCAGAACCGCATCTGGCTGACCATATCGACCCGGATCAGGAACTGGATGCAGGCCATGAGCCCCAATATCGCCGACGGATACATCGCCCTGGCGGATGACAGGGGGCTGAGAATCGTCACCGACAATCTCCGTTTCACCAACGAGATCCGCCTGGATGCCCGGGAGGAGTACCTCTACATCGTGGAGACCACCGGCCAGCGCATATCCCGGATGAAGGTGGGGGCAAACGGGGCTCTCAGCCACCGTGAGGTGTACGGCCCGCGCAAGCTGGGCCGCTACGGCTTTCCGGACGGCATCGCCTTCGATGCCTTCGGGAACCTCTGGGGCACTCTGGTGATGGCGGACCAGATCTTTGCCATCACGCCCGAGGGGGATTTTCACTTGATTCTGGAGGATGTCAACGAAGTGGCCGGGCTGGCGCTGGAAGAAGCATTTCAGGAGGACCGCCTCACTCCCGAACTCATGCTGGCCGCGGGCGGGAAGATCGCGCCGTGGTTCGCGAGCGTCACCTTCGGCGGCCCGGACCTGAAGACCGCCTACATCGGAAGCCTCAAGGGCAGCCGGATCCCCTGCTTCCGCTCTCCGGTGTCCGGCCTGCCCATGGTTCACTGGCGATAAGGCGCCCGGGCGCACCTCATCGAGAACGCTTGCCGGACCCTGAACAGGAGATGGAACGAATGAGAACCAAGGAGCTTGGAAACAAGACCATCATCACGGCGGCTCTCACCGGCGCCATCCACACCCCGACCATGTCGCCCCATCTCCCCATCACCCCGCAGCAGCTGCTGGACGAAGCCCTGGCGGCGCGGGAAGCCGGAGCGGCGGTGGCGCATCTGCACGTGCGGGATCCGGAAACCGGGGTGCCCAATGCGGACCAGGAGATCTTCCAGCACATCGCCAGCGAGCTGAAGAAACAGAGCGACATGATTCTCTGCACCACCACCGGCGGCAGACTCGGGGAGCCGGTGGAAAGACGGGTGAAGGTGGTTTCCACGCTCCGCCCGGAGCTGGCGACCCTGAACGCCGGCTCTTTGAATTTCGCCCTGTTCCACATCGCCAACCGGTATCAGGAATGGCGCCACGAGTGGGAGAAGCGGTACCTGGAAGCGACCGAGGACTTCATTTTTCCGAATACCTTCAAGACCCTGAGGGAATTCCTGGAGATCTTCAAGCGGATGGAGACCAAGCCGGAGTTCGAGATCTACGACGCCGGCATGATCAACAACGTGGCGTTTGCCATCGAGGCCGGCTGGGTACAGAAACCCGTCTATCTGCAGTTCGTGCTGGGCATCCTGGGAGGCATTCCGGCTACCGCCGAAAACTTCCTCTTCCTGCTGGAGTCCGCCCGCAAGTCCATCGGGGAGTTCGAGTTCTCGGTTTGCGCCGCCGGCAGGTTCCAGTTCCGGATGGGCACCCAGTCCCTCATCCTGGGCGGCAATGCCCGCGTGGGACTGGAGGACAATCTCTATCTCGACAAGGGCGTGCTGGCCAAGAGCAGCGCGGAGCAGGTCGCCAAGATCATCCGCATCGCGCGGGAACTGGAACTGGAGCCTGCCACTCCGTCTGAAGCGCGAAAGATCCTGGGTTTGAAGGGGCTGGGGCAGGTGAACTTCTAGGCGCTACGGCATGACGCCGTATTTCTTGAGCTTCTTGTGCAGCGTCCGGCGGGTGATGCCCAGGCGCCGGGCGGTCTCGCTCTTGTTTCCGCCCGCCGATTCGAGGGTCTGCAGGATGCTCATCCTCTCCACCTCCTCGAGCGGCAGATCGGAGGGGATTCCCTGAGGCGGCTCGGCTGCCGCCCCCGCGCCTTGCCCGCCGAGCGGAGGAAGGTCCGGCTGATCCAGGTAATCCGCCCGCGAAAGCACGACCGCCCGTTCCACCACGTTCATCAGTTCGCGCACGTTGCCCGGCCAGGCGTGCTTCAGCAGGCAGTCCATCGCCTGAGGGGTGTACCCTTTGATCGGCTTGTGGTTTTTCTCGGCGAACTCCTTCAGGAAGTGCTGCGCGAGCAGCGGGATGTCCTCCCGCCGGTCCCGCAGGGGGGGCACCCGCAGGCTCACCACGTTCAGGCGGTAGTAGAGGTCCTCCCGGAAGCGGCCGGCATCGATTTCCTCAAGGAGGTTCTTGTTGGTGGCGGCCACCAGCCGCACGTCCACGAAGACCACCTCTTCGCCGCCCACGCGGGTGATTTCCCTCTCCTGCAGGACGCGCAGCAGCTTGGCCTGCATGGCCAGGGACATCTCGCTCACCTCGTCCAGGAACAGGCTGCCGCCGTCGGCCTGCCGGAAGCGGCCCTCCTTGCGGCGATGGGCGCCGGTAAAGGCCCCCTTTTCGTGACCGAAGAGCTCGGACTCCAGCAGGGTTTCGGTCACCGCGGCGCAGTTCATCTTGATGAACGGCCCGTCCCGCCGGCCGCTGTTGTGATGCAGGGCCCCGGCGATCAGTTCCTTGCCGGTGCCGGATTCGCCGGTGATCAGCACGGTGGCCTCGGAGGGCGCCACCTGGGCCACGGTTTCCAGGAGCTTGACCATGGCTTCGCTGCGGCCGATGAGGTTGCCCCGGTCGAACCGGCGGCCCAGCCTTTCGCGCAGCCGGCGGTTTTCCTCCTTGAGCTGGAGGTGGTCCATGGCCCGCTCCATGACGAGCCGCAGCTCGTCGAAATCCAGCGGCTTGGTGAGGTAGTCGTAAGCCCCCTGTTTCAGGGCCGCGACGGCGGTTTCGACGGAAGAGTAGGCGGTCATGATGATCACCGGGATGGCCGGGTTGTAGCTCTTGATCTCGGCAAGGGCCTCGAGCCCCGAGACCTTGATCATCCGCATGTCCATGAGCACGAGGTCGAAGGGCTGATCCCTGGCCAGGCCGATGGCCGTGGAGCCGTCATCGGCCTCCGTCACCTGAAGCCCCAGCCGCTCAGCAGGGTGCGCAGCATGGTTCGGTGGGCCTGGTCATCGTCAACCACCAGCACCTGGTTTTTCTGGTTCATGCCGTCCTGGCCTCCTTTTCCGCGGGGATCAGCGGCAGGACCACGGATACCCGGGTCCCCCGCCCAACGCGGCTGTCCACCCGGATCTCGCCCCCGTGCGACTCGACGATCTTGTGAACGATCGCCAGACCGAGACCGGTGCCCGAGGACTTGGTGGTGAAAAACGGGTCGAAGATGTGTGCCAGATGCTCCTCTTCAACCCCCTGCCCCGTGTCCGTGACGAAGAGCAGCAAGGTGCCGGCAGCACGGTCTTCCACGGCCTCCACTGAAAGCGTTCCGCCCTCCGGCATGGCCTCCATGGCATTGAGGTAGAGGTTCATCAGCACCTGCTTCATTTTGTCCGGGTCCAGCAGGACCGGCCCGGGTTCGGGCAAGGGGTCGAACCGGAGCGCTACGGCCCGCTCCCGGGCCTCGCGCTCGATCATCCGCAGCGAGCTCTGAATCAGGCCGGGAAACGAGGTGGGCTCTTTGCGCAGGCTCAAGGGCCGCGCGAATTCGAGCAGCTGACCGATCACCCGGTTCAGGCGGTCCACCTCCTGGATCATGATGTCGGCGGTCTTCTGGTCCTCCGGGACCTGGCGATACCGCTCCTTGAAATAGGTGGCAAAGCCCTTGATGGAGCTCAGCGGGTTGCGGATCTCGTGGGCCACCCCCGCGGCCAGCCGGCCGATGGCGGCCAGGCGCTGGTTGCGCGAGATTTCGTCCTGAAGCTGGCGGATTTCGCTGAGGTCCCGGAAGAGCAGCACGTCGCCCATGCGGTTGCCCTGATCGTCCTGGAGGGCCGTGGCAATGACCTCGAGCGGAATGACCTTGCCGGAGGCGAGCGGGAATTCGATTTCCTCGTCGAGGAGTCCTGGGCCTTCGCGAAGCTCGCCGAGGACTTCAAGAAGGGCTTCGGGCAGGATTTCGTCGGGTTTCCGGCCCAGGGACCCGTCGGATTGAAGTTCCAGAGTGGACTCGGCCACCTGGTTGAGCGAGGCGATCCGGCCGTCCGCGTCCACCGCCAGCAGACCGATGGGCATGTGGGCCACCAGGTTGTCCGAGAAGGCCTGGACCCGCGAAAGAGAGAGCCGGGTCGTGCGGTAGGCCTGAGCCAGGAACAGGGAGACGATCCCCGCAAACCCGATCAGAAGGAGAATCGCAGCCATGATGACCGTGTGGCGGATGTCCTGGCGGCGGGCCGCCTCGACCGCCTGCATGTCGAGTCCCACGAAAATCACCTGGCGGACATCGCCCCGCGGGCCTTCCGGGTTCAGGTGGTGCTGCCACCATTCCTGCACCGTCATGCGCCGGCGCTGGAGCCTGGTCTGCCCGCGGGTCGGGGAGAACTGGCGGAAGACCTCGAACACCGGTTCGCCGCCGGGGAGGGTGACCTGGCGCCAGGAGACGTTGTGGTTCTGGGCGACTTTCCCGAGGTCCAGGCCGGAGCCGTAGGTGCTTCCCAGCCTTGAGATGTCGCTGTGGGCCAGGATGGTCCCGTCTTCTTCCGTGACCAGCAGGTACACGATGTCGGGCTGCTGGGCGGTCTCCGTGAGCAGCCGCTGAACCTGAAAGCCGCCGCCGCGCATGCCCATCATGCCGGTCCGGGTCCCGGCCTCGAAGGACCGGATCAGGGCCGCGCCCTTTTCCACGAGCAGGCGGGTGGTGCTTTCCTTCTGGCGGTGGATCGATTCAAAGGTGATGAAGACGAAGATCGGCACCAGGATCAGCACCGCGCCCATGAGGATCCAGGCCGGCACGCCCACCCAGGACCTTCATTCCCTGTCTGCCTGTCAGGAACGATTTGTCCTGCACCCCTGAACGCCCTTTCCGCCTCCGGCTTCCAGCCGGGTAGGCCCGTTGCCTGCATATCAAGTATCTACTTTTCTGGGTTTGGATGCAACCGAAAGGGCAGAGGCATGCAAGCCGGATGCCGGAAATGCTTGCGGCTGCTTTCGCGGAGAATGCCTAGGATAGGGCGAATCGAGATCCCGTCGTGGTCCGTGGGTCATCCCGGGCCCTGTAGCGGGATGACCCTCCGGTCAGTCCGTATCCACCGGCATACGGTTCGCATGGGGCAATTGGATACTTTGTAGCCGATATCTGGTCAGGCGAGTTCGTGGCCGCTGGAGTCCACAACGCCCAGAATTATAAAAAAGCCTGCGCTTCAATAAATTAGCTATGTGCTACCACAGCGTGGTATGCGTTTTGCAATTATCGGGGAACACGACCAGGCTCAAGGGAGGTGGAATCATGCGGGAAATAGCGGCTGTCAACGAAACCGAAAAGCAGGTGGACCCGGTGTGCGGGATGAGGGTTACGCCCGAAGAGACCGAGCGGGTGGCCGAATATCAAGGCCGGCGCTATCTCTTCTGCGCCGAGGCCTGTCGCCGCGCCTTTGTGAAGAACCCGGAAAGCTATCTGGCTGAAAAGCCACCCAAAAAAAAAGGCTGGTGGGGCCGGTACCTGGCAAGGCTTGGCAGCGCGAACAAGGAGACTTTCGGGCCTACCGGACCGCAGTGCCACTAGACGGGCGGGGACTCTGCTCTTTGCCCCCGGAGGTAATGACATGGCGATTCCTGCGAGCCATCCAGCGAAAGCCGCATCACGGGGCGGGAATCCCTGCGGCCGAATGCTGGAGGAGACGCTGACGAGCGCAGCGAGAGATAGCCTCGGCACCTGGAACCGGGAGGGCCGGGAAAACGCGGCGGTCGGGCCCGTGAATTCCGAGGCGCCGGCGAAGCGGCACTGCTTGGGTCCCTTTGCGGCGGAAAGCCCTCCCGGCCGGCGAACCGTTCGTGCCGATGGATCGGGGATTCATCTGGTGGAAACTCTCCCGGTTCAGGGCATGCGGTGCCCGTCCTGCGTGCGGAAAGTCAAGACCGCTCTGTTGGGTTGCCCCGGGGTCATGCGGGCAGAGGTCTCCCTGGCGTCCCGGCAGGCGACGGTCCGGTTTGATCCAAACAGGAGCTCTCTCGACGAGTTGAAGGTCGCTGTTAGGGCTGCGGGTTACGGGACGGCGTCAAACGGCAACCAGGATGGACTTGAACCGAAACGAGTGAGCGGAGTGGGAGGTGAAAAGACATGAAATCGCTGCTTCTGAAAATCAGAGGAAACCACATGCTGGCCATGGTGCTGTGCTGCGCCTTGCCGCTGGGCTTGATCGTGATGGTTTCGGCGACAGGTATTCTGGGTTCGTGGGGATATTACGCGTTGATGCTGCTGTTGCCCGCTGCTTCATGTGTTCATGATGCGGGGACACGGCGGTGCAGCCGACAGAGCGCTTCACCCCGAAGCTTCTTCCGGCACCGGAAAGAGTAGTCGCATTACCGAAGACAGAGGCCAACTCATTGTAGAGCAAACAGGAGAGGAAAGGAGATTGAAAGGATGAATCAAACACGGAGAAGATTGGTATTCTTGCTGCTGGCCGCCATCGTGTGGCTGCCGCTTCCCCAAACGGCATTGGGCGGGATGGAGTGGACGGAGGTCAAGGAGGCCGACCTCGGCATCCGCCCTATCCAGAGCGTTTCATCCACGGACGGGAAATTCGTGTATCTGCTGATTCCCGGGGAGGTTCTGGTCTACTCCCTTGCGGAGGACAAGGTGACGAACCGGGTTGCGGTGGGTGTCGGCTATGACCGGATGGCGGTTTCAGGCAGCGAGGCGGTCCTGGTGCTGACCAGCAGTCAAACGGGAAAGATGAAGATCCTGCGGGGTGAGCTCATCCTGGAGATCGATATAGCCGATCACCCGTTGAGGGGGCCGGCGGATGCGTCGGTGACCGTTGCGGTGTTCGATGATTACACCTGACCGTACTGCGCGCAGCTCGAGCCGCTACTTCAGCAGGTGCTGGAGAAATACCCAAAGGCAGTCAAGCAGGTGCCCAAACAGTTTCCGCTTCCCAACCGTCAGCATTCCCGCACGGCCGCGGCGGCCGCCCTGGCAGCCGACGAGCAGGGGAAGTTCTGGGAGCTCCATGAAAAACTCCACGAGAACTATCGCGTGCTGAGCGAAGAAAAGATTCGCGAGCTGGCTACCGAGGCCGGGCTGAATCTGGAAAAACTGGAAACCGATATGAATTCCGAAAAAATCCAGTCACTCATCAAAGCGGACATCGAAAACGGCAGACAAGCCGGCATCCGCGGGACGCCCACCATTTTCGTCAACGGCAAACTGCTCCAGAAACGCAGCCTGGAAGGTTTCACGGAAATGATCGAAGCCGAGCTGAACAAGGGCAAAAAGGGGTGAGAGCGAGAGCGTCAGAGGTAAGACGGATGAGGCAGATCGTCATCTTCAACCAGGAGGAAGCGAAATGAAAAAGAGATCTTTGATCATGGTTTTGGGAATAGTGGGGCTGGCCGTTGCGGCGTTCAGCTTCCATCCGGGCTTCGGGCCGCGCCCTGCCGGCGCCTGCAACTGGGGTTCGCCGGGAGGACGGGATTATGTGCCTGAAAGGCTGGGTCCGCTGGCCAAGGCGCCTTCGCTCAGCCAGGAGCAGGCCTATGACGTGGTGGCGAACTACCTGAGACGCAGCGGCCCGGACCGTAAGGTGGGCGAGCTGAGGGATGGGGGCGCGTTCTACGAGGCCGACGTTCTCGGCAACAACGGGCAGGTGGTCGATCGACTGGCGGTGGACAAGCGTACCGGCCGGCTGATGCCCCTGTATTGAACCGTCCAGGCGGAACCACGCCGTAGAGACCACCTGCCGGATCGGCATGCCAGAGCCAGGGCCATGGTCTTACCCTCCCTGCTGGCCCTCCTGCTGACCAATGCGATGTTGAAGCTGTATCTGGGGTAGGCCGGAGCGTGCCCGGCCCGGGGGCCGGACGTCGCAAGGGATAGCCGGGATTCAAGCCGAAAGTCGGGACTGGATACCTTCTCTACACATTAGCCCTCAGTCTGGATAGATAGTATTCACATCCTGCCCTCTGGAAACCTGCGACGATTCTCCCCAAAGTCTATCTGCAACAAGAAAAATACGAGTGATTTCAAGTTGTTATCAACAAGGTGGAATCTTGGCACGCCTCTTGCCATTCCATAAGGCCAGAGTCCGACAGCGCCGGCCAGATGGTATCGGCGCCGAAACGACAACCCCAAGAGGAGGAGCGGAACATGAAGAAGACGGGAATGATACTTGGAACGATGGTGCTGGCGGCCCTGCTGGCCTCGCCGGCGCTGGCGCACGGACCCGGATGGGGGAAGGGCGGCGGCATGAGGAGCGGCTGGGGCATGGGCCCGGGCTGCGCCTGGGGATCCCCGCAAGAGGATGGGACGGAACAGCTGACCAAGCTGGGGGAACTCCGGCAGAATTTCTGGAACGAAACGGCCGGTACCCGGAGCGAGCTGTGGGGCAAGAAGGCAGAGCTGCGGGCACTGTTGGCCAACCCCGAGCCCGATGCCGAAAAGGCCAGGGCGCTTCAGAAGGAGATGCTCCAGCTGAAGAACACGCTGGCTGAAAAGCGGCTGGAAATGGCTCTCGAGGCCCGCAAGATCGCACCCGAAGGCGGCTACGGCCCAGGGTGCGCAGGCGGATCCGGAGGACCCATGATGGGCCGGCGAGGCCCGATGATGGGCGGCTGGGGCCGTCACAGGGGCGGCTATGGTGCCGGTATGGATTATGGTCAGGGCCCGATGATGGGCGGCTGGGGCGGTCATATGGGTGGCTACGGAGCCGGTAAGGGCTACGGCCCGGGCGGCTGCGGGTACTGAGCCGGCGGATGATCGGGGACGGGCCGCGGATCGGCCCGTCCCCCGGAAAACCCTGGCAGCGCGGCATCGAAAGCCGGCGCAGGCGATGAGAGGATAAAGATGGCGACGGGAAGCCAGAGAGTGATGGCCGAGGAGATCTTCGAGGCCATGCTGGACGGTGCGATCGATGATCTGCGGCAAAGCGGTCTCGAGCATCAGGAGCTCTTCGCGATCGTCGAAAGGCAGTTTGGAGCTCGGTATGCGAACCTGTTCTGTACCGTGAAAGAAACAGAGGCATGAAGGATCTGACAAGGGGAAGATCGACAGGATTGTCTGCGCGTCGCAGCCGGCCAAGGCGCTCCGGGCGGTTTTGTGGTATAATGTCAAGAGCAGACGGAGGCAGGAGATGACACGAACATTTCTCGACCCGCTGCTCACCCAGTGGCGCGGGTACGACTGGGGCATGCACCCCGGTATGATGAACTGGGGCGGCGGCATGTCCTGGTTCGGCCCCATCCTCATGGCGGCCTTCTGGATCGCCGTGATCGTGGGCATCGTTTTCCTGATCCGCTGGCTGATCCTGTCGACCCGGGGCACCGCCGGCCCCAGGGAGCGCGGCGATTCCGCCCTGGACATTCTGCGGCAGCGCTACGCGCGCGGCGAAATCGACAAGCAGGAATTCGACCAGAAGAAAAAAGATCTGGGCGCCTGAAACCCGGGGAGTGATAGACGGACATGGCAAGAGGGGCCGCTTACAGGCTCTACGTCTGGCTTATGGTCTTTTCGGGCCTCGTGCTGGCGTTGACCCTGGGTGCGACCTCGGTCAAGATCATTCTGGCGGGCCGGCATTTCACCCAGACGATCCTGGAGGAAAACAAGGGTTTTCTCGCCAACAGCCTCCGATTCACCCACGAAACCATGATGCGCACGGAAAAGGAGGCCTATGATCTTCTGATCCAGCGCGCCCTCAAGAGCACGTTCATCCGTTACCTGGCTTTCCTGGACAGCCAGGGACAGGTCCTGGCCGAAAGCGATCCCCTCGAAGAGTTCCCCTCCATCGTCGCCCACCATTTCCCCGAGCTGGAAGAAGGAAAGCTGGTGGAACAGGTGGGCGACACGATCCTCATCTGTTACCGGGCTGCCGAGGTCCTGCCGCCGGCAGAGGAAACGGACAGGCCACAACACCGCGGAGGTGGGAGCCGTGCGGGCATGCGGTTGCCCGACAAACCCGAATGGTTCCTGGTGGCTCTGGATATCTCCAGCTTTCAATCCCACTACCGCGAGATGGTGGTTCAGACCACCGGCGTTGCACTGGCCCTGCTGCTTTTCGGGGTGCTGGTCATCCTGTTTTTCGGGATTGTTCAGCGCTACGAGCTGGCTCATCTCTCCATCGAGAAACTCAGAAGGATCAAACGGCTGCTGGGGCACTTTGTGCCGGATTTCGCCAAGCGCATGATCGAAAAGGATCCGGAGAAAAAGGGGCTGCTGGACAAATACGTCCAGGATGCGACGATCCTGTTCTTGGACGTCGAGGGTTTCACGACGCTGCTGCAGCAATACCCCCAGGAGAGGATCAACCGCACGATCGAAGGCTATTTTTCCGCTTACCTGGATGTGATTCGGAAAAACGGAGGCGACATCAACGAGACCGCCGGCGACGGGATGATGGTGATTTTCCTGGATCCGGACCCCGCCCGGCACGCGGCCCGCGCGGTCCAGGCCGCCGGCGAGATCCGCCTGAAAACGGAGAACTCTGTCAAAGGAGGCCCGCGCGGGAGAGAATGCCCTGATCCCGATCCGGGTGAACATGGGCATCCAGTCCGGCCAGGTGTATCTGGGCTCCACCAAGATGAGGGCCCGGGAAGGCGAGCGCTGGACGTTCACCGCCTCGGGCGAGGCGACCATCGTGGCGGCCCGGTTGGCAGACCATGCCACCGGCGGCCGGATCCTGCTCGGACGGGAAACAGCCAGGCGCATCGACGGCTCGGTGCCGCTGACAGCGATGGGCAAAATCCAGCTCAAGAATCTGCCATCTCCAGAGGAAGTTCACGAAGCACTGCCGAGCGCCGAGCGGTCGTCCCCCACGGCGACCGGCTCTTTGCCTTGATGTTCCTGCCGGAATGCTGCTGACCAGGGCGGGACGAGTGACCGGGGAGAGGCTAGATCGCCAGCCTTTCCGACTTCAGGGCGTAGGCCAGGGCGATCCCGGCCAGGAATCCGTAGGCCAGGTTGGAGGCCAGGGTGATGCCCAGCATGAGGAGGGCCACGAAAAGGTCCTTCCGCTCTCGCAGGTCGATGAGGGTCAGCGCCAGCTGCCCGCCGGCGAAGAGCAGAAGCACCCCCAGTACGGACATGGGCAGCAGGTTGACGGCGGCCAGAGCGTGTTTGCCCAGCAGCAGCGCCAGCGCCACGAAGATCAGCCCGATGATCAGGTTCGAGCCGCCGGTGCGGGCCCCGAAGCGGTAGTGGGCGGCCAGTCCGCCGGCGCCGTGGCAGAGGGGCATGGCTCCCAGCAAGAAGCTGATGGCATTGGCCAGGGCCATGCTCAGCGTTGCGCTGCGGTAGGAGACCTTGCGGGAATCCGCCCCGAAATACTCCTTGGACAAGATCCGCATAGGCGATGACGGCATTGCCGATGGTCATGGGAATCTGGGGCAGCACCAGGGCGAAGAGGGCAAAGGTGAGGTCCGCGGCAGCCGGGAGCCCGAAGGGAAGGAGTTCCGGGGAACAGAAGCCGAATCTCGAGCGCCTTCAGATTGCCGCGGCCTGCCGAGGACCAGGCCGACGGCGAGACCGCCCAGTACCACCAGGAGCCCGGCCGGCAGCTTCCGGTTGTCCAGCAGCAGAAGGGTCAGCAGGCCTCCGGTCACGCCGATCACGATTCCGATCGGAAGCGGGCCGATGTGCTGCAGGGAGAGGTAGGGTTCGGCCGCTTTCTGGAGAGCCTGGAAGGTGGAAGCCCCGACCATGAACTTGATCCCCTGGGACATCAGCAGGACGCCGGTGGAAAGCTGCACGCCCCGCACCACGGACTTGGGGGTATGACCGGCCGATCAGGGTGACGGCGCCGGTGGCCCCGATGATCAGCAGGAAGACGACCATCAGGGCCCCGGAGGCCTGGATCTGGGACGCGCTCATGGCGGTGGCGATGGCGTAGGCGCCGATCACCTTCATGGGCTCGACCGGCACCGGAATTCCGGTGTACAGACCGGCCAGGATGTAATAGAGCCCCACGGCCAGGAAGGTGCCGGAGGCACTCATGCCGTTGATCATGATCATGCCGATGGCCAGCGGCAGCACGGTTCCCAGGTCGCCCAGGGATCCGGCAAATTCCATCCGGTCGAATCGGTAGCGCACAGGCATGGGTTACCCCGCGCAGCGGGAAAAGGGAATGCGGGCACCTTTCGCACGAGCAAGTGCCGGGCCAGCAAAGCCGCTCCAGACGTCCGGCAACTTGCGGTTATCTCACCGCATTTCCCCGGATCCCGGAAAAAGCGGGCGGCAGGTACAAGCGCCGGTGTCCGGGGTCTTTACAGGGTGTCGGCCAAGGGACGATCTGAGGCTATTGACGAGCGGCCGGAATGTCAAGGAATACCGGCACCTGGACCGGCGGCTTGAAGGTGCGCGCCGGATGTGTATTTTTGAACGGTGGAGACAAAACGAATGCGGATGACCAGTGGGACGACCGGTGGGCGGTACAGTTTCTGCAGCATGAACCAACTGCTGAACCGGCTTGGAGAAGGAAGGCAATGATGCATCATCTTGCAGCGACTGCACTGGCGGTGTGCGTTTTCGGTCCGGTCTTCCTTTTCACCTCTTCAGCTGCTCGAGCGGCAGAGGTTGAATATGACCTTACGATCGCCCAGCAGGACGTCAGCATCACAGGAAAACCGGCCCGCGCGATGACCATCAACGGGAAGATTCCCGGGCCGATCCTGCACTTCACCGAGGGGGACCTGGCCCGCATCCGCGTTCATAACAAGATGACGATGGACACATCCATCCACTGGCACGGCCTGCTCGTGCCGCCGGGCATGGACGGGGTTCCGCTGCTCAGCTTTCCCCCCATCGCCCCCGGCACCACCTTCACCTACGAGTTCCCCATCCGGCAGAGCGGAACCTATTGGTACCACTCCCACACCCGCCTGCAGGAACAAAGCGGCGTGTACGGCTCCATCGTCATCGCGGCCGAAAGAGCCGGAAACGAGAGCGGATCGCGAATACGTGGTTCTGTTCTCCGACTGGACCGATGAGGACCCGGACGAGGTGATGCGCACCCTCAAACGCGGCAGCGAGTGGTATGCTCTGAAAAAGGGCAGCGCCCAGAGCATCCTGGGGGCGGCGCGGCTCAACCTGCTGGGCGACTATTTCAGTCGCGAACTCAGCCGCATGCCGGCCATGGACATCGCCGATGTGGCCTACGACCGCTTCCTGGCCAACGGCGCACCGGAAACCCACTTTTCGGCCAGCGGCGGGCGAAACGATCCGGCTCCGCATCATCGACGGCTCTGCCACCACCTACTTTCACCTGGAATTCGCCGGCGGACCGATCACCATCATTGCCGCCGACGGCCAGCCGGTGGAGCCGGTCGAGGAGCACGCGCCTGCTGATCGCCGTCGCTGAAACCTATGATGTGCTGGTTTCACGTGCCCGGCATCCGGGGCCTATGAATTCCGAGCCACCGCCCACGACGGGTCGGGATACGCGTCGGTCTGGATCGGCGCCGGCAGAAGACACCCGGCCCCCGATGTGCCCAAACCCAATCTCTACCACTCCATGGGCGGTCTCCAGCCAGGAGCATCTTTTCTCTCACCCCGGCCGGCTCCATGGGCATGTCCGATAGCGAGGTGGAAGCCGGGAAGTTCGACCAGCCCGGAATGATGGGAATGGGTTCGATGGACATGGGGCCGGATGCCATGCAGGAAATGCCACGGAGGCAGCACAATACTCCGCAATGCCCAGACGGGCATGGGGACCATGGGGCGGGCGCGAGCCCGCAATCCCATGACTCGAAACCCATGATCCACGGAAGCCCCCACCCGGCAGCGAAGCCTGAACACGAGCGGACACACGGATGAGGGGAGCCCACGAGACGGGCAAAGAACACGGCCTGACGCTTTCCTGCTCGCCGCGGACGTCTCCGCTGCCGCGAGCCTTGCCGTGGACGGCATGGACCCGCGCCGGCCATGGCCGCCCTACGCCAAACTGCGGGCGACCCGCAGCACCGCTCTTCCCACGGACAGGCCCGTCCGCGAAATCCGTCTCACCCTGGACGGCGACATGGAGCGCTACGTGTGGTTTCTCAATAACAAGCCGCTTTCGGAAAGCGACTCGATCCGCATCCGCGAGGGCGAAGTCGTCCGCTTCATCATGATCAACCGGACCATGATGCACCATCCCATGCACCTTCACGGCCATTTCTTCCGCGTCATCAACGGCCAGGGAGACTATGCCCCGCTCAAGCACACCGTCGATGTCGCCCCCATGTCCACCACGGTCATCGAATTCCACGCCAACGAAGTCGGCGACTGGTTCTTCCACTGCCACCTGCTCTACCACATGAAGAGCGGCATGACCCGGGTCGTTCACTACGAAGACTTTCCCCTGGCCCCCGAACTCGCCGCGCCTGCGGCCCAAGCTCTACCAGGATTCCTGGTATTTCTGGGGGCAGGCCGATGCTCTCAGCAACATGACGGAGGGCTTTCTGAAGGTCTCCAACACCCGCAATATCCTGACGGCCGACTGGGAGGCGGGCTGGCAGGGGGTGGAGGGAACCGAGTGGGAAGCGCCTCATCACCTGGGAGCGCTATGTCAACCGCTTCTTCTCGATCTTTGCCGGCGCGGACATCGGGGACGCCATCGAAGAGGACCGGGGGATTGCCGGCATCCACTACCTGCTGCCTTTCAACCTGGAAACCCGTGCCTTCATCGGCACGGACGGCGAGGCCAGGGCCGAGATGAGCAGGCATTTTCAGATTGCGCCGCGCCTGGTTCAGGAGAACCTGGTTCAGTACGATACGGTCAGCGACTGGGAGTATGTGGGCGGGATCTCCTATGCATGGAGCAAATCGCTTTCGCTCCGCGGACAATGGCACTCCGACTACGGCTGGGGCGCAGGTGTTCAACTTCGCTTTTGATGGTCATGGATTGAGGAGCGAGGACACCAAGCGGAAGTTCACGGCCGAGAAAGGCGGACAAATCAAGCTGCAGAGCGCCGCAAGGCGAGCGCGAGGGCCCGGCGCACCCCAACCACAGATCAGGGCGCGTCACCAACCTTGCCCTGCCGCAGCTCCTCCGCGATCCTCTCAGCTACATACATCTTCAACAGCGATTGATAGGGCACATCCCGCTTGTTTGCCAAGACCTTCAAGTCCTCCAACATGGTCTCCGGCAGACGGATCGAGATCGTCCTTGTCGTCGGCTTCAGCTTTGCCAGCCGCACCTCTCTCGCCGCGCGCCAGTCCAAGTACTCGGCCGAGTCATGGCTGGCCCAGAATTCCCGTTCCTCATCCTCGCTCTTGAATCGCGGTATTCTCTTCAGCGCCCTTCCCCGCATTTCCATACTCCTTCCGTTCCCTACGGCTCATCTCCCGGGCCGAAATGACGCGGATCATCTCTCCCCGGGTGGTGACAACCACGAACAGCTTCCGGCCTGCATCTGTCTGTCCAAGCACGTAGTAACGAGGTTCCGCGCGCGAGTGCTTCTTGTCCTCAGCCATCAACAGCGGGAGATTGAAGAAGACCTGCTCACATTCAGCGACGGATACCTGATGCCGAATCCAGTTTTTCTCCCGGTTTCCTTCGTCCCACTCGAAACCGGTACACCGGAGGAGCTGGTCCATGAGCCCACGTATACGTCAAGCATATACGTTTGTCAACGGTCGAGGCACGGTGTCAGGGCCGAGGCGGATCCGTCTCCTGGAGCCCGTTCAGGGTTTGAGGATTCTTGGAAAATGGTTACGATTGTAGACAGGAGTAAGAAAACCTTCCTGGTTCCCCAAAACGAAGCTGAAGGGAGGAAAGCCATGGGCAATACAAACAAGAAAACCATCGATCCAGTCTGCGGCATGGCGGTAGAAGCAAAGACCGACCTGACCGTCGAGCATCAGGGAAAAACCTACGCCTTTTGCGCCGAGGGCTGCCGGGAAGCCTTTGAGAAGAATCCCGAGAAGTATGCGAGGCCCAAGGGGTTCTTCCGGCGTTACCTGGACCGGCTGGCAAAGACCAACCGGCAGGAGTTCGGCTCCCGCGGCCCCTGTTGCCATTGAGGCTGAGACCAGGGATCTCGGGCATGGAAGGTCCCCAGAGTGCGAAAAAGCTCATGACCGGCATGGTCGAGCGATGCGACGGAAAGCACGCGCAGGCGATACGACCGGCTGGCACCGGTCTTCAATCTGCTCGAAACCCCCATGGAACGCATGCGGTTCGGCTCCTGGCGGGAAAAACTGCGCACGCAGTCCGCGGCCCCCGGGCGCTGGAAGTGGGAGTGGGCACGGGAAAGAATTTTCCCTATTATCCGCCGGGCAGTAGAAGTCATTGCCATCGATCTGAGCCCACGGATGGTGAAACAGGCCGAGGCGAGAGCGAAGGCCCTGGGGATGAAGGTCGATCTGCGGGAGATGGATGCGCAGCGGCTTTCTTTCCCGGACCGGTTTTTCGACACCGTGTTCGCCACCTTCGTCTTCTGCTCAGTACCGGATCCGGTGGCGGGACTGAGGGAACTCAGAAGGGTGACCAAACCTTCAGGGCGGCTCCTGCTGCTGGAACACATGCGGCCGGGCAATCCTCTGATGGCCAGGGCTCTTCGATCTTCTGAATCCGCTGGTGGTGCGGGTCACGGGCGCCAACATCAACCGCCGCACGCTGGACAACATCGAGCGCGCCGGCTGGCGCATCCAGAGGGTGGAGCCGCTCGCCTCCGACATCGTGCGCTGGGTCGAGGCTCTTCCCTGAGGCGCACTCAATTAACGGAGATAACCGCCCGGGCGCTAGGCCCTCAGTGCGGCCACCACCCGGAAGCGGCGGGCATAATCCCGGATCCGTTCAGCTTCCCTGAAGGCCCCGGTTCGGGCGATCAGCCGAAGGGCTCTTTCGGTCTGGGCGGGAGACATCTCGAGGAGCAGCCAGCCGCCCGGTTTCAGCAGGGCCGGGGCCCCGGCGATGATCCGCTCGAGGAAATGCATCCCGCCCCGGCCGCCGTCCAGCGCCTGGCGCGGCTCGTGTTCGCGCACCTCCGGGGGAAGCTCCAAGTAGTCCTCGGTGGCCACGTAAGGGGGATTGGACAGGATGAGATCGAAAGGGCCTCCGCAGCCCTTCAGGGGGGCCAGCAGGTCGGCCTGGAGGAAGCAGATCCGCTCTTGGACCCCGTGATGCCGGGCGTTTTCGAGCGCCACCGCCAGGGCCGCGGCGGAAAGATCGGTAGCCAGCAGCCGGGCTTCGGGGATCTCCTTGGCCAGTGAAACAGCAACCGCGCCGGAGCCGGTTCCGAGGTCCAACACCCGGGGCGGCCCGGTTCGATCGCCAGGGGGGCTTCGCAGCCTGCGGGCGCCCTCTTCCACCAGCAATTCGGTCTCGGGACGCGGGATGAGCACCGCCGGACCCACGCTGAAATCCAGCGACCAGAACTCCTGGGCGCCGGTGATGTACTGCAGCGGTTCCCGCCCCGCGCGCCGCCTGACAAGCGATCGAAAGCCGTCCAGTTCGGCCGCGCTGAGCGGTTGCTCCAGGTTGAGGTAGAGATAGACTCGGTCGACCGCCAGCTGATGGGTCAGCAGGACTTCAGCGTTGAGTCGGGGGCTTTCGACGCCCCGGCCTCCCAGGTATTCGGCCGAGACCTTGAGCAGGGCCCCTATCGTCCACGTCTCGCCACCCATACGGGTTTTTCCCGCCCCGGCTACTAGCCGGTTTTCTTGAGCGCCTCGGTCTGGAAATGGGTGATCAGGGGATCGATGACCGCGTCCAACTCACCCTGCAGGATGCCTTCCAGCTTGTAGAGGGTCAGCCCGATGCGGTGGTCGCTCACCCGTCCCTGGGGGAAATTGTAGGTCCTGATCCTTTCGCTGCGGTCCCCGCTGCCCACCTGGTGCCGCCGTTCCTCGGTGATCCTGGCCTGCTGCTCGGCCTGCTCGAGGTCGAGCAGCCGGGAGCGCAGCACTTTCATGGCCTTGGCCTTGTTCTTGTGCTGGGATTTTTCGTCCTGGCAGGTGACCACGAGCCCGGTGGGCAGATGGGTGATCCGGACGGCCGAGTCGGTGGTGTTGACATGCTGGCCGCCGCAGCCCGAGGAGCGGAAAACGTCGATCCGCAGATCCTCGGGGTCGATTTCGACGTCGATCTCCTCGGCTTCGGGGAGCACGGCCACGGTCACGGCGGAGGTGTGAATCCGGCCCTGGGCCTCGGTTTCCGGCACCCGCTGGACCCGATGGACCCCGCTTTCGTACTTGAGCCGGCTGTAGACCCGCTCCCCCTCGACCAGGACGATGACCTCCTTGAACCCGCCGATGCCCGTGCCGCTCTGGCTGAGAATCTCGGTCTTCCAGCCCCGCAGCTCGGCGTGGCGGAGATACATCCGCAGCAGGTCGGCGGCAAACAGCGCCGCCTCCTCCCCGCCGGTGCCGGCCCGGATTTCCAGCAGGGTGTTCCGCTCATCATTGGGGTCTTTGGGGAGCAGGAGAAACTTCAGTTGGGTTTCAAGCTGGTCGAGCTTGGCATGGAGCGCTTCCAGCTCCTCCCGGGCCAGCTGCCGCATTTCAGGGTCCGGGTCCTCCACCAGCGACCGGTTGGCGTCGATCTCCCGCTGCACGGACTGGAGCTCCCGATAGGCCGTGACGATGGGCGTGAGCTGACTGTGCTCCTTGGTGTATTTCTGGTAGGTCTTCTGGTCCCGGAGGACTTCCGGAAGCCCCAGCCGGCCTTCGATCTCGTTGAAACGAGTCTCGATTTCCTTGACTTTTTCCAGCATCTTGGGCTCTCCGCCCGGCCTGGCGCCCGTTGTCCGGGCATTGTCTGCTGCCCGCCCGGAACCGCCCGGCCGGCTGATCAAGTGATCGCAATCCAGGGAATGGGACGTGCTGGGCGAGCTAAGTCGAACCCGGCCGCAAACCCCGCTCGGAGAGGGGCTGCGCAGGGGGCTGTGCGATCTCGCGGCAACCCCCCCTCGGGGGCCGGGGGCAAAGGCGGGGCGTCTCTTTCATGGGTGTCCGTGGTCCCGGGCTGAACCGCGGTCGGCAGAGCCCGGGATCATCAGGAGGGCTTTTTCTGCACTTTTTCGAACTGGGCGTATTTCTTCTTGAAGCGCTCCACCCGGCCGGCCGAATCCACCAGTTTCTGTTTGCCGGTGAAGAACGGATGGCATTTGGAGCAGATTTCCACCTGGATCTTTTTGACCGTCGAACCGGCCTTGAATTCGCTGCCGCAGGCGCAGTGCACCGTCGCCTCGAAATACTCGGGATGGATGTTCTTCTTCATGGTACTCGGACTCCTTCAACGGCTTGAGTCACTAATTGCTCATTGAACGCCAGAAACTCTTTATTATCCTTGGTGCCCTTCATTTTATCAAGCAAAAACTCCATGCTGTCCACCGGGGTCAGGGGGGCCAGCAGTTTCCGCAGGATCCAGATCCGGTTCAGATCGGCCTGCTCCAGCAGGAGTTCTTCCTTGCGGGTGCCGGAGCGGTTGATGTCGATGGAGGGGAAGACCCGGCGGTCGGTCAGCTTGCGGTCCAGGTGGATCTCCATGTTGCCGGTGCCTTTGAATTCCTCGAAGATGACCTCGTCCATCCGGCTGCCGGTGTCGATCAGGGCAGTCGCGATGATGGTCAGGCTGCCGCCTTCCTCGATGTTCCGGGCCGCCCCGAAGAACCGTTTGGGTTTGTGAAGGGCATTGGAATCCAGCCCGCCGGAAAGGATCTTGCCGCTTGGCGGCACGATGGCGTTGTAGGCCCGGGCCAGGCGAGTGATGCTGTCCAGCAGGATGAACACGTCGAGCTTGTGCTCCACCAGCCGCTTGGCCTTCTCGATCACCATCTCGGCCACCTGGACGTGGCGCTGGGGCGGCTCGTCAAAGGTCGAGCTGATCACCTCCGCCTCTACCGAACGCTGCATGTCGGTGACCTCTTCCGGTCTTTCGTCGATCAGCAGCACGATCTTATGCACCGAGCGGTCATTGGCGGTCACGCTGTTGGCAATGTTCTGCAACAGCATGGTCTTGCCGGTACGCGGCGGGGCCACGATCAGGCCGCGCTGGCCCTTCCCGATGGGGGTCATGAGGTCCAGGATTCTGGAGGAGTAGTTGTCGCGCTCGGTTTCCAGATTCACCCGCTCGTTGGGGTAGATGGGGGTCAGGTTGTCGAACAGGATCTTGTCCCGGGCCACATCCGGGTCCTCATGGTTGACCTGCTCCACCTTCAGCAGGGCGAAATAGCGCTCGCTGTCCTTGGGCGGCCGGATCTGCCCCTCGATGGTGTCCCCGGTGCGCAGATTGAACCGCCGGATCTGGGACGGGGAAATGTAGATGTCATCCGGGCCGGGCAGGTAATTGGCGTCCGGAGCGCGCAGGAACCCGAATCCGTCCGGAAGGATTTCCAGGACGCCGGAACCGTAGATCTGGCCGTTGCGCTCGGAGTGGGCCTGGAGCAAGGCGAAGACCAGGTTCTGCTTGGGCATCCCGGAGGCCCCTTCAATGCTGAACTCCTTGCCCATCCGGGCCAGCTCGCTGATCTTCATTGTTTTCAGTTCTGCAAGATTCATTTTACTTCTCCATGAGCCACTGCCGGTCAGGGCAGCGCGGTAACTCTATGGGCTAAATCAGCCGGTAAGGGCTGAGCGCCGCAGGGAAAAACGTAATCCCCGATTGGAAGATGAGATCAACCCTGGAAACCCATGAGAGTGAGCTTTGGAAGATGCCTCAGGTGACTAGCAACGGAGTTTGTCAAAGACCCGGCCGACGCCGAATCCTCCAATAGGCAGGCATACATTGCTAGTTTTCGATAGAATACTATAGTCTTCCTGGCCAGGTTGTCAAGCGTTTTCCTGTTCGGGGGCGGATTCAGGGCGCCTTGAGGGCCTCGCAGGCCCGCTGCATATCCTCGGGGACGGGGGCTTCGAACGCCACCCGGCGCTGCGTCAGGGGGTGGAGGAAACCGAGCCGCCGGGCATGCAGCAGCTGCCGCTCTACTGCACCGGCCAGCCCAGGCAGGTCCAGGGCTTTCCAGCAGTTACGGCCATGGCCATAGACCGGGTCGCCCACCACGGGATGCCCGATGTGGCCGAGATGCACCCGGATCTGGTGGGTCCGACCGGTCTGAATGACCACCTCCAGCAGCGAGCAGCCCCGCCTGAAGGCCTCCATTACCTGCCAGCGGGTCAGGGCCGGTTTCCCGCCCGGGTCCCTGACGGCCATCTTCTTGCGGTTCCGGGGATGGCGGCCGATGGGAAGGGCGATCTCTCCCGAGGTTCCCTTCATGAGGCCGTGAACCAGGGCCAGGTACTCTTTCCGCATGCTGCCGGCTTTCAGCTGGTCGGCCAGGGAGGCGTGGGCCTGGTCGCTCTTGGCGACCACCAGCAGGCCGGAGGTGTCCTTGTCGAGGCGGTGCACGATGCCGGGCCGCAACATGCCGCCGATGCCGGAAAGGCCCTGGCAGTGCCGAAGAAGCCCGTGCACCAGGGTTCCGCGGCGGTGTCCCGGCGCCGGGTGGACGACCAGCCCGGGGGGCTTGTCCACTACCACCAGGGCCTCGTCCTCGTAAAGAACCGTGAATCGGACCTCTTCAGGTTCCAGTTCGAGCGGAGCGGGCGGCGGGATGGACAGGAAGAATCTCATCCCCCGGCTTCAGGCGAAGGCTCGCTTTGGCTCGGTCCGCGGTTGACGCGGACGTGCCCGTCTCGGATGAGGCTCTGCAGTCGTGAGCGGGAGAGGTCGATGTTCCGGCCTGCCAGAAACACATCGAGCCGCGTTCCCTGGAGTGTCGGCGGGCACCACCCAGGAAATGCGCTTGTCCTTTTCAGCAGGCACCGTTCGGGTCGGAATCGATCACGCAAAGATCTGATCAAGATCTCTTTCGATCTGTTCTTCGCCCACCTGTTTGGCGAGCGAGATCTCCTTGACGAGGAGGTTTCTGGCCGTGTCGAGCATCTTGCGCTCACCGAAAGAGAGGTCCTTGTCGACCTTGAGCATGAGCAGATCCCGGTAGACTTCGGCCACCTCATAGGCTGAGCCGGTCTTGATCTTGTCCATGTACTCCCGGTAACGGCGGTTCCAGGTCTGGTTGTCGGGAGGCACGTCACGGCGCATCATGATCGAGTAGATCTTGGGGATCTCCCCCTGTCCGATGAGTTCCCGCAATCCCACGTTGTCCACGTTGGAGGTCGGGATCATGATGATCATGTCGTTTTCCAGAATACGCATGACATAGAAGTCCTGACGGCATCCGGAGATCTCCCGGCTTTCAAGCTTTTCGATGACGCCGACGCCGTGGGCAGGATAGACGGCCAAATCACCTATCTTAAACATCCAACCCTCCACTCTTGATTGACCACCACCGGGGAAACGGTGACGAACCGGCAGCCGGCGCCCGGGTTTGCCCGGGTCGTTCCGGCTGCCGGCGCGTCGGCCGGTTTTCCCTCATGCCGCACCGCTGCGCCTACCACCTGAGGAAGAGCCCCAGGGTGGGCAGGATCGGCGCGATCACCAGGGACACCACGGACATCAGCTTGATCAGGATGTTCATGGCCGGTCCCGAGGTGTCCTTGAACGGATCGCCCACCGTGTCGCCCACGACCGCGGCCTTGTGGTTGTCGGAGCCCTTGCCGCCCAGGTTGCCCTGCTTCGATGTATTTCTTGGCGTTGTCCCAGGCGCCGCCGCCGTTGGCCATGAACAGGGCCAGGAAGACGCCCATCGTGGTGGCCCCGAGCAGCATGCCGCCCAGGGTCTCCTTGCCCAGCAGAAAGCCGACCGCGACCGGGGTCAGGACCGCGATCAGGCCGGGGGCCACCATCTCCTGCAAGGCGGCCGCGGTGGCAATGGAGACGCAGGTTTTGGGATCGGGCTTCGCGCCCTCCTTGCCTTCCAGCAGGCCCGGGATTTCCCTGAACTGGCGCCGGATTTCCTCCACGATGCTGAAAGCGGCCTTGCCCACCGAGGTCATGGTCAGGGCCGCGCAGAGCATGGGCACGATGCCGCCGATGAACACGCCGATGACCACCATGGGGTTGGTGATGTCCATCGTTGTCAGCCCCGCCGCCTGGGTGAAGGCCACGAACAGGGCCAGGGCGGTCAGGGCCGCCGAGCCGATGGCAAACCCCTTGCCGATGGCGGCGGTGGTGTTGCCCAGGGCGTCCAGGCTGTCGGTGATCTTCCGGGTTTCAGGCCCCAGGCCGGCCATTTCCGAGATGCCGCCGGCGTTGTCCGCGATGGGGCCGTAGGCGTCCACCGTCATGGTGGCCCCGACGGTGGCCAGCATGCCCACGGCGCGAAAGGCCGATGCCGTAGATGCCGGCGGTCTGGTAGCCGACGAAGGTGGCCACGCAGATGCCCAGCATGGGGAGGTAGGTGGACTGCATGCCGACGGCCAGACCGGCGATGATGACCGTGGCAGGCCCGGTCTTGGACTGCTCGGCGATCCGGTGGACCGGGGGCCCGGAGGTGTAGTATTCGGCCAGCAGGCCGATGGCGATGCCGCACAGGAGCCCGGAGAAAATGGCCCAGAAAGCAGCCCATGGGCATGCCCAGGACCTTGGTGACGACGATGGTCAGGATGCACGAAAATAGCCGGCCGCCACAAAGGTCGTGTACCGCAGCGCCCCGGCCGGGTTTCCGCTCTGAAAGATCTTGATGGAAAAGACGCCCACAAAGGAGCTGAGCAGCCCGGCCATGACGATCAGGATCGGCATGGCCATGTACTTCAGCTGGATGGCCGTCTCGGCCATGTCCTTGAGCACCGGGAAGCTGGCTCAGGAATTCCGGGGTGATGGCCAGGGTGGCGCCGATGGCGATGGTGGCGATCACCGAACCCACGTAGGACTCGAAGATGTCGGCGCCCATGCCGGCGATGTCGCCCACGTTGTCGCCCACGTTGTCGGCGATGACGCCGGGGTTGCGGGGGTCGTCCTCGGGGATGCCGGCCTCCACCTTGCCGACCAGGTCGGCGCCCACGTCGGCGGCCTTGGTGTAGATCCCGCCGCCCACACGGGCAAACAGGGCGATGGAACTGGCGCCCATGGCAAAGCCGTTGATGTACTGGGCCGTGTCCGGGTCACCGCCGCAGATCCAGAACCAGAAGCCGAGTCCCAGCAGTGCCGAGGCCGGCCACCGCCAGACCCATGACCGAACCCGAGAAGTAGGACACATTCAGGGCCTTGGCCTGGCCGTGCTTGTTGGCGGCCTCCGCCGTCCGGGAGTTGCCCCGGGTGGCGGCCGTCATCCCCGAGATCCCGGCACCCATGGAGCACAGGGCGCCGGTCAGAAAGGCGATGGCCGTGCGCCACGAGATGCCCCATCCCAGGAGAACAAAGACCACAACGATAAAGACGGCGAGAACCGAATACTCCTTTTTCAGAAAGGCCATGGCCCCGTCATGGATCATGCCTTCGAGCTCCTGCATCAACGGGGTGCCGTTGGGCTGCTTCTTGACATAGCCGTAAATCAGATACGCCATCACGAGACCCGACAATCCCCAGAAACGGCGCGATCTTGGTTAATCCCTCCATCAGCTTTCTTCCTCCTTCTGCGCTAAATTTCGGCAATTCAGCTCATTCATTGCCGCCCCAACTCCCTCTCTGAAGAAACCGTTCGCAACCCTGAACCGCGAGCCGGACCATGTCGGCCATCACGGGCTCTTCGTCCCGGTAGAAGGGCGCCAGGACGAAAGCCTCGATTTCTTCGTCAAAGCGCGGCCGCCCGATTCCAATCCGCATTCTCGCAAACTGCCGGTCACCGAGGTGGTCGATCAGGGACTGCACGCCCCGGTGGCCGCCGGCGCCGCCGCCGGCCGCGATCCGGATGCGGCCCACGGGCAGATCCAGATCGTCGTGAATCACCAGGAGGGAGTCCAGTTCAAGGCGATAGTAGTCCAAGCACTCCCTGACGGCCTGCCCGCTCCGGTTCATGTACGTCAAGGGCCGAAGCAGGATCACCTCCCGGTCGTCGAATCGGGTCCGGGCGTGCCGCGACTGGAACCGGCTGCCGGTCAGGCCGGCGCCCAGCCTTTCGCTCAGGCTGTCCAGCGCCAGGAAACCGATATTGTGCCGCGTGCGCTGATAGGCGCGCCCAGGATTGCCCAGACCCACAATCAACCACACATCCCGACGGGTCATTCACCCCCTTTCCCTTGGTCTTCACTGATTTCACCCTCATCCAATGTCGGCTTCCGCCGTCTTCCTCCAGCATTTCCTCGGCCTCTTCTTCGGGTTCGGCGGCCGGCACCGCGACCAGGGCGACGGTCAGGTGCTCGTCTTCAAGCGGCCTAATCCCTTCAGGGAACTTGAGATCCCGGATGTGGATCGAATCGCCGATATCCAGCCCTGACACGTCCACCTCCAGCGCTTCGACCAGCTTGCCCGGCAGGCAGGAAACGGTGATCTCGCGGCGGACCGCCTGCAGGATCCCCCCCGGCGGCACACCCACCGGAGTGTTGACCAGGTGGACGGCGAAGTCGACCGTGATCTCCCGGTCCATGGCGATTTCGTAGAAATCCGCGTGCAGAAAAGTGTTCCGGATGGGGTCGATCTGCAGCTCCTTGACCATGGCCGTCCGGGATTCGAGCCCGGTTTCGGATTCCAGCTGCAGGTCGATGATGAGGTTTTCACTGCCGGGCTGCTTCATCAGGCGTTCGAATTCCGGGTAGCTCACCGTCAGCAGGCAGCGCCTCGGTCCCCGGGCCGTAGAAGACGGCCGGCAGCTGGTTGTTTTTCCTCAGTTTTCCGGACCGCCTCTTTTCCGGACCGCTGCCGGATGCTGGGCGGTGAGTGTGGGTTGTGTCATGGCGTCCTCCGACCTAATAAAATTTTTCACAAAGTAACGAAAACGGCCCGCTTCAGGCAGGCCGCTGTCTACTAGACAAACAACGTGCTGACCGAGTGGGAGCTGTACATTCTCTTGATGGTTTCCCCCAGCAGTTCCGCGATGGACAGGACCGTGATCTTGTCGCAGGCCTGGCCTTTGCCGTTGAGCGGGATGGTGTTGGTGACGACCAGGCTGCTCGATGGGCGAGGCCTCGATCCGGTCGATGGCCGGGCCCGAGAGGACCGGATGGGTGCAGCAGGCGTGGATCCACGGCGGCGCCCTCTTCCTTCAGGGCCACGGCGGCCTGGGTCAGGGTGCCGGCCGTGTCCACCATGTCGTCCAGGATGATGGCGGTCTTCCCTTCGACGTCGCCGATGATGTTCATGGCCTCGGCCACATTGGGCGCCTCGCGTCGCTTGTCGATGATGGCCAGGGAGGCGTTCAGGCGCTTGGCGAAGGCCCGGGCCCGCTCCACCCCGCCGGCGTCCGGGCGAGACGATCACCAGGTCGTCGTCGAAATGGGTGCGGATGTACTTCAGCAGGATGGGCGCGGCAAAGATGTTGTCCACCGGGATGTTGAAGTACCCCTGGATCTGACCGGCATGCAGGTCCATGGACACGACCCGGTTGGCCCCGGCCACCGTGATCAGGTCGGCCACCAGCTTGGCGCTGATGGGAACCCGGGGCTTGACCTTGCGGTCCTGTCGGCCGTAGCCGTAATAGGGAATGACGGCCGTGATCCGCTTGGCCGAGGCCCGTCGTCAGGCGTCCATGATGATCAGCAGCTGCATCAGGTTGTCGTTGACCGGAGTGCAGGTGGACTGAAGGACAAAGACATCGCCGTCCGCGGATGTTTTCTCCGATCTCGACCATGGGTTTCACCGTCGCTGAAGGTGCTTGGCGGTGATCTTGCCCGGGCTCGATCCCCAGGTACTCGCACACCTCCAGGGTCAGGGTCGGGTTGGAGGTGCCGCCAAAAAGTTTCATCTCAGGTTCGAATGCCAATGCGCCTATGCGGATCTCTCGTGGCTGGGGTGGGAGGATTCGAACCTCCGAATGCGGGCTCCAAAGGCCCGTGTCTTACCGCTTGACGACACCCCAAGCCCAATCGCTGACTCCTTGTGCCAGGAACACCTCCCCCCAGCTTTGGGCGCGGAGCGTCGATCCGGGCTTGCCGGGCGTGTTCCTCGGAGCGGAAGACTCCGAAAACGCAAGGACCGCTGCCGGTCATCAGGGCGCCCGTCGCTCCTGCCGCCAGCAGGCCCTGCTTGATCTGCCGGATCAGGGGATAGCGCGCAGCGGTCACTCCTTCCAAGTCGTTGTCCAGGAGTGACCGCACAGGAAACGCCGATTCTTTTAAGATGTCGAGTATATACTGATACTCCTTTTCTGTCAACCTCATTCGCGGCGCCGCCCGGGGGGGCTCCGCCGCCGAACCGCTCGGCCGGGGAGTCAGCCGATCCAGCTCAGCGAAGGCCCAGGCCGTGGAGACCTCCAGCGGGGGGGCCACGATCAGGTACCAGAAGGGGGGCCAGAACGCGAGGGGTTCGAGAAGCTCGCCGATGCCGCGTGCGATGGCGGGTTGAGCCAGCAAGAAGAAGGGCACATCCGCGCCCAGGGAGGTCCCCAGGGCATGGAGGTCAGGCTCCGACAGCGGGTGGCCATAGATCCGGTTGAGCGCCATCAGGGTGTGGGCCGCGTCGCTGCTGCCGCCGCCCAGTCCGGCGGCCACCGGGATGTTCTTGACCAGCCGGATGCGTACCCCCCGGGCCAGGCCGGTCCGGCGGAGGAAGGCCGTCGCCGCGCGGTGGATGAGGTTGTGTTCGTTGTCGGGAACCGGGCGGCCCCGGCAGGACAGATGCACCCCGGAGGCCGCCGGCGAAACCTCCAGCTCGTCG
Source organism: uncultured delta proteobacterium (assembly GCA_963704245.1). GTDB lineage: Bacteria > Desulfobacterota > DSM-4660 > Desulfatiglandales > Desulfatiglandaceae > CAVPHJ01. The sequence goes on from CAVPHJ010000003.1 coordinate 204,390, forward strand.
CAGAGGCTGACCGGGACCATGATGGAAACCAGGTCGTGATAGCCGTCCGGCCGCTGCCCCATGACCTTCAGGCGGAAATTGATCTTGGCCGGTGCGCGGAGCTTGCACGTCGAGGGCCCGGGCTCCACAACCCGTCTCCCGGCCGGCGGCGCTACTTGGCTGCGCGCACGAAACGCCACCGCAGGTCGTTCAGCACGCTGTCCAGGAACCGGGTTTCCTCATCGTTCAGGTTGCCCTTGGTTTTTTCCTTGAGCAGCGAGATGGTGTCGATGGCGTGCTTGGCGACAGGGAGGTCTTTCTGCCGCTTGCCGCTCTGGGGATCGGCGATCTCCCCCAGATGGAGGAGGGCCGATGAGCTCAGGCTGAAGATGAGCGAATTGAAGTTCACCTCCGGCAGGGGGGGCGGCGGGCTCTCCTTGGCCCCGCCCGGCGCTTCAGCTTCGGGCGGCTTTTCTGCGGGCGGGGTTCTCTCGGGCCCGGCCTCCCGGTCCTTCGGGTCTCCTTTCTGATCAAAAGAACGCCGGTCTTTGATGGTGAAGCCTTTTTCCTCGTTCATGAACGACCCCCTACAGCTCGATCCTGCGGGCGGAGACCACGTCCTTCAGCCCGCGAAGTTCTTCCAGCACCTCCTCGCTGACCACGCTGTCGGTGGTCAGCAGGATGATGTTCTGCCGCTTGGCCTTTTCTTCGCCCGCCTGCATTCGGCTGATGTTGATCCGGCGTTCGCCCAGGACCGTTCCGATTCGGCCGAAGGCGCCCGGTGTGTCCACGCTCTGGATCAGCAGAATGTGGCCCTCCGGAATCGCCTCCAGGTAGAAATCGTTGATCCGCAGGAGCCGGGGCATTTTCTTGCCGAAAATGGTTCCCGAAAGGATGTTTTTCCCCTCCAGGGTCTTGACCGCCACCTTGATCAGGCTGGCGAAGTCCTCGGAGGTGGCGCTTTTCGACTCCACCACCTTGATCCCCCGGTCGGCCGCGATGAAGGGCGCGTTGACGTAGTTCACGTCGTCTTTCAGGATCGGGGTCAGCAAGCCTTTCAGCATGGCGGTGGTGAGCGGCCCGAGATCATACTCGGTCACCCTTCCGGCATAATGGATCTCCGTTTCCACGATGGCGCTGTCGGTCAGCTGGGCCTGAAAGGAACCCATCTTCTCGAGCAGGGTGACATAGGGGCGGAGCAGGCTCAGGAGTTCCGCGCTGATGCTCGGGACGTTGACCGCGTTCTTGACCGTGCCGTGGAGCAGGTAGGCCACGATCTGCTCGGCCACGTCCTTGGCCACGTTGTCCTGGGCTTCGGAGGTGGAAGCGCCCAGGTGGGGGGTGCAGATGAAGTTCGGCAGGTCCATGAGCCGGATCCTGCCGGGCGGCTCGGCAACGAAAACGTCGAACGCCGCACCGCCCAGGCGGCCGGCGGCCAGCGCTTCGTACAGGTCGTCCTCATTGACAATGCCGCCCCGCGCGCAGTTGATCACCATGGCGCCCGGTTTCATCTTGGCGATGGTGTCACGGTTGATCATGTTGGCGGTTTCGTCGGTCTTGGGCGTGTGGACGGTGATGAAGTCGGCCCGCTGCAGGAGGTCCTCGAAGGACACCGGCTCCAGGTCCAGCTGCTCGATGGTCTGGGGCTTCAGGTAGGGATCGTAGACGACGACCCTCATCTTGAGGCCCTTGGCGCGGTCCGCCACGATGCGGCCGATGTGGCCGGCGCCGATGATGCCCAGGGTCTTGCCGAACAGCTCCCGGCCCTTGAGCTTCTTCTTTTCCCACAGCCCGCTCTTGAGCGAGGCGGTGGCCTGGGGGATGTTGCGGGAAAGGGCCATGATCATGGCCACGGTGTGTTCGGCGGTCGTGATGGTGTTGCCTTCGGGCGTGTTCATCACCACGATGCCGCGCTTGCTGGCCGCCGGGATGTCCACGTTGTCCAGGCCGATGCCGGCCCGGCCGATGACCTTCAGCTCCTTGGCGGCCTCGATGATGTCGGCCGTCACCCGGGTGGCGCTGCGGATCGCCAGGGCATCGTAGGATCCGATGACGCCCTTCAGTTCCTCGGGGGTGAGGCCGGTGTTGACGTCCACCTGCAGCCCGGGGGTTTCGCGGAAGATCTTCAGGCCGACTTCAGACAATGGGTCACTGACCAGCACTTTCATCGAGCAGCTTGTCCTCCGTGAGCGGGAGTGGGCATCCGGGGGTCGGAAACCGACAGAATCGGCATTCTAGCACGCAGCAACCGGATGTCAAGACCGAACTCCGGCCGGCCGGCGGAGGGCCGGCAACGCGCTTTGCGCTTGGAAAAAACCGCGGGGCGGGGTATAGATAGCCTGATCAGGGACCAGGAGAAAGCGTTCATGGCCGGCGTGTGTTTCCTTTATTTGTTCTTTGCGGGCATTCTGATCGTGTACGGGGCGCAGGTCTGACCGTTTCTCGAGGGCCTCGGGTACGCGAAGGCCTCCGTCAACACGCTCGGTCCGGTACTCCTCGTGCTGCCTTTCCGCGCCCTGACCCACGCCAGGGTCTCCCGGCAGATCGCAGCGGCCGAGGTCCGCGACCGTTCGCCCCACGATCTGCCCTGGGCGGAGTTCAGGGTCGACCTGCTCGCCTGGCTGGCGGCCGGCTTGATGATGGCGGCCCTCTACCTGGGCTATTTCCGAGCCCCCTGGTTGACCGGGCTCAAGGTGCTGCTGGGCTGCATTTCGTTCGGTCTCTTCGGCGGCATGCTGAGTTTTCTGGATGCGGAGAAGCGGGTCATGGAGCGGCTCAAGCAGGGCCACCACGGGGCCGTGAACGCCCCCCGGAAGATCCTGTCGGTGAGCTCGAAAATGCTTTTCTTCGTGATCACAGTGCTTTTCTTCATGGTGCTCGTGATCCTGCTCATGGTGTTCATGGACCTGAATTTCCTGGTGATGAACCGGGACTCCCTGGGTCCGGACATCTATCTCGGCGTATTCAAGGAGATCGTCTTCGCCTTCGGGGTGCTCCTTTTCCTGAGCCTGCTGATCCTGGGACGCTACTCGCGGAATTTGAAAAGCGTCATCGCGGTCCAGATCGACGCCATGACGCGGATCGGCCAAGGACAGTATCTCACGCAGGTGCCGGTGGTCAGCAATGACGAGTTCGGCCTGATCGCCGCCAAGACCAACGACCTGATGGAAGGCCTCAAGGAGCGGGATGCCTGCCAGGCGAGTTTCGGGAAATACCTCAGCCCCGAGATCAGCGCCAGGATCCTGAAGGGAGAGATCTCGCCCGAAGGGGAGCTGAGCCGGGTGACGCTCCTGTTCTGCGACCTCAGGGGGTACACGCCCTTTGTGGAGGGCCGCGACCCCAAGGAGGTGGTGAAGTTCCTGAACGACTACTTTTCGCAGATGGAGCGGGCGATCCGGGCGCACAACGGCATCGTCCTGCAGTACATCGGGGATGAGATCGAGGCCGTGTTCGGGGCGCCGGTTCCCGAGCCGGATCATCCGGCAAAGGCGGTGCTGGCGGCCCTGGCCATGCGGGAACGGCTGAAGGAACTCAACGCCCGGCGGGCGGCGGCGGGCGGGGAGCCCGTCCGCCACGGCATCGGCATCCACACCGGCGAGGTCTTTGCCGGGAGTGTCGGGGGTTCCGAGCGCCTGGTGTACGCCATGGTGGGCGACGCCGTGAACCTGGCCTCCCGGATCCAGGCCCTGAACAAGCAGTACGGCACCGACATCCTCATCAGTCACCACACCAGGGAACTGCTCGGAGCGGACCGGTTCGCGCTGCGCAGCCTGGGTCGCACCAGCATCCGCGGGAAAACCCGGGAAGTGGACATCTTCGCGGTGGAAGGGCTCCATGAGTAAGTGGCTGGGAAAGTGGCTCAAGGTGTACGAGGACGAGTTCAGCCTGTTCCTCTGGGCGGCCGTGCTTTACTTCCTGATCAGGAGCGCCAGCATCGTGTTCGACAATTTCGCGGACACGGCTTTTCTGAAGCGTTTCGGGGTCGAGTACCTGCCGCTGGTCTACATGGCCAACTCCGTCTCCACCTTTTTCCTCATGGGGGTCATCACCGGCATCATGGCCCGGACCTCGGGCAGCCGGCTGCTGAGCTACCTCTTCCTCGTCTGCGGCGGTTCGGTGGCCGCTCTGCGTTTCGTGATCCCCCTGGGCTTCGATCTCATCTACCCCCTGCTCTTCATCCTCAAGGCCCAGTACGAAGTGCTGCTGGCCCTGGTCTTCTGGAACCTGGCCAACGATCTGTTCAACACCCGCCAGTCCAAGCGCCTGTTCCCCCTGATCACGGCCGGCGGGGTGCTGGGGGGCATCGCCGGAAGCTTCGCCACACCCCTGCTGACCCGGGCCATCCGGATGGACAACCTGATGCTGGCCTACCTGGTGCTCAGCGTGCTCGGGGCTTTTTTCGTTCACCGGATGGGGATCCGGTTCCCGACCCTGCTGCTGGCGGAAAAGACACCGCGCAAGGGAAAAGCCCGCGCCACCATGGTCTCCGAGTTCCGCAAGGTGCTGCCGCTGCTCAAGGAAAGCCGCCTGGTACAGATTCTGGTGATCCTGACGCTGGTCCCGAACATGGTCATCCCGATCATGAACTACCAGTTCAATTTCGCGGTGGACCAGAGCTTTGCCACCGAAGGGGCGATGATCCGTTTCTTCGCCCTTTTCAACGGCTCGCTCAACGTGGTGAGCCTGGTCATCCTGCTCTTCGTGGGACGGATCTACGGCCGCTGGGGCCTGCCCGTGGCCCTCATGTTCCACCCCTTCAACTACGTGCTGGCCTTCCTGGCCCTGCTGCTGCGGTTCGACGTGTTTTCGGCCATGTACGCCAGGATCTCCACCGCGGTGCTGAGAAACACGATCAACAACCCGGCCAGAAACGTGCTCATGGGCCTGTTCCCGGAATCCTACCGCTCCGCCATCCGGCCCTTTCTGCGGGGCACCGTGGTCCGGATCGGCATCCTTGCCGGTGCGGGCGTCATCATGCTTTCGGAGAGGTTCGTCCACCCCCGCTTCCTGTCCCTGGCCGCGGTGGCGTTCGTCGGGGTATGGATCCTGAGCAGCTTTGCTTTGAAGAAGAACTACGCCAACATCCTGCTGGACCTCATCTCGCGCAACATGCTCGACCTGAAATCCCTGGAAGACAAGGACATCGGACAGGTCTTCGGCGACAAGCAGGCCCAATCCCAGCTGGTGCGCTCCTTTCTGGCGGCCGAAGGGGAAGACTGCCTCTGGTACGGCCGGCTGCTCCAGTCCCTCGGGGTGGCCAATCTGGACACCCACATCCTGTCCGCCCTGCCGCACAAGGACAACCCGACCCGCATCGGTTTGCTCGGGCTGCTCGCCGGACCCCTGCCGGAGGGAGCCGGCGCGGCTCTTTCGGCCCTGGCCGAGAGCCGGGACCCGGAGCTGCTGGTTGCGCTGGCGGAGGCCAGCCGGGGGCTTCCGGAGGGCGCAGGCCTGCAGCGGAAGATCTTCGAGCACAGTCCGGACCCGACCGTTCGGGCCCATGCGGTGACGGGCCTGTATCAAGAGGACCCCGGGCGCTACCGGCAAATGATCCAGGAATGGCTGGCCTCCGAAAACGGGGACGAAAAACGGGCCGGGATCCTGGCCGCCGGGGGGACCGGGGACGAGGTTTTCCGCGAGCCCTTGCTGGCCATGCTGGCGCAGACCGACGATGCCGCCCGGCTGCCCCTGCTGCTGGAAAGCCTGTCGCGGATCGGGCCCGCAGAGGCGAGCGCGAAGGCGGCCGGATATTTTTCCCACCCGCAGGAGGAGGTCCGGCGAGCCGCGCTCGAGGCATTCAGGATCGAAAACGACGAGGGCCTTCGCAGCGTCATCTCCCTGCTCGGCGATCCGGCCGACGCTGTCACCCGGCTGGCCGCGCAGAAGATCGAGACCTCGACCCACCAGAACCCGCTGCTGCTGGTGGAGTCCCTGGCCAATCCGCGCCGGCGCCTGCGGGAGGGGATCTTCGAGCTGCTGGAGTCCATGAACATCAAGGCCCTGGAGGTGTTCCGGTTCGCGCGCGGGCAGATCGAGCTGAGCTACGGCCACATCGCCGAGACGCAGGCCCTGGAAGGGCTGCCCGAGGGGCCGGAGCGGGCGGTCCTGAAAGACCATCTGGACCAGAAGCGCCTGGGCCGCCTGGACAACGTCCTGAGGGTCCTGGCCGCCCAGGACCGCAGTGGACGCCTGCGCTACGTCTGGCGGGGCATTTTCTCGGCCAACGACCGCCAGCGCTCAAACAGCATCGAGGCCCTGGAGGACCTCATCGATCCGGCCCTGGCCAGGATCCTGATCCCGCTGCTGGAGGACGCGCCGCTGGATCGGCGCCTGGCGGCCGGCCGCAAATACTTCAAGGTGCGTGATTTCAGGGCTGAGAACGGGGTGGTGGCGCATCTGCTAGGCTCCGACGACTGGGTATCGGTGGTCCTGACGCTTCACCTGCTCGGCAAGTGCGGCCTGACCGGCCGCTACCAAGAGGCCCTGCAAGCGCTCCAATCCTCGTCCCAGGCCGAGGTTCAGCGGTTGCTGGCGGCCGCGATCGAACCCCGATCGCAACCCGCCGCTCAAGAGGAGGTCGGCATGGAAGCCCGGCTGAGTATTCCGGAGAAGATCCTTTACCTGCGCAAGATCCATATTTTCGAAGGCCTGGCCGTGAGCGAGCTGGCCGCCATCGCATCGGTGACCGAGGAAGCGGACTATCCCGCCGGAGAAGTCGTCATCCGGCAGGGGGAGCCGGGAGAGACCCTGTATCTGATCATCAAGGGCGAGGTCTCGGTTCACAAACGGCTTTCGGAAGACGAGGCCGACAAGGAGGTGGAGCTGGACCGCATCGCGGAAGGGGACTACTTCGGGGAGATGGCTTTGTTCGAAGACAGCGTCCGGTCCGCGACCATCCGCACGGCGGCCGACAGCCGGTTCCTGTTCCTGCACAAGCGGGAATTCACCGAAATCGTCCGCGAGTATCCGCAAATCGCCCTTCACATCTGCAAGGTGCTCAGCGCGCGCCTACTCAAGCTGCATGCGAAGGTCAGAACGGCCGGCGAGTAGCCCGGACCGGCCTCCCCGTGAGCCCCGATGCAGGCAGAACCCCTCCATGAAGCGAGAAAAAGCCTGGCCGCACGCCGGAGGCTGCGGTGAGACCCAGAGTCCTGCTGCTGTACCCGGGGGAATTCCATTCCCCGACCTGGGGACGGTTCCTCGAGCTCAAGCCGCACCTGGTCTATGTCCACTCGTTCCTGAAGCGGTTCCTGGACGTGCGCGTCCTGGACCTGGAAAACGAGTTCTCACGACCCGATGGACCCGAGGCACTCGAGGCCTTCAAGGCCCGGGCGCTGGAGCGGGTGCTGGCGGAAGATGCGGATTACCTGGCCATTTCCTGCTGGTCGAGCCTCAACTACCTCCCGACCCGCTACTTTGCCGAGGAGGTGAAGCGCAGCCGGCCGCAAACCAGGGTCATCGTGGGCGGTTTTCATCCGACCTTCGTGCCGGAGGATTTCGCCTATCCCGGACACCCCTTCGACCATGTTATCGGCGGCGAGATCTCCAATATCCTGCCGGTATTCCCGGGCGCCCCCCCGGGCCCCGGCGCCACCCACGAGATCGAGCCGGATTTCCGGTCCTACCCCTATTTCGCCGCCCAGCGCACGGTGGGCGTGTACCTCGGCTCGGGATGCCCCTTCCGATGCAGTTTCTGCATGGAATACAAACGCCGCTGGTCCGTCCTGCCGGTGGATCGGGCGCTGGGTCTGATCGCCGCGGTCCAGGAGCAGGTCTCGCCGCGGTACATCGTCTTCTTCGATGCCTGCTTCGGCCTGGACCCGGGCTGGCGAAGGGAGTTTCTCACGCGGCTGGCCGAAAGGAACCCCGACAATCACTTCTGGCTGGAAACGCGGGTCGACCTGATTGAGGAGAAGGATCTGGAACTCCTCGCGCGATTGAAGGTGAAGCTGGATTTCGGCGTGGATTCCTTTTCGGAAACCATGCTGCGCATCATGCGGAAAACGGGTGATCCGTCCTCATATCTGGAAAAATTCGTGGCGCTGTCCCGGAAATGCAGCGAGCATGGGATCCTCCACGACGTCTTCTTGATCTTCAATCACCCCGGCGAGACCCGGGAGACTTACGAGCAATTCAAGTCCTTCATGAGTTCCCGGGTGGTGGAAGAACTCCGGGGCGGCTGCCTGCGGGTGCTTTTCCAGCGCTTTGCCCTGTTTCCGGGCAGCCAGGTGTTCAATCACCTGCCGGAGTATGAGCAGGCCTACGGGTTCAGCATCCAGGACCCGAAGTGGTGGCTGCGCTCGGAAAACCACTTCCTGGCCTCCCGGGCCATCACGCCCTCCCGGGACAGGGACGGCCGCCCCTATTCCGTGCCGCTGAAGGAGATCTCGGGCCTGGTGAAGGGATTCAACCGGGAATCCCGGGAAAAGGAGCTCTGGCAGCGGCTGCGGGCCTTTGACCTGTAGCCCGGCAGCCCAGGCCGAGCCGCGGCCCGCAGGAATTCAGGTCATGCAGAAATCACAGTCCCCCGGAGTGCTGCTGGTCAACCCGCCGCTGGCTTCTCCTGCGATGCCCGCCTGGTCCGCGGTATGGGCCGCCGCGGAGCTCGGCGCCGAGCTTTACGATGCAAACCTGGATTTCTTCCTTCATCACCTCCTGACGCCCCCGCAGACGGAGCAGGCGGCGGCTGTGCTTGCCGGCGGGGGTTTCTACGAGCCCGAGCGCTGCCTGCCGGCGCTGAAGGCCGTGAAAGCCGCCCTGGCCGGCTACGGCCGGGCTTTTCCCCCCTGGCAGATGTCATGGAACCACGTGAGCCATCCGGAGATGGGCGACCCTGGCGGGTTGAGGCGGATCATCGAGAGCGAGAGCGGCGATCCGTTTCTGGGCCTGTGGAGCGAAGGGCTGCGTCCCCGGCTGGAGCAACGGAACCCCGAGGCGTTGATCCTGACCGTCGACCGGCCGGCCCAGCTGCCGGCGGCCCTGACTGCTGGCCTGCCGCGCCAGGTCCCGGCACGGCGGCCTGCGCATCGCGCTGCTGGGCCCCGCGGAATCCATTCGGCGCACCGGCCGGGAGGTGGCCGTCCGGCTGGCCTGCGGCGACCGGGGCGCGCTGCTGGGTTTCGCGGGCGTGAAGGGGACCGGTGCTCCGGCGCAGGGCGGCTTGCAGGCGGAGGAAAGCGCGGCCGGGGGCTATCTTGTTCCCGAGCCGGTGCTGGCGATCGGCCTGCTGGCAGAGCCCGGCGCGGGTCTCCCGGAACCCGCCCGGGCCTGCTCCCGGCTGCGGGAAATGGCGGTCCGCCACCAGGCGCGGCACCTGCTGCTAGAAGACCCGCGGGTGACGATCCCCTATCTTGGGGAACTGCTCGCGGCGCGGTTGCCGGAAGAGCCGCCGTCCGGCCTGGGGGTGCAATGCCGGCTGGGTGACGGGCAGGGGCTGGAAATGCTGGAGCGGGCGCGGGAGGCGGGTCTGCGGATGATCCTGTGGCACCAGCCGGCCGGGCCGCTGAACCCCCTCACCCGGGGGCTCTGGCGGCTTGCCAAGACCGGCATCTGGAACCATCTGCTGTCAGCTGCGCCGGAGCCGGGCGCTGAGCCCGCTGAAAGCCTGCGCCGTTTTGCGGCGGCCAACCCGAACGTCATCCATTCCTGGTCCCCGGTAGAACCGCCAGCAGGCTATGGGCAGGTGCCCGATCTGCCGGGCCGGCCGCTCTGGCAGGCGCTGCCGGAGCAGGCCTATTGGCTGCTCTACCTGGGCCGTCACGGCGCCGCACAGGTCGAGCGCTGGCGGACCACGGAGGGCGGGCGGTCGGTGTACACGGTGGGCGGGAGGCTCGAGTATCATTTCGTCCGGCCGGAGGAACTGCCCGCCGGATACCTGGAGCTCATCTGCCGGATGGTCGAGGCCGGCGGTTCGGTGGGCAGCCGGTGGGTGCGGCACAACCTTGAAAACGCATTCCTGATCGGTTATGTGGAGGAGCACGGCCGCCTGGTGGCCAATTCCAGCCTGAAGCGGCCGCGGCGCGAATACGTGGCGCGGGTGAGCGAGCAGTCGGGCATCGATCTGCGTGAATACCTGGAAAGAGGCTACACTTCGGTGCGGCCGGAATACCGCGGCCTGGGCATCGGCACCCGGCTGCTGGAGGGCCTGACGGAGCGGGCGGAGGGCCGGAAGATTTTCTCCGTGATCGGCGCCGACAATGTGGCCACCCAAAAGATTGCGTTACGCAACCAGACCCGCCGGGTGGCGGCCTTTTACAGTGAGGCGCTGGGCAAGGAGATCGGGGTCTGGATCCCGGAATGGATGCTGGAGGACTGAAGCCGCGTTTCCCCGGAGCAATTTCTCCTAACCGGGCGTCAGCGGGCAGCTTTCCCCCGCAGCCAAGTCATCGGAAACACCAGCCCGGGAGATCCGGAGCGAAGGAAAAGACCCCGGCGCGATTCCGGGTCGGCCGGACCAGAGGGTATGTGGGTGAAAGCATGGGGATTCGAATCGGCGTGATCACCGTGCGGGGTCCGGAATACCATCCCAACCGGCGGCTGAGCGAGGCGGCCCGGGCGCGGGGTCACGACCTCCACCTGCTGCACCCCTACCGGGTGTGGCCCCTGCTGGCAGGGGGGCGAGCGGGGCTTTGCGGCGGCGTGCTGGAGGGGGTGCCGGAGGTGGTCCTGCCGCGGCAGGGCGCCACCATCGGGGACGGCTGTCTGCCGCTGATCCGGCACCTGAAGCTGATGGGCGTGCGGTTGATCAACGATCTGGCGGCGGTGTGGCTGGCCAAGCACCAGATGCTGACGCTCCAGAGCCTGGCGGCCGCCGGGGTTCCGGTGCCGGACTCGGTCTTCGTGAATGCGCCGGAGGGCTTGGAGGAAGCGGCCGTGCGGCTGGGGGGATACCCGGTGGTCGTCAAGCGGGTCAGCGGCCGGCAGGGCGACGGGATCCACCTGGTTTCCGGCCCCGGCGCGGGACAGGGTATCGTCACGGAGGAACTGAAAGACCGCAGGGGCGTTCTCGTGCAGCGGTTCATTCCTCCTGAGGGGCGGCGGGACATCCGGGTGATGGTGATCGGCGGGGCGGCGGTGGCGGCAATGGAGCTGCGCCCGCGGACGGGCGACTTTCGGGCCAACTACCACCTGAGCGGGGAGAGCCGGGGGCTCCGCCCCGACCCCCGGCTGGAGGAAATCGCGGTCCGGTCGGCCGGGACCCTGGGGCTCGAGATCGCCGGGGTGGACGTCATCATCGACCGGCAAGGCAGGGAAAACGTCCTGGAGGTCAACTACTCCCCGGGCTTTCAGGGCCTGGAGGCGGCCACCGGGCTCGACGTCGCCGGCCTGATGGTGGAGTACGCGTCGCGGGGCAAGTCCCCGCGGCCGGGCCGGGCGCGGAAAGGCGCCGCGCTCATGAAGATCACCAACCTGGAGCGGGGAGCCCGCGACGGGCGAACCCGGGCGAGCGCGCGGGTGGTGTGGGAGGATTGCGATCAGCCGGCGCGGGAGATCTTCATCGAGACCGAAGAGGCCTTCGGGGCGGACCTTTCCTGCAACCCCCACTCCTTCCTGGTGGGCTGCCTGCTGCCGGCCATGCGCTTCGGGGAGCGGCGGATTCGGGTGCCGGCCGATATCTGCCCCACCTTGGGGGAAGGCCTCCGGAGCGCGATGGCCCTGATTCAGGACTGGTCACGGGGCGAATTCGGCCCGCTGAAGATCGAGGCCCCAGCCCACCGCCAAGCCCACCGCGCTCCGGAGCCGAAACGGGCGGTCTGCTTCCTCTCGGGGGGGATGGATTCCCTGGCCGCCCTGCGCCTGAACCGGCTGCGCTTCCCGGCCGAGCACCCGGGGCTCATTCGCGACTGCTTCCTGATCCACGGTTTCGATATCGGCGGAGTGGTGCAACGGGGCCCGAAGTACCCGGTCTTCGAGCGCGCCCGGGCCGCGCTGGGCGCCATTGCCGCGGATGCCGGGGTGGGCCTGATCCCGGTCTACACGAACATCCGGCATCTGTGCGACGAGCGCGATCTGTGGCTGAACAAGTTTTTCGGGGCGGTGCTGGCGGCCGTGGGCCACGCCTTCGATTCCCGATTCAACCTGGCCTACGTGCCCTCGTCCTACGACATCCCCAACCTCGCCCCCTGCGGTTCCCACCCGTTGCTGGACCCCGAGTACAGCAGCTACAACCTGAGAATCAGGCACCGCGATCACGAGTTGTCCCGGCTGGAAAAACTCCGCATCGTGGCGGGCTGGGACGTTGCGTTTCAGAACTTTCGGGTCTGCCTGGCCAACGTGGAAGACCGGCTCAACTGCGGGAGATGCGAGAAATGCCTGCGAACCATGGTCGGGCTGATCGCCATCGGGGCGCTGCACAGGACGCGGGCCTTTGTCGAGGACGACGTGGACCTGGAACTGCTCAGCGGCTTTAATATCCGGATCCGGCACCGGGAACCGTTCTACCGGGAGATGCTGGCGCCCCTGAGGTCGCAGGGCCGGGAAGACCTGGCCGGCACCGTCGAAAAAATGCTGGCGGCTGGCCCTGGCTGAGCGTCGGGGGCCGCGCGGGCTGTCCCGCCCCGGCCGCTGAGGCCGGGGCGGGCAACGGGCGCCGTTGCGTTTGCGGGTTAAGGTGTGCTAACAATAGAGTTTAGGCTGGAATTCGTTCTATGATGCCCCGAGAAAGTGAAAGACCATGAAGATCGCCTTTCTGATGGACCGGCTGGAAACCATCGAGCCCCTGAACGAGACCACCAGCCACCTCATGTACGAGTGCAATCAGCGCGGGCACACGGTGTATTTTCTGGAGCCGCACGACATCTACATCCGCCAGAACCAAGTGGTGGCCCGGATGCGCGACATCACGGTGGCGCCCGATCTGTCCATGAAGCGCTACTGGCGCTGCCTGATTCAATGCCTCAAGAAGGAAGAGCTGATCTACGAATCCATCACCGACCTGGACGCCCTGTTTCTGCGCAAGAACCCCCCCCTGATCTACCAGACCATGGAGTTCCTGGGAGCGGTCAACGAAAAGGTCTTCATCATCAACAGCACCACCGGCCAGATCCTGGGCAACAGCAAGCTGTATATCCTGAATTTCCCGGACATCATTCCGGAAACCCACGTGTCAAGGGACCCGGGCCGGCTCAAGAAAATCATCGACGGCTTCGGGGGCGCCATGGTGGTCAAGCCGCTGGCGCGCTACGGCGGCGAGGGCGTGATCAAGGTGAGCGTGCGGGACCGCGAGAACCTCCATTCCCTGGTGAACTACTACGTGCGCGCCTACAAGACCTACCCGGAACGGGAACCGATCATGGTGCAGGAATACATGCATGCGGTCCAGCACGGGGATGTGCGCATTCTGCTGCTCAACGGCGAAGTCATCGGCGCGATGCGCCGGAAGCCCAAGCCCGGCGAGTTCCGGACCAACATCCACGCCGGGGCGCGGGCCTTCAAGCACGAGGTGACGGACAAGGAACGCGCGATCTGCGCGACCATCAAACCCCGGCTGGTGCGCGACGGGCTGTATTTTGTGGGGATCGACGTGATCGGCGACCGGCTGGTCGAGATCAACTGCGTCAGCCCGGGGGGCATTCCGCGGATCAACCGGCTGGACAACGCCAAACTGGAATCCCGGGTGATCGATTTCGTGGAGGAAAAGGTCAGGCAGCGAAAAACCCGGCACGGGCTGCACCCGGTGCCGGCCGCGGCGGCGGCGAATTGAGAGCTGCAACCCCCGGGGACGGTTTTTCCGGGAGCAACGGGAATGAGAGCGGACCAGGATAAACAGAGGGATTCGGTGAAGAGGAGCGAGTCATGCGCAGGAACACGGAAAAGAGCAAGCGAAGAGGGTTGGCCGGGATGGTGGGACTCGTGCTCGGGGCGGCGATCCTGATCGCCGGTCCGGGGAGCGAGGCGACGCGCCGCCTCCCTCATCAAGGTGGGGCTGCAGGATGAGCCCAAGACCCTGAATATCATGCGGGCCAGCGACACCTGGTCCCGTAAGGTGCTCAAGCTGATCTATCAGCCGCTCTACACCCTGGATCCCGAATCCGCCGAACTGATCCCATGGCTGGCCGCCGATCAACCGCTCTACGACGAGGCGAGCCTGTCGTACACGGTCAAGCTCCGGCCCGCCAAGTGGTCCGACGGCACCCCGTTCACCGCCGAGGACGTGGTCTACACCGGTGAAGTCATCCGCCAGTACGAGGTGCCGCGCCACATTTCGCGCTGGAAGTTCATCAAGAAGGTGGAGGCGCTGGACGAGCACACCGTGCGGTTCCATCTCAAGGAGCCCAATGCGACCTTCGAGGACCGCACCCTGACCACCCCGATCGTGCAGAAGAAGGAGTGGGAGGCCTTTGTCAAGGAAGCCAAGCAGAGCGTGCGGCCCGAGACCACCCTGCTCGTCAAGACGGTGGAGCACCCGGTGGGCACCGGCCCGTTCGTGCTCAAGGAGTGGAAGCAGGGCGCCTACCTCTACATGCAGCGTAACGAGCACTTCTTCGGCCGGCACCAGACGATCCAGGGCCGGGTGCTGGGACCGGAGATCGACGGCATCGTCTTCAAGTTCTACGGCACTTCCGACGCGGCCATCCTGGCGCTCAAGAAAGGCGAGATCGACATGTTCTGGTGGGGCATCCAGCCGGGATATCTGCAGGACCTGCAGGCGGACAAGGAGATCCAGATCTTCTCCAATGAGCGCAACGCCATGTACTACCTGGGGTTCAATCTCCGGAAACGCGCCTTTCAAGGACGTGAATCTGAGGCGGGCCGTCGCCACCCTGATCGACAAGGACTTCATCATCACCCGCATCCTCCAGGGCCACGGCATCAAGCTCAGCTCGGTGATCGCTTCGGGCAACAAGTTCTGGCATTGCCCCGAGGTCGCAGTGCCGGGCGAAGGTCTGGAGCGGGAGGCGCGCATCCGGGCCGCCTTTCAGATGCTCAAGGAGGCCGGCTACAGCTGGAATGTGGCGCCGGTGGACGCCGCCGGCAACCTGGTCAAGGGGGAGGGCATCCGCCTGCCCGACGGGAGTCCGATGAAGCCCTTCAGCATCCTGACTCCGCCGGCGGACTACGATCCGCTGCGCGCCATGAGCGGAACCATCATCCAGGAGTGGCTGAAGGAGCTGGGCCTGCCGGCTTCCGCCAAACCCATGGCGTTCGGCGCGCTGCTGCGGGAGGTGAAGGTCAACCGGGAGTTCGACGCCTTCATCCTGGCCTACGGCGCCCTGCCGCTGGATCCGGTATGGGTCGGGGACTACTTCCACAGCCGCAACGACAAGGAGCGCGGCTGGAACCAGAGCGGCTACCGCAACCCGGAGTTCGACCGGCTGGCGGATGCCGCGGCGGAGACCCTGGACCGGGAAAAGCGGCGGGCGATGGTGTGGGAGATGCAGAAGATCATTGCCCGCGACATCCCCTATCTGCCGCTGTACAACCCCACCCAGCTGGAAGCCGTGCGGACGGACAAGTTCACCGGCTGGGTGCCGATGCTGGAGGGGATCGGCAGCATCTGGTCTTTCAGTTCCCTGCGGCCGAAGTAGGCTGCGGCGGGGGACGATGGAACTCTGGCGTTACATCCGGCGCAGGCTCCTGCAGATCGGGGTCATGTTCTTCCTGATCCTGACGGTGCTGTTCGTGGTGTTCCGCCTGGCCCCCGGTGACCCGGTCGAACGAATGGTGGACCCCACCATGACGACGGAGGACGCCGAGCTGCTGATCCAACGGCTGGGGCTGGACCGCCCCATCTGGCTCCAGTACCTCTACTACCTGCGCAATTTTTTCAAGGGGGACTTCGGGAACTCGTTCCACTACGGCCAGCCGGTGATCAACATCATCCGCGAACGGCTCCCCAACACGATCCTGCTGTTCACCAGCGCCATCGTCCTGTCCTCCCTTTTCGGCGTGTTTCTGGGCAAGATCGCGGCCTGGCACAAGGGGCGGATCACGGACAACCTCATGACGGTGGGCGCTCTGATCACCCACACGGTGTTCCTGCCCTGGCTGGGGCTCCTTCTCATCTGGCTCTTTGCCTACAAGCTCGGCTGGTTTCCGATCACGGGCATGATCTCCGAGGACGTGTGGCTGAACCCGGAGGCCGGCTTCTGGCTGAAAACCGCCGATGTCCTGCACCACATGGTGCTGCCGCTGGCAACGCTGTTCCTGATCTATTTCGGCAGCTATCTGCTGATCATGCGCAGCAGCATGCTGGAAACCCTGAAGGAAGACTACATCCTCACCGGCCGCGCCAAGGGCCTGGACGAGCGCGTGATCCGGGATCATCACGCCGCGCCCAATGCCAGCGCTGCCGGTGGTCACCAGCGTGGGATTGAGCCTGGCCTTTTCCATCAACGGCGGGGCGCTGACCGAGACGGTGTTTTCCTGGCCCGGCATCGGGCGCGAGCTGGTCACGGCGGTGAGCCAGAGCGACTATCCGCTGGCCCAGGCCGCGTTTCTGCTGATTGCCATCGTGGTGCTGCTGTCCAACCTGGTCGTGGACATCCTGTACGCCTACCTCGATCCGCGGATCCGGTACTGAGAAATGATGAAAAGCGAAAAACGGCAGAAACCCATGCGGCCCTCCCACTGGCGAAGCCGGCTGCGGGAGAACTGGGCCATCTACAAGCAAAACCTGCTGGGCAGGATCGGGATGGTTCTGCTGATCGTGTTTGCCCTGATGGCCGTCTGCAGCTACATCCCGCCCTGGCTCGACCCCATGTACCACCCCATGACCGGCGTGGACCCGGAGATCTCCCGCTCGACCGGGCCGAGCCTGAAACACTGGCTGGGCACCGATTTCATGGGCCGCGATCTCTTCAGCCAGCTGCTGGCCGGGGCCCGGGTGGCGTTCATGGTCGGGATCTCGGCGGCCTTCATGAGCGTTTTCCTGGGGACCACGGTCGGGATGCTGGCCGGTTACCTGGGCAAATTCGTGGACACCGTGCTGATGCGCCTGGCCGACATGATCATGGTCATGCCGACCCTGCTGTTCGTCCTGGTGATGGCGGCGGTTTTCGGAAAGCTGAGCATCTGGTCGGTGGTCATGATCATCGCCCTGTTCCGCTGGCCCGGGGTCTCGCGCGTCATCCGGGCCCAGACCCTGTCCCTCAAGCACCGGCCCTTCATCGAGGCGGCCCGGGTGGCGGGCGCTTCGCATCTGCGGATCATCTTCCGCCACATCATGCCCAACGTTCTGCCGCTGGCCTTTCTCTACATGACCTTCCGGGTGACCTCGGCCATCGTGATGGAGGCCTCGCTCGCCTTTCTGGGGTTCGGGGATCCGAGCACGGTCAGCTGGGGCATGATGCTGCAGTGGGTGTGGAAAACCGGTCACATGTTCAAGGCCCCCTACTGGCTTCTGCCGCCGGGGATCTGCATCTCGCTGATCACCCTGTCGTTCTACATGCTGGGGCGGGCCATGGACGAGGTGCTGGATCCGAGGCTGCGCAAGGACTGGAAAGAGGCGTGAGATGGCCTTGCTGGAAGTCGAAAACCTGAGCATCGGCTATCACACCAGGCGGGGGTTTCTGCACGCGGTGGAGGGGGTCTCCTTTTCGCTGGCGGAGGGGCAATCGCTGGGGTTTGTCGGGGAGTCGGGCTGCGGCAAGACCACCCTCGGCATGGCCATCATGGGGCTCCTGCCGCCGAATGCCGCCGATCCGCTGCGGGCCGGATCTCTTTCGACGGCCAGGACCTGGTGCCGAAGAGCGACGAGGAGATGCGGAAGGTCCGCTGGAAGGAGATCGCCATGATCTTCCAGGCGGCCATGAACGCCCTCAATCCGGTTCACCGGGTGGCGCGATCAGATCACGGAGGCCATTCGGACGCACAACCCCGGGATCGGGGAACAGGAGGCCTACGCACCAGGTGGAGGAGCTCTTCGAGCTGGTGGGGCTGCCGAAGGACCGGATGCGGGACTATCCGCATCAGTACAGCGGCGGGATGAAGCAGCGGGCCATCATCGCCATGGCGCTGGCCTGCAAGCCCAAGCTGATCATCGCGGACGAGCCGACCACGGCGCTGGATGTGATCGTGCAGGATCAGATCCTGGAGGAGACGCGAAACCTGCAGAAGGAGTTCGGGATCAGCATCATTTTCATCTCCCACGACATCTCCATCGTGGCCGAGGTCTGCCACGACATCGGGGTCATGTACGCCGGCCATCTGGTGGAGTACGGGGCCCGCGAGGAGGTCTTCGAGTCTCCGGTGCACCCCTACACCAAGGCTTTGCTCGCCTCCTACCCCACCCTGACCGGCCCCAGGAGCCGGCTGATGCCGATTCCGGGCGAGACGCCCAACTTGATCCGCCCGCCCACCGGCTGCCGCTTCTGCGGCCGGTGCCAGAACGCCAAGGCCAGCTGCAGCCTGGGGGATCCGACGTGGGTGCAGGTATCGCCCCGCCATCGGGCGATCTGTTTCGATTGCGGGAGCGACTGCCGAGCGTGAGGGCTTGCGGAGAGCCATGCCTGAAGACTCCAACACCATCCTGAAGCTGGAGGGCGTCACCAAGAAATACCGGACCAAAGGGTCCTTCTTGGGGCGCCGGAGCAAGGAGGTGATCGCGCTCAACAATCTCAGCCTGGCCATTCGGAAAGGGGAGGTATTCGGGCTGGTGGGGGAGAGCGGCAGCGGCAAGACCACGGCCGGGCGGCTCATCGTGCGGCTGGAAACCCCGGAAGCGGGGAGGATCCTGCTGGACGACCGGGATATCACCCACCTCAAGGGCCGGGGCTTGAAAGCCTTCCGGCGCCGGTTGCAGATGATTTTCCAGGACCCCTATCAGTCCCTGAATGCCCAGCTGTCGGTCTATGACACGGTTCACGAGCCCCTGGCGATCCACCGGATCGGCGGCGGCGCCGCTCGGGAGGAGGCCGTTCTGCAGGTGCTCAAGGCCGTGGGCCTGTCTCCGCCCGAGGATTTCCTGTCCCGTTACCCGCACCAGCTCAGCGGCGGCCAGCGGCAGCGGGTGGCCATCGCCCGGGCCATGGTGCTGAAGCCCGATTTTGTCGTGGCCGACGAGCCCACTTCCATGCTGGATGCGTCCATTTCGGCCCAGATCTTCAACATTCTGCTGGAGATGCGGGACCGCGTGGAGGCGACGCTGATGTTCATCACCCACAGCCTGGCCGCGGCCCGATATCTGTGCGACCGGATCGCCGTCATCTACCGCGGCAACCTGATGGAGCTGGGCCCGGCCGACGAGGTCATCCAGAACCCGAAACATCCCTACACCCGGGCCCTCATCGATGCCCTGCCCAAGTTCGGCCATTGCGGCGACGTGAAGCACTACGGGACCCTGCGGCGGCTGGAGAGGCGGAACGCCGAAAAGCCGGGGTGCGTTTTTTTCCCCCGCTGCAACCTGGGCCAGCCGGAGACCTGCGGGCGGGACGCGCCGGCGATGACGGCGGTAGCCGAGGGCCATTCCGCCGCCTGCTTCTACCTGGAGCCCGGAACAGAGGCTCTCGTGGCCGGGGACGCCTGCTTTGTCGGGACTTGAGGCGAGTGATCCACCCGGCTGGCGGCTTGGCGACAGGCCTGAGCGGGGGCGTCGGTGACCCGCCAGGCTGACAGCCGAGGGCCAGTCTGAAGGGGGCGGCGAGCAAAGCCGGCTGCCGGAGAGTTTTTCCCGTTTTCCGAAAAGAAGACGCTCAGGGTTGGCATGTTCGCCACAGTTTTCTTTTCGTGCTCCCCGCTCTGGCGCCAGCAGCGCGCCGAAGGCCCCGGCTTCAATTGCGCGGTGTGAGGCCCAGCTTCTCAATGATGCGGCTCGATGAAAGACCATACTTCTCATAGAGGTCGGCCGCGCTGCCGGATTCCGCGAAGCCCTCGAGGGCGATGGAATCGAAGCGCACGCTCAGGCCCATAGAGAGCAGCGCAACGGCCACCGCGTCGCGCAGGCCGCCGGTTTCCAAGTGGTCCTGAAGAGTACAGACCCACCCCGTCTCCTTCGCCGCGGCCTCAATGATCCCCCGGTCGAGCGGCTTCACGCTAGGCATGTCGATTACGCGCACGCTCTCCCGGACGTTGATCGCGGCCATGAGCGCCTGGCAGGCGATGGGTCCCGAGGCGATCAGCGTTAGGTCCGTTCCAGGGCGCAGAAGATAGCCTTTGCCGATTTCGAAATCCGTCCGCGGCTTGACTCCCCAGGGGTTTTGCGGGCTGTAGATCAGCGGGGTCGGGTTACGTCCGAGGCGGAAATAGACCGGG
Organism: uncultured delta proteobacterium; assembly: GCA_963704245.1. Taxonomy (GTDB): domain Bacteria; phylum Desulfobacterota; class DSM-4660; order Desulfatiglandales; family Desulfatiglandaceae; genus CAVPHJ01. The sequence goes on from CAVPHJ010000003.1 coordinate 224,559, forward strand.
CCCTCGTGGGCGAGGATCTTTTCAAAGAGCAGATCGGCCTGGATCGCGTCCGACGGCTCGATGACCGTGAGGTTGGGCAGCACGCGCATCACAGCCACATCGGCTATCGATTGGTGGGTGACCCCGTATTCCCCGAGGGCGATCCCTGCGTGGCTGCCGATGATCTTCACGTTAAGATTGGGATAGGACACATCCTGGCGCACCATTTCCCAGGCGCGACCGGTGGAAAAGACCCCGAAGCTGTTGACGATCGGGATCTTCCCGCAGGCGGCGAAGGCCGCGCCCATGGTCATCATGTTGCACTCCTGGACCCCCACGTTCACGGACCGACCGCTGCGGGGATCCGCTGCGCTTTCCCCGTAGCGCTCCAGGTATTTCGATGTCCCGCAGGCACCGGCCAGATCCGCATTGAGCACGAAGATCTTCTCGTACTCGCCGAGCCGTGCGAGGGCATTTCCGTAGCCGATTCGCGTGGCCGTCGGTTCGGTGTATTCCCGGATCGGATTGCGCCGGATGATTTCGGAGAGTTGCTGGGCTGTTTCCGTCTCAGGGGGCTTGACTATGGGCTTCAGCCGCAGGGCCCGCGTGCCCCGCAGCGCGAGCTGCTCTTCCAGCGTGCGGATCTTCTCATCAAAAGCCTTTTCCGCGCGCGCGTACTGCTCCAGGCTGAGGGGCAGAGCGTGGTAGCGGTAGTCGTTTTCGATCTCCTCGGCCCCTTTGCCCTTGACCGTGTGGGCTACGATCATGAAGGGTTTCGTCTCGGGCGTGCGGGCGGTCTTGAATTCGCGGAGGACTTCCAAAATCGCACTGAAGTCATGGCCGTTGATTTCGCGAACTTCCCAGTTAAAGGCCCTCAGCTTCTCCGCGAGTGGCTCGAGCCGGTTGATCTGATCGACGCGTCCGTCCACCTGCAGGCGGTTGTAATCGATGACCGCACAGACGTTGTTCAAGCCTTTGTTGGGAATCGTCATGCAGGCTTCCCAGGTCATACCTTCCTGCATGTCCCCGTCCCCGAGCAGCACGAAGACATCGTAGCCGAGGCCGTAGACCTTGGCGTGAAGCGCCATCCCGGCCGCGCCGCTCAATCCATGCCCCAGCGAACCGGAAGGAAAATCGACGCCTTCGATGCCGTGGCGCGAGATTGCCTGCCCGCCTTCGAAAAGCCGGCACATGACCGGATGCCCCTCCAGGGGGCAATCGATCTTGCGATATATCTTGAAATGCTCTCGGCTGAAGAAGCCGGCCTCGGCCAGTGCGGCGTAGAGCGCCGGCGCCGCATGCCCCTTGCCGAGGAGGAAGCGGTCGCGGTCTTCCCACAGAGGTTCAGCCGGATCGTAGCGCATGATCGGGATCCATGGCTCTTCTCCGGAGCTCCTGACCCGGCCGAAATAGAGCACGGCCAGGATATCGGCGATCGAGGCCGACCCGCCCGGGTGCCCGGAGCCTGACTTCGTAATGTACTCCAGGGCAGTCTTGCGAATACGTGTGGCGATCAGTTCGAGGCGTTCGAGCTCGCCGGCGCCTTCCCAGGGCTCGTAGGCTCCCATCTATTCACCTCCTCCCATATCCGGACGGAACCCTCGCGCGGCCTGAACGCGGAGGGGGAGAATAGGGCCTCCCTTTCATTTTCAGTCGGACCTTTGCCTCGCCCCGAAGTCGGGTATGGGGAAACCGCAGGCAGGATGTCAGGCATGAATGCGGGCGCACTCACATGGTAGGACCCATCTGCCAGGGCACGAATTCCTGGTCTCCGAAGCCCCACTGTTCGCTCCGCGTGCGCTGCCCTGAAGCGATCTCCAGCAGGCTACGGAAGATCGTCTCACCCACTTCGGCGACGCCCGCCCGGCCCTCGACGATCGGACCGCAGTCGATGTCCATGTCGTCCGCCAGGCGTCGGTAGATTTCGGAGTTCGAAGCCAGCTTGAGGGCCGGAACCGGTTTAAAGCCGCAAACCGTGCCGCACCCGGTTGTAAAGGCGATCAGGTTCGCCCCGCCCGCGATCATCCCCGTGACGGAGACCGGATCGTAGCCCGGGGTATTCATGAACACGAGGCCGGAGGCCGACACGGTCTCCCGATAGCCGTAGACCTCCACGAGTTCGGTCGTGCCCGCCTTGGCCACCGCGCCCAAGGATTTTTCGAGGATCGTGCTCAGACCGCCGGTCTTGTTGCCCGGAGTGGGGTTGTTGTCCATCTCTCCCCCCAGCCGCCGCGTGTATTCCTCCCACCAGCGGATCTGGCTCAAGAGCCGCCCGGCGACCGCCGGGCTGACGGCCCGCCGTGTCAGGAGGTGCTCAGCGCCGTAAATCTCGGGGGTCTCACTCAAAATCACGGTTCCGCCCTGGCGGACAAGAAGACCCGCTGCCCGGCCGAGAGCGGGGTTGGCGGAAATCCCCGAGTAGGCGTCCGATCCGCCGCATTCCAGCGCGAGCACCAGCCGTTCCGCGGACACGGCCCGCCGCGTGTAGCGATCCGCCTCGGGAAGCATGGCCCGCAAGGCCGCCGCCCCCTTCCGGATGGCCTCCCCGGTCCCTCCGGCCGTCTGAATGACCACGCTCTGAAGCGCGGGGCAGGGTTGCAGCCCGCCTCTTTCCAGGAGCGTGCCGATCTGGTTCGTCTCGCATCCGAGGCCGACGAACAGAACACCCGAAAAATTCGGGTGCCGGGCATAGCCCGCCAGGGTGCGCTGCAGGACCTCGAGACCCTCGCCCGTGCCCGCCATTCCGCAGCCCGTTCCGTGAGCCAGGGCGACGACGCCGTCGACGTGCGGAAACGAGGCGAGTTCTTCCGGCGGGATCGACCTGGCGATCGCATGGGTGACCGTCGCCGAGCAGTTCACCGTTGCGATGACCCCCAGGTAGTTGCGGGTGGCAACACGCCCGTCGGCTCTGACAATACCCTGGAAGGTCGCGCGCTCGGCGGGCGGCAGGCGCAGGGCCGGCTGCGGCAAGCCCCCGGGATCCGCGGCGCGCTCAAAGAGGCGACCTTCAGGTTGTGGGTGTGGACCCAATCCCCGAGGCGGATCCGCCCGTGGGCAAAGCCGATGATTTGCCCGTATTTCCGCAGTGCTTCACCCGGCCCGAGTTCCCGCAGGGCGACCTTGTGGCCTTTCGGAATCCTTTCGCGGCAGGCGATCCCACCAAGGATCCGCTCGCCCGCGGCCAATTCGCCGGAGCGCAACGACTACGTCGTCGTGCTCGTGCAGCCGGAGAACTGCTCCTCCCGGGGTTGCCATGGATAATCTCCCTTTATCCCCTTCCCGATTGATCAGTAGGGCCCGATCCTTCTGAGTGAGTAGACCGATTTCCAGCCCTCCGAGCCCGGTTCCCGCAGGTAGGGTTCCATCTCCTCGTTCGTGCGGAAGGTGGTGCTTTGGGGATCCGGCACCCGGCCTGGGGGCCAGGTCTCCAGGATGTGCTCGCAGAGCAGGTCCGATGTACTCGCAAATGGCGACCACCGCACGGACGGTCTTGCCGGCTTTGGCGGGCTCGCCCTTCCCACGACGGCCTCGGGGGTCGCGACGAGCTCGAGGGGGATGTGCCCCGGCCCGGGTCTTGTAGGTGTTGGGCCGCAGGAGATCCTCGACCGACTTGTCGAAATGACCGTCCGGCAGGTACTGGAACCCGGGCATGGGGCGTGTCTCTTGGCGTACTTCATCTCGACCATTTCCGGGAAGAGCTCCAGCCCCAGGGAGGTCTCCGCCTCGTCGGCGTGGACGAAGCGATCCTCCAGCTTGCCTCCGTGTTCCTTGGTTTCGAAGAACTCCCTCACGGCCCGGTGCCACTCCAGGGCAAGGTAGAAACCCGGCAGCTGGTAGGTGTTCATGAAGCTCTTGACGGCTTTTTCGATCTCATTCTGCTGGGCGTGGTTGTTGATCCAGATCTGTCTTGCGGAATCCGTCGTTCCACAGGCCGTACATGACGTGCATGATGGTCTGCTCAAAGGCATCGTCGCTGCACCATGACCGTGCCGTACATGCCCTGGTGCCACGGGGGGTGAACCCCGTAGTTGATGGGGAATGCCAGGTTTACGGGCGGTTTGCCGGCCTTCTTCTGCCTGCGGCGGACGGCCTCTGCGATGCGCGTGACCAGGAAGGTGTCAAAGGCGCTCACCGTGTGCAGTCCGTGATTTTCCGTGCATCCCACCGGGACCAGGACGATGTCGTTCTTGCGGCGATTTTCGATCAGCTCCTTCCGGACGGTGTTCTGAATGTAGGTTCCGGGCTTTTCCATCTCTCCGGGAGAAGGGATCTCGTATTCTTGGAGCAGAGCTTCAATCTCTGTGTCGGACATGCCATGAATGCGCTCCTTGAGCCGCCCCACGGCCGTATTCTCAAAAGGCAAACGGCAGGTTTTCTCGTTCATTCTTCTACCTCGCTGCGGACCGCCGAAAGGGATTCCAGGATCATTTTGTGGTGAAAAGCCAGGGGACGGAGTTGACCCACACGGCGATCGCTTTCTTCTTCCCCACATTGGAGATTCTATGGGACAGGGAGGAACAGAGCGTAATCGTGTCCCCTGGCTTGATCGGATAGATGTTCCCGTTCACCTCCACCTCCAGTTCGCCCTCCAGAACCAGTCCGCACTCTAGCCCCTCGTGATGATACATTTCGGTCCCGGTCGAAGTTCCCGGCGGCCAGGTGTTCAGGATGAACTCAAAGGGAACATCTAAGGTTCTTGAGAGCAGCTCGAACTGGGCGCCGCCTTCCGTGCTCAGGGTCTTGCGGGCCGAAGCGGTCATCACCTGGGGCAAGGGCTCGTCGGCCGGGGCCGCCATCGATCAACGCCGCGGCGCTCACCCCGAGCGCCCTCGAAAGCGCGCTCAGGGTGCCGAGGAAGGGTGCGCGAAGTACCTTTCGATCTGGCTCAGGAGGCTCGAGGAACAGCCGCCGGCGGCCGCAAGCTCCGCCAGGGTGAGACCCTTTTCCTTGCGCAATCTGCGGATGTTCGTTCCCAGGGGCTCCATGGAAGTCCAATTTCAGCTTGACTGGTTTTTTCAATGATGCTAAAGGTAATTTCAGTATTTGTCAATTCGGGATTCTCGGAAAGAACGACCCGCGTGCCCTTTTTTCGTCTTCCGGCAGCCGCCGGGGGAGGTGCGAGGAAGGAGTGAATCCGGTGGAGACCCCGAAGCTCTCCGGGAAGATTGCCGTTGCTCCCGCCTCGACGAAAGGGGGAGTTCCCGAAACGCTGCGCAACCCCAGGCGTCCCTCCCTTCTGGCCAGGGTGAAAAGCCGCGGGATGTGAAAAGCGCTTCGACTCTGATGATCCTCCTGGGCATGGTGGTCACTTTCTCCGTCATTTCACCACAGTTCCTATCGCGGGCGAATCTCTTCAATATCTTCGAGCAAAATGCGGTCCTGGGCATAATCGCCTGCGGCATGGCCTTCATGATCATCATCGGCGGCTTCGACCTCTCGGTGGGCTCAACGGCGGCGCTCTCGGGGGTCGTGGCGGCTCTCATCCTGCGCAGCCACCCGCAGATGTTCGTGGTGGCAGTGCTGGCCGGTCTGGCTGCGGGCTGCCTGATCGGGCTATGCAACGGCTTGATGATCAGCAAGGTGGGGATCAACCCTTTCATCACCACCCTGGGGATGATGGTCATTCTGCGGGGGCTCGTCTTTGTCATCACCCGCGGCAACACGATCTTCGGCTTCCCGATCGAATACAACGTGATCGGGATGGGCGCCTGGGGGCCGGTCCCGGTACCCATGACGATCTGGGGTGTGGTTGTAGTGGTGTGCTATTTTGTTCTTAAACACACGAAATTCGGTCAATATGTCTATGCCGTGGGCGGCAACGAGACCGTGGCGCACCTCTCGGGGATCAACGTGGACCGGACCCGGATCCTGGCGGCTGTCGTCTGCGGGCTGCTTGCCTCCATGGGCGGGATCGTGCTCCTGTTCCGCGTCATGGCGGCCTCCCCGCAAGCCGGGAATATGTATGAGCTGTACGCTATCGCGGCCACGGTCCTGGGAGGCTGCGCCCTCGGGGGAGGGATCGGCGGGGTCCTCGGCACGGTGGTCGGCACGCTGCTCCTGGGGGTGATCATCAACGGCCTGCACATTGTCGGCGTCTCCGCCTACTGGGAAGCGACGATCACCGGAGTGATCATCCTGGTTGCGGTGGCCATTGACGTGATTTCCCGCAAGATGGCCTCGCGCTCCTGAGGGCAGCCGGCAGCGGCGCACATCGCCAGCTTGCGCTCAGAAAGGAGGTGGTTGAACGAACAGGCCGCAGGGCAGAGAAGGGCAAATGGGTCATAAAGGCGAAAGACTTGAGACGGAACATCGCATAACGTTCTTAAGGAGGAACTCATGAAGATGAGCAGATGGATGAAGGTGGGGGTTTCGCTTGCCTCGGTGGTCCTGCTGCTGGGCCTGTTGTCGCCGGCATGGGCGGATTCGAGCAAGGTGGTTTGGGAGAAGGGGAGCAAGAAAGCCCAAGGGCAGTGGTTTGTAGGGGTGACGCTGCCGATGTTCAACCACGCCTTTTTCGAGGCCCAGATCAAGGCCGTAACAGACGCCGGCAAGAAGTACGGCTTCAAGGTCGAGGTGCGGGACGGGGAGAGCGACCCGGCCAAGCAGGGGGCGATCATCGATGAGTTCATCGTCAAGGGCGCGGACATGATCGTCCTGTGTCCGGTCACCAGTGGCGCGCTGGTTTCATCCGTCAGGAAGTGCAACAAGGCGGGCATCCCGGTGATTATCCTGAACCGAACCCTGGGAGACGGCGCCGAGACGATCGCCTACGTGGGGGCGAACGATTACACGGGCGGCCTGGTGCAGGGGGAACTGATCGTAGATGCAATCGGCAAGAAGGGCAAAGTGATCCTGCTTCAGGGCAATCTCGGCAGCTCCCCGCAGGTGCAGCGCGAGAAGGGGGCCGAGGACTACCTGGCGGGTTATCCGGATATCAAGATCGTAGCCAAGTACCCCTGTGAGTTCGACCGCGGCAAGGCGCTGGCGGCCACTCAGGACGCCCTGGTGCGCTTCCCAAAGGGTCAACTGGATGCCATCATCTCCCAGGATAGCGAGATGTGCATGACCGCTCTGCAGGCGGTGAAGGCTGCCGGACGAGACGAACTGATTGGCAAGATCGTGGCCCTCGATTATCCATCCTATGTCAAGGAGAACATCCTGAACGGGAGTTTCGCCGGTACGGTTCTCCAGGACCCCTATCAGCAGGCGATGATCTCCATGGATGCTGTCTGGCTCTATCTGGCAGGCAGAGGGAACCGCATTCCCAAACCGAATTGACTTCACCCCGCTGCCCAAGGTCAACAAGGGCAATGCACAGGGGTACCCCCCGAGCTGGTAAGCCTCCGGGGGCAGCGGGCTGGGGAACGCGGAGCGCCGCCGCCGCAGAGGGGCGCTCCGCGCTCGACTGGGCAAACGTTGGAGGAGCCGGGTGCTTTTTCTGCCCGGCGGCGCAGCGCGCGGTCGGAGGAGCGCATGCTGGGGGAAACTCTCCTTCAAATGAGCCGGATCACCAAGGATTTCCCGGGCGTACGCGCGGTCGACGAGATCAACTTCGAGCTCAAAAGAGGCGAGGTCCACGCCCTGGTAGGCGAAAATGGCGCCGGGAAATCCACCCTGATGCTCATCCTGGGGGGAGTGCATACGGAATACCGCGGGGAGATCCGCCTGAAAGGCCGCGCGGTCCGCTTCGAGCGGTCCGCGCGAGGCGATCCGCCAAGGCATCGGAATCATCTATCAGGAACTCGACCTGACTCCCGAGTTTTCTCTGGCCGAAAACATCTTTCTGGGGCACGAACCCACGGTGCGGAGATTCGGCATCCTCCAACAACTCAGCCGGCAGCAGATGTTTGCGGAAACCCAACGCCTTCTCGACGATCTGGGTTTCCAGCTCGCGCCCCAGGCCAAGGTCGGAGACCTGAGCGTAGGAGACCAGCAGCTGGTGCAGATCGCCAGGGCGATCCGCTTAAGCGCAAGAGTGCTCGTCATGGACGAGCCGACCGCCCGGCTCGCCTACCACGAAACGGAAACGCTCTTCCAGATCATCGAGACGCTCAAGCGCCGCGGCCTGAGCATCATCTACATCTCCCACCACATGGAGGAGATCCTGCGGGTTGCAGACCGAGTCACCGTCCTGAGGGACGGACGGGTGGTCGGCACCATGGACCGCCGTTCAGCCTCCTTGCCGGAAATCATCCGCATGGTCGTGGGCAAGGAATTGGCGGAGGGGATCGCGCGCCCCCCGATCCAGCAGGGCGATGTCCCTGGAGGTGCGGGCGCTTCGCAAGAGGGGCTTCTTTGAAAGGGTCGGTTTGCAGCTCCGGGCGGGCGAGGTGCTCGGAATTGGAGGCCTGGTGGGATCGGGCCGCTCGGAAGTCGCCCGCTGCCTTTTCGGTGCGGAGCATGCGACCGCCGGCGAAATCCGACTGAACGGCAGGCGGGCGAACCTCCCGTCCCCCTTGGCCGCCATCCGCCAGGGGATTATTCTGGTGCCCGAAGAGCGCAAGACCCAGGGGCTGATACTGAATCATTCCATCCTTGCGAACCTCTCCTTGGCGTTCCTGCGGCTCATCTGCCGCTTCCGTTTCATCCGGCAGGGCGAACGCGCTGAAATCGCGGGAAACCTCGTGCGGAGCCTGCGCATCAAGACCCCTAGTCTGAACCAGGAGGTCGGACTGCTGAGCGGAGGGAACCAGCAAAAGGTGGTCATCGGGAAATGGCTTCGTCTCAATCCCCGCATCTGCATCCTGGATCAGCCGACCCGCGGGATCGACGTGGGGGCGAAGCAGGAGATCTATCAATTGATTCTCGATCTTGCCCAGCAGGGCACCGGCGTGATCGTCATCTCGGACGAACTTCCCGAGCTGATCGGGCTATCGGACCGGATTCTGGTGATGAAGAGGGGGCGGGTGACGAGCGAGTTCGCCCGTGGAGAAGTAAATCAGGGGCAATTGCTGGCCGCGATCATCGGCCACGAAATCAGCCCGAGTCAGGGAGCAGGGAATGGATCCTTTTCAGCTGCGTGAAATCGGGAATACGGGGTTGAGGGTGACATGCTTAGGTTTCGGCGGGGCCTCCCTAGGAAACATGTACCGTCCCGCGGACGCAGACGAGGCGGTCCGGGCGATCTCCAGCGCCTACCGCCGGGGGGTGCGCTATTTCGATACGGCGCCGATGTACGGCTTTGGCAAAAGCGAGCGGATCTTCGGGGCAGCGCTGAAGGATCTTCCGCGCGAAAGCTTTGTTCTCTCCTCCAAGGTGGGACGCCTGATCTTGAAAGGGACGCCCAGCGCGGGATCCGAGAAAACGCCCTTCGTGGACCTGCCCGGCCTGCACCCGGTCTTCGACTACAGCCGCGACGGCGTGCTGCGTTCGATTGAGGAAAGCCTGAAGCGGCTGCAGCTGGACCGGATAGATATCGCCTACATCCACGATCCGGATGTGGAGGATTCCTATGACCAGGCGCTCGGGGAGACCTACCCGACCCTGGATGAGCTGCGGCGACAGGGGACGGTGAAGGCCGTGGGTGTCGGCATGAATCAGGCCGAGATGCTCGAGCGCTTTGCGAGGGAGGCCGATTTCGACTGTTTCCTCCTCGCGGGACGCTACACCCTACTCGACCAGATCGCGCTGCAGCAACTCTTGCCCCTCTGTTTGGAGAAGGGGATCAGCATCGTCATCGGAGGGGCCTATAACAGCGGGATTCTGGCTACCGGCGCCCGGGAAGGCGCCCATTACAACTATGCGCCCGCCCCACCGGAGATCCTGGAGAAGACCAGGCGTCTAGAGGAGATCTGCCTGCGCCACGGCGTGCCTCTCAAAGCGGCCGCGCTGCAGTTTCCCTTCGGTCACCCGGCGGTTGTCTCGAACATCCCCGGGACCCGCTCCGTGAAGCGCTTCGAGGAGAATCTGACGCTCATGAAGCACCCAATTCCGGATGAATTCTGGGCCGAACTGCGCTCCAGGGGGTTGATCGCGGCCGAAGCGCCGCTGCCCGCCAGGGAAGGCCGCTGCCCTGCCTGAGCGATGAAGGGGTCAGAGAGATGAGCAAGGGAAGAATCGACAGCCATCAGCACTTTCTGAAGCCCGGGCGGATCCGCTACGGCTGGATGCGCGATGACATGCCCATTGCCCGGGACTTTCTGCCCGCTGATCTGGAGCCGCGCCTCCGGAGCAACGGAATCGAGCGCACGGTCCTCGTGCAGGCCGCGGACGACGAGGCGGAAAACGTCTTTCTCTTCGAACTCGCCCAGCAGCACCCGTTCATCGCCGGCGTGGTGATCTGGCTTGACATGGAGGATCCGGGCTTCAAAAAGAAACTTCTCGCTTTTCGCAGGCAGCCAAAGTTCGCGGGGATCCGTCCCATGGTGGAAAGCATCCCGGATGACCGCTGGATGCTGAAACCCGAGGTGGATCGGGCCTTCGGAATCCTGGAAGAGGAGGAAATCTGTTTCGACTTCCTCACCCATCCCCGTCATCTGCCCCATGTGATCGAGGTTCTAAAGAAGCACCCGGGCCTCCGCGCTGTGGTTGACCACATCTCCAAACCCCATATCCGGGACCGCCGGATACACACCTGGGCCGAGCAAATGGAGCAGATCGCCGCCTGCAAGAATGTCTACTGCAAGCTTTCCGGAATGATCACCGAGGCGGATCATGGGAATTGGAAGCCTGCGGATCTGAAGCCCTACATCCTCCACATCCTGAGGATTTTCGGCCCTCGGCGGCTGATGTTTGGCAGCGACTGGCCGGTGTGCCTGCTTGCGGGCAGCTACGAGCAGGTTCTGAACGCTCTGGAATTGAATCTGGGGGGGACTCCCGGCAGGCGAGCTGGCCGAGATTTTTTCAGGCACGGCCGCGCGCTTCTACCGGCTGCACACCTGACGGAATAATCCTTATTCCGGCATCCCGGACTGGATCCGGGGTCAGGAGCAGAATGCCGCATCCGCAGGGCTGGGTTCCGGCCTGCGCCGGCTCCGGCGCCTCGGCAGCGAACCATCAGGATATGCGATCCTCCGTCTGCCCCTACGGGTTCACCATCACCTTGACCGCTTGCTCCTTTTCCGTCAGTGCGTAGTCAAAGGCCTTGCGGATCTCACGGAGCGAGAACTGCTTCGTGACCACCTGCGTGTAATCGTAGCGGCCCCGGATACGGTTCATGAAACGGATCGTCCTGGGAAAGGCATAGGGTGACCCCGCCTGCCCGGTGACCGAGAGGGATTTCCAGATGATCTTTCCCATCTCGACCGGTATGCTGCGACCGACGGAGTGTCCCACCAGGCGGACCCGGGCCTCGGGACCCACAACATCGAACAGGGCCTGGATCGCGCGGTCGCTTCCCGAGGCCTCCACCGCCAGGTCGGCCCCTCTTCCGTTGGTCATCTGCCGCACGGCCTCCGCCACCTCCATTGTTAGGGGGTCCAGGGTCTCGTCAATCCCCAACCCTTTCGCCATCTGCCGCCTGAACTCGATCGGCTCCACGAGGATCACCCGCGCGCAGGCCGCCTTGGCGATCAGAGCGGCGAACAGACCGATGGGGCCGGCCCCGAAAACGACAACGTCGTCGCTCGCCTCCACATGACCCCCATGACCCCAGAGGGCGAAGTAGGAGACCGAGAAGGGCTCCACCAGCGCACCCTCCAGATAACTCATTTCCTCTGGGAAGCGGTGGAGGAAGCGTTCCTCCATGAGCAGATATTCGCTCATTCCGCCCGGCGCATTGGGCATGAATCCAGCTTCGCGCATGTTCAGACAGGCGGCCGGAGCGAGATTGGACTTGCAGTTCCCGCACGTCCCGCAGGGCAGCACGCAGTCCCCGGTGACCCGGTCGCCCTTCTTCAGGTGCAGGACGTCCCTACCGGTCTCCAGCACTTCCCCGGCCCACTCGTGACCCGGAACATAAGGCGCGATGTCGTAGCGCCCCTCTTTTGATTTGCCCGTGTAGCACTCCAGATCCGAGCCGCAGATCCCCGCCGCCCTGACCCGCACGAGCACCAAGTCCTCTTTCACAGCGGGGAGCTCGATTTCCCGAACCTGCAGATCCCGGGGTCCGCCCAAAAAAGCCGTCCTCGTCTTCATACCTGACCTCCCTGACCTCCCTTTCCCCCTTCACCGTCCTTCGACCGGGGGCCGGTTTGCCTGCGCCCGCCCCGTGGAAACGAGCCGAAAAGAGGATTCCTCTATAGACTGGAATCGAATTTCAGCAGTAGGAAGTACAGAGGCGACGGCCGTTTGTCAAGCCCCTGCAGGGACTTGACCCGCTGTCTGGCCTGGCCCCGAGGCTGTCCCGGGTCCCCCATCAGGGAGCCAAGAAATGCCTGCTGTTTCGCTTTGAGGGGGCTCTGCGGATCAACTCTTGCCATGACAACGAGCCCGATGATCAGGGGAATTGCCGGGGGGTGTTCTTTCCGCTTCGCCAGGAAGAAGGTGGCGCGTCATGACTTGAGCTTTCCTTGCATGGCCATGTTTCCCGACGACGGGAAGGGACTCATGCACTACGGTGGAGCGCTGGGAAATACCGGCAGATGGTCGCATCCGGCGCCACCGACGAGCTCGGATCAATGGGCGGCACCTTGCGCCCATGAGATAGAATCATCGTTCACTGCCGGGCCCCGGGCCCACGCATCGCTTCGGTCCAGGCTCCGCCCATCCAAATCGTCTTTCCATCACCCTTGCGGGATGAAATACCTCATGATCGGCCTGGTTTCCGAGCGCCGCAGGATTTCCTGAAATCCCACCTCCCGGAAGGTCGAGGCCAGGCCCGTCCACACGAAAGGGGCCGGCATGTCACCCTTCTTAGGCTCGATCGGGTAGCCCTCCAGGGCTTCCCCGTTCTGTTTCTTAACGTATTCCACCGCGGCGCGCAGAAGATGAACACTGAGCCCCTGGCGGCGATGCTGCTTGTCCACAAAGAAGCAGACCACCGACCACACCGCCAGATCGTCGACTTTCTTGAGGATGCGGGAGCGCTGAAGGGCAGGGAAATGGGTTCGGGGCGCAACCGAACACCACCCGATGGGGACGCCCCCGGCATAAGCGAGTAGGCCCGGCACTTGGCCGGAGGCCACGACGGCGTGCAGCGCCTTTCGATTGCCTTCCCCCTTCTGGCGGTCGAACAGGGAGCGGGGCAGCCGCCAATACATGCACCAGCAGCCCCCGCAGGCGCCGCGCTTGCCGAACAGCCTCTCAAGATCCGCCCAGCGCTCGGGGGTCAAGGGATGAAATTCGACCACCGGAGTTTTCCTTGTTTGGTCGCCTTCCATGATGCACCTCCGCAGCACCCTGCTAAGGAGAAAACTCAGCTCCGAACCCGATGCCTCCGCTCCCTGGTGGGTCGCTCAGAAATGGGCCGCGTCCGGCTCGGTCGCCCGCAGGACCTCTTCCACCACATAGCCTTCCCACGAGGCGCCGCATTTCGGGTGCCGCAGCAATTCCCCGTCGTCGCGGATGCCCAACAGGTGGCGCAGCAACCCGGAATCGCGGAAATACACTTTGGGCGATTTGACTTGGCGTTTCTTCAGGTTGGCATGCCAGGCGGGCGGGCATCGCACCATGAACAAGTCGCACAGCAGGTCGATGTAGCGGCGCCCCGGCCTTCGACGCGGAACGGAAGTGATGGGGAAGCGGTGCGCCTTGCGCCGGGCGAGGGCCGCCTACGGCCCGTCCTGCTCCCTGTCCTCGATTTCCACCAGGGTCGGGAGTTTCACCAGCACGAGGCGGAAGCCGGTGGTCTGATACCGGCTGGCGGGGTGGCCGTAGTTGCGGTTGGCGGATCGTCCGAGGGGGCTCTCCCCGAACCAGCTGCCCCCCCGGCGCACCTTCTCGTTGCCCGACGGGGGCCCGGCCGGGTCCAGGGCCTGGGATGCCGGGTACTCACCGTACCAGTCCTGGCACCACTCCCACACATTGCCGTGCATGTCATAGAGGCCCCAGGCATTGGGGGCAAAGCTCTTGACCGGAGCCGGTGAGTGAACCGGCAGGTCCCGCTCCTTGGCGTACCCGGCGCATTTCCCGCTCCGCAGGGTGTTGTTGTCGAACATGGCCCGGCTGCACTCGGCGCCGTCTCCCCAGCTGAAGGCCGTCCGGCTCCCCGCCCGGCAGGCGTACTCCCACTCGGCCTCGCTGGGCAAACGGTAGGTCCCCAGCCTCATTCGGTTGAGTTCGCTGACGAAGTCCACGGCGTCGTGCCAGGAAACCCGGGTGACCGGCGAGTCCGGGTCCCCCTTGCGGCGGAAGAAAAACGCCCTCCCCATCACGGCCCGCCACTGTCCCAGGGTCACCTCGGTGACCTGGAGATAGAAGGGTTTCGAGAGGGTCACCGGATGCGGGCTCTCGTCGGCTTTGCGGTCCGGTTCCGTTTGCGGGCTGCCCATGACAAAGGTGCCCGCCGGAATCAGACGGAAATCCATGCCGAGGGAGTTCCGGTAGCTCTCGTCCGCGGCGGCCGAAGGCGCCGGCCGGAGGCCGGAAGCCAGCCAAAGGCCGGCGAGGAAAGCGGCCAGAAAAAGAATCCGGATCGGGCCGGCACCTGTATGTCGAGCGTCCATGACTCCGCCCTGCTCCTGAAGGATGGAGGTTTGCCTGATGGAAATCCCGCTCAGGATAGCAGCAAAAGCCGCGTTGATAAAGTCGAATCAGTCGGAGCCCAGCAGTTCAGCCCAGGGCAGCCGCTTGAAGGTGCGGTGCAGGAAGTGATCGTCCGCGACCACGTGAAAGCAGAGCTGATCGAAGATCGAGCGGGCAACGGGTTCCACCCGGTCGAGGGGAATCACCTCGTCAGCCGTGCCGTGATAGATGGCGACCGGCACCGCCACCCGGCGGGGATTTCCGGCGGCAAACGGCAGCAGGTTCAGGGCCGGGGCCAGCAACACCATCCGCTCCACCCGCGCCTCGTCTTGCAGGGCAAACAGGGTGGCCATCAGCCCGCCGAAACTGGACCCCACCAGGCAGAGCCGATGGCGGCCGCGGAGCACGGATTCCAGCTGCGCCATGCGCTCTCCCAGGTCGCCGCGGAAGAAAGGGATCAGCATGTCCGGGAAAAGCCTGCGGAAGAAGAGCGCCTTGGTGCCCTGGTTGCTGCTTTCCAGGCCGTGGATGAAGATCCGGACCGGCTGTCGCGTTTCGCCCATCGGTCCTGCCTCGCTCCGGCGGCCGGGGTACTTACCCGCAGCCGATGGTCCTCTTGAGCTGCGCCGTGCGGGCGGCCTCGATCTCGCTCTCCGAAGCCTCGCGGAGCCCCAGGACTTCCACCGTCAGATCCGCCGCGATGCCGGCCATGGGGCGGTTGAAGTCGGCCAGAACGCTTCCGGCTTTGAGTTCCAGAACCTTGAAAGAGACCAGCGTCCCCATCTTCATCTGCCGGTAGAACTGCCCCTTTTTCAGTCGCTGGCGGATCAGGCCGCGGGTGGGGATTTCCCGGATCAGGGAGGGATCGTGCGCGCCGAAAATCTCCGCGGCAGGCAGATGCACGGAAAGCTGGTCACCCACCCGGGCTCCCTCGAGCGCGTTTTCCAGGGTCGGCGCCTGCACACCGACCCCGAAGATGAACTCCACGGTTTCTTCCGGGTGCGGCTTGCGCTCGCCGTCGGGCAGGAGAGTGGTCAGCCCGTAACGGATGGTGACGCTGCACCCGGTCTGGACGCGTTCCATAACGGCTCCTACTTGATCTCCAGGATCTCGAACTCCTGCACCCCGGCCGGGGTCTTCACGCGCACGGTATCCCCGACGCCCCGGCCGATCAGCGCCTGGCCCATCGGCGAAGTGACCGAGATGCGGCCTTTCTCCGGTTCCGACTCGTAAGGGCCGACCAGCTGGTAGGCGACCTCCTCTTCAGTCCCCACGTTGTACAGGACAATGGTGTGCCCGAAAACGACCCGCTCGTTCGAGGCATTGTCCACCTCAATGACGTCGGAGCGGCTGATCACGCTCTTCAGATCGTTGATCTTGCTTTCCAGAAAGGCCTGCTTTTCCTTGGCCGCGTGATACTCGGCGTTCTCGCTCAGGTCCCCGTGACCGCGGGCCTCTTCAATGGCCCGGATGTTCTGGGGACGTTCCACTTTTTCGAGACGCCCCAGGTCCTGCCTGAGCTTTTCCAGCCCGTCCCTGGTGATCGGGATCTTGTCCATGGTCGTTCATCCTGTTCGGAAAGAATAGGCGCAGCCCAGCCCGTGCCACCCTAACCCCGCGGTCCGGGATGAGCCGTCCGGCCGGGGCCCCGCTGCCCGGTCAATCGACTCTTATCATTTTCCCAGCCGGAATACCACCCCGATTGTCCGCTACCCGGGGTCAGCCCCCCAGACCGAGGGCGCGGCCGATCAAGGCGATCAGCAGGGCCGCGGCGTAAGCCGCCAGCAGGTTGAAGGCGATGGAAAACCCCGCCCAACGCCAGGAGGTCTCACGCCGGATGCTGACCACCGTGACGAAGCAGGGGACGTAGAGCATCGTGAAGACGATCAGCGTGAAAGCCTTGAGCGGACCCCAGTCGGGGTCGCGTTTCAGCCTTTCGGAGATCGAGCCCTGCGTTTCCGCCTCTACCTCGCCGAGGGAGTAGGCGGTGCCCAGGGTCGAAACAATGACCTCCTTGGCGGCGAAGCCTCCCACCAGCGCCACGTTGACCCGGTAGTCGAAGCCGAGCGGCCGACTGGCCGGTTCGAGCTTGTGGCCGAGCCAGCCCGCCACGGTCCGCTTGAGCGCCGCGGACTGCTCCTCCGCGCGCAGGTCTTTCAGGTCGTTCTTGAACTGCAGATACCGCAGGGCAGCATCGAGGGGCAGATTCGGCCTGGGGTCCTGGAGGTCCCGGGCGCCTTGCAGGAGGCTCACGGCCTCCAGCAGGGGGTGGTAGGGCAGGGTCTGCAGTTCCGGGAGGACCCGGGAGTCCTTGTCAGCGGCGCTCCGGGCGAGCCGCCCCAGGTGATCGCCGAAGGCCTGGAGGTCAGCGGGGGTCGGGAGCCAGGCCAGGATCGGGGGCTCGGCGAGCAAGGCCTGCTGCAGGGTTTCGCGGCGCTGGTCAAAGCCCCGGCGCTGGTCTTCGGAAAGCCCCGGATAGGTCATCAGGGCCCAGAGGATAATGGAAAAACCGAGGATGACGGTTCCGGCTTTCTGGATGTAGTGCCAGGTCCGTTCCCAGGTGTGGATCAGCAGGCCCCGCAGCGTGGGCAACCGGTAGGGCGGGAGTTCCATCACGAAAGGCGTCTTCGGGCCCCGGAGCACGGTGGCCCGGATGAGCTTGGCCGCGAACAGAGCGAAACCCCAGGAGATCAGGGTGAGGAGGAACATCATCCGCGCCTCGTGGCGGCCGAAAAAGGCAGCGATCAGGACGGCGTACACCGGCAGCTTGGCACCGCAGTTCATGAAGGGCGCCACCAGCAGGGTGGCGATCCGTTCACGAGGGTCCCGCAGGGTGCGGGCGGCCAGGACCCCGGGCACGGCGCACCCGCCGGAGATCCCGCCGCTGACGATCAGCGCCATCACCGAATTGCCGTGCAGGCCGAACCAGCGCAGAACACGGTCCAGCATGTAGGCCACCCGGGCCATGTAGCCGCTGTCCTCCAGGATGGCGATGGCAAAGAACATGAACAGGATGATAGGGACGAAACCCAGCACGCCGCCGACTCCGTCGATGATTCCCGAAACGAGCAGGGACTGCAGGGGGCCGTCCGGCAGGGCCCAGCGGACCAGGGACTTGACATGCCCGAAGAACCCCGCCAGCCAGGCGACGGGCTGTTCGCTGCCCCAGAAGGTGAAGAGGTAGATGCCGTAGAGGAGCGCCAGCATGATGAGCGGACCGACAAAGCGGCTGGTTATCACCTTGTCGATCTTGTCCGAGAGGTTGAGCCGCAGCTCGATCTTCCGCCGGACGGTCTGGCGGGTGATCCCGGCAATGTACCCGTAGCGGTGATCGGCGATGATCCCTTCCGGTTCCTCCTCCAGGGTGTCCAGGGTATGCTTGAGGGTGCGGTCGCAGATGGTCTGGATCCGCTTCCCGCGCTCGGGGTCCCGCTGGAGCAGGCCCATGATCGGAGCGTCCCGTTCCAGGCACTTGAGCGCCCGCCAGCGGGCCGGGTATTTCCGGTCGTAGATTTCGGAATCCTGGATGAGGGCTTCAATTTCCCGGAGGCTTTCGTCGATGTCCAGGCCGTAGGAAAGGATCGTCGGCCGCCACTGCGGCTGCCGGCCGGCCAGCTGCACCACCGCGTCCAGCAGCTCGCCGAGTCCCCGGTTGGATCTGGCCACCATGGGGACCACCGGGACTTCCAGCAGCTCCGAGAGCTTGCGCTCATCGATTGCGATGTCGCGCGCGGCGGCCACGTCTATCATGTTGAGGGCGATGATCATGGGGACGCCCAGCTCCCGGAACTGAACCGTCAGGTACATGTTGCGGTCCAGATTGGACGCGTCCACGATATTGATCACCAGGTCCGGCCGCTGGGTGATCAGGAAATCCCGGGCCACGATTTCCTCCAGGGAATAGGCCGTCAGGGAGTAGATACCGGGCAGGTCAACGACCTCGATCCGGCAGCCCTGGTGGGTGACCTGACCGCTTTTCTTTTCCACGGTTACGCCCGGGTAATTGGCGATGTGCTGACGGGCGCCGGTGAGGGCGTTGAAAACCGTGGTCTTGCCGCAGTTGGGATTGCCTGCGAGAGCGATGGTGATCTTGTCCGGCATGCCAAACCCCGGGCCGACTCCGTTTCAGGAGTCCACCTCTACCAGAATGTGACTCGCTTCGTCGTTGCGCAGCGTGAGCACGAAATCCTTCACCTTGACGGCCACCGGGTCCCTCAGCGGCGCCCGCCCCTGAATCTGGATGGGCGTCTGCGGCACCAGGCCCATTTCACGGATCCGGCGCCCCATGTCGCCGGTGGCCCCGATCTTCCGGATCACGCCTCGCTGGTTGTCGGACATCTGCCGCATCTTGATGATCTTCCCCATGATTTCACTGATCCTCCGGAACCGTAACGATAATCATTGCTGCAGGCAAAACAAACGGTCGCGAAGCACCGCAGCCGGGCCAGCCGTGGGGGAGAGCCCTTGGGGGTCACGGCTTGCGGCCGGGGGGCGGGTGGGCTCCCGGAGTGTCGGCGTGCACGTGCGGCACCTCACCGAAACCGTGAGCGTGGATATGGGTGTGGGTGACGGTTTCCCCTTCAGGCAGGATCCTGCCGCGGACCAGGCAGTGCAGTTTGTCGGTGGTCTGCATGATGAAATCCAGGTTGTGGGAGATGAACAGGTAGGCCAGCGGCAGCTGCCGGACGATCCCGATGAGGCGTTCGGTGGTTTCCGGATCCAGGCCGGTGGTCGGTTCGTCCAGGAGCAGCACCCGCGGCCTCATGGCGAGCACGGTGGCCAGCGAGACGAGGCGTTTCTCGCCGCCGGAAAGCCGGTAGGTGAGCCTGCCGGCCAGCTCTTCGAGTCCCAGGGAGCGGAGCGTGGCCAGCGCGATGTCCTTGGCTTCGGGGATCGTTTTGCCTTGGTTCAGGGGCCCGAAAGCCACGTCTTCCAGCACCGTCGGGCTGAAAAGCTGGTCGTCGGGATCCTGGAAGAGCAGACCGATCTGTTGCCGCACCCCGCGGAAGTCGCTTTCCCCGGTCATCGATCGGCCGAGCAGTTCGATCCGACCCGAAGAGGGCCGCAACAGGCCCATGATCACGTGGAAAAGGGTGGTTTTCCCGCCGCCGTTGGGTCCAATGAGGCCGACCTTTTCGCCTTCGCACAGATCGAGGGAGATCCCCTGCAGCACGGGTGGGCCGCCCGAGTAGGCAAATTGGATCTCTTCGAGGCGGATCAGGAAAGGCTTGGGCTCCATTGCAGGACCGCGATCACAGCCAGCGCCGCGGCCAGCGCCGCCAGGGCAAAGAGGTCCGCCGGCCGGATGGAAAACTCAACCAGGTTGTAAAAGCGGCCTTCGAAGCCGCGACAGCGCATCGCCTGCTGAACTCGCACCGAGCGGTCGAAGCTTCTGACCAGCAGGAGAGCGATCAGGTATGCGTAGCTGCGATAGGTGTGCAGGTTGCTCGCCGGCTGGAAGCCCCGGATCTTCAGCGTCCGAAGCAGCCGCTCATGCTCCGACTGCATAACATGCAGGTAGCGGTATGTAAAGAGCAGGAGCTGAACGAGCTTGCCGGGGACCCGCAGCTGCTGCAGGGCCCGACCGAGATCAAACATCGGAATCGTGGCCACCAGGCTCATGAGCGCCAGCAGGATGGTGTTGGAGCGCAGGGTCAGCAGCGCCGCATAGAGCACGCCCTCCCGGCTGGCGGTGAAAGGGCCCACGGCAAAAAGGGGCCGGCCTTCCACGACAAAGGGCAGGAAGAGCCACAGCAGCAGCAGGAAGACATTGACCAGCAGAAGCCGTCCGGCGGCCTGGCGGAGGGGCAGATTTGCCAGGCGGAAGAGCAGCAGCGCGAGAACCAGGGCTGCCGCCAGGGCCGGCCAGCGGGAGGCCACCGCCACCACGGCGGAAAAGAGGGCCGCGAGCAGCACCCTGAGCCTGGGATCCCGCCGGTGGATCGCGGAATCGCGCTGTGAAAAGGGCTCCTCGATCATCCGTTGCCGGCCATCGGGACGTCCGCGGCAGGGGCCCGGCGCCTCATGCGGCCTCCGCTTTCAGGAAACGCAGGACCTGCTCGCCGATACCCGGGCTCGCAGCCAGAAGGGGCTCCTCAATCCGCTCGCCGCCCAGATGGGCATTCAGGAAAAACTCGCTGCCGTCCAGGCGGTAGAGCTTGCCGCCGGCCGCTTCCAGGATGACGCGGACGGCGGCCAGGCTCGGGAAGGTCTCGTGAGCAATGACGGCCGCCTCCGCTCTCCCGGTGGCCACGTAGCAGACGTGGGCCGCCGTGGAGCCCAGATTCCGGATCTTGCCGGGGAAGTGGGTGCGGTAGTCCTGGTGAAAACGGGAGTAGATGAGCAGCAGGCTCTCGTCGTCCAGGCTGTCCTGGGCCGAGGCGCCGATTTCGAGCTCTCCCCAGCGGGCACCGGAGCCGGCGCGGGCCTGAAACAGGTCGTCGGTGGCCGGCATGTAGAAAAGGCCCAGCACCGGCCAGAAATTCTCGATGAGGGCCAGGCTGACACCCCAGACCGGAATTCCGGCCTGGAAGTTGGCCACCCCGTCCAGGGGGTCGAAAACCCACAGGTGACGCCGCTCCTCATGGGTGTACTCGGCATCGTCGTGATTGTTCTGAAACAGCTGATGATGAGGGAAATTCCGTTGAATCTCACCTGCCATGAATTCGCTCAGGCGCAGCTCCGCCTCGGTGACCAGCCCCTGATCGAACTTCATCCGCGGCTGACCCCGACCGTAGAAGCGCAGAGCCTCGCTGCCTGAACGCCGAACCAGATCCGTGGCAAAACCCACGAGTTCATCAATGCCCTGGGCTTCCTTCCTCATTGGACCTCCTGCTCCATGTTGCGTTCCTCCATTCGTTGGGCCCATTCAACCATGGTTGGCCCCGGGCCTGCAAGGTCTTTGATCCAAGGACCTTGAAAGGCGGCGATCGCCTGTGGTGCGATTGCCAGTGGTCTGACCCGGCGATTCGTTGTATGGTGGATTTTGATGAAATCCGCAAGACGGGAGGGCGGCATGTCGTACCAGTGCCTCGAGGCCGCGGATCTGGAAACCCTGAGATCCCTGGTCGGCAGGGATCATTTCTCGATCGGGGAATCCAACCTGGACCTGCATTCCAAAGATCAGTCCCACCATCCGCCCTGCCGGCCGGAGGTTGTGATCTGGCCGGGCAACCGGGAGGAGGTCTCCGGCATTCTGCGCCATGCCCACGATCGGCGGATCCCGGTGACCGCCTGGGGTTCGGGAAGCAGCCTGGAAGGCAACCCGATACCGGTTCAGGGGGGAGTGGTCCTGGACTTCTGCCGGATGAACCGCATCCTGGACATCCGGGACGGGGACTTCCAGGTGGACGTGGAGCCGGGGGTCATCTATCAGGATCTCAACGAGAAACTCCGCCACCGCGGACTGTTCTTCCCCCCGGACCCGGGAGCGCGGGCCACCATCGGCGGCATGATCGCCAACAACGCCAGCGGGACCCGCACCGTTCGCTACGGCTCCACCAAGCGCTATGTCCAACGGCTGACGGTGGTGCTGGCGGGCGGGGAGGTCATCCAGGTCGGGACCCGGGCCTCCAAGTCCTCCTCGGGATACGACCTCATTCCGCTGTTCGTGGGGTCTGAGGGGACCCTGGGGCTCGTGGTGGAGGCCACCTTGCGGCTGGCCGGGCTGGCCGAGGAGTTCTCGGCGGCGGTGGCCACCTTCACCACGCTGGAGAATGCCGGCCGGGTGGTCTTCGAAATGATCCGCGCCGGGCTGGATCCCTCCTCGCTGGAACTCATGGGGCCCGAGTGCATCCAGCTGATGAACCGCCACAAGCGCCTGGGTTTGCCGGAGTTGCCGACCCTGTTCGTGGAGTTCCACGGGCCGAGCAAGAGCCAGCTGGCGGAGGTCCTGGAGATGGCCCGCGAAATCTGCGAGGCCGAGCAGTGCCGGGGCTTCCGAGCCGGGCTCGGCCGAACGGAAAGGGACCGGCTTTTCAGCGCCCGGCATGAGCTCGGGGAGATGATTATCCGCAGCCACCCGGGCTCGGGGGTGCTCTCGCTGGATGTGGCGGTGCCCATCACCGCCTTCCCGGACATCATCCGCGCCGCGCTGGAGGGAGCCGAAGAAGCGGGCGTTCCCGGGTACACGTTCAGTCATGCCGGCGACGGGAACGTGCACCTGGTCCTGGTGGGCAGCAAGCAGGACCCGCAGGTCTGGGCGCGGATCGAGGAGGTCAGCCAAGGCCTGGTGGAGCGGGCCCTCGGCGTCGGCGGCACGGCCACCGGTGAGCATGGGGTCGGCATCGGGAAGCGCCGATACATGGAGGCCGAGCACGGCGCGGCGCTCGGGTGGATGATGAGCGTCAAGCGCCTCTTTGACCCGCGGGGTATTTTGAACCCCGGGAAAATGTTCCCGCCAACGACCCATGAGGAGGATTGAGATGCTGGAAGTCTCCCTGCCGAATCTGCGATGGTACGCCAACCGGCCGCGGGTGATCGGGCTGCCCGAACGCTGGCGGGTGGAAGTGCTTCGGCCGCCGGGCTTTGCGGAACCGGGCCTCACGGCCGATCAGATCTCCGAGGCCTTCCGGCGGCCCATCGGTACCGCGCGCCTGGAGGAACTGGCCGGCCGGGCCGGAGCGGCGGTGGTCGTCTTCGACGACATGACCCGTCCCACCCCGGTCGGCGACATTCTGCCCTGGGTGATGGAGGCCCTGGGCCGCGGCGGGATCCTCGGCCGCAACATCCGTTTCATCCCGGCCCTCGGTCTCCACGGGGCCATGAACAACCTGGATTTCCGCAAGAAGCTGGGACCGGAGATCCTCGAGAATTACCCCATCTTCAACCACAACCCCTATGAGAATTGCACCCACCTGGGGACGACCCGGTCGGGGACCCCGGTCCAGGTGAACCGGGAGTTCCTGAACTGCGACCTCCGGATCGGCATCGGGTGCATCACACCCCACGTGCACGTGGGCTTCGGCGGGGGCGGGAAAATCGTGTTTCCCGGGATCAGCGGCATCGAAAGCGTCCATGCCTTCCATTCGGAAGTGTTCCAGCGCAGCCCGGAAACCACCGGACTCGGGAACTTCGAGCACAACGCGATGTACGCGGAGATCGTGGAGGCCGTGCGGATGGCGGGCCTTGACCTGCTCATCAACGGGATCCTGAACGACCGGGGGCAACTGGCCGGACTGTTCGTGGGCGACCCGCTGGAGGCCCACCAGGCCGGCGTCCGCAGAGCCCGGGAGCACTACGCGACGGCGCCCAGCGGCGGCAAAGACATCGTCATCGCCAACGCCTACGGAAAGGCGAGCGAAATGGCCATCTGCATGGTCCTGGCCATGCAGACCGTAAACCCCGACAAGGGGGTGGTGGTCCTGGTGGCGGACGTTCCCGAAGGTCAGGTCTGCCATTACCTGTTCCGGAGTTTCGGGAAATCCTACGGGGGGCGGATGTACCCCGAGGGCGGCGAGAAGAGGTTCCCGGTGGCCTCCGAACGGGTGAAGCTGGTCGTCTGCACCCGCTACCCGGACCAGACCATGTGCGACGTGTTCGCCCGGCCCGAGGAGGTCAACCTGACCCGCAGCTGGGAGGAAACCCTGGAGCTGCTGGAGCGCGAATACCCGCGCGAGGCCTCGGTGGCCGTGATTCCGGACGGCACGATGCAGTATTTCCGGCGGAAAACCCCTTGACATCGAATAGACGTGGCGTCTACAATATAAACTTAACGACCTGAGGGCATTGGCGGAACATGGGGATCGAGGAGCGCCGGGAACGGGAGCGGGACGCCCGCCGGGAGGCCATCATCCGGGCGGCCATGGAGGTCTACCGGGAGGAAGGCTACCATGCCACGACCATGGAAAAGATCGCCGAGCGGGCGGAACTGAGCCGGGCGACCCTCTACCTGTACTTCAGGACCAAGGACGAGATTTTTGTCCACGGCATCGCCGCCCACAGCGAGTTCTTCGGGGACCTGCTGGAGGACCTGGAGCGGCGGCTGGCGGAAGAGGGCCCGGAACGACTCCTGGAACGGCTGTGGGAGAGCTTCCAGAAATTCTACGCCAAGGACCCGGTGACCTTCAACGCCACCCTCTACTTCCACCAGGGCGAGATGATCCGGAGTCTGCCGGAGGAGCTGCGGCTGATGCTGGACCGCACCGGCTCGCGCAACTATGGGCTGCTTTGCCGGCTCATGGCCTTCGGGGTGGAAAAGGGCCTTTTCCTGAAATGGGACCCCAGGACGCTGGCCGAAGTGTTCTGGACCGCCTTTCTGGGCATCATCCACCTGGAGAACAGCAAGGCGGCCATGGGCCGCCGGCAGCATCTGCCGGAGACCTGGGGGCTGGCCGTCGAAATCCTGGCGCGCGGCATGCTGAAGGACTCGGGCGCACAGGCCCAGGCCGGGAAAAAGGAGCTGGAAATCCATCTTCTCTGAGATCTCGCAGCAGCGGTCCGCCGCGCTTCGAGTTCGCCAAGACGTGCGGGAGGAGCAACCGACCCATGAAGCACCCGATCACGCTCCACGTCAATGGAGACCGCTACCGGTTGGCGGTGGATCCCTGGCGCACCCTGAACGAGGTGCTGCGGGAGGACCTGAATCTCACCGGGACCAAGCTGGGCTGCGGCACCGGCGACTGCGGGGCCTGCACGGTGCTGCTGAACGGTCGCAGCGTGAGTTCGTGCCTCACCCTGGCCGTGGAGGCCGACGGCCAGGAGATCCTGACGATCGAGGGTCTGGCTCCCTCAGGCCAGGAGCTTCACCCGCTTCAGCAGGCCTTCGTGGAACTGGGGGCCATCCAGTGCGGCTTCTGCAGCCCGGGGATGCTGCTCTCGGCCCTGTACCTGCTGAGCCGCAACCCCTCGCCCGCCGAAGACGAGATCCGGGCGGCGCTGTCGGGAAACCTCTGCCGCTGCACGGGGTACAACAAGATCGTCGAGGCCATCGCGGCCGCCGCCCGAATGATGAAACCGGCTGCCGGAAAACAGGGGTGATTGCATGTCCACGGTCAAATTCGACTACTTCGCACCGGCCAGCCTGGAAGAGGCGCTGGAGCTGCTGGCTGAAAAGGGCGAGCAGGCCCGGCTGCTGGCCGGGGGCACCGACCTGATGATCAGGATCCGCCACGGCCTGCTGAGGCCCGCCGCCGTCATCGGGCTCAAGCGGATTCCGGGGCTCGAGAGGATTTCCTTTCAGGCCAATCAGGGCCTGACCATCGGTGCCGCGGCCCGGCTGGCGGAGGTGGCCGCCCACCCGGCGGTCCGCCGGCGCTACCCGGCAGTGGCGCTCGCCGCTCGGGAGACCGCCAACGTCCAGATCCGTAACATGGGCACGGTGGTGGGCAACCTCTGCAACGCCGCCCCCTCGGCGGACAACGCCCCGTCGCTGCTGGCCCTGGGGGCCGAGCTCCTGCTGGCCCGCAAGGGCCGGGAGCGCAGCCTGCCGCTGGAGTCCTTCTTCAAGGGCCCGGGCCTGACGGCTCTTGAGCCCGGCGAGATGGTGACCGCCGTCCGGGTCCCTCCGCCGCCGCCGCATTCCGGCACTTCCTACCAGCACATCTCGGCCCGCGGGAAAGTGGACATCTCCGCGGTCAGCGTGGGACGTTCTGCTGGGCTTGCAGGGGAACCGGTGCCGGACGGTGAACATCTTTCTGGGGGCGGTGGCGCCGATTCCGCTCAGGGCCGCCCGGGCGGAGAACCTACTGCGCGGGAAGGCCCTGACCCCGGCCCTGGCAGAAAAAGCCGGCGCGGAGGCCGCCGGGGAGGCCCGCCCGATCTCCGACATGCGGGCCAGCGCCGAATACCGTCGCCGCATGGTGGCGGTGCTGACCAAAAGGGCTCTGACGGAGGCCTTTGGGCGCGCCAGGCAGCGCCCCTAGCGCGCAGAGGATCGAGAT
This sequence comes from uncultured delta proteobacterium, assembly GCA_963704245.1. GTDB lineage: Bacteria > Desulfobacterota > DSM-4660 > Desulfatiglandales > Desulfatiglandaceae > CAVPHJ01. Next base: position 250,979 of record CAVPHJ010000003.1, read on the forward strand.
GAAAGAATTCAGCATAGTGGGAAAGAGCGTACCCCGAACCGACGCCCGGGCCAAGGCCACCGGCGCGGCCGTCTACACCGACGACATCAAGCTGCCGGGCATGCTCCACGGCCGGATCCTGCGCAGCCCGCTGGCGCACGCCAGCGTGCGGCACATCGATGTGAGCCGGGCCGCCGCCCTGCCGGGGGTCAAATGCGTGATCACCGCAGAGGACACCCCAAAGATCAAGTATGGCAACTGGCGGCTCTTCCCCGCCACCCAGGACGAGTACCCGCTGGCGGTGGACAAAGTGCGCTTCATCGGGGACGAGGTGGCCGCGGTCGCGGCCGTGGACCGGGACACGGCCGAGGAGGCCCTGGATCTCATCCGGGTCGAGTACGAGGAACTGCCGGGGGTTTTCGAGCTGGACGCCGCCCTGCGCGAAGGGGCGCCGGTGATCCACGAGAGCTCGCCCACCAACATCAGCGTCGACCGCCGCATCCAGTACGGAGACGTGGAGCAGGGATTCGCCGAGAGCGACTACGTGCGGGAAGACACCTTTACCCTGCACGCGGTGAGCCACGCCTACCTGGAACCTTGCGCGACCGTGGCCCGGATGGAGCCGGACGGCCGCATCACCCTGTGGACCTCCACCCAGGTGCCTTACATCGTGCAGTGCCTGCTGGCCAGCACGCTCGGCATGCGGGAGAACGACATCCGGATCGTCCGGCCCTGCGTGGGCGGCGGTTTCGGAGGCAAGATGGAGCTCCGGCCCTGGGAGTTCTGCGCCGCCTTCATGGCCCGCAGGACAGGCCGGCCGGTGAAATTCGTGCTGACCCGCGAGGAGGAGCTGGCCTGCGGGCGCCGGCGGCACCCGATGCGGATCACCTCTAAGGTGGGTTTCAGGAAAGACGGAACGCTGATGGCCAAGGACCTCCGCATCCTGCTGGAGGGCGGGGCCTACAACGCCATGGGCCCCACCGCCACCTTTCTGTGCGGCAACTTCGGGGCCATGCTCTACCGTTACCCGCACTACCGTTTTCTCGGGCAGCATGTCTACACGAACAAACCCCCGGCCAGCGCCATGCGCGGCTTCGGTGCACCCCAGGCCCTTTTCGCCACCGAAACCCAGATGAACAGCGCGGCCGAGGAACTGGGGATCGACCCCATCGACCTGCGCATCCGCAACGCCCAGCGCAGCGGGGACAAGATCCCGGACGTGGCCACCATCTCCAGCTGCGGGTTCGTGGAATCCTTGGAGGAAGTGGCCCGGTTGAGCCGCTGGAAGTCCAGGCGCAAGCGGCTGGGGAAGGGGACCGGCCTCGGCGTCGGCTGCTACAGTTTCATCTCCGGCGGGGTCTTCAACTGGTTCAACACCCAGTACCCTTTCTCGGCCGCCGAGGTCCGGGTCTTCTCCGACGGTACGGCCCACCTGCTGACCATGGCCGCCGATATCGGGCAGGGCACGGACACGGTGCTCAAGCAGATCCTGGCCGAGGAGCTGGGCCTGCGGATGGAGGACATCCGGATCACCGCCGCCGACACGGCCATGACGCCGCAGGCCGATCTCGGGGCCTGGGGGAGCCGCCTGACGCTCATGAACGGCAACGCCGTGATCCAGGCCGCGCGGGCGATCAAGGAACAGCTCTTCGGCGCGCTCTCGGCGCGCTTCAACCTGAACGTGATCTACGAAATGGAATGCCGCGACGGCCGGGTGCAGGTCAAAGGGCGGCCCGACCGCGGAGTGTCTTTTGGTGAGGCCGTGGCCATGGTCCAGAAAGCCGACCGCGGCCGGCCGCTGACCGCCAAGGGCTACTACACCCCGCGGGACAAGGGGCTGGTCACGCCGGCTTTCAGTTTCGGCGCCCAGGTGGCGGAGGTGGGGGTGGACCGGGAGACCGGCCTGGTGCAGGTCCAGCAAGATGTGGACCGCCCACGACTGCGGCACGGTGATCAACCCCCGGGCGGTGGAGGGGCAGCTGGAGGGCTCGATCCACATGGGGCTCGGCTACGCCCTTGCGGAGCAGTTCGCCATGGAGGGCGGGCGGACGCTGAACACCACTTTCCTGGACTACAAGATCCTGAGCGCCCTGGACATGCCGCCCGGGGAGGCGGTGTGCGTGGAAACCTACGAGCCGGAAGGACCCATGGGCGCCAAGGAGGCCGGCGAAGGCCTGGCTTCGCCCACCGCGCCGGCCATTGCCGAAGCGGTCTACCAGGCGACCGGCTACCGCTGCAGGGACCTGCCGATCACGCCGGAGAAGATCTTGAACGGAATGCAGAAGGAGAATTCGAAATTCGAAATGCGGAAGGCGGAAACAAAGCGGGCGTCAGGCGTCAGGCTTGAGGCGTCAGGCGGGCGCAAGGGACAAGACACGAGGCTCAAGGGGAGTGCAGAAGGTGGAATCCGGCGGCCGGGGGGCCGCACGAAAAGGACGAAAAGAACGAAACAGACGAGATAGGCGGGAGGGAAAGGCGAAATTGGAAATGCGAAATGCGAAAAAGCCGCGGGTCGGGGGCGGGCGGAAAGCTGCGGGCACGAAAGCGACGAAAGCGACGAAAGCGACGGAATAGACCGAATAGACCGAATAGACTGAAGAGACCGAAAAGACCGAATAGACCGAAGAGGGGGAGATGGGCGAAGAGAATCTGTGTCTGGTGTACATGACCGCGGCCAGCGTGGAGGAGGCGCGCGGCATCGGCCGGGAGCTGGTCTCCCGGCACCTGGCCGCCTGCGTGAACATCATCGAAGGCATGCAGTCCCTGTACCGCTGGGAGGGGGACATCCAGGAGGACCGGGAGGTGGTGCTGATCGCCAAGACCCGGAAAGCCCTGGTCCGGCCGCTGACCGAGGCGGTGCTGGCCCGCCACAGCTACGACTGCCCCTGCGTGGTGAGCCTGCCGGTCTGCGGGGGGAATCCGGCCTTCCTGGAATGGATCGGCCGGGAAACGGCGGAGGCCTGAAACGCTTTTCCGGCGCCCCGCATCAGCGGTTCCGGCGGCGCAGCAAGCGCAGGCCGTAGAGCAGGACGGCGGCGCCGAAGAAGAGCAGGATGGCGGTGTTGTAGCGGGTGAAGATCTGCTCCAGCCGGGGTCTCACCGTCTCCCAGTGATCGCCCAGGGTGAAACCGATCCAGATCCAGATCAGGTTCCAGCTGCCGGCGCTCACCAGGGCCAGCAGGCCGACCCGATAAGCCCGCAGTCCGGACAGCCCGGCCGCCAGGGAGATTACGGAACGGGCACCGGGCAGATAGCGGTTCAGGGCCACGATCAGCTGGCCGTGGCGCAGGAACCACTGCTCGGCCCGCAGGATGTCGCGGGCTTTGAGAAACCACAGATCCCTTTCCAGGAAGAAACGTCTGCCCAGGAGAGCCCCGATCCGGAAGAGACACAGAAAGCCCAGCAGGCTGCCGAGGGTTGTGGCCAGATAGACCCCCAGGAAATCGAGCCGCCGGGTGCCCACCAGAAACGCTCCGAAGACCGTGATGGTGTCTCCCGGGATGGGTGGAAAGAGATTTTCCACAAAAGCGCTCAGGCCGAGCCCGAGGTAGAGCAGGGGGTCCGGCAGGGAATCGAGATACGCCAGGAAACGATCCAGCAGGCTCACGGGCCAAGCGCCTCCAGCGGGGTCAGGGTTCGGGCGGGATTATCGAGCCTGGCGGCGCAAATGACAAGGACTCTTTTGCCTTGACGGAACCCGGGGATTTTGCTAACAAACCCGTTTCCACCGGATTTCAGGAGGCCGACTTTCGAGGATACCAGGCATGGCAAAAAAGAAAACCACCCGCAAGGAACTGCTGAAGGGCCCGGACGAGTTTCTGACCCTGTCAGGACGGGCGTTTGAGTTCCTGAACGCCCGCCGCCGCCAAATCAACTATGTGCTCTTGGGCCTGGGTGCGCTGGCCGTCGTCTATCTGGGCGTCAACACCTACCTGCGCCATGTGAACCAGCGGGGCCAGGAGGCGTACAACAAAGCCTACCAGGCCCTGCGCGAAAAACGGCCCTCCGACCCGGCGGCGGAGGAATGGAAAGACCTCGAGGCCCAGTTCCGCAAGGTGATCGAGGACTACAGCCTGTCCAAAGCTTCCCGGCTCGCCTTGCCGCAGCTCGGATACATCCGCTTCCGCGAGGGGCGCAACGACGAGGCCATTGCCGAATACCGCAAGTTCCTGGCAGAAGTCGGCGACGAGGTGCAATATGGGTCGTTGGCCCGTTTGGCCCTGGCAGCCTGCTACGAGGTCAAGGGCGAGTACAAGACCGCCGCCGACATACTGAACCTCATCCTTCAGGGTTCCACTGAGGTCTTCAAGGAGGATGCTCTCTGGAGCCTGGCGCGAATCTATCGGCTGGACAACCAGCCCGAAAAAGCCACCGAGACCCTGAAACAGTTCGTCGAGAAATACCCCGCCTCGCCTTTCCTGGACATGGCCAAGGCCCGACTTTGAGGCGCCTGTGGGCTGCTGCGCCGGGTTCCGTTATCGGTTGACAGCCGCAGAGAGAGCCTCTATCGTCACCGTAGCTAGAATGTAGCTCCCGCGGAGGCGCTTCCATGCTGATCACCGAGATCCTGGCGCGCAACGGCAGAATGTACGGTGAAGAAACCGCGCTGATCGAACGCGAACCGGCCAGGAACCGCCGCCGGACCCTCACCTGGCAGGATTTCGATCAGGAGAGCAACCGGGTGGCCAATGCCCTCCGGGCGCGCGGCATCGGCAGGGGGGACAAGGTCGTCCACCTGATGATGAACTGCCTGGAGTGGCTGCCGGTGTATTTCGGTATTTTGCGGACCGGCGCCTGGGCCGTACCTCTGAATTTCCGTTTCCCGGCCGAGGACATCCGCTATTGCGCGGAGATCGCCGAGGCCAAGGCCATGGTTTTCGGTGAGGAGTTCGTGGAGCGGATCGACAAGGTCCGGGATTCGCTGCCCACGGTCCGGGACTACGTCTTTGTGGGTCCGGAGGAACTCAAGCCGGCCTATGCCGCAGCCTACGACAGCTATCTGGAAGGTGCCCCGACCGGCGACCCGCAGGTGCCCATCGGGCTGCTGGACGAGGCGGCGCTGTATTTCACTTCCGGCACGACCGGCAAACCCAAACCGATCCTGCTGACCCAGCGCAACCTGGAATTTGCCTGCATCCTCGAAAACCGCCACCACAACCAGACCCATCGCGACAATTTTCTCTGTATCCCGCCCCTCTATCACACGGGCGCCAAGATGCACTGGTTCGGCAACTTCATCGTGGGGGCCAAGGCCGTGATCCTGAAGGGAATCAAACCGGCCTGGATCCTGGAGGCCGTGTCCGAGGAGCAGGTGACCATCGTCTGGCTGCTGGTGCCGTGGGCCCAGGACATCCTGGTGGCCATCGAGACCGGGGAGGTCAAGCTGCAGGATTACCGCCTGGATCAATGGCGGCTGATGCATATCGGGGCCCAGCCGGTGCCGCCGAGCCTGGTGAGAAACTGGAAGAAGGTGTTCCCGCACCATGACTACGACACCAACTACGGCCTGAGCGAGAGCACCGGTCCGGGGTGCGTCCATCTGGGCATGGAAAACCTGCACAAGGTGGGCGCCATCGGCCTTCCCGGCTTTGACTGGGAGTGCAGGGTGGTGGACGGGGAACTCCGGGACGTGCCGCGGGGCCAGCCCGGGGAGCTGATGGTCAAGGAGCCGGGCGTGATGAAGGGCTACTACCGCAACGAAGAGGCCACCCGCAACACCCTCATCGACGGCTGGCTGCTCACCGGCGACATGGCGCGGATGGATGAAGACGGTTTCATCTGGCTGGTGGACCGGAAAAAGGATGTCATCATCACCGGCGGCGAGAACATCTTTCCGGTGGAGATCGAGGAATTTCTGATGGAAAATCGACAAGGTCCAGGACGCGGCGGTGATCGGAATCCCCGATGAACGCCTGGGTGAGATCGTGGCCGCGGTGGTGAAGGTCAAACCGGGCCAGGACCTGAGCGAGGCCGAGCTGCTGACCGTATCTGCGAAGGACTGCCGCGCTACAAGCGGCCCCGCGCGGTCTTCTTCGACGACGTGCCGCGCAACCCGACCGGAAAGATCGAAAAACCCAAGCTGCGCCGGAAATACGCCGGCAGGGCTGAGAGCTTCAGCCTCTGAGGCTCCGGCGCCGAAAGAACCGAAAACCACATTTGGGGAGAAAGCGATGCACAAGTTACTCACGGATCAACCGGGAAAAGAGATGCTGCTCTTGGGCAACGAGGCCATTGCGCGCGGGGCGCTGGAAGCCGGGGTGTCTTTCGCCACCTGCTATCCGGGAACCCCTTCCTCGGAAATTCCGGAGCAGTTTTTCAGGATCAGCCAGGAGACCGAGCCTCTATTTCGAGTACTCGACCAACGAAAAGGTCGCCCTGGAAGTGGGGGCCGCGGCGGCGGTGGCCGGCGTGCGCACCATGGTGACCATGAAGCACGTGGGTCTGAACGTGGCCGCCGATCCGCTGATGACCCTGGCCTACGTGGGCGTCAAGGGCGGGCATGGTGATCGTCAATGCGGACGATCCGTCGATGTTTTCCAGTCAGAACGAGCAGGACAACCGCTACTACGCCCGACTGTCCGGCCTGCCCATGCTGGAACCCACCAACACCCAGGAAATGAAGGAATGTCACCGTCCGCGGCCTTCGAGCTTTCCGAGACGCTGCAAGCTGCCGGTGCTGCTGAGAACCACCACCCGGCTGAACCATATCCGCGGACCCGGTGAAACTGGGAAAACTCGGACCCGGTCAAGACAGAGAGCCGTTTTCCAGAAGAATCCCTTTCACTACGTGGCCGTGCCGGCGGTGGCCCGCAATCTGCACAAGCTGCTGCTGCAGAAGGTACGACAAGCTCGTGGCGCAGTCGGAGAGCTGGCCGGAGAACCGGATCATCGGCCAGGGAACATGGGGCATCGTGGCCAACGGCGTGAGCTTCAATTACGTCAGCGACGCCGTCCGATGACCTGGGCCTGTCCGAGCGGGTGAGCGTGCTCAAGCTAGGTTTCTCCCACCCGCTGCCGCCCGGCCTCTGCACCCGCTTCCTGAAGCAAGTGGAAAAGGTCCTGGTGGTGGAGGAACTGGAACCGGTGATGGAAACCGAGCTGAAGGCCTTGGCCCAGGAAAACGGGATCACCGATCCCCATCCGGGGCAAGGGCGTGGGCGGGCTGTCGCGGCTTTTCGAGTACGATCCCGGGATGGTGCGCAGGGCCGTGGCCGAGTACTTCGGGGTGCCATACCAGGCTCCGGCCGTGCTGGAACTCTCCGATCTGCCGGCGCTGCCCGGCCGGCCGCCCAACCTGTGCGCCGGATGTCCCCACCGGGCTACCTACTATGCGGTCAAGGAGGTCTTCGGCACGGAGGCCATCAACCCCACCGACATCGGCTGCTACACCCTGGGCCTGCTGCCGCCGATCTCCATGGCGGATTTTGTCATCTGCATGGGCTCCTCGGTCAGCTCCTCGTGCGGATTCTCCCGGGCTACCGACCAGAAGGTGGTCTCCTTCATCGGGGATTCCACCTTTTTTCATTCCGGCATCACGGGCCTGATCAACGGCGTGCACAACAACCACAAGTTCACCCTGGTCATCCTGGACAACGGGACCACCGCCATGACCGGCCACCAGCCGCATCCGGGGGTCAACACCGAGCCCATGGGGATCCAGCGCACCCGGGTCGATCTGGAGGCCCTGGTGCGGGGCTGCGGAGTGAAGGACGTCCACGTGGTGCAGCCCTTCAAAGTGAAAAAGACCATCGAGGCGGTGCAGGCGGCCCATGACTATGACGGCATCTCCGTGGTGATCTCCCAGGAGTTCTGCCCGCTCTTTGCCAGGGCCACCGGCCAGCTCAAGAAAGCCCGGCCGTTCAAGGTCAACCAGGACAAGTGCCAGAACCACCGGGACTGCATCAACAAGCTGGGCTGTCCGGCCATCTACCTGGAAGAGGAGCGGGTGGAGATCAACCGGGATCTGTGCATCGGCTGCACCCTGTGCGCCCAGATCTGTCCCGAGAACGCAATCCTGCCGGTGAAGGACTAATTGGAGGCGATCATGGAAACACGGAGACTCGTGTTCATCGGAGTAGGCGGCCAGGGAAACCTCTTGGCCACCCGTCTTTTGGGCGAGGCGGCCTTGTCCCTGGGCATCCCGGCTGTGGTCAGCGAGATCCACGGCATGGCCCAGCGGGGCGGCATTGTAGAGTCTGCCGTCCTGATGGGAGAGGTGACCAGCCCCATCGTGTCCCCTTCCGAGGCGGATGTCCTGGTGGGTTTCGAACCCATGGAGACCTTGCGGGCCATGAACAAGTGCAACCCGGACTCGGTGGTCATCGCCAACACGCGGCCGCTGCCGCCCTTCACCGTGTCCGTGGGTCAGGGCGTTTACCCGCCTGTGGAGAAGATCCTGGATCTCATCGGCCGGAAGGTGCGCCGGCTCATCGCCTTTGACGCCACCGCCAGGGCCGAGGAGGCGGGCAACCGGCTGACCCTGAACATGGTCATGCTGGGAGCGCTCATTGCCGCCCAGGCGGTGCCGGTGGATGCGGACACCATGAAACGCGTCCTGTCCACCTCCACCCGCAAGTCTTTTCTGGAGAGCAACCTCAAAGCGTTCGAACTGGGGCTGGCGAGCGTCAATTAGAGAATTCCCGCCTCTCCGGCGGCCACCGGGAAGGCTCCGCTCAGCCCTCCTGCCCGGCGAGGATTCCGGGGACGGCGGCAAGGGAGCCGATGGTCGCTGCGTCGGAGGACCGCGCCGGCCGGCGGTCGAGCAGCACACCCTGAAAGCCCGCGTTCCGGGCGGCGCGAAGATCGTTCTCCGGCTCATCACCGATGTGCAGGATGTCCTGCGGGGCGAGCTGCAGGCTGCGGGCCGCCGCCCGGTAAATGGCGGGATCCGGCTTGGCCACGCCCGCCCCGGCTGAAACGATGATGCACCGGAAAGCGGTGGCGCCGCAGAGTTCCCCCAGGAGCCCGGCCAGCGAGTGGTCCCAGTTGGACACGACGCCCACGGGCAGCCGCCGGCCGGAGCACCAGTCCAGGAGCGCGGGGACATCTTCGTAGAGGCGGAACCGGATGGAGTTCATCAGGGCCGCGAGTTTCACCGGCCCCGGAACCTCCACCGCCCAGCCGGATTCCGCCAGGCTGTCGAAAAGGACTCCGGCGCAGCGCCGGCGCAGGGCGAGGAGAGAGTCGGGATCGCGGCCCTCGAGGTGATGGGCCCGGTAGTGACCGATCTCGGCCTGAAAGGCCCGGATGACGATATCCCGGGGAACCGGGGCCCCCAGCTTGCGAAGTTCTTCCGCCAGCCGCTCGAAGGGCCGGTCCAGGTGCAGGAGGGTGCCGTAGGCATCCAGGGTGAGGGCGCGGATCAGCGGCATGCTACCGGAGGGCTTGAAAGCGCCGGACGGCGAAAATTCCGCCCATGATGTTGGTGGCTTCGAATCCGTGCTGGCGCAGGATGCGGGCGGCCAGATAGCCACGGTAGCCCACCGCGCAGTACACTTCCACCGGGCGGCCGGGATCCAGTTCCCCGAGGCGGCCGCGCAGTTCGTCAATGGGGATGTGCACGGCGCCTTCCAAGGCGCCGGCGCGGAATTCCGCCGGGCTGCGCACATCCAGCAGGGTCCGGGGGACGCCCTGGCCGGGCTGAAAGAGGAATTCCCGGGGCGTGATCCCGAACCCCGTCCCGCGCAGCTGGTTGGAGGCCACGAAGCCGGCCATGTTGACGCTGTCTTTGGCCGCGCCGTAGGGCGGCGCGTAACAGAGTTCCAGATCCTCCAGGTCGCGGACTCCCAATCCGGCCTGGATGGCCGTGGCCAGAACATCGATTCGCCGCGCAACCCCGCGGGACCCGGAGCCAGCGGCCCCCAGGACCCGACCCGAGCTTTTCTCATAGACCAGCTGGAGAAAGATGTAGCGCGCATTGGGGTAGTAGTCGGCGTGGTGGGCGTTTTCGGTGAACGTGCAGGCGGCGTCAAAACCGGCGGCCCGGGCCTCTTCCAGGCTCAATCCGGTGCGCGCAGCGCACTGCTCCCCGAAGCCCACGATAGCGGTTCCGATGACGCCGGGAAAGCGCATGTCGCCGCCGGCCGCATTGCACCCGGCTACCCGTCCTTCGCGGTTGGCCGGTCCAGCGAGCGCCAGCAGCCGGTGTTTCCCGGTCAGCCGGTCTTTCTTTTCCACCAGGTCGCCGGCAGCGAAAATGTCCGGCAGCGAGGTTTCCATCCGCTCATTGACAAGCACTCCGCCCCATTCCCCCAGGCTGAGCCCTGCGTCCTGGGCCAGGGCCGCATCGGGGGTTACGCCGGTGGCCAGAAAAAGCATGTCCGCTGCCAGCGATTGACCCCCGCGCAACGTGAGCCGGGCAATGCCGTCTTCCCCGGCAATGCGGGTGACGAGTGCGTCGGTGAGCACCTGGACCCCCGCCTTTTTCATGGCGCGCCCGATATTGAGGGTCATTTCTGCCGGGAACCCGGGCAGGATCCTCTGCTCGGCCTCCACCACCGAGGTCCGGAGCCCGCAGTGGACGAGGGCCTCGGCCAGCTCGACGCCGATATATCCCCCGCCGATGATCACGGCCGTCCGGGGCGCCTGCCGGGCGATGTGTTCCTTGATGGCGTCCACGTCGGGAACCGTGCGCACCGGGAAGGAGCGCACCTCGGCGAGGCCCGGGATGGGCGGCACGGCCGGCCGGGCCCCGGTTGCCAGGATCAGCTTGTCGTAGAGCCAGGTTCTCTTCTCCGGCAGGGCCTGAGACCAACACGCGGCGGTTGCGGGCGTCGATCCGCCGGGCCTCGGTTCGCAGCCGCAGCTCCACCTGAAAGCGCGCCGCGAAGCGCTCGGGCGTGTAGACCAGCAGCGCCGCGCGCTTGTCGATGACGCCCCCCAGGTAATAAGGCAGGCCGCAGTTGGCGAAGGAGATGTCGGGCCCCCGTTCGACCAGCGTGATGGGTGCGCTCTCGCTGGTCCGCCGCGCCTTGGCTGCCGCCGAGGCTCCGGCGGCGACGCCGCCGATGATGACGATCCTTTCAGGCATGGTTCCTCTTTCGCTGAAGCCCTCTTCCCGGGAATCCGGGTAAAGGCCCGATTCGTGCCCCCGGCGCTGCAGTATAGGGGAGAGCAAGGGCAGTGTAAAGGCGGGAGCTTAGAGGCGGGGCAGTTCCGGAATTCTTGACACCCGCGCGTCCGGCTACCTATACTCCCTGAAACCCACGGCGATCGGGGTTCGGGGCCGACGCACCCGTGCCGGCGCCGTGAAAAGCCCCGGAAGGGAGAACGGAATCATGAGTCAGGACGTGTACGCCCGGTTGCGGGAGCAGTTGGACCAATACTCGGTCGGTTTCCCGGAGACCGCTTCGGGGGTGGAGATGAAGATCCTGAAGCGGCTCTTCACGGCTGAGGAGGCCCGGATGTACCTGGAGCTCAGCATGCTGCTGGAAACGCCGGAGGCCGCGGCCCAGCGCACCGGCCAGGACCCTAGCCGGGTCTCGCAGCTGCTCGCCCGGATGGCCGATAAGGGCCTGGTGTTCCGGCTGCGGAAAGGGGACGGGCGGCGGTATGCGGCGGCCCCCTACGTGGTGGGGATCTACGAGTATCAGCTGCCCACCCTGGACCGCGAGCTGGCCGCATGGATGGACCAGTACCTGGAGGAGGCATACGCCGGCCAGGTGAGCCAGCAGACCGTTCCCATGCGGACCGTTCCCGTCGGCCGCTCCCTCAACCCCGCCTGGCCGGTGGCGCCCTACGAGGACCTGCGGGCGATCGTGGATTCCAAGGACCGCATCGCGGTCGCCCGATGCATCTGCCGGGTGCAGCAGGGCCTGCTGGAGCAGGCCTGCGACAGCCCGCTGGAAGTCTGTTTCATGTTCGGCTCCCATGCCGAATACTATGTGGAGCGCGGTATGGGACGCTGGATTGAACGGCCGGAGGCCCTGCGGATCCTGGATCAGTGCGAGGAGGCCGGGCTGGTGCCGCAACCTTTCAACGCCCAGAACCCCGGCGGCCTGTGCAACTGCTGCGGAGACTGCTGCGGCATGCTGCGGGCGCTCAAGAAACACCCGCGGCCGGCCGAGATGGTGGTGTCCAACTACCGGGCGGTGGTGGATCCGGACCTCTGCTCGGCGTGCGGGACCTGCGAGGAACGCTGTCAGATGGAGGCGATCCGCGTGGGGGAGAGTGATTTCGCCCTGGTGGACAACCTGCGCTGCATCGGCTGCGGGCTGTGTGTCACCACCTGCCCGAGCGAGGCGGTGAGCCTGACGCTGAAGCCGGATGCGGAGCGGCGACAGCCGCCGGCCAGCGCGCAGGAGACCATGATGCAACTGGCCGAGCAGCGGGGCAAGACCCTGATCCCGCTGAGCGTGCTGAGGAAAGCGCAGGCAGGTGCCTGAACTCGACTGCCGCGGGAGACGGACGGCGGCGGGGGGCAGGATGATCAGGACCCGGATTACGGAGATCGCCGGGCGCCGGGCAGGATGAGGAGTCGGAAAATGGAGCCGGAAAGCCCCTTTCGAAGGGAAAGAGAAGGTTCGGTGAGCTGGTTGACGTTCGACCGGCCGGAGAAGCTGAACGCCATGACGCGGGCGTTTTTCAGCGAGGTCCGGGAGTTTTTCGAGCAGGCGGACGGGGACCCCGAAGTCCGGGTCGTCGGCCTGAAGGCCGAAGGCCGCAGCTTCACCGCCGGCATCGACCTGATGGATCTGAGCTCCATGGTCCAGGGGAACGGCGCGGATTTCCGCGAAGCGCTCAAGCACCACATCCTTTCCTTCCAGGAGAGCTTCAGTGCGGTCGAGCGCTGCCGCAAACCGGTGATCGCGGCCGTACACGGCCACTGCATCGGCGGCGGTGTGGACCTGCTGTGTGCCTGCGATATCCGGATGGCCAGCCGGGACGCGCTCTTTTCCATTCGCGAGACCCGGATGGCCATCATCCCGGACCTGGGGACCCTGCAGCGGCTGCCCGCCATCATCGGACAGGGCTGGTTCCGGGAACTGGCGCTCACGGGCCGGGACTTCAGCGCCGAGGAGGCCTTGCGGATGGGATTCATCACCCGGCTCTGTGAGAGCCGGGAGGAACTCCATCGGGAGGCGGCTGAGCTGGCCCGCCAGATCTCGGAGCTGCCCCCGTTGACCGTGCAGGGCATCAAGGACGTCTCGCTGGTCAGCCGGGACCAGGGTGTGTACCCCGGACTCGCCTACGTGGCCCAGATGAATGCCGCCCAATTGCCTTCGGAGGACCTGATGGAGGCCTTCCAAGCCTTTATGGAAAGAAGGAAGCCGGTATTCAAAGGAAAATAACCCCTGAATGCGGAGGATACCCGATGGATCCCAGAAAGGTCATCAAAGGCAAGCGGGTGCTCATCGTGGACGATGAGCAGGATGTGCTCGACACCCTGGCGGAGCTGCTGGAGGTGTGCAAGATTGACACGGCCTTGTCGTTCGAGGAGGCCAAGAGGGCTGCTGGAGACGAACGACTACGATGCGGCCGTGCTCGACATCATGGGGGTGAAAGGCTTCGAGCTGCTGGAAATCGCCGGGAAGCACAAGATCCCGGCCCTGATGCTCACGGCGCACGGCCTGTCCGAGGAAAACCTGAAGCGGTCGGCCGAAGAGGGGGCGGCCTACTACGCCCCCAAGGACGAGATCAACCGGATCGACGTATTCCTGGCGGACGTCATCGAGGCCGTGGAGAAGAAGAAGAACCCCTGGGAGAGGTGGTTCGACCGGCTGGCCGGGTTCTATGACCGCAAGTTCGGCGGCCCTGACTGGCGGGAGAAGGAAAAGGAATTCTGGTTGAGGAAGGCCCGTCCGTGGGTCTAAGCCGGCCTGCGGCCGAGCGGCAAGGCCCAAGGCCCAAGGCTCAAGGCTCAAGGGCATCGAGCAGAGAGCATGGGGCATAGGGCATAGAGCGGATGATCTGTGCATTCCCTTGACGCCTTGCACCCTGTGCCTGATCCCCAAGGGCGTTTTTCTTGCCCATCGTCGATTTCCACATCCACATCACCCGCAGCGAGGAATACGCGCCGTGGTTCATGGAGTGGCTGCGGCCCGGCCTCGGAGAGGAGCCGGGCGCCTACCTGGACCGCACCCTGGAAAGCCCGGAGAGCCTGCTGGGCTACCTGGACGAGCAGGGGATCGACTATGCCGTGTGCCTGGCGGAGACCAACCCGCTGATCACCGGCACGAGCCCGAACGGGCGGGTGGCCGAATTCTGCCGCGCCAGCCCGCGGCTGATCCCGGTTGCCAACGTGAACCCCTTCGTCACCCGGGAGCCGGTGGAGGAAATCCGGCGCTGTGTGGAGTCCGGCCACCGGGGTCTCAAGATCTACCCCGTCTACCAGGGTTTCTATCCCAACGACCGGCGCCTCTACCCGGTCTATGCCGCGGCCCAGGGGATGGGCCTGCCGGTCATGTTCCACACCGGTTCTTCGACCTTCCCCGGGGCGCGCCTCAAGTACGGGGACCCCATCCACCTGGACGACGTGGCCGTGGATTTCCCGGCGCTCACCATCATCATGTGCCATGCCGGGCGGGGGTTCTGGTACGATCGGGCCTTCTTCCTGGCCAGGCTCCACCGCAACGTGCACCTGGACATCACCGGCCTGCCGCCCCACAAGCTGCTGGACTACTTCCCGGAGCTCGAGAAACTGGCCCACAAGGTCTTCTTCGGCAGCGACTGGCCGGCCCTGACCAGTATCGCCGCCAACATCGCCGCCATCCGGCGACTGCCCCTTTCCCAGGAAGCGCGGGACAACATCCTGGGCGCCAACGCGGCCCGGCTGCTGGGGCTCTGAGGGCAGGACCAGGCGTAGCCTGCCGGCATCACCCGCCTCCAGGGCGAGGTTCCCAGAGGTCAGGCGGTAAGCGGCGACATGATTCAGTTCGATACCGAGCCTGACGGACGGCCAATCAGGATCGGATGCCAAGAGGGTGTTTTCCTTGTCACCCACTACCAAAGCAGTTTAAGTCCCGATGCCCGGTATTCTTTGAAGGAGCGGTCCCTCGAGATCAAACGGTTCCGACGCTGGATGGCTTGCCAGATAATTAGGCGGTCAAAGGGATCCTTGTGGGCGAGTCGCGGCAGATGATGGAACCCGGCCGCCTCCTGTGCGGTCAACCCGATGATCTGCACGCCCATTTGCGATGCGACTTCCGGTAATTCATCGGGGGTAACGCCGGTCAGATCAAGCTTTCCCAAGGCGTGCTTCAAGGAGATCTCCCAGAACGTGATCACGCTGACGAGTATTTCGTTGTCGAGATCGCGGATGCATTGCGCAGCCGCTGGGCTCAGCTGTTCCGGACTGAATGCGGCCCAAAGAAAGCTGTGAGTGTCAAGCAAGCACCTCATGCCAGCAGCATCGCCTCATCACTCATCTTGAAGTCCTCATGAATGATGCAACTTCCCCGATGTTTCAGCAGGCCGAGCGTTCTTTCTTTTTGCGTCGCGTGACGTTCGTAGGGCAGTAAGATCGCAACCTTCGTATGCTTTTTCCCATAACTGATGACGATCTCTTCGCCCCTCTTAACCTTGTCCAGGATTTCGGAAAGTCTGGCCTTCAGCTCTCCCACGCTGACGGTTTCCATCTGTTTTCTCCTCCAAGAGATTGTCCCTCACCGTAGGATTTTCTGGCCAAGTTGTCAAGAAAATTGCCCTGACTCCATCTGCTGCAACGCCCGGCGGGCGCCCTGTGTCTGCCCTGGCACCGGCCTTCGCTGGCAGCCACGGTCTCCCGCCGCGCGGTCGGACCTGATGGCTGCCTTGCAGGCCCGAAATCGGGTGATCCCTGACGGTGACTGCCGCGAGGAACGGAATGGCGGAAAAAGCCTTTGACTTCCAGATCTAAAGGTTATAACAATAGCACAAATCGGGCCGGTGAGAAGATTTTCGGTTCGCAGTGGGCCGGCGTTCGTGCGGGTATTGGCGGCCCAAGACCGTCGAATTGCCCTCCCCGCGTTTCCGGACGACCGGGCTTCCACCCTTTCCAGCATGAGCCTCTGATGGTCAAGGCTATACTCGGCTACGATATCGAACCGGGGATCTCCGCGGAAGCCTATGAGCGCTGGCTGCGAGAGGTCCACCTCCCGGATCTCGCAAGAATTCCCGGGCTGCGCAAGGTCGTCTTGAACACGGTCAAGGGCAAGGTGCGGGAGGGAGAAACCTTCTACCGGATTGCTGAATTGCATTATGACTCCATGGAAGCCTTTGAAAGTGCAGCCGAATGGCGCAGGCGCAACCCCGTTCCGGTGGAGCGTGGCCCGGATGGCCGGACGGCCTTCCGTTTCTATGTGGTCTGCGAGACGGAAGAGATTGAGCTCTGATTCCCAGCCCCGGGTCGGCAGAGGCGAAGACAGGCAAAGGAGCATTGGAGAACGAAGATCTCATCCTTTGGGTCCAGGGGCCCGAGGCCGTCGACTGGGATGTTGAGGTCGATGTTCTCGTGATCGGCTGCGGCGGGTGTGGGCTTGTGGCCGGGCTGGCCGCTGCCGAGCGTGGCGCGCGGGTGTTGATTCTTGAAAAGGACAGCCGCGCGGGGGGCAATACTTCCCTCTCCCAGGGCATGTTCCCGGCGGCCTGTTCAAAGGTCCAGATTGCAGCCGGCATCGACGATTCGGTCGAGCGCATGGCGGCGGACATCCTGGCGAAGAACCACAACCAATCTGATCCGGTTCTGACCCGGATCGTGGCCCAGGAGTCCAGCCGCGTGGTCGACTGGCTGGCGGAGCACCTGGGAATACGGTTGGAATTGGTAACTCATTTTCTGTATCCTGGACACTCCCGCCTTCGCATCCACGCGCCCAAGACGACCAAGGGCACTTGGCTTGTCGCCCGGCTGCTCGCCGCCGCGGAGCGGCTCGGCAATCTCGACATCGCCTACCGGGCACCTGCCAAAAGAATCATTGCGGCCATCGGCGACGGGGCGGTTCTGGGGGCAGAAGCAGACATCCAGGGGGTTGGGTTGAACCGTGCCCGGGCGAGGAAGACCATCTTAGCCTTGAATGGTTTTGGTGCCAACCGAGAGATGGTGGCCCAGTACATTCCCGAGATGGCTGAAGCCTATTATTTCGGCCACGAGGGCAACACGGGCGAGGGCATCCGGTGGGGCGCTGCCTTGGGTGCGGAGCTTTCGTGCATGAGCGCCTACCAGGCCCACGGTTCGGTGGCCCATCCCCAGGGCACCCTGCTAACCTGGGCGGTGATCAGCCTGGGGGGCTACCAGGTGAACCTGGATGGCAGACGTTTCGTCAATGAGGACCACGGCTACTCCGAGCATGCCTTGGACGTCCTGGCCCAGCCACACGCGGTGGCGGTGGAGATATTCGACCAGCGGATTCATGACCAAGTCAAGGATTTCGAAGACTTCGGTCAGTGCCGGGAGATGGGCGCCATCAAAAAGTTTGAAACCCTAAAGGCCCTGGCCGCAGGATTCCGGCTGGACGCCGGCGTGCTGAGGGCGACCCACGAGGCATTTCAGTCCGCCGCCGCAGGCCGGTCTGCCGATCCCCTGGGCCGCCGGGTGCCCCAGCCCCTGTCTCCGCCCCTCTACGGCGTGCAGGTCACGGGGGCCCTGTTTCACACCCAGGGCGGCATAAAGGTCGATCCACGCGCCAGGGTGCTCAGAGCGGACGGCAGCCCAGCCCCCAATCTATACGCCGGGGGGGGAACGGCGGTGGGGCTGTCGGGCCGGGGAGGGGAGGGGTACCTGTCGGCAAATGGGCTTCTGGCGGCCCTGACCCTGGGTAAACTGGCGGGGCAAGATGCGGCCGAGGCCCTCTGAGCCGGGAGCAAGCGTCGCGGCGCATCACATAGGCATAAACCCATTCTCGATCAACCAACAGGAGGGAGGGAAAACATGAGCGAGCAAAGAGCAAAGAAGGGCTTGATCCGCCACAGGTTCATCAAGACGTTCGCTGTGGCTGTCGGAGTCATGGCATTCGTATCCACGGGTTTGCCCACGCTTTTGCGGGCGGCGCCCCAAGAGGTCCTCATCGGCCACATTCATCCCCTGTCCGGCTTCCTGGCCTTTGACGGCAAGGAACTGGAGGACGGTTTGAACCTGGCGGTTCAGGAGATCAACGCAGCCGGAGGCATCAAGAGCCTGGGCGGGGCCAAACTGAAGGTTCTGGCGGCCGATTCGGAAGGCAAACCCGACGTGGCGATCCGGGAGGTTGAGCGCCTCTACAAGGCCGGGGCCGTGGCCATCACCGGTTGTTACCAGTCTTCGGTGACCTTGGTGGCCACCCAGATCGCCGAGAAATTCGAGGTGCCGTTCGTCATTTCCGTGGCCGTGGCCGACGAGGTGACCACGCGCGGATTCCGCTACACCTTTCGGGTCCAGCCCAATGCCGAGCAGATGTCGCAGCAGACCATGGAAAACCTGGCCGCCATCATCAAAGCCGCGGGGAGTTCCGCCAGGACCATCGCCTCTGCACGACAACACCGCTTCGGTGGAATAAGGCTTTTCCTGGAAAACCTCGGCGACTGTTTCTGGTCGCCGGACTACGGGTCTTGGCCACCCCGCTGCGGGCTCAACTTCTCGGGGACGTGGAGGGGAGGAAGAGGGAGGGAGGAGGCGGGGGGGGGGGCAGGGGGGGGGGGGGGGGGGAGCGCCTTCGTAGGCGGCCTGATCATCGGCGTGGCCGACAGCGTCGGCGCCATGTTCCTGCCCGGATCCATGAAGACGATCATCTCCTTCAGCATTTTCATCCTGATTCTGCTTTTCAGACCCAATGGACTGTTTGGAGGGCGGCGGTGAACCATCCGGCACTTGCAAAGGGCCACCTGAAGCGAAGGCTGGACCGGCGGGCCTGGCTATTGGTGGTTGCCGCCCTGGCCGCCCTCCACGTCCTGCCCTGGGTGCTTCCGGACCTGCTGCACACCATGATCATGATCTTCTTGTTTACCATCATGGGCCAGGGCTGGAACGTCCTGTCAGGTTACGCTGGGCAGTTTTCTTTCGGCCATGCGCTTTTCATGGGACTCGGAGCCTATACATCGACCCTTCTCTACGTGAAGCTGGGTTGGTCCCCCTGGCTGGGCATCTTGCCTGCGGCCGGGGTCTCGGTTGCAGTGGGGCTCCTCATCGGGGCCTTAAGTTTTCGTTATGGCCTGACAGGACCCTTTTTCGCCCTGATCATGCTGGCCTTTGCGGAGATATTCCACATGCTCGCCATGAGCTGGGAATGGTGCGGGGGAGCGCAGGGGCTGTTGATTCCTCTTAAAGGCGACGCTCCGAGCCTCATGCAGTTCATGGACAAGACACCCTTTTACATCCTCTTGCTCTGGCTGGCCGCCGCTTCTGTCTATTTCGTATGGAGGCTGGAGGGTACCCGGGTTGGGCTGTACCTGCAGGCCCTGCGGGAGGATTCCGATGCGGCCGAAGCGCTGGGCGCCGACACCCTGCGCTACAAGCTGATTGCCATGGCCATTTCGGCCGCCATGACCTCGGTGGGCGGAACCATCTATGCCCAGTACCTGCTCTACATCGACCCGGACATCACCTTTGGGGTTATCAACTCGGTGGAAATCATGCTCCGCCCGATCATCGGTGGTCCGGGTACCGTGTTGGGGCCTCTGCTGGGCTCGCTGGTGCTGACCCCGCTCTCGGAAGTGACTCGAACCGCTTTCCAGGCATACTCGGGCGCGTACCTGATGTTCTACGGCGGCATCCTGGTGACCGTCATCCTCTTCATGCCCGACGGTTTGATCGGGGTGCTCAGGAAAGCGGTGGGTGTCCTGGCCCGGAGGAGGAGGTAAGGGGTGGAGGTTCGGGCCCGACTTGAGGTGGTGGGTGTCACCAAGGCGTTCCGCGGCCTGACGGCGTTATCCAATGTGTCGCTGAGCGTGGGGCCGGAGGAAATCGTCGGGCTGATCGGGCCTAACGGAGCCGGTAAGACCACCCTGTTCAACGTTGTCTCCGGATTCGCCCTGCCGGACGCCGGACGCGTCGAGTTCGGCGGGCGGGCCCTGGTAGGACTCAAACCGCACGTCATTTGCAGGCTGGGCCTGGGGCGCACGTTTCAGATCGTAAAACCCTTCGGCAACCTGAGCGTTCTGCAGAACGTGGCCATCGGCGCTTTCAACCGCACGGCCGACACGGCGGAGGCCGAAGCGTCGGCCTGGAGCATTCTGGAGTTCGTCGGGCTGGAAAACAAGGCCCTTGCCCCGGCTCGCAGCCTGACCACCCCTGACCGCAAACGGCTGGAGATGGCCAGGGCGCTGGCCACCCAGCCCAAGGTCCTGCTCCTCGACGAGGTGATGGCGGGGCTGAACCCTAGGGAAAAGGACGAGGTCATCGCGCTGGTCAAGAAGGTGCGCGGGAGTGGAACGGCGGTTCTGATCATTGAGCATGCCATGCGGGTCATCATGGGGCTGTGTGACCGCATCACGGTCATCCACTACGGCTGCCGAATCGCTGAAGGAAGTCCGCAGGCCATCAGTGCGGATCCAAAGGTCATCGAGGCTTACCTGGGGAAAGCCAATGGCGCTGCTGAACGTCGATCACATTGACGTCCATTACCATTCGGTTCAGATTCTGTGGCAGGTCACTTTCGCCATTGAGGAGGGCCGCATCTTCTCGCTGCTGGGAAGCAACGGGGCGGGGAAGACGACCGCCGTCCGAGCCCTCTCGGGCCTGCTCATTCCCTCGGCCGGGCGGGTGGAGTTCGGCGGGCGTGACATCACCCTTCTGCCGGCGCATAAACGGGTGGAGGCCGGATTGATCCAGGTGCCGGAAGGCCGGAAGATATTTCCGACGCTGACGGTAAAGGAAAACCTGGAAATGGGCTCCCAGCTCAAGGCACCCAAGGCCAGGAGGAGCGAAAGCCTGGCGCGGGTCATCGCCCGCTTCCCCATCCTCCGGGAGCGCCGCGACCAGCCGGCCGGAACCCTGTCCGGGGGGAACAGCAGATGCTGGCCCTCGGCCGCGGTTTGATGTCGTTGCCCCGGCTGCTCATTCTTGACGAACCTTCGCTGGGGCTCGCCCCGCTCGTGGTGGATACGATTTTCGCCGCAGTGGCCGAGATCCGTCAGGAAGGGGTGACCATGCTGCTGGTGGAACAGAACGTGCCCCAGGCGCTTGCCCTTTCGGATGGCGCCTTTGTGCTGGAAGAAGGGCGCATCGCGCTCAGCGGAACAGGCCGGGAATTGATGGAAAACGACCATATCCGAAGACTCTATCTGGGCATTGCCGACAAAGGGGATTCGGCCGTTCAGTCACCCTGAGTGAGGAGATCCGCATGGCTGGATATCTTGATCGGATCAGTCGCTTTGCGGCGGAACTGCAGTTTGAGGATCTGCCGGCCGCCGTGGTGGAAAGGGCCAAGTATGTTCTGGCCGACACATTGGCCGTGGCGGCCGCCGGAGCCGCGGAGCAGGAAATCGAGCGCCTCATCGAGCGTGTCGTCCCGGCCGATGGACCGGCGCTTCTTCTGGCAGCCGGACGCCGCGCCGACACCCTGAATGCCGCGCTGATCAACGGCACCGCCGGAACTTTTCTGGAGCTGGACGAGGGAAACCAGTTTGCCCGCGGCCATCCGGCCGTCCATGTCGTGCCGGCCATAGTGGCGCTGGGCGAGGAAGGGGGATTGTCGGGCCGTGAGCTGATCCTGGCGCTGGTGATCGGCTACGAGATCGGGGCCCGGATCGGCATTGCGGCTAAGATCCGCATGTCCATGCATCCCCACGGCACCTGGGGCACGGTGGGGGCCGCGGTAGCCAGTGCCAAGCTGGCCGGGTTGGACGCCCCCGGGATGCGCCAAATCGTCAACGTTAGCTCGAGCCTCGGGCTTTCCACCAGCCGTCAGACCATGCTCCAAGGGGGGACGGTCCGCAACTTCTACTCCGGAGCGAGCAACTACCTGGGGCTGATGGCCCTCAAGCTGGTCCAGGCTGGGTTCACAGGCGAGTTAGACGGACTGGGCACGGTCTACGGCAACGTGATTTCCGAGAGTTTCGAGCCCGAAGCCATGACGGCGGAGCTGGGAAAGCGCTTCGAGATCCTGCGCAACTATTTCAAACAGCATGCCTGCTGCCGCTACAACCACTCGGCCCTGGATGCCCTGATGAAGATCGCCGCCGAGCTGCCGGGCGGCCGCATACCGTCCGAGGCGGTTGAACGGGTCGAGGTGCAGACCTATTCCCTGGCCGCCCAGCTCTGCAGCCAGACACCGGCCAACATGCTGGCCGCCAAGTTCTCGATCCCCTTTGCGGTGGCCACCTATCTCCGCCATGGCCATACGGGCGTGGATGCCTTCCGTTCCCATCAGGTGCAGGACGAATCCGTTCAAGCCTTGGCGCGCAAGGTGACGGTGACGGAGAATCCGTCCCTCACGGCCTTGATGCCGGACAAGCGGCCGTCGGCGGTACGAGTGTACCTGGCAGGCGGCGAAGTGCTGAAGTCCGAGACCTTTGTCAACAAAGGGGACAGCGAAGATCCCTACTCACCGGCCGAACTGGAGGCCAAGTACTTCGCTCTGACCGAGACCCTCTGGGGCCGGAGGACCGCCGCAACCCTGTGGGCTGAACTGATGGACCTGGAAAACATCCCGGATATCCGCCGGCTGACCGATAGGCTCGTGAGGGACCGGCCCGGAGATTGAAGAGACCCTGGGCCCGGGCGCTGCCTGAAGCGGGCGCGGCCGCATCCCCACGTCGGCTGTGCATTCCCGGCAGGGCCGGCTGCAACCAAGAGGAGGAGTGCCGATGGAGGAAATCACGCTGGTCTCTGCGGGACACCTGATCCCTGCATACGACCATCCGGCAATCCGCAGGGGAGCGGTCGCCGTCTCGGGGGCCAGAATCGTTGAAGTGGGATCCCATGAAGCGCTTTCAGCGCGCTACCCGGCGGCCAAGAAACTGGGAGGGGCGCGCTTTCTGCTGATCCCCGGCTTGATCAACGGTCACAGCCACGGCCGGGGGCTTAGCGACTTCCAGCGCGGCGCCTTGGACAACACTTTGGAGTCGTGGTTGCTGGACACCCGCAAGTACCTCCCAGTCGCCACCTACGACGATGTCGCCCTGTCCGCTGTGCGGCTGCTCAAGTCCGGTGTGACCACCACCATGCACAACCACATTCTACAGTCCCCCACCGCGTACGAGGGGGAGTTTGATGAGGCGCTGAGGGCATACGGAGATGCCGGGATGCGGGTGCAGTTCAATCCCGGCGTGCGCAATGCGAATCCTTTCATCTACGGCGACAACACGACGTTTCTGGCGCGCTTGCCGGAGCGGCTGCGGAAGCTTCTGACCGCTCCCCCGCCCCAGGGGGCCCTGACAGGGGAGAACTTCGTGGAAGTGGTCAGCGGGCTGCACCGCCGCTGCAACGGCCCCATGCAGCGCATCGGCTTCGGCCCGCTGGCGCCGCAGTGGTGCACGCCCGATCTGCTGCGCTCGGTGCGTGCCGCAGCCGACCGCCTGCAGGCGCCCATCCACGTTCACGCGGTTCAGTCGGTGTTTCAGAAGCTCTATGGTCTTGAATCATTGGGCAAGACCCTGATTGAATCCATGCATGAAATCGGACTCCTGGGGCCGGGTCTGGTGGTGGGGCACTGTGTCTGGCCCACCAGGAAGGACATCGCCCTCTTGGCCGAAACCCGGACGGCGGTCACCCACCATCCCTCGTGCAACCTGAGGGTGCGCAACGGGATCTGTCCCGCTTTCCACCTGCTTCAGGCCGGGGTGTTGGTGGGCTTGGGGTTGGACGGGAAATCCATCAACGACGACGACGATATGCTCCAGGAGATGAAAGTCTGTTTTCTCCTGCACCGCATTCCTTCCCTGGAACTGGATTCCCCCTGCCTGACGGCGCGCCAGGTTTTTCGGATGGCCACCGAGAACAATGCGCAGCTGCTCGGTTTCGGACAGGCGCTGGGGCGTCTGGAGCCCGGCGGCTGGGCCGACCTCGTGCTGCTGGACTACGAAGAGATGTGTGCCCCGTACGTGGATCCCGTTCACGACCCCATCGACGTTCTACTTTACCGCGGGACGTCCCGCCAGGTGCATACCGTCATGATCAACGGACGCGTGGTCCTGAAGGACGGGAAGGTGTTGACCGTGAACGAAAGGGAGATCGGCTTGCGCCTGGCCGAAGCGGCTGCACACCCCAGAACCGACAAACAGCGAGCCCTGGCAGAAACCATGGATGAGCTGAGGAAGCATGTTGTGGAATACTACCGCGGGTGGCCGGAGAAGGTCCAGCCGGCACCCTACTTTGAGATCAACTCTGAAGTGGACGGCCTGAGCAAAGGGGTGAGGTAAGAGCCGCGTCAGGCGCTTCAGGCAGGCCGCAAGGCAGAGAGGAGGGTCTTTCCGTGGTCCTGTACGATTTGCTGATTAAGGGCGGACAAGTGGTCTTCCCGTATGTGGGTGTTCAGAAGGCCGACATCGGCATCCAGGGTGAGCGGATTGCCGCCATCCACTCCGATCTGCCGGCCAAGAGCGCCGCTCGAGTCATCGACGCCTCCGGGCGCCACGTATTCCCGGGGGCGGTGGACTCTCACTTCCACGTGGGGATCTACCGACCGCTGGCCGAAGATGCTGCCAGCGAGTCGGCCTCCGCAGCTTCCGGAGGGGTCACCACGATCCTGAGCTATTTCCGTACCGGCGGGGACTATCTCAACAAGGTGGGGCCTTACCGCGAGATCTTTCCCGAACTGCTGGAGCTCTCCGCGCAAAGCTTCCGGGTAGACTATGGCTATCATCTGGCCTGCATGACCGAGGAGCATCTCGGCGAAATCGAGTGGCTGGTGACTGAAGCCGGGGTCTGCACATTCAAGTATTACATGTTTTACAAGCTCCTCACGCTGGCCGGCGCCACCCCGGATGCCAACAACTATTTGATGATCCAGAATTCATTGGATTTCGGCTACCTCTACCGTTTCATGCAGGAGGTGGGCCGGGTGGACCGCAAGCATGGCGCCCAGGGGGCCGTTCGGTTGAGCATCCACTGCGAAAACCCGGAGATCATCCGCGCCACCCAGGCCGAGGTTCAGAGCCGTCCCGGAGAAAATCCTTTGCTCGACTACAGTCTAGCCCGGCCCCCCTGGCAGGAGGAACTGGCCATCAATGAGGCGGCGATCATGGCGCGACATGCGGGCTGCCCCGTGAACCTGCTGCATCTGAGCAGCCGCCGGGCGGTGGAGGCGGGCATGGATGTGGCGGCCCGTTATCCGGAGGTGCCCTTTCTGATGGAGGGCACTTTGCATCACCTGGGACTCAGTCACGAGATGAATCTGGATCAAAGGGCCAAGGTGAATCCCCCCATCCGGAGCGCGGCGGATCGGGAGTTCCTCTGGAACGCCGTTCTCGACGGTACGATCCAGACGGTGGTAAGCGACCATGCCTGTGCCACCCTGGAGAAGAAGAAAGGGGATCTCTGGACCTCCATGCCGGGTTTCGGTGGAACTTCGCTGATGTTTCCAATTCTGATCGGCGAAGGGCATCATCGGCGGGGGCTGCCCTTGGAGCGCGTGGCGGAGCTGAGTGCCGCCAACCCGGCGCGCTATCACAACCTCTACCCAAGAAAGGGCGCCATCGTAGTGGGGGCCGACGCAGACTTGGCGGTGGTGGACATCGACACAGAACGTGAGGTGACCCTGGAAAGCCTCTTTTCGGCGCAGCCTTTCAGTCCCGAGCTTGGCATGCGCTTCAAGGGGTGGACGGAGGTTACGGTTCTAAGGGGTCGCGTGATCTTTCAAGACGGAAGGGTCATCGCAAAGCCGGGCGACGGCCGGTTTGTCAAACGTCCCGTTCAGAGACATAACGGATAGGAGCCGTCAGGGCCATTGGATGCCGGCGGGAAAGTGGATTCATGCTGAGAGACAAGGCCATACCGCTCTACTACCAAGTGGAAACCGTCCTCAGGAACAAGATCCTTTCCGGGGATTACCAGCCGGGGGAGGCCCTGCCCAGTGAAGACACCTTGGCCGAGCAATACCAGGTCAGCCGCATCACGGTCCGCCAGGCGCTGGCTTCCCTCGATCAGGACGGACTGGTAGTGCGCCAGCGCGGGCGGGGTACATTTGTCACCAAGGAGGGTCAACGAGTCGCGCTGCCGCGCTTTACAGGCTCCATCGAAGATCTGGTACTGATGGGGCTGCGCACCCATACCCGGGTGCTGGATTCGGGTTGGCTCGGACCGCCCGAAGCGGTCCGCCGAGCGCTTGGCCTGAAGGATCAAGAGGTGCTGCGGATCGAAAAAGTGCGCAGCATCGAGGGCAGCCCCTTCTCCTACGTCATCAACTACCTGCCGCCGGCCGTAGGCACCCGGATCCCCATGGAGTTGGTAAGCGCCAAACCGATGCTGATGATCCTGGAGGATGAACTGGGCATCCTGGCCAGCGAGGCGGAACAGACCGTGGAGGCGACCATTGCCGATGCGAACATCGCTGCCATGCTGGATATCCGCGTCGGGGATCCGTTGCTGAAAGCCGAGCGGACCGTCTACGACGCCCAGCACCGCCCGGTGGAGTACGTGTCCGTTCTCTACCGCGCGGACAAGTATGCCTTTGCCATGAAGCTGAAGCGGCGGAGGACCAAGACCAGCGCGGGCTGGGGCACGGCCTGAAATCCCCCTCGGGAGGCGCCCCGTGCTTTCCCGGCCTGCTGTGAGAGCTACGGTGCTCTGGGGCTTTGCCTTTGGGTAGGACCCGTCAGGCTCCGGCGGCCACAATTCCCTGCTGGATCAGTTCCAGGATCTTTTCCTCTGTAAGACCGAGGCTGCGCAGCACTTCACGGGTGTGGGTGCCGATTGCAGCCGGCGGATCGCTCCGCTTGCCGAAAGCATAGTTCCCCATTTGAAGGGGGAGACGCGGCATCTTGGCCGTCACCCCGGAGGGGAAGACGGTTTGGAGCAGCCCGAAGGCTCCCTGGTTGAGCTGCGGGTCGTCGAAGAGATCCTCGGGTCTGGCGATGGGCGCGAAGCAAATGCCGGCCCGGTCGCAGAGTTCCACGACCTCCTGTTGGGTGTACTGCCGGATGAGATCTTCCACCTGCGGCAGCAACCAGGTACGCTCACGGATGCGGGCGTTGTTGGTTTTGAGCCGCGGGTCGGCCAACCATTGGGGGCGGTCGAACTCCTCGCAGAACCTCTGCCAGTGTTTTTCGCTGATGATTCCGATAAACACCCTGTCGCCGTCTTTGGTCTCGAAAAGCCGATAGATCGACCAGGCGCTGACCCGGGCGGGCATGGGCGGCACGGGTTCTGCGGTCAGAGCGGCATAGGCCATGTGCTGCCCCATGAGGAATACGGTGGTTTCAAAGAGCGCGCTCTTGACAAAGGTGCCCTTACCCGTGCGCCGGCGATCGAAGAGGGCGGCAATCACGCCCAGTGCGGCGAAAAGGCCGCCGGTGATATCGATGACCGAGGTTCCGGCTCGCGTCGGCTGGCCCGGCGGGCCGGTCATGTAGGCCAGACCGCCCATCATCTGCACAACTTCGTCCATGGCGACCCGGTTTTCGTAAGGGCCCGGCATAAACCCCTTGAGGGAGCAATAGACCAGACGCGGGTTTCTGCTGCAGAGCGCCTCGTAGCCGTATCCCAGGCGATCCATGGTGCCGGGGCCGAAGTTCTCGAGCAGCACGTCGGCTCCTTCCACCAGTTTGAGGACGATCTCGCGGCCTTCGGCTGCTTTCAGGTCGACGGCCACGCTGCGCTGATTGCGCGTGAAATAAGAGTAGTAGCCGATTCCGAACCCCTTCAATTTACGCGTGGTGTCACCGCTGGGAGGTTCGATATGGAGTACGTCGGCACCCAGGTCCGCCAGGATCATGGCGGCCGCGGGCCCCATCACGGCATGGGTGAAAGCCAGAACCTTGATTTCGGCCAAAGGCAGCTTGTCGGGGCAAGAGCTCATGAGCTCGTCTCCTCTCTTGTGGCAGAGCAAATCAACGCAAGCTCGGGTTACCCTGAACGAAGCGGTAATCCCCGTTCTTTATCAGGTAGGCGACCAAGCCGCCCGCTTCCAGGATGTCGAGCATGATTTGTGGCAGGGGAGCTGCCCGAAAGCGACGGCCCTGGGTTCGGTTTTCCATTTCGCCGGTCGTCAGCTGGATGACCAACTCATCGCCGGATTCGATGGCGCGCTCCCCGACCTCCAACACCGGCAGGCCGATGTTGACGGCGTTGCGGAAGAAGATGCGGGCAAAGCTCGCGGCCAGCACGGCCTTGATGCCGGCCGCCTGGAGAGCCAGCGGGGCCTGTTCGCGGGAAGATCCGCAACCGAAGTTCTTGCCGGCCACCAGGATATCCCCGGGTTGCACCTTGCGTGCGAAGCTTGGATCAAGGTCCTCGAGAACGTGCTCGGCCAGGCTCCGCAGGTCGAGGGTTTTGGTGTACTTGCCGGGGATGATGGCATCGGTGTTGATGTGGTCGCCATAGACATGGGCTCTTCCGTGGAGAATGGGTTGGGTCATGGGTTTTTCCCTCAGCAGCCGATTGCTTCAAGCGGGCTCGTGATCCGGCCTTCGCGGGCGGAAGCGGCTACCGTAGCCGGGGAGGCCAGGTAGATCTCGGCCCGCGGGTTGCCCATCCGGCCGCGGAAGTTGCGGTTGCCCGCCGAGATCACGGTTTCCCCGTCGGCCGGCACCCCGTTGTGGGTGCCCACGCAGGGGCCGCAACCCGGAGGCAGAAAGGTGGCGCCGGCGGCAGTAAGCGCTTCCACGCTACCGTCCTGCAAGGCCTGCAGGAAGACGCGACGGGAGGCCGGTCCGATCAGAAGGCGTGTGTCCGGGTGTACGCGTTTGCCGGCCAATATCCGGGCGGCGAGCCGCAGATCCTCCAAGCGGCCGTTGACGCAGGTGCCGATGAACGCCAGGTGCACCCTCTTCCCTTCGTGGGCTTCAACCGGCACTCCCTGATCCGGGGAATGGGGGAGGCTGAGCATGGGCGGAATCCTGCCACCCTCCAAGCGAAGCGTATCCAGGACATCGGCGTCCGGGTCGGCCAGCATGGGCTCGAAGCCATAAGGCAATTCCAGCCCTTTGGTTTCCACCAGGGCTGTCTTGGCGCCGGCCTCGACGGCCATGTTGGCGACGCACAATCGTTCGGACGCATTCAGCCCGGCCACGGCTCCGCCACAGAACTCCATGGCGCGGTAGGTGGCGCCGGCGACGCCCGTTTGCTGCAGGACCGCCAGGATAAGGTCTTTCCCATAAACCCCCGGCCGCAGGCAACCGCTCACCTCCACCCGCATCGTCCGCGGCACCCGCAGCCAGATTTTTCCGGTGAGCCAACCGGCAGCCAGATCCGTGGACCCCACTCCAATCCCCAGGGCGCCGATGGCACCGTAACTGCAGGTGTGGGAGTCGGCGCCCAGCGCCAGTTCCCCCGGCCGAACGAGGTGCTGCTCCACCATGAGCTGGTGGCAGATTCCTTCGCCGGCTTCGAAAATTCGGCAGCCCTGGCGGTGAGCGAAGTCGCGCATCCGGGCGTGCAGGTTGGCAATGCGCTCGTTGGGGGCCGGCGCGGCGTGGTCGATCACCAGAACGCAGCGTTCTGGGTTCCGGATGCGCAGCCCACCCATGGAAAGAAAAGCCTGAATTGCAAGGGGCGCAGTGGTGTCCGAGGCCATGGTGCAGTCAACCCCTGCTACCACGAACTCATCTCCGCGGACCGCTCGGCCCACATGGCGGGAAAGGATCTTTTCGGCGAGGGTTTGTGCCAAGGCGATTCAATGGCGCAGGAGGCGCATGTCCTGCCGTTCAAGAAGACGGTGCAGCTTGCCGGCGAAACGCTTGTTGAAAAAAGCTTCCAGGGAGCGGCTCACTGCGGCCACCCGATCGATGTCGATGCCGGTGGTCACGCCCATCTGTTGCAGCATCAGCACCAGGTCTTCGGTGGCGATATTACCGGACGCTCCCCGGATGAAGGGGCACCCGCCTGAGCCGCCGAAGGCGGCGTCAAAATGGTCAATGCCTATCTGCAGGGCCGCCAGGACGTTGGCCAGGCCCTTGCCCTCGGTGTCGTGCAGGTGGAGCACAACGGTCTTGCCGCGGGCGATTTCCAGCACCCGGCTGCAGATCTCCTGTATCGAGCCAGGGTGAGCCATGCCGGTGGAATCGGCCAGCCCGACCTCGTTGATTCCCTGATCCAGCTGTTCCTTGACGATGTCCAGCACCACGCCGGGATCGATCGGACCTTCAAAGCGGCATCCGAAAGCGCACTGAACCCCGCCGCGCACCAACAGTCCGCATTCCTTGCCGGACCGCAGCATCTCCTTGAATCGCCGGCGGGCCTCCGCCAGCGAAACATTGGCATTCTTGCGGCTGTGCGTGTCGCTGGCCGAGATGGATGCAGAAATGTGGCGCAGACCGACGGCGGCCGCCCGCTCGATTCCCTTGGGGTTGAGCACCAAGCCGCTGTAAAGTACGCCCGCCACTTCTTTCAGGCCGGCGCAGACCTCTTCGGCATCCGCCATCTGCGGAACGAGCTTGGGGTTCACGAAGGAGGCCACCTGGATACGCGTCAGTCCGGCCGCCACCAGGGCATCGACGATCTCCAGCTTTTTCACCGTGGGGACAAAGGACGTCTCGCCCTGGATCCCATCCCGCAGACCTTGTTCCTCAATGACGACTCGCTGGGGGTAAGCCAACGCGAAAGAAACCTCCCGAAGCTCGAACCTGTCTTATTGTTATAACTTACAGACTTAGAAGTCAACCGCAATTTGCATCCTGTCAGTCCGGGAAACCCAACCGGTGACGGGGGTTCAACCTCTGTCCATGCCGTGCGCCGGATGGGTAGCAGGATTCGGCCGTTGCTGCTTTCAGATCAGAGCCGGCTGAAGATCCTTGGGCCGCGGTCCGAGTTACGATTCGTGTGGCGAACTTAGGTTGATGGCGTCTCTGCAGGGGGCAGACTGTGGCGCTGCGTCTGGGCCGGCCGGGATCAGCACGGTGTGGGGTTCGAGTTTGCGGCGCAAGGGAACAGCGGCCGGGGACCGGATGTCGAGCGCGAGCGGGACCGGCCTACAGCCCCAGGTAGGTTTTGCGGAGGACCTCGTTTTCGAGGAGCTGCTCGCCGGTCCCTTCGGCGATGATCTTGCCCGAGGAGAGCACGTAGTTGCGGGAAGCCATGCTTGAAGACCGTGCTCACCTCCTGCTCCACCAGCAGGACGGTGATGCCCAGGCCGCGGATCTCCCCGATCTTTGCGAACACCTCGCCGCGCAGGATGGGGGCCAGACCGGTGGAGGGCTCGTCGATGCACAGCAGCTTGGGTTCGGACATCAGGGCCCGGCCGATGGCCAGCATCTGCTGCTCGCCGCCGGAAAGGGTGCCCGAGATCTGATTGGACCGGTCCCTTCAGGACCGGAAACAGCTGATAGACCTTCTCCAGGTTGTCCCGGGTTTCGGCCTTGTCCTGCAGCAGGTAGGCTCCGGCCAGCAGGTTGTCCAGGACCGTCATCTCCCGGAAAGGCCGCCTTCGCTCCGGGCAAAGGATCAGGCCCCGCTCGCACGATTTCATGGGCCGGCATCCGGTCGATGCGCTCCCCGTCAAAGGTCACCGTGCCCTCGATCGTGATGTCGCCTTGGCGGAGCGGCGCGTGATTTCCCGCTCCCAGGCCACCAGCCCGGTGATGGCCCGCAGCAGGGTGGATTTGCCGGCCCCGTTGGGCCCGACCAGGCTGACCAGCTCCCCGCGCTCCACCGCCAGGCTCAGGTCGTTCAGGAGCACGGCCTTGTCATAGCGGACGGTCAGGTTGGCCACCTCGAGCAGCACGTCAGAGTTCCCCTTCGCCGAGATAGGCCTCGATCACTTCCGGGTTGTTCACGATCTCTTCGGGAGTCCCGTCCGCCAGGATGGTCCCGAAATTGAGCACGATGATCCGGTCCACGATCTTCATCAGCTGCTGCAGCTTGTGCTCGACGATGATCATGGCCGGCCCCTCGCTGTGCAGGCGGCCGAAGCGTCCGCCCTTGTGCAGCCGCTGGATGGATTTGGCCATGAGTTCGGTCTCGGCCGGGCTCAGACCGCCGAAAGGCTCGTCCAGCAGGAGCAGTTCCGGTTCGGTGGCCACTGGCCCGGGCCACCTCCAGCCGCTTGAGATCCCCCTGGGACGAGGGTGGAGGCCTTTTCCAGGGCCATGTCCGAGATGCCGGCGAATTCCAGGGCATCCATGGCCTTGGCCTCCACCTTCTTGACCCACTCCCCGCGCTTCATGGCCCGCGGCGAAAGGCAGGAAACCATGACGTTGGCGATGATCGGCAGGCGTCGGAAGGGCCGCATGTTCTGGAAGGTGCAGGCGATGCCCAGGTTGACGATGTCCCAGGTCTTGCAGGCCGACGATGTCTTTTCCTTTGAAGCGGATGGCGCCCGCATCCGGCTTGAGGATGCCGGTGATCAGCCGGAGCAGGGTCGTCTTGCCGGCCCCGTTGGGGCCGATCAGGCCGAGGATCTCGTCCCGTCCGATGCGAGAAGCGGACATCCGCTGATCGCCCGCAGCCCGCCGAAGTTCTTGCGTCAGGCTCTCCACCTCCAGAAAGGGTACGCCCATCTCAGGCCTCCTCCGCCTCTTCGCGCAGTTCGCGCCGGGACACCTTGCCCACGTCGGTCTTGGGAAGCTCGCCCCGGAACTCGATGATCTTGGGCACCTTGTAGTGGGCCAGGTTCTGCTCGGCAGAACTCGATGATTTCCTCTTCGGAGATCTTGCCCCGGGCCTCGCTCTGCAGCACCACGTAGGCCTTGATGATCTGCCCGACCGCCGGGTCGGGCACGCCGACCACCCCGGCGGCCTTGATCTGGGGGTGCTTGTAGAGGACCTCCTCCACGTGGCGGGCGAAGACCGAGTAGCCCTTGTATTTGATCAGGTCCCGCTTGCGGTCGAAGAAATGAGAAGTAGCCCTCCTCGTCCATGCTGACCAGGTCGCCGGTCCGCAGCCAGCGCCGGCCGTCGATCTCGATCAGGGACTTCGGCGGTGCTCTGCCGGCCTCTTCCAGTAGCCCTGCATGATGTTGGGTCCGCTCAGGATCAGTTCACCCACCTCGCCCACGGGCAGGAAATCCGGTGCCCTCGACGTCGACGATGGCGGCCTGCACGCTGGGCAGCGGGCACGCCGAAGGAGCCGTTCTTGGGGCGGTCGAAGGGCGTGCTGTGGCTGACGGCGGTGGTCTCGGTCATGCCGTAGCCCTCCAGGATCCTGGACCCGGTGCGCCGCTCCCAGCCGTCGATGGTGGATTCGTGGAGGGTGTCGGCGCCGCAGGCGATCAGCTTCAGCCGTTTCCAGTTGACCCGGTCGGTCTTCTCGTATTCCTTGAGGTACTCGTAGAGGGTGGGCACGCCGTAGAAGCCCGAGGCCTGATAGCGTTCCATGGCGGCCAGGATCTCATCGATGTCCGGGGTGGTGAACAGGACCAGGGTCGAGCCCTGCACGAGCCCGTTGAGCATCACGACCACCTGGCCGTAGATGTGGAAAAAGGGCAGGAAGGCGATCACGGTTTCCTTGCCCTCCTCGAAGATGGGCCAGAAGGCAACGGTCTGAGCCTGCAGGGCCACGACGTTGCGATGGGTGAGGATGGCCGCCTTGGGAAGGCCGGTGGTCCCGCCGGTGTAGGGCAGGGCGGCGATGTCGACAGCCGGGTCGATGGCGACCTGGGGGGGCTCGGGCGGGTGCTTGGCGATCAGATCCTGGAAGCGATGCAGCCCGTCCTGCTGGATCCGCTCCGGGGTCGGGACCTGCATTCCCTGATAGGCCTTTGCCAGGGAGCTTTTGCCCGAACCATTTCTTGAGTGCCGGCAGATAGTCGCCGATGTGGTCAGGATGACGTTGCGGAGCGCTGACGCCGGACTTCTCCACGTTGTCGTACAGGATGTCCTCGCACACGACGGTGGCGGCCTCGCTGTCCTCGAGCTGGTGCTTGACTTCCTTGCTGGTGTACACCGGGCTGATGGGCGTCACCTTGGCCCCGAGGCTTGCAGGGCGGCGAAGTAGGCGATCACGTACTGGGGGCAGTTGAGCAGGTACAGGGCCACCGTGTCCCCTTTGCTCACCCCGAGAGCGGCCAGAGCGCCGTGGCAAAACGGTCCACCAGCGTCCTTGAGGTCCCGGTAGCTGATCTTTTTGCCGTAGAACATCAGGGCGGTCTTGCCGGCGTGCTTGGCGGCGGCCTGGTCGAAGAGCTCCGGGATCGAAAGATCGGGCACCTCCACCTCCGCGGGCACCCCCTGGGGGTAGTGCTTGAGCCAGGGCTTGGAAAGATAGGCCTCCTTGGCTTCCATGGTTTCATCCTCCTAAGGAGCCGGTTCCGGGAACGGCGGGCTAATCCAGAGCCGCCGTGCAGACGCGGCAGGTCTTGCGGGTCGCCACGTTTCTGACCTTGCACCGGGGGCATTCGGTTTCGATCTTGTCGCGCAGCCAGGGAAGGAGCCCCTCGGGCATGTACAGCAGGATGAGCAGAACGATCCACGGCGAACATCAGGGTCCGGTACTCGGGCCAGAACCGGAGGAACTCCAGCAGCGGGAAAAGGATGAAGACCGGCGCCCACCGGACCGTAGATGGTGACGATGCCGCCGAAGATGGCCCAGATCACCACCTGGAAGGACAGCGAGACTTCCAGGGTCGAGGGGCCGGCGATCCGCATGAAATGGGCGTAGAGGCCGCCGGCGATCCCGGCGAAAAAACCGCTCAGGCGAAAAGGCCAGCAGCTTGTAGCGGGTGGTGTTGATCCCGGCGGCCCGCACGGCCAGCTCGTCTTCCCGGATGGCGTGAAAGATGATCCCGGTGTTGGAGTCGGTGATCTTCCACATGACCGGCACAGAGCGCGAGCATGAGGATGACGACCAGGTAGTAATTGGCCGACCCGCGAGCGGGACAGGCGCTCCAGGCCGGAGATGCCCAGTTCGCCGCCGGTGAGATCGGGGAAGGCGAAGACGATCCCCATCAGGATGATGGGAAAGGCCAGCGTGGTCAGGGCCAGGTAGGTGCCCCGCAGCCGCAGGCAGGGAATCCCGACGATGAGTCCGGCCAGGACGGCCGCCAGGGCGCCCAGGGGGATGCTGCCCCAGGGGGGCAGAGTGAACATGATGGTTGAGCAGCGCCGCTGCATAGGCGCCCGACGCCGAAGAAAAGGGCGTGCCCGAAGTTCATCTGGCCGGTGAAGCCGGAAAGGAGGTCCCAGCTGGCGGCCAAGATGGCAAAGATGCTGGTCAGGATCAGGATCCGCAGCAGGTAGGGGTCGCGGGTGAAAAGCGGCAGCAGCAGGAGGCCCAGGAAGAATACCACCACCACGACCCGGCTGGGGAGGACCAGCACCTCGTTGCGCAGAACGCTGAAAAGCCTTTTGAGGTGGTAGCGGATCAGGTCCACGCCTATCTTTCCTCCTCGAAGGCCACCCCGAAGAGGCCCTCCGGCCGGATCAGCAGGACCAGGATCATGATGGACAGCGCGACCGAGCCCTTCAGAAAAGCGCCCTGGGGAGCCAGGAACACCACCAGCGCCTCGGCAAAGCCCAGGATGTAGGCACCCACGAAGCTGCCCTTGAGGCTTCCCAGGCCGCCCAGCACCACCACCGCCATCATCATGATCAGGGGATGCATCCACATGAGGGGCTCGACAATGGTCAGCGGGACGACCACCGCGCCGGTGAAAGCGGCCAGGGCCACGGAAATGCCCAGGGTGATCATGGCCACCCGGCTCTCGTTCATGCCCATCAGGTTGGCCACCTCCCGGTCCTGGGCGGTGGAGCGGATGGCCAGGCCCAGCTTGGTCTTCATCAGCAGGGCCCGCAGAGCGGCCAGAAGGAGAACAGCGGCCCCGAAGGTGAGCAGCTGCTGATAGAAGACCTTGACGCCGAGCAGGCTGAAATACCCGCCGATCAGCGCCGGCACGCTCAGGTAGTCCCCGCTGAAGCGATCAGCATCATCTCCTGGAAGACGATGGCCAGCGCGATGGTGGCGATCAGAACCGCGGCCTCGTGTTCGCGGATCGGGTTGATGAGGAACCGGTAGGCCAGCAGACCCAGCAGGGTGACCAGAACCACGGAGGCCAGAATGGCCCACAGGGGGTGAACTCCCAGCCGGTAGATGCCGAAATAGATGCCGTAGGCGGCCACCATGTAGAAGGCCGTGTGGGCGATGTTGACGATACGGGCCACCCCGAAGATCAGCGAGAAGCCGATGGCCAGCAGGGCATAGACGCTGCCGCTGATGAGACCGCTGATGACGATGTCCAGAAGCATGGCACCTTCGGGCGGCGACCCCGCCGGGCGACTCCCCCGCCGGTCGGCCCGGCGGGGGAGCGCGGAGCTACTGCTTGTATTTCTCGATGACCCAGGGAGGAATTTTGTAAGGCACGATGCCCTTGTAGGTGATCTCCGGCGCCTCGGCGGCGGCCTTCCACTTGAGCGGCCAGACGCCCTTGAGCTCGCCGTCCTGCCACTGCACACCCAGGCTGGTCAGGTAACCGGGGCCCCAGCGGAGTTCGTGCAGGTGGCGGCCCTCGGCATCCTTGAGGTAGGCAATCCGGCCGGAGGGGACGTCCACCTCCGAGTCTTCGATGATGGCCACGATCTTGTCGGCATCCAGGCTGCCGGCCTTTTCGATGGCCGGGACGAGGGAGTGGACGATGGCCGAGTAGGTGTCCGCGGTGTAGGTCGGCACCTCGCCGAAACGCTGGATGTAGCCCTCCACAAAGGGCTTGGTCAGGTCGTTGACTTCCACCCCCCGGGCGTAGGTGTTCATGGTCATCACATAGTTGCCCATGCCCTGGGTGGCCTGCCAGAAGCCGTCTTTCTGGGCTTCCACATTGATGCCCACCTGGACGGCCGGCACCTTCAGCTCACCGGCCTGCCGGGCAAAGGGGATGCCCACCGAGGAAGAGAACATGGTGAAGATGATGTGGGCCTCAGACCGCTGGATGGCCGAAAGCTCGGCGGTCACGTCGGTGGCCACCGCCGAGGGCCGCCAGATCCCGGCCACCTCCATGCCCATCTTTGGGAATAAAGCCCTGGGCGGCCTCGATCATGGGGTCCGCCCACATGGCTTTTTCGGCCACGATCGGCCACCTTGACTTTCGGCAGGTTCAGCGCCTGCTTCAGAATGGCGCCCACGGTGGCCATGTGAATGAAGCACGTGCGCACCAGAAAACTGGAGTTGAAAGGCGTGCCGCGGAACCAGTACTTGTAGGTGTCGTAGTCGGCTGCCACCCGGGTGCAGAGCTCCGGATGGGCGGCGCCGCACCCGATGAAGATCTTCTTGTATTCCATGGCGATGTCCTGCATGGGCAGGACCGCCTCGGTGCGGAAACCGCCGACGATGAAGTCCACCTTGTCCTTGGTGATGATGCGCTCCATGGCATTGGTGGCATCGGTCACGTTGAGGAACTCGTTGGAATCCGCCTGGACCAGTTCAATCATCATCTTCTTCTGGCCCACCTGGACGCCCCCGCGGGCGTTGATTTCCTCCTGGGCCATGATCGCACCGTTCCAGTGCCCCTTGCCCTGCACGAAGTTCATGGGGCCGATGACGCCGATCTTGATCACGTCGGCCGCCCCGGCCGGGCCGGCCAGCAGCAACACCAGGCCGGCCGCCGCGGCCAGGCCCCATCCGAGATTGACTTTTTTCATTGGCTGTCCCTCCTTTCAGACCGGTTAGAGTTAGTCCGGCAAAGTACGCGAGTCATTCGCCGAAGCGGGCATCGACCGTCTGGGGTCGTCGGCCCGCGGAAAGCGTGTCTCGATGCGGGCGGCGGGCTGAAAGAGAGAGGTTCTTCGTCAGGACTGCCTGGAGCGGTGGAGCGGTGACGGCGGCAGGGGTTTTCCCGGAAGTCGCTCAACGTGCTCCTCCTGGGCTGGGGGAGGGTTGGAACTCGGGTGCGTCGGCGCGGGTGTGAATCGGTGCCCGGGGACCTGACGCGGATTCTGCATGCTGCAAGACCCCTGATGTGTAACCGACCGCCCGGGAGTTGTCAAGATGGATCGCCCGAAGAGGAAGGCGACACGCTCGCCTCAGAATCGCCAACGATCTCTGAGGCGTTTCAAAGGGCTCTTAGCGCTCTTGGACACCTTAGCCGCCGCAGTCGTCCGTGTCCCGGTTTTTAGGCGGAAGGGCTTTTCAATGGGCCGCTTCTCAATCACGAGAATGCTGTCGTAATAGTGCAATGAGTGAACCGCTCTGGTGAATTCTGTGACGCGCAACCGGCTTGTCTTGGTCGCATGCCAAGCGTTGATGCAGTCGATAAAATCCTTGCTGTACTCCACAAAAGTGCCCCGTTTCCTGTAGCCTCCGCCCCACTTCGGCCAGTAGGAAGTATGTACGTCCTCGCACAGATAAACGCCGTTCTCATCAATATAGGGGAAAAGCTCCTCAAAGGTGTTGATCTGCTGCTTCATGGTGTGTCCGCCATCGTCGATGAGGATATCTATTCTTGGAATCCTTTCCGAGAGCGTTTTCAGGAATCTTCGATCCTCCTGATCGCCGATGAGTATTTCAACCTGTTCCTGTTCCAGATCCTTGCAATGCGGGTTGATGTCTATGCCAAATATCTTGGAATCAGGCCCGAAGTATTGTTTCCACATCTGTAAAGAACCGCCATGCGACACGCCGAATTCCACCACGTGAACGGCAGTGGATCTGAAACGGGAGAAGTGCCGGTCATAGATTTCAAAATAGTGTTTCCATTTGTGAATCAGTCGGTCCGTATTATCCATGAAATACTTTTCCAAATCATTCATGGTGCTCATCCTTTCTGCGGTCAAGGATCACCTGGGGGCTGGATTTGGCTCGACGCTGAGCCCATCAAAGCGAGAACCATCCGGGTTCCCGGCGGCCTTGGGGTCGACACGAAGAAATCCGATGGCACAGGAGGTTCCCGGAATGTCGGGGAGACCGAGGAAGGATAGCAGGAAAACGGACTTCGGTAAATGGGTGGCGGAGGGGGCCCGGGGGAACGCTGAGGCGGGCTGCCGTTCCGGTCTGGCCTCAGCGGCCCGTTGCCGGGCTTGATCAGGAGGCGGGCTCTGGTATAAGAGTGAGGCCAGGTGCCGAGCCACAGGCTCGAGGGTATTCGGGACAGCCTCGGCCGCCCGGCTGAGGCCTCAAACAGGAGGGTCCAAGCGATGGAAAGCGTGCTCGTCATCGGCGCCGGGTTCATGGGCGCTGGAATCGCCCAGGTCTGCGCCCAGCAGGGGTTCCGGGTCCGGCTGACGGATTCCAGCGCCGAGGCGCTGTCCGATGCCCTGCGCAATATCAGCTGGTCCCTCGAGAAGCTGGCCCGCAAAGGGCTGCTGCCTGAGGAGCCGGCGGCCGTGCTCGGGCGCATCCGGCAGGTGAGGGATCTCGGGAGCGCGGCGGACGCCGGCTGGGTCATCGAGGCTGTCCCGGAAAAGGAGAGCCTGAAGAAGGAGATCTTCCGCGAACTGGACCGGCTGGCGCCGCCGGGGACCCCGCTGGCCACCAACACCTCGTCCATCCCCATCACCCGGATCGCGGAGGTTGCCCAGCGGCCGGAGCGGGTGCTGGGACTGCACTTCTTCGGCCCGGTCCCCCTGATGGGCCTGGTCGAGGTGGTCAAGGGCGGAAAAACCTCCGAGGAGATCTTCGAAAAGGGGGTTTCCTTTGTCCGGGCGCTCGGGAAGACCCCGGTCCGGGTCCGCAAAGACATCCCCGGGTTTGTCATGAACCGCATCTTCTCCGCCGCCTTCCGGGAGGCCGTGGACCTGGTGGCTCAAGGGGTGGTGACCGCCGAGGACGCGGACCAGGGCATGCGGCTGGGCTACGGCTGGAATGCCGGGCCCTTCGAGATCGCGGACAACGCGGGGCTCGACACGTTTGCCCTGATCGGGCGGTTCCTGGCGGCGCTGGGGGAGCAGGACCTGGTGCCCCGGTCAGACCTGGTCGAACGGATGGTGGCGGCCGGCCGGCTGGGGCGGAAGAGCGGGGAGGGGTTCTATTGCTACGGCCCGGATGGACGGCGGATTTCGCCCGCCCACGGGGGCTGACCTTCAGCCGCGGGAGCCGCGGGTGACCCTGAGGGCCGCTTCCTCCAGCACCTTTACGGCCAGGATGAGGCCCGCAAAGCGCGGGTCCCGGGTCTGCCCGTGAAAATAGCGGTAGTAGATCTGCTGCGCGATCACGGCCAGCCGGAACAACCCGAAGCCGTAATAGAAGTCGAAATCGGCCACCGGGCGCCCGGCCCGGGCGCGCATAGCGCTCAAGCATCTGCCGCCGGGTGAGGGCCCCCTCCAGGTGGGTGGGGACGGTGCGGATGGCCTGCACGCCGGGCGGGTCGTCCTGCTGGACCCAGTAGGCCAGCGAATTGCCCAGGTCCATCAGCGGGTCCCCGATCGTGGCCATCTCCCAGTCCAGAATCGCGATGATGCGGGTGGGGTCGGCCTCGTCCAGCACCACGTTGTCCAGCTTGTAGTCGTTGTGGATGACGGCCGGGCGGGTCGAGTCCGGGGGCAGCTTCTCCGCGACCCAGGCCATGACCTCCTCGTAGTCGGGCGCGTCGGGGGTGCGGGCGGCCCGGTAGCGGGCGCTCCAGCCCTCCACCTGGCGCTTCACGTAGCCGGCCGGCTTGCCGAAGGATGCCAGGCCGAGCCGGCGGTAGTCCAGCGCATGGAGTTCCGCCTGGATGTCCTGGAGCCTTTCGCAGAGCTGCCGGGTCTGATCGCCGGAGAGCCGCAGGCCGGGGGGGAGATCCCGGCGCAGGATGATGCCGCGCATGCGCTCCATCACGTAAAACGGGCATCCGAGGATGGCGGGGTCCTCGGTGTAGGCCAGGGGCCGGGGGCAGTAGGGAAACTCCGGTCGCAGGGCTTCCAGGATCCGGTATTCGCGCCCCATGTCATGGGCCGTGCGGGCCTTGGTGCCGAAAGGCGGCCGCCGGAGCACCAGCTCCCGGTCGGCGGCCGCGATGAGATAGGTGAGGTTGGAGTAGCCGCTCGGGAACTGCCGGATGGAGAACGGCCCGCGCAGGCCGGGGATGGCGTCTGTCAGGAACGCTGCGAGCCGTTCAGCCGGGAGCTCCTCCCCTTTTCGGACGGCAGCGGCCTGGTCAAGGAAGTCCATGGGGGGTTCCTTTTGCTGGAGCTGGCGCTTGGTCGCTTTCCGGATGCCCGCTAGAGTTTGTGGAGGGTGTCGCGGATGTAGGACAGGCCTTCCACGTTGTACTGCTTGACCGGGGCGTAGCGCTCCAGGAGCTCTCCGGCCTGACGGTTGAGCCGGGTCTGTTCCTCGGAGATCTCGACCCGGAAACCGAGATAAAAATGCCCCAGGCGGATGGGTTCGCCGGTGTAGGTTTCGTGGACCTCCGTGTAGGGGTGGGCGACAAGCCAGCGCACCTGGACGTTGGTCATGGAGCGCGCCGGCATGGCCTGCAGAAACTCCTCGAACTCGCGCAGGTCCTCCTCGGTCAGGTTGTTCCAGCCCAGGACCACGTTGCCGTTGGCCTCGAGCCCATGCTCGGCGCAGATGCGCAGGGAATCCAGCACCTCATCCCGGGTAACGCCTTTCCCGGCATAGCGGAGCATCCGGTTGGAAGGAAACTCGATCCC
Organism: uncultured delta proteobacterium; assembly: GCA_963704245.1. GTDB lineage: Bacteria > Desulfobacterota > DSM-4660 > Desulfatiglandales > Desulfatiglandaceae > CAVPHJ01. The sequence continues at coordinate 292,434 of CAVPHJ010000003.1, forward strand.
GAGGCCGAAGATGAGGTTCTGCAGATCGACTTCCGGCCGGCTCAGGATGTGCCGCAGGGCCTCGTTTTCGGCGCTTGCCGGACGCATGAAGGTGCGGTAGTGAAAGCTGCTGCCGCGAGGCAGGGCCGGCAGCACCTCGCGGATGTATTTCGGCGTGATGGAGCCGGTGTTGAGGCGCACGATCTTCTTGCCCGGATGCTGCAGCTCCCGGAACTCGAAGCGCATGTCGTCCCGGTGGCGGAAATGGTCAGGGGCATGCAGGGCGATGTTGCAGTAGATGCATTTGCTCCAGTAGCAGCGGTTGTCGAGGGTGTAGGAGAAATAGATGGGGCTCTCGGCAGGCAACCCGGGCGGGAGGTCCAGCTTCCAGCGGCCGGAGAAATTGGGAACCCCGAACCAGTCCTCGACGCTTTTTCCCGTGATCACGAGGTTGGGTGGGAAGGTGGCCCGGTCTTCGATCTGGAAATACACCGGGTCCCAGCGGCCCAGGCCGGCGTGCTTTTCCGCCGCCACCGGACCGCCCACCACGACCCGGATATCCGGGTACTTCCGCGCCCAGACATAGGCCTGGTAGAGGTGGTTCAGGTACACGGCGCTGAGGTAGACCGTGCCCTTGCGGATGGGCAGGTCCCACTGCTCGTAGGTTTCCTCCCGGTACCATGCATTGCGGTCGGGCTCATGTTCGCTCCACCAGAATTCACCGCGCTCGGCGCAGAGGTCGTGGGTGTCCGAAAAACCGTTGCACAGGTCGAAGTAGTTTCCCTTCACCTCGTTGAAAAACTGGACGAACAGCGTTTCGTTTCGCACGTCGATCTCCTTGTGGAGGAAGCACCCCGGTCGGGTACGGAGGGCTAGCGGACCCTCCGGCCCTCGAAACCCCTGAGGATCCGCTTGGCCGCCGAGACCTTGTGCACCTCGTCGACCCCGTCGTAGATGCGGGCCGCTCGCTCATGGCGGTAGAAAAAGGCCAATACCGTGTCGTCGGTCATGCCCAGCCCGCCGTGGACCTGGAGCGCCCGGTCGATTACCTCCAGCATGACCTTGGCCACGTGGAACTTGATGAGGCTGATCTCCTGCCGGGCCTCCTTCTGCCCCAGGTTCTGCATCTTCCAGGCCGCGTGCAGCACCATGAGCCGCGCGGCCTGGATGCCGGCCGCGCATTCGGCGATCCAGGCCTGGACGATCTGCTTGCCGGCCAGCTTGCGGTCCGGGGCGATCAGCCGGTCGCGCGCCCGGCCGCACATGAGGGCAAAGGCCCGGTTGCAGATCCCGATCCAGCGCATGCAGTGGTGGATGCGCCCCGGGCCCAGGCGCTCCTGGGCGATCACGAAGCCCTGGCCCTCGGGGCCCAGCAGGTTGCCCCGGGGCACCCGGCAGGACTGGTAGAGGATTTCGGCGTGACTGGGCCAGCCGGAGCCTTCGTGCCCCATGACCGGGATGTTGCGCACGCGGTTGAAACCCGGCGTGTCGCTCGGCACGATCAGCATGCTGGCCCTCAGGTAGGGGTGGGCGTCGGGGTTGGTCACGGCCATCACGATGGCGAACTGAGCCCCGTCGGCGCTGGACGTGTACCACTTGTGCCCGTTGATCACGTAGTCGCCGCCGTCCTTGACCGCCGTGGTTTCCAGCATCACCGGGTTGCTGCCCGGCAGGTCCACCTCGGTCATGGAAAAACAGCTCCGGATGTCGCCGGCCACCAGGGGCTGCAGGTACCGCTCCTTCTGTTCGCGGGTGCCGTAGAGGTGAAGGATCTCGATGTTGCCGGCGTCCGGCGCCTGGGCCCCGAAGACATAATGGCCCAGGGGCGATCGGCCCAGGGATTCGGAGACCAGGGCGAACTCGGGAAGGCTGAGGCCCATGCCGCCGCACTCGGCCGGATGCTGGGGCGCCCAGAGCTCCATCTGCTTCACGATCCTGCGTTTCTCTTCCAGTTCGGGCAGAAGATCCACGAAGGGCCTTTTCAGGAACTCGGGCTCCAGCGGGATGATCTCTTTTTCCACGAACTCGTCGCACAGTTCGACAATGGTCTGCATCTTTTCCGAAACGCCGAATTCCATGAGAACCTCCTCTCGTTCCATCAGCGCTGCCTTGCATTCTGAATTACAAGGGATCCGTCCCGCCGGGTCAAGGAAAAAGAGACGCTCCGTTTTCGGTTGAAAGGCCGGCGAGGCTTCTCTACACTTGTCTTCCCATGAAGATCCTGGCCTGCGTCAAGCTCGTTCGCGAAGCTGAAGGAGAACTGCGTCCCGATCCGGCGACCGGCCTTCTGCTTGAGGGATCGGCGGTCTCCTACCGGATGAGCGAGCTGGACGGGTTTGCACTCGAACAGGCGCTGCGGATCCGGGAATCGCGACCGGGATCGGCCGTCGAGGCGGTCACCGTGGGTCCGGAACGCGCGGCCCAGGTGCTGAAACGAGCTCTGGGCATGGGTGCGGATCACGGGGTCCACATCCGTACCGCGTCGCTTTTCCCGCCAAGCCCGTTTGAGGCGGCCGCCTGGCTCGGCCAATATGCCGCCGGGCAAACCTGCGACCTCATCCTGGCCGGCATGATGTCCGAGGATCTCATGCAGGGCCTGGTCGGCCCGCTGCTGGCTGAACGACTGGGATGGCCCTGCGTTACCTGCGCGATCCTGGTGCGGGTTGCGCCGGATGGGGGAAGCGTGTATGTAGAGCGGGAGATCGAGCAGGGCTGGCGCGAACGCCTGAGCCTGCGGCTGCCGGCGGTCCTGACCGTGCAGAGCGGGGCTCACAAGCCGCGGTACCCGGCCCTTTCGGCCATGCTGCGGGCCAGGCGCACGGCCTTCACCACCCTGGAGGCGGACTCGCTGGGCCGGCCGGAAGCCAGGCAGGACACGGTGCGCGTCTTTGCGCCCGGGAGAACGCGCGCGGGTCTGTTCTTGGAGGGCAGCACGGAGCAGAAGGCCCTTGAGCTGCTTCGGGTGCTGGCGTTGCGGGGCCTCGCTCCGCGCGCGAAACCTGCGGGCTTCGACCCGGCCGGGGAAAGCCGGGCGCAAGGCTCCGGCCGGGGCGGCGGGAGCGCCGGCGCCGCGGGAGAGCCATGAAAGTCGACGTCATCGTCATCGCCGAGATCTTCGAAGGCGCGGTCAAACCGATCACCTACGAGCTTCTGGGCCTGGCGCAGCAGGTCGCGGGCGAGCCGGCAGCGATCGGTTTTGTGATGCTGGGGAACGAATTGGGGGGACCCGCGGCCGAGGTGGCGCAACGTACCGGCCGGGGCGTGCTGGCTCTCGAGGCCGATGGGCTGGCGGAGTACAACGGCGAGACCTGGCGCGAGACCCTTACCGCAGTGCTGAAGGAACTGCGGCCGGCCTGGGTCTGCATCCCGCACAGCTCGCGGGGCTGGGACTATGCCCCGGCGCTGGCCGCCCGGCTGGAAGCGGCCTGTGTGACCGCCGTTGAGGCGGTGAGCCACCGGGACGGGCGCCTCTGCTTCCGGCGCCCCGTGTACGGCGGAAAGCTGGCGGCCGAGGTGTGCGCCCTGACCGACACCGCGGTCCTGACCGCGGCCACGGGCGCGTTCAAGGCCCCGGATCCCCATAGCGGACCCCCGGGCCGGGTGGAAAGAAGGAGCGTGCGCTGCGTCCCGGGCCGCTGGCAAAGCCAGGGCCTGGTAGCGGCGGAGCCGGGTGATCGGGGTCTCCTGGAGGCCGACGTGATCGTCTCGGCGGGCCGGGGGATCGGAAAGAGGGAGAACCTGGATTTGATCCGCCGCCTGGCCGCGGTGTTCGCCAAATCGGCGGTGGCCGGCTCCCGGCCGCTGTGCGATCTGGGCTGGCTGGAGTACCGGTGCCAGGTGGGGGTGAGCGGCGCGACCGTTTCGCCCCGGCTCTACCTGGCCTGCGGGATCTCGGGGGCCGGTCAGCACCTCTCGGCCATCCGCGGCGCCGGCTTCATCGTGGCCGTCAACCGCGACCCCCAGGCGGCGATCTTCAACCTGGCCGATGTCTGCGTGGTGGAAGATCTGACGGCCTTCATTCCCGCCTTCCTGGAGGCCTGCGGGAGGGAACCGCAGTCCGCTGAAAGGAACCTCTAGAGGATGGGCCTTTCCCGCCACCCTCCCGAAGAGGAGCACTTCGGCCCGATCTGGTTTCTGCCGGGTCCGAACAAAGGCCGGTACCCCTACTGCCATTCGGCGAACGGGCGCACATGAAAAAGCACCTGGGAAGGCTCATGCGGCAGGGGGTCGTCGAGTCGGATGGGGAGAGATACTGGAGGTGTTCGGTGACTTGAACCCGTGACCAACCCGGGAGGAGGAGATATGGGAACAGCCTTTGAAAAGACACGGATCAACGGCCTGGAGCTACGCAACCGGTTCGTGCGCTCGGCCACCTGGGAGGGCATGGCCAGCCCCGACGGCGCCTGCACGCCCCGACTGATCGATCTCTACCGCGAGCTGGCGCTGGGCGGGGTCGGCCTCATCATCACCAGCCACGCCTATGTGGAGAAGCAGGGGCAGGCCGGACCCTGGCAGCTGGGGATCTATGGCGACGAACTGGTTGAAGGGCTCAGCCGGCTGGCCGAGGCGGTTCACGGGCAGGGTGGGCGAATCGTGGCCCAGCTGGCCCATGCGGGCTGCTTTGCCGCGGTCAAGCTCACCGGCCAGGCGGCCAGAGCCCTTTCGGCGGCGGCCGCTCCGGAGGGAACGGCGGTGGAGGAACTTACGGCCGATGGAATCGAAGCGCTGACCGCGGTTTTTGCCGAGGCCGGCCGGCGGGCCCGGGAGGCGGGCTTCGACGGGGTCCAGATTCACGCCGCCCACGGCTATCTCTTGAGCCAGTCGCTCTCGCCGCGTTTCAACCGCCGCAGCGACGCCTTCGGGGGGCCGGTCGGGAATCGGGCCAGGTTCCTGCTCAAGGTGCTGCGGGCTTTGCGGCAGAGGCTCGGCGAGGACTTCCCGATCCTGGTGAAGATGAACTGCGGGGATTTCCTGGAGGGCGGGCTGGAGCTCGAGGATTCCCTGGAAGTGGCCAGGCTGCTGGAAAAAGAAGGTATCGATGCCATCGAACTGAGCGGCGGAACGTTCCTGTCGGGGCCGCTCAACCCGAGCCGGACCAAGGTCCGCTCCGAGGAGCAGGAAGCCTACTTCCGGGAAGCGGCCAGGACTTTCAAGCGGGAGATCGGGGTGCCCCTGATCCTGGTGGGAGGCATCCGTTCCCCGAAGACGCGCCGAGAAGCTGCTTGCCGAAGGATGGGCGGACTACTTTTCCATGAGCCGCCCCCTGATCCGGGAGCCCCAGCTCATCAAACGCTGGCAGGCGGGCGATCTGCGCCCGGCGGCCTGCGTTTCCGACAACCAGTGCTTCGGGCCGGCCCGGGCCGGGGAGGGGATCTATTGCGTCACGGCCGAGAAAGAGCAGCCGGAATAGGAGGGGAGTCAAGCCATGCAGAGCGGGTATCAGACGATCAAGGTAGGGATGAAAGACGGGATCGCGGTGCTCACCATCGACAACCCGCCGGTAAACCAGATGTCGCCCCAAATGGCGGCGGACTTCAGGGCGGCCGTAACGGCGGCCTTCGAGGACCCGGAGGTCAAGGCCCTGGTGATCACCGGAACCGGGAAGAATTTTATCGCCGGCGCGGACATCACCCAGCTGCAGCAGGCCAGGAGCCGCGAGGACGTCCTGCCGCGCATCCGGGAGGCGGCCAGGTTCCTCAACAGCATCGAGACCGGACCCAAGCCCGTGGTCGCCGCCATCAACGGCAACTGCCTGGGCGGCGGGCTGGAAACGGCCATGGTCTGCCACTACCGGCTGGCGGCCAAAGGGGTCAACCTGGGGCAGCCCGAGGTGCAGATCGGGGTCATTCCCGGGGCCGGCGGCACGCAGCGGCTGCCGCGCCTGATCGGTCTGCCGAACGCCCTGGAGATGATCACCGTCGGCCGGCCGGTCAAGGCCGAGGTCGCCCATCGCAGGGGTCTGGTGGACGAAGTGACCGAGCCCGACCAGCTGCTGGAAGCGGCGTTGAAGGCCGCCCGGCGGTTCCTCAGCGGCGAGCTCACGCTGCGGATGCGCATGACCCGCAACGTGATCCACCGGCTGCCGAGCGCGGCCGAGAAGACGGCCCTGGTGGCGTACGCCAAGTTCACCGCGGCCCAGAAGGCCAAGGGCTACATCGCGCCCCATAAGGCCATCGAGGCCGTGGAAGCCGGTCTCAGCCACGACATCGAGGCCGACATCGAACGCGAGGTGGGTCTGTTTGCCGACTGCGTGGTCACGGATGTGGCCAAGAACCTGATCGGCATTTTCCTCAACACCCGGGCGGCGGGCAAGCTCCCGCGGATCAAGGGTCTGGAGCCGGCCCCCATCCGCCGGGTCGCCGTGCTGGGCGGCGGCGTCATGGGCTCCGGGATCGTGAATCTGCTGCTCAACGGAAAATTCCAGGCCGTTCTCTGGGAGATCAACGACGAGGCGCTGGCAAAGGCCATGGCGGCAGTCCGCAAGACCTTCGCCTACCCCATCAAGAAAAAGAAGATGACGCCGGCCGATCTGGACCGCATGATCGCAGGCCGGTTGAAGACCACCACCTCCCTGGAGGACTGCCGGGACGCCGACCTGGTGATCGAGGCGGTGCTGGAGGATATGGAGGTCAAGCAGAAGATCTGGAAGAAGCTCGAGGGTCTCTGCCGGCCGGAGGTGATCTTCGCGACCAACACTTCGGCCCTGCCCATCACCGAGATGGCCTCCGTGCTGAAGGATCCGGGCCGCATGATCGGGCTTCACTTCTTTAACCCGGCCCACCGCATGCAGCTGCTCGAGATCATCTGCGCCGAAGAAGACCTCCGACCAGACGCTGGCCACCGGCGTGGCTTTTGCCCGCGGGATCCGCAAGATCCCCATCGTGGTCAACGACGGACCCGGCTTCTACGTCAGCCGCCAGCTCGGCGGGCTCATGGGCGGGGCGGTGTACCTGGTGGCCGACGGCGTCGACGGCCGGGCGGTGGAAGAGGCGATGCTGGACTTCGGCATGCCCATGGGGCCGGCGACGCTGGCCGACCTGACCGGCATCGACATCAACTACCATGTGAACAAGACGTTCGAGCGGCGCCTGGGCGAACGCTACCGGGTCCATCCGCTGACCGAAGCGATCTACCGCACCGGGTGCTACGGCCGCAAGACCGGCGCCGGGTACTTCGACTACAGCGGCGAGGAACCGGTGCCCAACCCGAAAGTGGCCACCGCCGTCCGGCAGTACCTGACCGAGCACAAGGTGGCGCCGCGGAACATGGAGCGGCAGGAGATCGTGGATTTGATGCTGGCCCTGGGCATCAACGAGGCGGCGCTGATGATGGAAGAGGGCATCTGCGATCGGCCCCAGGACATGGATCTGGCCATGATCTACGGCACCGGTTTCCCGCCGTACCGCGGCGGGATCCTGCGCTACGCGGACAAGTGGGGCCTGAAGAACGTCCATGCCAGGCTGCTGGAGCTGGAAAAGCGCTACGGCCCGCGCTTCCAGCCGGCCAAGCGGCTCCGCGAGATGGCCGAGTCCGGCGGCACGTTTTATTAGACCGCCGGGAAGATCGTTACCAGAACGAAACGAACACATCTGCAGGAGGTGGAGATATGAAGGAAGTCGTGATTGCAGGCTATCTGAGGACGGCCCAATCCCGGTCGCGGCCGACCGACCCGGCCCGGGACTGGTTCTGCCGGATGCGCGGCGATGAGCTGCTGGCGCGGCTGCTGCCGGAGATCATCAAACGGACAGGAGTCGATGCGCGGGAAGTGGACGACTTCCTGGTGGGGTGCGCGACCGCGGTGGGCGAGCAGTGGGCCTACGGCGGCCGTTTCCCCATTTTCCTGGCCAATCTGCCGGAGACCATCCCGGCCAAGTTCGTGGACCAGCAGTGCGGCTCCGGCATGGCCGCCATTCACATCGGTTTCATGGAAATCGCGCAGGAGTTCGCCGACATCGTGCTGGTGGGCGGCTACGAGCACATGACCCGCATCCCCATGGGCGGCTACACCGCGGACCGGGGCCTGGTGGCTCCGAACGCGACTCTCTTCCTCTACCCCTCGCACCGGCACTGGGACATGATGACCACCCTGAACATGGGCCTCACCGCTGAGAAGCTTTTTTCCCAGACCGACTTCACCCGGGAGGACATGGACCGCTGGGGGGTTCGCTCCCATCAGCGGGCGGCCCAGGCCCAGGCCGCAGGGTTTTTCGACGGCGAGATCCTGCCCGTCGAGGCGGAGCAGGACGACGGCACGGTCCTGAGCGTCCGCGAGGACCAGGCTGTGCGGCAGGATGCGACCCTGGAAGGCATGGTCGGGTTGAAGCCGGCCTTCAGGAAGGACGGCGTGATCACGGCCGGCAATTCCTCGCCCCTCAACGCCGCCGCCACCAGCATGCTGCTCATGTCCAAGGAGACCGCCCGCAAGCGGGGCATCCGGCCCCTGGCGACCCTCCGCTCGATCGGTTTTGCCGGGGTGGACCCCACCATCATGGGCGCGGGGCCGGTGCCGGCCAGCGGCAAGGCGCTCAAGCGGGCGGGGCTGAAAGCCTCCGACATCGACTTTTGGGAGATCAACGAGGCTTTCTGTATCGTGGCGCTCAACTGCATCAAGGAACTGGGTCTGGATCCGGAGCGGGTCAACGTCATGGGCGGCGGCACGGCCATCGGCCACGCCCTGGGGGCGACCGGCGTCCGCCTGGTGGGCACCCTGGCCAGGATTCTGGAGGAGAAGAACGGCCGCTACGGCTGCGCCAACGCCTGCGTGGGCGGCGGCCAGGGGGTGGCCACCATCATCGAACGGGAGAATTACGATGTAGTCAGTGTCTCATGGCCGAGCGGTGCGGCAGGGGGGACGGAATGAGGAGGGCAGGACATGGGGATCAATTATTTTCGGCGTGACGACCGGGATCTGAAGTTCGTGCTCTTCGAGCATCAGGACACGGCCAGGCTGTTGAATTACCCGACCTATCAGGACTTTTCGGCGGAGGACTTCGGCATGGTGCTCGGCGAGGCGCTGAAGGTGGCCCGTGAGGTGCTGGGGCCGGCCATGCAGGACGGAGATCGGGAGGGATGCACCTACCATGACGGGGCGGTCAGGGTCCCGGCCGCTCTTTCACGAGTGCTGGAAAGTGATGGCCGAAAACGGCTGGATGGCCGTCTCCGGCAGCCCGGAATTCGGCGGGCAGGGCCTGCCCGCCATCGTCGGCGGCCTGGTGGGCGAGATCTTTGACGGCGCCAACATGGCCTTCATGAGCTTTCCGGGGCTGGCGGTGGGAAACGGCCGCCTCATCGAGAGCTTCGGAAACGACAGCGACCGGGCCCTTTTTGTGGAAAAGATGTATACCGGCGTGTGGGGCGGCACCATGTGCCTGACCGAACCGGACGCGGGCTCCGACGTGGGCTGGCTGCGCACCAAGGCGACGCCCGATCCGGAGGCCGGAGACCCGCGCGTCTACCGCATCGAGGGCTCCAAGCGCTTCATCACCTGCGGCGAGCACGACCTGACTGAGAACATCATCCATCTCGTGCTGGCCCGGATCGAGGGCGCCGAGGAGGGTACCAAAGGCATCAGCCTGTTCATCGTTCCCAAGATCCGGGTCGAGCCGGACGGGTCCCTGGGCGAGCCGAACGATGTTTTCTGCGCCGGCATCGAGCACAAGATGGGCATTCACGGCTCGTCCACCTGCACGCTGAATTTCGGTGAAAACGGCCGCTGCCGCGGCATCCTGCTGGGCGAGCCGCACTCCGGGATGGCCAAGATGTTCCAGATGATGAACGAGGCCCGGATGGGCTGCGGCGTTCAGGCCCTGGGCCTGGCGGCCAGCGCCTACGATGCGGCCCGCCTCTACGCCCGGGAGCGCGTCCAGGGGCCTCCCTTCACCAACCGCAAGGCCGAGCGGGTGCCCATCATCCGGCACGAGGACGTGCGCCGCCTGCTGATGAGGCTCAAGGCCGGCACCGAAGCCATGCGGGCGCTGATCGGCCGCCTGTTTTTCCTCATCGATGTCCTTCACCACGATCCGGAGGAAGCTGCCCGCACGGCGGCCGGGCAGCAGGTGGAGCTGTTCACCCCGCTGGTCAAAGCGTACTGCTCGGATGCGGGCTACGCGCTGACCCGCGATGCCATCCAGGTCCTGGGCGGGGTCGGCTTCTGCAGCGAGTTCCCGGTGGAGCAGTATGCCCGGGATGCCAAGATCGTTTCCATCTGGGAAGGCACCAGCTACATCCAGGCCCTGGACCTGGTGGGCCGCAAGCTGGGCATGGACGGCGGCCGGGTGTTCCAGGACTGGATCCAGGGCGTGATCGCCTTCACCGCCGAGAACCGCGAGGATCGGGACTTCGCGGCCGACTTCAAGCTGCTGTTCAAGGCCGTTCAGGCGACCGGCGATTTCGCGCTGCGCTACATGCAGTACTTTCAGGACCGCCGCCTCCCCCTGATCGCCTTGAGCGCCAATTACTTCCTGGACTGCTTCGCCGAAACCCTGATGGGGCAGCTCATGCTGGAGCAGGGCCTGATCGCCAGAAAAAAACTGAAGGATACCGCCCCCGGCGCGGCGGATTACTTTTTCTACCGGGGCAAGGTGGAGACCGCCAAGTTCTTCTGCCGCCACATCCTGCCCCAGGTGTTCGCCCGCCACGCCACCCTGCAGCAGGAGGACACCTCGGCGGTGGACATCCCGGAGGAGGCCTTCTAGTTTCCGGCCTCCCGCCCTGGAGCGACGGGAAATGCGAAATGCGAGATGCGAAAAGGAAATAAAGCCAAGGACCGGCCGGATTGCCGACTTCCAGCGAGAATGACCGGAGGAATGTTTTCGATTGAAAATCGTCACTTGACATGACGATTTTCAAGGACGACAGTACAAAGGAGTTAAGAAGGCGAGACTCATCGAGGCCCGGCCGTGCGCGCAACCCGGGCCGCCCGGACCGGCAGGTTACACGGCCGTTAAGGAGGTGGATCATGGGAGCAAGTATGGACAGGGTCACTGAGGAAGCGCTCTCTCTTCCGTCAGATGCTCGTCTGGGACTGATTGAGAAACTCTTGAGGAGTCTGAACCTTCCGATCGACGAGGAGATCGACCGACTCTGGGCGGTGGAAGCGGAACAGCGAGTTTCCAGAGTCGAAGCCGGCGACGCCAAGCTTATCCCCAGCGGGGAGGTTTTTTCCAAGATTCAAGCAAAGCACAAGAAATGAGAGTCTATTTCCACGAGGACGCCGAGGCGGAGTTTGGGCGGGCCGTCGATTTCTATGAGAACTGCCGCAGCGGCCTCGGCTTGGAGTTTGCGCAAGAGGTGTATGCCGCTGTTGCCCGCATCGTGCGCTATCCCGCTGCATGGTCCCCGATGTCCAAGAATACCCGCCGCTGCCTGACCAACCGGTTCCCATTTGGCATCATCTACCAAGTTAGAGCCGATCATATTCGCGTCATTGCGGTTGCAGATCTTCGACGAAGTCCGGATTTCTGGATGCAAAGGAAGTGAGAGTTGCCACGGAACCGGGAGCTCATGCGGGATACCGGTTGAGCCGACGGCCGTGCCGTTTCTGGCTTCCCGACGGCTGGGCTGGCAGACACGCAGCGTTCGCTCGCGGCACCCCGGCGCAGGACGGTCAAACGTCCAGGGAGCGGTCGCGCCGCCTCCGGGCGAGCGCCGTCTCCATGAGGAAATAGAGGCTGGGAACGCACACCAGCGAGATAAAGGTCGAGCTGATCAGCCCGCCGATCACGGCGCGCGCCATGGGGGCCTGGGCCTCGGCCCCCTCCCCCAGGGCCAGGGCCAGGGGCACCAGCGCCAGGGCGGTGGTGGCCGAGGTCATCAGGATGGGCCGCAGCCGGCGGCGGCCCGCCTCCTCGATGGCCTCGCGCAGGCCCATGCCGTCGCGCCGGCGGAGCAGATTGATGTGGTCCACCAGCAGGATGGCGTTGTTGACCACGATGCCGCCCAGCATGATGCAGCCGATGTAGGACTGCACGTTGAAGGTGGTGCGGGTGAGGAAGAGCATCAGGATGACGCCGATCGCGGCGACCGGCACGGAGAACATGACCACCAGCGGATCGCGCAGGGACTCGTACAGGGAGGCCATCACCATGTACACCAGCACCACGGCCAGGATCAGGCTCAGCAGCAGCTCCCCGAACGCCTTCTGCTGCTCCTCGTAGTCGCCGCCGAAGAGGATGCTGAAACCCTCGGGCACGCGGGAGCGTGCGGAGTCCCCTGCGGACGTCGGCCAGGATCGATCCCATGTCCCGGCCGCTGATGTTGGCCGAGACCGTCACCACCCGCTCCTGGTTCTTGCGCTCGACCAGCACCGGCCCGCGCCGCGGCTGCACCCGGACCACGTTCCGCAGGACCACCGGCTGCCCGTCGGCGTTGGTCACGGTGAGATCCAGCAGGTCCCGCAGGTCCATCCGCTCGGCTTCCTTGACCTGGACCAGGATCCGGTACTCGCCGCCCGCCTCGCGGAAGTCGCCGGCCCGGGTGCCCGAGATGATGGTCTGGAGCATGCCGGCAATCTGCGAAACCGTGAGCTTCAGGTCGGCCGCCTTCTGGCGGTCCACGATGACCAGCTCTTCCGGGGTTCCGGTTTCACGGCTGAGCTGAACGTCGGTCACGCCCGCGACCGGCTTCGTACGATCGCCTCCACCCTCCGGGCGAGGGCGTCGGCGGTCTCCAGGTCGTGGCCGCGGATCTCGACCTGGACCTGTTCGCCGGACCCGCTGCACCAGCCGCAGGATGAAGAGCCCCTGGCCGGCCCGGGTCCGGAAGGTGACGCCGGGCAGGCTGGCCAGTTTCGGCCGCAGGGCGGCCGCGATCTGCTCGCTGGAGCGGGATCTCTGATCCTCGGCGGCCAGCCCGACGCGGATCTGGCCCGTGTGGGAACCGGCCGCCCGCCAGCTGGTGCCGCCGATGAAGCTGACCATGCTGCGGGCTTCGGGGACCTCGCGCTTCACGATCTCCTCGGCGGCGATGAACCGCTCCTCCACCACCTCGACCCGGGTGCCCACGTCCATCTCGCCGTAGATCCGGACCTCGCCCTCGTCGGTGGCGGGCATGAACTCGACCCCCACCAGCGGGATCAGGGCCAGGCTGCCGAGCAGCACCAGCAGGGCCGCCCCCAGCACCAGGAAACGGTGGTCCAGGGAGAAATGCAGGATCCGCTTGTAGCCCTGCTCCAGGCTGTTCGAAAAACCGTCCGGAGAGATCCAGGAAACGCCCGCGCAACCCCTGCCGGGGATGGTTTCGGCTCGGCGCCAGGCGCAGGATCTGGGCCGCCAGCATCGGAACCAGGGTGAGCGACACCGACAGCGAGCAGACCAGGGCGAAGCTCACCACGTGGCGAAGCTGCTTGAACATGACCCCGGACATGCCGCGCACGAAGACCAGGGGCAGGAAGACCACCAGGGTGGTCAGGGTGCTGGCGATGATGGCCGCGGTCACCTCCTCGCTGCCGGCGACGGCGGCCGCCTCGGGGGCCGCTCCGGATTCCTGGCAGGCGGAAGATGTTCTCCAGCACCACGATGGCGTTGTCCACCAGCATGCCGATGCCCAGCGCCAGCCCGCCGAGGGTCATCAGGTTCAGGGTGAACCCGCCGAAATACATCAGCGCGAAGGTGGCGACGACCGAGATGGGGATGGCGGTGGCGATGATGGCCGTGCTGCGGATGTTGCGCAGGAAGAAGAGCAGCACGACCACGGCCAGCAGGCCGCCGTACAGGATGGAGGAACCCACATTGCGTGATGGAGCGCTCGATGTAGTCGGAGGTGTCGATGATCGGGTCGATCTGGATCTGCGGGATGTCCTCGTTGATCCGCTCGATCTCCTTCACGACCGCCCGGGCGACCTCGACCGTGTTGGTGCCGGACTGCTTGTTGACCGCCAGCCGGACGCCGGGCTTGCCGTTGACGCGGACGATCGCGGGTGACCTTCTGCCAGGCGTCCTCGACGTCGGCGATCTCGCTCAGGTGAACCGGCATCCCGTCGCGCAGCGACGACGGTGTCGCCGCAACTCGTCCAGGCTGGTGAACTCGCCCGGCGTGCGGATCATGACCTCCAGTTCACCGCGCTGCAGGGGCCCGGCCGGCAGGTTCACGTTCTGGGCCTTGATCCGGGCGAGAACCTGGTCGAGCGGCAGCCCCAGGGCCTTGATCTTGTCGGGGTCGAGATTGACGTGGATCTCGCGGTCGAGACCGCCGCGAACGTCCAGGGCGGCCACGCCGGGGACCCGCTCGATGCGGTACTTGACCTGGTCGTCGATGATCCGGCGCATCTGGATCGGGTCCAGATTGCTGGACGCCCCCAGGATCAGGATCGGGAAGCTGGCCAGGTCGAACTTGCGCAGCGTGGGCCGGTCGGCATCGTCCGGCAGGGCGGGATCACCCGGTCCAGGCGGTCGCGCACGTCGTTGGCGGCCGCATCGAGATCGGTCCCCCAGGTGAAGGTCACCCGCACGCTCGCTGATGCCCTCGGAGGAGATGGAGGTGACCTCCTCCACGCCCGGCACGGCAGCTCATGGCCTCCTCGATCGGCCGGGTCACCAGCTCCTCGATCTCCTCGGGGCTGGCGTTTTCGTAGTCCGTGCAGACGCTGAGGGTCGGATAGGTGATGTCCGGCATCAGGTCGATGGGCAGGCGGGACAGCGAAATCCCGCCCAGGATGATGACGATGAGCGACCACCATGACCGTGAACACCGGGCGGTGGACGGCGAAGCGGGGCAGCTTCACGGCCGTGCCCCTGCCCCGGCTTTTCACGCTGGCCCGCGGGCCTGCCAGGGTCGGTTCCCGGCGGGCCGCCGGCCGGGGGCGGCGCGGCAAGGATGACGGGGCTGCCGTCCTCAAGCAGGTGCTGGCCCATGGTCACCACCGGCCCGGGGATGGCCTGCGGTTCGAGGATCTGGGCCCATTGCTCGTTGACGATGCCCAGCGTGACGGGCACGAAGCGCGCCAGCCGGGCCTCCGCGTCGGCCACGAAGACACCCTCCTGGCCGTTTTTCTTCACCACCGCGCCGCGGGGCACCACCTGGGCGTCCGGGTAGCGGGCGAACTCGATCTGGACCCGCACGAACATCCCCGGCTTGAGCAGTCCGTCCGGGTTGGGGATCTCGATCTCCACCCGGGCCTGGCGCGAGGCCTCCTTCAGCAGCGGGGCCACCCGGAGGATACGGCCGGAAAACGTGCGGCCCGGAAAAGCATCGGTTGCGGCCGTGGCTTCCTGGCCGATTTTCAGCTTGGCGTAGTCCTTTTCGATGACGTGAATGACGCCGGTCAGGGCCGCGATGTCGAGCACGGACAGGATCGGCGAACTCGGGGAGAGCATGGCGCCTTCATCGACAAAGCGCTCGCCCACCACCCGGGACCCGTTGGTCTCCTCCCAGGAGGCACGGATCTGGGTGTAGGACAGCCGCACCTGGGCGGCCTTGAGGGCCGCCTCTTTCTGGGCCACCTGGGCCTGGGCGACCTTGTGCCGCGCGCTCTGGGCATTGAGCTTGGCCTCTTTTTCGTCCAGTTCGGACTGCGAGGCGATCCCCTTCTGGCGCAGCGAGCGGACCCGCTCGAACTCCCGGCCGGTGATGTCCAGGGCGCTGCGGCTTTCCACCAGGCTGGCCCGGGCGACTTCCAGCTCGGCCCGCGCCTGATCCACCTGCTGCACATACTCGTCGTCGTCCAGCACGGCCAGCACCTGGCCCCGCTCGACCCGGTCGCCCATGTTCACGTGGAGCTTTTCCAGCCGCCCGGCCACCTTGGGCGCCAGGATGTACTTGGATCGCGGCGAAAGCGTCCCGCCGAAAGAGCCCACATCCGCCAGGGCGATCCGGCGCACGGGGGCGACTTCCACCGGGGTGGCGGCATTTCCCGGCCGTCCCCTGGCGGCCTGCGAAGGGGAGGAGACGCGCTCGTACACCTGCCAGCCGACGAGGGCGGCCAGGGCCAGGGCGCACAGCAGGAGAAAAGGCTTCTTGATCATGATTCGTCCGGGTCCCCAAGAAAAACAACATCCTACCATAGGCGGTAGAAAGTAAATATAGGGATTCTCAGCGTCCGGACAAGCCTGGGACGTGAAACGGCAGGGATTTCTAGCCCCTTACGCCCTAGCGCGGCTGGAATACCAGCGTGGTCTGCCGATCCGGGCCTTCTCCGGCATGGAGAAAGGCGGCCTGCATCGGCATGCCGACCTGGATGCTCTCCGGCTTTCGGGTGTCCACCCCCACAATGCGCGCGTCCACCCGCACCCCTCCCGGCAGCTCCACCACGCCGGAGCAATAGGGGTTGCTTGCGGTTGTAGCCCTGGGCGATCATGGCGGGCGGGCCGATGGAAATGCAGGTGAAGGCTGCCAGGCGGCCCTCGCCCTGTGACCTCCACCCATTCCATGTCGGCCGCGTGGCACTGGACGCAGATGGGGCGGGGCGGCAGGAAAAGGGCGTCGCAGGCCTTGCACCGCGAGCCCATCAGTTTTTCTTCCCGGAGAAACTGCTCAAAGGCGATGTCGCTGAAGGGTTTCTGCTCCATGGGTCATCTCCTCTCCAGGATGGTGAAGGTGCAGGTGCCGCCGGTGCCGCCGAGGTTGTGGGCGCCGCCGACGCGCAGGTTCGGGTTGGGGACCTGCCGCTTGCCGGCTTTACCCCGCAGCTGGGTCCAGACCTCGTAGAGCTGGCTGATGCCGGTCGCGCCCACCGGATGGCCCTTGCACTTCAGGCCGCCGGAGGTGTTGATGGGCTTGGGGCCGTCCAGCCGGGTGGCGCCCGTCGGCCACCGCCCGGAAGCCCTGCCCGGGTTTGAAGAAGCCCAGGTCCTCGATGTGGATGAGTTCGGCGATGGAAAAGCAGTCGTGCACCTCGGAAAACTGGACATCCGCCGGGGTCAGCCCGGACATGCCGTAGGCCTCCTGGGCGGCGTAGCGGGTGGCCTCGAAATAGGTCAGGTCCGGGAGCGGCGTGCAGGCCCCGGCCGCTGCCCTGGCCCAGGCCGATGACCTGGATCGGGTCATCGGTGAAGTTGCGGGCGATCTCCTCGGCCACCAGCAGCATGCAGCTGGCGCCGTCGCTGATGGGGCAGCAGTCAAAGAGATGCATGGGCCAGGCGACCGGCGGGTTGGCGGCCGGGTCCCAGAGGAAATCCTTTTCGGTTGCCCACTCCGGCACCGGCAGGCCGCGCTTGGCCAGACTCTGGCGCTTGGCCTTCATCAGGTCCTGGATGGTGACCTTGAACTGGGCCTTGGGGTTGAGCGGGGCGTTCAAGTGGCTCTTGATGGTGATGTCCATCAGGTGGCTGCGGTCGGCGCCGTACTTGGCGAAATAGGCCGTGGCCAGCGCGCCGAACACGCCCGGGAAGGTGAAACCGGCCTGGCCCTCGTAAGGCACCGTGGCCAGGGCCAGGCCCTCGGCCACCTCCTCGGTGGTGCGTTTGGACATCTCCTCCACGCCGCCCACCAGCACCGCGTCGTAAAAGCCCGAAGCGATGGCAAAGACCCCCTCCCGGAAAGCCAGGGCGCTGGAGGCGCAGGCACCCTCGGTGCGGGTGGCCGGCTTGGGGGTCAGACCGATCAGGTCGCTCATGATGGGACCCCAGTGGGACTGGTGGATGAAGAAGTCGTTGCTGAAGTTTCCCAGATACAGGGCGTCGATGTCCTTGGGGTCCAGCCCCTTTTCCACCGAGGCCGCCATCTCCCGGAAAGCCTCGGCAAACAGGTCCTTGGAGTTGCGGTCCTTGTACATGCCGAAGCCGGACATCCCGGCTCCGGCGATCGCCACACCCCGGCCAAGCTTTCTTTTTTTCATGGCACTGATCTCCCCTCTGTTTTTTGTGGCAGCAAGTCAAATTCAGACACAGGACCTATACCAGATAGCGGGCGGCAGGTCAAAGCACCCCGGGCGCCTGTCGATCGCCTTAAAGGCGGGGTTCAGCCCAGGAAGCTGTCCAGGTAGGCGTAGAGCGCCGGTGAGCCGCCGGTGTGAACGAAAAGAAGGGTTTCGTTTTTCGAGAAGTACCCCGTGCGCACCAGGTCGATGAGCCCGGCCATGGCTTTGCCGGTGTAGACTGGATCCAGCAGGATGGCCTCGGTGCGGGCCACCAGTTTGACCGCTTCGACCATGCCGGGCGTCGGCAGCGAGTAGCCGGGACCCACGTAATCGCCGAAACAGCAGACCGCCTGGCGGGGAACGGTTCCCGCGATGCCGAGCTTGGCTGCAGTCCGGCATGCCAGGGCATGAACCAGTTCCTCCTGGGCCGCCTTGGGACGGCTGACGTTGATCCCCACCACCCGGAGCGGGCTGTGGTTGCCCCAGAAACCGGTCACCAGCCCGGCATGCGTTCCCGCGCTGCCGCTGGGACAGACCACCCGGTCGATCGCCAGCCCCAGCTCGAAGGCCTGGGCCAGGATCTCCTCGGCGCAGGCCACGTAGCCCAGCGCGCCGGTGGGGGTGGAACCCCCGACGGGGATGGTGTGGCCCTTCCTTCCCTGGGCCGTCAGTTCCTCGGCCGCGGCCGTCATCTCGGCCGGCAGGTCCGATCCGGCCGGCACCACCTTGACCGCCTCGACCCCCATCAGCTGGTAAAGCAGGTTGTTTCCCGAGGCGCGCGGGTTGTAGCTGCCGGCAACCCGCTCTTCGAGCACCAGGCGGCACTTTAGCCCTTCTTTCGACCGCCGCGGCCAGCGTCAGGCGGCAGTGATTGGACTGCACCGCCCCGCAGGTGATCAGCGTGTCGGCCCCTTGCGCCAGGGCCTCGGCGACGATGAATTCCAGCTTGCGGGTCTTGTTGCCGCCGCCGGCCAGGCCCAGCAGGTCGTCGCGTTTCATGTAGATATCCGGGCCGTTCAGGGCGGCGGAAAGCCGGGAGAGCTTTTCGATGGGCGTGCGCCCTTGGGTGTAGCGTCGGCGGGGAAAGCGGGTCAAGTCCATGGGGTTCCTCTCTCAAAGGGGTATGGGATCGAGGCCGGCCCGGCGGATGGCGGCCCGGGCCGCGCCCGGGTCAGCGGTATTCGGCCCACTTGCGGGCGACTCTTTCCACGGCCTCCAGCAAAGCCTGGATGTCCTCGTCGGTGTGGGCCGCGGTGATGGAACCGATACCGTGAACGACGTGAAAGCCTTCCACGAGCATGGCGAGCTTGAAGACCTTCTCCCGCAGCTCGGGGTCGCTCACCGCCGGGTTCCAGGCTGCCTCCGGAGAATTGATCTCCTTCACCCCCGCCTTGAGGAAATGCAGACCCACGAAGGGGCTCTGCTCCCCTACCGGCCCTCCTGCGCCGGTGCACCGGACGTTGAACCCGGCGGAGCCAAAGATCTGCTCGACTCCTTGGCGCACCCGGGCTCCCAGGCGCCCAATGCGGGGGTAGATCTCGGCTTCGTGCTCCACCAGGTGCCGCAGGAAGGTCAGGCCGGCCAGCATGCAGGCCGGGTGGGCCGAAAAGGTGCCGCCGTCGAACTTGACCCGGGATTCGGCCGGGGCGTCGGCTGCGGCGAGCGCCATCACATCCCCGCGGCCGGCCAGGGCACTCGCCGGCAGGCCTCGGTGAAGAAGGCCGCCGACTTGGGCCGGCTTTGCCGGTAGTCTTCGATCAGCCGGCCGAGGAGTTTTTCCTTGTCCATATGGGCTCCTTCTTGCCGCGAGAGGCGACTCAGCGATACAGGCCAGCAGAAAAAATGCCCCCGGGCTCCGGATTTCGCCGACCAAGCCCACATCGGCGCGGAAGGCGGGCTGGCCGCTGCCGTCGATACCGCATCCGCCGGCAATGATCAGGTCGAATGGTGTTGACATGAATTGAGCCCCTCCTAATGGGTTGTCGGTCCTCGCCGGCTGCGGTCAATGACCCGGGAGCGCCTCACGGAACCGCCGCTGTCGGCGGCAGGTCCTTCATGGCCAGCAGGCCGGCCGGCGCCGCCACCGCCCTGGGTAGGGTGTTGATCGTCACCGCCACGGTGCCGATGTCGCCGTGGACCCCGCCCAGGATTTTCTGGTGGATGCGCGGGATTCCCTCGATGACGATCTCGTCGTATTCTTCCGCCACGCCGGCGTTGGCGTGGAAGGCCAGCTCGATGACCCGCTGGCCGTTGCGGCTTCCGTAAGCGGGCTGGTCAGGCCGGTCACCTGGCCGGCCTGGACCGGGCCGGCCGGCGTGTTGATGGCCTTGTCCGCCAGGACCGGCTGAGGCGGCATTTCCACGGTTTCCGCCAGCGACCAGCCCAGCGCGGCGGCAATCAGATGGATGGATTCCAGCAGTCCCACGTGGCCGGTGATGGCCCCGCTTTGGATGCGCTCCTCGAATTCCGCCGGGCTGAGACCGGTTCCCACTTTCTTCTGAAAGGGGATCCGGCGCCTGGCCGAGTTCATCATGCGGGTCACGCGGACGGCATCCACCCGCAGGCAGGGAGCCGTCAGGACGATCGGCAGGGTATCCATCAGGAAGCCGGGGTTGATGCCGGTTCCAACCACCGTGATCCCGTGCTGCCTGGCCAGCTCATCGGTCTTGGCTGCCAGGGCAGGGCTGCGCACCCAGGGGTAGGCCAATTCCTCGCAGGTCGAAACCACATTCAGGCCGGCCTGGGCACACTGGACCAGCTGAGGGTAAACGGTCTTGAGATGGCTGCTGGTGGTGAGGACGACGGCCCGGGCGCTGGTCCTGGAGAGCAGCGCCTCCACATCGTCCCGGATCACCACCCCGGTATCGCGCGGATTTTCGAGCAGCGCGCCCAGATCCTTTCCTTGGAGATCCGGGGCGGCATCGATTGCGCCCACGATCTCGAGAGACTCCTTTTCGAACAGGGCTTCGGCGGTCTTTCTGCCGATGACGCCGCAGCCGTAGATAACGACTCCCAGTTTGTCCACTCCTTGACCTCCCTATTCGCCCCACCTGCGGGCAAGCCGCCCAGCGGCCTCCAACGGGTCCTGAATCTTCTCGTCCCTGTGGGCCGCGGTGATGGAACCGCAGCCGCGAAAGACATGCAAGCCCGCCGGGAGCACGGCGGGCTTGAAGACCTTTTCCTTTCTGAAATCCTCCTGTCAAGGAAAAACAACCGTGTCGTTTGCCTCAAGCCGCCCGGGAACCGGCCCGGAGGTCGACAAACGGGTTCAGACCGGCTATGCTGCGTTTTTGGTGGAGACAACTTCTGCTTTTCCGCGGTCAGGCGGGGCTGCTGCGGTTTTCTTCCGTTTTTCTTAAAGTTCTTCCTGGCGGCCAAGTCTGATCCCCGGCGAATGGACCGCAATGGAGGTCGACGGTGAGTGCAAAAGGTAAAGTCTGGATGAATGGTGATCTGATCCCTTGGGAAAAGGCTACGGTTCCCCTTTTGTCCCATGGATTTTCGCGCGGCTCGGCCATCTTCGAGGTCCTTGGGGTTCATGAGGGTCCGGCCGGTCCAATGGCTTTCCAGCTGGACCGGCACCTCAAGCGGCTGGCCAAGAGCGCCGAGCTCTTGGACATGGAACTGCCCCTCTCCATTCCGCAGATGGGTGAAGCCGTGGCCGAGACGGTCAGGGCCAACAAGATGGGACGCGGCCTGATCAAAATGCTGGCCTATTGGGGCGAGGAGGCCGTTATCCAGCTTGTACTGGACTCCAAGCTGGATCTGGCCATCTTTGCCATTCCAGCCACCGAGGAGCTGGGTCTGGATAATGCCAAGCCGGCCTCAGCCTGCCTGTCCAGATGGCGCAAACTCCATCCGCAGACGGTTCCCGTTGCGGCCAAGGCGTGTGCCAACTATCTGAACGCCTACCTGGCACGCAGAGACGCAAACCAGCGGGGCTTTGACCTGGGTTTTCTGGCAGGCACGGACGGCTTCCTGGCGGAAGGCTCGATCGAATCGGTTTTTCTGGTCAAGGACGGGGTCCTGAAAACACCGCCCCTGGGCCGCATCCTGTCCAGCATTACCCGGGTTTCCATCCTAGAAGCCGCGCCCATGATCGGCATCCCGACTTCCGAGGAGGCGCTCCGGGCGGAGGATCTCTTCAGCGCCGACGAAATCTTCACCTGCCATACCGGCATCAAAGTCTTGCCGATCTCCCGTTTTGAAGATCGTGCCCTCCAGGCCCCGGGACCTGTCACCAGGCAGCTCATGGAACTGATGCGGAGCATCCTGAGCTTCTCCGACGACCGTTTCAAACACTGGTTCTTCCCCCTCTACTGAGGGTCGAACCTTGGGATCCCGCTTGCCCGCAGATGAGGCTGATCGCCTCGGCAGAGAGGCGAGTCGCCGGTTCCGGGGATCCCCGGCAACAGGCATGCCGATACGCAATGGACGTCCTGCTGAAATGGTTTCCGCCTTCCTGGTGCCAGATCCGGGTCGGGGAGCGGATCGTGTACGTGGATCCGGCCTTTCTGCGGACCTACTACCGCAACCACCCCTCCAAGATCGAGTTCTCGCGCTGGCCGGACCCCATCGACGGGCTGCCCGAGGACCTGCCCCAGGCCGATCTCATTCTGCTCAGCCACGATCACCAGGACCACGCCAAAGAAGTGACCATCAACCGGCTGCGGCGGGCGGATACGCTCGTCCTGGGACCCAGGCCCTGCGTGAAGAAACTGGGAACGCACGTGCGTGTGATCGGAGCGGGCGAGACGCTCGAATTCCATGGGCTGGAGGTGAAAGCGGTGCCGGCCTACAACACGCCGGGAGGCAGCTCCACCCGCAAGGTCCACCGCCAAAACAGCGGGGTAGGCTACGTGATCTCGGCGGCCGGCAGACGCATCTATCACGCCGGCGACACGGACCTGATCCCGGAGATGGAGGAAACTGGGGCCCGTGGACGTGGCGCTTCTGCCGATCGGCGGCACCTACACCATGGACCTGGAAGAGGCGGTCCGCGCGGCCCGGGTGATCGCCCCCCGGACGGTCATTCCCATCCATCACCTGCGCGCCGACCCCGGGGAGTTCAAGGCGCGGCTGGAGGCCGGGTCCGATATCCGGGTCCGGGTGCTGGAGATCGGCGAGGAGGTCCGGGTCGCCTGATCCCGGACAGCCAGACATGCGGTCATGGATTGGGACCTCTCAAGGCACCAGGTCTCGCCCTGGATTCCCCATTCACTTGGGCGAACAATTCGCCATGATCCTGCCGGCCGCCGGGCTCAGCGCTCCTTCAGCCGGGCGCCGCCGGCCACGCTGCCCACCAGCCGGGCGTAGCGCCCCAGGACGCCGCCCACCTCCTTCCGCCTGACCTGTATCTCCTTTCGGCGGCGGGCGATTTCCTCCTCCCCGACCCGAAGCTCCAGGCGGCGGCCGGGGATGTCGATCTCGATGGGATCGCCGTCCCGGACAAAGGCCAGCAGCCCGCCGGCGGCGGCCTCCGGCGAGATGTGGCCCACGCAGGGCCCGCGGGTGGCGCCGGAGAAGCGGCCGTCGGTGATGATGGCCGTGCTCTTGCCCAACCCCATGCCCATGAGCGCCGCGGTGGCGGTCAGCATCTCCCGCATGCCGGGACCGCCCACCGGCCCCTCGTAGCGCAGCACCACCACGTCGCCGGGCTGGACCAGGCCCTCGTAGATCGCCTTTTCGCCCTCCTCCTCGGAGTCGAACACCCGAGCCGGGCCGCGGTGGGTCAGCATGGCGGGATCCACCCCGGTCATCTTGACGCAGGCCCCCTCGGGCGCCAGGTTGCCCTTGAGAACGGCATAGCTGCCGTGGGGGTGCACCGGCCGCTCCAGGGGCCGGATGACATCGTCGTCTTGAACGACGGCCCCGGAGGCGACCTCCGCCAAGGTCTGTCCCAGGACGTTGCGCTCTCCGCCGTGGAGCAGCGGCAGCAGGCGCTGGATCACGGCGGGAACCCCGCCGGCACGGTCCAGGTCCAGCAGGGTGTAGGGACCCGAGGGCTTGATGGAGGTCAGGTGCGGCGTAATCCGGCTGACGCGGTCGAAATCCTCGGGCCCCAGGCTCAGGCCGAGCTCGCCGGCAATCGCCGGCAGGTGCAGCAGGGCGTTGGTGGACCCCCCGATGGCCGAGCAGAGGATCACGGCGTTCTCCAGCGCCGCCGGGGTCATGAGATCGCGCGGCCGGAGGTCCTGCTCCAGGAGGCGCAGGATCTGCCGGCCGCTCTGCCTGGCGAGCTGTTTCTTGCGGGCATCCACGGCGTGCGCCGTGGCGCAGCCGGGGAGCGTCATCCCCAGCACCTCGGCCACGCAGGCCATGGTGTTGGCGGTCCCCATCATGGCGCAGGAGCCGGGGCCGGCGCAGACCGAGGACTCCAGCTCCCGGATCTCGGCGTCGGTGTATTCACCGCGCCGCCAGCGGCCGACCGCCTCGCGCATGTCCGGGATCGCGACCTGGCGGCCCTGGAAACGGCCCGGCATCATGGGCCCGCCGGTCAGCATGATGGAGGGCAGGTTGAGGCGCGCCATGGCCATCAGCATGGCCGGCTCGATCTTGTCGCAGGAGGAGAGGAACACCAGCCCGTCCAGCCGCTGGGCCTCCACCACCAGCTCGATGGAGTCCGCGATGAGGTCCCGGCTGGGCAGCACGTAGCGCATGCCCACATGGCCCTGGGTGATGCCGTCGCAGATGGCGATCGTGTTGAATTCAAATGGAATCCCGCCGGCCTGCAGCACGCCCTGCTTCACCTCGGCGGCCAGCCCGCGCAAATGCACGTGGCCGGGGTGCATCTCGTTCCAGGAGTTGACGATCCCCACGAAGGGCTTGCGGAGATCTTCGGTCCCCAGGCCCAACGAGCGCAGGTGGGCCCGCTCGCCGGCCTTTTCAGCGCCTTCGACGAGAACGCGGCTGCGGTATTTCTTGCGGATGTCGTGGTAGTCCATAGCGGAAAACCTCAAAATGCGAAATGCGAAATGCGAAATGCGAAAAAGGGCCTGGATTGCCGGCTCCGGGGGCAAGGTCAGGGCGCGAAGGGCTTGAGGCGGCCGAAGGAATCGAACTGCAGCTCCAGCGCCTCCTCTCCCACCGTCAGGTCTGCATTTTCCCGCAGCTCCGGCAGCACGGCTGCGGTGACCCAGAAGGTTTCCAGCTCGGCCGTGTTCCGGATGCGGGCCAGGCGGACGCTGCCGATGTCCGGCACCTGGTCCAGCGCGGTTTCCACGGCCCGGCGGTCGTTTTCGAGCGGGATGGGCAGGCGCGCGCTGCGCAGGATCTTGGAGGTGAGCGCGTTCATGTAGGTGGCCTGGAGATCCACCTGGTCCATCATGCGCCGGGTGGTGAGATCGGCCATGCCGATGCCGGTGGCGTTGCCGTGGGATTCCGCGGTGAGGTCGAGCACCACCAGCGTCCTGTAATCCGGCTCCCGGGGCCCCCCTTCGCGGCGCCAGAAACCGATCACGTTGGGGTCCATGCCGGCGCCGCTGACATTCTTGCCCATCTCGTCTACCACCAGCACGTCCAGCCGCTGCAGGGGCAGCCGCGGCAGGAGCCGCCAGGCCACCTTGAGCAGCTCCCGGTCCGTTTCCACGAATTCCTCCGGCCGGGCCAGCTTCACGCTGTGGGTTCCGCCCAGGGCGTTTTCGGTCACCGCCAGGCCGCAGAGCACGGGGGTCTTTCCCAGGATCAGGCGGGCGGCGGGCACGATGGTCTTTCCCAGATCGAACCGGTGCATGTTGCTGGCGCCCGCCTGCCGGCCGCAGCCCACCGCCAGGATCTTGCAGAGCCCGGATTCCACCTCGCCGCGGAAGGCGGTGTGGGGTTTCACGCGGTTGATCACCACGATGTGGTCGGCGGCCAGCGCATCCCGGGCAAAGAACACCTCGGCGCCGGACTCCACCCGTCCCAGCGAGTCCACGTCCATGGAGGCCCGGAGCGGCGCCCCTACGGTCTGCTCGGTGATGCCCAAGCCCTCCAGCACCTGGATCTGGCCCTCGGCGGTGGCCGCGCCGTGGGAGCCCATGGCGGGGATCAGGTAGGGCCTGAGGCCGAGCGCCTTGAGGCAGTCGACGACGGTCGTGACCAGGATTCCGAGATCGTGGGTGCCCCGCGAGGCGACCCCCACGGCCACGCTCTGCCCGGGCCGCACGCGCTCGCCCGGGTCGAAGCCGGCGAACTCCTCCCGCACCGCCCGCTCCACGTCCGGGACCGTGCTCTGGTCGAACTTCTGCCGCACCGGGTACAGGGGGGGGAATTCCATGGGTTCTCCTTGCTCGCGCCTGGACCGCTTGGGATGCTGTGGGGGCCGACCCTTCACCCGGCCATGGTTATCCTGAAACACAGGGCAAAAGCAAAAGAATTTTCAGTTGTCCTGGCGCTGTCGCTAGGCATCGTCCGACCATACTCCCCGGAATTGCCAGTTGCCCGGGTCTCGGATGTCCAGTCCGTGAATCCAGAGATCGTTTTCCACGATTTCATAGCCCTGCTTCATGGAATTCCAGCCTTTGCTCCGGCCTTGTCTTCTGGGGGCCGGGGCCCCTCACCCGGAGCGGGAGCCCCGGCGGCCTGCGGCCCGCCTGCTCAAGCCGGCCCTGATCCGGCGGGGGATATTGCAGGCCTTGAGGTACCAGGGAAACAGGCGGGTCGGCAACAGGCCGGAAGAGCTCCCTGCGGCGCACATAAAAGGCGTCCACCCGTTCCAGGGCAAAGATGTCGCTGTTGCAGCCGGCCAGGCCGAGTCTTGCCGAGCAGGCGCAGCTGAACCGGCGGCGAACGGCGTCGTACACCCGCTGGTTGAACCAACCGTAGGGGTAGGCGAAGGTGTCGCTGAAGCACCCCAGGGCCTGCTGCAGGATTTCCTGGGACTGCCGCAGCTCGTTCTCCAGAGCCTCGCGCGACAGTTTTGTCAGGTCCGGATGGGTGAGGGTGTGGGACCCGAATTGGATGCCGTGGCGGTCCATCTCCCGGATTTCGCCCCAGCTCAGCATCTGCCGTTTCCCCAGCGGAGGCAGCCTTGTCGGCGCCTTCAGATCTGGGGGCGTCCCGGTGACCAGAAAGACGGTTGCCGTCATCCCAAAAAGCTGCAGGATCGGAAAAGCGTGCTCGTACACGCTGCGGTAGCCGTCGTCGAACGTGAGGATGCACGCCTTTTCCGGGATCGCGGATTTGTTTTTCAGCAGCTGCGGGAGATCGGCCAGATCGAGGGTCCGGTAGCCGGCTTCATGAAGGATTTCCATCCCGTCCCGGAACACCCCGGGCGGCACGGATATCGGGGACCGGTCATCGTCCAAGGCATGAAATGTCAGGATGCTCAGCACGGCGCCGGAGGCTCCCTTCCGTAAGCGCCGCTGCCGCTCCCCATGTCCGGCTTCAGCTCTCCCTCCAGTTGCAGCGGAGCGGCCCGTTTTTCGAACTCACTGAAGGTCCGTCCGCTCAGAGATACGCAGATCACAAGTGCTCTTGAAAAACGACGGATTCCTTCGATGAGTTCGGCGTATATCTCTTGATGTAGGTCGGTTCCCTTTTCCGGGTCCCGCGCATGGAGATGAACCATGGTGATGCCGATCTCACAGGCCTGGTGAACCTCTTCGACGATTTCGCTCACCGAGATCGGCACGTGGGACGTCATTTCCTTGGTCGGGATCATGCCGGTGGGGGCCAGATTGACGATAAGATCCATGAGGCTCACTCCTCGTCCGGGCGGGACAGGCGGGAATCCCCGGATAGCGCTCCCCCTCGCCCGCGGGTCCTGATCCTTTCGATCAGATCCAGGTAACGCTCCACGTACGCCCGGCCGGTCCAGTTCTCCAAATAGGCCTGATAGCCTCCGCGGCCAAGCTGCGCGCGAAGGGAGGGGTTGTCCAGGAGGGTGTCCATGGCGGCGAGCAGTTCTTCCTGGGTGTCATAGACAAAGCCGGCTCTGCTCTGCTGGATGGGTTCCGGCATCCCCCCCATGTTCCGGGCAATCGCCGGCGTCTTCTGAGCGAAGGCTTCGATCATGACGTTGGGGAAGATATCAAAGCAGGTCGATGGGACGATGACGGCCGTTGCCTGTCGATAGAGCCGGTTCAGGCGCGGGCCGGATTGATGGCCGAGGAACTGGATGTGCCGGCTGCCGCCCGCCATCCCCCTGAGCGCTTTCTCCTGACGGCCGGTTCCGGCAATCAGCAGGCTCGCCCTGCGGGTAGTTCCTGAATACCGGAATCAGGGTTTCCAGTCCCTTGATTTTCTCCAGGCGGCCGACGAAAAGGAAAAAGGGCTCCGGGAATTCATCCGTCCCCTGCGCCTCCCCGGATGGCTGTTCCTCCAGCGGCACGAAAGGCGGGAGACGGACGATCGGCCCGGCAAGTCCCAGCTGAAGGTGCTTGTCGCGGCAAAAAAGGCTGGGGGACAAGAAAGCATCGACATGGCGCGTCATCTGCCGGAGGAAGCCGGTATAGCGCCACCACTGCGGAGGACGCCGGTGGGCCAGGCTGCAGAGGACGCAGCTCTTTTTGTCGCAGGGCCGTCGGTCGTATTTGAAGAGCAGATGCATCGGACAGAGCAACCAGTATTCGCTGAGCTTGTACAGCTTGATCCCCGCGCCGTAGCGGAGGATTTCCGGGCCTCCGACCAGGGAGATGTTCTGGTATTGGATCACGTCGAATTC
The DNA here is from genome assembly GCA_963704245.1 of uncultured delta proteobacterium. Lineage (GTDB taxonomy): Bacteria > Desulfobacterota > DSM-4660 > Desulfatiglandales > Desulfatiglandaceae > CAVPHJ01. Next base: position 320,849 of record CAVPHJ010000003.1, read on the forward strand.
CCGGTCCAGAACCCGCCGGATCTGCTTCCGCTTGAAAAGGGGGAGCCCGGTCTGCTGGGTGGCGAGGGGCGAGAGGAAGCCGAATGGGCTTTCCAGCCCGTGGATCTTGACGTTGGGGTGCTGGGAATAGGATGCCTTAGGTTTTCCGCCGCTCAGCAGCCGAAAGGCGTCGATGCAGTGGATGACCTCTATCTCGTGGCCCCGGTCAGCCAGCTCGTGCACCAGCCGTTTGACGTAGACGGCATCCCCGCCCAGATGAAAAGGGGGATAGAAGGTGGAGACAAAGCAGAAACGCATTCCCGATTATCCTAACACAGGGGCTTCAAAAGGCGCGTCAGCGCATTCATTTCAAGGCTGCAGGTGCCGCTCAGACGGCGCGGGTAGGGGCAATTCCGGCAGAAGCTCAGGCTCTGCGGACGATCCCGGACCCGCCGGCGGGTCAGCGGGGTTGCCGGGCAGCGCTGCCACGCTCTGATAGCCCCGCTCGAAGGCTTTCAGATTGATCTCCGCCTTGCCGGGCGGCACGGCCTCCCGGATGGCCTGCTCCAGGGATTGGCGGCTCACCGGGCCGCACACCCGGCAGAGCGCCCCCAGCATCACCATGTTGGCGGTGAGGGGCGCCTGCAGCTCGAGGCGCGCGATGGAGGTGGCCGGCACGCCGTACACCTCGCCCTCGTGGGCCGGGATATCGCGGACCATGTCGCTGTCCACGAGGAGCACCCCGTCGGGTTTCAGGGTCTTCAGAAACCGGCTGACGGCATCCGGGGCCTGGGCCGCCAGGATGTCGGGGCGGGTCACCCGCGGAAAAAGGATCGGGTTTTCGTCGATCACCACCCAGGCCGCGGCAAAGCCGCCCCTGAGCTCGGAAGAGTAGGCCTGGGTCTGGACGGCGTACCTGGCATCATGGGTCACCGCCGCAGAGCCCAGGATCACGCCGGCCAGGATGGAACCCTGGCCGCCGAGGCCGGCGATGGTCACCTCGGTCCGGCCCATGGTTCTTCCTCCCGGGACAGTTCCTTTTGCAGGCGCGCCCACTCGGATGCCAGCTCCGGTTTTTCCTCGTCCGCCAGCGTGCCGACCACGATCCTGCCGGCGAGCTCGGCAGACGGAAGTTCCTGGGCCTGTTTCAGTTGGATGCTGTTTTCCCTGAAGCGCCGCAGCATGTCCGCGGCTTTGCCCAGCCCGGCTGCCCGGCCGTACTGGACCGGGCACTGGCTGAGCGCCTCCACCAGGCTGAAGCCCTTCTTTCGGATCGCCTCCTGGATGGCTTTTTTCAGCTGGCGCGGGTGGGCGGTGGTCCAGCGGGCCACGTAGGCCGCGCCGGCCGCCCGCACCAGGGCGGAGATGTCGAAGGCATGCTCCAGGCTGCCGAAGGGGTGGGTGATGGTGGCGATGCCGCGGGGGGTGGTGGGCGCGGTCTGGCCGCCGGTCATGGCGTAGATGCCGTTGTTCACCAGCACCACGGTCAGATCGATGTTGCGGCGGGCGGCGTGGATCAGGTGATTGCCGCCGATGGCGCAGAGGTCGCCGTCGCCGCTGGCCACCAGCACATGTTTTTCCGGCAGGCCCAGCTTGACGCCGGTGGCGAAGGCCACCGGCCGGCCGTGGGTGGTGTGCAGGGTGTCGGCGGCGAAAAGCGGGCTGGGGATCCAGGCCGAGCAGCCGATGCCGGAGACGAACACGAAATCCTCCAGCGCCAGTCCCAGCTCGTCGATGGCCCGCAGGATGGCCTGGGCCACGATGCCGTTGCCGCAGCCCGGGCAGGTGGTGGTTTTCTGCACGTGGGGCCGCATGTATTTCCTGAGCGGATGTTCCGCGGGCCTCATCGCAGACCTCATCGCAGTCAGGGTCTCCTCGATGCGGGCCAGGATGTAATGGGGGTCGTGAATCTGGCCCAGCAGCTGGGGTCCCAGGAAATCCACCGGGCAGGCATGGGCCGCCTCGGCCCGGATGTAGGGGTAGAGCTGCCCCAGGTTGTTTTCCAGCACCAGCAGATACCGCGTGTTTTCGGCCGCGCGGCGGATCTCGCGGTCCGGCAGGGGCCAGCAGGTGATCAGGCGCAGAACGTCAACCCGGTACCCGGCCGCCCGGGCCAGCTCGGCGGCCGCCTTGGCCGCCCGGGCCACCGTACCGTAAGCCACCATCACCAGGTCAGAGTCCCGGGGGTCGCCTTCCACCTGCACGATCCGGTCGCGGTGCGCCAGGATCTTTTCGACCGGCCTGGTGATGAAGCGGTGCATGACTTCCGGGTCGCTCAGGTTGCGCATGCCGTGCTCGTCGTGGCACGAGCTGGTCACGTGGGCCTGCAGCCCGCGGCCGAAGACAGGCATGGCAGCCACCTCAGGGTCCAGGAAGTCCTGCCGTTCCATGGGCTGCGTCCCGGGGGCGGTGATCCGGCGGGTCGAAAGCCGGATCGCTTCAGGCGACGGGATCGTCACCCGCTCGCGCATGTGGGCCACGAAGGCATCGGCCATGAGAAACACCGGCACGCGATACGTTTCGGCCAGATTGAAGGCCCGGATGGTCAGGTCGAACATCTCCTGGGGGCTTTCCGGGCAGAGGGCGATGATCTGGTAGTCGCCGTGGGAGCCGCGCGCCACCTGGACCATGTCGCCGGCCAGCCCCACCGAGGGGACGCCGGTGGAAGGGCCCAGGCGCTGGACATCCACGATGACCAGCGGGGTCTCGGTGGCCACGGCGAAGCCGATGTTTTCCTGCATCAGGCTGATGCCGGGGCCCGAGGTGCAGGTCAGCGCCTTGCAGCCGGCCCAGGAGGCGCCGATCACGGCGCAGATGGCGCCGATCTCGTCCTCGCTCTGCAGCAGCGTGCCGCCGGCCCGGGGCAGCCGCCCGGCCAGGGCGTTCAGGATTTCGCTGGCCGGCGTGATCGGGTAGCCGGCCGCAAAGCTGCACCCGGCGGCCAGGATCCCCTCGGCGCAGGCCTGGTTGCCCATCATGAAATGGGTGCCCGGTCGGGTCCGGCGGGCTTCAGTCATCTTCGCCCCCCGAGCGGTCTTCTTCTTCCGCGGCCTGTTTCTCCACCACGATGGCGAAGTCGGGGCAGGAAAGCATGCAGTTTTCGCAGCCGGTGCACTCGGCCTCATCCCGGATGGAAGGCGGCAGGTAGCCGGCCTGGTTCAGGGCGCCGGATTTCTCGAAAAGATCCTTCGGGCAGACCACGGCGCAGAGGCCGCAATCCTCCATCCCTTTGCAGGTTTCGGCGAAAACGAAGACCCTCGACATGGGTTTCTCACCTGACTTTCGGCCCTTGGGCCTTCAGCTTTGCCGCGCCGCGGGCCGCGGCATCGGCCGGCAGGGCTCAGGCCGCCCCCCGGAGGCGGGGTGGCGGGATAAATACTTTGCGCAGGCCCTCCTTGAGGGAAATCGCCCCGTCAGGGCAGAACCGGGCGCAGACCCCGCAGCCGAAGCAGGCGGCCTCGTCCCGCTCGGCCTTGCCCTCCGCCCCCAGCCGGATCGCCCCGGTGGGGCAGCGCTCCTCGCAGATGCCGCAGCCGGTGCAGAGCTCAGGGTCGATCACGGAGAGGTAAAAGGTGGAGTTGATCAGCGGCAGGACGCCGTCCCGCCAGACGTTCAGCGTGTCGCAGCAGTCCTTGCAGCAGTTGCAGATGCTGGTCTCGGGCCGCGAAACGACCGAGTTGGGGTGGAAGGCCTTGTGCACCAGGCCGGCTTCCTCGGCCTGTTTCAGGATCCGCAGCGCTTCCTCCCGGCTGATCAGCCGGGCAAAACCCTGGGCCGCGGTGTGGCGTGCCGACTTGCCGAAGGAGAAGCAGTTTTCCTTCGGCGCGCCGGTGGCGCAGGGCTCGCCCAGGACCTCGCGGCGCTGGCGGCAGAAGCAGTGGCCGACCGCGATCTCGTCGAACTTGGCGATGATCTCCTCCACGCTCTGGCTGGGCAGGATGAATTCCGCGGGGACCGTCACCCCCCGGTCCAGCGGGACGATCCGGAGCGGGCGGCCCTCCCCGTCGGCGCGCGCCGGGACGGTGCGGTCGACGGCCGGCGCCGCTTGAAACATCGGGAGCAGCTGATCGTAGTTGGCCTGGACCTGGTCCCGCACCTCGCCCAGCAGGTCCTCGAAAAGCTGGGCCAGCCGGCGCTCCTGCTCACTGCCGTCGAGCGGGCCCATGAAACGGTATTCCATGAGGCCGACGGTCATGAAGGGCAGCAGGCGGTAGACCATCAGGCCGGCCGAATTGGGCTGGTTGAAGATGAGCCCTTTCTTTGCCAGGCTGCCGGCCAGCCGCTCGATTTTCTGCGGCGTCAGCCCGCTCGAAGCCTCGAGCTCGGCCAGGGTCTGGGAGGGCTTCTGATCAAAGGCGCAGATGAGATCCAGCTCGTCCTCGTGATCGCCGACCACGTTCTCGATGATCGAAACGGCCGTCCCGCTCAGCGGGAAGGGAAACACCCCCTGGCGGCAGACGATGCCGGTGGCCTGCCGGAACTTTTCGGAAATGTCGGCCATGATTTCTGCTCCTGAAACAGCGTTTGTTGAACTCGGCCGCCGGGCATCCGAATGCGCGGGTGCCCCAATGGCGGCCGGCCTGCTGCGGGATTATTCCGTATCCGGGCGGATCCGTCCAGCGCTTTCTTCAGGCGCCGGTCCTGCGTCTCATAAGTCTCGTACTATGGGATTTTGATATGGTTTCGGATTTCGGATTTGGTGCTTCGCATTTTGGTCGGAAGGCATCCCGTGGGTTTCCGGTTGCGGGGGTTATGTTAGATCTGATATAAGGTCAGGCAGGGGACCGGAGCCGGCCTCCGGATTCCAAGCAGGGAGGGAAAGGCATGCAACCGGCCCAAGCCCGGACGGAAAGCGACCAAGCCGAGGAAGCCAGGGTGGTGGTGTGGGACGGCACCCGGGACGAGGTCCAGGGGCAGGCCCTGATCGGCGAGGAGCCGCTGCGGATCGAAGTGGAGGGCCGCCCCTACGCGGTCATCATGCGCACCCCGGGCGAGGAGCTGGCCCATGCCGCCGGGTTCTGCCTGGCCGAGGGGTTGGTGGACCGGCCGGCGGATTTCAGCGCCATCGAATACTGCCAGGAGTCTGATTCCAATGTGGTGAGCGTGACGCTCGAGCCCAAAAGGCGCGCGCAGGTCGGCCGGCTGCTGGAGCGCCGGGCGTTCTTGAGCCAGTCGAGCTGCGGCATCTGCGGCAAGCAGCTGATCAAAGACCTGGAGCAGATCGTCAGCCCGCTCACAGACGATTCCACCATCACCCTGGCCGAGGTCCTGACCTGCGTGCGGCGCCTTTCCGCCCGCCAGGGGCTCTACCGGACCACCCACAGCTCGCATGCCGCACTGCTCTTCGACCGCCGCCTGGAGCCGCTGGCCCTGGCCGAGGACATCGGGCGGCACAACGCCCTGGACAAGGCCGTCGGCCAGGCCTTCCTGGCCCGCCGGCTGGAAGAGGCCCGGATCGGGGTGCTCTCCTCGCGCATCAGTTACGAGCTGGTCCAGAAGGCGGGCCGGGCGCGGCTGCCCATCCTGGTGAGCCTCAGCCGGCCCAGCGCGCTGGCAGTGGAGCTGGGCCGCGGCCTGAATCTCTCGCTGGCCTGCCGGGCGGGCGCCGCGGGTCTTTTCATCTACTGCGGCCGCCGGCGGTTTCAGCCGTGAAGGGCCGGCGGCGCATTTTTTTGTTGACGCGGAAAACGGCCCGGGGCATTATGGCCGCGCACGAAAAGAGAGCGGGTCGGCCAAAAAACGCTTGACATGGCCTGATGGACATGGTACAGAGCGTCGAGTTTTCGTGTGTTTTTCGGCCTATGCGCCGCATATCAAAAGGAAAGGAGGTGAGGCTGGAGCAGGTTCATCAGAGTGTTGTCGTCTTTGGAGATCGTGGTGTGGAAAATCGAATTTCTTAGGAGGAAAGAGTGATGAAAAAGATTTTGGCAATACTGGCAGCGGTTGCGGTGATGGTGGCTTTCAGCGTGCCCGCCTCGGCAGCGGAGTGGAGCTTTTACGGCAGCTCCCGGATGACCACTTTCTGGGACGATCTGGACAAGGACGCCGGCGATGACGCCGACCTGACCTGGATGCAGCAGAGCAACAGCCGGATCGGCGCCAACGTGAAGGCCGGCGACGTGTTCGGCCGCTTCGAGTACGGCGACGGCCCGAACCTGCGGCTCCTCTACGGCGGGTGGAACTTCGGCGCCGGGACCCTGACGATCGGCCAGATGTACACCCCGTTCATGACCCTCTACAGCAACCAGGTGTGGGGCAGCGACAACGACCTGGTCGGCTTACGGCGGCACCTACATGGGCCGGCGGGACGCGATCCAGTTCACCTTCGGCGGCCTGAACCTGGCCTTTGTGGAGAACAACGGCAACAGCTTCGGCGGCGCCGGCGACACTGGACAAGGAGTTCCCCAAGCTGGAAGCCCGCTATCTGTTCAAGATGGGCGGCGTCTCCCTGGAACTGGGCGGTCTGTACCAGACCTACAAGCTGGTCTTCGGCACCACCGAGAAAGAGCGTGGACACCTGGGGCGTGAACCTCGGCGCCACGATGAGCGTGGGCCCGGTGGCCCTGAAGGCCTCCGGCTACGTGGGCCAGAACCTGGCCAACGCGGGCTTCATCTCAGGTCCTCCGGCCGGAGCGGCCTTTGCGGGCGGCAGAGTGGTTGACAACGACGCCTACGGCTTCCAGTTCATCGCCGGCTACACGCTGAGCGACATGGTCTCCCTCGAGGCCGGCTACGGCTACTCCCAGGGCGAGCTGGATGTCTCCGGCTCCGACAAGGATGATGCCCAGTCCTACTACATCCAGGCCGTGCTGAGCCTGGCCAAGGGTGTCTACATCATCCCGGAAATCGGCGTGGTGGACAACATGGAAAACGCCGCCGGCGTGGACCAGGGCAAGCGGACCTACTTCGGCGCCAAGTGGCAGATCAACTTCTAAGTCTGCGCTTGACATCGCAAGACCGGAACCCGGGGCCTCGGCCCCGGGTTCTTTGTTTCCGGGTTTTGAATTTGACAGCCCCTCCTATTTTTCCCTAGCATGAAGGCCCATGAAAACAAGATCCAACCGCTTGCTTGACGCCTTGCTGCCGGCCCTCTGCGGACTCCTGCTGCTCACACCCGGAACCGCCCGGGCCGAGGCCCGGACCCTGGCCCTGTTTCCGCTCAAGATCCTTGCCGACCCGGGCAAGACCTACCTGCGGGAGGGCCTCAAGACCATCCTGGTCTCCCGCTTGGCCGGCGAAGACCTCTTGATCCTGGGGGATGCGGCCCTGGAGCCGGTGCTCTCGGCCGAGGACCGGGAGGGGGTCACCGACCCCGGCCGGGCCGAGGACCTGGCGCGGCGGCTCAAGGCCGACTACGCGGTCTTCGGCAGCGTCACCTCGCTGGGGACCGGCTACAGCCTGGACCTGACGCTGCTGGACCTGACCAAGGAAGGCGCGCGCCTTGCCCGGGTGTCGGAGGCGGCGGAGGAAAACCAGTTCATCCCGCGGATGGCCGAGGTGGGCCTCGAGCTGCGGGCCGCGATTGCCGGCGAAACCCGGCCGCGGGGGAGAGTTGCCGGCGGCGCGGCCGAGCGCGAGGCGGCCAAGGGGCTTTTCGCCCGGCTGGGGCGGGAGGATGCGGCGCCGGGCGCGGAGGAGGGGCTTCTGTTCCGGCCGACCCGCGAGTACCACACGTTTCAGCCGACCGGCAGCTTCCGCATCGACAAAACCGTCATGGCCATGGACATGGGCAACCTGGACGGCGCCGGGGCGGCCGAGCTGGTCCTGATCGACCGCAAGAACCTCTGGGTCTACCAGCTGGAGGACGGGGTCTACAGCCCGCGGGACAAGCGCGAGGCAGGGATGGGCGAAGATTTCCTGCGGGTGAGCGTGGGCGATGTGAACGGCGACGGCCGGGCCGAGATCTACCTGGTGAGCCGCTACGGCACCCGCGCCTACGAGCACGGTGCTGGAATGGGCGGGCGAGTTCAAGCAGCTGGATGACCGGCGCGGCCACCTGAACGTGATCCGGCCCCGCGGCGTACCGCGGCCGGAGCTTTTCTTTCAGGCCTCGGGGGTCTCGGATTTTACCTACGGCCCCATCTACCGGATGCAGTACGATGCCGAGGGCAAGCTCGGCCAGGCCGAAAAGCTGCCGCGGCTCAAGGGCGCCCAGTTCTACACCCTGGCTTTGGTGGACCTCAACCAAGACGGCCGGCCGGAGTGGATCGGCCTGGGCGAGGAGTCCCGGCTCCATGTCTGGAGCCACGAAGGCGAGGTGCTGTGGCGCAGCGAAAAGAAGGTGGGCGGAACCAACAACTACATCAAGGTGGGGACGGGCATCCTAGGCGACCCCCCACCCAGCATCTACTTCAACAGCCGGGTGCTGGCCATGGACATCGACGCCGACGGCCAGGACGAGATCCTGGCCATCGCTAACATCCCCCTGATCGCCAACCTGCGGGACTTCGTGGTCCACACCAAGGCCAACCTGACCGCTTTCCGGGTGGAGGGCGTGAGCCTGGTGCCGGCCTGGGTCACCGGCGACATCGACTACGCCCTGATGGACATGCAGGCCGACGGCCCCACCCTGTTTCTGGCCGGCCAGAAAGGCAAGGTGACGGATATCACGGCCGGGTCGAGCGAGATCCTGTGGTTCGAGTAGGCCGCAGCCATCGTACCCGAGGATCTCAGCGATCTCGACGAACCTGACCCCGTTTCTCCCCTCACCGCCTGAGAACGCCGAAGGGCTGCGGCGAGCGGTCGATCTTGTCCCCGACCGGGGTGCCGCAGAACTGGCAGCGATATTCATACTTGTCGCCCTGGGGAAGGACGAGGAGCAGGAATTTGCGCACCGGCACCGCCCGGCGGCACTCGCGGCAGTAAAGCTCGGTGGCTTCCAGCTCCTCGAAGCTGCTCCTGGGCTGACGCGGCCCGTGGCCGGCGCCGGATGGATGGAAGGGTCCGCCCTGCATGGATCGTCACCTTGAAGAGAAGTATAGATTCACGGTCCACAATAACAACTCGACGGCTTGGAGGCAAGTACCAGCAGGCGCAAGGGTCAAGGCGCAGGGCGCGGATAAGACGGGTGCAAGGGCAAGGCGCAGGGGCGAAGAGCAAAGGGCAGCGGGCCAAGAACGCAAGAACTGAGACTGCCCTTGCGCCTCGCGCCTTGCGCCCGTACGCGCCAGAATAGAGGTACTGAACGGAGCTGAAGCTGATATTCCAGCGAGGAGGTCGGCATGAAGATCTTACACATCGATCACATCGGGGTGGCCGTCAAGAGCATCGAGCAGGCGGGCAAGTTTTACACCGACGTCCTGGGTCTCAAGATCCAGGACGTCGAGACGGTGGCCGAACAGAAGGTCCAGGTGGCCTTTCTGCCGATCACCGACAGCGAGGTTGAACTGCTCCAGTCCACCGCTCCCGACGGGCCGGTGGCCAAGTTCATCGACGCGCGCGGCGAGGGCGTGCAGCACATCGCCTTCCGGGTGGCCGACCTGGAGGAGGCCCTGGCCGAGCTGAAAGCCAAGGGCGTGCGGCTGATCGATGAAAAGCCGCGCTACGGCGCCGGGGGCGCCCGCATCGCCTTCATCCACCCCAAGGAGACCAATGGGGTCCTGATCGAGATATGTGAGAGGAAGGCGTAAGGCGCAAGGTGACACGGAAAAACGGGAAACCCAGGCGTAAGGCGTAAGGCATAAAGACAGGGTGCAAGGCGTCAAGGCACAAGGGGACGCACGGTTACCCGCCTTCCCAACCCCGAATGCCTTTCAGCCCTGATTCTGACTATCCGATACCCGATGTTGGCCTTGAGCCTTGCGCCCTGCGCCTTGCGCCTGCTTTTGTAAACCCCACCGCCGCAAAGCTGACCGCCGAGCGGGTGGCCTGCTCGTGCCAGATGCGGTAGTCCAGCAGCCTTGCCGGACCGGGAGGTAACACCTCCAGCAGGCAGGCCAGGGCAGAGAAGCCGCAGACGTGGTACCGGTCCTGCGCCGCGCTCGACTCCCGCCAGAAAGCCTCCGGATCCCTTTCGCTGAGGGCCTTGAGCAAGGCCCGGTCATGGGCCTCGGAGCGGCCCTGCAGCTCGGCGGCCGTCATGGGGTGGCCGAACTTGGGCCCGATGTGAGCGAGATCCACCCCGGCCACCACCAGCGTCCGGGGGTCGTCCCGGATCAGCTGGGCCAGGGCGTCCAGAAAGGGTCCGGCCTGCTCCAGGTAGCTCGAGCGGGAATACTCCGGCAGAGTCCCCTGCAGGGATCCGCAGAGGACGGGCACGAGGGTGAACGGTCCGCGTAGCAGCAGGTGCTGGAGAAAGAGCACCTGAAACTCCACCGAGTGCTCGTTGCGGTGGGCGAAATCGCTTTCCGAGACCGCCGCCGGGCAGGCCGACCTGAGATGCGTCACGGCCTCGCGGTCGGTGTGGAGCACGCCGAGAGGGGTTTCAAAGTCTTTTTCGGTGAGGCAGAAGAGATCGCGCGTGAGCTGGTGCCCGATCCCCAGCACGATGACCCGCGAGGGCGCCGCGCCCTGCAGGAGGCGGTAGGCGGCGGCATAGGTCGGGCCGCCGGCGCCGAGATCGATGTGGGGCGCCACCAGGGCGCAGAGGGGGCCCGGCAGCTCGGGATCCGCGGGCGCCATGGCCAGGATTTCATCCAATTGCCGCCGGAGAAGAGGCGCCTCGGCCGGAAACGACCGGCCGGCAAGCAGGCAGGGCCGGACCCGGAGGCCGGCGAACTCCCGCACCACCTGATCCCGCCCCTGCCGGTAGCGATCGCCCTGCAGGATGCAGGCGGCATCCAGCTCGCGGAGCAGGCGCGTCCACTTCCTCGGCGGCCACCAGGACCCCGCCCCGCCGGCGCATCAGGGCCGTCTGGAGGTCGCGGACGCTGCGGGTTCCGTCCAGGAGCGCCAGCAGCTCGAACAGGCCGGCGCCGAGGGCTTTCCCCTCCTCCACCAGACCGAGCGGGTCGCGCACCAGGACAAGCGGCTGGCCCTGGTGCTGGACCGGGACAAAGTCGAGATCCTGCCGGATTCGCGGGTTGCCCTCGGCCGCCATCAGAGCTCGTTATCCCCGGCCGCGGCCGGCCGGGGAGCGCGGGCGGCGCGTATTCTCGCTGGGTGGCTGAAGGGATCAGAAACGGTAGGTGACGAGGCCATGGGAAGTGTCGTAGGGGGAAACGCTCACTTGCACACGGTCTCCGACCAGCACCTTGATGCGGTGCTTCTTCAGGCGTCCGGAGAGCACTCCTTTGACCATCACCTGATTGTCGCACTCGATCTCCATGGTACCGCCCCCCAGCATTTTCACCACCATTCCCTCCAGCTGGATGAGGTCATCACGGCTCAACGGGTTTTCCTCCCTTCCGGAAAGCCTGCCCGGGTGCCGGGCAGCAATGAAGAACGCTATCCTATTTCGCTCGGCCGTGTCAATCGGCTCACACCCTTTTTTGGGTGACGGCCGCCAGGCCATGGTGTTATAAGAAACGCAGGAAGCTTCGCGCCGAGCCCGATCCGGCAGTATCGCCGTTCTTGGGTTCCAACTCCCGCGCGTGTCACCAGCAGAGCCGGGCGATCGGCGCGGATTCCGGCCGGCGACCCATGACATCCCGATCCGCGGTTCATCAGCCAACCGACCTCATCCAGGATGTGAGCGGCGTGGTCCTGGCCGGGGGACAGAGCCGGCGCTACGGCAGCAACAAGGCCTGGGTGCCTTTCGGCGGGGTACCGCTCATCGAGCGGGTGCTGGCCGCACTGGGCGCCGTGTTTCGGAATGTGGTCCTCATTACCAGCTCACCCGAGGAGTATTCCTGCCTGAACCTCCCCATGTACCCGGACCGGGTGCGGGGTCTGGGCCCCATGGGCGGAGTCCACGCCGCGCTGCCTGCGCTCACGACGGACTGGGGGTTTTTCGCAGCCTGCGACATGCCTTTCCTGAACAGCCGCCTGATTCGGCGCATGGCAGGGCGCAAAGAGGGGTTCGACGCGGTCATCCCCCGGATCGGATGGAAACTGGAAGCGCTTCACGCCCTGTACCACAAAAACTGCCTGCCCCACATCGAACGCCTCATCGAGGAGGGCCGGTATCAGTTGATCCGCCTGCTTCCCCGGGTCCGCGTGCGCTACATCGAAGAACCCGAAATCCGAAGCCTGGACCCCGAACTCAGCTCCTTCCTGAATATCAATGAGCCCCCTGAGCTGGAAAGGCTGTCGGGTCTCCTCCCGGAACCCGGCCGAGGGCGGCGTTGATCCGGGGCGCTGGCGCAAGTCACCCGCTGAGAAGACCCTCAGGCTTTGCGGAAGCCGCGGGAGTTGTCGGGGGCCTGAACGCTAACATCGGTATCACGAGGCGTCGAGGAGTGCCATGCTTGAACTGATTGTTGCGGTGAGTTGCGCGCTGGTCATCTCGGCCGGCTGCTCGCTTTTCGAGGCGGTCCTGTACTCGGTGCCGCTCCGGCACATCGAGTCGCTGGCGGCGGCGGGCAGGAGCAGCGGCCGGACTTTCAAGCGGCTGCGGGGCGACATCGAGAAACCGATCGCGGCCATCCTGTCCCTCAACACCATCGCCAACACCGCCGGCGCGGCTTTTGCGGGCTCGGCCGCCAGCGCGGTTTTCGGCCACGAAAAGCTCGGGTTGTTCTCCGCCCTTTTCACCCTGGCGATCCTGATTTTTTCGGAGATCGTTCCCAAGACGGCCGGCGTGGTGTACGCCCGCCCCCTGGCGCCCCTGGTCGCCCACCCGATGCAGGCCCTGGTCTGGGGCATGCGGCCGGTGGTCTGGCTCACCAGCCTGGTGACCAGGCTGATCGCGCGGAAGCAGAAGGGGGACGTCGTCACGGCCGAGGAACTGCGGCTCATGGCCCGGCTCAGCCAGCGCAGCGGCGGCATCAAGCCCTATCAGGAGCAGGCCATCGACCGGATCCTCAGCCTGAGCCACCGCAAGGTCAGGGACGTGATGACACCGCGAACCGTCATATTTTCGCTCAGCGAACACCTGAGCCTGGGCCAGGCCAGCCTGGTCCCCGGAACCTGGGAGCACAGCCGGGTCCCGGTGTATGACGAGGACAAGGAGGATTTGGTCGGGCTGGTGATGACCAAGGAGCTTTTCCGGTCCCTGGCCGAGGGGAAGCACGCGGCCCGGCTCAGCGAGCTCATGCGGCCGGTCCATTACGTCATGGAAGCGGCCGCCCTGAGCCAGGTGCTGCTGGAGTTCCTGGAACGACGCGAGCACCTGTTCGTGGTGCTGGACGAGTACGGCGGCATCGTGGGCGTCATTTCCCTGGAGGACATCCTGGAGGAGATCCTGGGCCGCGAGATCGTGGACGAATCAGACAAGGTGGCGGACAAGCGCGAGCTGGCCCGCCAGCGGCGTAAAGAGCTGGTGGAGGGCACCTCGGAGCAGGGTTCGCCATGATGCCCGCCTCGCCCTCGCTCTGCCTTCCCGACCGGGAGAAGAGCTGTTTTGCCTGCTGCCCGCCCATCCGACCGGCCGGTTACGAGCATGTCCAGCACGAAAGGACGCTGCGGCGGCTGCTGCGGGAAAGCACGGCGGAGTTTTCGGCGCGCTCGGAAAGGCCGAGGCCGATTACGGGCTACAGCTGCTGGGCGCTGGGGTTTCTGGACCCGGACCAAAAGCTGGTGGGCTGTCTCCTGCATCCGGGCTGCAACGGCGGGGCGGACAAGCGGGGGCGGGTGGGCTACGGCGAGAAATGCCGGCGCGAGAGCTGCCCCCAGGCCCGGGTGTTCGCGGAGCTTTCAGTCGCCGGCCGCCGGAGGTGGCTGCAGCTGACCGAGGGCCTGGACACCTTTGCCTATTCCAGCCGCCGCTTCAACCCCCTGTTTGATCTGCTGGACTGGGGCCCGGCGGTGATGGGCGCCCTGGCCCGCCACGCGGAGGACCGGCCGCTGGAGCGTGAGGCTTTCTACGCCAGCTACCCTTTCTTCTCCGCCGGACTCAAGCCCCGCGCCTGCGCCTACCTGCTGGAGAGCCTGATCGCCCGGGAGGGGGATGGGATTCTGACCGCTCCGGGCCTGGGCGAAAGTCTGACCGCATGGGCGGGCCGGTTCAGGCGCCGGATCCGGGAGATCGCGGCGCCGGCAGCCGGGGCACCCTACACCCACACCCTGCCGCTGGAGCCGCGGTTTCTGGATTTCCTGCGGCTCGGAGCGGGACTGGCCAGAGTGTCTGAGGGGAAGGCCAGAAGGTTGAAGGAACGGGTGGACCGGGAGCTGCTCCTGGCCGGGCGGCCATGAGCGGGACAGCGGGGCAAGAGATGGAAGAGGATATCCTCCGCCTGGTGGAAGCCCGCGGGCCCCTGACCGGATCAGAGGTGATCGAGTCCCTGGGCGGGGAAGCCCTGAGCGTGTGGCGCAGCTGCCGGCGCTGCCCGGAACTGGCGGTCCAGAGCACAGGTCGACGCTACCTGCGGCTGGATCGCCGCACCCCGGAGTTCGCCCGCCTTTCACCTTCCATCTGGCGGGAGTTTCTCACCTACACGGTGATCGGCAGTGCGGCGGCCCGGGCAGCCGTTCAGGCCCGGGCCCGCGAGCTTGAGCTGCATGCCGAGCAGGTCAGCCGGGCCAAGGCCGAGCTGGCCTTTCAAGTGGTTTCGGGCCTGGCCGTCCGGCTGGCGGACCGCTGGCGAACCGGGCCGCGACCCTGTTTCCTGATCGCGGGGGATATCGTGCACCAGATGGCCCACGACGTCCCGCGGCCGGAGCGGAGCACCGGCAAGCTCGTCAGCGGCTCGGACATCGACCTGGTGGTGGTGGTGCCCGACCGCTTCCCGGAGGCGCAGTTCAGCGAGCTGGACGAGGAGATCTTCACCCAGAAGCGGCGCCTGCTGCAGAGCCCGCACATCCGGGAGGAGATCGACTACGTGGTGAAACGCTGGGCGCGGGTGGCGGAGCAGCTGCGCTTCGACACCTTCCGGCACATGGTGGCCTGCAAGATCCTGCAGGAGGGCACCTGGCTTTGGGGGGACCGGGAGCTTTTCGAGCGCGTCAAGGGCGCGCTGCGGGAAAGCGGGGTGCCGGCCAAGCTGGCCGCCCTGGAGCAGCGAGCCCGGGCCTTGCGGACGGAAACCGAGACTTTCCTGCTGGGTGAAGGCGGAGAAGAAACCAAGGGGGTGGACATGAGCCTCTTCTACCCCACCGACGAGGCCGAGGAGTTCGAGTAGTTCCCGTTGGCGACAGGAGCGTGGCCCTCAGCCGAGGAGTTGGCTGATGACGCGGGCGATATCCCGCGCGTAGGCCTCGGTCAGCTCCCGGTCCGGACCCTCCACCAGCACCCGGCAGACGGGTTCGGTGCCCGAGTGGCGCACCAGGACCCTGCCCTGGTCTCCCAGTTTGCCTTCTATTGCCTCGATCGCCGCGCACAGCTCCGGCACCTCGGCAAGGGCCGGCTTCTTCCTGACCGGCACGCTCAGCAGGGCCTGGGGGAAAGCCCTCATGAGGGTGGCGAGTTCCGACAGGGGTGCGCCGAGGGTAGCCATGGACCAGAGCAGCTTCAGCGCGGCCAGCAGGCCGTCGCCGGTGGTGTGGTGGGTCAGGAAGATGATGTGCCCCGAGTTCTCGCCGCCCAGCACGGCTCCGCGGGCCCGCATTTCCTCGCTTACGAAGCGGTCGCCCACCGGGCAGGAAACGTGGCGCAGGCCGAGGCGCTTGAGCGCCAGGCCCAGCCCGACGTTGCTCATGACCGTGCTGACCACCAGTTCGTTCGGCAGCTGGCTCTCTTCCTTGAGCGCCCGGGCGCAGATGGCCAGCAGGTGATCGCCGCTCAGCAGCTGGCCCTTTTCGTCCACCGCGATCAGGCGGTCGGCGTCGCCGTCGAGCGCCAGCCCCAGGTCGGCGTCGCACTCGCGGACCGCCCGGATGAGGCGGTCGGGGTGCTCGGAACCGCAATCGCGGTTGATGTTTTCGCCGTCCGGGCGATCGGAGAGGGTCCACAGCCGCACGCCCAGGGAGCGCAGCAGGGCGGGCGCCGCCCGGTAAGCGGCTCCGTTGGCGCAGTCGATCACGACGCGCCGGTCTTCGAAGGCGGCACCCCGGGGAAGCGCTTCCCTGAGAAACGCAACGTAGCGCTCGGTGGCGTCGTGCAGAGGCTCGGCGGTCCCTGGGGTCGTCGGATCCGGGGACCCCTCTAGGCCGACGAGCAGGTTTTCGATTCGGGTTTCCAGGTCCTCGGAGAACTTGAAGCCGGCCGAATCAAAGAGCTTGAAACCGTTGTACGGGTAAGGGTTGTGCGAGGCGGAAATCACTACCCCGGCCGCCGCTCCCAGGGCCCGGGTGAGGTACGCCACCCCCGGGGTGGGCAGGACCCCCGCCTCCACAGCCCGCCCGCCGGCCGCCAGCACGCCGGCGGTCACGGCGCACTCCAGCATTCTGCCGGAGCCGCGGGTGTCGCGGCCGATCACCACCCGGGGCTGTTCGACCCCGGGAGCATGGCTTTGGTGGACCATGGCCCGGCCCAGCTTGAGGCCCATCTCGACCGTCATGGGGTGCTGGTTGGCCAGGCCCCGAATGCCGTCGGTGCCGAACAATGCTGGCATGCCCTCCTCCCGATCCATCATATCAGCTGGAGGTCGCGGTGGCTCAGGGCGACCTCTTCCCAGTTCTGCTGCAGATGGCTGAAGATGTCCTCGCAGATGCTCACCGATCGGTGTTTGCCGCCCGTGCAGCCCAGGGCGATGGTGAGCCTGGGTTTTCCCCCCGCCGCGTAGAGGGGCAGGAGGAAATCCAGGAACCCGAGCCAGCGGTCCAGGAATTCCCGGGTCCGGGGCCAACCGGCGACGAACCGGCGCACCCGCTCGTCCCGGCCGTCGAGATCCCGGAGCTCCGGGACGTAGTAGGGGTTGGGGATGAAGCGCACGTCCAGGAGCAGGTCGGATTCCGGAGGAATGCCGTTCTTGAAACCGAAGGAGATGATTGTGATCCGCATGTACAAGACTCCCGGGCCCATCTATACTCGATTCCCGGCCGGCATTCAAGCCGCAGGAGCGGCGCAGGGCCTAGCTTTCACTTGCTTTCTGGACTTCAGGGGGCTAGGGTGGGTGGCAGCCTCTGGAAGGGAATCACTCGGATTGCATGGCCAAACGCGGGAAGCAGCCAACCGATGAGCACGGCCGGCGGGGCAGGAGCGGGCTGGAGCGGCCTGGGGCCTGGGGGATCACCCGTCTGGCGCTGCTGATCATCCTGCTGGGTTTCCTTTTCCGGTGGTACTCCTTTGTTTCCACGCCGGTGATCAACACCGACGGTGTGCTTTACATTCAGCAGGCCAAGGCCATCTACCACGGCGAGCATGACCGGATCACGGCCTGCTATCCCTACATTTCCAGTTACCCCCTCCTGATCGCCGCCGGCTACGGCCTTTTGGGGGACTGGGTGAAGACGGCCGAAGCCGTGTCCCTTTTCTTCGGCACCTTGACGCTGATCCCGCTCTACTGGCTGCTGCGCCGCTTTTTCGACGAGAGCACCAGCCTCCTCAGCCTGCTCCTGTTCGCCCTGTCCCCCCCCTTCGTGGACCTGAGCCGGGACGTGATTCGGGATCCCATCTACTGGTTTTTTTCGGTCCTGGGAATCTACCTGTTTGTCCTGCACCTGGAGCGGCGGCGGACCATCCTGCTGGCCGGCAGCAGTTTCCTGTTCGTCATGGCCGCCTGGGCGCGGGTGGAAGGCCTGGTCTACCTGTTCTGCTCGGCGGGCTACCTGCTGCTGGCCGGAGGCGAGAAACGCTGGCACGACCTGCTCGCCTTCTGCCTGCCGCTCGGGCTGGCGGTGGCAGCTTATGGAATCTACGCCGCGATCGCGAGCGCGGGCATCCCGGAGATGTTTTCGCTGGAGAGTTTCCAGAGCCGGCTGTCCAAGATTTTCATGGGCTATCGGGTCCTGGAGGGGAAGCTGAACAGCCTGAGCCAGCAGACCTGGGATGACCTGAGTCCCTATTTTTTCCCCGAAGTGCGCAAGATGATCTGGGTGATTGCACTCGGCAGCCTGGTGCGGCAGATCACCAGAGCCTTCTTTTTCCCTTTTTTCCTGGTGTTTCTGCTGGGAACGCTGACATCGAAAGCGGCCTTCGGCGGAGATAGCGCGGCTGCGCTATCTGGTCCTGCTCTCCGCCGCGGCCTTCCTGGCGCTCTACGCCCATATTCTGACCAACTGGGCCATGACCAACCGGTTCATCGCCCTGTTTCTCTTCCCGGCCTTTGTTTTCGTGGGCCATGGCATGCGGGCGCTGCAGGCGTTTTTCACCCGCCGGGTCCGGCTCCGCCCGTCGCTGTCCTGGATCGTGATTTTCGGCCTGGTCTTTCTGGTGGCGCTGCCCAAGAACCTGAAGGCCGACCACCGCTCGAACAAGGAGGTGTTCAGGGAGATCGGCGAATTCATTGCCGCCCGGGCCGCGGGGGACCGCGATGTCCAGGTGGCGGGCGGGTCCAAAGAGGTGCGGCTGATTCATTTCTACGCCCATGCCGCTTTCAAGGGTGCGTCCTGTTTCGACCGGCGCTCCGTGATGGGCGCCCACCCGGAAGTGACCCTGGACGCCCTGAGGGGCCTGGGCTTCGCTTACTATGTGTGGGACGAGGAGAACGGGTCTCCCGAAGAGCTGGAAAAAATCCGCCGGGAGCGGCGGGACATCTTTGAGGAACAGAAGACCTGGGACTCGGAAAAACTCGGCCGCCTGGTGCTCTTCAGGATCAGGCCAGCCGCCGGCGACGCTGCTCCCTCGGCCGCCCGGTAGCCGGAGATCCGGAACACGAAAGACCGGAGATCCATGCCGCACGAAACGCATTCAAATTGATACCGCTGTCCTTCAGCCTGATCGACCGATTCGCGCCATTGTCCGAATGGGGTAACATGGCAGCCGCCGGTCTTAACGGGTCTTCGGACCTTTCCGGCGGGTCTGTTCCGGGTTGGGTCGTGCGCCAGGAAGCTTGCGTTCTGTGTGTTCGACTTCGTCCCCTTCGGCGGCATGCAGCGGACCCTGCTGCAGATCGCCCGGGAGTGCGCGGGGCGGGGCCATCGGGTGGAGGTTTTCGCCGGAAGCTGGCGGGGTGCCCTCCCCGGGGACCTGCCGGTGACCGTCCTGGGCGGTTTCGGGCTGAGCAACCATGGCCGCTGCGAGTCGTTTTCCCGGCGGCTGGGTGCTTTTCTGGCCGGGCGCGGCCATGACCTGGTCATCGGATTCAACAAGATGCCGGGGCTGGATCTCTATTACGCGGCCGACCCCTGCTTTGCGGCCCGAGCCGCCGGGCGGAGTCGCTGGTTTCGGCTGACCGGGCGCTGCCGGAGCTACCTGCGGCTGGAACGGGCGGTGTTCGCCCGGGAGTCCCGGACCGTCATCCTGCTCATCGCGGAGAGGGAAAAGGACTTGTACATGAGGCACTACGGGACGGCGGCGGAACGGTTTGAGCTTCTGCCGCCGGGGATTTCCCGGGACCGGCTGGCGCCCCCCGACGCGGCGGAGATCCGCAACCGGGTGCGCCGCAGGCTTTCACTGGCGCCGGAGCAGCTCATGGTGCTGATGGTGGGCTCGGGTTTCAGGACCAAGGGGGTGGACCGCGGCATCCGGGCGCTGGCTGCTCTGCCGGCGGAACTGCGGCAACGCAGCCGGCTGTTCGTGGCCGGCCGGGACGAGGCCCGGCCCTTCGCGCGCCTGGCCCGGCAGCTGGGGGTCGGGGAGCGGGTTCATTTCCTGGGCGGGCGCAAAGACGTGCCGGGACTTCTGCTGGCCGCTGATCTGCTGCTCCACCCGGCGTACCGGGAAACCGCGGGCGCCGTTCTTCTGGAGGCCATGGCCGCCGGGACGCCGGTGCTGGCGACCGATGTCTGCGGGTTCGGCTTCCATGTCCGGCAGGCGGGCGCCGGGGAGCTGGTGCCGTCCCCCTTTGAGCAGGAGAGCCTGAACCGGCTGCTGGCCCGCATGCTGAGCTCCGGGGAGAGATCCGCCTGGCAGGCCGCGGGCAGGGCCTACGTGGCCAGGACCGATGTATTCAGCCGGCCGCGGAAGGCGGCCGAGATCATCGAGCGGGTGGCCGGATGCTAGTGCTGCCGGAGGCCTGGCTGCGGCGCTGGAAGGGCGAGGATCCCTTTGACCGCCTGATGGCGCTCGAGGGGGAAGTCTACAAGCTCAAGACCGACCACCGCACTGTGCGGTTCACCTTCGAGGGGAAATCCTACTTCGCGAAACTTCACCGCGGTGCAGGCTGGAAGGAGATCCTGGGCCAGCTCCTGAAGCTGCGCCGCCCCGTGCTGGGCGCCCAGACCGAGTGGCGGGCCATACAGCGCCTGGAGAGGCTGGGCATCCCCACGACGCCCCTGGTGGGCTACGGGAAGCGGGGTTGGCATCCGGCCCGGCTCGAGTCTTTTGTCATCACCGAGGAACTGACCGAGAGGGTGAGCCTGGAGGACCTCGGCCGGGAATGGCAGGCTAGCCCCCCGCGGCCGGCCTTCAGACGCGCCGTCATCGGCGAGGTCGCCAGGATCGCCCGGGTGCTGCACGAAAACGGGCTGAATCATCGCGACTTCTATCTGTGCCATTTCCTGATCCGGCGGCCCGCCAAGGAGAACAGGCTGGACCCCGATACCCGGCGCGCCAGCGGCCTGCTTCACCTGATCGATCTTCACCGGGTTCAGGTGCGCCGGCGCACGCCGCGTACGGTGGCGGGTCAAGGACCTGGCCGCTCTCTGCTCCTCGGCCGCCGGCCTGCCACTCCACCGCTCCGACATTTTTCAATTCATGTGCGAATACCGGCAGAAGCCGCTGCGGGCCACCCTCGCGGAGGACACCGTGTTGTGGAGACGGGTGGCAACCCGGGCCCGGGCGTTCCGGAAAGAGTATCTCCGCAAATACGCCGGCTGAGCCTGGGGTTCAATCGCCCGCCGCTGCAGCCGGTCCGGGCAGGAAAAGCACGCCGATGCCGCGGCCGTCCTGGCTGGGGTCGGCCACGAATTCCCGGTGGGCGTAACGCGGCTTCATCTCCTGCCAGAAGGCAGGCACCCCTCCCGCCCAGCCGCCCGTGAAGACGCCGTAACGGGACAGGTTGTCCGGGACGATATCGTGCAGGGCGAGCAGCCCGCCGGGCCTCACCAGGCGGTGGTAGAGGTCGAAGTCGCGGCGGACGCCCTCATCGCTGTGATCGCCGTCCAGAAACAGGAAATCCACTCCCCGGGGGAAGAGCCCCCGGATTCGGGCGAGGGTCGCGGGGGCGCTCGAGTCGGCTTCGATCAGCTCGATCCGCTGCCGGGCCCGGGCGAAACTTTGCAGCAGCTTCCGGTTGCGCAGCCGCAGGTCGATGGAGACCAGCAGCGCGGCCGGGTCCGCCACCTTGCTGAACAGGTAGAGGGTGCCGCCTTTGCTGGTGCCGACCTCCAGCACCGCCCGGGGCCGCCGGGAGTTCAGCAGGTCCAGCAGCCCCAAAATCTCGGACCGGTTCTGATTGGGGTTGAAGCGGCTGCCGCCGGCCAGCTCCAGAGCGTAGCCGCGGCGGCCGAACAGGCGCTCCGCCAGCGGCAGCAGAAGCGGGTTCCCGGACAGGAAACGCAGGCCGGTCTGTCCGAGCCCCCGGCCGAGACCGGCCCGACCGGGGGAGGGCGCAAGGCGCGCGGCCAGCCGCAGCCGGGCCATGCGCAGGGCCGGCACCTGCGCCAGGAAAGAGGTGAACTCCCGCGGGAAGGTCTCGCGGTTGACAACGCTTTCGACGCGGCCCTCCGGCATCCGAACCGAAACCGCCTGCAGCGCGCCCCGGGCCAGAGCGTCTCCGGCCAGCCTGCGGAGTACCTTGCGGGAAACACGCTGCTTACCCGGCCGCCGGAACTCCTTGAGCGCCGCATCCAGGGTGATGGCACTCCGGAACGGCACCTCGCCGATCGGCACCAAACCCAGGCTTCCCTTTCCGCCTTCCGCCTTCCCCATTCCGCCTTCCGCCTTGCCTTAGGTCTGAAACCCGACACCCGTTTTGTTTTCGAATTTCGCCTTTCACATTTCGATTTGCTTTTAGTTTCCCAGCAGCCGGATGAACTCCCTCGCGCGAAGGGTGTGGGTGTGCTGGGACAGGCAGCGTTTGCGGCCGGCCTCCCCGATGCGCCGCGCCGTCCGCGGGTCGACCGCGTAGCGCCGGGCCTTTTCGCGGAACTCCTCCGGGCTGCGGAACGTGAGCAGTTCTTCCCCGGGTTCAAAGGCCTCTTCGATCTCCTCGACCCATTCGGTAAGCAGGCAGACTCCGCTGGCGGGAACCGCAAACACCTGCAGGCTCATGATGGTGGGCGGGGTGCTGAAGGGCTCGCGCAGGATATTGGTGACCACCTGCGCGGCGTTGTAGAGCTTGACGAGGTCCGGGCCATGGATATCGTTTTTTTCCCGCACGCACCCGCGCAGCCGGCGGTTGTGGCGAAAGGGTCCTTTTGACCAGCGGCGGCCCCAGAGGGCGAGTCCGTCCTGGGCCACAGTTTCCAGGTGCGCGGCGCGCCGCGGCGTAGGGCGACCCACGAAACAGAGGGGCGCGGCGAAACGTTCCGTTTCCGGCGAACGCAGCTGCAATGGGGCAAAGTACTCGGGGTCCACGCCGTGGGGAAGGTAGTGGACGTGGCGGTACCCGAGGGCCCGCAGCTCGCGCTCGGTCAAACGGGAGACGGTGACCAGCAGATCCACGTCGGCGACCCAGCCCCGGCCCTGGGCATAGCAGGGCAGAGCGGGGCCGTCCATGTCGAAGAAGATGACCGGTCCGTTGAAAAGATCTTTCAGCAGGGCGAAATCGAACATGGGGTGGGCCGGAGCCACCAGCAGCGCCTCCGCGCCGTGGGCCGCGAGGATCTGCCCCAGGGTCTGCGTGTGACGGCGGTTGCGCTCCTCGGCGGTCTTGCCCCAGCCGGACCAGGGAAAGCGTTTCTTTTTGCACTCCCGGTAGTCCCGCAGGAAAACCACATGGCCGGCCTGGCGGAATCCGTCGGCAAACTGCCGCATGTGGATGCCCATCCAGCCGTCACAGCGGCCCAGGATGAGGATCTTCATGGGTCTGTGGCCTTCTTCTAGAAAAGGACGCTCACCTGGAACTTCGCTCCGAACTCCTCTCCGTCACCGGTCAGCTGCAGGGGCACGCCGAACTTGAACTGGAAATGGGGGGTCGCGGAAAGAAGCAGTTCCGGCACCAGCAGCAGGTTGTGATATCCATCCAGGTCGTCGGTGTAGGAGATCTCCAGGGCCGGAAAGACGAGGCGGTGAAGCCGGTCGTAGCGCAGCGCCAGGTTGGCGCCGGCCAGCACGAAGTTGTTGTCCGGGCTGCTGGGGTTGAGGTCGTCGGTGTCGAAGAAGACGTCGACCCGCAGGTTCCCGAAAAGGGACAGTGCGCCGCCCAGAACGCTTTTGTCCGCGCAAAGCAGGAAGACGCCCTTCTTGCCGCTGTGGTTGTAGCGGTCATAGAGTCGCCCCCCGGTAGCGTGCCTCCAGCGGCTCGAAGACATAACCGAAGCCGGCCCCCAGCGACAGGTTGAGACCCCCGGAGCCGGTCTCGGCCAGCAACTGGTGGATAAATAGGACGGTCGGGTATTCGAAGATGCCGCCGTTGCCGTCGATATCCAGGTCGTAGTCGTCTCGTATGGCGTGCGCATCGCCCTCGGTGTAGAAGGGCAGCAGGAACTCGATCCGGGAGCGCTTGCCGAGGGGAACGGTCAGATCGAGCTCGAAGCTCAGGCCGTCGAAATCCCGGGCTTCCTCCAGCAGCAGGCCCTCGAAATAGGAGGCTGTCAGGTCCAGGGTCACCCGGGCCGGGGTTGCGGCCTGACGGGTGAGAATCGGTTCAGGCAACTGAGCCGCTGCGGGGGCGGCCGGGGACGCTTCGGCTTGGAGAGCGGAAAGGAGCAGCAGAAGAGCAAGAGAACCTTGGATGAACCGTCGCATTTCAACCTCGCCGGAGTTTTCTGTGCACCGGAGAACCAGTGCAAGGACGGCATCATAGGACAAGGGGAAGCACCGTGTCAAGCCGCCCGACGCAGCCGGGGGTCGGGCTGGAACGGCAATTCCAGGGCCGCCCGGCAAACGTCACGTCGGGGGTGGCAAGATTGGAAAAATAAGCTATAATAGAGCGGTTTCACGGCAAAGGAGAGATTGGATGTCTGAACCCTCGGTCGCCAGGAAACTGGCCGCCATCCTGAGCGCGGATGTGGAAGGCTACAGTCGTCTGATGCAGGACGACGACGTGGAGACGGTCCGCACCCTGACCGCCTACCGCACCTCATGGCCAATCACATCCGGGAGCACAAGGGCCGGGTGGTGGACTCCCCGGGCGACAACCTGCTGGCGGAGTTCGGCAGTGTGGTCGATGCGCTGGAGTGCGCAATGGAGATCCAGCAGGGGCTGGCGGAGGCAAATGAAGGGCTGCCGGAACATCGCCGGATGGCCTTCCGCATCGGGCTGAACCTGGGGGACATCATCGAGGACGGAAACCGGATCTATGGGGACGGGGTCAACATCGCCGCGCGCATGGAGGGCCTGGCCGAGGGCGGCGGACATCTGCGTCTCCGGCAGCGCCTATGATCAGGTGCGCAACAAGGTGCTCGCGGGTTTCGAGCACCTGGGCAAGAAAAGCGTCAAGAACATCGCCGAACCCGTCCGGGCCTACCGGGTCTTGCTTGAACCCAAGGCCGCCGGAACACTCGTTTATCGGGACAAACGCTACGACCCGAAGCACCGCCGCCGCATGCACATCGCCCTGGCAGCCGGACTCTGCCTGCTGGCGCTGGCCGGTGCGATCCACCGCTGGACCGACCGCCCCCCCCAGCATCCGGTGCGGAAGCTGGCCGAGAAGATCTTCCAGCCCAGCCTGCCCGACAAACCCTCGCTGGCGGTGCTCCCCTTCACCAACATGAGCGAGGAAGCCGGACAGGAATACTTCAGCGACGGCCTGACGGACGATCTGATCACCGACCTGTCCAAGATCTCCGGCCTGCTGGTCATCTCGCGGAACTCGGCGTTTTCCTATAAAGGAAAAAACGTGAGAATCGAGGAGATCGGCGGGAGCTGGGCGTGCGCTACGTGCTGGAAGGGAGCGTGCGGCGCTCGGGCGAGCGGGTGCGGATCAACGCCCAGCTGATCGATGCCAAGACCGGAGGACACGTCTGGGCCGAACGCTACGACCGGGAGCTGGATGAGATCTTCGGCCTGCAGGATGAGGTCAGGTTCAAGATCGTGGAGGCCCTGGCCGTGCAGCTCACCCCGGACGAGCAGGCGCGTCTGGGGATCAAAGGGACAAGGAACGTGGAGGCCTATGACTACTTCCTGCGCGGGATGGAGTTCTACATCCACAAGAATCGGGAGGGGCTGGTGGAAAGCCGGAAGATGTTCGCCAAGGCCGTCGAGCTGGACCCTTCCTATGCCGAGGCCTACGCCACGCTCGGGCACTCCTATCTGACGGAATGGATCTTCGGCTGGACCGAGGACCCCAAGGCCCTGGAGCTGGCCTTTGAACTGGGGCGCAAGGCGGTGGCGATCAGCCCGCAGAACGGGGCCGGGCACAGTGTGCTGGGGCATGTCCATCTCTGGCGGAAACAGCACGAGCAGGCCATTCAAGCGTCGCAGCGGGCGGTCTCGCTGGACCCGAACAACTCCGACTGGATCGCCGGGCTGGGGGAGCAGTACACCTGGGCCGGGCAGCCCGACCTGGCCATCGATCTCCTGATCAAGGCCATCCGGCTGAACCCCAAGTACCCGGCCTGGTACCTCTGGAATCTCGGGCACGCCTACTACCTGAGCGGGGAGCACGAGCTGGCCGTGGACGCCTTCCAGCGCACGCTCAACGTGGATCCAGGCTTCTGGCCCTCCCATGCCTTCCTGGCCCTCGCCTACCATGCGCTCGGAAAGGACCGGGAGGCCGCGAGCGAGGCCAGCGAGGTGCTTCGCCTGGATCCCTCGATGACACTCGCCAAATGGAAAAAACATCTTCCCTACAAGGATCCGGCGGTGGTCGAATCCATGATCCGGGTCTGGGCCCGGCTGGGCCTGCAGTAGAGGAGCCGGACAAGGGGTTTTCGCGGGAAGGGACGGATGAGATGGACAGAGCGCTGGAACGGTATCGGCAGGAGGCCGGGGCGAAGGCCTACCGGGGCAAGTACGAACAAAGCCTGGCGCGGCGGCTGGACAACCGCCGCGAGCACCGGATCCTGGCAGCGCTTCTCGCCGGGACCGGGGAAAATATCACCATCCTGAATGCCGCCTGCGGCGCCGGCCGCTTCGCCGAACTGCTGCTCGCGCGCAGCCGGAGCGCGGTGCTGACCGACTTCTCCCTGCCCATGCTCCAGACCACCCGCGAGGCATCTTCCGCCGGACGGGGAAAAGGCCTCCCTGGTGGCG
Organism: uncultured delta proteobacterium; assembly: GCA_963704245.1. GTDB lineage: Bacteria > Desulfobacterota > DSM-4660 > Desulfatiglandales > Desulfatiglandaceae > CAVPHJ01. The sequence goes on from CAVPHJ010000003.1 coordinate 347,145, forward strand.
GCCGATGCCCTGCAGCTGCCCTTCGGGGACCGCTCCTTCGACCTGGTGATGGCCGTTCGGCTGCTGCACCACCTGCACACGGAGGAGCAGCAGGGCGCCTGTGTCCGGGAACTGCTGCGGGTCGCCCGGCGCTGGGTGATCCTGACCTTTGCGGATGCGCGCTCCCTGAAAGGGCGCAACCGGCGGTTCCGTCAGCGCTGGTTCGGCCGGAAACGGGGCGAAGCCATGCTGGAACGCGGAAAGGTGCTCGAAAAGGCCCGCTCGCTGGGTTTCCGGCCGCAGCGCTTCGTGCCCGTCTCCAGGCTGTTTTCCACCCAGACCTACGCGCTGCTGGAAAGGGTTCATGCCTGAACGGCTGGTGGTCCACTACCGCAACCCCGGGTTCGAGCAGGCGATCGCGGCCCTTGGGCTGGACGGGCCGGAGACGCTGTTCCGCTGGTCCGGCGGGGATCTGCTGGGCACTCGGCGCCACGGCTCCCTGGTGCGCGCGGAGCTGCAAGGGCTCGGGAGGGTCTACCTGAAGCGCTACGAGTATCCGCGGGCCAGGCCGGGGGAGATGCTGATCGGCAGCATCGCCTGCCGGGAGTGGAGGAACTCGGGCCGGATGGCGCGCCTGGGTATCCCGCAGCCGGAGGTGATCCTGGCCGCCACCCGCAGAAACCGCTGGGGGGTCCTGGGCAGTTGCCTGCTCACGCGGGAGGTGCCGGCGGCCGGCTCCCTGGCCGACCTGCTGCAACAGGGGGCGGCCGGACCGCTGAGCGGGCCGGGCCTCGCGGCGCTGGTGACGGAGCTGCTGGCCCTGATCCGGCGGATGCATGCGGCCGGTTTCTGCCACTGGGACCTCAAACCGCGCAACATCCTGGTCGTTGAAGGCCGGGGGGGGCCGGTGCTGATGCCCATCGATTCGGTGAACGGCCGCCGCATCCATGGGTTCAACCGGCGGCACTGCATCCGGCGGGATTACCGCTTTCTGCTCGCCGATCCCCGCCTCGGGCCGCTGCTGGCACGCACCATGCGAACCCGGAGTCCTCGAGAAGCGGGGGTGAATGAACGGGCCGAGGTGCCGAAATCCAGCGGCCAAGGCGCAGGCGCAAGGCGCAAGGGGGCGTCGGAGGTCAGGGTGAAATTCAATCATATCCTGAAAGCTGCGGGAATAAAACAAAGGAGGAGATCGTGATTGAACTGCCCTACTCCTTGACTATTGAAGCTACCGAAGACCCCGATTATTTTGGCTTGTTCTCTCCTGATCTGGTGGGCTTTACCGAGATCGGTCACTCCATAGAAGACTGCCTGTATAGGGCGAAGTGGGGGATGAAGGAGCACGTAGAGTTGCTGAAAGAAAGAGGCCTGCCTGTGCCGCCCCGGGTCCTGAAGCCGAAGATCAACGTGCAGAACGAAGAGAGCCTGGCTGCATATAAGGCAACTCACCCCGAGCCGGGCCTCGGACACCTGACGCCTTGCCTGACCCCGCGACGCCTGTCCTGCCTTGCGCCCCGCGCCCTTGCGCCCGCCCCTTGCCTAACGCCTAACGCCTGTCCTGCCTTGCGCCTTGTCCCTTGCGCCTTGGGCCCGCCTGAAGCCCGATGACTCACGTCTGATACCGGTTATTATACTTTTCACCTGCTCCAGGCTGACCCAGCGATCCGGGGTGAAAATCCGCCGGGCCGCCTCGGCCACATCTGCCAGGCCGTAGACCGGGTGGGCGTCGTGCAGGGCGACCCTGGCGCCGGGCGCCAGGAAAGGGGACCAGTCCACGTAATCTTCGTAGGCCTGGTCGTGGTTCCCGTCGATCCACAGGAAATGGATGGAGCGGCTCCAGTCTCGAGCCGCGTCCTGGGAAAAGGCCTGGATCAGCTCCACCGAGCGCTCCAGGCCGCTCGCCTTCAGGCGGGCGAGGACCTGCTCGCGGGAGGGCTTGTTCTCCAAGCTTACCGCATGGTCCGTGAGCCGCGCCTGGCGTTTCAGGTCCGAATCGAAGGGGTCGATGCCGAATACCCGCCCGCCCTTTTCCCGGCAGCCTTTGGCCAGGTAACTGGTGGACAGGCCGCCGTAGCTGCCGATCTCGACGATGGTCGCCCCCGGCGGGAGGGCCCGAGCCCAGAGGTACAGCATCCCGGCTTCCGAATGGCGCAGCATTCCGCCGTAGGCCTTCTTGTCGAACTGGTGGCCGTACAGCAGGCCGGCCAGATTGTGGTAAACGGGCCGGGAGAAGCCCGTGATGAATTTCGGCCCGCGCCGCCGACCGAAGGCGCGATCCAGAAAGCGCTGGTTGCTCATCTTGCGATTTCCCGCCTTTCTGCCGTCAGGCCGGCAGGCAGGTCCTGCAGTTTCTGGGCGAACAGGCGGCGGATTTCCGGGCGGGCCGGCCAGTTGTCGAGAAACCGCGCCAGGTCTTTCCGGATGGCCCGGCGAAAGAGCCAGCCGCAGCGGTGCCGGCGCATGGCGTCCAGGTCCGTGAGAAAAAGCCGCCCGCCGGAGAGGACGAAATTGCTGGCCTTGAAGTCCCCATGACTGGTGGCGGCGAGGCACAGGGAGCGGACGAGCCCGGCAAACAGCTGCGCCAACCGGGCCGCGTCGCCGCCGCCCGGGCCCGGCTCCGTGGGGGCGATGAGCTGCTGGAGGTCCTGCCCCGGCACGTGCCGGGTGATCAGATAGGCGGAGCGGCGCAGAGGGCCCCAGCGCTTCTCGAGCAGCGCCACCGGGCGGGGGGTGGGGATTTCCCGCAGGGTCAGCCGGTGGGCGTGACGCCAGGCCCGGGCCGCCCGGCTAAGTCTCGGCGCGAGCTTGAGAGCGTGCCAGGGGCCCTTGATATTGTACCGCTTGACGACCAGGTCCTGGCCGTCCGCCCGCACCCGGGCGACCGTGGCCGTATTGCCGGCCTTGAGCACGGTTCCCCGGGCCATCCAGGCATCGGGGTCGGCCCGCAGCGCGGCAAAGCCCGCGCCCGCCATGGACCGGTCCCAGACCTCGTACCGGTCCCAGGTCCTGCGGCAGGCCAGGGAGGAAGTGTCGCGAAAGATTTTCCGCAGAACTTTGCTCTCGCGCCGCCCCTGGTGGCGCCGCACTTGGGCCAGCAGGCCGGCTGCCAGGCGCTCCTCGAAGGGCCAGGCGCGGCAGGTCAGGTATTTGGTCAGGGCCTCTCGAAACAGGGGGGCGGCCGCCGGGCTGAACTGGGCCAGCAGCAGGCCGAGGTTGCTCAGGCTGGCCCGCTCCGGCAGCGGGTTTCCCCGGCGCCGGGTGTCCACCGTGTCGCCGTCCAGGCAATAGAGTTGTTCCCCGGCCACCAGCAGGTTTCCCAGGTGGAAAGTCGTCCTGTTTGAGCCCGGCCTGGTGCAGGGCGGCCACGGTCTCCAGCAGCCGGCCCAGCAGGCGGCGGCGCTCCGGATCGGAAGCCGCGGTTTTCCACCGGTCGCCGAAACGCATGGACCCGCTGATGTATTGAAAACCCAGCAAGGGAGCGCCGTCGGGGTCGACCCGGCCCTCGAAGCGCAGGGCCGGGGTCAAGACGCCTGCCCCGCGGAGCGCTTCCACCCCGGCTTTTTCGCGGGCCGACTGACGCCGGGCGGCGCGGCCGGGCTGAAGATAGATCTTGGCAACCACCGGCCGGCCTTTCCGAAGACCGGCGCAGACCACCCGTTTGCCGGGCAGCACCCGCAGCAGGCGCGTGCAGGTCAGCTCATCGATCGAGTCCCGGCAGAGCACCCGGATGCGGAAAGCGCTTGGGACCCGGCGCCCGGCCGATCGCAGCTGTCGGCTGTCCAGCAGGGGTTCCATGGGTCAGGATGCCCGGCGGATCTTTTCCTGGTGACGCCGGACGATCTGGCGGCAGAGACGACGCGCACCGGGATCGCGGATGTCCGCAACGCCGCAGTAAGCCTTGAGAAAGCGCACCCGATCCGCCAGGCTCCAAAGGGCCGTGCGGCGATGGAGGGATTCGAGATCCCGGACGCGGTGCTGGTTGCCCAGCGGGTGCCACTTGGTTTTTTCCAGGTCCACCAGCCGGACCTGAAAACGGCCGCCGGAGTCGCGGATGAGAACGTGCTTGCCGTGCAGCTGGTTGTGTTTCAGCCGCCGGCTATGCAGGGCGGAAACGACTTGGGCGATTGCCTCGATCAGGCCGGCGCGCTCTCTGACGCCGGGCCAGCCCTGAGCCTGCCACTTCCGGGTGAGATCGTCCAGCGCCATGTAGCCTTCGAGAAACTCGGTGATCAGGATCGCCTGAACGGCTCCCTCACGCGAGCGTCGCGCGTAATAGAGCGGTTCGATGGCCGGGATGCCGGCGCGCTTGTAGCGCCAGCAGTTCAGAAACTCCTTCTCGAAGGTGGGCACCCCGCGCAGCGGGTGGCGGAAGGTCCGGCTGAAGTGATTCTGCTGGCGTTTGAGGACAACGCGTTTTTGCAAGCCTTCGGCCGGCTGGAGGGTGAGAAAGCTGACCCTGCTCCAGCCGTTTCGGCCCCGCCCGGTGTTGGGCGTGTCCAGGGGCTCGAGCTCCAGCTGCCACAGACGGTCAAAGTCCAGCCCCTGACGGCAAAACGTGTTTTCCCACCCGGGGGCGATGAAGTCCTGCATGCCTAGTTTCCGTCGCCTTGCCTGCCCAGGCGTTTTTCCAGGACGGCGAGCCGGCGCTCCTTCCGGCGCTGCCGCTTGGCCATGTGCTCCGGGTAAAGGTTCGGGTAGTAGCGCTTCCAGCGCCGGTGGACCCAGAACCACTGATCCTCGTGGGCACGGATCGCCCGTTCCAGAGCCGTGGTCATCAGTTGGGTATTGAAGGCCAGGTCGGCGCGCGGATCGTCCGATTTTCTCAGAGCCAGGGGTGGCTCCACCATCAGAACCAGTTCGTCCCGGCTGCCGCGCACGCAGTAGGCCGGCAGCACCGGGCAGCCATAGCGGCGGGCGAGCAGAGCGGCGGCCGGGGTGGCGGTGGCATCGCGTCCGAAAAACTGCACCTTCACCCCGTCGGCGCGGACGGTCTCCTGATCGATCAGGATACCGAGGGTCCTTCCCTGGCGCAGCAGGCGGACCATCTTGGGCAGGGCGCCCCGCTTGTCCAAGATGGAGTTGCCGAAACGCGAGCGCGACTTCACCATCCAGCGGTTGAGCAGCCGGGGGCGGATCTGCCGGGCCACGGCCACCACCGGCTCGTCGAAATAGCAGGAACCAGCCAGGAAAGCCATTTCCCAGTTTCCCAGGTGGGCCGAGATGATGATCGCCCCCTGGGGGCTGGCGGATGCCTCCAGGAGATGCTCCTTGCCCCGGATCGGCACCTGCTCCATGAAATCCGACCGCGAGAAGAAACCCATCTGAAGGGTCTCGAGCAGGGTGAGAAAGAGGCTTTGAAAGACGCGCCGGCAGACGTTTCGGACGCGGTAAGGGGACCAGTCGGGGTGGCAGAACTGAAGATTGGAGCACACGGTTCGCCGGTGCCGCCAGTCCAGCGCCCACACCACCGTGCCCAGCCGGCGTCCCAGGCTCACGATCCGATGCCTGGGCAGGCCGGTCACCCGCCTGCCCAGCAGGGCCCGGAAGCCCTTCTTGGCAGGGTTGGGACGGGAGCAGCCCTCGCGGGCGGGAATCTGGCTGCCGTTCAATGCGGGTTCCCCTCACGCCGTCCGGCTCCGAATTGCAGTTCGTAAAGCTGCCGGAACCGCCCCGGCCGGGCCAGCAGCTCCTCGAGGGTACCGGTCTCGACGATTTCCCCGCCTTCCAGGACATGGATCACGTCGGCCTTCATGATCGTGCTCAGCCGATGGGCGACCACCAGAATGGTTCGGTCCCCCTGCAGTTCTTCAATCGCTTTCTGCACCAGGCTCTCGCTCTCGGCATCCAGGGCCGAGGCGGCCTCATCCAGGATCAGGATGGCGGGATCCACCAGGATGGCCCGCGCAATGGCGATCCGCTGTCTCTGACCGCCGGAAATCAGCGTGCCGCGGTCCCCCACCACGGTCTGGTAGCCTTTGGGCTGGGCCACGATGAAATCATGGGCGTCAGCCGTCCGGGCGGCCGCCATGACCTCTTCCCGGCTGCAGTCCGGCCGGCCGTAGCGGATGTTGTTTTCTATGGTGTCATGGAACAGCAGCACGTCCTGGCTGACGATTCCGATCTGGCTACGCAGGGACTTGACGGTCACCTCGCGGATGTCGGTGCCGTCAATCAGGATGCTGCCGCCGCTGACCTCGAAAAAACGCGGAACGAGATCGAGCAGGGTGCTCTTGCCGGCGCCGGTGGAACCCACGAAGGCCGCCACCTGACCGGCCCGGATCCGGAAGGAAATGTGCTTCAGGACGTTCTCCTGAGGGGAATAGCCGAAAGAGGCGTCTCTGAACTCGATGGATTCCCGGTGCCGGGGAAGGGGATGGGCGCCGGGACGGTCCTGGATTTCAGGTACGGTCCGCATGATGTCGAAGACGCGCTCGGTGGCCCCCTGCAGGGTGCGCAGGTTGTTGTGGACCTTGGCCAGTTTGCGCACCGGCAGGTAGGCCCGGGAAAAGGCGTAGATCATGGAGGTCAATTCGCCCAGGGTGTGCTCGAAGTAGACCTTGCCGAGGATCAGGATGGTCGGCACCATCAGGGCGCCGGTGATGTCCATGATGGGGCTGAGGGCCAGATCCCAGCGGCTCCAGCGCATCACCTTGCGGTAGAGGGAATCGGCGCGCTCCTCGAAGCGCCCGATCTCCCTTTCCCCTTGGAAGAACCCGTGGATCACCCGCAGGCACACCAGCGCCTCCTGATAGGCGTTGGTCACCTGGGCGGTGGCCTCCTGGACCCTGTAGGCGTGTTTCTTGACTTTCCTCCCGAAAAGACGCATCAGTCCGACGGTCAGCGGTCCGGCCACGAACACGAGCAGGGTCAGGCGGTAGTTCATGAAGAGCAGATAGAGCAGGAAGACCAGGCACTCGAGGGGGTGCTCGATATAGCCCATGACCACGTGGGAAAGGCGGGTCTGCATGACCGAGAGGTCGGCCGTGGCCCGTGCCAGCAGTTCCCCGGACCGTTCCTTGTGGTGAAAGGCCAGGGGCAGCGATACGAATTTTCTGAACAGGTCCCCTCGCAGGGAACGCACGATCCGGTTGGCGAAAGCGGCCGAGCAGAGACCGCCGAAAAACACCATGACGGCTTTGGCCGTGACCGCGAGGAAGGCCACTAGCGAGAGGATCACCAGCAGGTGGTTCGGGGAGATCTGCTCCACGACCAGCAGATCGGTTTTCTGCCAGGAGAGCCAGGAGCCGGGTGTGCGGGCGAGCCAGGGAATCCGCCAGCTCACCGGTTCGTCCCCGATCTGCATGCCCTGGTCCACAAAGGGTTGGAGCAGGTAGGCGGGGATTACGACGAATAGAGAGGAAACCGCAGTCAGCACCACCGCGGTGACCAGCAGGCCCCGATGGCGTCTGACGTAAGCGGCGATCTCCCGTCCCAGAATTCTGTCGAGCATCGGAAGGAATCCCCCGGCCCCGGGGCTGTCAGCAGGATGGAGAAGCGCCCCCCGAAAAGCCCGGGAGCGCTCTCACATCTCTTTCATGTAGATGCTCTCATAGAGGGTTTCCAGGCGGGCCAGGTGGTCTTCCTCGTCCCGGTGGAGCCGCTTGAACATCTCGCCCATGGGCGCACCGCTGCACTGCTCGCTCATCCCCCGGTAGAACTCGACCGCGCGCTTCTCGTCATGGATCGCGTGGATCATGACATCCTGATCGGTGGCCTTCTCGCCCAGGGGTTTGTCCTGCAGCAGCAGAGACAGGTTCATGGTGGGGCCGGCGCCCGCACCGGTGTCGTGCAGTGCCACCGATTCCTCGAAAAAGGCCTTTTCCAGCGTGTATTTGTGGCGCAGCTCGTCCAGGGCCAGGTCCCGGACCAAGTCCTTGGCCCGGCGGTCGTTCACCTGGAAGTACACGTTCTTGTAGGTTGTGAAACTCTCCGCCTCCATCCCGATGGCCTTTTCCAGGGCCACCTCGCGGGTGTAACAGACTTCCTCGCTAGCCATGAAAACCTCCTGTACGTTTCTGTCCGCGGGTACCGGGCCATTTCAGGGCGCCGCCCGGCCGGGGGCTTCCACCGGTTTCCCTATGCAGACGTGCACTTTATCAGATTTGCGGCAGCCCAGCAAGAGGATCTTGGCGGGCAGGGTGGGGACGGAGAAATGAACGGGCTCCCGGCAACCCTGCGGTGCCGGGAGCCCGTGCGAAATCCAGCCCGTGAGCCGGTTCAGCCCAGGATGGCCTTCAGGTCCTCGATCCGGGGTGGTGATGGGCATGATGTTGAAGTTCTTGACCAGTACCTCCAGCACGTTCGGGGTGAGAAAGGCCGGCAGGCTGGGCCCCAGGCGAATGTCCCGGATCCCGAGATGCAGCAGCGTCAGCAGAATGGCGACCGCTTTCTGCTCATACCAGGACAGCACCATGGACAGGGGCAGCTCGTTGACCCCCACGTTGAAGGCCTTGGAAAGTGCCACGGCGACCTGGATGGCCGAATAGGCGTCGTTGCACTGACCCATGTCGAGGAGCCGCGGAATGCCCCCGATGTCGCCCAACTGCTTGTCGAAGAACCGGAATTTGCCGCAGGCCAGGGTCAGGACCACGCAATCCTCGGGCACTTTCTCGACGAACTCCGTGTAGTAGTTCCGTCCGGGCTTGGCCCCGTCGCAGCCGGCCACCAGGAAGAAATGCCGGATAGCGCCGCTCTTGACCGCTTCGATGACTTTGTCGGCCACCCCCATCACGGCGTTGTGGCCGAAGCCGCAGGTGACGCTGCGGCCGTTGGTTTCCTCGGAAAAACCGGGCAGTCTCCAGGGCCTTCTGGATCACGGGCGCAAAGTCATGGTCCGCGAGGTGGGGAATCCCGGGCCAGCCCACCAGGCCGGTGGTGAACAGGTTGGCCTCGTAGGAGGCCTGGGGCTTCTGGACGCAGTTGGTGGTCATCAGGATGGCACCGGGAAACTGGCCGAACTCCCGGATCTGGTTCTGCCAGGCGGTGCCGAAATGACCGTAGAAATGGGGGTACTTCTTCAGCTCGGGATAGGCGTGGGTGGGAAGCATCTCGCCGTGGGTGTACACGTTGATGCCCTTGCCCGCGCTCTGTTTCAGGATGGCCTCCAGGTCCTTGAGGTCGTGACCGGAAACCAGAATGGCCTTGCCGGGCTTGGTGCCCAGAGAGACCTGGGTCGGCACCGGGTGTCCGAAGATCTTCGTGTTTCCGGCATCCAGGAGCTCCATGGCGCGCAGGTTGATCTCCCCGCACTTGAGCACGAGACCCACCCAGTCGTCCAGGGAAAGATCCTTCCGGGTGGTGGCGGCCAGGCCCTCGTGGATAAAGGCGTAGACCCGGTCGTCTTCCTGGCCCAGGATCTTGGCGTGGCTGGCGTAGGCGCTGACTCCCTTGAGCCCGAACAGCAGGGTGTGCTGCAGGGCGAGAACGTCAGGGTCGATGTCAGGGTCGGATTTCAGACCCACCCCTTGCCCCTGCTCCACCAGCCCCGCCAGGGTCTTTTCCGGGCTGAACAAGGCTGCGGCCGGTTCAGCGACCGGCTTGGCGCCGGCTTCAACGGCCCTTGCCTTGAGGCGCTCCCGCAGCTCCACGCAGCGGTGGATGAGAGGCACGAAGCGCTGCGGGTCGAAATTCACGTTGGTCAGGGTGGAAAAGGCGGACTCGCAGGTGAAAACGTTGGCCTCCTGGTCGTTGATGCCCTTCTTGCGCCCTTCGGTCGCCCAGAACCCGAGACCCTTCAGGGAGTGGATGAGCAGATCCTGGAGGCTGGCCACCTCCGGCTTCTTGCCGCACACTCCGATCACGCTGCACCCCTGTCCTTTGGCGGTTTGCTCACACTGGTAACAAAACATATTTTCTCCTCCTGGCGCTGGAATTCTCAGCGCGAATTGAATTTGACGGATCACCCTTGATCCCGCGCGGCCCGGAGCCCGGAATGCAGGCTGGGGTCCGGCCGATGCAATTTCGACCAGCATCCACAGCAAAAAGCCGACTTCAGGGGAACTCGAGCGGCGTGCCGGGTGGCTCGGGAAGATCTGATGAGCGATCGTCGAGACGGTCCTAAGGTAATGCATTGACTGAGCGATTGCAAGCCTCGCGGCGCAGCTGCGGACGGTTCAATGGGGGGCGCGCTGCCCTGCCGGGCGCAGCAAGGCCGGGTGCGGGCGTTTCCCCGCCCCGGTGTATCCGGCCGGGGACACGACTTCCGCGGGGGTGGAAGAAACACCGGAAAAGGATTAGAATGAAGGTGGGACTCAACATCTATTTTGAACGCAGAAAGGAGAGTTCAGATGAAAGCACGCGAGATCAAAGAAGGGATTCACTGGTTGGGCGCCGTCGACTGGGACCGGCGGCTGTTCGACTCACTCCTCCCACTGCCAGACGGGACCAGTTACCATGCCTATCTGGTCAAGGGCAGCGCGGCCAAGCACCGGGAGCTCGGTCTGAGCTGAGGTTTTTCCAAGGAAAAAGGCCCTTTGACCTAGGTCAAAGACCTTGGGATCCCGGGGTGCTAGATTGCATCCCAAACTGGGGGCGGTCGAGCCGCTTCGGGAGAGGAGGAAGAGATCATGCAGTGCCCCGGACAGGACAGCCGGTACTGGAAGCCGGAAGCCATATTCGAGACCAAGTGCCCGAAATGCGGGAATGAAGTGGAGTTTTTCAAAGATGATACGACCCGCACCTGCAAGCAGTGCGGCCACCGGTTCCTGAACCCGGGCCTGGATTTCGGGTGCGCGTCCTACTGCCAGTATGCGGAGCAGTGCATCGGCAATCTGCCGCCCGAACTCATCGCTCAGAAAGAGGGCCTGCTGAAGGACCGGGTGGCGATCGAGGTGAAGCGCTACTTTGGCCGGGACTTCAAACGGATCGGTCACGCCGCGCGGGTGGCCCGCCACGCCGAGCAGATCGGCCGCGAGGAGGAGGCCAACCTGGCCGTGGTCCTGACGGCGGCCTACCTCCACGACATCGGAATCCGGGAAGCCGAAAAGCTCTATCAGAGCAGCGCCGCCCGGTACCAGGAGGAACTCGGGCCCCCGGCCGCCCGGGAGATCCTCACGAAACTGGGCGCCGCAGAGAAGCTGATCGACGAGGTGTGCGACATCGTAGGCCACCATCACCACCCGCGGGCGGAGGAAACCATCAACTTCAAATGCCTGTACGATGCGGACCGGATCGTGAACCTGGAGGAGGCGCGCGATAATACGCGCGAAAGGGCGCGGGAAAAGGCGGGTGAGGGCGCGGGGGAGGAGCGCGCTTTCAGGGAGGAATCGTTTCTCACCGAGACCGGGCGCCGGGTGGCGCGCAAGGTGCTCGCGGCGTGACGGAATAGAGGCTGCAGGACTCGCAGCTGGAAAGGCAGTCAGACTGGATCCAAGGAGGAGACCATGCAGGTAGAACGGAAAATCATCGAGATCGACGAGGAACTCTGTGACGGCTGCGGCAACTGCGTGCCTTCCTGTGCCGAGGGGGCGCTGGAGATCGTGGACGGCAAAGCAAAACTGGTCGCGGATTTCTACTGCGACGGCCTGGGGGCCTGCCTGGGGGAGTGTCCCACCGGAGCCCTGCAGGTGGTGACCCGGAAAGCGGAGGAGTTCGACGAGGAGGCGGTGGAGGAATTCCTGAAGTCCAAGGGGGAGCAGGCGCCCGCGCCGGCGGCGCACGCTGCGCCGGGCTGTCCCTCGAGCCAGCTCCAGACGTTCAGCCCGGCCTGCGACTGTGCGGGCGCAGATCAGCCGGCAATAAAGCCCGGCGGCAGGTCGGCGCTGACCCACTGGCCGGTTCAGATCCGGCTGGTGCCGCCCGCCGCGCCTTTCCTCAAGGGGGCCGATCTGCTGGTGGCGGCCGACTGCGGGCCGGTGGCTTACCCGGACTTCCATCGGGATTTCCTCAAGGGCAAGACGGTTCTGATCGGATGCCCGAAATTCGACAACGCCCAGGAATACATCCAGAAATTCGCCGACATCTTCAAGGCCGCCCAGATCCGCAGCGTGACCGTGCTGGTCATGGAGGTGCCCTGCTGCTCGGGTTTGCCGATCATTGTGGAGAAAGGAATGGAAAAAGCCGGCAAGAAGGTCCCCATCGAAAAGGTCGTCATCAGCGCCCGCGGCGAGGTCCTGAGCAAGGAGAAACGGGCCGCCTGAGAGGCGCGGGAAAACGGGCGCCGACGCTTGACAGCCTACCACATTGTAGTATATTGAAGATGTTGCGCATGCTGCGTGAGATGTCTACGCCCGCTAAGGAAGGAGAACGGAATGGACAAGGAAAAAGAAACGCTGCCCGCTTCCGGCAAGAAAACCGATATCCGGGACTGGACCATCTGCGATGCTACCGCCCAGATGCTCGAAAAAGCCCGTGCGGACGGGGTCAAGACGGCCTTTGACCGGGCCGCCGAGATGAAAGCCTGCCCCATCGGGGCCGACTCGGCCTGTTGCAAGCACTGCGCGATGGGGCCCTGCCGGCTGGTTTCCAAGGATCCCTACGCCAAGGTCGGAGTGTGCGGGGCGACGATTGACACGATCATGTCCAGGAACTTCGCCCGCATGGTGGCTTGCGGCACGGCGGCCCACTCGAGCCACGGACGAGGCATGCTGAAACTCTTCAAAGCGGTCGTGGAAGGGGAGATCCAGGACTACAAAATCGCCGACCCCCACAAGCTGGAGGAGGTGGCCAAGTCCTTGGGCATCGAGACGCAGGGGCGCGAGCTGAAAGCCATCTCTCTGGACCTCATCGGCGAACTGGAGAAGACCTATTCGGGCGAGGGGGAAATTCCCTTCACCCGCCGGGTCCCGGAAAAGACCCTGGAAACCTGGAGAAAGCTGGGCATCGTCCCGCGCGGCGCCATGCTGGAGGTCATGGAACTCCTGCAGCGCACCCATGCGGGCATGGACCAGGACTATGAAAACCTGACCAAACAGATCAGCCGCACGGCCCTGGCGGACGGCTGGGGCGGCTCCATGGTGGCCACCGAGCTCTCCGACATCCTTTTCGGCACGCCCTCACCGGTCAGGACCGAGGTGAACATGGGGTGCCTCAAGGAAGACGAAGTGAACATCATCATCCATGGCCACGAACCCAACCTGCTGGAGTCCATGGTGGAGTCGGTCAACGACCCCGGACTCCTGTCGGCAGCCCGGGAGGCCGGCGCCAAAGGCATCAATCTGGCCGGCATGTGCTGCTCAGGCCTGGAGATGCTCTCGCGGCACGGTCTGCCGCACGCCGGAAACTTCATGTCCACCGAAGCCGTGATGGTCACGGGCGCAGTGGACGCCTTCGGGGTGGATGTGCAGTGCATTCAGCAGGGCCTGGCCAACGTGGCCGGGTGCTACGGAACCAAGCTGTTCACCACCAATGACAGCTGCCGGATCGAAGGGGTGGAGCACATTCCCTTCAAGGACCATGAGCCCCGGCAATGCACGGACGCCATCGTCGAGCACGCCATCGTGCGCTTCAAGAACCGCAAAGGCCCCATCCAGATCCCCCAGAAGAAAAACCTGGGGGTGCACGGGTTTTCCCACGAGTACATCAACTACATGCTGGGCGGCACGTTCAGGGCCTCCTACACCCCGCTCAACGACAACATCGTCAACGGCCGGATCCGGGGGGTGGCCGGTGTGGTAGGCTGCGTCAATCCGCGGGTCAAGCAGGACTGGGTTCACGTGGAGCTGGTCAAGCAACTGATCAGGAACGACATCCTGGTGGTTCAGACCGGGTGCTCTCAGATCTCGCTGGCCAAGGCGGGCCTGTGCACCCCGGAAGCGGCCCATCTGGCCGGTCCGGGGTTAAGAGAGGTCTGCGAAGCGGTGGGCATGCCGCCCGTTTTGGGCATGGGGGCCTGCGTGGACAACAGCCGGATTCTGATCGCCTGTGCCGAGATGGTGCGGGCCGGCGGCCTCGGCGAAAGCATCGCCGACCTTCCGGTGGCCGGCGCGGCTCCCGAGTGGTACAGCGAAAAGGCTATCACCATCGGCCACTACTTCGTTGCCTCGGGCGTTTACACCCTGTTCGGGGTCACCTACCCGATCGTCGAAAACACGAAGTTCTACGACCTGCTTTTCAAAGGGCTCGAGGGCCAGGGCCTGGGGAAGTGGGGGTTCACCGCCGATCCCTACGAAATGGCCAGACTGATCATCGAACACATCGACCGGAAGCGGAAGGCGCTGGGGATCGACCGGGCCCGCGAGCGCTCCCTGGTGGACATGGCCGCCCGGCGGGAGCTGCAGGCCGCCTGATCCATGTTCTCGCCGGTCTCCCGCTGCTGCCGGGAGACCGGCGTTTTCCCGGAGCCGGGCCCTGGCCGAGCGATCACTGCCGATGACGCCAACCAGGCAGAACTGCTGGGAATTCATGGGCTGCGGGAGGGAAGCGGGAGGTGCCCGGTCAGAAGACCTGGGGGTCTGCCCCGCTGCTGCGGACGAATCTTTCGACGGCCTGAACCTGGGCCGGAACGCCGGGCGGATCTGCTGGGCGGTGGCCGGGACATTCTGCGGCGGCCGGGTCCAGGGAACCTTCGCCGAGAAACGAAGGTCCTGCGTTGACTGCGAGTTTTTCCGCCGCGTGCAGCAGGAGCAGGGCACGGCCGACCTAAGCGCCGGTTTCCTCAAGTTCGTCTCGCCCGATACCGTCAGTCCCATCCTGAAGAACCTGACCTACCAACATATCCGGGCCGGCACGCGGTTCATCCGGCAGGGGGAGCCGACGGACAAGGCCTACATCATCGAACGCGGATCCTGCCTGGTGATCGTGGAGAAAGAGGACGGGCTTCACCCGGTCCGGCACGGGGGACCGGGCGACATCGTGGGCGAGTTGACCATCATCACCGGCGAACCCCAGCCTGCCCATGCGGAGGCCCAGACCGACATGGATGTCTGGGTGCTGGACAAGGCGCAGTTCGCCGACCTCTCCGCGAAAGAGCCAAAGGTTCTGGAATTCCTGACCGAGCTGGTGGCGGACCGGTTTGACTCCCGCAGACCGATCGCCGACCGGACCATTGGGAAGTACGTGGCCACCGACGTCATCGGCAGCGGGGGTTACAGCATCGTGTACCGCGGGTACCACCGGACGCTCAACCGGCCCGTGGCCATCAAGATGCTGCGCCATGATCTGGCCTTGCGGCCCGAGTTCCAGCGCAGTTTCTGGGGTGAAGCCCGCACGGTGGCCCATCTGGACCACGAGAACATCATCCGCGTCTTCGACATCGAGGAGCTGCACCGCACCGTCTTCATCATCATGGAGCTGCTGGAGGGTGAATCCCTGCAGGCCATGATCCGGCGCCTGGGAAGCATCCCCGCCGGCACTGCGGCCCGCATCCTGGCGCAGTTGTGTGCCGGGCTGGCCTATGCCCATGCACAGGGGATCCTGCATCAGGATGTGAACCCGTCCAACGTTCATGTCCTCCCCGGGGACCGGGTCAAGATTCTGGACTTCGGTGTCGCCTGCTCCTCGGGCTGCGATGACCGGAGCATTTTCGATGGGACCATCTACTACATGGCACCCGAACAGATCCGCTGCCAGCCGGTGGATCCCCGCAGCGACATCTTTTCCCTGGGGATCACGGCCTTTGAAATGGTGACCGGCCGGAGGCCGTTTCCCGAGCAGAGCATTGCCAGGGTCATGGACCTGCACGTCAGCGCCGATATCCCGGACCCAGGCCAGGTGAAGCCCGGGGTGCCCGAGCCTCTGCGGCGCTTCATCCGGAAAGCCTGCCGGCGGGACCCCCAAAGCAGATACCGGACAGCCGGAGAGGCGGCGGCGGAGCTAGGGGTTCTGACGGACGCGGCTGCCGCCGCCGCGGAGCTAAGAAGCTCCCCGGATCCCATAGACCTCCTGATCCGCGAGCACGCTCTCATCCGGCAGTTTCTGGACAACCTGGCGCTGGCCGCCGAGAGGATCGAAACCGGGGAACCTCCGCCGTCGGCCTTCTTCGAGACGGCCATCGCGTTCGCCCGGGACTTCGCGGACGGCTTCCATCACTTCAAGGAAGAGCACCTGATGTTCACTCAGCTGGCTCAAAAGAAAGGCGGGCTGCTGGACGGTCAGCTGGAAGCGCTGCGGCACCAGCACGAGCGCGGCCGCAATTTCGTGCGGGGCATGGCAGAGGCCCTGGAAGGGTATGCCAGGGGAGACGAGACTCACCTCACCGCGCTGCTCGAAAACCTGGCGGCCTACGTTCACCTGCTGCGGCACCATATCCATCGGGAGGACCACCTCTTTTTCGAGATGGCCAGGCAGGAGTTCAGCGCCGGCGAGCTCTCGGCCCTGGGGGAGTTGTTCCTGCAGGAGGAGCGCCGGGAAGAGGGCATGAGCTTCGAGCAGGGTCAAGGACAGGTGCAGGAGATGGCCAAGCGCCTGTGAGCCCGGCCTACACCCATTCCTCCCGCAGCACGTCGCCCTGGACGCCCACCACCACGTATCGGACCGGCACCTTGCGCTTCGAAGCCGCCAGGGCCTGCTGGGCCAGCTGCAGCAATCCCATGCAGCAGGGCACCTGCATGATGAGCACGGTGAGCGTGTTGATCTCGGCCTCCTCGAACCAGGCCCGGATCTTTTCCAGGTAGACCTCCTGGCCCGTGTCGAGCTTCGGACAGGCGATGGCCAGGGATTTCCCCGCCAGATAGTCCCGCTGGAAGTCCCCCAGGGCGTACCCCACGCAGTCGGCGGTCAGCAGCACGTCGGCTCCTTGATAGTAAGGCGCAGTGGGAGAGATCAGGTGCAATTGGATCGGCCACTGCCGCAGCTCGGATGCAATCTTCCCGACCGTCTCATCGCTGCCGGCGGACTCCTTGCGCGAGAAGTCGAACATCTGAGAACCCGGACATCCCTCGAACCTTTTCATGACCCTACACCTCCGACTGCTTGAATGTGCTTTCCAGCTTTTCAATGAAAGCCTGGCTCCTGGCCGGCGCTTCCCCGAACTCCCGGTCGACCCCGGCGAACCGGGAGTGCAGTTCGCCCACCTGGCTGACCGACAGCCCTCTGTCCATCCAGGGATAGAGGATCTCGTCCTCTTTGCGGATGTGCTCGGTGAGCAGTTCTCCGTGCGCCTTCAGATGATCGGCCAGCGTTTCCTTGTCCCGCTTTTCCACGGCCGCCAGCATGGCCTGCACGTGCGCCCGCGCCCGGCGGTGGTCTTCGTGCATGGCTTTCAGGATCTCCGTGTTCTCGTCGAAATACTTGAAGAGGAGATCTTCCTCTTTGGCGTGATGATACCTGTCGGCATAGGACCGGATGAAGTCTACCGCGTCCAGGACGAGTTGCCGACCCCGCTCCGAGTCCAGGTCGAGCCGCTGGGTCACCAGCGGGATCAGGGCGATCCACCGTTTGATCAACACGTGCTCCTCCACCAGCTTTTTCATGGGCGGAGAGTAATCGAAGCGCTTCGGTTCGGCTGCTTTGGTTCTGGCGCGCAGGGGGATTTGGACCACCCGGCCGGGGTAGATGACCCGTGCCACCCGGGCCAGCATCTCGCGCTCCTGTTCCGGCGCCAGATCGTGGATTTCCACGATGTCCTTCAGCAGACACGTGCCGACATTGCAGGGCCCGCACCCGATGCCGTATTCGTCCAGGATTCCCCCCACCTCGGGAAACTCCTCAATCACCTCTTTGATACCCCTGCTGAGGTAGGCTTCCATTTTCGTTCACCCTCCCTGCTGCCCGTCATTTCCGCCAGTGGATGCATTCCACCGGGCAGTTGTCGATCGCTTCCTGAATGAGGTCCACCGGGGCTCCTTCCGGGTCGATCACCTCGGCCTTCTCGGTTTTCTCGTCCAGCTTGAAAACCTCGGGACAGAGCTCCTCACAGGTACCGCAGCCGATGCACTCGTCCTCGTCGATGTAGATTCCCCGGGCCATGTCGGCTCCTTTCCGCAGCGCGGCGGGTCGCCTTCCCGATCGGGAAACCACGGGTTGTTTCAGCTCCGCGCTGTCTTCGGCTTTGAGTCCACGTTACAGGCAAACGGTAGAGTTTACATTGACTTAGGTCAAGGTGAAAGGCGCCCCAAAGCCTCATCCTGGCGGCGGAATTCCAAGGTACGAGTTCGAAAAAGGAGGGTGGAATGGAACAAACGGTAACCCTCTGTCGATTCGGATCGCTACGAGATGGAAGCGCGGATCCGACCGGAAGCGTGGTGCGCATTGCGCTCAGCGGTCCGGCCGCCCTCAGGGAAATCCTGCGTTTGGCCGGAATCCCGCTCGAACAGGTGCAGCTCGTCATGCTCAACCACCGGTCGGTTCCCGGGGATACCGTTGTCCACCCGGGTGACCGGCTGGCGGTTTTTCCCCGCGAGTACCCCATCTTCGCCGATTGGAGGGATCACCGGTTCTGTTGAGCCGCCCGGTCCGGGGGCGCCTCCGCCGGAGCGCTTTGCGCGCGCTCCCGGACTCTCTGAACCAGGCTTTCGTCCAGCTTCAAGGACCGGCCGCTGCCCCCCAGCCGGCACTGCATGAGCTCGGCCGCAATGCTGAGAGCGATTTCCTCCGCGGTGCGGGCATGAAGGTCCAGGCCGATGGGGGCGTGGATTTCCGCGATCCGTTTGCTGGGGATGCCCCGTTTCATCAGCTCCTGAAAGATCAGGAGGACTTTCCGCTTGCTCCCGATCATCCCGAGGTAGCCCGCCGGGCTGCGCGCGGCGGCCTCCAGGGCGCGGTCGTCATCGCGGTGACCCCTGGTTCCCACCACGACATAGGTGTTGCGGCTGACCTTCAGCTGAGAAAAGGCCTCCAGGAAATCCCTGGCGATGGTGCCGTCGGCTTCGGGAAACCGATCCGGGTTGGCGAATTCGGGCCGATCGTCGATCACCCACACCCTGAACCCGACCTTCTTTGCCATCGGGGCCAGGGCCTTGTTGACATGCCCGCCGCCCATCAGGATCAGCATGGGCGGGGAGACAAAGGTCTCCACCAGCACTTCGATGCCGCCGAACACCGGCAGCGAGGTCCCTGCCCCCTGGGCCAGCAGGGCGCCGGCGGCTTTGCCGGCCTGCAGGTCGAGTTCGGTTCCCCCCAGGGAGCCGGAAAAGGAACCGTCTTCGCGGACCAGCAATTTGCTCCCCGGCTCGAGGAGGCCATGGCCGCCGGTTTTTGTCAGCGTGCACAGCGCTACCGCGCGCTCGCCCGCAAAGGCCTGGAGGATCTCGTCCAGCAACGGCAGAAACAAGGCCGGGTTGCGGATAGGGTCGATCAGGACCTGCATGCCTCCCCCGCAGATCAGGCCGTCCCGGGCGGCAATGTCCTCGTTGAGGGCATAGGTGGTGGTAACGGCGCCCTCGCCGCTGTCGAGCAATGTCTTGGCCAGGTACCAGATGTTGCCCTCCACGCAGCCGCCCCCCAGGGTGCCGGCGCCGCTGCCGTCCTGCCGGATCAGCAGCTTGGCCCCCGGCTTCTGCGGGGTGGAACCGCGGGTGGAAACCACCGAGGCCAGGACGCAGGGCCTTCCGGCCTGGAGTTCTTTCAGGGTTTCACGAAAGACCATGTCCATGGCACGCGCTCTACCTTTCCTTGGACTCCAGGGTCTTCACCAGGGCCCGCAGGGTGCGGTTGTAGGGCGTCGCGATGCCGGCCTGATCTCCGTACCCGATGAATTTGCCGTTGATGAAATCGATTTCAGTCCGGCGCGCCCGCTCGATGTCCACGAGCATGGAAGGTTTGTGATCTCCCGCCTTCTTCATGTAGCCGATGGCATACGAATAGAAATCCCAGCCCAGTTGGATCTCGTTAGCGCGCGCCACCTGCACGCATTCCTTGAGCAGCGCATCGACGATCTGAAACACCATGGGATCACCCATGGCCTGGGCCATGGTCAGTCCGGTCGCTGCGCAGACCGGATTCATGCAGGCGTTCAGGATGGCCTTGCGCCAGACCATGCTGACGATTCGATCGGTGTGCCGGGTTTCCAGACCGCATCGGCTCAGGGCTTCGCATACGCCCAGGGCGGCGGGTCTCGATCCGGGCTCCAGCTCCTGGAGGAAGTGGGGAGGGTGGTGGAAGGGCATCTGGACATGGCCCGGACCCAGCAGGCTGCAGCCGTAGTTGACCACCGCTCTGAGCACCGGTTTCCTCCCCAGCGTCTCTGCCAGGACGAGTTCCGTGTCAATGCCGTTCTGCCAGCTCACGACGGCCGTGCCCGGCGTCAGGAAACCCTCCAGCGCCGAGGCGATGAGGGGCAGGGCATGGGCTTTGACCGTCAGGAAGATGACCTCGGGCCGGTAGCCGGCCAGTTCGTCCACGCTGGCACAGGTTTCGGTAATGACCGCCCGCAGCTCGACCGCTCCCTCAATCCGGATCCCGCGGGTCTGGATCGGCTCCAGGAGATCGCGGGAAACGTCACAGATCACCACCTCGTGACCGGACTTGGCCAGAAACGCCGCGACCACGCAGCCGACCGGTCCGGCGCCGACCACGGCAAAGGTGTGCGGGCGAAATGGGGTCTCCGGGGTCATGTCGAAGCTCCTTTCGTTTCCCAGCGGACGCCGGCGGGCGCCGCGCCCGCCGGCCTTCCCGGTGGTGACGCAGCCGGGCGCGATCCGGTGCCTGCTCAGGCGGTTTCCAGGATTCCGAAAGACGGCCCGTCGAGCAGGCGGACTCCTCTGTCCTGCAGGATCCGGATGGCGCGGTCGTTGTCGCTGAAGCGGAAGATCATGACCGCCTTGCCGGCAGAGAAACCGACGAAGGCATACATGTATCCCACGCTGACATTGGCCGCCGAGAGGGGCTCGAGCACACGGGCCAGGCTTCCCGGCCGGTCCTCGATTTCCGCGGCGACCACATCGTCGATCCTGGCCGGCAGCTGCTTTTCCATGAGGATCCTGCGCGCCGTGGCCAGGTCCGAGACCAGCAGGCGCAGCACGCCGAAATCGCCGACGTCCGCCAGGCTGAGCGCCCTCAGGTTGATGCCGGCCTCCCCCAGCGCCCGGCAGACCTCGTACAGCCGATGGGGCGAGTTTTCGATGAACACGGAGATCTGCTTCAGCTTCATGTTGTAGTCCCTTCACGGGTCAGAGCGGGAAATGGGGTTTTCCGCGCCGCAACGCAAGCCACCGGGCCGGCACCTTCAGCCCCGGGAAGTTCGGACGCCGCCTGCCCGATATTTGGTTGTAACTTCTCCCGATTTTATCTAATATCCTTTTATTGGATTTCGGCACATTGACTTAGGTCAATTGCCGGTGCGGCAGGACCAACCTTATCCCCGACAGGGAGCGCCTCATGGATCTCAGCGCCAAGACCAAGATCGATGACCTGCTGACCGAACACCCGTTTCTGCTGGAGTTTCTGGTGGGCAAGTCGCCCAAGTTCAAGAACCTCAAGAACCCCATTATGCGCAAGACCGGGGGTGCCTGGAGGTCAGTCAGGATGTGACCGGCATCCGGCAGCTCGAGGGGGAAAGGAGATTGCTGAACTGGGAAAGACAAAGGCGCGGCGCCCCGAGCCGGCGGCTGCGGGCCGCCCCGGAAACGGCGGCGAAAGGAGGGAGAAGGCAGAGGACCCCGGATCCGATTGGGACAGTAGAAGGCTGGAAACGCCAGAGAAACAGGGGTTTTGACCTAGGTCAAAGGCAAGCGCTCTTCTGGACTGTTATAGGGCTGTCAAAGGGCGCCTTGTGGCGGCCAAAACAATCCCATGGGGAGGAGGAGGCTTATGATCAGCAAGCGGCTCAGAAACTACTTTCTCATCCTGGTTTTCGGCTCTCTCATCGTGGCCCTCATCGGCTATTTCTACACGGCCCAGGACCTGCCGCCCTACCCGGGCAAGGTGGTCTCGGACACCGGCGAGGAGCTGAGCGGCAAGGACCGGATCATGGCCGGGCAGCAGGTCTGGCAGAAGTACGGGCTCATGGACCTGGGCAGCGTCTGGGGTCACGGGACCTACCGGGGACCGGATTTCACGGCCCAGGCCCTGTATCTCACGGGCCAGAACATGCGGGAGAAGATGGCCCAGGAGCGCTTCTCCCAGGCCTACAGCGCGCTTGCCCACCGAATCCCGCGGCGCGGTGGACGCCACGGTCATCGAACAGATCAAGACCAACCGCTACGACAAGGCCAGCGACACCCTGCAGTTGAGCGCACTGCAGGCGGCGGCGCTGCTCAAGAACCGCACCTTCTACGACGAACTGTTCTCCAAGGGCGACCCCAAAGGCCCCATCCGGGCCAACACCATCAAGAGCGCCGAGGAGCGCCGGGACCTGGCCGACTTCTTCTTCTGGACGGCCTGGTGCTCCGGCACGGTGCGGCCCGGCGACACCCACACCTACACCAACAACTGGCCCCACGACCCCTCGGTCGGCAACGCGGTCTCGGGCAAGTCCCTGGTCTGGTCGGCGATTTCCCTGGTGGCCTTCGGCCTGTTCCTGGCGCTGATCGTGTTTCTGTTTCACAAATACGCCTTCAACCGGGGCTCCCTGCCCTTCAAACCGGAGCCCGCCCTGGCCCTGGCGGCGGCCGGGATCTCGGGCAGCCAGCGCAAGACGGCCAAGTACTTCCTGGTGGTGGCAGCGCTCTGGTTCCTGCAGGTGAACGTCGGCGGGCTCATGGCCCACTACACGGTGCACCCGGACTCCTTCTACGGAATGGACTGGGTGGCCCAGTTCATCCCCTACAACTGGGTGAAGACCTGGCACCTCCAGCTGGCGGTCTTCTGGATCGCCACCGCCTGGATCGGAACCACCCTCTTCGTTTCCCCGCGGGTGGGGGGACGGGAGCCCAAGGCCCAGGGCCTGCTGGTGGACGTTCTCTTCGTGGCCGTGGTGGTGGTGGCCCTGGGAAGCCTGATCGGCGAGGTGCTCGGAATCAAGGGCCTGCTGGACAAGGCCTGGTTCTGGTTCGGGCATCAGGGCTGGGAATACCTGGAACTGGGGCGCTTCTGGCAGATCCTGCTGCTGGTGGGCCTGATCATCTGGCTGGTGCTGGTGGTCCGGGCGTTGAAGGATCATTTCGCGGCCGGCCAGGACAAGTGGGGCCTGCCCCATTTCCTGGCCTATTCCGCCGTCGCGGTGGTCGGCTTCTTCTGCTTCGGTCTGCTCTATGACCCCCACACCCACCTGACCATCGCGGATTTCTGGCGCTGGTGGGTGGTGCACACCTGGGTGGAAGGCGCCTTCGAGTTCTTTGCGGCGGCGGCCATCGTGTTCGTGATGGTGAACCTGGGCCTGGTGGAACTCAAGGCCGGCCTGCGCACCGTGTACTTCACCGTGGCGCTGGCCCTGGCGGCGGGCATCATCGGCGTGGGGCACCACTATTTCTGGTTCGGCATGCCCTCCTTCTGGCTGGCCCTGGGCTCCACCATCTCGGCGCTGGAGCCGGTGCCCATCTTCCTGCTGCTGGCCGAGGTCTGGCACGGCCAGAAAGCCCTGCTCAAGGCCGGCAGCAGCTTCCCCTACCGCTATCCGCTCATGTTCCTCATGGCCGCGGTGGTGTGGGAGGTCGTGGGGGCCGGCATCATGGGGCTTGGCCATCACGACTCCGGTGGTCAACTACTACGAGCACGCCACCTACCTGACCGTGAACCACGGCCACACCGCGCTCTTTCGGAACCTACGGCATGCTGGCCATCGGCCTGCTGCTCTTTTCCATGCGCGGGCTGGTGCGCCCGGAAGGCTGGGACGAGCGGTTCCTGAAGGTCTCCTTCTGGGGGGCCAACATCGGCCTGCTGGTGATGTTTGCTCGCGACCCTGCTGCCGGTCGGGATCCTGCAGGTGCTGGACAACATCCAGCACGGGTTCTGGCACGCGCGCTCGGACGCTTTCTGGAACCAGCCGGTGATCCAGTTCATCGGCCAGATCCGGATGATCCCCGACACGCTGATCATCGTGCTGGGCTCCGGCGGCCTGCTGCTGTTCATGCTCAAGGCGATCAGGTATCTCAAACCGGTGGAGGTGAAGGACGGGCAGTCCTTTGCCTAGAACGCAGGAGCGACGGCCCGTTGCCGGACCCGCCGCTCCCCTGGTCCTGCTTCGGCCCCGCAAGGGGCACGCGGCAGGACCGGGGCGCCTGAAGCCGGCAATTCCCGCCACCATTGCGACGAGGAGAGCGAAAACCATGAAGAAAGTCAGCATGTTTGCGGAAAACGATTTCAATGAGCTTCACTTGTCCCGGTTGCTGGTCCACGATTCGCCCTACTTCAAGATCCTGAATTTCAACTTCAAGGCCGGCCAGGAACTGCCGGTCCACTCCCACGACATCGAGGGCCAGGTCAGCATCGCGGTGCTGGAGGGCTCGGGCGAGTACCTGGGAAAAGACGGCGCCGCCCTGCCGGCCCAGGCCGGCGACATCCTGATCTCGGACATCGCCGAGCCCCACGGGATCCGGGCCAAGAGCGACATGCGGGTCCTGGTGACCATCGCGCCGCCCATCTGAGCCCTTTGCCGCTAAGGAGGGACCATGACGATCCTGGCCGAGGCGGCCCGGCTGGCCGCGGAGCGACTGGGGGGGTTCGCAGCGCTGAGTATCGAGCGCGCAGTGGTGGGGCTGTTCTTCACCGGCGTCAAGCTGTCCGGCGGCGCCGCAGGGCTCTGCTACACGCCGGTCAAGGAAATCCCGGAGGCGGTCTGCTGCCCCAGCTCGGCCGGCCGGATCTTCAACCCGGAAAATATCCGGGGCATGCCAGGCCGTCGAAGTCCTGGCGGCGCTCTCTTCCCCGGAACCCCTCAAGACGGCCCTGGCGATCGCCACCCTCAATGCGCTGAGCTCCGCCTGCTGGAGCGGAGGATGGACCGGGTCATACGCAATCGAAAGGAACCGGGACGCCCTCGCCGCGGTCCGCATGAAAGCGACGGATTCGGTGGCCGTGGTCGGGGCGATCGTCCCGGCCCTGCGGATCCTGAAGCAGCGGGGCGGAACCTGGTGGGTGATCGAGCAGGATCCGCGGACCCTGAAAGGGGAGGAACTGAAGCATTTCGTGCCTGCCTGCGAGGCGGAGGAGCGTCATCGGCCGGGCGGATGTCCTGATCATCACCGGCGTGACCCTGGTGAACCACACCCTGGAGGGCCTTCTGCGGCTCGCCCGGCCGGGCGCCGAGATCGCCGTGATGGGCCCCACCGCGAGCCTGCTGCCCGATCCGCTGTTTGCGCGGGGTGTCAGGGTCGTGGGCGGGGTGTGGGTCCGGGAGCCGGACCGAGTCCTGGATATTCTGGCCGCCGGGGGCTCCGGGTATCATTTTCTGGATTCCCTGGCCGAACGGATCGTGCTCACCCCGCGCGCCGGATGAAGCAGGCCCCGGCTGCAGCAGGATTACGAGGGACCCTCTGTTGAAGCCTGGCCAGGCTCGCAGCCGTCCGTAAGCTCCTGGAGGCCGGTTCTTTCCAGGATCTCGCCCAGCCGCTCGCCGCCACGGCAGTGGCGCTGGTAGAAGTCCAGGCCGCGCTCAACCGCCGCAAGCACCTCGTCCGGGGCGAAGAGGCCGGGCAGTTCCGTGGCCAGTCGCGGGTGGCGGCCCAGCTTGCCGCCCACCTGGATGCGGAACCCGCGGCGGCCTTCGCGCAGCGTGCCGGTGGGGCAGGCGCGGGCGCATTGGCCGCAGTAGAGACAACGCTCCAGGTCGAGCGCCGGTCGGTCATCGCTCAGGGCGATGGCTTTTTCCCGGCAGGCTTTCACGCACTCGCCGCAGGCGGTACAGTCCTCGTCCGTGATTTCGGGCAGACTCGCGCCGATGATGCCCAGGTCCACGATCTGCGGGCGCGAGCAGGCATTGGGGCAATCCGAGACGGACACCCGGAATTCGTGGTGCATTTTCAGCGGCCCCTGGACGCGGGCCTTCAGAAAAGCGCGCAGGTCCCTGCGGGCCAGAAGGTCGGTCAGGTCCTCGGAAAGCCCGTCGACGGAGACGGCCCGGTTGGGGCAGCCGCCGGGACCGAAGCAGGTTTCGACCTGAAAACCCTTGACCTCGTCCTCCATCCGATCCAGGAATTTCCGCTGGCTGGATCGGACGTGCTCCAGGGTCACCGCCTTGGCCCCCTGGCCGGCCGCCTCTTCCTCGACCTTCCGGCGCACCCGCCCCCTGACGAAGAACGGGACTTTGGAAACGGCGTCTTTGGCTTCCTGAGTCCAGTCCATTGCTTACCTCCGCCGAGAACGATCCAGACGGGACCCAGGGTGCCAGGCGGCGGGCGAGGATTCCTTGACTCAGGTCAATGGGTCAAGGGAATTCGGGGGTCTTAGCCCATCACCGGCGCTCTTGCCGGAGACCGGAGCTAGATTTCGGCGAGCTCATGGGCGCAGGAATAGGGAATCAACGCACCCGTCGCAGCCCGGCTCCACACCTTCTCTCGGTGGGCTGCATCGTAGATCATCTGGTCCTTGGGGAATTTCCGAGCGATTTCCTCGATGATGCGCTCTTCTTCTCGGCTGAGGGGTTCGGCGGTCTGCTCGTCCGCAGCCATGATGTCTTCCAGCAGGTCCCGGTAGTTGTTGAGCTGCGGGCCGAAGGGCAGGGCCGCGTAGGTGGCGCCGGTCATGCTGCGTCCCAGGGCGCGCATGGCGACCATATCCCCATACCACAAGATACTTTGCCGCAAACAACATCCTGTCGGTCTTTCTCAAGTAGCCGCCTTCCCAAAGCCTGTTCAAACCTCCTGGCCACCAGCTTTGTCCGTGCGATCGAAAACGGCCGATTCCCTGAAACCACATCCACCGCACAATCATCGTGGAACTGGGTCCTGAGGGCCTGATCCATGGACTTGCTCTGGACCACGCCGCCCTCCCAGCGTTTTATGCTGGCGATCCCCACCTTCATCCGATCCGCCAGCTCCCGTTGGGTGAGAGCTTTGGCCTCCCTCAGACGTCTGATCTGCGCGCCGGTCAAGAGTCCAGTCTTCTCGCGGTACGCTTCAGCAAGGGCCCGCTGCAGTTCTCCCGCCGATTCGATCGTGCCGGCTGCGAAACCGCAGACGCCACAAACCAACTCATCGGCCTCGACAACAAGGTCCACGTCTTTGAACACCACCCGCTTCTTCTGTCGTTTTGCCCCCATCGGGCCATGCCCTTGGGGGCATTGGACGGGTGTCATGAGGTCTCCTTCTCTGGAGTCCTGTCCTCATGCAGAGAAACGAGCCAGAAGGCATCCGCAGCGAGAGCGAACTTCAGATAAATCCGCCGCTCGAGCCGTCTGCTATCCACCACGAAGGCCAACAACTCCAAACCGGTGATCGTTTGTTCGTAGGAGCGCTGCGGCGGGTGCGCTCCGATGTAATGCTCTGGGGCTATCTCTTCGAGCAACTCCGTCAAGACCGCCCGCAGTTCGGTTGCCACATCGTATTCCAACTCGATGGCATCGGCAGCGACGGCTAG
The DNA here is from genome assembly GCA_963704245.1 of uncultured delta proteobacterium. GTDB lineage: Bacteria > Desulfobacterota > DSM-4660 > Desulfatiglandales > Desulfatiglandaceae > CAVPHJ01. The sequence goes on from CAVPHJ010000003.1 coordinate 374,391, forward strand.
CTGATTCACGACCGAAACTCGACTGTCATGAACCGCTTTCCTCGCTTCGCGGAGTCTGCTCGAAAGTTCCTTATGTGAAGGCCGTATCATACATTATGGTATCAATTGATACCTTGTCAAGAAGTTTCTTCGGCTCGGCGGACTTGTCCGGAGCCAGCCTTTCGAAGGTGAGTCATGGGCCACAGGAGGAGATCGCTTGCCAGCCAATAGACGGAGGGCTATATTTCCAGCCCCAGCAGGTAGCCCTCCTCGATCGCCGCCAGGGCGTTGCGCGGCTCCTTGGCATCCCCCACCACGTGGAGCTCGGGCACCAGGGGTTTCAGCGCTTCGGCCAGGCCGTTCACGGGTCCGGAGCCGGCCGCCAGGACGATCGAATCGGCCGGCAGGAGCTCGATTCCGCTCTCGCTTTCCACTTCCAGGCCGTCGGCGGTGACGCCCTTGGCGCGGGTGCCGGCCAGGAGGGTAACGCCCAGGCGGTGCAGTTCGGCCATCACGGTCCAGCGGGTGGAGGCCCCGATTTCCTGGCCGAGGCGTTTGGTCATCTCCACCACCGTGACCTCCTTGTTGCCGCGGTTGAGCAGTTCCATGACGGTTTCCATGGACTCGGCCCGGTTGGCGAGCAGGAAATGCAGGACTTCCGGGGAGAGGGTTCCCTGGTTGGCCAGGTAGAGGGCCGTTTCGAGACCCACCGCGTTTCCGCCCACGATGACCACCCGGCGGCCGACGCCGTTCCGGCCGGCCAGCACGTCCCAGGCCTGCAGCACCGGCAGCGGCCCGTCGAGCCCGCTGAGCGGGGGGAGCACCGGGGTCGCGCCGGTGGCCACCACCACCACCTCGGGATCCAGCTCCTTGACCAGGTCGGCATCGGCTTCCCGGCCCTGGATGACCCGGATCGGCAAGGACCGCAGGTTGCGGACCAGGTCGGCCGCGGCGCTGACCATCTCGCCGCGGCCCGGGATGCGGCGGTTGAGAAGCAGCTGACCCCCCAGGTCTTCGCTTTTCTCGATCAGGGTCACCTGGTGCCCCCGCGCCGAGGCCGTGCAGGCCGTTTTGAGACCCGCCGGACCCCCGCCGATCACGACCACCCGTTTCGGCCGGGACGCCGGTTTGGGTGCCAGCTCCAGTTCCTTGCCCGCCGCCGGGTTGACCAGGCATCCGGCGGGCATGAAACGGAAGATGCGGTCGAAGCAGCCCTGGTTGCAGGCCACGCAGTGGTAGATCAGCTGGGTTTTGCCATTGCGGGCCTTGTTCGGGAGTTCCGGGTCGGCCAGCAGGGCGCGGGCCATGGTGACCAGGTCCGCCTCCCCGTCCCGCAGGATGGCCTCGGCCACCTCCGGGTCGTTGATGCGGTTGCTGGCCAGCACCGGAACGGACACGGCCGAGCGGACACCCTGGGCGAGATATACGTAGGCCCGGCGCGGCACGAACATGCTGATCTGCGGGACCCGGGTTTCGTGCCAGCCGCCGGTGACGTTGAACAGGTCCACGCCGGCCTTCTCCAGTGCGGCGGCGAAGATCCGAGCCTCGCGGTTGGTGTTGCCGCCTTCCATGAAATCATTGCCCGCGATCCGCATGAGGATGGGGAAATCCGGGCCCACGGCCGCCCGGACTTTTCCGACGATCTCGATGCCGAAGCGCATCCGCTTTTCCAGCGCGCCGCCGTATTCATCCTGGCGCTCGTTGGTCAGCGGCGAGAGGAACTGGCTGATGAGGTAGCCGGCACTGCCGAGGATCTCGACGGCGTCGAAACCGGCTTCCCGGGCGCGCACCGCGGCTTGGGCGAACTTCTCCTGGACGCCCGGGATTTCTTCCAGCTCCAGGGCCCGGGGGGTTTCGCCGGTCAGGCGGGAACGGACGGCCGAGGCCGAAAAGGGCTTTCGTCCGCCGATCATGGCCGAATGCGTATAGCGCCCGGCCTGGTAGAGCTGGGCCGCGATCCGGGAGCCGCCCTCATGCACCGCTCGGGTGAGCCGCTGGAGCCCGGGGATGAAGCGGTCTTCCTGAATGCAGATCATGCTCGACATGCCGCCGAATTCGTCGATCGGGCAGCCGCCCACGACAATCAGCCCGGCGCCGCCGCGGGCCCGCGCCGCATAGAAGGCCACCAACTGGTCGGTGACCGTTCCTTCCGGGGTGTACCCCAGGTGCATGGCGGTCATCACGATCCGGTTTTCGAGCTGCATCCGGTTGACCTTGACCGGCGAGAAGAGAAGGGGAAAGTCCATGTGGAGACTCCTTTCTGTGAAGGACTTGGGGGGAATCGCCCCAGCGACTGATACCATTGCGTCGCAACTTCGTCAATGGAAACGGGGGCGGTGATGGAGGCCGCGGCGGAGTTGCGGGCACCCGGTGTTGAAAAGCGCGGCCGGATCCCATACTATCGGCTTCTTACGAGCCCGCGCAGGGAGCGCACGGGCAAACGCCGCAATCGGGGGGGCAGGGGATGACAGGTGTGCTGACCGGGCTGGATCACCTGGCGGAGAAGCACTGGCGCAGGCTGAAAGGCCTCCGGCTGGGGCTGCTGGCCAATCAGGCCTCGGTGGACCGGCAGCTGAGGCCGGCCGCGGAGGTCATCGCCCGGCTTCTGCCGGAGCAGCTCAAAGCGCTGTTCGGGCCGCAGCACGGCTTCGGGGCCATCGACCAGGACAACATGGTCGAAACCCCCCACGCCGTGGACGAGAACCTGGGCATCCCCATTTACAGCCTGTACTCCGGGGATCTGAAACCCGCCCCCCGGATGCTGGAGGGCATCGATGCTCTCATCGTGGACCTGCAGGATGTGGGAACGCGCGTCTACACCTTCGCCGCCACCTTGCTCAACTGCCTGCAGGCGGCCGCCGAACAGGGCAAGACCGTGTTCGTCCTGGATCGGCCCAATCCGCTCGGCGGCGAGCGGATGGAGGGGAACCTGCTGGATCCGGCCCTGTACTCTTTTGTGGGACCCTACCGTTTCCCCATGCGGCATGGGCTGACCATGGGAGAGATGGCGCGGGTCTTTGACCGGGCCTTTGAGCTGCGCTGCCGTTTGGAGGTGATCCCCCTGGTCAACTGGCAGCGCTGCATGGGGTGGCGGGAAACGGGGCGGCGCTGGGTGCTGCCCTCCCCGAACATGCCGCTGGCGGCCACGGCCCAGGTGTACCCGGGACAGGTCATCTGGGAGGGGACCAACGTGAGCGAGGGCCGCGGCACCTGCCGGCCGTTTGAGATCTTCGGCGCTCCCTACTGGAAGCCGCGGGCCATCGAGCGGGCGCTCGACCCCCGGGCGAAGAGCGGCTGTCAATTGCAGGAATTCGAATTCCGGCCCATGTTTCAGAAGTGGCAGGGGGAGGTCTGCCGCGGCTTCCTGATTCACGTGACCGACCCCCGGGCCTACCGGCCTTTCGCCACCACCCTGTGCCTGCTGCAGGCCGTTCTCGAGCTCTATCCGGCGCACTTTTGCTGGCGCGAGCCGCCTTACGAATACGAGTTCGAGAAGCTTCCGGTCGACCTGATCTTGGGCGACCGGAAGCTGCGCGAGAGGCTGGAAGCCGGGGAAAAAGTCAGCACGCTGGAGGAGGAGTGGGCAGAGCAGCTCCGGTCCTACGACCAGTGGCGGAAGCCTTTCCTGCTCTACGGGTAGGCGGTTACTTCTTGTCGCCGCCGCCGATCCAGCGGTCGATGGCTTCCTTGTCGAAACGCCAGACGCGGCCGATTCGGATGGCGGGAATTTTGCCCTCGGCAGCATACTTGCAGATGGTGATCTCGTGGAGCTTGAGGTATTTTGCGAGTTCCTTGGTGGTCATGATCTGAGGCATGGGGGTCGTCTCCTTTAATTTCAAAATTGAAACTCTCTGTATGCTAAACCATACTAAATTGTATAATACGCACTTTAATACTTCACGGCTTCGGAGTCAACAGGAAATCGCGAAATCCTGGACGATCCATAAGCTTGGGAAAGCCTTTTTGACCTTATCTCTGTTGCTCCTGGCTCCCACCGCAGTGGCCTGGCAGCATCCGGGATTCGTCTCGGTGAAAACCGTGTACGACGGCGACACCATCCTGCTCGAAAACGGCGAAAAAGTCCGGTACCTGGGGATCGACGCCCCGGAGATCGACCATGACGGGGGCCGGAGCGGGTACCTGGCCTACGCGGCGCGGGATCTGAATCAGGCGGCCATCGGCGGAAACAAGGTCCGGCTCGTCCCTGATCGAGAGGCGCGGGACCGCCACGGCAGGCTGCTGGCCTATGTTTTCCTGGAAGACGGCACCATGCTCAACGCACTGCTGGTGCGCCGGGGCCTGGCCCACGTGCTGCGCAAGATGCCCAACGACCGTTACTGGGACCTGCTGCTGGGGAAGCAGAGGGAGGCCATGCGGGAAAAGGTCGGGATCTGGGGGCGGCACGAGGCGCAGACCGAAAAGGAGTACCTCGGGAACCGCCACTCGCTTCTTTTCCATCGGCCCGGCTGCCCGTTCGGAGAGAAGACCCGGCCTGAACACGCCCTCCGGTTCAGGACCCGCCTGGAAGCCTTTTGGGAAGGATATGCTCCCTGTCGCCGATGCACACCCTAAAAGAAAGGCGCAAGGCGCAAGGCGCAGGGCACAAGGCAAAACCGGTTGCGAGTATCGGGTGAGGGGCTTGGGGTGGGCGCAAGGCGCAGGGCACAAGGCAAAGCCGGTTGCGAGTATCGGGTGAGGGGCTTGCGCCTTATGCCTGCTTTTGAATGATCCCCTTCTTGATGACGGCCTTGTCATAGGCGCCGATGATGTCCCGGCGGGTCAGGATGCCCAGCAGCTTCCCGGGGTCGGAAGGGGCGACGACGGGCAGGGTGGAGAAATCGTGCCGGGTGATCTTCTCGAGGGCCGTGTACAGGTCATCGTCCGCGCTGACCGTGATCAGATCCGTCGTGGCGAGCTCTTTGGCCACCACCAGATCCCGCAGGTCCTCATCGAAGAGCACCTGCTGATAGTCGGCGAAGGACAGGATCCCGGTCAGCTCACCGGCCTCGTTGAGCAACGGGAAGCTGTTGTACTTGCTCTTGGACACGCGGTGGGCCACCTCGCCCAGGCTGAGGGACTCGGGGATGGTTTCCACCTGGGGGTTCATGACCTCCCTCACCGAGATGGACCGCAGCACGTTGATTTCCTTGCCGGCCTTGAGGTTCACGCCCCGCCGGGCGAGCTTCATGGTGTAGATGGAGTGTTCGAAGAGACGGCCGCTGGCCAGGGAGCTGACGATGCAGGCGACCATGAGCGGCAGGATGATCTTGTAATCACCGGTCATCTCGAACAGGATGAGGATGGCGCTCAGCGGCCCGTGGGTGGTGCCGCTCACCACCGCCCCCATGCCCACGATGCTGTAGGCGCCGGGGGAGGCGGTCACTCCGGGGAAAAGGGTGTGGGCCAAGGTGCCGAAGAACCCGCCGGCCATGGCGCCCACAAACAGGGAAGGCGCGAACACGCCCCCCGATCCCCCGGAGCCGATGGTGATGGAGGTGGCCAGAATCTTGGCCAAGACCAGCACCAGCATCAGCCACCAGGAGAGCCGGACCGCCAGGGAGAGATCGATCGCGGCATAGCCCACGCCGAGAACATGCGGCAGGCCGAGCCCCAGGCCGCCCAGGAGCAGCCCTCCGAGTGCGGCCTTGAGATACGGGGGGAAACGCAGCTGCTCGAAGAGATCTTCGAAGCGGTAGAGCGTCCTGGTGAAGAACACCGCCACCAGCGCGCAGAACAGGCCCAGGCTCGCGTAGATGGGCAGCTCCCAGGCGCTGAGCAGGTGATAGGCGGGCACGATGAAGGCCGGCGTGTCCCCGAGGTAGTAGCGGCTGACGGCCGTGGCGACCACCGCCGAGATTACGATGGGGCTGAAGGTGGCCAGCCCGAAATCGGCCAGGATGATCTCCAGGGCGAACATGGAGCCGGCGATCGGGGCATTGAAGGTGGCCGCGATGCCGGCAGCCGCTCCGCACCCCACCAGGGTTCGCATGCGGTCGGCCGAAATCCGCAGGACCTGACCCACGCTGGAGCCGATGGCCGATCCGATCTGGACGATCGGCCCCTCCCGTCCCACGGAACCGCCGGTGCCGATGGACAGGGCCGATGCCAGCGATTTCACCAGCACCACCCGCTTGCGGATGACGCCGCCGCGCAGGGCCACTGCGCCCATGACCTCGGGAACGCCGTGGCCTTTGGCCTCCCGGGCCAGGAAATGCACCAGCGGACCCACCAGCAGGCCGCCGGCGGCCGGGATCAGCATGCGGAAGAACCACGGCAGGGCCGGCGCCAGAAAAAGAACATCTTCGGCCCCGCCGTAGGCGATCGATTGAAAAAGGGAGATCAGGTGCCGGAAGCCGATGGCTCCGAAGCCGGCACCCAGCCCGACCACCACGGCCAGGATGGACATGGTGGTGTGTTCATTGGTTTGCAGCAGGCTGGCGAGGGTGTATCTGTGGGGGATTTGGAGTTTCACCAGTCCGAATGAGGGGCCGCCCTATTCCATCTTCTTCAGGTGGGCTTGCGCCAGCTTGGCCTCGGTGGAGTTGGGGTAGCTCTTGATGACCTTCTGCAGGAGCAGCTTAGCGCTGGTCTGGTCCTTGATTTCCTGAAAAGCGAGAGCCTGCTTCAGCATGGCGCCGGGCACCTTGTTGCCTTCCGGGTATTTCTTGATGACTTCCTGGTAGGCCAGGATCGCCTGTTCGTGCTGCTTCAGGCCCATATAGGACTCGCCGATCCAGTACTGGGCATTGTCCCGCAGCGGGGAGTCGGGGTACCGCCGGAGGAAATCCCTGAACTCCGTGACGGCCTGGTCGTACTTCCCGTCTTTGTAAGCCGAAAGCGCCGCATCGTAACTGCTCTGCTGGGGAGAAACCGCCGGTTTTTCCGGCGGGGTGGGGAGCGGTTTTGCCGGTTCGGCGGGCTTGACGGGCGGCTGGGCAATGACCTGGGGGCCCAGTTCGGCCGGCGACTTGAGGCCGGCCTGGTCCTGCAGCTGTTTCACGGCTATTTCCAGGGCCGCTACGCGATCGATGAGGTCCGTGAGTCTCGTTTTGGACTGATCCTCCCGGGTGGTGTCGCGTTCACCGAAGTGCCTGACCAGACGCTCGTTGTCCTCCAGCCGGGCGGAAGTCTCCTGGAGATTTTTCCGCAGCCGGTCGATTTCGGTGCGGATGTCCGTCTGGCTTTGGACGACCGCGCTGAGCCGGGCGTCGACATCGCCGGCAAGCTTCTTGCCGAAACGGTCTTCCAGGGTATTGACCCGCGAGTTCATGGCGACGATCTGGTCGTTGAGGTAAATCAGGTCCTGCTGGGTGGTGACGCAGGCGGAAAGCCCGAGGGCAACCGTCATCCCCACGAGCTTCGCCGCCATCCTGCTGCGAGATAGATCTTTCATGTTTCCAACCATGCCCGGCGAAACGGCGCCTGCCCCGCCCCGCAATCCCTGGGCGGGGACAGGCCCCGAGAAGAGCCGGCCCGGGTACAGGCTACTTTTTCATCAACTTGAACTCGTCTCTGCGGTTTTTGGCCCAGGCGTCTTCGCTGTGCCCCGGATCGGCGGGCTTCTCCTCGCCGTAGCTGATGGTGGAGAGCCGATCTTCGGTAATTCCGAGCGAGGTCAGATACTTCTTGGCTGCTTGAGCACGCCTTTCCCCGAGGGCCAGGTTGTACTCGTTGGTTCCCCGCTCATCGCAGTGCCCCTCGATGTTGACCGCATAGGAGGGGTTGCGCTGCAGCCAGCCGGCCTTGTCCTTGAGAATCACCATCGCATAGTGTTTCAGGTCCGACTTGTCAAAGTCGAAGTAGATGTGCTCGGACTCGAAAACCCGGATCTGGTCGGCCAGCTTTTGAGCGGCCTCCAGTTCACGGAGTTTGGCTTGGCGTTCGGCTTCCTTTTTCTTCTCCGCTTCTGGATCCGTGGTCTCGATGGTTCGCGTGGGTTCGGCCTTCTTTACGGCTTCGACCGCCGCTTTGGTGCCTTCGGAAACCTGGATCTGCTTCTTGGCGCAGGACGTCAAGACCAGAGAAGATCCAACGAATGCCAAAACGACAAAAAACATCAAAATTTTCCTCATCATTCCTTACCTCCTGTTCCGATTTACCCGTATGATGATCTCTTTCCTCCGGGACGCCCGAGTTGCGGCGATCGCCTGGGGTGTGGAGGCGGTTGCCGACAGCCTTTGGGCGACCATCCACATAGCATAATATGCCTGTTTTATGATTTCAAGTGTTTAAGCGACACTCGAACTCGATTTCAGGCCCAACCCCGAGGGCCGTCCGGGTCAGCGGGCCCAGGAGGGGGAGATCTGATCTTTGTCCAGCGCGGTGAGCCTTCGCTGGTTGTTGCCGTTGGCGTCCATCAGATGCACCTGGTAGGCGCCGGCGCGGTTGGAGCTGAAGATCAGGTACCGGCCGTCCGGGGACCAGCAGGGATCCTCGTTCTTTCCCTGGCTGGCGGTCAGCCACTTCACCGGCCCCCCGCCGGGGTCCAGGGTCCCGATGTCGAAAAGCCCGTTCCGCATGGAAGTGAAGGCGATCCGGTTCTGGGCTGACCAGGAGGGCGAGGTGTTGTAGTTTCCGTCGAAAGTGATTCTTTCCTGAGTCCCTTTCTGCAGGTCCATCACGTAGATCTGGGGGTTGCCGGAGCGGTCGGAGACAAACGCGATCCGGTTGCCGTCGGGCGAAAAAGAGGGGGAAACGTCGATTCCCAGCTGGTTGGTCAGCCTTTTCAGCACCTTGCCGTTGAGATCCATCAGGAAGATGTCCGGGTCGCCCTCGGGGCTGAGGGTCAGGGCGAACCTGGACCCGTCCGGCGCCCAGGCGGCCCCGATGTTGAGGCCGGTTCGGCCCGAGATCCGTCGGACCGATCCGGTCTCGGTGTCCCTCAGGTACATCATGGTTCCCCCGTCGCGGTAGGAGTTGAACAGCATTTTTTTCCCGTCCGGGGACCATCTGGGCATCTGGGCGATGCTCTTGTCGGCGGTGAGCTGCCGGACGTTTTCGCCGTCGAAGTCACTGACGTAGATCTCCTTGTGGCCGGTCGCATTCCCGACAAAGGCGATCTTGGTGAGGAAAATGCCTTCCTGCCCGGTCAGGGCGCGGAAGATCTCGCCGGACACCCGGTGCATAAGCGGGCGGCTCTCCGGCAGGGTGCCCAGGAACCGCTTGCCCAGGATCTGGCGCGCCCCGAACACGTCGAAGAGCCTGACCTCGACCTCCAGATTGCGGCCGATGCAGGTGTAGCTGCCTTTCAGCAACAGCTCGGCGCCGACGACGGACCAGTCCCTGAAGCGGATGCTCTCCAGCGTCAGGGCGTCCGGATTGGTTTCCAGGAACGCGGCCTTGTCCATGGGGCTGAAGAAGCCGCTGAGATCCAGGTCGCGGCTCACCACCCCCGGCAGCTTCGCCGACAAATCGGCACAGGCGCCCTGGGGGGTCTGGTTGCTGAAATCCGGCGCGGCGATCTTGAATTTGCGTAACGAGGGCGCGTTGATGTCAATGTAAATCCGGGCATCGACTCCCTCCGGCCGGCCCAGGCAGGCCAGGCTCAGGAGGAGGAGCAGCAGAGGGGCGAGGCAAATCAGCCCCCGCCGGCCCGGGACAGCACTGGGTCTTGAGAAGCAACTGACAGGAATTCTCATCGTCTTATGTACGGTCCAGTTCGCTGAGGTTGAAGTTGATCTCGATTTCCTCCCGGACTTTCGGATACCCTTCCGGAAAGGGGGGCAGGGGATCGGAGCGCTCGATGGCCCGCAGGACGGACTGGTCAAAAAGATCGTCCCCGGACTTCCGCTTGAAACGGCTGCTGAGGATCTTGCCGCCGCTTTCCACATCCAGCACCATCAAGGCCTGCAGGTCCCGCTGCCGCTGGGGGTCCATGACACCCACCGGAAAGGACCAGTTGCTTTTGATCGATTCTTCCACCGCCAGCTGATACAGCCTGAGGGAGATTCCGGTGTCGGGCAGGCCGCTCGCCTTCTCGTTTCCAATCTGCCGGGTCTGGAGGTTGGACAGCGCCTGGTCCAGGTGGGACCTTGCGCTGGCTTCGGCTTCCCTTTCGAGCCGCTGCTGTTCAGCCTGTCGTTTCCTTTTCGCTTCCGCCTCCTGCTCGAGCCTGGACAGGGCCTGTTCCAGGCGCTTCGAGGGGTCGATGCGGGGTTTTTCGAGCGGCCGGGGCTTGTCTTCGATCACCCGCTTGGCGATCACCACCGGCTTTTCCGGCTTGCTGATCGGGACCGCCGGGGGCGTTTTCACCACGGATTCGGGCAGGCTGGGAACGCTCTTGGCCGGTACCGGCTGAAGGGCTTCCACGGGCCTGGCGGCCGGGAGTTCCACCAGATCCACTTCGTAGATGACGCTCGGCAGCCTGCGTCCGGGCATGGAGCCCGGCACAAGCAGGACGAACGAAAACGCCAGGATGTGGAGGCTGAAGGAGATCAGGATGGTCTTGCCCCACCCCGGATCGGTGATTCTCGGGTAGGCGGCCTGAAGCACAGGAGGGATCATGGGGTTCAGTCCTCCGGTTCGGTGACCATGCCCAGCCTTTCTATGCCGGCTCGCTTGATCTTGGCGACCACCTGGATCACAAAACCATAGGGCACTTCCCGGTCGGCCCTCAGGAGGATCTCTTTCTCGCGGCGGTTTTCGAAAATCTTGACGATCTTGGTTTCCAGGGCCTCCAGCGGCAGTTTGGCGTTTTCAACGAAGATCTCCTGGTTGCGGTTGATGGTCAGCAGAAGCGGTTCGTCCGCCGTCTTGAGGTGCCGGGTGGTTGTCCTGGGCAGGTTGACGTCCACCCCCTGGGTCATCATGGGGGCGGTGACCATGAAGATGATCAGCAGCACCAGCATCACGTCCACGAAGGGCGTGACGTTGATTTCCGACATGAATCGGCGGTGGGTGCTTGGAGTCTGAATGGCCATGTCGCGTGGGTTCAGATGTCTGACTTGCCGACCACCTGCCTCCTGAAATACTGACGCTCCACCGTCATCAGGAAGTCGGACGTGAAGATGTCCATGTGGGCCCGCAGGGCGGAGATCCTGTGGGAGAAATGGTTGAACGCGATGACGGCGGGAATGGCGGCGGCCAGGCCCGCGGCCGTGGCGATCAGGGCCTCCGAGATCCCCGGGGCCACCACGGCCAGGTTGGCGGAGCCGCGCAGCCCGATTCCACGGAAGGCTTCCATGATGCCCCAGACCGTGCCGAACAGGCCGATGAACGGGGCCGTGTTGCCGGTGGTGGCCAGGAAACTCAGGGCGCGTTCCAGCCGGTCGGTCTGGTCGATGAGGCCCTTCTTGAGGGAGCGTTCCAGGTTGTCCATGACCGTGTGCTGGGATCGCACCGAGGCCTCTGCGCCGGGGGGTTCGGGGTTGTCCTTGGTGACTGCGGAAACCTCGATCCTTCTCATCCGGCTGAACTCGGAGTAGCCGGTCACGAAGAGATAGGGGATAGGTCCGTACTTGAGATCCTTGGAGGCCTGGAAAAGCCTCTTCCAGTCCCGGGTTTCCCAGAAAGCGACCAGAAAATCGCGGCTCTCACGGGTGGCCTTGCGGATCAGCCAGAACTTGAGCAGAATGATGGACCAGGAGACGACGGAGAAGAGCAGGAGAACCAGCAGGACAAACTTCACCATCAGCCCGGCGTTGAGGACCATCTGAATGACGTCTTGCCCGAAGGCGCCTCCCAGGGGGGCTGCTACGGGCAAAAGCAGGGTGGCAGGGACAGTGATCATAGTGCATCCTCGGCTTGTGCCCTCATCTAATACCCTGACCTCGCGCAGGTTTCAAGCACTATTTGGCCCCACCGGGGCCGGGTGTTCGGCGGCCCGCCGCCTTCAGGCTGAAGTGCCGCTCGAGGAAGGCGGCCAGTTCCGCAACGGCCCGGGTTGGAAAGCGCGGCACGCCCAGATCGACGGGGCTGTCGCAGACCAGAGCGACCAGATTGCGGTCTCCGCGGCACAGGGGTTCGGGGTGAAGTTCGGTTCGCAGCACTTCCACCTTGGGCTTGTCCTCCCGCTTGAAGCCTTCCGTGAGGATGAGGTCCACGCCGCCGAACAGTCCGCGCAGTTCCTCCAGCGAATGGTCGTGGTCCACGTCGCGGACCATGCCGATCCGGGACGGTGAGGAGATCACGGTGGTCACGGAGCCGGCCTGCTTGTGGCGCCAGCTGTCTTTGCCGGGCCGATCCATTTCGAAGCCGTGGACGTCGTGCTTGACGGTCCCGACCCGGAACCCGCGGCGTTTCAGTTCCCGGATGAGCTTTTCCAGGAGCGTGGTCTTGCCGGAGCCGGACCGGCCCACGATGGAAACGATGGGCGGAGTGTCGCTGGGGTTCAAGTCTTTCTGCCTCCTGCAGAAGCGGCGCTAGAAATCATCCTTCCCGAACAGGCGCGCGAAAATCCGGTTTTCCTCCTCCAGGCACTGCTCTTTCAGCTGGACATACTTCTCCAGCAGCGCCTTGCCCTTCCGGGTCAGGCGCGTCCCTTTCTGGCGGTCCGGATGAACGACGCGGGCGTTCAGGTACTCCTCGGTGGCCTTGATCTTGCTCCAGACGCCCTTGTAGGACATCTTCAAGAGCTTGGCGGCCTGGTTGATCGATCCGGTCTGCTGGATGCTCTCCAGAATCTGCCGGCGGCCCTCGCCCATGATGATGCGGTCGCGCTCATCCACAATCCACAGCCGGGATTTGAGCTTATGCCCGGTCACCGGATGTCTCCTCCACGTCCGTCCAGCGCTCGCCGCTTCGGGCTGCGTCGTAGCCGCCGAGGGACACGACCCGCTGGCGGAAATGCTCCGAGCGGATGGTTTCCAGGACGGCCCGGAGGTTGGGTTCCTCGAGCCGGGCCCGGGGGACGATCAGGTCGTACTGCTCGCGCTCGAGCGCAATGAAGTCCAGCCCCAGGGCGCGGGCGGCGGCGAAAATGCCCACGCCGCAGTCGGCGGCGCCGCTGAGCACGTCCACCGCCACGGCCATGTGGGTGTACTCCACATGATCGTATCCCCGGATTTCAGCGGACCGCAGGTTCTCGCGCCTGAGCAGATGGTCCAGCAGGATGCGGGTGCCGGAACCGGGCTGACGGTTCACCAGGGTCACGTCCCGGCGGGTCAGGTCCGGCAACCCCCGGATGCCCTTGGGGTTGCCGGGGGCCACGATCAGGCCCTGTTCCCGCAGCACCAGGTGAAACACGCGGACGGGCATTCCCGCCAGGTAGCGGCGGACATAGGAGAGGTTGTACTGCCCGGTGGCGGTGTCCAGCAGGTGAGCGCCGGCCATGTGGCAGGTGCCCTTGCGCAGCGCGATCAGGCCGCCCAGGCTGCCCACGTTGCCCGAGGAGATCCGGATGTCCCGTCCCGCGCGCCGCACCTCGTCCCCCAGGATATCCAGGGCGATGTCGTGGCTGCCGATGATCACCACGGTTCGGAGAAGTTCCTCCGGGCTCACCAGCAGGTGGGCCGCGACCGGCTCGTTCTGGGCGATGCCCTCGGAGAAAGCCGGAATCTGCAGAATCCCCTCGGCGCGGGTGAGGGTGGTGATCGAGCCCGCCGCCCGCGGCAGGGGCGTGGCCACGTAGCGCTCGCCCACCCGCCCGATGCTCACCCGGATGAACTCCTCCAGGCCCATTTTGGACGGGATGTCGCGCGTCGGCGTGACCTGCACCGCCGGCCGGTCGGGCGGCCGGCAGCCCTGCAGGCGGTAGAGCAGCGGGCGGACGAACTGTTCGAAGGACAGCACGGATGAAACGGCATACCCGGGATTCCCGACCACGGGCTTGCCCTTCACCAGGGCCAGGATGGTCGGCTTGCCGGGCATCATGGCCACGCCGTGGACCAGGACCCGGCCCAGCTCCCCGAGCACGTTGGCGGTGAAGTCTTTGCTGCCGGCGGAAGATCCGGCATTGAGGAGGACCACCTGGGCGTCGGAATCCACCGCCTGCCGGATGGCCTCCCGGATCCGGTCCTCGTCGTCGGGGACGATGGGGTGAAGCTGCGGCTCGGCGCCGCACTCCCGGACCAGGGCGGCCAGGACGAGGGAATTGCTTTCGATGATCCGGTTTCCCGGCAGGGGATCGCTCTCCTGGATCCGGGCGTGATCCACCAGTTCGGAGCCGCTGGGGATGATGGCCACCTTCGGCTTGCGCCACACCGCCAGGGTGAACACCCCGCCGCTGACCAGAGCCCCGATGTCGTAAGGTCGGATGCGGTGATTTCCGGGCAGCAGGAGCTCGGTGGCGACGATGTCCTCCCCGACCTTGCGGACGTGCTGCCAGGGGTAGGCCGGCGCGCGGATTTCCATTCGCTGCTCGTCGAGCTGGTGGATTTTTTCGACCATGATCACCGCGTCGAATCCGGCGGGAAGGGGCTGGCCGGTGTTTACCCAGGCGGCACTCTCAGGCAGCTTCAGGATTTTGGGGGCTCTTTCGGTGGTGCCGAAGGTCTCCTCCGCGCTTACGGCGATGCCGTCCATGGCGGCGGAATGAAATCCCGGGGAAGAGCGCCGGGCGAATACCGGCTCGGCGGTCACGCGGCCCAGGGCGTCGGCGGCTCCGATGACCTCGACGGCGCTCTGCGGTTGCGGCCCGATGCTGGAGAAGAAGAGGTCCCTGGCTTCGTCCAGGGTTTTCATGGCCAGATAGACGTGTCTTTTCATGCCGGACTACTCAAAGAGAAGCACCCTGACCTTCTGCCCCTGATAGAGGCCTTCCGTGTGGAGCTCGATCCGCAGGAGCCCGTCGGACTCCACCAGGGTGGAAATGAGGCCGGATTTGCCGAAAACCGGCTCTGCCAGCCAGGTGTCCGCTTCCTGGCGGAGTTTCACCCGCACAAAGTCCTCCCGGCCGCTGGGTGATTCGAGGTTGCGGGTCAGCACGGCCTCCAGCTGGCGGGGAAAACCGGCCGGCGGGGCCGTCGCGCCCGACAGCCGGGCCAGCAGCCGCGCGAGGAAGACTTCGGCCACCACCAGGGCGGAGGCCACGTGTCCGGGAAGCCCGATCAGAGCCCGGTGTCCCAGCCTCCCGATGATGGTCGGCTTGCCCGGGCTGATGGAGATGCCGTGCACGAGCAGTTCGAAGCCGGGCAGGCTTTCGAAGACCTGCAGGGTGAGATCTTTGGTCCCGACCGAACTTCCGCCCGAGACCCAGAGCGTGTCGGTTTCCTCCAGCCCCTGGTCGACCAGCGCTTTGAGGGCCTGGAAACGGTCCGGGCAGCAACCCAGGAACCGGGGCTCGGCCTGCGCGCGGCGGCAGAAGGCGTGGAGGGTATGGCGGTTGACGTCCCGCACCTGCCCCGGCCCGGGGCGGGTCTCGATGGGCACGATCTCGTCGCCGGTCGACACCAGCCCGACCCGCGGCCGGCGCCGGACGGGCACTTGGGCCAGCCCGAGGCCCGCCAGGCAGCCCAGGTCCTGGGGGCGCAGCCGGTGGCCCGCGGGCAGCAGCCGGGCACCGGCCCGGAAATCGTCCCCGGGCCGGATGAGGTTCTCCAGCGGCGACACCGGCCGGCCGACCTCCAGGGTCTCGCTGTCCAGCTGGGCGCAGTACTCGATCATCACGACCGCATCGGCCCCTTCGGGCAGCATGCCGCCGGTGGGGATCTTGACGGCCTGGCCTTCCGCAACCAGCGGCCCGGAGACGGCTCCCATGGCCACCTCCCCCACCACCTGCAGCAGCGCCGGCAGGGACTCGCTGGCGCCGTAGGTGTCGCCGGCGCGGACCGCGTAGCCGTCCACGGTGGACCTGGGGAAATCGGGGAGGTCCTCGGGCGCCGTCAGGTCGCGGCCGAGGACCCGCTGGAAGGCCTCAGACAGCGGCAGCGTTTCGGAGTCCAGCGGGCCGAAGCGGTCCAGAATGGTGAAGACTTCGGCGGGGGTTTTGGCTTTGAAGAATCCTTCCATGGATTTTGAAAGAAAGAAATTATGTCACAAATGACATAAGCAATCAACCGGAAACGGCCGGGGCCTGAGACGGTCCAGGGTTGAGAAGATCGGCCGACTGGAATAAGATGATTCCCTGCGGTTCATCCCCGACCACGGGACGAAAAGAGACATAAGGGAGAAGAGATGACGGATTTCCTGAGGAGCATCTACGAGCGGATGTTTGCGGATCCCGGGCCCTGGCTGGCGGGCCTGGGGAACCTGGTAGCCATCTTGGCGGTCGCGGCCGTGGCATGGTGGATTTTCAATGCGGTGATCGGGCGGCTGGGCCGGGCCCAGCGGGTGCAGCCGCTGCTGGAGGAAGGGGGGGCGGTGCTGGCACTGATCCGCCGGGCCGGGCACTACTTGATCCTGTTGTTGGCCGGTGCGGCCGTCGTGCGGCTCTTCCGCGCCCCGCTGGTGGAGAGGCTCTTTTACGCTTTCATGATCCTGCTGCTGTGCGCCCTTGCCAGAAACCTGGTGGGCCACCTGTTTCCCTATCTGGAGCGGAAGCTGGCCCGCAAGACCGACACCCGGGTGGACGACGTCATCCTGGATCTTTTCAAGAAGTTCGCCGGGGTGATCATCTACACCACCGGGATCATCCTGGCGCTGGACGTCATCGGGCTGAACATCATGCCTTTCGTGGCCGGGGCCGGGGTGGCCGGGATCGCCATCGGCTTTGCAGCCCGGGACACCCTCTCCAACCTGATCGCGGGGGTGCTGTTGATCATTGACCGGCCCTTCGAGGTGGGGGACCGCATCGAGATCTGGTCGGCACCCAAGAACTCGGCCACCTGGGGGGATGTGCTGGACATCGGTCTCAGGGCCACCAAGATCCGCACCACGGACCACATCGTGGTCATCATCCCGAACAACGAGATCATGAAGCGCGATATCATCAACTACACCGCCATCAACGAGGAGATCCGGGTGCGGATCCCGGTGGGCATCGCCTACGATGCGAACGTGGGCAAGGCCAAGGAGCTGATCAACCGGATTGCGCTGGAGCTCGACTGGGTGATGCGCGAGCCGGCGCCCAAGGTGGTGGTGAAGAGCTTCGGGGATTCGGCCGTGAACCTGGAGGCCCGCGTCTGGATCCGGGATCCGCGCCGCAGGATGGACACGATCTCCCACGTGGCGGACCGGGTGAAGGAGGTTTTTCAGGAGGAGGGAATCGAGATTCCTTACCCCAAGCGGGACATCACCATCCGGCAGGCCTAACGCCGCGTCTCATAAGTGCAGCGCTATGAACCGCCAAGGCGGAACCCGCATGCATTGCCGGAGAAACGCCCCGCTTTTCGGAGACCCGGAAATCCCAAATCCGAATGTCGAAATCCGAAACAAATCCAAATACCCAATGACAGAAATTCGAAACAGCGACGGGATCTCAGTCGACCAGTTTCCTAAGACAGTTTGGAGCATTGAAACATTCGGATTTTGAGATTGTTTCGGATTTGGGATTTCGTGCTTCGAGCGCGGGACTGTCGGATCGCGGTTTGAGTTCCGCAACCGCGCACTTGCACGGGGCTATTCAGGGGCCGGCGGCACCGGCTCCCGCAGCCGTTTCAATTTCCCCCGGCGCTGCTTGGCTTCCAGGCGCCGTTTGCGGGATGCGGCCGGCATCCGGGTCGGGCGGCGCGCCCGGGGTCTTTCGGCCGCCTTGCGGATCAGATCGGTGAGCCGTTCCAGGGCCTCCTGACGGTTCTGACCCTGGGTCCGAAAGCGGCGGGCATCGATGATCAGGATCCCCTCCCGGGTCATCCGGCGGCCGGCCAGGCGGATGAGCCGCTGGCGGACGTCCTCCGGCAGGGCGGGCGAACGGGCGGCATCGAAGCGCAGCTGAACGGCCGTGGCGACCTTGTTCACGTTTTGACCCCCGGGTCCGGAAGCGTGAACGAACTTCCACTGCAGTTCCCCTTCCTCCAGGGCGATGCGCGGGGTGATCCGGATCATGGGAAAACGGCCTCCTTCAGCGGGCGTTCCTTGCTCTGTTTCTCACGCGGGCTCCCCGCCGTCAAGGGCCGGGCGGGTATCCAGGAGCCGGATTCGGTCCACCGCCAGGGTGACGGAGCCGAAGTCCTCGTCCACCCGGCCCCGGAGGAGGTAGGGGCGCGAGCCGCTCAGCAGGTGGCAGTAGCGGTGGTAGACCTGCGGGAAGAAGACGGCTTCGTAGAGACCGCTGAGGTCCTCGAAAGAGACGAAGCGCATGGTTTCCCCGTCCTTGGTGTGGACGGTTTTGCCGGTGATCGGCCACCCGACGGTGGTGACCTCCCGGCCGATCAGGCCGGGCAGATCGCGGGCCGGGACCGGGGAGAAGCCTTTCAGGCCGTCAGCGTAGCGTTCCAGCGGGTGACAGGAGATGAGCAGGCCGAGGGCCTCCTCCTCCTGCTTGAGGCGCAGATCCCGCGGCCGGGCGAGCTCCGCGGGTGAGCCCTTCCCGGGGGCCGGGCCGCCGGGCTCGGGGAAGAGGGTTTCCTGGGCCGGGCAGCGGGGGTGCTCGAAAAAGGCCAGCGCCTGCCACAGGAGAGCCGACCGGCCGGCGTGGAGGCCATCGAAGCAGCCGGCCTTGATCAGGATGCGGACATCCTGCAGGTGAAGCCGGGGACCCATGCGTTTCAGGAAATCCTCAAAGGAGGAAAAGAAGCCGCGCCGGCGGCGTTCGTGAACCAGCGCCTCCCGGGCTTCCTGGCCGAGATCCTTCAGCTGCATGAGGCCCACCCGGATCTCCCGGTCCTTTCCGGTATATTTGATTTCGCTCTGGTTGATGTCGGGCGGGCAGATCCTGAGCCCCATGCGCCGGGCCTCGGAGAGGTAACCGAAGGTGGAGTAGTAGCCGCCGCCGTTGGAAATGACCGCGGCCATGAATTCGGCCGGATAGTGGGCCCTGAGAAAGGCGGACTTGTAGGCCACCAGGGTGTAGCTGGCCGAATGGGGCTTGCAGAAGCTGTAGCCGTCAAAGCCCATCATCATCTGCCAGACCTCCTCGATCACCTCCGGGCTCACCCCCCGCTCCCGGGCCCCCTGGACAAAGCGGGCGTAAAAATCCCGGAGCTTCTTTCGCTTGTGCTTCTTGCTGACCACCTTTCGCAGGGTGTCGGCCTCGGCCGGGTCAAATCCGGCCAGATGAATGGCCGCCTGGCTCAGCTGCTCCTGAAAGACCATGACCCCCAGGGTCTCCTCCAGGACCGGCTTCAGCAGCGGGTGGGGCGGACTCCAGGGCTCGCCGTGGAGCCGGGATACCCAGGTGTGGATGCTCTGGTTGGAGGCCGGGCCGGATGATGGAGGTGACCACCACGTTGAGAAGAAAGTGGTCCATGCCGGAGATATTCCTCAAAGGTGAGGCCGGAACGGACCTTGGTCAGGACCTGGCGGGTGGCCGGGCTTTCAAAGTAGAAGACGCCGAAGGTGTCGCCCTCGTAAAAGATCCGCACGGTCTCGGGGTCATCGAGGGGATTCAGGCGGGCATAGTCGATCCGGCGGCCGTGGTTTTGCTCCACCAGATCCAGGGCGTCCCGGATGACGGCCAGGCTCCGGTTGCCCAGGATGTCGATCTTGACCAGGCCCGCGTCCTCCACCGAGTCCTTTTCCCACTGGAGCACCTGGAGCCCGCTGGCGGAGATCTCCACCGGGCAGTAGCGGCGGATCTCGTCCGGCACCACCACCAGGCCGCCGCAGTGGGTGGAGAGATGGTTGAAATGGGCCTCGAGCCGGGCGGCCGCACTCAGGATCTCGTCCCAGGGTTTGCTTGAACTCGATCCCCCGCATCTTGGGGTGCGTGCCAGTCCTCCCGGATGCTCGCTCAGGCGCCATCCGAAACCGATCTCGGCGGTCACCCGGCCGATCTCCTGATCGGTCAGGCCGAAGACCTTGGCCACTTCCCGGATGGCGGACCGGGCGGCGAAGGTGTTGTGGTTGGCCACCATGGCGGCCCGGCGGTTGCCGTAGCGGGCAAAGACATAGTCGATGATCCGGTCCCGCTCGTCCCAGGCAAAGTCCACGTCGATGTCCGGGCGGGTCCTTCCGGCCGGGGTTCAGGAAGCGCTCAAAGAAGAGGTGGTGGTGGATGGGGTCCACGTGGGTGATCCCCAGGGCGTAGGAGACGATGGAGGCCGCCGCGCTCCCCCGGCCGCAGGAGCGCTGGGCCTGTCGGGTGATGTCGGCCACCACCAGGAAGTAGTGGGCGAAGTTCTTTTCCCGGATGATGCGCATTTCATGCTCCACCCGCTCCTGGACCGCCGGGGTGATCTCCCCGTAGCGCCGCCGGCACCCCTCCAGGGTGGCCTGGTAGAGACGGTCAAAGGCCTCCTGGTCGTCCATGCTCTCAAAGCAGGGGAAGATGAGCCGGTCTGAAATCCCAGTCCGCGCAGGCAGGCTTCCGCGATCCTTGAGGGTGTTGGCGATGGCCTCCGGTGCGTGGGGAAACTGATCGATCATGGCTTGCGGGGGCGTTCAGGAAATTGTGCTCCCGGCAGGTGTCCTGTCGATGCAAGCCGGGAGAGCTTGCTGTTCAGGGATACGGCCCTCAGGATGCGGTGGAGCCGGAACTGGTCCTTTCTGATCAGATACACCCGGTTGGTGGCCACGGGCGGGATCCCGGTCTTGCGGGAAAAGGCATAGCAGCGCGGCCATCTGATAGCCGGGGGACATCTCCACGAAGAGGTCCTCAGGGCTGTCCCGTTTGAGGGCCTTGAGCAGCTTGAAATCATCGGAGAGGACGATGAGCCCGTCCCGTCTTTCCCGGAGGGTCCGGATCAGGTCAAAGTCCTGGTGACAGTGGCGGTCGGAGATGATCCGGGAGAGGTTGGCATACCCTGGCTGCGTTTTTGACCAGCAGCACGGCCCGCTGCGCCCGTCGAGACGAGTTCGCTTCCCACGATGGG
Organism: uncultured delta proteobacterium; assembly: GCA_963704245.1. Taxonomy (GTDB): domain Bacteria; phylum Desulfobacterota; class DSM-4660; order Desulfatiglandales; family Desulfatiglandaceae; genus CAVPHJ01. Next base: position 395,156 of record CAVPHJ010000003.1, read on the forward strand.
CTGCAATGCCCATTTCCTGGCCGTCTGGACAAAAAAGACCAGCCCGTAGAGCCCGTTGGTGTCGGTCAGGGCCAGCCGGTTCATGCCCAGGTCCCTGGCGGCCCGGCAGAGATCTTCGATGGTCCCGACGCCCCAGCCCTTGGAATAGTGGGAGTGAACGTTGAGATGGATGAATTCCATAGGTGCAAGGCTCAAGGCGCAAGGCACAAGGGATAAAGGCAAGGCACAGGGCGCAAGGCTCAAGGCGCAAGGGAAAAAAGCAAGGCTTCAGGTATCAGGCTCGTGACCGGGAGCCGGTAACGCCGTTCCTTGCGCCTTGTGCCTTGCGCTCGTCGTTTCAGGTATCAGGCTCGTGACCGGGAGCCGGTAACGCCGTTCCCTGCGCCTTGTACCTTGCGCCTTGCGCCTGGTCGTTATCCGTTCTCCCGAACCGGATCGCCTCCTCGCCGTGGCGGGTCCGGACGCGGTCCAGGGCCTGGATGAGCAGGGTCCTTTTCTCCTCGGCCGGCGCATGCGGCGGAAACAGAGACAACTGGCCGGCCGGAGGCGCGAAATCCCAGAACCAGACGCGCATGAAGCGCACCCGCACCCGGCGCTTACAGGCCTTCAGGAAGAGAGACCGAAGCGGCGCATACAGGTCGAAGTCCCAGCAGCTGTTGCCGGGCAGCCTGAGCTGGCGGCGGGTTTCCACCTGATCGGCGTAGCGGATCAGCAATCCCGCCCGCCGGGGCAGGAGGCCGCGGTCCCGGAGACGGAAGGCGCACTTTTCCGTCAGTTCATAGAGCCTCCCCAGCAGCAGGCGGTCGTCGTTTTCGTCCCGGGCAAGGGTGGTTTCCAGGGCGACGGCGGGTCTGCGGGACAAGGGGCGGACCGGGGTCGGGTCGATGCCGAGGCTGCGCTGGCGGATCAGGCAGGCCTGACGGCCGAAGATCAGTTTCAGCTGGGGCATGCCCAGGACGGCCAGCTGGTGAACCCGGACAATGTGGAGTTCTTCGAGCAGCGCCCGGCGGCGGAAGCGGTCTATGCCGGGGACCAGGTGCACCCGGAGCGGCGCCATGAAAGGGGCTTCCCGGCCGTGATCCACATCCAGCAGCCCCTCCCCGGGCACGATGCGGGAGGCGATGCTGGAAACCATCTTGTTGCTGGCCAGGCCTGCGGTTGCCGAGAGCGACAGGCGCTGCTTGACCTCGCGCCGGAGCCTCTCGGCGGTGTCCCTGGGCCGGCCCCACAGCCGCTCGGTCCCGCTGACGTCCAGGTAGATGTGGCCCGGGCGGCTCGGCTCCCAGAGCGGGGTGTAGCGCCCGACCGCCTGCTCCAGGCTCCGGCAGGCGCGCTCCAGGAGGGGGGGGTCGGGGGACAGGACGGTCAGGCGCGGACAGCGTTTGACGGCCGCCTCGAGCGGCATGCCCTTGAAAAGACCTTCCCGGCGCGCCTCCGGCGAGATGGCCAGCAGCAGGGCGCGGTCGGATTGCGGGGGCGCCACCACCACGGGGCGGTTCCGCAGCTCCGGCCGGCAGACCCGGGCCACCGCGATGGGAAAGGCCGGGATGTGGAGATGGACGATATGACGGTGCATGGCATGTCGGCATTGGGCATTGGGCGTCAGGCGTCAGGCCAAATCAAATTCGAAATGCGGAATGCGGAATGCGAAAATGCCGGCGGATGCCGGCTGAAAACCCATCTGCCCCCTTGCGGTCGGAAAACTGTCAACCGGTGTCCTTTTCGCCTTCCGCATTTCGAATTCCGCATTCCCTTGCACCTATTTCTTATACACCCTCATCACCCCCACCACCTTGCCCTCGATGCGGAAGGCCCCGTCCTGGACCAGGATGGGCTGCATGTCGCGGTGGGCGGGCCGGAGTTCCACGTGGTCCCGGCGCCGGAAAAACTTCTTGACCGTGGTCTGGTCGTCGATCAGCACCACCACGGTTTCGCCGTTCTCCGCCGTGGCCTGCTTGCGGACCACGATGAAATCCCCGTCCAGGATGCCGTCCTCCTCCATGGAATTCCCCTCCACCTGGAGCACGAAACACTCTCCCCGCGCGGCCATGGAGGGCGGAACCTCGATGGCCCGCACATCCGCCACGGCTTCGATGGGTTTTCCGGCGGCCACCTTTCCCAGCAGGGGGAGCTCGAAGCGCCGGGTTTCCACCGGCCGGATGACCTCGACGGCCCGCTTGCGGTTCTTCTGCGCCGGCAGGCGCACGTATCCTTTGCTTTCCAGGGTTTTCAGGTAGGTGGTCACGGTGTTGTAGGACCGGTAGCCGAAGTGGGAACGGATCTCGTCGAAGCTGGGGGCCCGGCCCCAGGCCTCGACGTAGCGGGAGAGATATCCCAGAAAAGCCTTTTGCTTTTTCGTGAGCTTCATGGCGGTCTCCTCCGGGGACGGCGGGACGGGCGACTTACAGGCGGATTTATACTGTAGAAAAAAGAGTAAGTCAAGCGAAAAAAGGGGGCAGAAAAAACCCTTCCCCCGGCGCGGGCCGGGGGAAGGGTTGAGAGGGATGCGGCGGCGTGCTTCCCGGTCGCCGGCTAGAAGCGCCAGGTCAGGCCGAACTCGATGCTGCTCTCGCTCAGGGAGGATTCCAGGGTCACCGGCTGGCCCGCGATGTCGGTGCCGCTCTCGCGGAGCGTTTCCTCGAAGGCGTGCATGTAGCCCACATGCAGCGCGAAATTCGGGGTGAACCCGTAACCCAGGCCGAAGGTCAGGTGCTGCTCCACGATGGCCGGAAAGCCGATCACCCGGAACGTCTCGTAGTAGTAGGTGGGAAGGCTCTTGCCCTGAACCCGGATCAGGTTGGGACCGACAAAGCCGTCGTGCTCCTCCACCGGGTTCTTGCCGAAGTTGTACCCGGCCCGTAGGAACAGGTTCGGAAGCGGCTCGTACTGCACGCCGAAGGCGAAGACCCACTGGTCCTCCCAGTCGAAGTCGTCGTAGCCGTCGGCGCCCGACCAGTTCAGCCACTTGAGGTCTGCCTCGACCAGCAGCCGCTTTCCGAAAAAGGTGTGGGCCACGCCGATCCCCACCTGCTGGGGCGATTCCAGCTTCAGCGTGTCCAGCCGGCCGTCGCCGTCAAAATCCGTGACCCGGTCGTGACTGACGCTCTGCGGCGAGACATAGCTGATGCCGAAGGAGAGATTGTCCGTCGGCTGGTAGATGGCGCCCAGCTGCACGCCGAGCCCGTAGCCGGGCGAGGAGCCGCTGCGCAGGTCCAGGGTGGCGTAGTTCACGAGCACCGCCAGACCCAGCGAGAGCCGCTCGGTGGGCTGAAAGGCGATGGCCGGCGCGAACTTCATGATCTGGAGCTGGGTGAACTCGCCGGCCATCAGGGGAAACTGGCCGAAAGCCCCGAAATCGTAAAAGCGGGACTGGTCCAGGTCCGTCTCCCGGTAATCCACCCCCAGGCCGGTCACGCCGTAGGCGGCGAGGCCGAAGCGCCAGAAGGGCGGTTTGCGGGTGATGGGCACCGAGAGCCCGATGGCCGGGATCGCGTACACGTTGTCCTCGCTGTCGGCGCGGAGGGTTCCGCCGGGCCCGGTGATTTTCGCGGACACGTCCGGCATGAAGAGCGTCCCGGAGAAGTCGAACTCCCCGGTGGGGCAGTAGGGCCCGAAACACATGGCGGCCGGGTTGGCGAAGACCGCGCTGATGGCGTCCAGCGGATGGGCGATGCCGACCCCGCCCATGGAGCGTGCGATGGGCCCGATGGCGATGAGGTTGTCGCCGTTGGTGGCGGAACCCGATGTCGGCAGGAGGGTGAAGACGGCCAGCAGTACGGCAAACCCACCAATTTTTTTCATGGATCTTTCTCCTTTCGCAACCGTGCGGGGTTGCCCCGGAACTATGGGATCACCTTCTGGAGCGACCTCTCCGTCGCCCCGGGCGTGAACCCTACCAAGCGGTCCTGAATCCGGCCTTCCCGGTCGATCACGAACAGGGTGGGGATGGGCGGCGTCTCGTTGGGGAAGTAGTCCTGCACGATCTTCTGGTTGTAGCGCAGGATCCGGTAGTTGATCTTGTATTTCTGGGCGAATTTGCGGAGGTCGGCGTCGCTCGTCTGGGCCGGGTCGTCCATGGCGACCCCCACCACCGCGACCCCCTGGCTGCGGTATTTCTGCTGCAGCTCGACCAGTTCGGGGATGGAAACCCGGCAGGGCAGGCACCAGGTGGCCCAGAAGTCGAGCAGGACCACCTGGCCGCGGTACTCCTGCAGGGTGGCCATTTCGCCGGTGAGGTCCGGGAGCCAGAAGTCGGGCGCGATGGGGCCGGCTCCCACCTCCTTCTGGCAACCCAGGCTGAAGAGCAGGACAAAAGCCAGCCTCATGGCCAGGGTCACGGCGGTCCTCTTTTTCATCGGCCGCACCTCGAGCGTTCTCATGTCGCCGTCCCGCGCATCAGATGAAGAGCTGAATCCGGCTGTCCATGGCCTCATCCAGGAACTTGGCCACGCCGCAGAAGTCCAGGTGCTTGTAGTCGATCATCTCCTCGCGCTTGAAGCCCATGAGGTCCATGGACATCTCGCAGATGTAGATGGTGACCCCCATCTCGTCGGCCATTTCCAGCATCTCGTCGACCGAGGCCACGCTCTTCTTTTTCATCAGGCTTTTCATCATCGCGGTTCCCATGCCGCCCATGTTCATCTTGGAGAGCTTGACCGCGCAGGTCCCCTTGGGCAGCATGGCGCCGAACATCTTGCCCATGACGTCCTTGCCGCCCACCGTCTTTTCTTTGTCCCGCAGGACGGGCGTTCCCCAGAAGGTGAAGAACATGACCACGTCCATGCCCATGGCCGAAGCGCCGGTGGCGATGATAAAGGCGGCCAGCACCTTGTCCAGCTCGCCGCTGAAAACGATCATCGACAGTTTGTTTTGGGGGGTGCGCTGGCTGACCGCCTCGAGCTGCTGCTTGAGCTCCACGATCTGGGCCTGCACCGCCTCCAGGTTCAGTGCCGCAGCACTCTGGGTGGATTGGGTTGCCGGGTTCTGTTCCATGGCGGCTCCTCCTTGCCTTGTGGCACCTGGGTGCCGGTTTGATGGTGCACACTAAATTCACAGTATGAACTAACAGCGCCGCATCGGCTAGGCTTCGCCCAGGCGGGCTTTCACCGACTCCATGGCCGAGCGCAGCATTTCCAGGTAGAAAAGGACACTTTTTCTTTCCTGCTCGCGCATTTCCAGAAGCAGGCGGCGGTGGATTTCCCGCTCGAAGGACCGGATCTGCTGGAGCTTTTCCCCCCCCGCGGCGGTGAGGGCGATCAGCCGCACCCGGCCGTCACGGGGATCGGCGGTCTGGTTCACCAGTCCCTTTTCGCCGAGACCGGCGACGATCTTGGTCACCCGGCTCTTGGCCACGTCCAGCTGCCGGGCGATGGTCTTGACCGTGAGGTAGCGCTGGCCGTTGAACAGCCGCAGGCACTTCAGGGCCGCGTAGGGCAGGCCGAACTTCTGGGATTCGAAGAGCTTGCGGTCTTCGCAGCACCTCACCGTTTCGGTGATCAGCTCTTCCAGCCGGGCGGTCTGAAAGCCCAGCAGGTCCTCGGATGAGGGCGGGGGCATTTCGTTCATAGTGTGAACAGGATAAAGGATCTGATCCAGGCTGTCAACCGGAATCTGGCCGGAATCCGGCGGGCTGGAATCCACGGCATGGCTTTGCGGCGTGAAGTCGGGGAGCAGGGCGGAACCGGTCGCGGGTGGCGGGGACCCGGCGCGCCAAGCGGACGGAAAAAGTCAATAAGTCAAGGACGTCCCCACCCCGGGGCAGGCGGCCTAATCCAGTCGCTTGCGGAACCGGCTCACGGCCCCGCCGAACACCAGCAGACCCAGGACGGCCAGGGCCGCCAGCTGGGGCCAGAGCACCCCGATCCCGATGCCCTTGAGGAAAATGCCGCGGATGATGACCAGGAAGTAGCGCAGCGGGTTCAGCAAGGTGAGCCACTGCACCACGGTCGGCATGTTGTCGATGGGGAACACGAAGCCGCTCAGCATGAAGAACGGCAGGACAAAGAAGAACGTGGTCATCATGGCCTGCTGCTGGGTGGTCGAGACGGTGGAGATGAACAGTCCGATGCCGAGCGTGCTGAGCAGGAAGACGCCGGAGGACCCGAAAAGCAGGGGCAGGCTTCCGGCCAGCGGGATGCGGAACCAGAAGATGGCCAGCAGGGTGACCAGGACCATCTGGGCCTGGGCGATCAGGATGAAGGGGATGGTCTTGCCCAGGATCAGTTCCAGCGGCCGGAGCGGGGTCACGATCAGCTGCTCCATGGTCCCGGATTCCTTTTCGCGGATGACGGCCATGGAGGTGAGGAGCAGGGTCAGCAGCATGATCAGGAAGGCCACGATGCCGGGCACGTAGAAGTGACGGCTGTCCAGGTTGGGGTTGTACCAGGTGCGGATCCGGCCGTCGACCTTCGGCAGATTGACCATTTTAGGGTAGAGCTCGCCCAGCAGCCGGGTGTTGAAACGGTCCAGCACGCTGGAGGTGTAGGCGATGCGCACCGAGGCCATGTTGCTCATGCTCCCGTCAACCAGGATCTGGACCGGGGCCGTCTCCCGCCGCCGGATGCGCTCGCCGAAATCCGGCGGCACCTTGACCACCAGATCCACCCGGCGCTCCAGCAGCAGCCGCTCCAGGCGGCCCGGGTCAAAACCGCCGGCCGTGATCCGGAAAGTGCGGTTGGCATCGAAGGCCTCTCTCAGCTGCCGGCTTTCGCGGCATTGACACTGGTCCTGGAAGCGCCAGCCGGATGTCGCGCACGTCCGTGCTCACCACGTAGCCGAAGACGATGAGCTGGATGAGCGGGCTGATGACCAGCAGGGGCCGGTTCTTGCGGTCGCGGAAGAGCTGAATGAACTCCTTGCGCACCAGTTCCCGGATCCGGAGCCAGTTCATCTCAGAGCCCCTCCCGCTTGAGGGCCGCCAGATTCAGCGCCCCGAGCACACCCAGCATGCCGAGCAGCACCGAGTAGCTGAACCAGAGATCGGCCAGACCCAGGTGCCGCAGGTACAGGCCGTTGAGGATGTCGATGAAGTAGGTGGCCGGCACGAGCCGGGTGATCTTCTGCAGCACCCAGGGCATGTTCACTACCGGAAAGACGAAATCGGAAAGCAGCAGCGAGGGGAGATAGGTGACCAGCACGGCCAGCTGGTTGGCCACCAGCTGGGATTTGGTGAGGGTGGAAATCAGCAGCCCCAGGCCCAGGGCCACCCCCAGGTAGAGCGTGGCAGCCAGGATCAGCAGCCAGAAGCCGGATTTCAGCACCACCCCGAAGAGCAGCTGTCCCATCAGCACGGCGATCAGGACGTCGGTGAGCGCGATCAGGAAATAGGGGACCGCCTTGCCGATCAGGAATTCGGCGGTCGCGATGGGGAGCGAGCGCAGGGTTTCCATGGTCCCGTTTTCGAACTCCCGGGCCACCACCAGGGAAGTCAGCATGGCCCCCACGATCATGATGATGATGGCGATGATGCCCGGGATGATGAAATTGCGGCTTTCCAGGTCCTCGTTGAACCAGACCCGGACCCGGCCTTCCACCGGGGCTTCCATCCGGGTCATGCCGCGCCGGTTCAGGGCTTCCAGGAGCTGTTCCCGGTTGTAGCGCTCGATGAAGGCGGTGATGTAGCCCCGCGAGATGCCCGCCTGGTTGGGGTCGCTGCCGTCCAGCAGGACCTGCAGCGGGGCTTCCCGCTCGGCCTTGAGATCCGCAGTCCAGCCCGGCGGGATGACCAGCCCCAGGCTGACGTCCCCCCGATCCAGGGCGGCGGTCAGGCGGGCGGCGTCGGCCGCGCGCTCCACCACCCGGAAATAGGCCGAGGCATCCAGGCTGCGGATGAAGTCGCGGCTCAGCGGCGTGCGGTCGTGGTCCACCACCGCCAGGCGCACATTTTCCACATCCAGGCTGAGGGCGTAGCCGAAGAGCAGGATGAGCAGCAGCGGAATGGCGAAGGCCAGGTAGAGGCTGCGGAAATCCCGCAGCAGGTGAAAGAACTCCTTGCGCGCGATGGCCTGGATGCTTCGCCGGTTCAAGCGGGCCTCCGGGTCATGAGTGCGATGAAGGCGTCGTTCAGCCCGGCTTCCGGGCGGTCGGGAAAGAGATCCGCGACGATTTGGCGCGGCGGGCCGCCGGCCACGATGCGGCCGGCGTTGATCATGACGACCCGGTCGCAGTGCTCGGCCTCGTCCATGTAGTGGGTGGTGACGAAGACCGTGATGCCCTGGCCGGCCAGGTGCCGGATGAACTCCCAGAAGTGGCGCCGGGTGACCGGGTCCACCCCGGAGGTGGGCTCGTCCAGGAAGAGGATCTGCGGGCGGTGCAGCAGCGCGCAGCCCAGGGCCAGGCGCTGGCGCCAGCCCGGCGGGAGCTCGGCCGTCACCCGCTGCCGGACCTCCTGCAGTCGGGCCGCCTCCAGCACCCAGCGGGTCCGCTCCGGCCACTCGCGCTCCGGCACGCTGTAGATGCCGAGGTAGAAGCGGATGTTTTCCAGCGGCGTCAGGTCCAGGTACAGGCTGAAGCGCTGGGACATGTAGCCGATCGCCCGCTTGATGCGTTCGGGCTCCCGGAACAGGTCGAACCCCGCCACCCGGCCGGAACCCCCGCTGGGGGTGATCAGCCCGCAGAGCATGCGGATGGTGGTGGATTTCCCGGCCCCGTTGGGTCCCAGGAAGCCGAAGATCTCGCCCCGGCGGACCGCGAAGCTGATCCGATCCACCGCCACGAAGCGGCCGAAGCGCTTCTCCAGGTCCTGGACCGCGACCGCCTCAGGGGGTGAAACGTTCATGCCGCAAGCCCCGGTCCGCCTCCTGGATGTGGTGGATCATGGCCTCCTCGAGGCTCGGGAAAAGGGCCCGGATCTCCTGGGGGCCGGCCTCCTGCAGGGGGCGGGACTTGTGCATCAGCAGGAGCCGGTCGCACAGCTCGCCTTCGTCCAGGTAGGCGGTGGAAACCAGGATGGTCATGCCGCGGTCGCGCATCCCGAGCAGGATGTCCCAGAACTCCCGGCGGGAGACGGGATCCACACCGTTGGTGGGCTCGTCCAGCACCAGGATCCGCGGCTCGTGCACCAGCACGCAGGCCAGCCCCAGTTTCTGCTTCATGCCCCCGGACAGATCCCGGGCCAGCCGGCCGCGGAACGGCCCGAGGTTGGAGAAACCCAGGTAGTGCTCCCGCCGCTTCCGGCGCTCCGCGCCCGAGATCCCGAAGATGTCCAGGAAGAAATCCAGGTTCTCGTCCACCGTGAGATCCAGGTAGAGCCCGAAGCGCTGAGGCATGTAGCCGAGCAGGCCCTTCAGCCGGTCGCGGTCGCGCACCGTGTCCAGGCCTTCCACGGTGATGGTGCCGGCGGAGGGCCGCGTCATGCCGGCCACCATCCGGAGCAGGGTGGTCTTGCCGGCCCCGTCGGAGCCGACCAGGCCGCAGACGATGCCCCGGCGGACCTCGAGCGAGACCCCGCTGACCGCCGTCAGGGAGCCGAAGGACTTGGAGACGCTCTGGATGGAAATCGCGGAGCCGTCCGCTTTATCGGAACCAGGCATCGGCGGGCATCCCGGGTTTGAGTTCCAGGTCCGGGTTGGGGACGGCGATCTTGACCAGGTAGACCAGCTTGACCCTTTCCTTGTGGGTCTGGATGATCTTGGGCGTGAATTCGCCCTCCGGCGAAATGAAGGTCACCCGGCCCAGGTGGCGCTTGGCAGGAAAGCTGTCGGTGGTCACCTCCACCTCCTGCCCCGGCCGGATGCGGCCGATCCGCGTTTCCTCCACAAAGACCTTCAGGTCCACCGTGGCGAGATCGGCCAGGGAGATCACCTCGCGGCTGGGAGTCACCACCTCGCCCGGTTCCACGTTGCGGCTGGTGACGATGCCGCCGGAAGGGGCCGTCAGCCGGGTGTACCGCAGGTGTGTTTCGGCCAGCCGCAGTTCCGCTTCGGCGGCCCGCACCAGGGCCCCGGCGGCGCCCAGCTCGCGCCGGGTGACCTCGATTCTCCCGAGCTGCCCGCGCGCCTGGCGCAGCGCCGCCCGGCCCTCGGCCAGGCGGGCCCGGGCGGCCGCCACCGATTCCTGGCGCGAGCCCTCCTTGAGCAGGCCGAGGGCTTCCCGGGCGCGCTCGAACTCCTTGGTCGCGGTATCGTGGCGCAGCTCGGCGGCCTCCTTCTCGCTTTCGGAGACAATACCCTGGCTCGAGAGCCGTTCGTAGCGCCGGCGGTCCCTGACGGCCTGCTCCAGGGTCACCCGGGCGGCCTCGACCGCCAGCCGGGCACGCTCCACTTCCTGGGCGCGGGACCCGGTCTCCACCTCTTCGAAATTGGCCTGGAGCACCTGCACCGCGGCCTGGGCCCGCTCCACCTCGGCCGGCAGGGTCTCCTGGTAAAGCGCCAGCAGGGCCTCCAGCTGGGCCGCGGATTCCGTGGCCCGGGTCAGGTTGGCGGCGGCCTGGTCGCGGCGCGTCTGAAACTCGACCGGGTCCAGCTCGGCCAGGATCTGGCCGGCCTGGACCCGCGCGCCCTCGTCCACGGCGACGATGGAAACCCGGCCGGTGACCTGGAAGGCCAGGTCGGCCTGGCGGGCCTCGATGGTGCCGGAGTAGAGGAGGCGGGCGTCGTTCTCCCGGCGCTGGCCCAGCAGGACCAGGGCGCCGACGCCCAGCAGAAGCACCAGGAACAGCAAAACGATGAGCCGCTTTTTCACGGAGCCTCCTGAAATGCGAGGCCCTTATACCACTTTTGCGGCTCCTGCGACAAGCACCCGCCCGGGAGATCGTTGATTCCGTTGGTTCCGTCTTTTCGGTCTGTTCCGTGCGGTCATCCGGCGTCCCGGAATCCTGAACTCATCGAGAATCGGCAGTCGGGGCGCGGTTAGGCTTGTCCTGGTCGAACGTCGGCGACTCGTCGACTCCGTCGATCCCGATTCCGATTTCGATTTCGACCCCGATTCCGATCCTGAAGGCCCCCAACCGCCGGCCATTTCGCATTCCGCATTTCGAATTCCGAATCGACCCTTGCCCGACACCTGCTCTTCCTTGCGCCTTGGGCCTTGCGCCTTGCGCCCCCCCTGACGCCTGACGCCTGACACCTGCTCTTACGTATTGAGCCGGGCCAAGACCTCATCCATGGACGACTCATCGTCCAGCACGAGCAGATCGTCCGTTTCTCGACTGCGGGCGGGGGCCGGGCGCGGGGCTTCTCTGGACGCCTGCGGCGCGGGTTCCGAACCCGGGCGGCCGGCAGGCGCCTGCCCGAGCAGGGGCGAGCGGTAGAGGATTTCCGGGGTGACCTCGGCCGAGGGGCGGAAGTTCATGGTCGGCGGGTGGAAATGGCTCCGGGTGTCCAGGTACTCGCTCCGGTAGCGCTCGGGGGTAAACATGCCCTCGGCGCTGGCGGTCTGGATGATGCCCTCGATCTGGGTGAAGCGGTTGTCGCGGATGGAGCTCCTCACGGCCTGGGTGCCGCGCAGGACGGTGAGCAGGGGCACCCGGAAGCCCACTTTTTCCATGGGGACCAGTTGCTGGATCACCATCACGCTGAGGGTGGAGGCCAGCTGGGCCCGGATCACGTCCTGGCCTTCCGGCGGAAAGGCGTTGCAGATCCGGTACAGGCCGTCGACGGTGTTGGTGGCGTGCATGGAGGCCAGCACCAGGTGGCCGGCCTCGGCGGCGTTGATGGTCAGCCGGATGGTCTCGGGCTCCCGGAGCTCGCCCACCACCACCACGTCCGGGTCTTCCCGCAGCACGTCCAGGAGCCCCTGCGCGAAAGTCGGGAAATGGCAGCCCAGCTCGCGTTGCTCGATGAAGGAGCGGCGGGACACGAAACGGTACTCGATGGGGTCCTCCAGGGTGATGATGTGGGCCGCCCGGTTCTGGTTGATCACCTCCAGCATGGCGGCGATGGTGGAGCTCTTGCCGTTGCCCGAGGCGCCGCAGATGAGGATCAGCCCGCTGGTGAGCTTGGCGTATTCCTGGATGCAGGGATGCAGGTTGAGGTTCTCCACCGCGGGCGGCTTGCCCGGCAGCAGGCGCACGGCCAGGCTCAGCCCGCGGGTCGTGTTGAACACGTTCAGGCGCACCCGGATGTGGTGGATGGAACGGCTGAAGTCCACCGACTGGCGGCGCCTGAGCATGTCCAGCTGGTCCGGGGTGAGGAGGTTCCTGACCAGCTTGTCCACGTCCTGGTGGCTCCACTGGTTGTGCTTGTCGAAGCGGATCAGGCCGTCCTTGCGAAAGACCAGGGGGTGGCCGCCGGTCATGTGGATGTCGGTGTGCCCCGCGTCGGCGCACTTCACGATCAGGTCATTGAAAATCGGCATGGGTCCTCCTTTTGGGTGCCGGGTGGCGGCCGTAGGCCTGCCGAGCAGGCCGTCAATCCGTCGCGCGGGTCTTGGGCGCCGGTTCCGCGCCGGACGCCGGGGCTGTCCCCGGCGCCGCGGGCTGGGCCGCCGGAGCGCCTGCCCCCGTTGCGGGCGTCGGGTGCACGATGATCACGTTGCGGGGCGTCGGGCCGCGGTTCTGAAGCCGGTCCGGGGTTTCCTGGAGGATCACCGGGGCCTGTTCCCTGGCCGGGGACGGCTGGACCGCGGTTGTCTGGGTCCCGCCGCCCGGTTGGGCGTCGAGGGGCGCGAGGGCCAGCGCCGCGCCGGGAACGGGCGCCAGCACCGCGGACGTGAGAAAGAGGATCAGGCACAGGGAGGTGGCGATGGGTTTGTTCATAGGGCGCTCCGTTTCAAAGGGGTCTGCGGACCCCGCCAGGCGGGGTTCCGGGTTATTCCTGCACGGCGGCCAGGAATCCCCCGTAGGGGTGGCCTTCGTAGTAGAACTTGACCGAGAAGTCGGCAAAGGCCGCCGCCTGATAGGGGTTGGTCTTCACGTCGCCGAAGGAGTGCATGCCGATCTCGGTTTCAAAGTAGGTTCCGGTGTCCGGGGTGGTGGTCTCGGAAACCCGGATGGTGCCGTCGTCCAGCATTTCGTACACGCTGATGCCGCTGAGGCTCGGGTTGAGGGCGTCCCACTGGAATTCCGGCCGGGGCACGCCGGCCACCTCCGGTTTTTCCAGGTGCGAGAAGTAGTCGATGGCCGGGGCCCAGTTGCTGATCTCGCGGGGCGGCCAGATGGGCCGGTTGGGCGGCGGCAGCTGGGCCCAGACCCGGTAGCGCAGCCGGTTGCGCAGGATGTCGTAGGCGTTGGAGTTGGCGGTCCGGCTGTGGCCGCCGGCCTGGTAGATCGTCCGAGGTGTCGCCGTAGAAAACCCCGATGTCGTTCACCTTGACCACATTGTTGCCGGCATCCAGCACGTGCCGCTCGCGCAGCCGCACCACCACCGAGGCCAGGTCGTTGACGATCTGGCCGTCGTAGCAGAGGCCCGGGCAGTCCTGGTTGCCGACGAAGTAGGTGTCGTGGGTGAGGTCCTTGTAGGCCAGCCAGCGGAGCGTCCCGTCGTCCCGCATCTGCCACAGCACCGCCAGGACCCGGCCGGCCTTGTTCTGCTCGCAGGAAGGCTTGATGGCGTCCGGGATGAAATCGTTGAACGCATGGAAGTCATCCACCCGGGCGCGCCGCAGGCCGCCGACCCGCAGCCACTCGCCATCCTGGAAGGTGCCGGTGACTTGCGACAGGGTCAGCCGGCCCTCGGCCTCCCGCTCGTCCCAGCTCGTCGTCGGTCACGCGTCGGCGCGCCGTGAACCGTGGCAGTGGCCCCGCTGGTTTCCCCGGTCACCTGGGTGCAGGCCGTGATGGGCTGCGGGCCGCCCTCCTCGAACTCCAGCGTCGGCAGGCGGTACTTCATGAAGGAGATCCCGAGGCTGGCCTCCTGGGCGGTGTTCACGCTGTTGGGCGCGGAAGTTCAGGCCCAGGGCGCCGTACTCCATCTCGTTGCCGGTGCCCATCTTGACCTGCACGTCGTAGTTCAGGTAGTGGCCGTTGGCCAGCCAGTTGGTGTTGATCTTGTCGGCCTTGTCGAACCAGATCTGGGCGTAGCGAAAGTTGCCGGTCAGGGTCTTGATCTTGTTCATGACGGTGAAGGTGGCCTTGCCGCCGCCGGCCACGTTCAGCTCCTCGACCTTCACGTCCACCTCATCTTTGTCCCAGGTGAAGTTTTCCTCCACGTCCTTTTTGTCCGTCATGTCGTATTCGTCGGTGGCGTCGATCAGCCCGTCGTGAACCGGGACGTGGAAATCCACCGTGCGGTTGGCGCGGTAGGCGCCGCCGCCCACCAGGCCGGTGGAGGACAGGCGCAGGCTTTTCTTGAAGACCACCGGGTCGCTGGTTTTGACGTCGAATTTGCTGAAGGATCCGGAGCGCTGCTCGGAGATCCCGCTCAGGGTGATGACATCGGGCGTGACGTCGAAGACCGCCTGCTGGTAGAGGAACAGGCGCGGGTCGGCGCCGATCTGGATCATGCCGTTCTTGGGGGGGACCAGGGCGGCGCTGTCGGCGGAAAGATCCAGGGTGCCCCCGTAGGTCAGGTCCTGTTTTTTCTTGGGGCTCAGCACCAGGTAGAACGGATCCCCGGCCTCGACCAGCGGCAGCGGGGGACCCTTCACGTTGAACACGAACTGGTTGCCGGTCTGGGTCGGCGTGAGGTTGTAGTCGACGAAACCGACGCCGGCCTCGTCGCCCCGCTTGAGGCTGCCGTTTTTCGGAAAGGCGAAGCCGGGCGGCACCTGGCCCGGGAACTTGACCGTGAGGGTCGGGGTGTTGACCTGGGTGCTCGGGGAGGTCAGCCAGTAGGGGAAGACCTCCACCACGAAACTCCCCTGGCCGCCCGGCATGCTGAAGGTCTTGCGGTCCAGGTCGTTTTCCAGGAAGGCGGCCTTTTCGTCATCGGCCGAGTCGTTTCCGTTTTCGTTCTGGGTCGTCACGTAGCGGGCGGCCGCGTAGCGGTAGCCGGCCTCGGCCAGGTAGTAGGCGTTCATGCCCTGGTTGCTCGAGACCACGCTCAGGTCGCTGCTGCCGGTCAGGCCCACCACCACCGCCGCCAGGCTGCCCATGGCGACAAAGGCGACGATCAGGGAAAGCAGGGCCAGGCCGGCCTGCGGATGGAGGCGATCGGATCTTTTCATGGCTTCTGTCCCCGTCATGGCTTTCAGGTCCCCGGAACCGGGCGCGGGGGAGGCGCGTTGGGTACCCCGTTGTTGCGCGGGTTGACCGAGAGGGCGAAGCTCAGGTCGGCCCCCGAGGCGCGGGCCACGTTCACGCGCACGCCGATCCGGCTCAGGCGCTCCACGCCGTCGCCGACGGCCCAGCTCCCGCCGTCGTCGCGGGTGAAGGTCAGGAAGCTCTGCCCGTCGCCATAGGTCCCCACGTTCTCCAGCAGGATGTGGTTTTGGGGGGCGACGCCGTCGTCCACCCGCAGCAGGAGACGGCTGTTGTTGCTGTTGTAGAAGATGCGGTAGGTGTTACCCGGGTTCCCGTGGACGGCGGTGTAGTCGATCCGGTTCGGCCGAGCGGAAGGTGATGCCGTTGATCCCCACGCATTCCTGCCGGATGCGGCTGAGCGCCAGCAGGGCCGTCTGGCTGGCGGAGTGGGTGTCCCGGGAGCTCAGGTAGGACTGGGCCCCGCTGACCAGGCCGAAGCCGGCGAAAACCCCGATCAGGCCCAGCAGCATCAGGGTGACGATCATTTCCACCAGGCTGAAACCCTTGTCCCCCAGCCGTATGCCGACCCGGTTTTCTTGTCTTTTCTGCACCTGAGACTCCTCCGTTACCCGGAAAAAAGCCCGCGCACCCGCTGGCCGCCGCTTTCGAGCGTCACCAGCAGCATGGCGCCGGCCGAAGCCGCTCCGCTCGGCGTGGTTGCGCTGTAGCTGCTGCTTCCGGTCTTCTGGAAAGTGGTGAACCCGGTCTGCCCGGCCACCACCAGGCTTGCGTACGTGCTTTCCGCATAACTCTTCAGATTTCCCAGGGAGATGGGGGTCTGGTTCAGCACGTAGTTGCGGGTCATCTTCCGGTATTCGGCGGTGATGTCCTCCATGGCCAGCTGGAGCGTGCTTTCGGCCTGCAGGCTGGCGAAGGAGCGGGCGCTGCGCTCGGAGCTGGTGCTTACGAAGGTCGCCAGCAGGGCGCCGAGGATGCCGGCCACCACCACCACGGCGATGGTTTCCAGCAGGGTGAACCCGTCTGCGTCCAAACCCTTCGCGCGCTTATGCTCCGCAGATCTTCCCATCGGAATTCCTCGCTCCATGATAATCAGCGGACATACCCGGTTTCGGTCATCACCACGATCGTCTGCAGCTCGCCTCCGCTGTCCCGCAGCCGGAGGCGCAGGTTGGCCGCCAGCGGCAGCTGGAGGCTGGCGTCGGTGTCGCGGAACGGCCGGCCCATGGAATCGAAGACCAGGGTGTCCACATCGGTTGCGCCTTCCCGGA
Organism: uncultured delta proteobacterium; assembly: GCA_963704245.1. GTDB lineage: Bacteria > Desulfobacterota > DSM-4660 > Desulfatiglandales > Desulfatiglandaceae > CAVPHJ01. The sequence goes on from CAVPHJ010000003.1 coordinate 411,503, forward strand.
CCCACTGCAGGTTGATGTCGCCGAGGTCGACCCGGCTCTGAGCGTCGGGTTCGCTGCCCGGCAGGACGGCGCGGTTGGCGGCCGCGGCGCAGGGCGGAGCGTCGCAGAAAAACAGCCAGTAAACGTTGCTGGCCGGATCGAAGCGCAGCCCCCAGCTGCGGCCGGTGTTCATGGCCAGGGCCTGGGCGTAGCGGATGTGGGACCGCAGCACCTCGGCCCGGCCGATAAGGTCGGCGTGGCTGTCGGTCAGCCGACTCAGCGTGACGGCGCCCAGGGCGCCCATGATGAGCAGCATGAAGATCATCTCCAGCAGGGTGAAGCCCGGAGCTCGCCCCTGCAGCGGGCCGCTCCGGCTGCGCGCGGCGGGACGCATATGGATAAAGGTTGTCGGGTCCGGCAAGGGTTCATGATGGCCTCAGCTCCGAAAGATGTCCGGCACCCGATGGGTCTGGGACCGGGCCTTCGCCACTTCAGGCTTTGCAATAAATATGCCGGTTTTCCGGCAAACCCGCCGCCGAGCGGCCGGAATTCAGACGCTGGACCTTCGGCGCCGGATGGGCTAGGGTAGCCGGCAAACTTTCCGCGAAAGGGGGACCCGGGTCATGTTCCGAGGCCAGAAGGTCGTGGTGGTGATGCCCGCCTACAATGCGGAGAAAACCCTGGAGCAGACCTACCGGGAGGTGGTCGATCAGGGGATCGCCGATCTGATCGTGCTGGTGGACGACGGGAGCCAGGACGATACGGTCCTGGTGGCGAGCGGGCTTTCCCAGGTGAGGGTCCATGTCCACCCGCGCAACCTGGGCTACGGCGCCAACCAGAAGAGCTGCTACCGCCTGGCGCTGGAGGCGGGCGCCGACATCGTCATCATGGTGCACCCCGACTACCAGTACACGCCCAAGCTGATCCCGGCCATGGCCTCGCTGATCGGAAACGGCCTCTACCCCTGCGTGCTGGGCTCCCGGATCCTGGGCGGTCAGGCGCTCAAGGGCGGCATGCCGGTGTGGAAATACGTGGCCAACCGGTTTCTGACCCTGTTCCAGAACCTGCTGACCGGCGCCAAGCTCTCCGAGTACCACACCGGCTACCGGGCCTTCTCGCGCGAGCTGCTGGAAGAGCTCCCCTCGAGCGGAATTCCGACGATTTCGTGTTCGACAACCAGATGCTGACCCAGATCATCTGGCGCGGCCACACCATCGGCGAGATCAGCTGCCCGACCCGGTATTTCGAGGGCGCCTCTTCCATCGGCCTCCGGAGGAGCATCCGCTACGGTTTCGGGTGCCTGGCCACGTCCCTGGCCTACCGGCTGGCGAAACTCGGCCTGAGGTCGCCCGAGCCGTTCACCGGGAAACCCGGCAAGAACCACAGGCGCGCCGCTTCCGTGACCCAATAGGCGGAAGAGACAGGCGGTGTTGCCAATTTTGAAATTGGAATCCCAAGAAAGAAATACGAAACCCGGGTGAACACCACGCAATCGAACCTGTCGAAAGGCACTTTGGAGAAAGCCGGGCGGAAGACCGTCATGAGCCGTAGCCGGCTCCGCATCCTGGGTTTGCTCCTGGTTCTGGGCACCGTGGCCGCCTACTGGCCGGTGCTCTCGAACGACTTTATCCATTACGACGATCCGGAATATGTGCTCGAAAACGAGCTGGTCCAGCAGGGCGTGAGCCGGGAGGGCCTGAAATGGGCCTTCACCACCTTTCACGCCGCCAACTGGCATCCCCTCACCTGGGTTTCCCACATGCTGGACTGCCGGCTCTTCGGCCCCAACCCGGCCGGGCATCACGCCGTGAGCCTGCTCCTTCACGTGGCCAACAGCCTCCTCCTGTTCCTGCTGCTGCGGGAGGCCACCGGCCGGCTGGGGGGGAGTTTCCTGGTGGCGGCCCTTTTTGCGCTGCACCCCATGCATGTCGAGTCCGTGGCCTGGGTTTCCGAGCGCAAGGACGTGCTGAGCACCTTCTTCGGGTTCCTGGCGCTGCTGGCCTGGGGCCGCTATGCCGGCCGGCAGCGGGCCGGCCTGTACCTGCTCTCGCTGGCCTTTTTTTCGCTGGGGCTGCTTAGCAAGCCCATGCTGGTCACCCTGCCCTTCGTGCTGCTCCTCTGGGACGTCTGGCCGCTGGCGCGCTGGCGCCGGTCCGGGAGCGAAGGTCCCGGGCGGCCCGCGGGAATGGGGCGGCTGATCGCCGAAAAAGTGCCTTTCCTGGTCTTGAGCGCCGCTTCCTGCGTGGTGACCATCCGGGCCCAGGCGGCCCAGTTCGCCATTGCGCCGCTCTACGACCTGCCGCTGTCGGAGCGCGCGCTGAACGCCGTGCTGGCCTACGCCGGGTACCTCCTCAAGCTGATCTGGCCGACCGACATGGCGGTGTTCTATCCCCGCGGCGGACCACCGGACCCGCTGGCGGGCCTCCTGCCGGCCCTCCTGCTGGCCGGGGTGACGGGGCTTGCCGTGCAGCAGCTCCGGCGCCGGCCCCACCTGGCGGTGGGCTGGTTCTGGTTCCTGGGGACCCTGGTGCCCGTGATCGGGCTGGTGCAGGTGGGTGCCCAAGCCATGGCCGACCGCTACACCTACCTGCCGTATGTGGGTTTATTCATTGCAGCGGTTTGGAGTTTCCAGGAGGCGTGCGGCCGCCTCCGGGTGCCCCCGCGCGTGCAGAGGCTCCTCTGGGCGGCCTCCCTGACTCTCCTGGCGGCGGGGACCTGGTCCCAACTGGGCCATTGGAAAAACACGCTGACGCTTTTTCAGCATGCCGGGGAGAAGACCCGCGACAACTACCTGGCCCACTTCATGATCGGCCGGGTGCTGACGGAGCACGGAGACGCTGCGGCCGGGGACCGGTATTACCGCAAAGCCGTGGAGCTCAACCCGCGCTACGTGGCCCGGGTCCACAACCACACCGGCTACCGGCTGGCAGGCATAGGAGATCTGGCGGCGGCCGAGGGCTTTTTCCGCAAGGCGCTCGCGGTCTTTCCGCGACTACGCCCACGCCCACAACAACCTGGGTGTGATCCTGGCCAGGCAGGGAAGACTGGACGAGGCGGAAAGCCACTTTGAGAAGGCCCTGGAGATCGTGCCGGATTTCCGGATGGCGCGGGACAGCCTGGAGGCGGTCAAACGCCGGCGGACTGCGGAGGGGAAGTCTCAATAGACGGCCTGACGGCCGGCAGTGCCGAAAACCCGCGGGGGACCGAGCCGATGACGACGAAAGCCAAGAGCCGAATCCTGAGCGTGGCGCTAATGGTCGCCGTGCTGACGGTCTATGGTCAGGTCATGGACCACGAGTTCATCAACCTGGACGACGGCCTGTACGCCACCCACAACGACCGGGTCCAGGGCGGGCTCAGCTGGAGCGGCATCCGCTGGGCCTTCACTACGCTCTACGCGGCCAACTGGCACCCGCTGACCTGGCTTTCCCTGATGACGGATCACGAGCTCTACGGCCTGCACCCCGGCGGCTTTCACCTGACTAACCTCCTGCTGCACCTGGCCACCACCCTCCTGCTGTTCCTGCTCCTGCGGGAAGGGACCGGCCGGGTGTGGGAAAGTGCGGTGGTGGCCGCCCTTTTCGGGATCCACCCGCTGCACGTGGAATCGGTGGCCTGGGTTTCGGAGCGCAAGGACGTGCTCAGCGCATTGTTCTGGGTGCTCGCCCTGCTGGCCTACGGCCGCTACGCGCAACGGCCGGGCCTGCTGCGCTACGGCGCGGTGTTGGGTCTTTTTGTCCTGGGGCTGCTTTCCAAGCCCATGGTGGTGACCCTGCCCTTCGTGCTGCTCCTGTGGGACCACTGGCCGCTCGAGCGGTGGCAGGCGGCCGGTGCGGCCGGCGGCAAACGAGCGAAGGCCCGGCTGCTGCTGGAAAAGATCCCGTTTTTCCTGCTTTCGGCCGCCTCCTGCGTGGTGACCTATGCGGCCCAGGCGAGATCCGGGGCGGTTTCCGGCCTCCAGTGGCTGGACCTGGGAACGCGGCTGCTAAATGCGCTGCTCTCCTACGTCCGCTACCTCGGGAAGTTGTTCTGGCCCAAGGATCTGGCCATCTTCTACCCCTACGGCGGTGACGATCGGATCCTCTGGCACGGCCTGGCAGCCGGCCTGTTGCTGCTGGCCTTAACCGGGCTTGCCGGCTGGCAGGTGCGCCGGCGGCCCTGGCTGGCGGTCGGCTGGCTCTGGTTCCTGGGGACCCTGGTGCCGGTCATCGGGCTGGTGCAGGTGGGGGCGCAGTCCATGGCCGACCGCTACACCTACATCCCCGCCATCGGCGTGTATGCGGCGGTTGTCTGGGGGGTTTCCGGGCTGGCCGCCGGGAGCCGGTGGCGGCGGGCGGCCGCCGCCGCGGCCGCCGGGCTCGCGCTGGCAACCCTGGGTGGGCTGGCCTGGCACCAGGCCGGGTACCTGAAGGACAGCAAACAGGTGTTCCTCCACGCCGTTCGGGTCACCCGGGGCAACTACCTGGCCCACAACAACCTGGGTGTGGCCCTGGCGGCTGAGGGCAGCCGGGCGGCGGCCTTTGCCCAGTACGAAAAGGCGCTGGAGTCGTGGCCGGACTACGCGGATGCCCTCGCCAACGTAGGACTGGCCTATGCGGACAGCGGACTGGATGAGTTGGCGGTGGGCTTCTACGAGCGGGCGGTGGCCGGCAACCCCAGGCATGTCCAGGCCTTGATCAATCTGGGCAACGCCAAGGCGCGCCTGGGGCGGGGCGAGGAGGCGCGGGGCCATTTCAGGCAGGCTGCCGGCAGCATCATGGACACCAGCTGGGAGCACAGCGGACTGGCTCTGTCCTGGGCCGAGATCGGCGGGCACGGCGAGGCTGAGGGCCATCTGCGGCGGGCGCTGGAGCTCGCCCCCGGGCGGCCCGAGATCCACAACAATCTGGGCCGCGTACTGGTCCTCGGCGGGAAGCGGGAGGCAGGGATTGAGGCGCTGGAAAGGGCGGTTGAACTCAAGCCGGATTTTCCGGAGGCGCTGAACAACCTCGGGCTGGCGCTCTGGCAGGGCGGCTGGTTGGACGGGGCACTCTGGGCCTTTGTCTCGGCCCTGCGGCAGCGGCCGGACTACGAAAAGGCGCGCGATAACCTGGGCCAGGTCCGGCGGGTGCTGTGCCGGGTGGCCGGGGAGACGCGGGATTAGTATGTGCTGCCGGGCCGGGGAAGGGTACCTGAAGCCATTGCGCCGGCGGCCGGTCCGGCCGGGAGTCCCAGGGCGCGGATGGTGATGGTGTCGCCGGCAAAGGAGTAGCTGAGACTGAAGTCGCCGGCGTCTGTCCCGAGGGCTGCGGCGGAAAAGTCCGACGATGCCGGCCAGACGTCGTTGCCGGCGATGTAGACGGCGGCGAACTGGGCAACCCGGGCCCTGCCCTCGGCCACAGCGGCCGAGGCGGCCATGCGGGCGGCCTGGTCGCGGCTTCTGAAGTAGCGCGGAACGGCCAGAGCGGTGAGGATGGCCAGCAGGGCCATGACGGCCACCAGCTCGAAGAGCGTGAAACCGCGCTGTTTGAGCGCCGGATGGGACGTGTTTGGCGGCGGCAGGTTCATCGTGCAAATGGATCGGCTGTCCTTTCGGATTACGGTTTGGTGATCGAAATTCGCCGGGCTGTGGCGGGGAGATGCTGCCCGTTTCCCCGGCCGCAATGGGGGCCGGGGAAACGGGTTCGGAGAAAGGAGACTAGAAGGTTTGCCCGGGCCGGATCATGGTCCCGGAGGCGGTGCCGCCCGTGGCCGGGCCGGAGGCCAGGCCGGTGGCGCGGATGGTGATGGTGTTGCCAAAGGTGTAGGCCAGGGAGAAGTCCCCGGCATTCGAGCCGATCAAAGCGGCGCTATAGTTGGCGGAGGTCGGCCAGTCGTTGTTGGTGAGCACCCAGGAACTGGCCCACTGGGTGATGCGCGCCTTGCCTTCGGAAACCGCGCCTTCGGCGGCGCGGTTGCGGGCCTGGGCCTGCATGTCGAAATAGCGCGGCAGAGCCACCGCCGTGAGGATGCCCAGAATGATCAGCACGGCGATGATCTCCACCAGGGTGAAGCCCTTTTCTCCGAGAGTTGTCTGCCTGCGAAAGCGGTTCATCTTTTCCCTCCCTGTGCAATGGATTTATGGCTGCCGGCCCGGCGGACCGGGGGGTTCTTGACGGGTTGGCTCATGCAGAAAACGTGCCGAACGAGGGGCGAAAGGGCAAAAACGTGGGGTGGCGGGAAGAAAGAAACGGCGTTGAACCGAGTCCGGTGCCGGCGCATTCCGGCGACCTCCAAAATTTGCAGGTCCCCCGTCAATTTGTGTGGCCTCGCAGGTCCTGGATGTCGATCTCGTATTTCTTGATGCGGTGCCAGAGGCTTCTTTCCTTGATCCCCAGCAGTTCGGCCGCGCGCACCTGGATGCCGCCGGTCCTGCGCAGCGCCTCCAGAATGATGCCGCGCTCGATCTCCTCCAGCTGCCGGTCCACGGATACCAGGCGCGTCGAGCCTTGGGCCGCGGCGTCCGGGGGGGCGGCGTCCCGGTAGAGAAAGCCTTTGGTCAGATGGGACGGCAGGTGGTGGGCCTCGATGACGCCCGCCTCGCTCATCACGGCGCTGCGCTCCAGCAGGTTCTGCAGCTCGCGCACGTTGCCGGGCCAGTCGTAGGCCATGAGCAGCTGCAGGGCCAGCGGAGCGACACGCGCCTTGACCGGAGCGGCTTGCAGGAAGTGCTCCACCAGCAGGGGGATGTCTTCCTTGCGCTGCCTGAGCGGCGGGAGCTGCAGGGAGAAGACGTTCAATCGGAAAAACAGGTCTTTCCGAAACCGGCCGGAGTCGATCAGGGCCGCCAGGTCCTTGTTGGTGGAGGCGATGATCCGCACGTCGACCTTCAGCGGCCGGGTGCCGCCGACCCGCTCGAACTCCTTTTCCTGCAGCACCCGCAGAATCTTGGCCTGGGTGCTGAGCGGCATGTCGCCGATCTCGTCCAGCAGGATCGTCCCGCCGTCGGCGAGCTCGAACTTGCCGGGCTTGCGGGAGACGGCGCCGGTGAAGGCCCCTTTTTCGTGGCCGAACAGCTCGCTCTCCAGCAGGCCCTCGGGGATGGCGACACAGTTCAGCTTGACAAAGGGCTGGCCCCTGCGCCGGCTGTGCTCGTAGATGCTGCTCGCCACCAGCTCCTTGCCGGTGCCGCTTTCGCCGGTGAGCAGGACGGTGGAGTCCGTGGGGGCGACCTTCATGATCTGCCGCAGCACACCCCGGATGGCCGTGCTGTGGCCGATGATGCGCGGGAACAGCTCGCGGGCCTCGACGCGGCTGAGGACATCGGCCACCCGGTCAAAGACCGCCGTGTAGTGAGCGACTTCGTCCCCGCGTTCGGCCGGGTCGGGACCGGGCTCGGAGGCGGCCAGGGCGGGGTGCTGCTCCGCCAGCCGGACGAAGCGGTCGACCGGCTCCAGCACAAAGCGCACCACCAGCACCCCGCAGCCGAAGGCCGCCAGGACCAGGACCGCGGTCCAGAGGGCGACCACCCAACCGGAGGCCGCCTGCTCTGCCGGGTACCACTGGGGCAGCTGCAGGCCCATGATGGCCGAGAACAGGGCGATCCCGGCGAAAATCAGCGGGATCAGGATGTAGGCACTGACGTGGTAGCGGCTGCGTCGCATGGGGCGCCTTCTATTTCACCATCTTGGTCAGGTCCCACATGGGCAGAAAGATGGCCAGGGCGAAAAAACCCACCACGCCGGCCAGGCCGGCGATCAGGATCGGGCCGATGGCCTCGGAAAGGGCTTTGACCGCGTACTCCACCTCGTCGTCGTAGTGGGAGGACACCTCCCGCAGCATCTCGTCCAGGTTTCCGGTTTCCTCGCCGATGGCCACCATGTTGACGACCATGGGGGTGAAGTATTTGGCCGACCTGAGGGGGCCCGAGATGCCCCGGCCCTCCCGCAGCATGTCCTTGACGCGGTCGAACTCCCGCGCGATGGCGGCGTTGCCGATGGTTCCGGAGAGCACGTTCATGGACTCCAGCACACTCACCCCGCTCGACTGCAGCAGGGAGAAAATGCTGGCAAAACGCGACATGGAGGTCTTCACCAGCAGCACGCCGATGATGGGGATCCGCATCAGGGAAGAGTCCCAGACCAGCCGCCCCTGCGTCGGTCTTGACGTAGTAGCCGACAGCGAAGAACAGCAGGATCGCGCCTCCCAGCACCAGATACCAGTAAAGGCTGAAGAAGATGTTGAGTTTCATGCAGATCAGGGTGGGCAGGGGCAGGTCCAGACCGGCGCTGGTGAAGACCTTGATGAACTTGGGGATGACGAAGTTGAGCAGCACGAAAAAGGCGATCCCCAGAAAGGAGATCACCATGATGGGGTAACGCACTGCCGACTTGATGTCGGAGCGGATTTTGTGCTCGTGTTCCAGCAGGTAGACGAGCCGGTCGAGCACCTCCGGCAGGGCGCCGCTGGTCTCGCCGGCCTTGACCATGCTGCAGTAAAGACCCGAGAACACCTTCTTATGGCCCCGGAAGGCCTCGTAGAGGCTGCGGCCGGACTTGATGGCGTTGGCCATGGTATGGATGACCCGCCTGAGCTTCAGGTTCTCGGTCTGGTCTTCCAGGATCTGCAGCAGGGTCAGGATCGACACGCCGGCCCGCAGCATGGTCCGGAACTGCTTGGTGAAGAGGATCAGATCCGTGACCTTGACCTTGGTGAGCCGCTCCTGCAGGCTGCCGCCGCCGGCCGCAGCCTCCTCTTTGGATTTGCCTGCGGCCGTGACTCTGGCAGGGATCAGGCCCTGGGCGGCGAGCTGCTGGCGGGCCATTTCAGCCGACTCGGCCTCGATGGTGCCGCTGAGGTTGCTGCCGGTGCTGCTGATGGCTTTGTAGGCGAAAGTGGGCATCAGGTCATGACGGCCGATACGGCCTCCTCCAGGGTGGTCACCCCCCGGCGCACCTTGTCGGCCGCATCCTCGCGCAGGGTGGTCAGCTTGCCCGCCTCGTGGGCGGCCCGGGTGATCTCGGCGGACGTCGCCCGGTTCAGGATCATCTCCTGGATCATCTCGTCGATGACCAGGACTTCGTAAAGGCCGCTTCGGCCGCGGTAGCCGGTGTTCATGCAGTTGACGCAGCCCCGCCCCCGCAGATAGGCATCCTCTTCGCCGCTCTTTAGGCCGAGCTGGGCGAGCGCGTCCGGCGCGGGGCGGTAGGGTTCCTTGCAATGGGAACAGACGGCCCTGACCAGGCGCTGGGCGCAGGAGACCAGCATCACCGAGGAGACCAGGAAAGGCTCGACCCCCATGTCCATGAAGCGGGTGATGGCGCCGGCGGCGTCGTTGGTGTGGACCGTGCTCAGCACCCGGTGGCCGGTCAGCGCCGCCTGGGTGGCGATGGTGGCGGTTTCCGTGTCCCGGATCTCGCCCACCATGACCACGTCCGGGTCCTGGCGCAGGATGGCCCGCAGTCCGCTGGCGAAGGTCATCCCGGCCCGGCGGTTGAGCTGGACCTGGCGGATCTTCTCCATCCGGTACTCCACCGGGTCCTCCAGGGTGATGATGTTGATGTCCGGGCGGTTGAGGATCTTGAGAATGGAGTACAGGGTGGTGCTCTTGCCGCTGCCGGTGGGACCGGTGGCCAGGATCAGGCCGTAGGGCTTCTGGATCATGCTCTCGATCTTGGTGCGGTCCGCGGGCGACATGCCCAGGCGGTCCAGGGTGTAGACCCCGGAACTGGTGTCCAGCAGACGCAGGACCAGGTTTTCGCCGTAGATGGTGGGCATGGTGGAGGCCCGGACGTTGATCTCCCGGTCCTGCATCTTCACCGTGAAGCGGCCGTCCTGGGGAATCCGGGTGACGGCGATGTCCAGGTCGCTCAGGATCTTGATCCGCGAAACCATGGGCAGAAACATGGTTTTCGGGGGCGCCGGCACCTCGCGTAACCTGCCGTCCACCCGGAAGCGGACCTGCACGTATTCCTTTTCCGGGCTGATGTGGACGTCGCTGGCCTTCTGGCGGATCGCCTCGGCCATGACGGAGTTGACCAGGCGGACGACCGGCACTTCCTGGGCCTGGTCGTGCAGCGAGCTGACCTCCACTTCTTCGCGGGCCGGTGGCGTGGCTTCCGCCTTCTCCAGCTCGGTCTTGATCTCCTCCATGCCCTCGAGGACGCCGCCAAGGTCCTTGTAGGCGCCGTAGACGCTGCTGATCAGCTGCCCCAGCTCCTGTTCGGTGCAGATGACCGGTTCGATCTCGGCGTTGATCTGCACTTCCAGGGTGTCGAGGATCTGCAGGTCCATGGGGTCCGTCATCGCCAATATGAGCAGGCTGCCCTTTTTGCTCAGGGGGACCACCTGGTGCTTCTGGGCAAGATCGGAGGGGATGAGCTTGGCCAGCTCCATGTCCACCGGGAAGCGGTCGGGGCGGTACTTTTCCACCCGCAGCTGGGTCGAGAGCAGATCAACGAGCTGGCCCTCGGTGATGAGGCTCTGCCGGATCAGGAACTGGCCCAGCTTGAGCTTGGACTCCTTCTTGGCCTCGAGCGCCTCAGCCAGCAGAGTCTCGCTCAGCAGCCCGGCTTCCACCAGCATTTCACCCAGTCGTTTTCGCTGTCTCACGGTTCCTGACACCCCCTGGCCGGACGCCGAACCGCTGGCCGTTGCCCGGGTTCGACTTCGTATCCGTTATTCCTGTTCGTCATTCGACATTCGCCTTTCCGAATGGCGTGCCGTTGCCCGCTGTTCGTCATGCGACATTCCGCTCGGATTCGCATTGCCGGCGCCGAGCGCTGGCCGTTGCCCGGGCTCGACTTCGTCATTCGACATTTCCTGTTCGACATTCGACATTCGCCTTTTCAGTGGATGTCGATCACCAGCCGGAAGGGTGCTTCCAGGGTGTAGTGGGCCAGCCGTTGGAATTTTCGCGGCAGATCCACGATGACCTCCAGATCCCTTCCCTTCGGTTCCAGCCGCAGGGAGGCGTCGAAGCTCAGGTAGCGGCGGAACGGGGGCAGCTCATGGTCAGTGCCGCGCAGCAGGAAAACCGCCTTTTGCCCCTTGACGGTCGGCCCCACGACGTCCACCGGGTCTTCGAACTGCAGCACGATCCGGCTGTAGTCGGTGTGCCGGGCTCCCCGCACCGACTCGAGCCTCACGGGTTTCGCCGCTTTGGGGACGGCCGGGGCCAGGGCCAGGGCCGTGCCGGAGCCTGAGCCGGAGGTCCCGGGGGCGGGCACCGGAAGGGCCAGGATCGAAGGTGTGGTTTCGGCGGGTGCCGGGGGCGCCGCCGGCCCGGTGGACGGCGGGGAGGAGTCGGTTCCAATGGTTTCCGGCTGCGTGCCGGCCGGCACGGCGCGGGCGCTCTCCCGGGCGACCCAGGGGAGCCGGAATTCCAGCGGCTCGTCAAGGCGGCTCGCCCAGAGCACGGCCAGGAGCAGCACCGCCGCCGTTACGGCGGCCGCCCAGCGCCATTTCCTGGAAGGACGCGGAAAGACCCGCCGGATGCAGGACTGCACCAGGGACCACCGGGCTCGATCCTGTTTCTCGATGATCATGGTGAGCACGATGCGATGGCAGAGGGTGATGATCTTGCGCGGGTAGCCGCCGGTGGCCCGGTGGACGGCCAGAAAGGCCGGACCGCTGAAGAAGGAGCCCCCCGCCTTGCCGTCGCTGGCCTTGTCCAGCCGAAAGCGGATCATCTGCCGGGTTTCCCGCAGGCTCAGGGGACCCAGGAGGTGATAGAGCTCCACCCGGTCCGCGAACTCCCGGTTTTCCTCGAGCAGCTGATCGAATTCGGTCTGGGCGAGGATCACGATCTGCAGCAGCTTGTGCTCGCCGGTTTCGTAGTTCAGGAATTCCCGCAGGATCTCTAGACAAAACACGGGCAGCTTCTGGCCTTCGTCGATGATCAGGATGACGAGCTTGCGCTCGTTCACGACGCGGCCGAAGAGGTGGTCCTTGATTCTTCGCAGCACTTCCGGCTGGTCGAACCCGCCGTCCGGCAGGTCGATGGAAAACATCCGGCAGAAGGCCCCCAGAAACTCTTCGGCCGACCCGAAATGGGGGTCCAGGATGAGGTGGGTCTCCAGTTGATCGTTGCTCGCCAGCTTGCGGATGAGATGGCGGCAGAGGGTTGTCTTTCCGGTTCCCACATCCCCCACGATCACGCTCAGCCCCCGCCGAAACCGCAGGGAGAGCTCTATCTTCTGCAGGCAGAGCGCATGCTGGCGGGAGAGGCAGAAGAAATCCGGGTCCGGCGAGCTGGAAAAAGGCTCCCGCTTCAGGTTCAGGGTGTTGAGGTACAGGGACAGCCGGGCGGCAGGGCCGTCCTCGGCCACCTTTTCCACGGCCTGGCGGAGTTCGGCATACGCCCGGTAGAGCCTGGCGGTCAGGCCGGCGACCTCTTCGTGGGTGCAGACGACCGGCACGACCTCGCCCTGGGCCAGGGCCTCGAGGCGGTCGAGGGCCTCGAGGTCGGTTGGGTCGGTCATGCCCATTTCGAGCACGTTTTCCCGGCGCTTGAGCGGGACGGCGTCGTACTTGCGGGCCAGGTCTTCCGGGATCAGCACCGCCAGGTGGACGTCCAGCGGGTAGTCGGCCGGCCGGTAGCGGGTCACCCGCAGCTGGCGGGCCAGGAGCTCCGCCAGCAGGGCTTCGCTCACGATCCCGCGCCGCGTCAAATACTGCCCGAGGCGGGCATCCGAGTAGGTGATCGCCTCGAGGGCCTGGCCCAGCTGCTCTTCGCTCAGGAGACCGGCGGACAGAAGCATCTCCCCCAGCTTTTGCTTCGGTCTCAAGGCGCTGCCCTCGCTTTCAGGCCCGGCTCGGCGGTCACGGAAAGGCCTTGGGAAGCGCCCCGGTCGATTTTTCCCACGAACACCCGAGCAAGGGGGGCTGCCGCGGAGTGGGCCCCGGGCAGGCGGTTGCTGACGATCCCGTAAATCAGCAGGGCGGTGGCGGCAAAGAGCAGCAGGGCGAGAGCCAGCCGCCGGCGCGCTCTGCGGCGGGCGATCTCCGGAAAAACCTTGCGCGCGCAGACCCGGGCCACGGAGCGCGTGGCCCGGGGAAGCTCCTGTACCACCATCAGCAGGATCATCAGGTGGCAGAGCTTGACGACCCGGCCGGGCAGGCCGCCGGCGGCCCGGTAGACGGCCCGCAGGGCGGGGGCGCTGAAAAAGTCGTGCCGCAGGGTGCCGTCGCTGGCCACATCCAGGCGGTAGCGGATCAGGGCCTTGATTTCGCTGAAGCTCAACGGTTCCAGGTCGCAGCGCAGGTTGATGCGGTCCGCGAGGTTCCGGTACTTCCTGAGGGTCCTCTCAAAGGAGGTATCGGCGAACAGCACGATCTGGAGCAGCTTGTACTCGTTGGTTTCGTAGTTCAGGAACTCCCGCAAGATCTCCAGGCAGAACTCGGGCAGGTCGTGGCCGTCGTCCACCACCAGCACCACGGTGCGGTTCTCGTGCACGCCGGTTCGGAAGAGGTAGTTCTTGATGGTCTCCTTCAATTGCCACTCGCTCAGGGGATCGGCCGGACCGGCCAGGCCGAGCCCCTCGGCCACCGTTGCCAGGAAGTCGGTGGGGCTTTCGAAGGCCGTGCGCGGGAGAAGGTGGGTTGCGAAGCCTTTCTCGGAAGCGAGGCGTTTCAGGAGCAGGCGGCAGAGGGTGCTCTTGCCGGACCCCGCGTCACCCAGCACGACGTTCAGGCCGCGGTGCAGACGCAGGGAAAGCTCGGTTTTCTGGAGACAGCCGACGTGGTCGGGAGCCGGATAGAAGAAGGCCGGATCCGGGGTTTCGGAAAAGGGCTCGCGGCTCAGATTGAATGCGCTCAGATAGTCCATGAGTCGAAAGTCGCCTTACGGCCGCCATGACAGACCACCGCGGGCCCAGGCTACTTCGCGGCAGCGGGGGGCGGGGGATCTGTCGGAACAAGGGCCGCAGGCCCGCTTCCGGCCTGTTTCGGGGTTGCCGCCTGAGCCGTCGGAAACCCGGCGGTGCGCCTGGCCTCCAGCACCCGCGGGGTGATGAAGATGAGCACCTCTTCCATTTCGTTCCTTTTTTCGGAGGACTTGAAGAGGTGCCCCAGCACCGGTATGTCCATCAGCCACGGCACGCCGGTATTGCCGCCGCCGGCCGTCTCCTTGCTCAAACCCCCGATCACGGTGGTCTGCCCGTCGAAGACCATCACGTTGGTTTCCGCGTTCTTGGTGATGATCGTGGGGAAGCCGCCCACGGTGTTGTTGAAGTCGAGTTCGTCCTTGTAGGTCTTGATCTTCATCTTCAGCATCTCCCCGTCGATCACGTGGGGCGTGACCTCCAGGCTGAGCACCGCCTTCTTCCATTGGATCTCGACGGTCTGGTTGGAGCCCGTACCTGTGACCGCCTGGAACGGCACCTCCTTGCCGCTCTCGATGGTCGCCGACTGGTTGTCCAGGGTGGTGATGGAGGGGCTGGAAAGGATGTTGAGCTTGCCCATTCTCTGCAGGGCCGAGAGCTGCACGTTCAGCAGGTAGTCGCCCAGCTTCTGCGAGAGAAAGCCCAGGGTCATCCCGGCGCTGCCCGGCGTGACCGAGCCGGCCGGGAAGTTGGAGGCGAGCCCGCTGCCCGGGTCCACCGGGTTGTTGACCGAGCCGCCCAGGGCGCCCGTGGTGTTGGCGCCGGGCGTCAACCAGTAGTTGTCCCCGCCCGAGTTCCCGTGAAACACCCCGCCCCACTGAATCCCCAGTTCCCGGGCGGTCTCCTTGCTGGTCTCCACGATGTGGGATTCGATGAGGATCTGAGGGGTGGGCCGATCCAGCTGGTCGATGAGGGACAGCAGGTTCTCCATGTCCTTCCCCGTGGCATGGATCAGCAGCGAGTTGGTGAACTCGTCCACCAGGATCGTGCCCCGGACTTCTCCCGCGGCTGGGGGCTGCTCAGGCCCGCCGCCGGCCGGGGTGGAGGTCGTCCGGCTGACTTTGAGAAACTCCCAGAGGTTCCCGCGCAGGGCCTTGGGGTCCGCATAGTTGACCTTGACCACCCGGGAGACCAGCGGTTGGGCCATCTCGGCCTGGGACTCCAGGGTCTTCATGCGCAGGTCGTATTCTTTTTTCTTGTGCTCCGCCTCCAGCAGGGCCAGCTCGGTTTCCACGTCCTCCTTGGTGATGATGCGCAGGATGTCGCCTTCCCAACGGTAGGTCAGGGCATTGGCGTTCAGGATGCTCAGGAAGACCTGGTCCCACGGGGCTTCCTGGATGTTCAGGGTTCCCCGGCCCTTGACCCGTTCGTTGACCATGATGTTCTGATCGGCGCTGCGGGCCAGGGCGCGCAGCAGCACGGCCACATCCACGTCGTTCATCCTCAGGGAAACCCGGGTGGCAGGCAGCGGCCTTCCCATCACCTGTTTGCCGGCCGGCTGGGACCGGGGTTCCGCCGGGGCGCCCGCACCTGGCGGCGCCGCCGTCTTTTCGGGGGTGGCGCCGGCCTCAGGCGGCACCCGTTCCTGGGCCGCCGGGGAGTGTCCCCGGGCGCCTTCGGCGCGGGCTTTCCACTCGTCGTAGGCGATGCCGTTCTGGAAGAGTTTGTCCTCGGCGCAACCCAGAAAACCCGAGAAACACAGCAGGACCACTCCCCATGCCAGAACCCTCTTTCCGGGATCGGTGTTCAGCCTCATGACGGATCGCCCCTATGGTTCCAATTCTTCGTAAGGAACAACGATTTCTTCCCCTGTCTCCCTGCTTGCGATGACCACCTGCTTGGGGTCGATCTTCTTCACCAGGTAACCCTGGAGTTCCAGTTCTTCCCCCGGCCGGTACTCCATGCCGTTCACGATGGCCATCTGGGTTGCGCCGACGCTCAGGAAACCGGAGTATTTGAACACCGGCCGTGAGGCCTCAGCCACCTCTTCGGCGGTCGGCACCCGGCGCGCGTAGAAGCGGTCTCCCGGCCATCCCGCCTCGGCCTTGGCGATGCGGTGGTTCTCGGACTCGTTCAGGTTCTCGGTGCTGATCTCCAGCGCGATCTGGCTGACCACCTGCCGCAATTCCTCCAGCTCCTGCTCGGTGTTGGCGACCGTCCCCTCGGGCGGCGGGGAAAGGAAGTACAGGTAGCCGCCGACGACGACCGTCAGCAGCATGAAGACCAGGATCACTTTTTCGCGCTTCGCCATGATTTGACTGTCCGCTCCGGTTTTCCGGACGTCAACCGGGATCGGTCCGCGACCGGGAGCCTCCGCTCAGACATGGAGGGCAACCCAGGCCTTCACTTCAAACACCTTGGTCTTGACCCCGGGCTGGATCCGGATCTCCTCGATATGTTCCAAGATATGGCAATTCACCCAAAATGATCAGAAATCGGCGGAAATCCATGAAATCCCCCTCCAGCCGGCAGGTGACCGCCAGCAGGCCGGACTTGCCGGCCAGGCTTTTTACATCCGGGATGGCGTGAATGAGCTTGACTCCACTTCGGCCGGCCAGGTCCCCCAGAAGCCTCTGGATCTCGCCCGTCTTGTCTCGTGCCAGCTTTTCCTTGGCCGGGAAAGGCAGCAGCCGGGGACGCTTTTCCTGGGACTTGGCGAAGAGCTCCTTGTAGGTGGGGTAAAGCACCTCCTGCTTCCGAATGCTGGAAGTCAGCGCCTGAATCTGCTCCTCGAGGCGGGAGAGCGACCGGTAGGAGGGATAGATCGCCAGACCGCTGAAAAGCGCTATGCCCAGGGCGCAGATCGTCACGTAACGGACGCTTCTCTTGGGAAAGCGGGAGGCTACTTGTTCAGCCATGTTCCTCCGTCAGAGCAGGGTCACCCGGACCGAAAAGCGCAGGGCGCGTTTTCCGTCAACGGGCTGGAAGTTCTTGGTTTCCACGGTCGGGTCCTGGAACAGCGGGCTGTTTTCGAGGCTCACCAGATAGGTGCCCAGGGCCGCTTCCAGGGTGTCGCGCTCGCCGAAGACAACGCCTTCCAGGAGAAGGCTTTTCGGGTTCTTGGGGGCTTTCGCGGCGCCGGCGCCGCTGTCGCCGCCAGTGGCCTCGGCAGGCGGCGGGGGTGCCTTGTCCGGGGCCACCGGTCCCAGGGCGGTGGCCAGGTCGAGGAGTCTAATCCTTTCGGGGGTCAGCTCGCAGAGCTCGGTGATGACCGCCAGCGCCAGGTAGCGGCGGCCGTAGTCCTTGAGTGCCGCTTTCTCCTGCTTGATCCGGCCCGCCAGCTGGAAAAGCAGGCCGGGGTCCACCTGGGGTGTGTATCGGTCGAGCTCCTCCTGCAGGGCGGCCGCCCGGGCCTCCTGCTGCCGGATCAGTTGGCTCTGCCAGAAGAAAAAACCCACCGCGAGGGCCATGAGGGGCAGAAACGCGGCGAAGATGAGCCGGTTGAGCCGGACGACGCTGCCCTTCTCCTCCTTCTGGGTGTGGGCGAAGATGAGGTTGGGGGTGCGGCTCGGGTGGGAAAGCGCCATCCCCAGCGCGGTGGAAAACCCGGTCCCGGCGGCTGCGGGCTGGGACTGCTCGGCATCGGGCAGGCCCGGGCAGTCCGCGGCAAGCGGATTGAGGATCTCGCAGACCACGCCGAGCTGCTGGCTCAGAAAGGCGACCAGACGCTCAAAGGCCGCGATTTCGCCGGCCACGTAGACCTTTCTGACCCGCTCGTTGTCGCGGTTGAGGGAGTAGTGCTCGAAGCTTCTTTCGATCTGCCAGAGCAGCCTTTCCAGGGCCGGCAGCACCATTTTGAAGATGTCTTCCGCCCCGAACTCGGACGCCGCCCGGTCGCGGGAGGCGGACGGGGTTCTGGACAGGCTGTACAGGGCGTTTCGCGCCAGGGCCAGGTCGTCCCGGGAACCGGCATCCATGGCGCGGCCCCGGTCGGCGGGAGGCGAGGCGTCGCCCGTCGGAGCGGAGGAGATTCCGCGGCGCTGGCTGAACCCGGCCAGCAGGGTTTCCAGCATGCTGTTCATGCCGGTTCTCACCCCCCGCGTGAGGACCAGGTTGGCCGAGGAAAAGATGTCGATACGCGACCAGTCCTGGCCCACGTAGATCACACCGGCCGTCTCCTCGCCGGGATCGATCCAGCGGGTGCGGAAGAGGTTCTGGATGCCGAAAGGCGGCAGCGACAGCCCGGCCGGGGTATAGCCGGCCCGGGCCAGCAGGGTTCTGAGGTCGTCGATTTCCTGCCGCGGGGCGGTGTAGACGTTGATGGCGGTCTTCTGCACGCCCGCTTCGGACACGTCTTCCAGGACCTCGAAGTCGAGCAGGTTCGCATCCTCGTCAAACGGGACCTCCTTCTTGAAAGTCCAGTAGACGGCTGTCGCCACCTGCTTCTTGGGGACCTTGGGAATCCGGATCTGGCGGATCTCGGCCAATGCCGAAGGCATGGCGGCCCAGAGCGCCACTTTCCCGGCCGGGCCGCAGAACTCGCCGAGCGTTTGCTTGAGGAATGCCGCGAACTGGGGGCTTTCTCTCGGCGTGCCGGGCTCCAGCGGGACGCTGCGGTAGTCGACCAGCGACCATTTCTGATCCCCGGCGCTCTGGATCTTCACCAGCTTGAGATCCAGGTCCCCGATTTCCAGGCCGACGGTCAGGCGCTGTTTGGCGGGCAGCAGCCTGAAGCGGCTGCGGCGGCTGACTTTGGACGGGGGAGCCGGGGGGACGGAGGAGGGCGCGGCGGTCGTGTCCGAATCGCGCTTGATCAACTCGAGGAGTTTCTCGGTGGAGGAGATTTCGTCCCGGGTTGCCAAGATCGGACTCCTTGCCTAGGGGGTGACGGTGTCAGCCGAAGGCGCGCCAGGGCGATCAGCCGCCTGGCATTCTGACTCGAGCCCGGGCTCGAAGTCACCGGATTACAGCGTCCGCAGAGCCCCCATCGTTGCCTCCCCGCGCTCAAGCAGGCAGGTGGCATGACGGGAACGAAGCGTGAGTTTGTGCCCGAAGAAGAACAGCCAGCTTGTGCCGTTTGTATCGCAATATATTATAGGTGTCAACAAAAAAATCCCAACATGTTGTGCTTTGTTCAGTGGATGATCTCAGGAGGCGGGTTTCTCAGGGGCCGCCTCGCACTGCCGCAGCAGGGCGGCCGTCTGAGAGGAATCCGGGAGTCGGGCCAGGCATTCGCGGGCCTCTGCGTGCCGCCCCAGGTTCATCAGGCTCACCGCCAGGCATTGGCTTAGGGTCTCGCTGCCGGGGAAACAGGCGAGCCCCCGGTTCAGGATGCGGATCGATTCCGGATAGTTGCCTTCTTTCTGCTCCAGGACGGCCAGCCCCAGGAAGGCGCGCGGATCGGGGTGGTAGCCGAGCGCTCTCTCAAAGAGGCGGCGGGCGGTTTTGCGCTTGGCCGGAATGGCGTCGACGGCGGCGTAGTCGCCCAGGCTGAAGGTCATCCCCAGCCGGGACAGGAAGTCCGCATGCAGCGGGTAGAACTCCTCGTCATCCAGAAGTTCGATGGATTCCGCAAACCCCGGCAGGGATGCGTGAAAGGTGTCCCTCAATTCCCGGCCGAAGGCCAGCACGCTTTCGGCCGGCAGGCGCGGGTCGGTTTCGAAGTACATGAGGTCCTCAACCTGTTTCAGCCAGATATCGTCCGAGGCTCCCGAGCGTCGCAGGAAGTCTTCGTACAGCGCCGTTCCCGGGAACAGGTCCAGGATGTAGAAGATCGCGGACAGGGGCTTCAGGACCCGAATCAGGTCCAGGGTCTCTTGGATGGTTTCCGCGTTCTCGCCGGGCGAGCCGTAGATGAAGTAGGCGCGCGGCAGGATGCCGAAGCTCGTGGTGAGGGAAAAGGCTGCTTTTGCCTGCTGTTCGTCAATCCGCTTGTGGAGCACCCGCCGGATGCGCCGCGAGCCGCTTTCGATTCCGTAGCTGATCTGGATGCAGCCCGCCTTCCGCATCCAGGCCAGCACTTCGCGGTCCACCAGGTCGACCCGCGAGATGGCGGCCCAGTTGACCCGCAGACTGCGCTCGATGATCCGGCGGCAGATGTCGATGACGCGGGGCTTGTCGAGCGTGAAGGTGTCGTCGGAGACGAAGAAGAAGCGGATTCCCTTGCCCGCCAGCAGGGTCATCTGCTCCACGAAGTATTCAGGGGAATGGAACCGGACCCGGCGTTTCCAGAAACGGGGTGACCCGCAGAAGGCGCAGTTGGCCGGGCACCCCCGGGTGAGCGCCAGATGCTGGTAGGTGAAGTGCCTGGCCGGGTTGGGCAGTTCGTCCAGGTCGGCGACAGGATCGGCTGCCGGGGTCCGGACTGCCTCCCCGGCCTTTCGGAAGGCGAGGCCCCGGATGTGTTCGGCGCGATCCGGTGCCCCTTTTTCCAGCGCTTCGGCAAGCTCGAGAAACGGGTACTCCCCTTCGCCGAGCACGATGTAGTCGATTTCGGGAAAGCGGGTGAGAAGGTGCCGCCACAGAAAGGTGGCGCCGATGCCGCCGAACACGACCCTGACCCGGGGGTTCAGCCGCTTGGCGATGCGGGCGACCTCGATCCCTCCCCAGCGGTTGGCATGGACGATGGAAATCCCGAGGATGTCGGGTCCGGCCCGGCGCAGAGCGGGCTCGATGCGGGCCGGGGCGCGGTCCCGGTCGTGCCAGTCGGCGATGAGCACCTGGTGCCCCTTTTCCCGCAGCAGGGCTCCGATGTAGTAGACGCCCATGGGCACCGGACGGATGTCTTCCTGGTGGATCCTGGGGTCCAGGAAATAGGGATAGGCGAGCAGGATTTTCATGATGGCCCCGGGCGGTGAGCCCGGTACCCGAGGGTTACTCCAGCCCCGTCGGGAAGTCAAATGGTTGGCACCGCGGGCTGAAAACGGTATAAGGACAAAGAACGGGCACAAGGCCAAGGCGAAAGGCGGGGAAATTCGGAGGGCGGAATGCGGAATGCGGAATGCGGAATGCGGAATGGGGAAGCAGACGCCCGGCTGACGGTGTGCCGGCCGCAGGGGGCGGCGGAAAACCCACCCGACCCCGGAAGGCTGACCGGATGCCGGTGGCGACTTCGACGTTCGACATTCCGTGTTCGGCGTTGGACATTCGCTGTGGAAAGGAGTGAGGTGTGACACGGCCGCTCGCATTTGCCAAGTCGCCGGCCTATCAGGAGGCCTATCCGGAGGTGCCGTTCGGCCTGACGCTGATCGCCGGCTGCCGGAACCCCCTGAATCCGCCGGGCTTTGATCAGCACAAACGGAAACTCCTGCGCCGGATGCGGCGGCGGGAAACCCTGGCCCGCATCACCGCCCGCATCGCGACCTACGAGGCCTTTTTCCGCGCAGTCGGCCACCCCTGCCCCCTGCCCGAGCACCTGAAGCGGACCGTCCACAGCGGCTTTCCGCGCTACAACCTCATGGTGGACGCCCATTTCATGGCCGAGATGTGCGCCGGCGTGCTGGTCGCGGTGACCGACCACGATGCCTTCGAAGGCGGGCTGACGCTGGATCTGGCCCGGAACGGGGAAACCTGCCTCGGGCTCGGGGGGCGGCACTTCGTCACCCGGGAAGGCGAGGTGGTCCTGCGGGACGAGCGGGAAATCGTCTGTGTCCTTTGCCAGGGCGCGGACGAGAAGACCCGGGTGACGGAGCAGACCGTCAACGCCCTGTTCTATGCCTACGGGGTGCCGGGCATCGAGGCGCGGCATCTGGAAAGAGGGCTGACCGTCGCCGCCGAGACGTTGCGGGATTTCGGCGGCGGTCAGATCACCCGGCTGGAGATCTGCTGATCGCGCTGCACGAAGGGATTGACATCCCCGCCCCGAGCCGGTATAAGATCAATTGGCAGAAAAGGGAGAGGAATCAACCGAAAATGGTTCCGACGGCAAAAAGCATCATCATCATTATCCGCGCAGCAGGGGACTGCCTGCCTCTGCTGCGCCTGCGATCGATCCTCGGTCGGTCGCCCGGGGGCCTGATGATGATGTGACGGTTTAACGCTGCTCCGCTTCCCACCGTTATCAGGCCCCCTGATGACGGTTTTTTTTTGAAGGGACGGTATGACGATGCCCATGGAGATCCAGCTCTACGACACCACCCTGCGCGACGGCACCCAGGGGGAACAGACCAGCCTCTCGGCCGAGGACAAGCTGAGGATCCTGCAGAAGCTCGACGAGTTCGGGATTCCCTACATCGAGGGCGGCTGGCCCGGCGCCAGCCCCCGGGATGCCCGCTTTTTCGAAATGGCCCGCTCCCTGCGGATGCGCAACGCCCGGCTGGTGGCCTTCGGGAGCACCCGGGCGGCCCGCCGGCGGGCGGGGGAGGATGAAAACATCCGCGCGCTGCTCGAAACGGAACTGCCCACGGTGGCGGTCTTCGGGAAAAGCTGGGATCTGCATGCCACGGACATCCTGGGCGTTTCCCCGGCCGCCAACACGGCCATGATCGCCGAAACCGTGGCGTATCTGCAAGAGCGGGGGCGGGAGGTATTCTTCGACGCCGAGCACTTCTTCGACGGTTTCCGCCTTCAGCCCGACTACGCCCTGGAAACGGTCCGGGCGGCGGCGGAGGCCGGCGCCCGGACCGTCGTGCTGTGCGACACCAACGGGGGCTCTCTGCCGGAGCAGATCGCCGCGGGGGTGCGGGCGGCGGCCGGCCGGGTGCAGGTCCCGCTCGGTATCCACGCCCACAACGACTGCGGCCTGGCCGTGGCCAATTCGCTGGCAGCGGTCGCCGCCGGGGTCACCGTCGTGCAGGGGACCGTCAACGGCTATGGCGAACGCTGCGGCAACGCGGATCTCATCTCCGTCATCGGCAATCTGCAGTTCAAGCTGGGGCGCCCGTGCGTGCGGCCGGAAAAAGCCCGGCAGCTCACCGAGCTTTCCCGCTACGTGAGCGAGGTGGCCAATATCACCCCCTTCAACCAGCGCCCTTTCGTGGGCAAGAGCGCCTTCGCCCACAAGGGCGGGGTGCACGTGAGCGCGATCCTCAAAAACCCGGCCGCCTACGAACATCTCGACCCCCAAGCGGTGGGCAACCGGCGCCGGGTGCTGGTCTCGGACCTGGCCGGAAAGAGCAACATCGAGTACAAGGCGCGGGAAATGGAACTGCGGCTGGGCGAGAACGGGGTGGACAGCCGCAGGATCGTGGAGGAGATCAAGCGTCTGGAAGACCAGGGGTATCAGTTCGAGGCGGCGGAGGGTTCGCTGGCGCTGCTGATGAAACGGGTCTGCGGCATTTTCCGGGAGCCCTTTGTGCTGGAATCGTTCCGGGTGACGGTGGAAAAAGACGGCGGCGGGCCCAGCACGTCCCATGCCACCATCAAGATCTCGGTGGCCGGCGAGGAGGAGATCACGGCGGCCGAGGGGGCCGGCCCGGTCAGCGCGCTGGACACCGCGCTGCGCAAAGCGCTCCACAAGTTCTACCCGCAGATTGCAGAGATGGGTCTGGTGGATTTCAAGGTGCGGGTGATCGACGGCCGCGAGGGCACCGCCTCGCGGGTCAGGGTTCAGATCGAGTCCCGCGACGACCGGGAGATCTGGTCGACCATCGGCGTTTCGGAGAACATCATTGAAGCCAGCTGGCAGGCCTTGGTGGACAGCTTCCAGTACAAGCTCTCGGGGCGGGCGGCTGAGGCAGAGGAAAGGCCATGAACGGAACCCGTAAACAGGAGCGGTTGACCGCAGCTCACCCCCCCGGGGAGCTGTGGCGGGTGCTCGCCCGGTGAACCTTCAAGGCAGCTGAAAGGCGGCCGCCGGTCAGGAACCGGCCGGGCCGAAGGGAGCCCCAGTCCATCTGGAGGAGGTTGGCCCATGTCAGAGTACGTCACGATTTTCGACACCACCCTGCGGGACGGTGAGCAGTCGCCGGGCGCCAGCATGAACGCCGCCGAGAAGCTGCGGCTGAGCAGACAGCTCGAGAAACTGGGGGTGGACGTCATTGAGGCCGGTTTTCCGGCGGCTTCCACCGGCGATTTCGAGGCCGTGAGGCTGATCGCCTCCAAGATCGCCGCCACCCAGATCGCGGGCATTGCCCGGGCATCCAAAGAGGACATCGACCGGGCCTGGGAGGCGATCCGGGAAGCGGCCCATCCCAGAATCCACACCTTCATCGCCACCTCTGACATCCACCTGGCGCACAAGCTCAGGCTGAGCCGCGAGCAGGTGATCCAGGCCGCGGTGGATGCGGTCCGCTACGCCCGGAGCCTCACGGACAACGTGGAGTTCTCGGCCGAGGACGGCTCACGCAGCGATCGGGATTTCCTGTGCCGGGTCTTCGAGGCCGCGATCGAAGCCGGGGCCGGCACCGTCAACCTGCCGGACACCGTGGGTTACGCCATGCCGGCGGAGTTCCACGACCTGGTCTCCTACATCCGGCAGCACACGCCCAACATCCGGCGGGCCGTTCTGAGCGTTCACTGCCACGACGACCTGGGCCTGGCCACGGCCAACACCCTGGCCGGCCTGCGGGCGGGGGCCCGGCAGGCCGAAGTGACCGTCAACGGAATCGGCGAGCGGGCCGGCAACACCTCGCTGGAAGAGGTGGTCATGAGCCTGTACACCCATGGCGATCAGCTGGGTCTGTCAAGCCGGGTCGACACCCGTGAGATTTTTCCCACCAGCCGCCTGGTCAGCATGGTCACCGGCATCGTGGTGCAGCCCAACAAGGCCATCGTGGGGGCCAACGCCTTCAGCCACGAGGCCGGCATCCACCAGGATGGAGTCCTGAAAAACCGCATGACCTATGAGATCATGGAACCGGAAACGGTCGGCCTGGTGAGTGGCCGCCTGGTGCTGGGCAAGCATTCGGGCCGGCATGCGTTCCGGCGCCGGCTGGCCGAGCTGGGGTATGATCTGGGTGAGGCCGACCTGAACCTGCTGTTCGAGAAGTTCAAACAGCTGGCCGACAAGCGCAAGGAGATCGTCGACGAGGACATCGAGGTGCTGGTGGCCGAGGAGATCCTGCGGGAGCCGGGCATATACCAGCTGGAGTACCTCAATGTCGTGAGCGGCACCGTGGCGGTTCCCACCGCCACGGTCAAGCTCCGCGTGCGGGACCAGGAAGTCCAGGGTGCCGGTTTCGGGGTAGGGCCCATCGACGCCACCTTCAACACCATCGCCAAGTTGACGGGCACCCGGGCCAAGCTGCTGCGCTTCATGGTCAATGCGATCACCGGCGGCATGGACGCCCAGGGCGAGGTGACCGTGCGGCTTCAGGATAACGCACTGGTGGCCCTGGGCCGCGGCGCGGACCCGGACATCATCACGGCCAGCGCCAAGGCCTTTATCAACGGCCTGAACCGGCTGGAGTACCTGAAGAGGAACCCGACCCTGCTGGGCGCGACGGAACGGGCGCTCTGAGGGCGGCCTGTCGGGCGCCTCGTTGCGCTCGAGGCAGTACTTGCTTCCCGAGAGAAAGGGTGATCACCGTCCAAAATCCGAATATCGAAATCCGAAATCCCAAACAAATTCAAAATCCCAATGCTCGAAATTCAAAACCGGCCGTCGGACCCTGGATTCTCTTTGGAGCATTTGAATTTGGGTCATTGAGTTTTGTTTCGGATTTCGATATTCGGATTTTGGATTTTCCAGATGATCCGGGAGGAGCATCCAGATGGAGGATCTCAAGGTGGCGGCGGTCTGCATGCGGTCGGTTCCCGGCGAGCTGGGGGGAAACCTGGAACGGATCCACGCACTGGCGTTGCAGTGCGCGGCGCAGGGAGCCGAAATCGCCTGTTTCCCGGAGCTTGCGGCGACCGGGTATGTGCTTCAGCCACCCGGCGGCGGTCTACGGCTCCATGTCGGCGGAAGAGGTGACGCAGCGGATCCTGGAAACGGCCGGGAGCACGGGGCTGGTCCTGCTGGTGGGGCTGGTGGAGCCCGCTGGGGAAGGGAAACCCTACCTCAGCCAGCTCGTCGCCGGCCCCGGGGGCCTGATCGGCATCCACCGCAAGAGCCATCTGTCGCCTGCCGAGCGCGAGGCCTACCGGGCCGGTGAAAGCATCGGGGTCTACACCCACCGCGGCACCCGCTTCGGCATCCAGCTCTGCTACGAGTCCCATTTCCCCGAGATCAGCACGGTCATGGCGCTCTCCGGGGCGGAGGTGCTTTTCATGCCCCACGCCTCACCGCGGGGCACTGCGCGGGGGAAGCGGGCGAGCTGGCTGAGGCATCTGCCGGCCCGGGCTTTCGACAACGGGGTCTTCGTCGTGGCCTGCAACCAGCACGGGAAACAGCCCGGCGGCATGTCGTTTCCGGGGCTGGCCCTGGTGATCGGGCCGGACGGCCACCTGATGGAGCAGTTCACCGGTGACGCGGACCGGGTCGTCACGGCCTTGCTCGGGCGGGAGTTCCGGGAGGAGATCCGGGAGCACCGGATGCGGTACTTCCTCCCCTTCCGCCGGCCGGAACTCTACCGGCAGATTGCTGGCGGGCGGAGGGGAAACGAGAGCCCCCTGGCCGGGACAAAAGAGAAAAAGGGCACGGGGGATAGCGATCCCCCGTGCCCCGCAGTGCAGAAAGGCCCGCGGCCGGATTAGACGCAGCCAGTGGGTTTGGGCAGCCCGGCCATCTTGCAGGCGCCTTTGCCGGGTCCCGAGGGAAACAGCTCGTAGATGTACTTCAGCTTGAAGCCGGTGACCTTCGACAGAATTCTCACCATAGGCGCGATGCCGTTTTTCTTGTAGTAGTCCTGGAGCACACTGATCACCTTCCAGTGCTCGTCGGTCAATTCTTCGATCCCTTCGGTGTTTTTCACGTAATGGACCCAGGCTTCATTCCAGTTGTTGAAATCATCGATGAAGCCGTCCTCGTCGATGTTGAAGGTCTGGCCTTCAAACTCTACTGTCGGCATGACAAAACCTCCTCCTTTGGCTTTATATACAGATCCCGAGGGCCTGCCTGTCCAGCGATAAGGCTATAGAGCAAAACGCCGGGCATGTCAATCGTTCTTTTGAAAAAAGTTCCGGTCCGCGCGCCGGGCCAGGGCCTGCCGGAACAGGCTGCGGGCCCAGAGGGGGTGGCCGGCCGCGTGCAGGTGGCTGTAGGTGGCCAGCACGTTCTTGTGGCAAAGCCCGTCCCGTTGGCCGTCGATTCCCGAGCCGCGCCGCACCCGGAAGGCGAAATCCGCTGGGGCCGCACCCGTGAAAACCGCCTGGGAATAGTGGAACTCGTGGCCCTTGATCGTTTCGCCGAGCGGGAAAAAGGGATTGGAACCCTGCACCTCCAGGATGGTGTAGCCGTGTCCCTGGGGCCGCTGCTGAAGCACGAAGTCCACCGGCAAAGACGCCGAGCATGGGGAAGGTTTCCTCGCCGATGACCAGGTGCTTGCCGAGGTACATGAGCCCCCCGCATTCGGCGTACACCGGCAGGCCCTCCTCGATGGCGCTCCGCAGGGATTCCCGAAAGGGGGCGTTGTCGGCCAGGGGGCGGGCCTGGGTCTCGGGGAACCCGCCGCCGATGTAAAGCGCGTCGAGCGGCGGCAGGTTGCGGTCGGCCAGGGCGTTCACTTCCACCAGCTCGGCGCCGAGGGCCTGGAGAAGCTCCAGGTTCTCGGGATAGTAGAACCAGAAGGCGCGGTCGCGGATGAACCCGATGCGCGGCGCCGGGGGCGCCTCCGGGCGGACATCCTCAGGCCCCGCGGCTTGCAAGGGGCCGGCCCAGGCAATGCCGGGAGCCCGCTCGGCGATCCTGCGGATGTCCTCCAGCTGCAGGCTGTCCAGGATGACCCGCCTGGCCCTGTCCACCGCCTTGAGGGCGTGCGCGCGCTCCTGATGGGGGATCAGACCCATGTGGCGCTCGGGAAAGATCTCCTGCTTGAGCCTGCGGATGGCGCCGACCACCGGGATCCCGCAGTAGGTCTCGATGGCGCGTCGGACCAGGGATTCCTGCCGCTGGCCGGCGACCCGGTTCAGCACCACCGCCGCAAGCCGGAGGTCGGGGTCGAAGACCTGGCACCCCCGCACCAGGGCCGCGGCGGTGCGGGTGACCATGGTCACATCCACCAGCAGGAGCACCGGGGATTGCAGCGTCCTGGCCAGCTGGGCGGTGCTGTAGCGGCCTTCCAGGTCCAGCCCGTCGAACAGCCCCCGGTTGCCCTCGATCAGGGCCAGCTCGGCGCCCTGGGAGTGACGGGCCAGGGAGCCGAGGATCTGGTTTTCGTCCATGAGAAAGGGATCGAGGTTGTAGCAGTTCCGGCCGGCGGCAAAGGCCAGCCAGCCGGAATCGATGAAATCCGGGCCCTTCTTGAAAGGCGCCACCGCAAGGCCGCTGCCCTGCCAGGCCGCGAGCAGGCCGATGGCCAGGGTGGTCTTGCCCGACCCTCCCCGCAGGGCGCCGATGACGATCCGCGGCGTGTGGAAATCCATGAAACGGCAACTCCGCGTGCGCGCCTGCGCGGCCGCCTGAGCCGGCGACCGGCCGGGCGCGCGATCTCCCTTGCAAGGGACCATGGCGGATAGGGAAAGTCAACCGGAAAATGGTCGATTTTTTTGTTGACATCCTGAAACCCTTGCGAGTATAAACCTCGCGGTAACTGCTTGATAAATAAACTAGTTCTATTTTTCACAAATTCCCTGCGGACCCCGGCGGGAGGCCCTGTCCGAGAGCCCCGAGCCGGGCAGAGGGAATTCTCTATTATTCAGAGAAGTTATGGGATGCGAGATTTTCAGGGAGGAGGTGAACGGGAACGCTCGGCGTTTTGTTTGGCGGATTTGATTCCTTCTATCTATTCACCACAAGGAGGCACGTAGAATGGCTTTTGAACCGAAGCAACCGCAAAAGGAGCTGAAGTACCAGGAGCTCCGGATCTACTCGGATGAGGAGCTTCACAACTACACCGAGGAGGAGCTCAAGAATTTCAAGATCAAGCACAGCATCCCGATGTGCGAGGACCTGGAAACGGGCCCCTGGCCCAGCTTCGTGGCCGACGCCAAGCGGGAGGCCCTTCACCGCAGCAAGCTGGGCGACGACCGCATGATGATCGAACGGGACGTGGTGGAGGACCTGCTGGGCCAGCTCGAGGTTTCCTTTGAGACAGGGCGAAACCCACTGGAAGCACGGCGGCATCGTGGGCGTGTTCGGATACGGCGGCGGCGTCATCGGGCGGTATTCGGACCTTCAGGAGCAGATTTCCTTCGATCGCCCATTTCCACACCATGCGGGTGAATCAGCCGGCCAGCAAGTTCTACAACACCGATTACCTGCGGACCCTCTGCGACCTCTGGGAATACCGGGGCAGCGGCATGATGAACTTGCACGGCTCCACCGGCGACATCATCTTCCTGGGGACCTTCACCGAGCAGCTGGAGCCGATCTTCTTACGAACTGACCCACGTGCTGCAGCAGGACCTGGGCGGCTCCGGCTCCAACCTGCGCACCCCCTCCTGCTGCATCGGCAAGGCCCGCTGCGAGTGGTCCTGCTACGACACCCAGGACATGTGCTATGAGCTGACCCATCACTACCAGGACGAGCTGCACCGGCCGCCGTTCCCCTACAAGTTCAAGTTCAAGTTCGACGGCTGCCCCAACTGCTGCGTGGCCTCCATCGCCCGGGCCGACATGTCCTTCATCGGGACCTGGAAAGACGACTATCCGCATCGACCAGAAGGCGGTCAAGGCCTACATGGGCGGCGAGATCCTGCCCAACGGCGGCGCCCATCGCGGCAAGGACTGGGGCAAATTCGACATCCAGCAAGGAGGTCATCGAGCCTCTGCCCGACCAAGTGCATGTGGATGGAAGACGGCAAGCTGATGATCGACGACAAGGAATGCACCCGCTGCATGCACTGCATCAACGTCATGCCGCAGGCCCTGAGGCCCGGCAAGGACACCGGCGTCAGCATCCTGTTCGGCGCCAAGGCGCCCATCCTGGAAGGCGCCCAGATGTCGCTGCTGACCATTCCCTTCATGAAGGCCGAGCCGCCCTATGACAACATCAAGGAAAAGGTCGTCGAGAAGGTCTGGGACTGGTGGATGGAAGAAGGCAAGAACCGTGAGCGTCTGGGCGAACTGATCCAGCGCCAGGGCATCCAGAAGCTGCTCGAGGTGCTCGAACATCCCGCCCATGCCGCAGATGGTGAGAGAGCCGCGCTGCAACCCCTACATCTTCTGGAAAGAGGAGGATGTGCCGGGCGGGTTGGAGCGCGACATCGACGATTACCGATCCAGACACGCGAGATAGCAGACTAGGAGGAACAAATAATGGCATTATCTACTGAAAGACTTGGACTGATACAACCCCGCAAAACCCATGGAAAACCGGCTCACGGACCTGGGTCCCAGGCACTTCTGGCAGTATTTTCCGCCCGTGATCCAGAAGAACTACGGGAAATGGAAATATCACGAGATCCTGGAACCGGGAGTTCTGGTCCATGTCTCGGAGACCGGCGACAAGGTCTTCACCGTGCGGGTGCGGCGGCTGCCGGTTCATGACCGTCGAAAACGTGCGGGAGATCTGCGACATCGCGGACAAGCACTGTGACGGCTATCTGCGTTTCACCACCCGCAACAACATCGAGTTCATGGTGGACAGCCTGGACAAGGTGGAGGCCCTGAAAAAGGACCTGATGAGCCGCAAGCACGTCTCCGGCAGCTACAAGTTCCCCATCGGCGGCACCGGCGCCGGCGTGACCAACATCGTCCACACCCAGGGGTACATCCACTGCCATACCCCGGCCACCGACGCCTCGGCCATGGTCAAGGCGGTCATGGACGAGCTTTTCGACTACTTCCAGGGCATGACCCTGCCGGCCCAGGTCCGGGTTTCCATGGCCTGCTGCCTCAACATGTGCGGCGCGGTCCACTGCTCGGACATCGCCCTTCTGGGCTACCACCGCAAACCGCCCATCGTCGACCACGAGGTGCTGGAGTCGGTCTGCGAGATCCCGCTGGTGATCGCCGCCTGCCCCACGGCCGCCATTTCGCCGGCCAAGACGCGAGTCGGGCAAGAAGACCGTCAAGATCAAGAACGAGCGCTGCATGTTCTGCGGCAACTGCTACACCATGTGCATGGCCCTGCCGCTGACCGACAAGGAAGGCGACTGCGTGACCATCATGGCCGGCGGCAAGGTGTCCAACCGGATATCGCCGCCCAAGTTTTCCAAGGTGGTGGTGCCGGCGCTGCCCAACACCTTCCCGCGCTATCCCGAGGCCGTGGGTGCGGTCAAGCAGATCATCGAAGCCTATGCCAAGGATGCCAACAAGTACGAGCGGATCGGCGACTGGGCCAAGCGGATCGGCTGGGAACGGTTCTTCGAGAAGTGCGATCTGCCCTTTACCGAGCACCTCATCGACGACTACCGGCTGGCCTATGACACCTACCGGACCTCGACCCTGTTCAAGTTCACGGATGCTTCCCTGAAAGTGAGCGAGGCGGTCGGCGGCTAGATGGCCTTGGGGCAACCCCAGCAAAGGAGTGTCCAATATGGAAGATCTCAAAAAGGCTATTCTGGAGTTCGCTGAAACCAACAAGAAATCGAAGTTCTACTTCAACGACATGACCAAGGGGGTCCAGAAGATCCTCCCGGACGCCAGTGCCCGGGAGATCAAGAAGGCGGCCACCGCGCTGGTGAACGAGGAAAAGCTGATTTTCTTTTCCACCGGCAGCAGCACGATGTACGGTCTCAAGGGCCGCGGGCAGACCGAGGACCACTAGTACCGGACCCTGAACTCGAACAACCCAGGAGAGGTCGCCCTCCGGACCGGGGGCGACCTCTTTTCTTTGATCGAGGCGGATGATGAAAGAACCGATCGGATCCGAGGCATTTATCGCCGAGCAGAAAGAAGAGGCTGGCCGGAAACCCGGAATGCGCCACCACGCAGTACAACCTGGGTGTCGCCCTCATGGAGCAGGGAAAGCTGGACGAGGCGGTGGCGGCCTTCAACGACGCCATCTCCAACAGCGCGCGGATGTTCGAGGCCTGGGTCAACCTGGGGTACATCCACCTGCAGCGCGGGGACCTGGAGCAGGTGGCGCACGCCAACCGGAAGGCGATGGAGGTGGAACCGCGCTACGCCCGCGGGTATGCCAACCTCGGGTTCGCCTATCTCCAGATGGGCCGGACGGAGGAAGCCGTCGAGGCCCTGGAGAAGGCCATCGAGCTGAACCCGGAAATCGTCCAGGCCTGGAACAATCTGGCCAACGCCTATCTGCAGCAGGGCGACGACGCCAGGGCCATCGAGACCGGCGAGAAACTGGTGCGGCTGGCCCCCGACTTCGGCCTGGGCCACAACAACCTGGCCTGCGCCTATTTCAACCGCGCGCGCTATGGCGAGGCCATCGAGCACGCGGACCGGGCGCGCCGGCTGGGCTTCGCCGTGCACCCCGATTTTCTGAAAGAGCTGGAGCCGCACCGAAAGCCATGAAGCTGGCCCCGCTCTTCCAGAACTACGAACTGCTGGCCGACCGGGCGGACCGGGCTTTTCAGGAAACCGCCGCCCGGCACGGCGCCTGCGTGCGCTGCGCGCGGGGCTGCGCGGACTGCTGCCATGCCGTGTTCGGGCTTTTCCTGATCGAGGCGGCCCGCCTCAAGCAGAAGTTCGATGAACTGGCACCTGAAAAGAAGAAGGCCGTCCTGCTGCGCTGCGGGGAAGCGGAGCGGGATCTGAGGCGGCTGGAGAAAACGCTCGAGGGGTTCGCGGACGATCCCGGCATGCAGGACTATGCCCTGGCCCGGGAAAGGGTCCGCTGCCCGCTGCTGGACGAGGCCGGGGATTGCATGCTCTATCCCTTCCGGCCGATCACCTGCCGGGTGTACGGGATCCCCACCCGGATCCAGGGCAAAGCCCGCGTCTGCGGCCGGGCCGGATTCGAGCCGGGCCGGTCCTACCCGGTGTTCGACCTGGATGCCGCCTACCGTGAGCTCTACCTCCTCAGCCGGGAGCTGCTGGAAGCCGGGGAAGAAGGGGACCCGGAAAAAGCCGGCCTGCTCCTGTCCCTGCCCCGCGCGCTCGCCGCCTCCCTGGACGAACTGATCCACGAGATCTACGCCTGATTCAGCCGGACGCCCCCGCGGGCGCGGCCTCGGGTAACGCCCGCAGGATCGCGGCCAGCTCCACGCTGTGGGCCGGCAGACGGTCCCGGATCAGCGGGAAGTCCGCCGGGGAGCGCTGCTCGTACCAGGGCAGGAGAGGCGCGTAGAGCTGCAGCAATTCCTCGGGGCTGAGGGAGCGCAGCAGCCCGAGCGCGTCTCCGGCCGCGGCCCTCGAGAGCCGGCCGCGGGCGCTCAGACCCGCCAGGCCCTCCAGGAATCCCTCCAGCGCCGCTTCCAATGCCGGCGTCCCGGCCCATAGCGGCTCACCCACCCCGTCGGCCCGGTCCAGGCGCATCTGGACGGTCAGCTGAAGAACAAAATAGACCAGTGCGAACAGCAAAGGAACGGCACCCGCTTCTGAAAACGGGATGATGGGGGGATAGCCGCGGGCCGTGGTCAGCTTCAATTGCACCCCGTCTCCGGCGGGGCGCACCACGAAGTCCCCGGCCGCATGATGCCACGGATGGATGTGGCGCTGCTTGCCGGGGTCGCAGAGGAGGGTGAGGATCCGGGCTGCCTGGCGGAAGATGGACCGGCACTCGGATTCCGAGGCCGGCCGAAGGCCGTTCTGCAGGTCCCAGATGACGATGCCGGGTCGGTCTCGGGCAGGTCCCGGCGCCAGGTGCCACTCGTGAAAGCCGGGGAGCCACTCCACCAGGCACATGAGCCCGCTTGCCTGCCGGCCCTCCCGGCCCAGGGTCACCTCTTTTCGGAAAAAGGGGCGCGGCAGAAGGGGGGGATCGGTGCGGCGGCTCAGTTCCGCCAGCAGGTCGAATTCGCGGTGCAAAGTTTCCCGGGCCGGGCGTGAGAGCGCCGTCAGAACGCCGAACTCGCTTCTCCGGCTGCCGGCGCGCACCTCCACTCGGCACACGTGATACAGGGCACCGTGTTTCTCGCTGCGGATCAGGAGGGGCTCCGGCGGACCGTCCTCCAGCTCGCCGCCGGCCCGGCCCGACAACCCGCGTTCGCGCACGAAACTCTCGATGCCGCGAAAGTAGTCCCCCAGGGACAGAAAGGGATGATCGGCCGAAGGGGTCATTCGAAAGGGCCGCTCGAGATCAGGACCTCGCAGCCGGATATCCCCGGCAGGCGAAGACAGCAGAACCTCGGCGCTCATAGCCGGTCGAGGGCCCGGGCAGCCAGGTGGCCAACCGGTTTCGATTCCAGCAACCCGTGCTCGTAGAGCGGGATGCACGCCCGGTCGGCCGCGAGGCGCTGGAGTCCCGGGCGGGCTTCGGCGGCGCCGAGGCGGCCCAGCAGCAGCGCGCTGGCGCCCCGGATTTCCGGGTCCGGGTCCTCAAGCAGCGGCACGAAACGGTGCGCCTTCTGGCGCAGCAGGTCCGGGGCGACCTCCGCGATGGAGGCCAGTGCCCGCAGGACCTCGCCGAGCAGAGGCCGGTCGGCGGCGAACTTGAACAGCTGGGGGACGAAGCCGGCGAACTGCGCGGGGCGGTTGCGGATCACCTCCCCGATGGCCTCCAGCGCGCCCCAGCTCGAAGCGGCCGTGTCCGAAAGCGCGGTGAGGAGCCGCTGCAGCAGTTTGACGACGGCGCCGGGATCATAGCCCGCGACCACGGCGGCGACCCTTCCCAGGGCCTCGGCCGCCCGGTGCCGCAGCAGGTCGTCCGCCGTGTAGGTCAGGCGCTGGACGTCGCGGATGATTCTCGGGTCGCCGGCGGCCGCTTCCAGCAGGGGTTCAAGATCATAGCCGGCCACCCAGGCCTCGACATCCTGCTTGGAAAAGGATTTCCGGCCGCGGGCCGGGCCGGCGGGCCGGACCGCGGTGGCTTGGGACAGGCGCTGCTCGGCTTTTTCCTGGGTGACCTCGCGGACATCCTCCACCAGACGGATGAAATACAGGGTGCCGCCGATCCGCCGTCCCTGGTAGGCTCCGCCGGAAATGACCAGATGGGCCTCCAGGTCATAGTGGGAGACCCGGCCTTCCTGGTAATCCTCCTCCGGCAGGAGACCCCAGGCCAGGTCCCAGTCGCCGCCGCAGGCGGCCACCAGGGCCTCGATCAGGGCGGTGCCCAGGTTGTGCCCGGTGGCGTCGTAGGCATACGCCGCGCCGCAGCCGCACAGACCCACGGGCATCTCGGTGGGCAGCCGGGTGGCGGGCTCCCGGGGCGGGTCGATCACGAGCCCGCAGAAGGGGCAGCAGGGTTTCTGGGTGATGCCCCGCCCGGTAAATCTTGTGATCATGAAGCCTTCTTCCTAGTTCGGTGTCTCTGAGTTTCCATCATCGATTCAGGCCAGATGTCATTTGCTGGCTTGAACACCTACCCAAATCCCAAACTCAAAATCCGAAATCCGAAACAATATCAAAATCCCAATGCTCAAAATACCAAACAAGAGCAACGGGACCCGGGTTTTGCGTTTTGGTCATTTGGATTTCGGTCATTGGAATTTGTTTCGGGTTTAGATATTGGGATTTAGGATTTCCGCGTTTCCCTAAAGTGTGGCAGCTTTTCTTAGCAGCCATCCGAGATTATAGTGGGGCTTCATGGCCGTAGAGCGGTGAAACGCGGTGTTACAGGTCCAGGTCGAAGGTGTCATCCCCCTCCTCGTCGTACTCGAACTCCACGATCTCGAAACCCGTTCCCGCGGACCGGAATCGGACTTGCCAAGGCCGGAAAGCCTCGCCCGCAAAACCGCAGTTCAGCACGCCCTGGCGGGCATGCAGCCGGCCCAGCTTGGAGGCCACCTGCGCATCGAACAGGGTCCGGATATGTTCCCGGTCCTCGTCGGAGAGTTCCGGCGCGCTGCACTTGAGGGGGGGCGGGCACATCAGGCTAACCGCTCGGGCGGCCGGCCGGGCCGGAATTACCCAGGGCGGGGGGAGGGGGGGTCATCGCGCGGGCCCGGGAACGTCAAGGGTCATGCACCGGTTTCCGGGAGAGCAGGATTTTTCGGTGAGCTTCGGTTTCTGGGCGGGGCCGGCCTTCATCACATGGCTGGCCCGGCTGACCACCCGCTCGAGCTGGCCGGAGCCGCACTCGGCGCACTCCAGCAGGACCTCCTCCCGGGAATGCAGAAACAGTTTCTCGCACACCTGGCCGCAATCCAGACAGCGGAACTCGAAAATGGGCATGGTCTCAACTCCGTCGCACCGCCGGGAGGTGCCTTGAACATGAAACCGACTTTCCGATAGAGGCCGGCTTTAGGAAAAATAATAGTCAGCCCGGCCGGTAAAGTCAAACAGGGAACCGAAGGCGCAAGGCTCAAGGCGCAGGGCGCAGGGCCGAATGCGGAATGCGGAATGCGGAATGCGGAATGCGGAATGCGGAATGCGAGCAGATGGCTGCTGGAAAACGGTCAGCGGCAAGGGCCAGGACACAAAGCTGTCGCCGAAAACAGCTTGCCGGCAACACCTTGCGCCCTGTGCCTTGCGCCCCCTATTTCGTTGTCACGTAAACTTTGCGCGTTCGCGGGCCGTCGAATTCGCAGAAGAAGATCCTCTGCCAGGTCCCCAGGACGAGCCGTGCGTTTTCCACCAGCACGGTCACCGAGCTGCCCATCAGCGATGCCTTGACGTGGCTGTCGGCGTTGCCCTCCAGGTGCCGGTAGCCGGCGCCCGCCGGCACCAGATCGTTGAGTTTGCCCAGGATGTCCTGGCAGACCGCCGGATCGGCGCC
The DNA here is from genome assembly GCA_963704245.1 of uncultured delta proteobacterium. Lineage (GTDB taxonomy): Bacteria > Desulfobacterota > DSM-4660 > Desulfatiglandales > Desulfatiglandaceae > CAVPHJ01. The sequence goes on from CAVPHJ010000003.1 coordinate 447,966, forward strand.
TTCGTTGATCGTGATGCCGGCGGTCGTGTGGGGGACGTAGGCCACGCACCATCCTTCCCGCAGCCCGCTCTCGGTCACCGCGCTTTGCACCGCGCCGGTGATGTCCTGCATCTCGCTCCGCGAAGAAGTTTTCAGAGTGATGGATCCTGGCATGGTGCTCCCCTCCTTGCCGCAGCGCGGACCGCAATGCGGCCGGTTATTTCAGCCGGATCAAGGGTTCTTCGGTGTCGGATGCGGCATCCTCCGGGCCGGCCTGTTCCGCGAGGTCCGCATAGAAGCGCAGGCTGCGCTCCAGCATGAAGAGCAGCACCGGGTTGCCCGCCGCCAGAGGGCCTCTGGGCACCAGCGACCGGGCGGCCGTCACGGCCAGCCGCGCGGTTTCCGGCTCGCCCTGCTTGAGCAGGATCAGGGCCATCTCCTCGAACCGGTCTTTGAGGATCGCGAGCCGGGCATCGGAGTAATGCTCGGAAAGCCACTTCGCCTTGATCGCCTGCCAACGCTCCCGGCGCTGCAGCTCGGAGAGCAGGAGCGGGCTTTCCCGGGCTTCGGACAGGGCCTGCAGGAGAGGCCGGAGCGCATCGGGGTCAAGGAGCCAGGTTTGCAGGAGGCGGTGATCCATGAGCCGGCGGAGCTCGCTCAGGGTGGGGTCCCCGGCCGGGAGAGCGGCTTCCGCGACCAGGTCGTGGAGCGCCGGGCGCTCCGGCGGCCCGGCGAGATCAAGCAGGCGGGATCGGAGGGAGAGATAGGCCGCCGGGCCCTCGGCCGAGGGGTCGGAGTGGCGCGCGTAGGTGGATTCCAGAACCGCGGCCGCGTGGGAGAGCGGGACGTCGACCAGGAACCCGCTTTCCTCCGCCAGACCGTCCGCCAGCTCGCGCATCCGCTTCTTGCTGTAACTGCCGGCCAGGAAGTGGATGAAACCCCGCTCGTCGCTGATCAGCCCGATCCCCACGTCGAACCCCTGCACCGCCTGCGGCAGTGCCAGGAAGACGGCCCGGGAGCCGTCCCCGTCCGGCGGGCCCAGCTTGGCGACCGGGCTTTCGGCCGGCGGGCGCCGGACCGGCGGGGGAGGGCTTTCGGCCGCAGGTTGGGGGACCGCGATCCCCCGGCTGCGCAGACGGAAGAAGGCGCGTTTGACCGCCTTTTGGACGGGTTTCTGGGGAAAAGCCGCCTGGAGAGCGCAGAGAAGGTCCGGAACCGCCGGTTCGTCGAGCGGAATGGCTTCAATCAGGGCTTCGGCCAGGTGGGGGGCGGTGAGGGGCCGGATCAGTTCGGGGAGCTCTGCCTCCGGAAGGGCCTCCACCAGGGACCGGACCAGGCGTGCCTCTTCCGGGCGCAGCTGCCCGGCAATGGCCGGCTTCTTCCTGGGTGGCCGGCGCTGCTTCATCCTCAGGCGGCCTTTTTTTCCTCGACGGTCACGTGGTCCGGGGTGCCGAGTTCCCGCAGGTACACGTTGATGGTCTGACTCGGGGAGGTGGCCTGCACCGCGCCTACGTAATTGGGCGCGATGGGCAGTTCCCGGTCACCGGGGCCGCGGTCCACCAGGATGGCCAGCTCGATCCTCTTCGGCCGCCCGAAGTCGATCAGTGCGTCCATCGCCGCCCGGACGGTCCGTCCGGTGAACAGCACGTCGTCCACCAGGATGACGGTCCGGTCGGTTACCGAAAAGGGGATGTCCGTTTTTCCCACCACCGGGGCTGGTCCGATCCTGGTCCAGTCATCCCGGTAAAGGGTGATGTCGAGGATGCCGACGGGCGGCACCGGGTCGGCCAGACGGGCGATCTCGTTCTTGAGCCTGGCAGCGAGGACCGCCCCGCCGGTGCGGATGCCCACCAGCACCACATCACGCAGGGCCGGATGCTGCCCCACGATCTGGCGGGCCATCTCTTGGAGGCTTTCGGCCACGCCCCGCTCTTCCATGATGATGTCCTTGCCCATATTCACCAAGGCTGCTTACGGATTGTGAAAAATTGCCTTTTTACCAGCGTGCATGACCCATGTCAATGAAAAACCGTCCACGCCGCCTGCCGGGCCGGTGCCCGGCGCGTCCGGAGATTGCCAGCCGCCCGGCCGTGTTGTATAAGAAAAGGGACATGGAAACGAATTCACCGCCCGATCCCTTTCAGCGTCTGTGCCGGCGCCTGGGCTACCGCTTCAAGAATCCCGGTCGGCTGCATGAGGCCTTCCGGCATTCCTCCTTTGTCAACGAGCAGGTCGGCGCGGGCCTGCAGGACAACGAGCGGCTCGAGTTCCTGGGAGACGCGGTGCTGGACCTGGCGATCAGCCACCAGCTGATGGAACGTTTTCCCGAGGCTCGGGAAGGGGATCTGTCCCGCTGCCGGGCCGCGGTGGTGGACGAGCAGAGCCTTGCAGAGGTGGGGCGCGAGCTGGGCCTGGGGGAATACCTGCTGCTCGGCAAGGGCGAAACCCAGAGTTCAGGGCACGAAAAGCCGTCCATTCTGGCCGACGCCGTGGAAGCCCTGTTGGGTGCCCTGTACCTGGATGCCGGATTCGCGCGCACTGCACGCGCGATCGCCCGGCTCTTCGGGCCGCGGCTGGACAAAGTCCGAGCCCTGGAACCGGTGCATGATTCCAAGAGCCAGCTGCAGGAATACACCCAGAAGCACTTCAGGTCGCTGCCGAGCTACCGTCTGGTCAGGGAGAGCGGGCCCGCCCACGACCGGACCTTCGAGGTGGCACTGCTGCTGGACGGCGAGATCCTGTCCTCGGGCAGCGGCAGGAGCAAGAAAGACGCCGAACAGGTGGCGGCCCGGGAGGCGCTCGCTTGCCTGAACCCGCTTTGAGGCCTTTCATCGTCCCGGTCTTCATCCCCCACTCGGGCTGCCCGCACCGCTGCACCTTTTGCGACCAGCGCTGCATCACTTCCGAGCCGGCGGATCCCGTGACCCCTGAGCGGGTGCGTGCGATCGTGGAGCGCGCGGTGTGTTCGAAGGAGTTCGAACGCCGCCCGCGGAGGGAAATCGGTTTTTTCGGCGGGTCCTTCACCGGCTTGCCGTCCGATGAGATGGGCCGCCTGCTGGCCGCCGCGGCCCCCTATCTGGGACCGGAGACGTTTCAGTCCGTGCGGGTTTCCACCCGGCCGGACCTGCTGGACCGGGGGCGGCTGGAGCTGCTCAAGGCCTGCGGCGTGCGGACCGTGGAATTGGGCGCCCCGTCCCTGGACGACAGGGTGTTGGCCGGGGTCCGGCGCGGGCACGATGCCGCGGAGGTGCGGCGGGCCGTGCAGCGGCTCCGCGCAGCCGGATTGGCAGTCGGGCTTCAGCTGATGCCGGGCCTGCCCGGGGATTCCGCGGAAACCTTTGAGCGCACGGTCGAAGAGGTCATCCGGCTCGGGCCGCGGATGGTGCGGCTCTATCCGGCCCTGGCCCTTGAGGGGACGGAACTGGGCGCCTGGTGCCGGGAGGGGAAGTACCGGCCGTGGACGCTCGGGGAGGCGGTGGAGCGCTGCGCCGATGCCTGTGTCCGGCTGGAGGGAAAAGGGATTCGGGTGATTCGCCTGGGCCTGCAGGGCTCCGGGCGGCTTGCGGAACCCGGGCGGGTGCTGGCCGGGCCATGGCACCCGGCCTTTGGCTTCCTGGTGCGCGCGCGGATCTACCAGCGGGAAGTCGAGTCCCGGCTGGAAAGGGCCGACTGGGGGGCGCGGATCCGGCTGTTCGCCGCGGCCGGTGAGATCCCGCTGCTGAGGGGCTACCGGAATCAGGGCCTCCGCCGGCTCGAGAGGCTCACCGGCGCCCGGGTGGCAGGGATTGCGGCCGACCCCGAGCTGTCCGCGGGCCGGATCCGGGTGGAGAGAGCATGACGTTTCATACCGGCTTCATTGCCATCGTCGGGCCTCCCAATGTGGGCAAGTCGACCCTGATGAACCGAATGGTGGGCGAAAAGCTGGCCATCGTCACTCCCAAGCCCCAGACCACCCGCAACCGCATCCTGGGAATCCGCAACGGGGAGGAGTACCAGATGGTCTTCCTGGACACCCCGGGCATACACCGCACCCGGACCGCCCTTCATCAGAGCATGGTGGCTTCGGCGCTGGCCGCGTTTCAGGAAGTGGACCTGGTCCTGCTGATGGTCGCAGCCGGGCCGGAGAGCGGGCTTGCCGAGGAAACGATTCTGAAGAGCCTGAGGGAGACCGCTAAGCCCTGCCTGCTGGCACTCAACAAGATCGACCGCTGCCCGAAAGAGGCGCTTCTGCCCCTCATGGCCGAGTGCGGCAGGTGGCACAGGTTCGAGGAGATCATTCCCATTTCCGCCCTGACGGGGGACGGGGTTGAAGCGCTCCTGCAGGCCCTGAAGGCGCGGCTGAGGCCCGGACCCTGCTTTTTCCCGCCCGACATGCGCACCGACCAGTCCGAGGCTTTTTGGATCGCGGAGATCATCCGCGAGAAGGTGTATCTGCAGACCGCCGCGGAGATCCCCTATGCCTGCGCGGTGACCGTGGACGGGGTGGAGGAGGCCGGGACGGATCGTTTGCTGCGGGTCAGCGCGCGCATCCACGTGGAAAAGGCATCCCAGAAGGGTATCCTGATCGGAAAAGGAGGCCGCCTGATCGGGGCGATCGGACGGTCGGCCAGGCTGGAGCTGGAGAGGGCCCTCGGGATGCGGGTCTACCTGGATCTCAGGGTGCGGGTGGAGAAGGACTGGAGCCGGGACACCCGCGCCCTCAGGCGCCTGGGGTACTGAAAAAGGCCGGCCGCTCGAGGAGCGGCCGGCCTTTTTAGGAGGAAAGAGTATGTCGTCTGGCATCAGGCAAACTGCAACTTCAGTGCCAGGAATTCCCGACACGCCTGATTTTGTTGTTAACCATTCTGAATCACTTGATTTATTGCCTCCAGCCCTTCATGTTGGTGAGCGTTGCCGCCAGGGATAGCGGTACAAAATCTTGTACCGTTTGGTGCTCCGAATTACCGGTAATCCATCCAACCTATTGAAATTACATTAACTATAACAGGTCCCCAAATTTGTACCCTCAGACGGTGATGTTGTACTTTTTCATTTTGTGCTGCATGTGGCTCTTGGTGATCCCCAGGGTGCGGGCAGCGTGCGCCTGGACATTGCCGCTGGCCTCCAGCGCCCGCCGGATCAGCTTCTGCTCGATGTCTTCGAGGGTCTGCGGCAGGGGCAGGTGGAGCGGAAACAGGCTCTCCACGTCCACCTCGGACCTGACCCGGGTGAGTTCGGGCGGCAGATCGTCACGGCCGATGGTTTCCCCGGTTCGCAGCACGACGGCCCTTTCGATGACGTTTTCCAGTTCGCGGACGTTTCCGGGCCAGGCGTAGGCAAAAAGGGCTTTCCAGGCCTCGGGCGTCAACTCGATCGGCGGCTTGCGGTCGCCGGGGGAGTACTTTCCGATGAAGTGTCTCACCAGCAGCGGGATGTCGTCCCGCCGCTCGCGCAGGGCCGGAACCTCGATCTGGATGACGTTGAGGCGGTAGAAGAGGTCCTCGCGGAAAACCCCCTCGTCCACCTCCTCTCGGATGTTGCGGTTGGACGCGGAAATGATCCGCACATCCACCCGGACGGTTTTGGTCCCGCCGACCCGCTCGAACTCCATTTCCTGGAGTACCCTCAGGAGCTTGACCTGCAGGGCCGGAGGCATGTCGCCCACCTCGTCCAGGAAAAGGGTCCCGCCGTCAGCCACCTCGAATCGGCCCTTCTTCATGGCCACCGCGCCGGTGAAAGCCCCTTTTTCGTGTCCGAAAAGCTCGCTTTCGAGCAGGGTCTCGGTCAGGGCCCCGCAGTTGACGGTCACGAAGGGTCCGTCGCGCCGCGGGCTGCCGTAGTGGATCGCCTTGGCGATGAGCTCTTTGCCGGTGCCGGACGGTCCGCTGATCAGGACCGAGGCCTTGGACTGGGCCACCTTCTCGATCAGGTCGAAGATCCTGAGCATCGGCTTGCTCTTGCCGGTGATGTTGCCGAATTTGAAACGCTCGGAGAGCGCGGCCCGCAGGATGCGGTTCTGGCGGATCAGGCGGTGGTTTTCGAGGGCCTTCCGGACGGTGAGCTTGAGCTGCTCGTTCTGGAAGGGCTTGGTGATGTAGTCATAGGCGTGCTCCTTCATGGCTTCCACCGCGGTCTCGATGGTCCCGTAGGCCGTCATCACGATCACCGGAAGCTCGGGTTTGAGCCGTTTGCTTTCCTTCAGCAGCTCCATGCCGCTCATGCCGGGCATTCTCAGGTCGGTGATCACCAGATCCAGGTCCGCATCGCGGATGGTGCTGACCGCCTGCGCGGCGTTGCCGGCCGGGACGATCTCGAAGCCTTCCGGGGTCAGCAGAGCCTCCAGCACCACCAGATAGTTCTTCTCGTCATCCACGATGAGTATGGTTTCCATGCGGTCCTGGGCGTCAAGCCCGGGGGAGCTCGACGATGACGTTGGTTCCGGCCTCCGGGCGGCTCTCGATTCGGATGGTGCCCTGATGGGCCTCGATGATGTTGCGCACGATGGAAAGCCCCAGCCCGCTGCCCTTGTCCTTGGTGCTGAAGAAAGGGTCGAATATGCGGCTGAGGTTCTGCTCCTGGATGCCGGTTCCGGTATCCTGGATGCCGATCCGCACCGAGTCGCCGCGGTCGGCCACATCCAGCGTCAGGGTGCCGCCCCGGCCCATGGCCTGGATGGCATTGGCGAAAAGGTTCAAAAAGGCGCGATACAGCAGCTGCGGGTCGGCCTGCAGCCGGAGGGGCCGGTGGTCGAGATTGTGCTGTACCGCGATTCCGGTCTTGACGAATTCGGGACCCAGGAAGGCGAGGTTCTTGTGAAGGATTTCCTCCAGGTCGCAGTCCTGGAGGTTGGGCTGCTGGGGGCGCGCGAAATCGAGGAATTCGGTGACGATGTTGTTCAAGCGGCTGGACTCCTCGATGATCATGGCGGAGAGCTTCTTGTGGTCGTCGCGGGCGCCGGGCATGGAAGCCAGCAGTTCGGCGGTGCTGCGGATGATGCCCAAGGGGTTGCGGATCTCGTGGGAAACGCCCGCGCACATCTGGCCCAGGGCCGCCAGCCGTTCGGCCTGGTTCAGCTGGGCCTCCAGTTCGCGCTGCTCCTGAATCCGCTCCTCGATCATGCGCTCCGCCTTGTGGACGATGAACAGGAGGGCCACGAAGATGAGGCCCATGATGAGAATGGACAGTCCGAAAATCAGATACTGCAGCTTGAGGATGGAGCCGTATTCCTCGGTCAGGTCCTGGATGATCTCGAAGACCCCGCCCACGTAGCGGTTCCGGGTGACCGGCTCGACACCCACGAAGGGGATGTAGGTGCGCAGTTTTTTTTCTCCGCCGAGCCACTCGGTCCCCAGACCCCAGGGCCCCTCCCGCTCGGCGAGCAGGCCGCTAAACCGCTCGCCCTGGACCGCCTTCCGGTAGCCCAGGGTTTCCTGGGCGCTTTTCCCCAGGAGGCGGGGGTCGGTGCTGTAGGCCACTACGCCGTTGCTGATGTCGTACACGTTGACCACATCGATTTTGAAGCTGTGGATGGTGTTCCGCACGATACGGTCCATCCATTCGGTCTGCTCCTTTTCACGCAGGGTGATGCGGCCGTAACGCCGCAGAACCGGCATGACGAAGTTCTGGTACACTTGGTGGTTGAGGTTTTCCCCCAGCAGCAGGGCGTAGTTCTCGTAGCTCCGCATGAGGATGTCCTTGGCCTGCTGGCTGATGACCACCGAGAGGGGAAAGCTGAAGATGATCAGCACCACGAAGCTGGCCACGGCGAAGAACTTGACCAGCCGGAACTGCTTCTGCTCGGTGGAGGCGGCCCGTTGACGGGAGAACGGCATTCGCGGTAAAACCTCAAAGAGGGTCGGATTTCACTCAATCTGTAATTCTATTCCCAAAGCGGGTCAAGGTCAACGGATTGCGCAGGTTACCCGGAAAAGCGGAACGGCTGCCGTGCATGCTCTGGGCCGATGACCGGGGTCGGATCTTCGAACACCCCAGGTTGCGGATGGCCGGGTTTTCAGGAGGCCGGCCGGTGGCGGTCAGGGCCCGGGATCTGCTGCCGGTGCCCGAGTTCAGCAAGCTTTTCTACCTGCCGGGCTGCGCACCCATGGGGTGCGACCCGGAAACCGGAGAACTCTCTTTCGTCCCGCGCATGGGCGGCACGGGGAAGAGCCGGGGCTGCAACGCCGTGGCGGCTTTCCTGGAGCCGGGGATTGTCCGGAGCCTGCTGCCGGCCGCCGACTACCGCGCCAAGCGCTACACCCTGCCCATGTGGGGCTATACTGCGGTGGGTTTTCGGGACGGCCGCCACTGGGCGGCCGGGTTCAGGGTGGAGGACAACCCCCGGTGGGATCCCCGCAACTACGACGACCGGGAGCTCATGCCGGTCATCGAGGCTTTCCTGCGCGATCACGGCAAAGGGCCCCTGACCGAGCATCTGATCCGCTGCGCCACTGAAAACCACTGCTTTGCGGCCAAAAACCTGTTCCTGGGCCGCTGGGAGGCGCCGCTGCCGGTCAGCCGGGCCTGCAACGCAGCCTGCCTGGGGTGCCTGTCCCGGCAACCGGACCATTCCTGCCGGGCTTCCCATCAGCGACTCGATTTCCGGCCCGAAGTGGGGGAACTCGTCGCCCTGGGGGTTCACCATCTGCAGAACGCGCCGGAAGCCATCGTCAGCTTCGGCCAGGGTTGCGAGGGCGAACCGCTCACCGAATACGAGCTGGTGGCCGAGAGCATCCGCCGGATCCGGCGCCGGACCACCCGGGGCACGATCAATCTGAACACCAACGGCAGCCGGCCGGAGCGCATCGCGGTGCTGGTCGACAGCGGCCTGGATTCTATCCGCATCAGCCTGAACAGCGCGCGGCCCGATTTCTACCACGCCTATTACCAGCCGCAGGGATACGAGTTCGGCGACGTGGCCGAGTCCCTGGCACTGTGCAGCCGGAGCGGGCTCTTCACGATGATCAACTATCTCGTGTTCCCCGGGCTCAGCGATCAGGAGGAGGAGATCGAGGCCCTGGTGGAGCTGGTCCGAAGGACCGGGGTCAACTTCGTGCACCTCAAGAACCTCTGCATCGATCCGCAGCTCTATCTCGACCGCATGCCCGTTTCAGACTCGGCCGCGGTGGGCATGCGGCGGATGGCGGCGCTCCTGCAGGAACGGGTGCCGGGCTTGCAGCTGGGGTATTTCAATCAGCCGAAGAACCGGGCGCCGGGCGCGAGGTGCAGGGCGCCAGGCCGGTGTCCCACGGCGACTTGACACAAGATTCGGGTTACACAATTCCCGTGGCATGAAAAACTTCACCATCGCGCTCGATGAAGAAGTCGTCCGTCGGCCCGCATCCGGGCGGCGGAGGAAAATACCCGCCTGAACAGTTAGGTCACTGAGGTAAAGCCTATCTCAGGTCTTTGCAGTCGAAGCGGTCAAGGTTCATCACCTTATTCCACACCGCTACAAAGTCGTGCAGGAACTTCTCCTGGGAGTCCTCACATCCGTAGACTTCCGCCAAGGCCCGGAGTTGGGAGTTAGAGCCAAAGATGAGGTCGACACGGGTGCCGGTCCACTTGAGTTCCTCCGTTGCGCGATCACGACCCTCGAATAGGTCTTCGTCTGCCGAGGTTGTCTTCCATGTCGTGCTCATATCGAGCAGATTCACGAAGAAATCATTGGTGAGCGTCTCTGGCCGCTTGGTGAAGACGCCGTGCTGGGTCTGTCCGAAGTTGGTATTCAAGACGCGCAGACCCCCAAAGAGAACCGTCATCTCAGGGGCGGTCAGCGTCAGCAGTTGCGCCCGATCAACCAGCAGTTCCTCTGCCGATACGGCGTATTTGGTTTTGAGGTAGTTACGGAACCCGTCTGCCGCCGGTTCGAGTACGGTGAACGACTCCGCGTCGGTTTGCTCCGGCGATGCATCCGTGCGTCCCGGCGTAAAGGGAACGGTCACATCGTGACCGGCATTTTTCGCCGCTTGCTCGACACCGGCACATCCGCCCAGAACAATCAGGTCGGCAAGGGAAACCCTCTTCCCGCCCGACTGCGCGCTGTTGAACTGCTTTTGGATTCCCGCAAGGGTCTGGAGCACCGTCTTCAGTTGGTTCGGCTGGTTGACTTCCCAATCCTTTTGCGGCGCAAGACGAATGCGGGCCCCGTTCGCACCGCCGCGCTTGTCGGAGCCACGGAACGTTGATGCCGATGCCCAGGCGGTCGAGACCAGTTGGGATACCGACAGGCCCGAGGCAAGGATCCTGCCCTTGAGATCGGCGATGTCCTGCGCGCCGATCAGCTCATGATCGACTGCGGGCACCGGGTCTTGCCAAATGAGCTCTTCCTCAGGGACCTCCGCACCGAGATAGCGCGGGCGGGGGCCCATGTCGCGGTGGGTCAGCTTGAACCAGGCCCGAGCGAAGGCATCCGCGAATTCCTCGGGGTTCTGCTGGTAGCGCCGGGAGATCGGCTCGTAGATCGGGTCAAAGCGCAGCGAGAGGTCCGCCGTGGTCATCATCGGCCGGTGCTTCTTCGACGGGTCGTGCGCATCAACCACCATGTCCTCTTCGGCCACGTCCTTGGCCAGCCACTGATGCGCGCCGGCCGGGCTCTTGACCAGTTCCCACTCGTATTTGAACAGCACGTTCAGATAGCCCATGTCCCACTGGGTCGGGTTCGGCTTCCAGGCGCCCTCGATGCCGCTACCGATCGTATCTCCGCCTTTGCCGCTGCCGAATCTGCTCTTCCAGCCAAGGCCCTGCTCTTCGATGGGGGCGGCCTCAGGTTCCGGACCGACAAGCGCCGCATCGCCCGCGCCGTGACACTTGCCGAACGTGTGCCCGCCGGCGACGAGCGCGACGGTCTCTTCATCGTTCATCGCCATACGTGCGAAGGTCTCTCTCACGTCACGGCCGGAGGCGACCGGGTCCGGGTTGCCGTTCGGCCCTTCCGGGTTCACGTAGATCAGACCCATCTGCACGGCGGCGAGCGGATTCTCGAGCTCGCGGTCGCCGGAGTAGCGCTTGTCGCCAAGCCACTCGGCCTCAGAGCCCCAATAAATATCCTCTTCCGGCTCCCAGGCGTCCTCGCGCCCGCCGCCGAAGCCGAAGGTCTTGAATCCCATCGACTCAAGCGCGCAGTTGCCGGCGAGGATCATGAGGTCGGCCCAGGAGATCTTCTTGCCGTATTTCTGCTTGATCGGCCAGAGCAGACGGCGCGCCTTGTCGAGGTTGACGTTATCGGGCCAGCTATTGAGGGGCGCAAATCGTTGGGTGCCGGACCCCGCTCCCCCGCGGCCGTCGCCCATGCGGTAGGTGCCTGCGCTGTGCCACGCCATCCGGATGAAGAGCGGCCCGTAGTGACCGTAATCGGCCGGCCACCAGTCCTGCGAGTCGGTCATCAGCGCATAGAGGTCCTTCTTCAGGGCCTGCAGGTCGAGTTTCTTGAATTCCTCCGCATAGTTGAACGCCTCACCCATGGGATTGCTCATGTGAGAGTGCTGATGAAGAATCTTGAGGTTCAACTGGTTCGGCCACCAGTCCCGGTTCGACGCGCCTCTCCCGGTTGCCTGTTTATTTGCTCCGCCCGTTACCGGGCACTTGCTATCTTCATTCATCAGGTTTCCTCCCTTCTTTGTCTGAACTTGTGCATCGTGCTGCTTTCAATATAATGCTCCGGGTGCCTATCTGTCTAGCCAAATATAGAGGACTCATCGATTCAGGTTGTGCGAAATTGGCTACAAGTTACTGACCGAGGAGAGCTATGGCAATCCCCCATTAGGCCTGTCTTTGGCTCGAGTTTTGTCGCGCTGAAATCGATATTACCAGTTTGTACCGACACCATCTTGGCGGTCTGAATCATGAGATATTGGATGGGAGCAGTTTGTCGCCTGCTTGGAGGGTTCGGGACACTTTCTGAAAAACAGTTTTATCATGCTCTTTCTTGGATTCGGAGCGCTTTGCCGCGTTTGCCATGACCAACTTCATTCGGGGCCGTTTTTCGAGCGCCTTGAAATGCCGTACCAGGAAGGCCCAATAAAGGCTCGAAATGGGGCAGTTCCTTTTGGGATCAAACAGGCACCCTCTGCAGTAGTCGCTCATTTTGGAGATGTAAGCTGCTCCTGAGATGTAAGGCTTCGTGGTCATCAGATCCCCCAGCGCATAGGTTCCCATGCCCAGGACATTGGGCTCTACTACCCAGTCGTAAGCGTCCGAGTAAGCCGACCAGAACCAGTCGGTCAGTTCCCGCGGAGCGACATCCAGCAGTGTGGCGATGTTGGCCAGGACCATCAGACGGGTGATGTGATGGCTGTACCCCTCCTCCCAAACATCTGCCACCACCGTATCCAGGCATGCCAGACCGGTTGGTTCGCCCCAGTATGCGGGCGGCAGGGATTCATGACATCCGAGGAAGGATGGAGCTGCCCCACCATCAAGGTCTCCGGGAGGCTCCGGGGACACCCACTTCTTCCCCCGCCAACGGCCGAATCCGCCATCTCCGGGACCCTGTTTCAAGGCCGGCTTCCCCGCGGGGAGACTTCGAAACCCGTCGGTTTTACAGTGGATATGGCACATAAACTCTCGCCACCCCAAGACTTGTCTGATAAAGCCCTCTTTGCTGGCCAGAGGAATGTCCATCTTCATTACATCACCGATCACTTGTCGCGGCAGCAAACGGTGGATATTCAGAAGTCCCGCTATCCGCGTGTGAAAGATACCCCGGCTTAAGGTGGACATGGCATCCTCATAGGGCCCGAACATCTGGAGGCACTCGCGCTTGGCCCAGGACCAGAGTTTGCGCGAATCAGCTCGAGTAGCGGGCAGGCTCTCCAGACGGAGGCGGCCGGGATGCTGCCCGAACCGCTCCGCTATGAGCCGGCCTACCTCCCTTTTTACGGGATCTACGGGGAATGTGGGCGGACTCGGGGCAGGTGGTTGGCCGCTCCATGGGAGGCGGTTTTCTGCATCCAGGCTGAATCTGCCACCTGCGGGTCCGCTCGTCGTCCATCAATATGCCGGTGTCCTTTCGGACCCGGCGATAGAATCTGTCCATGAGCCACAAGGGGGACTTACCGGATGCAGCCTTGAACTGTTCTACGGTGGTCATCCACCCCTCGTGAGGCTTCACTTGCAGGGCTCCCGTTTCCATCAGAGGCTTAAGATCCGCGCGCAGTTCGCGCTCAGCCGGAATCATGGTGGTGAGCTCTCCAAGTTCCGGGATCAGAGGCTCCAATGCATCACGGTAGAGTCCATCGGTCGTTACGTAACGAACGGCAACTCCTCGCTCCGCCTGCTCCAGAGCAAAGTGCCGCATATTGCTCATGACGAGTGCCAGTTTCTGCTTGTGGTAAGGTCGCCGGGAGGGCTTCCAAGCAGTTTCCACCAGCACGATGCCAAGGGATGCGGGGTCTTCCCGGGCAAGGGCGCCGATCATGTCGGAGAGTTGATCATAAGGGACAAAAAGCCACTTTCGATCAGCGCCTCTGGGCTGTCTTTTGGCCAGTTCCTTGGCAAAGAGGCTCACGGTGCGTATTGTTCCAAGTCAGGGATCATATCAAGCAGGGAAATGAGATCATTCCCGTGGGTACCCCTCTTCCCGCGGGGCGTCGCGCCCACGACCATCATCGTGGATCTTGCCATCACCGCTCTACCGGTATGAGTACCTCGTTCCGACGCAGAAACCAGGGTATGAACGGCGCGTTGTAGCGCGCAAAAATGGGCAGTCCCGTTGGTTTGAACTCCTGCGCTTCGATCCACCCTTTCAGTTGCGACTCTCGTTCGGTATACCGGGTTTCGCTCCAGGTCCCCGAATAGCGGATGGCGGCCATCAAACGCCCGGGCTCTTCCCGCAGGGTGACTGCCGCGTCGATGGGTTCCGGCAGGGTCTTCACGCTGTAGTGTGCAGGCATCACGAAGGTAATGCGCCATTTTCCGTCTGCCTCTTCCTGGCCCACCGGAGCAGTCATGGCGATCTTCTTGGATTCCGCCTCCTGGGCCACCGGCGCCGTCATCTCGATTTCCTGTCTGGTCCGGTTGTTTCCGGAGATGTAGTCGAACAACCTGCGGAAGCCCACGTTGCCGACCTCTTTGAAATCTCCTTCCACGAACGTCTCCGCAACGATGTAGGGCTCGTACTGCCGAAGTTCAAAATGCCCCTCCTTTTGCACAACGGAGTATGGGGCTTCCTCAATCGCCATCGCCGCTTCATGCCCCATGGCCGTGAAAGACCCAAGCAGCAAGGTGATCAGAACACGAATCACCAGGTTTAGCCGCAATGCAATCGGTATCCCCTGTTTGCTCAATTTGCACCCACCGCATTTCTCTGTTTTCAAGCTCCCGAATCGCCTGCCGACAGCGGCAGACTTCTCACCGGGTGGACCCTCTTTCCTTCATTTCCTGCTGCCGCATGGGCATGCTGTCGATCAGTTCGAAGATCTCCCTGAGTTCCACCCGGTGCTCGCGCACCATCTTGACGCCGCCGTCCTTTCCAACCAGAATCACCGTGAGCCGACCGGGTTTTGCACCGAACCTCCGGCGCAGTTGATCAGCATCTTCCGGGGACAGTGCTTCTTCTCCCAGCAGTGACTGTCCCGCCTCAAAGACTCGGAACAGCAATCAGGTCGCGATCGTTGATCCCCGCAACCGCGTCCCCCAGACTCCGGTTGAAGATCGCATAGCCGCTGTGAGACTCCGTCGGCGAAAAAACCAATAGGAGTCGGTTTTTCCAGCGATAACTCGTTAAATCAGCCCCCAAGGCTGGCGGGGTCGCAAGGATGACCCCAAAGATTGTCGCGATGATGGTTCTCATGGAATTGGGCAGTCTTTTCACGATTCCCCTATACCCTCGTCTATCCCTGATGAAATCACCCTTTGAAATGCTGTGCCTTCATCACTTTGCCTATGATGTCCATGCGTCCTGTAAGGAACAACCTAAGTCCTGTGCGCGGCATGTAAAGCCCGAAACAGAGGGGCCAGCTTGCCTTGGTTCAACGGCCGTTGGCAGAATCCTCGTCAGTCGAACCCCGTGCCGTAGAAGGACCTCGGCCATGGCAGCGAGGATTCCCGGCTTGTCAGGCCCGGCTAGGGTAACCATGGCAGAGCGCCGCACACCTTTACCGGGTCAGCTTCCCGGAAAACCGCAAGGATGTGAGTGGATCTGGCGATCTACATTGCAGGGGCGGATCCCTTCCGGGATGACCGCTTCTGCCGGCTGGCTCTGTCCAAGGAGGGCCTGGCCAGACGCGATCGCCTGGTTCTGAGCCGCTGTGCAGGGAACGGAACGCGTTCCTGGCCGTTCATGCGTTGCGCAACCGGGGGCTTGCATAAACAGTGGCCCTGCCCGAAGATTCCTCAGCAACCGACCAGATCCGGCGGCGGCTCCAGCAGCCCGTTCAACCAAGACCCGGGGAACGCCGCCAGACCGTTTTCGGCACCCAGGAGTGCACCCAGTATGGCACCTCGGTGGGCGTTGTCCCCACCCAGGTTGGTGTTGCTCACGAGTGCTGTCTCCGGGTCTCCGTGATACTTCAGGGCGAGGTACACGACGGCGGGAACGGCATCCTCCACATAGCACGCCGGGCTGAGCAACCTGCCGATCACGACCTCATCCGGGAGTTCCAGCCACTTCTGGAAAGGGTGCGCCAGGAATGGACTTTGCTGGCGGCCGATCGCCTGGTGCAACACGTGGAGCAGGGGCATTCCGTGAAGGGTCTCTAGGAGCAAGTCCAGCAGCAGATGGGCCGCCGCCGCCATTCGGTCTCCGGGATGGGTGAGGGACAGGCAGCGGTGTGCGGCGCTCCGTGCCCGATCCTGATCTTCGCGGTAGAACAGCGCGATCGGAACTGCCCCGATCAGGCCCCCGATATGTTTCTCCACGACACCGGCCTTTTCAGGCGCGATGCCCTGGGCATACCGTGCGAAAAAGTGCCGGTGGCACTCTTCCACGTAGGTGTCCCGGTGCATCCCCGGAGTTGTCATAAAAGTGATGTACCGTTTGATGTGATCTTTCCTGCTGTAGGCACCGACCGCATTGAGGGAATGAATCAGTTGTGTGCAAAGCTTCAGGTTGAGGGTATTTTCCCCGGCTTTGAGGAACTGATGGTAGTGTACTCCGCGTCGGCCCCAGTACCGGGCCTGATCGTGCAAGATCTCCCCCTTTTCGTTGGGCGGAGTGTAGTCAGAGCGCCACAGGATGCTGTCCGGATGCGGATTCCTAGGGGCCACATAGTCGGTCACCCGACCATAGTCACGCTGAAGCGCATGCCGGTCATAATACCAGTGGATGGGCATGGCCAGAGCATCGCCCATATACAGGCCATACAGAGCGCCGCGGCAACGCGAGATGTCGTCTAAGCCAGTCATCAGTGACAAATATAAGGCGATCGACTGACATTGCAAAAAACCGGTTTGCCGCCAAGGTGTTCCGCCCCTACCGGACTACGAGGAAGGTCAGCATCTTCGGCTCGGCAAGGACCCGGCCCGGCACCCGCTCTTACGACATGGCGCAGGAATTGGGAAAGGCGCTGGCTGAAGCGGGCTACATGGTGATCACCGGAGCCGGGGCCGGGATCATGCAGGCGGCCAACGAGGGTGCGGGATGCGAGCAGTCCTTCGGCATCAACATCCGGCTGCCCTCCGAACAGGCGGCAAACCCCGTCGTAGAGGGAAGCCCGCGCTGCATTACCTACAAGTACTTCTTCAACCGCAAGCTGGCTTTCGTCAAGGAGGCCGACGGCGTGGTGGTTCTTCCCGGCGGGTTTGGCACTCTGGATGAGGCCATGGAGGCGCTGACGCTCGTCCAGACGGGCAAACGGGACCCTCTGCCCGTTCTCCTCAGGTATCGGTGGGCCTTTGCCGGCTCATCGCTTTTCGAGTAATGGTAGGCCAGCACCTCGTAGAACTCTTCCAGCCGCTCCGGGTAGAGCGTCTCGACGGCCTCCCCGATCCTGCGGTGGATCTCGCTCCTCCGGCGGACCAGCAGGCTGTTATAGGCCACCTCCTGGGTGAGGGCGTGCTTGAAGATGTATTCCAGCTCGGGGAAAAGCTGCTTCTCGTAGATGAACTCCAAGCCCTGCAGGTTGAGAAGGTGATGCTTGAGTTCCTCCCGCATGCCGGTGATCGTCTGGAGGATCCGGAAGGCGAATTCCCTGCCGATCACCGAGGCCACCTGCATGGTCCGCTTGAGGTCTTCCTCCAGCCGGTCCAGGCGGGCGGCGGCCGCCTGCAGCCGGGTGATGGCCTCACTGCCCTCGAGGAGCTCAAAGGCTTCCTGCGGCTTCGCCTTACCCTTCACGCCGACCCTGCCCAGGGGCCTGAACTCGAAGTAGTTCCTGGCCAGCCGGTGGGTGTCTCGGGAGGCCAGGGTCGTCGCCGGCGCGGCCAGGCCCTGCAGGCGGGAAGCCAGATTGGTCGTGTCGCCCACCGCGGTGTAGTCCATCCGCAGGTCGTCGCCGATGGAGCCCACGATCACGGGGCCTGTATTGAGACCGATCCTCAGCTTGAACTCGAGTCCGGTCTCTTTCCTGATTCTTTGCGCGTATGCCCCCATGGCTTCCTGGATCGCCAGTGCCGCCTGGCAGGCCCGCTGCGCATGATCTTCGCACGCCACCGGGGCGCCGAAAAGCGCCATCACCCCGTCCCCGGTAAACTGGTTGATCGTGCCCTCGTACTTGTGGATCTCGTCCATCAGGATGCGGAAGCAGCCGTCCATGATCTGATGGACCACTTCGGGATCCAGCTTCTCGGACATGGCCGTGTAGCCGGCCACATCGGCGAAGAGCACCGTGATCAACTTCCGCTCCCCTTCCATGGCCGTCTTGGACGTGAGGATCCTGTCGGCCAGGAACTTGGGGGTGTAGGCCTGGGGCTGGGAAAAATCCATGGCAGGGGTAGCGGCCTTGCCGCTCAACTCACGGCCGCATTCCCCGCAGAACAGGTCGTCGGACAGGATCTCTGAACCGCATTCCGGGCAGAGCAGTGAAAGCTTGGCGCCGCACTTGCGGCAGAACTTCTTGCTTTCCGGATTATCCGCCTGGCACTAGGAGCATTTCATCGTCCGCCTCCAGGAAACGAAAAAGCCTCCCCGGGAATACAGCTGTCCCTGGAGGCCCTTTCAACACGATCCCTCGGAAACCGGTGTCCCTGGTCCCCTCCGGAAGGTCAGGGTATTGCCCGAGGAAATGAGTTCACAGCTCGCCGCTCTGTTTCATCTTCTCTATCTCTTCCTCGCGTAAGGCGCGTTTGAACAGCTTCTCGGTCACCGTCAATGGCAGATCATCTCTGAATTCAACCTGCTTCGGGACCGCATAGGCAGCCAGGTTTTCACGGCAAAAGTCTACGATCTCCTGGGGATCTGTTTTTCCTTTGTAATCGTCCTTCAGCCTTACGAAAGCCTTTATCCTTTCACTTCCCGGGCGCTTGGGGTCCGGGATACCGATGGTTACCGCGCCCGCGACGGCCGGATGGGTAAACAAGAGATCGTCGATCTCGATGGAGTAGACCTTCATGCCGGAAACATTGATCATATCCTTTATTCGATCCACCACATAAAAGTAGCCGTTTTCATCCATCTTGCACAGGTCGCCGGTTCTCAGCCAGCCGCCTTTTTCGAGACCGGAACCAGGCTCCGGCCAGTAGCCTTTCATCATCTGGGGCCCTCTGAGCCAAAGCTCACCGACCTGGCCAAAGGGAACTTCTTCTCCCGTTTCGGGGTCGATCAGCCTTACCTCTGTGTCGGGGACGGGTATTCCCACGCCCGGTGTGGTCTTCGTCGCAAAGCGGGTCACTTTCGAAAAAACGCTGATGTTCATATGGCTGATGCATTCGGTGAGCCCGTAGCCTTCCGAAATGGGCATCTTGATCTTTTCCTCTATCTTCCGCGCGACCTCCGCGGGAAGAGGCGCGGCGGCTGAAACGACCAGCACCGGCATACGTTTGATTTCTATCCCCGATTGAGCCAGATTCAGCAGCTGGGTGGGAACCATGCAGATCAGAAACGGACGGTATTCATTCATCAACCGGGCAATCATCGCTGTGTCTCTGGGATCAGGGACAAGGAAGACCTTGAGCCCCCAATACAGGCTCGACTGCATCAAATGGTGGCCATAGGAATGAAAGATGGGAATGGGCAGCAGCGTGGAGGCACTCCCGCGGTAGGTGGGAAGGGGGGCCATCATCCAGGGTAGCCCCTGAAGGATGCTGGCAAGCCGCTGAAAGTGGGTGATCATCACCCCTTTCGGCACGCCGGTCGATCCGCCGGTAAAGGCGAGAACCGCCAGGTCTTCTCTTGGGTCAATGGCTACCTCCGGAGCCTTGGATTCATGATCTGCGATCAGCTTTCGCAAATTGTGAGTTCCGGGGATCTCCCGGATGTCCTTGGATTCCGAGGGGGAGTAGTCTTCCGCGGCTGTAACCACGATGTTCTTGAGTCTGGTTTTCTCTTTCACGGACAGAACCAGGTCCAGGTATTGCTCCAGACAGATGATGGTTTCGGTTCCTGATTCCACCGCCTGGTGGATCAGCTCGGGCGCCTTCAAGAGCGGACTGCAGGGAACCAGGGCCGCTCCGGTCTTTAGAACGGCAAAATCGCTGATGATGAACTGGGGACAGGTGGGGAGAAAGACCACCACATTGTCCCCCTTTTTGACGCCAAGATGCGCCAGGGCATGGGCCAATGAATCCACCTGGCGTTTCAGTTCCCGATATCGCATTCGATTCCCCAGATAGTCATAGGCATCCTTGCCGGGAAATTTCTCTGCGATTTCGTCTAAGATCGAGAAGAGCGGTTTTTCAGGATAATCAATGCTGGTCTTGAGCTTGAAGGCGCCTATTTTGTAGCTTTTGAGCCAGGGCTTATCAGCGTAAGAGGTCATTTGTCTTTTCTCCCGTAGAGGACCTGAATTACCTCTTCCAGCCCCACTTCCCTCAATTTTTCCGGAGTCGGGGCGCCGGTGGTCTTGTCCCAGCCGCGGAATTCATAGTACGCATCCAGGAGGACTTCCAGGTTGTTCACCTGCCCTTCTGCCGGACCTTCGGGGAGCGGGTCTTCCAGCAATCTTTTTGGCAAGGTGTCGTCAGTCCGGGTGAGCCCGGCCCGGATATTGAAAGCCCTTTCCAGATTGTAGATCCTTTCGCCGGTTTTCCTGAATTCCTCGACCCCGATGTCCCAGCCGGTGACAGCGGCAATGGTTTCGGAAATTTCCTGGGCATCGGAGGCCAGGCCCATGAATTTGCACGCTCCGATGGCGTCAAAGACCGTCAGGGCGTCTTCCAGATCCTTGACCACCTTTGCTTCCTGGGGGTTTTCTTTGAGAGGATCCTCGATTTCACTTTCATCGATCACCAGGAAAGGGCTGGCAAGAAAAGTTGGGCCCTGGACATATCCGGTGACATGGTCGCCGCCGCGGTTGGCGGTTGCAAAGGCAAGGCCCGTGATTTTTGCGGCCCTTGAATCATAGGCCGGCAGTTCGAGGCCTTTCACATTCATCGCAAATCTCTCCGAGTCCTGTCCCAATCTTTGCGCCATGATCCGCGTACCCTCGGCCAGCAGATCGCCCACGCCTTCTCTTCTTGCAATGCTGCCCAGCAGCGCTACGATCGCGTCAGAATCGCCGAAATGAATTTCCACTCCCCCGGTATCTTCTTTTCTGAGAATTCCCCTTTCGAAACATTCCATGGTGAAGGCAATGGTGCTGCCGCATGAAATGGTATCCAGGCCATAGTCGTTGCAGAGGTAGTTGGCCATGGTGATGGCGTCCAAATCCGAGACATCACACATGGCCCCGAAAATTGCGACGGTCTCATACTCCGGGCCTTCGCCCTTGTGGCCGGCATAAGGGCCTTTCCTGATTTCCGTGCCCCGGCCGCATTTGATTGGGCAGGCGAAGCACCCGACCGCCTCCACCAGCACCGAATCACTCAAGGTCTCGCCATTGATTTTTTCAGAAAATGAACAGACCCCGGTTTGCCAGTTTCTGGTCGGCAGCCCCCCGCACACATTGACGATATCCAACACCAAGGTTGTGCCGTAGGCTTCCAGGCCGGCACCGAAGATGCTTTCACCAAGGAGTTCATATTGCTTTTTCGACACCTGTTGAAAGGCGGTCTTGTCAGCAATCCTGATGGGTCTTGTTCCTTTCACGGCGACAGCCTTCAGTTTCTTGGCCCCCATTACGGCCCCCAGCCCGCATCGACCGGCTGCCCGATGAAGGTCATTCATGATCGCGGCGTATTTCACCAGGTTTTCTCCGGCGATGCCGATACTGGCAACATTGTATTTCTCTCCCGCTGTTTCCTTGAGCATCCGGGTCGTTTCTGAAACGCTTTTGCCCCAGAGATCACTGGCGTCACGCAGTTCAGCCTTCCCGTCGTCTATGGCTAGAAAAACCGGTCTTTCAGAAATGCCTTCAAAAATAATTCCATCGAAACCGGAATGCTTGAGGTCAACCCCCCATCGACCACCGGAATTGGCCTGCGCCCAGAGGTTGGTCAGGGGCGACTTGGCAACCACACTGTAGCGGGCGGCGCTCGGAGAAGGGGTTCCGGTCAGGAGGCCGGACATGAAGACCAGTTTGTTTTCCGGTCCCAATGGGTCTATGCCCGGGTCCACTTCATCAAAGAGAATCTTGCTGGCGATTCCCCTGCCTCCCAAGAACTTTCTAGCCAGCTCTTCTGAAATCGTCTCTTCCGATATCTTCCCCGCTGTCAGATCCACCCGCAAGATCTTTCCCATCAATCCGTACATCTCTTTTTCCCTCCGCTCCACGCTCTTCCCTTGGCAATTCGATACGGCCCGAAAAAATCAGAATCCTGGGGATTCACAGTCGGGCACTTGATCTTCCGTTACCGGAATCAGGAAGGTCTAAAGGCCGAAATCCGTTTTCAGTTTCTTGATGAGAGCGCAAAAGCCCTCGAACTCTTCCGGTTTCAGCTCATCCGGAAACCGGCCGCTGACCTGCCCTGAGAGGTCCACCAGCCTGAGGGCTGCCTGGGCGGCCGCCGCCAGTTTGGCCGCCTTCTTGAAATTGAAGGGCACCAGTTTGAGCTTGTTCGTGGACAGCTCTTTGACAACGTTGAGCTCCTTTTTGAGAATTTTCTTCCATCTTTCATAGGGGGCCTCGAGGACATAATCCGCCCCTTGGCCCACTTCGCTGGGAACGATCCGGATTGAACGGCATTCTCCATGCCACAAATCCATCAGGACAAAAACATCGTCCTCTAATCCTGCGTTCGGGTCAGCCTTGAAGACCAGCGTCAGCGAGCCTTCCCAAGTCCTTGCGACCTTCTTGTAGCGCTCGTCTCCCTGCACCAGTTTTTCAAATTCATACACCCATTCCGGCGTGAGCATGGTGTAAGGTTTTGATTCTGTTGCTTTCCGTTCCTCCACCAATTTGGCGTAATGCTCATCCCATTCTTTTGTCCCGGCTTGATACATGGCATAAGCCCCCTGTATGGTGTGATTAAAGAACCCATTGTTCAGATCAGACCGGTAGCCGCCAGGAAACACCTATCCCCCTGCCAGAGGGGGAAAGAGTGCAACCTCATCTCCTTCTTTCAACTCGGTGTCTAATCGGTCTGGCAGGTGTTTGTGGTGCCGGCCGTTCAGCAACACTCTGACTTGTGCACTCCAATCCTTTGTTTTTCCGTCGCGGATCAGGTCCCCGAACTCCTCGCCGAATTCCCGGCGCAACTTGGACAACACAGCCCCGAGCGTCGGGTTTTCCATGTCTATTTCCAACACGCCCTTGTCGCCCAGCGCCTTCTTCATGGTGAGATAGCCGATGACTTTGATCTTCACCAAAGAACCCCTTAGGGTAAGACTACCAGATTTGGGTAACGTTTGAAAAGGATAGGAAGGGTCAGGCATCGGGCGCCGGGAATGCGGCCCGGTCCCTTGACTGGGTTCTTGGAAAGGCGATGAGGTCCCTCATGATCGGCCTGGGTTGCGATTGCCGGATGACCTCCTGGTATGCCACCTCTCTGAAGGTCGAGGCGAGGGGATGGCCGCAGCGGCCACCTGCTACCCGGATTTGTGCCCTTCGATTTCTTTGTAGAATGAGTTCGGTTTCATGCAAACTGGACATATATCCGGGACCTTGGTTAAGGTTGAACCACATACCTGGCAGACGTAAAAAATGACATCCTCCTCTTCAATTTTCTCCTTGAGCATACTCCAAAAAATGCCGGTACCTTTTTTCATTTTTTGAAGCAGGCTTTCGTGCTGCTGTTCAGTGCCTAGGGCATGAGTAATGGCGGTAATGGCGTTCCAATTTTCTTCTGCTTTTATTGCTCTTAGATGGTCGGGGTAGTAGATGTTTATTTCATTCAGCTCCAGCTCGATGGCTTGGTCCAGATTCTCGCGGGTAGAAAGGACCTCAAATTCCTTCACCGGGCCGCTGGGCTGCTCTCCTAACGGCACCAGAACATTAGCAAAATTGCGACCATGGATGCTCTCGGCGATGGCAAAGGACTTGAAAAGATACGCAACATTCGGGGAGCCTTCTTCCAGGGCCTTCTGGGAAAATCGGGTGTACGCTAAATGCGCTTGAATCTCGCGGACATAGGCCTTTCCGAGGATGCTCCGTGTTTGTGGGTAGGCAGCGGAGATGTCAGCGGGGCTTCCCGGCGGGGGAATTCGTCTCTCCCCCTCCGCCCCCAACAGTCTGGCCGGTGACAAAGCAGCAAGCGCGCATCCCCCCGCCAAGGCCAGGTTCTTCATGAAGGTTCTTCTGTTCTCATCCATCGGTCATGACCTCCTTCTATTTCGGTTTTGGAATCCACCCTCCCGTCGCCCGCGAGGCGGCTGTATCCCGCCACCTCGGCGCTGAAACCGGCCCTGCGCGTGCAGCTGCGGATCTCCCGGCGCTTTGCGCTCACCGCGCCGAAACACGAGCGCCGCTGTGGACCCGGTCGTGTCGCTGGAGGCCCTTTCCAACAGGATCCTCCGGAAACCAGCGTGCATGGTTTCCCACAAGAGGTTCAAGGGTGTGGTTTCAGGTTTTCGCTGTCAGTGGACTGAGATGAGGGGATTTGGAATTAGATCATACAGGAATGGGATAAGATGTCAAGCGGCGGCGAGGCAGCGCCGATCGAATCAGCAGTGCTCTTCAGAGGGATCGCGCTTGGCGACCGATAAGCAGGCAGGCGGTTCCCATGATGACTCCTGTGATCCCGGTTTGGATGTCGTGCGCCGCAATGCTGCCGACGCTCAGGCACAGAATCAAACCAGATGCCAGCTCGAGCACCAGGCCGAGGAACCGTGTGCCTCGCATCGCAGTGCCCTCACTCGGGAACCCGGTTGAAGGTTCGGTCTAATGACGGATCAGCCATAGGGATCGGATCTCTCCCGTTGCGTTGAGCACAAAGCCTACATAGCTGCCGACACGAAATCCAGCCCTTGATGCATGATCCCCGCGCGGGGTGGCGAAATTGCTGCCGGGCGCCAGCCGGTACAGGGAGTCATCAATGACGATTTCGCGCCCCTCCAGTCGGTCTATTCGTCCCATGCCGTCGAATTCCTGCGGATAGAAAGCCGGCCGCCCAGCGCCCTCCGGCAGAGGTTCCTCTGCTCCGTAGGCCCGCAAACCGACAGACAGGAGCAAAAGGAACAGAACCATCCCGAGTCGGCAAGGCCAATGCAATCTGGCCCGGTCCCGCATCGGTTCTCTGATGCAACTGTGGGAGACCGCGCTATGGCGCTTCGCTGGTTTCATTTTGTGTCCAGTGCCCCTGCCTCATTCCGTGATTTCCATCCAGTAGAAGATGCCACGTTTTTCTGCAGTTTCATAAAGGCTCACCAGGGTTGCGGCCGAGGTGCTGAAGATCTTGATCTCTCTCTTCCCATCGGGCATGCGGAGTAAGACCGGGGGGTAGAGCACTCCGGAGAAGCTCAGTGCGGTTGGGGGCACTTGTTCTGTCCCGCCTTCCTCGGTAATCTCCACCTTGTCGCTTTCATCAATCAACCGGTCGCTGTTCATGTCAAACTGGGGCTGCGCGAGACGTCCGCCGCTGCAGGCATCCATTTCATAGACCATGGAGTCACCACCCCCGGAGCATGGGGATTCGTTGGGGATAGTCGACACAAAGATCGCTTTGGCCTCCCTGATCATGTTTTCCCGGATGACCCTTTCTCCCCCAGCGAGAGGTCGAAGAACCAACCGGCATGGGCAAGCGGGTCCGGGTTTTCGCCTACCCCGTCAGGGTCGCAGTCCTCCAGGCCTTCTTCCCCGGCACCGCAACTTCCCCCCGTCAGCACAGTGGTCTTCCAGTTTGCCGGGATGCCGCTTAGGGTGAGCACCCTCCGGCCGCCGATGGTCCTATAATCGGCGACGGTTTGTTCCAGGAGCTCCACGTGGGCTGGTTGGTTGGCGAGTTGGGGGCTGGCCCCTCTGACAAAGGTTCCCAGGTATTCATCGTCATCGTCGTCATCGCCGTAGTCCCAGATGCCATACAAGGTCTGCACCGAGTCGTCTCCGCGGTCGCTGTCCCCCAGATAGCGCCCGGTTCCAAACACGACCATATACCCGTGTTTCACACAATGCCGCATCACGTCGGGTTTCGCCGTAATCGACTGCCCAACCGCCTGAAAAAGGGGCTGCGGAATCCCACCGGCGCTGAAGGCAACCGCCCAGTTGGCCGGGTCCGGATCCCGCAAGTCGAATTTCCACAGATTCCCCTTCAAATCGCCGGCATAGGCATAATCCACGCGGTAGTCGTTGTCCACGTCCACCAGGGAGGGAGTGGAAAGCCCGTTACAACTTCCGGCCCCGGTGTCCAGCTTTCTCAAAATATTGCCTTCCAGGTCAAGTACATAGAGTACCGCATGCCCGTTGGGGCTGTCATACCCGTTTCCGAAAACCACGATCCAGTCATTCCCGGTGGCGTAGGACTGAACCGTGTAGGCTTTGCTGTAGGAATACCCCAGATCGTCATCACCCACGCCAGCGCGAGGATATTCCCACAGGACCATCTCGGCCACGTCTGTCTCGCCGGTCGAGCCGGTGACGGAGTCGGCATTCGTGATGTCGAGGGCGAAATACCCCTTTCCCCCCTTTCCAAGCCCCCCTATCAGGATGGCCTTGTCCTCGCTTCCGACAGCCACAGCCGCCGTCGGTGTGGCATCCACAAAGAAAAGGTGGTGGTAGTTGGTTTCCCTCAGAAACCTGAGCCTCTCGAAAACCAGATTCGGGACATAGGCGAACCGCTCATTTCCGTAGGCCGCATCGAAGGCGTGCAGCATCCCGTCGTTGGCTCCGACGAAAATCGTGTTCCCCACCAGCAGGGGGGCGGAATGAACCACATCCCCCAGTTTCTTGGTGCGCGCTCGAAAACCCTCGATTTCCCTTCCTCTGAGGTATTCCACGGTGCTCTGGGCGAGAGTCGGATCGCTTGGCCAGGCAGGGTCGAGGCCTGTCTTCTGGGCAGAGGTCAAATAATCAAAACGAAACGGGTAAGCGCTGTCCAGGCCGTTATAGGTGACAATATTGCGGTTCTCCCAACTCTGGAGCTGAAGCTGGTCCGCTGCCTTCCAGATGACATGTTCGCTTTCCCGTTTGACCTCGCCGGTCGCGGGATCCACCGGATAGGCCGTAACATCGCCCCGCCAGGCGCCTGAAACGTAGCTGGATTGATACAATACGGTATTGGTACCCAACTCCTCGCCGTTCACCGTTGCCGAAGCGCCCGAAGAAACCCGCGCTTCAATGCTCTCCATGAGCTCCTTCAGGGAGTCGATGAGCTCCTGGGGATCGGCGGCACTGAAAAAAAGGCCGCGGCCGTTGATGGCCGCATGATAAAGGTCATCGATTTTCTTTGGACACGCGTCGCAATTGACCGTGGGATTCGGCCACGTAGGCGTGCTGCCGTCAAGCAGGCAGGAGTGATAATCCGCCGGGTTCAGTTCACCCGTGACTCCAAAGGAAACCGAGTAGGTCACCATATGCTGGTGGGTGGCCGGGTCACAGGAATTCGTCGGCACCGAATCGTCGAGGTCCGGTGCCAGGTCATTCTTGTAATATTTCATGGCCACATCTGCCAGGGTATCCGAGAAGGTATCGCCATAGGGGCTTCCCACCGGACCGTCCTGGTTGCCCACACCGGGGGCTGCTCCCGTTCCAGTAACCGTCCGTCATGGCGATGGCGAATGCCTGTTGGCAACCGCCGCCGGAGGCCTCGTCCGCAAAAGGAGAAGACCCCAGGGTGCTGGTTCCTACCTGATGATAATACTGCCCCACGGCTTTGAGAGCGTTGCGCAATGGTGTGTTGTCGTTTGAATCCAACCCGTACAGGAGATTGAGCAGGGTGTTGGTTTCATCGACGTTGACACTGCCGGTGCTGGGCTCGAACATCACCGCGTCGGCGCTGGTGCTCGAGCTGGTACTTTGGCTGTCCCGTTTGACGCTCACATATCCGGAGGTCCCCGCATTGAACGTGTAGGTGCCGAGCAGCGTCCACTGGCTGTAGTTCTGTCGCTGGTTGACTCTGTGGGAACTGGTGCCCGACGCATGGGTGACGGTGTAGAGGGCATTGGTGTCCCGGGTACTGTAGTAGTCCCACCAGCCGTATACTTTGTATTCGCCTGTTTCGGGGATATTGGGGGTGAAGGTGGCATAGCTGCCGCTGGAGGAGGTGTAGCGGGAACTGTCCCGGTACTCGTCCGCAGCCCCCGACTCGCCCCAGCTGCCGCTCTCGCTGTAGCCGCTGTCCATGTTGTCGACAATGAGGCTGGAGGAAAAGAGCTTCACCGGCAGCACCGCTTGCCTCAGGCCGCTGTTGATGCTGTAGAACCCGACCTTGACCCCGTGAAGTGTGTGAATGGCGCTGGCAACGGCCGCCTTGGCGGTCAATTCCCGGCGGCGGAAATAGGAATACCAGTTCGCAAAATTCTGCAGATCCTCGGCATCGCTCTTGTACCGGACAAAGCCCCCCTGTTCATCGTGAAATGCGGGTCTCAGCGGTTCAGGGAGATCAGCGACGGGAAGGAGTTCGCCGGCGTCGACAAGGTCGTCTCCGTCCAGGTCGTTTACCCGATAGTACTGCCGGGCCCCGGCAACGAAGTTCACCAGATACAGGGCTTCCCCGCTGTCTTGCTGTCGATTGCCGTTCGTATCATCCAAGGTATAGTAATGCGCGTTCTTGATGCTGATGGGCGGGGAACGGCCGCGACGAATTTTACCGCATCCGCGCAATAGGTGCTGACCCCTGGAGCCGCCGCGTTGATTCTCACCCACCCGGAAGTTCCCGCATTGAAGTTGTAGACTCCCAGCGAATTCCATTTGCCGCCGTTGAGTTGTTGGTTGAATCCGCCGACCGTGGATTCCACCCCCTGGTGATAGATCGTGTAGGAGACATCCGTTCTTCGACTGCTGCTTACAACCCACCAGGCGAAAACCTCGTAAGCTCCGCTGACGGGCAAATTCGGGGTCCATTTGGCCCAGCGGCTTCCGGCACTGTCATTGATGTAGAAATAGTCCTCCTCATAATCGGTTTCTGCCGTATAGCTAGCCCAGCCAGCGGAGCGGGTGAAACCCGCGGCGTCGTTGTCCACGATGATGTCCGTGCTGACCGGGAGGTATTCCGCCGCCAGATCCAAGGTCGGGCTGGCATGAATCGGGTTGGACCGCGGTGTGCTTGGGTCAGCCGGAGGCATCAGCGGCCAGGGCTGATAGTCCTGCCTCTGATTGTAGAAGATCCGGTTGTAGCCGGCCCACTGGGCCTTCCATTGGCCGCGGTTGGCTCCGGAGAGAACGTCGCTGTTGCTGCTCGGAGAGACATAAGCGTTATCGCCCGGGTTGTTGTACAGGTATTCGTGCTCCTGGAACTTGCCATCATTTTCAGCGGTCATGACCTCCCAGTCCATGCTGCCCGAGTTGTCGAGGATAAACATGATCAGGGGCGGAGCCGCCTCCACTTTGGTATCCATGGGGATATCGCTGATGGCGATACATTGCGCCCAGTTCGTTGACGGCCGAGCCAGCAGGACCAGCAGACCCATCAAGATCACGCCCAACAGGGGTTTCCGCGCTCGGGGCCTTGGATAGCGGTGTGTTTTTCTCAGGCAGACAGACCTCATGGCGATCACTCTCGGCGGTATCGTCTTTTTGTGACAGAAGAGAACGTCAACTAGAACCGTTTTCTGTAACCTATTTTGATCATGGCCAGCCCGTTACCCTTTTCCGCACGGCCGTAGACCGCAAACCGCCGGACGGTGGAGCTGCCGAGATCGAGAGAAGCTCCGCGCTCTATTCCTTCATCCACGGCAGCGTATTTCATCCGGCCTCGATCCCGGACAAGGCCGAGTTGCCGTCATTCCAGTTTGCGGGTTCTTCCATGTAATGAGCGGCACCTTCGGGATGCAACCACACCAGCGTTCTTTTCCTGAGGGCAAGCCCCTCCTCGTTCTTGATCCGCTGGGCGGATTCCATGGCGGCGGCTTCGGCTCGGCAAAGATTCTCCTTGTACAGTTTGTCATTCCCGGAGATGTTCAGTTCAATAGAGGAGGTCGTGGTGGCTGCTGCCCCCAGAACGGAAACCAAGCCCAACAGCAGCAGGACCAGGACGAGTGTCGAGCCCGTTTGATCGGCGGCCGAAACTTTCCTGACACGCCCCTGAACTTCCCTTTCACGCTGGATATCATGCAGTTGCCCGGACGGGTTCGGT